>CAVPPP010000013.1:0-107907 GCA_963707005.1 uncultured Actinomycetota bacterium
TGCGTCTGGCGGATGTGCTGCAACAACGATAGTTCCCGAACCGGTGTCCGATAGGCGGCCATATGGAAGGTTGAGCGAGGCCTTGGGTTCGTTCGTGACCGCGTAACGGTCGGGTCTGTCTGGGACAAGTGCGGGCGGTCCCCGAGGATCCAGGTGTCCAACCTCGGCGATTTAGCCGCACGTCTACGGTGCCCCCCAGACATGGCGCTGCGGGTCCCAGACAAGGCCCTCAGAGCTCCCGTCGAGCACGGGATCGGTGTACTGCACGCAGGAGGCGACGAGATCACTGAAGCGTTCGTTGGTGGTGGCTTCCAGGCGCTGCTTGCGTCGCCAGATCGCCCACTTGCGCTGAGCAAGGTCGGGCATCCTCTCCAGCACCGGCTGAAGCGGCCGGAGCTCGATGTGACGGTATCGGGCGACGGCTTCGAGTGCGGCCCGCTGGTCATGATCGCGGATGCGGCGGGTCCCGGTGAGGGCGAGTATGTCGACGAAGTCGCGCCACCGCGTGTTCTGGTCCCCACGGTCCAAGGCGGTCACGATCTTCTCGGCGAGCACCATGTGGTCTGGGTATCCGCAGCCGCAGATCTCCCCCAAGCAACAACGGCAACACCGCTTGGGTCGGCGCCGGCCAAATGGGGTCACCAAAGTTGACGTCGACGTGCATGGCGATACGGGCGGTCGCCAGCTGCGCGGTGACTTTGACCCGGACCCCCGTGTAGTCCGCGCCATCACGGATCGGCTGGCCAGCAACCGAATCAGCATCGAACACCAAACCGTCACTCACAGCCACCGCAACAATTGCTCGCACACGTTCCTCCACCTCAAAGATCTCGTTGGCGAACCCAGCAGCGGCCAAGTCGATGTCGCGGGTCGGACGCCGAGCAGCGAACGCCGCCATCAACACCCCGCCTTTCAACACCAGCTGATCAGCTAGCTCCGAAGCGGCCAGCCGAGCGAGAAACCCCTCCAGTGCGAACAAGGTGAAGTACTCGGCGGTTTCCCGGCCGTCGCGGCGGGCCAAGTTGCGTAGGTCGTGGTACGCCCTCCCGGCCGGTGTGTCTCGCGCCGCTGCGGGTGGGCTCACAACAGCACCTGCAACGCTAGCCGCAACCGCGGCTCAGCCTTCGGGAAATCCGCAGCCACCCGCAGCAAGGCTGCCGGGGAACTCCCCCGCCGACTAAGCCAGCGTCGCAGCGCCTCATACCCAACCTCACTGCCCTCCTGATGCATCAGCCGGAAGGTGTCGACCAGTGTCCGCTCGGCTGAATAGATCGCCACGGACATACCCTCCTCCGTCGACTCGCCGAGAATGGTCAGCTTGTCGCGGCCGACCTCGAACGTGGCCGCAGCAAAGCTGTGCCATGTCACATGATCGAACCCAGCAGGACGACGCGTACCGCGAGGCAACGCGATGTCGGCACCGAAGGGAATGACATCACTGAGCTCATGATGGGCCAGCGCACTGGTCAGACACAGCGTCGCTTCACCACGCACAACACTCGCTCCCGCGAGCGACACGAAGGCCGGATCGACTGCCTCCGGACGGAAGAACACCCCGCGGCCCACCCGCTCGACCTCACCCGAAGCGAGGAGTCGGTAGATCCGGTCTTTGGACACGCCCGCCCGACGCGCCTCTTCCAGGCTGAACACCGGTCTCAAACCCACCATCACCACCTCCTAAACGTCTACACATAGAGCGTACCTGTCAACGGTTAGGAACCTAGAGCGCACCCCAGGTCAAGGCCATGTCCGACTGTTCCAGCACGACGACCCGCCGCCGACCAGAACCACGACCGATAAGCGGCCATATGACAGCACTTGCCGTACACGACCAGATCACGCCGAAGATGACCCGATGGCGACGCACGGCTCGGATCGGCTCGCGCCGGTCGACCGGCGCACCTTTTTCGTGCCGGCGTCACGCGCCCCAGCGAGGCACCGCGATCGTGCGGCGCCTCCGCTCCCCCACTGCACGCCCCGACCCCACGCATCGCGGGCTCTTCGCAAGACGCCCCGGACTGAGAAACATGCACGGGCAGGTCCTTCGAAGATCAGGCTCAACCCGAGGACGACCCGAACAGTCTGGCGTTCGATCCCACGCCGGCCGGACGGTTTATGGAGGCGTTGGAGGGGCGCTGGTCGAGCCGGCTCACGCCCCCTCAGTGGGCGGACCGTCCAACAGCCGCGCCCGTTGCCGTCACCGAGAGGGGCAGCGCCTCCACACCGCGCAGGCCGATGTTGGGGCGCCAGCGCAGCTTCGCCGCCGGCACCGTCAGCTCGAGCCGGTCGAAGCGCTGCAGCAGCGCGGGGATGGCGACCCGCGTCTCCAGCCGCGCCAGCGGGGCGCCGAGGCAGTAGTGCGCCCCGTGTCCGAAGGAGAGGTGGCGGTTCGGGCTGCGGGTGATGTCGAACCGGTCCGCGTCGGGAAAGGCGGTCTCGTCCAGGTTCGCCGAGCCGATCAGCAGGGTGACCGTGCTGCCCCGCGGGATCGGGACACCCGCGACCTCGAGGTCCTCCGTGGCGAAGCGCGGCGCGACCATGCCCACCGGGTTGGTGAAGCGCAGCATCTCGTCGATCGCGCTGTCGATCAGCGTCGGGCTGCTGCACGCAGCGCGTCGAGCTGGTCGGGGTGCTGGACCAGCTCGAGCACGCCGTTGCCGATCAGGTTCACCGTCGTCTCGTGCCCGGCGAACAGCAGGAGGAAGACCATCGAGATGAGCTCGTCCTCGCTCAGCCGGTCGCCGTCCTCCTCGGCCTGGACGAGCGCCGTGACCAGGTCGTCGCCCGGGCTCGGCGCGGCGCAGCGTGACCAGGCCCTGCAGGAAGCGGCTGCAGCCCGACCATGTGGGGGTAGCGTGC
The DNA here is from genome assembly GCA_963707005.1 of uncultured Actinomycetota bacterium. Classification (GTDB taxonomy): domain Bacteria; phylum Actinomycetota; class Actinomycetes; order Propionibacteriales; family Propionibacteriaceae; genus Microlunatus. The sequence goes on from CAVPPP010000013.1 coordinate 2,860, forward strand.
GGATGAAGGAGACCGGGCTTCGCCTGGGACGTGCCCTGCAGCTTGACGATCAGCCGTGCGGAAGCGGATGCGGTCGGCCGGCGGCACACCGAGCATCTCCGCGATGACGGTCAGCGGCAGAGGGCAGCGCGAAGTCGGCCATCAGGTCCACGACCGGCTTGCGGGCGGCGGCGTCGAGCAGCTCCTCGGCGATCTGCTCGACCCGCGGTCACTCAGGTTCTCGACCCTGGCGGGGGTGAAGGCCTTCTGGACGAGGTTGCGCAGCCGGCGGTGCTCCGGCGGGTCCTTCAGCACCATGCTGGCGCCGAGCAGCTTGAGCAGGGACGGCATCCACCACTGGTCCGGTGGACCTGCGACCGCGGCCGCTCTTGCGGTCACTGGCGAAGCGGGGGTCCCTGATCACGCGGGCGACCTCCTCATGGCGCGGCAGCACGAAGCCCTCACCCAAGAGGTCCTTGGACCGCAGCACCGGACCAAGCTTCCGCAGCCTCGCGTAGACGGGGACAGGGTCGGCCCGCGAGCCTCTAGGGCTCCGGAACTCGCGTCGAAGATCGACACGCACCAGGTCCACCAATGTTGCAACCGCCTCTGGCGAGGCCCTCGAAAGGGCGGTCCTGCGAAGGGCTCAAGTCTGAACCTACCCGCACGATCGACGGCAACGTCCCGCGAGGCGTCAGCGGCTGGTCTCTCAAGCACCGGGGCTCAACTCATACACACTCAACCACAGGTCCTCACCTGCTACGTCCAGTCAGCTTCCAGTTGCTCACCCATCGCCTCACGTGAGGGTGGTTGAGCGTCACGTGTGCGCCACCACCGACCTCGTGAGCGCTGCCCGCAGGCCGGTTCTCCTACGGTTGGCTCTTCCTCCCCATGGAGCATTGGGCTCGGCCACCTCTGTCCGATGTCGGCAACCGTTGAGTTAAGGGCTCAGCAGTCGACGCAACCAGTGGGTCGGGCGGCCGTGGCCTCCTGGATATTCTGGCCTCGGGGGCGAAGCCATCAAATGCGTGGTAGCCGCCAGGCCACACGTGTAGCTCGGCGACCCCGCCGGCCTGCCAGATCCGGGTGGCGTAGGCGACGTCTTCATCGCGGAAGGTTTCGGCGGAGGCGACGTCGACGAAGGCGGGCGGCAGCCCGGACAGGTCGGTGGCGCGGGCCGGAGCCGCGTACGGGGAGACCTCGGGACCCCCGCGGGCGTCGCCGAGAAGTGCGGTCCAACCGGTCTCGTTGGATATCCGATCCCAGATTCCGAGCCCGGTCATCTGACGTGCCGAGACGCTGTCGTTGCGATCGTCGAGCATGGGGTAGATCAAGAGTTGACCGGCGAGCGCAGGGCCTCCGCGGTCACGGGCCAGCAGGGCCAGAGCTGCGGCGAGGCCGCCGCCGGCGCTCGCGCCCGCCACGATGATCCGTTCGGGGTCGATACCGAGATCTTTGGCGTTCTCGAAGGTCCACAGCAGCCCCGAGTAGCAGTCCTCAATGGGCCCCGGGTGCGGGGTCTCCGGAGCCAGACGGTAGTCGACGGAGACGACGCTAAGTCCGAGATCTTGCGCCAAGTCCAGCATCTCGAGAATCCCGTCGCGATTGTTGCCGATAATCATGCCGCCGCCGTGGATGTGGTAGACGACGGGCACCGGCGCGGTGGCCGACGTCGGCCTGCAAATGAGCAGCGACACGTCCGGGGCGCCTTCGGGGCCGCGCACCGATCGTTCCTCGACGGTGAACACGCCGCCGCGCTGGAGGTCCTCGTTGGTGGGCGCCGGCATGGCGGGGTTCGGCTGCCGCAGGAGAGGGATCATCTCCGGCGTCACAGACGGTGGAATGAACTCCGCGACGGTTGCGAGAACTTCCGCGCACTCTCGGTCGAACGGGACCGGCGGTCCGACCCCGGTCGCGGACGTTTCAGCGGAAGTGGACTCCAGCGTCATGAGGACTCCTCGGGCTCAGGGGTTTCAAGCGGACGGCCCTCAGGCTCTCAGACGTCATCAACACCATCGAAGCGCCCACCCCGTTGACGGCTTCACCAACCTCCGGGTGAACAGTGGGTCACCCAGGCACAGCTTTCAACGGACCGAGAGCAGTCGCCCTGGGTGTCGTCCCCGCGAACCCCTTTGGGATGCGGCATCTCAGCTTATGCATGGTCCCGTTCAAGATCTCGCTTGTGGGCATCATCGGCCGTCCTCGCTCAGCGGTCGGCTTGCGGGGCGGGAGGGTCCTGCTCGGTTCGTGACATCGCGTCGGGCAATCAGTCGGGATTCGCCTCGACGCGGTCGAGGAAGGTGGTGAGGACGCCGCCGTAGCGGTCCGGCTCCTCGACCGGCGCGAAGTGGGCACTGTTCTCGAACACCACCCACTCAGCGCCGCGGATACCGGCGACCAACGGGCTGACCAGGCCTCCGACATCTCGTCATACCGGCCGGAGGTGACCAGCACGGGCAGGGCGAGTTCACCGAGCCGTTCGGTCACGTCCCAGTCCTTGAGGTTCCCGGTCACCTTCCACTCCGGCCCTTGCATGGTTGCGTACATGTCTTCGCTGATGTTGTTGGCGGAGCGCATGACATGGTCCGGCCACGGGTCGAGCCGGCATATCCAGCGGGTGTAGTACGCCATGGCGGCCTCGCCGTATGCCTCGTCGTCGGTCGTTCCGGCCGCCTCGTGCTCGTCGATGGTCCGTTGCACCTCGGCGGGCAGCGACTCCTTCAGTCTGCGGGTTTCGGCGGCGAAGGCCGGCACGCTGGCGCTGGTGCTGGCAAGCACCATGCTTTCCAGCCCCGACGGTTGAGCCAGGGCGTACTCCAACGCCAGCCAGCCGCCCCAGGAGTGGCCGAGGAGGTGGAACCGATCCAGGCCGAGGGCGTCGCGGACGGTGCCGATCTCATCGACGAAGGTGTCCATGATCCAGAGAGCGAGGTCGTCAGGATGGTCCGACTTGCGGCCGGAGCCGTCGCACCGCGGGCACCGGCCCCGACCCCGACATGTTGCACAAGTGGCCATGAATGTTCCCCCCGGAATCGACTTGGCGGTCACCGAGGCTGAGTGGGCGACCACTCGGAATGCTGCACTCTGGGGCGCGCGTCGGTGACGTTCCCCGCAGATTGGCGTTGTATTGACGTGTCCGACGCGGCCGCTGGCGAGCTGCGATTCGTAGCGGTAGGAGCCGATCACTGGCATCGTGCGGGGTCAGCCGGGAAGGATGACCGTATTGACGGCACGACATTCCTCTAGGTCGCATCCAGGCGGGGCACTACCGTGTTCCAACCAGACCCCAGCTAGTTGCCAGCAGCGGTGTCTGTCGTGGCTCGAGCACCGGTGTGTGGTCAGGTTCTGGTCCGGACGCTGCGCATGCCAGCGTCGGGCGACGGGTCTTCAGCGCCGGGGCCTGTAGATCCTGGTCGAAGGTGGTCGGTATCCGTTGGCGGCGGTGGCCCAGCTGCTGCCGGCGGCGGCGACCGTGACCCTGACACGCCCACTGCTTCGCCTCGCACGTCCTCGCTGCGGTCGAGGGCGACGGGGAGAGTCTGGGTGTCGATGGGCAGCTGGCACCGTCGCGGCGATGCGAGGTGGTTGTCGGCGCGGCCGCCACGGTGCATGCTCGTGCCCATCTCTGGGCTACGAGGGGCTGGCAGCGGCGCGCGGGTGCGGCCGTAATCGATCGCAGCTGGTCGACGGCGGACGCTCCAGATCGCCACCCTGGTGAGGCCGGCTCGGTTCCGCGGCGACAGACCGGGGTTCCGACGACCCCGGCCGCCGCGGCCGGGACGTCCACACGTCCCCAGAGACGTCCCGGGGCCCGGCTCCCAGCTGCAGATCAGCTCGAGGCGATCGTCTCGAGCAGCGCGGGTAAACATGCCGGCCGATACGCCGCCGCAAGGCGACCGTCGTGCAGAGCTTGCATTGTGCCCTCAACGACCAGGTCAGGCCGCTGCATGCTTCATCGGGCGCGGCGCCCGTGCGGGGAGCGGTAACCGGACACGTCGACGACCTCGCCGGCTACCCTCGCCTCCGACGACGACACGGCTGACCATGCCAGCTTCTCCCCCCGGCTACATCGCCGGCTGGTCCCGCGGCGACGTCACACAGGTGAAGCAGGCGATGAACTCAGCGATCAGGATCTTCCGGCAGGTCATCGACGGTGACTGGCCCGATCAGGACTGACCTAGCTTCCTGAATGAGCGGGGTGTGCGCTGTCGTGACACTCAGTCGCTCGGATCCTGATCGGAGCTCTGTGAACGAAGCCAGGTGATAGCGGCCAACACCCGGCGGTTGTCGCCACCGCGCTGCTCGAGCCCAAGATGGCAGAAGATGTTCGCGACGTGGCGTTCGACGGTCTTCGTGCTCAGATACATGGCAGCGCCGATCCCTGCATTGGATCGTCCCTCTGCCAGGAGAGTCAGGATGCGAAGCTCCTGTTCCGTCAGGCGCTGCAGACCGGTGCGTCGTTCGCGCCTCCTCACCAGCTGGCGGACGATGTCCGGCTCAATCACCGTCTCGCCCCGATGCAGGCGGTCGAGAGCATCGCGAAGCTCGCTGGTATCCGATACTCGATCCTTCAGGAGGTAACCGACCGAGGTGGACAGCTCTTGGAGGAGCCGGACGGCACAGCTGGTGTCCGTGTAGGTGGACAGGACGAGGATGCCAACCTGCGGATGCCGCTCTCGGATCCGTTCGGCCGCGACGAGGCCCTCGTCTGTGAAGGTTGGTGGCATCCGGATGTCCAGCACGACGACGTCGACATCGTGGGTCGGCAGCCGGGCCATGAGCTCATCGGCGCTGCGAGCCTCGAAGGCGACCTCGATATCGACCACCTGCAGCAACATCGCCAGCCCGCTGCGAAACAGTGCCGAGTCGTCGCACAGTGCTACCCGCATGGGATGCTCCCGACCACCGTGGTGCCCGACGGCGCACTCTCCACTGACAGCGTTCCGCCGAGGGCACCCAGGCGGTCTCGCAGGCCGGGCAGTGCGCTGCGATCGTTCAGCTCCGGGTTGCCCTTGCCGTCGTCGCGGATGCTGACGACGAGCTCGCTGCCGGATTCGGTCACGGTGACCCAAATCATCTGCGCCTCAGCGTGCTTGGTCGCGTTGGTGAACGCCTCACAAACCAGGAAGTAGGCAGCGCTCTCCGTGTCCGGTGACCACCGACGGTCAGGGATCTTCAGCACGATCGGGACAGCGAGCCGCTCGGCTACGGCCTCGATTGCTGCCGCCAGTCCGCTCTGGCTGAGCGCCACTGGGTAGATGCCGTGGGCGAGCTCGCGGAGCTCGGCGAGGGCTGCTGTGAGCTCACCGCGCGCCTCTCGAATTCCATTCTCGATCAGGGCGCTGCCAGCCTGCGCCTCAACCACCCCCAGCCTCAGTGCCACCGCGAGGAGGTGTTGCTGTGCGCCGTCGTGAAGATCTCGTTCGATCTGACGTCGCTGCTCCCAACCAGCACGCAGCAGCCGCGACCTTGCCTGGCGAGTCTCCGACAGCTGGAAGCGCAGCTGTGCCTCCAGGTGTGTGCTCTCCAGGGCTAGACGGCTGACTGCCGCGGCGCTCTGCAGGAGCGCCTGGTGGCGGCGCACCCCGGAGCTGGCGATGATCACTGCCAGCGGGTCGCCCGACGACGCCTGCACGCTCACGATCGCTGAGTCGCTGCTCGACTGGTCCGGCTTGACCGACCCGGTTCCGTCGACGTAGCTGGCCGAGGCCGGCAGCCAGTAGTAGACCCGAAGGCTGTCGTCACCGATGGCCTCTTGCAGGGCCGATTCGACCTCGGTCACGCTGACAGGACCTTCGAGCCGCGCGGCTAGCGTCGCCACCCTGATCAACGAGAGCCGAAGCAGTGCCGCGGACACGACGAAAGACATCGAGATCAGCACCGCAACCCAGGATCGGGCGAGGTCGAGGGCCTCACCGACCTGCGGTGGCAGCCAACGCTGGATTGGCGCCAGAGCGATGGCAGCTGCACCGGTCGCTGCAGCCAACGCGACAGGTCTCAAGACCCTGCGATCGAAGTACTGCAGACGGCGCCAGCGCCGAACCAGTAGCACCACGAACACGCACGAGCCGGCAGCCCACCATGCGGCTCGGATCGTCAGGACGCGCTCGAACTGCTCGCTGGACGCGCTATCCGCGTACGGGTACCCGATCGGATAGCGCAACGCGAGCGCAGCCCCGAGTGCCACGGCCAGCGCCGCGTTCGTAGCGATGAAAATGCGGCTGGGGCGGTCGAACCGCGGCTCTGGATACCGCAGCAGGATGGCTCCGGTCAGCACCTGGACGAAGGGTCCGGCGGCGGAGACACGAGCCGACCACTCCCCGATCGTCTGCTGCGATGACTCGTCGATGACGAAGGCCACCGCGGCCAGCGCCATCAGCGCCGCGTTTCCACGTTGTTCCCGGGCGGTGGCCAAGAACGCTGCTGTGAGAGCGAAGCCGGTCCCGAAGAGCACATTGCCTACGCCGAGAGAGGCATCATCAGCGAGGGTTGGGGATTCCGCCCACCACAGCGCGCCGGCGACAGCCGCGACGAAGCCGGCACCAAGTGCCCACTCGACGATGCGGGGAGTCGCCATATCGCAAGGATCTCGCCGCCCCTCGCGGACCGGCAAGAGGGAAAACCCGCGCCGGCTGTGCCGCGGCGGGCGTCGGGGGTTTTCCCTCTCCACACCGGGGGATTCCGCCCTGTCACGACGCTGACAGGCCAGCGACGCTTGATGGGTCAGGCCAACCCGGCAGGTTGACCGGCTGGAGGTAGCGACTCGACGCACTTGCAGTCCCATCCCAGCGAGCACACAGAGGAGATGTCATGCCAGTCCTCACGGTTATCACCGGCGCCATCAGCCTCGTGGTGGCGGTGTGCTCAGTCGCAGGCATCGCGTTCGATCCTGCGCCGTGGCAGGCGGTTGTCCCGGCCGCAAGTCTGTTCGCCGCCGCGTACAGCTACAGCCGCGCCAAGGTCAAGTCGTCCAGGGCTATGGCGATCACCCCGACCGCAAGCGCAGCGACCATCTATTGGACCCCGTACACCTACAACTCCGACGCATCGATGACGCAGGTCGTCGGCCGCTACCGATACTGCTGCACCAGCGGCGCAGTCGTGCATGCAGCGCGACGATTGATTCATCGCCCCGGCACCACCGACAACCGCGAAGCCCTCCCAAGCCGTGCCCGCGAGGTATCGCAACCTCGGGCCATGAATCGTCCCAACCGGCAGGATCCGAGCCACAGAGAGGAGGTACACCATGCCCACCGCACTCTTCGGCCACCCGTCCGACGTCGACTCCTTTGTCGAGCTCGCCGCCGAGCGCGCTGACGTGCTCGAGGTCGACCAGCTGATGCCGATCAGCCTCACCTGGACGCCGCTGGACACGATCAGCTACTTCCTCTGTTGCTGACCCCTTGCAGCCCCTACTCAAACGAAAGGAGGACAACCATGAAGGAGATCACCCTCTTCGGAAACGCCGATGAACAGCTGGCGTTCACCGAGCTCAGCCGGGCGCACGGTGCGGACGACGTCGAGACCGACGCCATCTTCCCCACCACCACCTGGACCTGGACCTGGACCACGACCTGGTGGACGACCTGGTTCTGAGAACCGCATCGTCCACCACCTTCGACAGCAACGTCACCAACCCAGAGAAAGGAGATGAGATGACCGACTATCAGCTCTTCGGCGACGCCGAGGACCGCCATGACTTCGAACTGATCGCGACGCCGCGGGCGAGCGACCAGGGCGAGGCCGACCAGATGATGTCGACGTGGACGACCCCCGGGATCCTCACCACGATCAGCCTCGTCATCGTCTGTTGACCATCACGCGGGGTGGCGTGCGCACCCACACGCCCCGCACGCCACCCCGCGCCACCACCTGACCCAGCCCGTTCGACCTGGAGTGATGAACATGATCCAAGAGATGGCCACCCGGCAGCCGTGGCACGACGCCGACCTCGAGCTCCTGCTGCTACAGGTCGGAGACGCTCGGATGAGTCCGGGTGAGATCGTCGAGATCGAGCCGCTGCATCAGCGGAGCCTCTGCTACCGGCTGGTGCTCCGAGACGCCACCACCCTGTTCCTGAAGTGCGCGACCCGCGATGCCGAAGGACGCTGGAGCGCAGACCTCGGCCACGAGGGACGCCTTCTCGAGGACCTGGCGAACTGCGGCCTGGACGCACCCCGCGTCCAGCTCCTGATCGACACCGAGGACACCCGACTCATCGTGACGGATTTCCTCACCAACCATCGCACCTTTGACCGCCAGCGGTTCGCCCCCGAGGTGACTGCCATCGAGCTGGCCTCCGACCTTGGATCGGCTCTGGCCAGAGTCCACGCCGTCTCGGTGCCTCCTGGAAGCGGGACCCTTAGCCGGCCGACCTTCCCGCTCGCGGGTCCGCTCATGGCGTGGACGGTCCTAACTCCCCGCCAGCTGAGCGAAGCGGGCCCGGGCCACGGGGAGTTCGTCCGACGAATGGTCCAGCTCGGGGTGCCGCCGCTGCTCGAGACCCTCAGGTCCGGCTGGTGTTCGACCTCGCTAATCCACGGCGACCTGAAGTTCGACAACATTTTGTGTCCGGTCGGGTCCGGTGCCACGGTGCGGCTGATCGACTGGGAGCTGTCTGGCATGGGAGATCCAGGGTGGGACGTCGGCGCTGTCCTCGGCAGCTACCTCTACGCGTGGGTGACCAGCTTCAACTTCGCCCTCGGTGCGTCGCTGAGCGCCTGGATCGACAGCGCGCCGGTGCCCCTTGCCGACATCCATCATGAGACCCGGGCCTTTAGCGACGCGTACACCCGCGCCAGGGACACCACGGACCTGGAGCGAGCGACCTGGCTCCGGTACGCCGCCGCGTTCCTCCTCGAGCGGGCGAGTGCGTCCGCGTACCAGACCCATCCACTGCCCGCCCGCGACCTCGCGACGCTTCAGGTCGCGGCACAGCTTCTCGCCCGCCCCGACCAGTTCCTGGAGATGCTGCTATGACCCTCTCGACCACCGACGACGCGATGACCACAGGCGTCAGTCACCACCCCTGGTTTCATCTGCTCGCCTTGATCGCCGCCGAGCTCCAGCCCTGCGCGGACGGGTTCGGCGTCTACGGTGCGGCCGGCCTGCTCGCGATCCGGGAGCAGGACCCCCGGATCCGCATGTCCGTGCTCGTCCGGGTGCTCTACAGCCGCTACTACCACCGCCGCGAGCAGGACGTCCCCACCGATCCGCGGCAGGACCGCACCAACCGACGACCTAGCTTCGCCCAGGAGGATCCCGGGCTCGGCCGTCAGCTCAGGAACGCACTCTCGGACCGGTACTACTGGGAGCCCGGCTGGGAAGACGCCGGTCGGGCCAGTGGCGGCCACAAACTTGCCCGACGCGACGGCCTAGTGCTGCACTTGGCTGCCGACGAGCAGAAGACCACCGGTCAGGGTGTGGCTGTCCGGTTTCCCGCCTGCCGGCCCTACGTCAGTCCGGGCTTCTTTGGCACCATCAGCAGGCACGGGCCGGCATCTCCGGCCGACTCGACGGTCCGCTGCTACCTGCACCTGCACGCCGACTTCGCGGTCGGAGTCTTCCGTGACGTCGTCGTGAACCTTGAGGGCGCTGGCCTGCCGTTCTCAGCCAAGGTGCTCAACAACCCCAGAGCCTTCGGGCGCCCCGACTCTGCCGTCCTCTACCTGCGACGCCGGGATCTGCGCCGAGCGGTCGACACCGTGCTCGAGACCACGAGCGGCCATCCGCGGCTGGCGTACGGCAACTCCACGCCCGCCTTCACTCATCCGATCGCGCCTGGCGTGGCCTTGGCCGACGAACCTACCGGAGCCACATCCGTGAGCTTCGGCTCCCACCGCAGTCAGATCCTCGGCCGCGCGCTGATGTCGACCGTTCCAGACGACGGACCGGAGGTGCGTCGCACCGCGATGGAACGGGCGCTGCTGGCCGCTGGGCTCGACCTGCAGCGGCTGCACCTCAATCCCGGAGCAGCCGACTACGACCTCCCAGACGCGCCCCTCATGGACACGGCCGCGGCATGAACGCGTCCATCTCGTCCGCGCGCCCGCTGCCCCCCGGTCTTGCTGCTCGGATGGTTGCCAGCGGCCTCATCGGCCCAACGATCAGACCAACCTGCAGGCTGGCCGGCCCGCTCGCGGAGCGGTGGTCAGTCTCCGACGACGACAACCGCCACCTGTGGATCGACCAGATGCAGCCGCCGACAGCCGCGACGGCTGCGGTGACCATAGGCGGGCCGCTCCCGCCTGCAGTTCCCGCTGCCGATCCGGCTCGGGACCCGATCCGCTGGCCCGGTCCCGTCTGGTCGAACCAACACACCACCGCGTACCGAACACCGTGGCCGGCCCAGCTGCTTGCAGACGCGGCGGTGAGCGCCGACCCCCGGTCGCTGACCCAGCTCCCGCGACTGTGCCGTGACCTCGGAACGTTCCTCAGCCGGCTCCACGCAGCGCCTCGGTCGACGACCTCCGAGCGGTGCACATGGGTGCAGGTCCTCGCCCGGTCCGACGACTCTCATGCGCTGTCCGCTCAGCTTCTATGGTCGGAGTTAATCCAGCAGCTGACGAGCCCTGCCGACCATCAGACCGTCGTCCACGGACACCTCGTCACCGGCCAGATCCTGGTTCCCGCACCGGGGCAGCCCGTCGGCCCGACCCGGGCACTGTTGCTGGGCAGCAGAGCCTGCGCCACCGGCACTCCCGAGGTAGACCTCGGCTCATTGCTGGGAGACCTGCTCGAACTGGCCGCCTTCACACCCAACGGCCCTGTCCTGCTCGAGGCCGCTCGGGCCCTTCTCTGCGCATACGACGCCGGCCGCGCGCCGGCTGCGCGTCCGGCGCGCGAGCTGGTCTCTGTTGCTGCGGCGCTGAAGGTCGTGGACCACGAGCGGCGACTGCGACTGGCGGGGGCGGTCGACCTGGGGCGGCTGCTCGACGACGTCGCTCGCTCCATTCTCGACCCCAGCACCGCGCTCGGCTCGGTCCTCGCCCCCACGGGGCGACCATGAACGCCGACTCGGTCCCACCTCCGCGCCGCGTGCTGCTGGGTCTGACCGGGTCGATCGCAGCCGCGATGGCTCCCGCGACCGTCTGCGGGCTCCAAGCTCTATGGCAGGCAGAGGTGCAGGTAGTGATGACTGCCGCAGCGACGCGCTTCGCCAGCCCGCACGCCCTAGCGGTACTCACCCGACACCCGGTCGAGTGCGACGGTGGTCCCCCCGGCGACCAGGTGTCCCACCTCGCGCTGACGCGGTGGGCCGAGCTCGTGCTCATCGCCCCGGCGACCGCGAATACCCTCGGCCTGATCGCGCACGGTCTCGGCAGCAATGCAGTCGCGCTCAGCGCCCTCGCCGCCTCCTGTCCGGTCGTCGTCGTTCCCTCGATGAACGGCTGCATGTGGACCCAGCCGGCAGTGCAGCGCAACGTGGCGCTGCTCGAGGCCGACGGCCGGGGCGTCATGCCCCCCACCCTGGGACGAGCGGTCAGCGACGGCGCTGCAACCCTCGGCGCGATGGGAACGACGGTCGCCGTCCTGAGCTGGACCCAGGACTGGCTCGCCCGCTCCTGGCCCACCCTGTCCTCGGATCCGGTCCGTGACTAGCACCCGCCCAGTGGTGACCATCACGACTGCCGCCCTGGTGCAGACCGTCCTCTACTCACTCGGATGCGGCGGGACCGTCGCGAGGCTAACCTCGACCAGACCACTGGTCAGCGTCGGCCTGGCTGCCCTGACCAGCAGCGCCGCCGTCGCAGTGCACGAGAGCGCCCACGCCCTGATAGCTCGCCGAGAAGGAGTGGAGGTCACCGCCGTGCGCGTTCGCGGGGTATTCTCGGCGCAGGTCGAACGCCGGCGGACAACCGACGACGCGGCCCAGATACGCATATGCCTCGCCGGTCCGCTGGCCACACTGGCGCTGCTGCTGGCCAGCGTCGCCGCAGCCACTACCGGCACCGGTGCGGTCCGTACCGCCGGATGGCTCGGCCTTCTCGCGAACGGCGTCGGACTGGTGGGCTCAACGGTGCCGGCCTCGGCGAGCGACTTGCAACGAGCACTCGCCGCGGCCCGGTCAATCAGGCATCTGCGTTCCCTCGCCAATCAGCGCGGCGAAGAGGTGGCGCCTTGCGCTTGTAGTCGTGTGTCATCGTCGCGGGCCGCCCTGGCTCGGATCGGCAGCCACGCCTGATAGACGATCTTCGGCGTCCGCAGATGCCGCAGCTGTTCGCGCAGCTCCGGTGGGCCGGTCACGACCAAAGCCTTGATCTGATTCGTGGTCTGATTACGGGCCTTGACCGCGCTCGAGACCCCCAATTCTGTCCACACAGGTCGACCGACTGCTATTTCGGGACGAGGACGGACCGGTAGTGACCCCGGCCGGGGTGGGGCTACTGTCCGGACATGGAAGACCTGGAGCGCTGGTACACGCTGATGCAGGACCTGCCCGGCATGATCCGGTTCGCTATGGTCGCCGCCTCGATCGCCACCGTCATCGTCATCGCCTGCCTGGTCACCATCGCCGTGCAGCTCGGCCGGGTGGTGACCGCAATCGATGAGTCCGGCCGCCGCATTCCCCCAGGGTCGACATCGTCCTACCCAGTAACCCAGCAGACCGGCCAGCCCCCCACCTACGGAGCGTGGGGGCCACGCCAACCCTGACCCAGCAGCACACCACTTCTGTCCACTCACCAGCCGGGCACGTCACGCACTGCAGTTCTCGCAGGTGCCGTCCCCGAGCAACGCATAGCCCACACTGCGCGCAGAAGGACATGCCTGCTTGCTTGCCTGATGCTCCGCTGCTGTCACGAATCTTGTTTTCTGGATGCCTGACGCCGAACAGACCATGGCCTGCGCGATCCGGGCTGGGATCAATCTCTGCGGCATTGCCAGCCGCACGGCGCGCCTCATCACGAGATACGAAGCCGTTGGTCCAGCCATGGGCGATTCGCAGATCCGGTCCTTCCTCGGACCGCACCGCACGAAGGTAGGTGGATGTCGACACAAACTGTCGATCCCGATGACGTTCACGATGTGTCGCACGAAGCGCTGGTTCACCAACGGAATCTGTAGCTGACGGAAACCCTCGTCGAGGGTCACCTCGTTCCCGCTGTCCACGGATCCAGGCTCCTCGCTTCACCACTGCAGAGCAAGACGTCCAACGCACCTAACCCCTAACACCACCCAGCCACGTACCCCCACCAGCTCGAGGCGCTGGACACCACTTCTGTCCAAACCACCACCGCAGCCCGACGCAGGCGCCGCCGGTCGAGAGTTAGCTCGAGAGCGTCCGAAGTTCGCCCTTACCGTTCATGATGTCTCCCGGGATCTGCCAGAAAGCGATCATGGAACCCCGCCCCGCTGAGAGCTTCGAAGTGATCCCGTCCACGATGCGCAGATCGACGCCTGTCTGGGCGGAAGCCCACAATTCGATCCGCGTTGTGCCGAACGAGGTTCGGACCTCCTCCCCGGTCCGCAGATCGACCACCGAGTACGGCTGCTGATCAGTGAAGACCCGTCTGACGAGGTCCAGGTCTGGGTCGAGGACACCCCAGCGGTCTGCACGCGACACCAGGGCATCGACAACAGCGACGGCCTCTGCCGAGCCGCCAGCCAACTGCAACGCCTCACGGCGCCAGAGGTCCCTGTCCAGGAGGAAGGCGGGAAGCCCCGCCCGGCTGCGGCGAACAGCCTCCTCGTGATCGTTGGCCAGCACCGCTCCGTCCAGGAACCGACGCGCGACCGCTTCGGCCTTCCTCTTCTCCGTCGCCCGCTCGGCGGCGAGCAGCTGCGCCAACCCATTTGTCGGCACGGCCGGAGCGGGAACCGGTGCATCCGATGTCCCATGGAGCCGAAACCACGCCTTCTGGTACCTGCCGCTAAGTACGTCCTGTCTGGCCCTGGTCGCCTCCGAGGCTGCCCGAAGGTAACGCTCCAGCACCGCAACCTCAGCATGAAAGTCCCTCTGCCGTCGATAGATCATGGCCGACTGCTCGTAGAACCATCGGTCCGGGCAACCGTTCCCCGATACCCGATCAGCCCGCTCCGTGGCCTCGATGCACTCAGCCAACAGCTGCAGAGCATCACTGAACCGACGCGCTTTCTTCAGCTCGGCGATCTCTTGGCGCCACTCCCGGTAGTGCCGCCCACGCACCTGCCCGGCGTCCGTTTCCTTGCGTTCCCACTGGCCGAAGTCGATCTTCACAACCGAAGTATCACCACCCTAGGTCTGGGCCGACGGTCGAGTGCTCCGTCCTTGCGGTCACTCGGGGGGCGCGGCGACCGCCACGGGCCAGACCCCTCGACTCTGGAAGTACTGCGTGGCCTCCGGACTCTCGGTGAACTCGAGGAGGTTGCCGACCTTGGTCTTGAGGACGTCGCGCACCTGTGCGGGGTCGGCGAAGAAGAACTCTCGTCTGAGGTTGACCTGGTTCAGTCGCCGTTCGCTGAACGCTGCGTGTAGCTCGTTCTCAAGTGGGACGGCGTCGTCGGAGAAGTAGATGGCGTGGACGTCGAACGGGAACGGGACGGAGGCGTCGCCGAGTTCGCGGACTCGGTCGAGGGGCTCCAGGCGTCTCGTCATGCCGATCTTGACCACCTTGGGTCCGAAGGCTCCGATGTTGCTGATGACGTAGACGTACCCGGCGCGGATGTTGGCAGCGCGGAAGTCGTTGGCCTGGATGGCGGTGTCGATTGCGGCGATGCGGGCTTCAAGATCGGCGGCCTCTGCGGTCTTGCCCTGCTGCTGGAGGGTGGCGAGGGCGTTGGCGTAGTGGGTGCGCTCCTTGTCTAGCCGCTCACGTTCGGCGGCGAGCTCCTGCTCGGCCTTGCGTTCCTCGCGGAGGCGTTCCCGTTCTTCGCGGGCGGCTTCGCGTTCCTCTTGGACCTTGAACAGGTAGTCGGAGGTGAGTTCGAGTTCCTCGATCCGTAAAGCGTGGTAGTCGGGGGCCACGCGCATCTCCATCAGTCGAACCGAGCCGTGCGATCGACTCGACGGCGGTGTCGAGGCGTTTGACCGCGGCATGGATCGACCCGGCGCGGAGGGATCGAACGCAGTTGTCGGCCTCAGCGTTGTAGGCGCGGAGCATCAGCTTCGACAGGTCGGACGGTCATGCGCCGGCCCTGCGCGAGAGAGTTGTTGTACGCGAACCGGTCGGAAGCGAGGATGGCATCCTTGGCGCGCACGCTGTCCTTGATCCGGGTGCGGAGGTCTGCGAGCCGGCTCTTGTAGGCGTCTGCGTTCTCCAGCGGGTGGTGGTACTCGTAGATGCCGACCTGCTGCAGCAGCGTAGCGTCGTTGAGCTCAACGAGCTCTTGACGGGCCGACACGACCGCGGCGGTCAGCGCGTCTGCTTCAGCAGCCAGGACGCTGTTCCCGTCAGCGTTGAGGACCGGAGCCGCGCTAGTGCTCCCGGAGGCTTGAGCGTCGACTTGGGCGAGCGATGCGCGGCCGTCGGTGATCTGCTGCTGAACGACAGCCAGCTCCTGTTGAGCGCGTTTCAACTCGACGGTGACCCGTGCGAGCTGATCGGTGACGCCGTCGCCGGACGCCTGGTCGAGCTTCTCTGGTCTCGGCGGTTGACTGGGGGCGGCACCGTCCGGATCCGCAGCTGGCGGGGCGGGTGCCGGGGGCGCCTCGTTGGGGACCCAGAAGGTCCAGCCGGGTGGTGCTGCCGGCCAGGCTGGGTCTGGTCGCCACTGTGGGTCAGGGACCCAGCCCGGCGGCGGCTGAGGCCAGTTGGGAGGGGTGTTGAAGCGCATCGGCTGACCGGTCATCCTCGGATGCCGTCAGGGATCGCAATGGGGGTCAACGCGTGGGGGTTCTTCGACACCACAGCCCGCAGGTGTTTGAGGGTTTCCGCTGGGGTGACATGGGCAAGGTCGAGCGTTTCGAACTCCACCCTGTCCACGGCCACAGCGACGAGGGGCGTGGTCTTCTTGTGTCCCGTTGCGGGGTCGAGGTGTCGAACGCCGCCCGTCAAGGCGATGGTGTCGACGTGACCGAGCCGGTCGGACTCCCACACCTCGTGCAAAGTTCTAAGCACGACGCTGCACACAAGGTTGTTATAGCGGTCCTTCTGCTCCTTGGCCGGCTGAGACGTCTCCACGATCTCGTCCTTCGCCTTCACGTACCGATAACTCCGGGCCGTCGGAAGCTCAGAAGGCGCCGGAAAGGCGATAACGACGTTGAGCTCCTTCTCCTCGGCCTGGTATCGGCTCTCAATGCTGAGGCTGGCGCCGATGCTTTCGGGGTACACCGAGTTGCCGAAGACGATGCCGAAATACTCCTCGACGACCTCGCGATCGCCGGCCTTCAGCTTGGCAATCAACTCATCGAGTTGCCGGTTGTGAGCATCGACCTCTTCTTGCCGCCGCCGGCACTCAGCCTCGAAGGCGGCGCGATCGGCAGCCAACCTGTGCAGCCGGTCAGCCTCTGCCGCCTGGTACCGAGTCCACTGCTCATGCTGCCGCATCGGAATCGCCGCCGCCTCAGCCCGCCAGTCCGCATGCCGCTCAGCGAACCGAGCCCGGCTCTTCTCCACAGCCGCAGCGTGCTTCTTCTTGCCGAATGCTGCGCTCAGGCCTTTCGGGGCCGGTGGTTCCTCGAAGACAGGCTCACGAGGAACAGTCAGCGGCGCCGGTGACGGCAGCGGCGCCTCGTACGCGGAGCGGAAGACGGGCAGCTCAACGACGCGACGCAGACCCGCCAAGTCCACATGGTCGTCGACGCCCAGAGTCCACTCAAGAACGGAGTCGATGTCGATGAGCTGGGAGGCGAGCGCGGAGTTGAGCGCTTCGACCTGCGCCGCTCGCGCTTCCACGTGCAAACGTTCGGCCTCTCTCATTGCCGCCACCTGCTCCGCGGCACTCGCCCGGGAGGCTGCTGCCCTCGCTCGCTGCTCCGCGGCGTAAGCCCGCTCCGCCTCACGCTGGTCTGCCTGCGACTGGCGCACGGCGGCCGCGTGTGCCCGCTGCCGATCCCGTTCAGCCACCGCCGCCTGGTGCTGCAACTCCGCAAAGAACCCTCGACGCGCCATGCGCTCGCCGTTCCCTTCGTCCAGATCAGTTCCGCCGGAGGTCAACCTAAACACAGTCGGCCATGGGCCACCGGTGGACCGTGAATTTCTTGGGGAGTGCCGGCCGGACACCCGGGGCCGTCGTGCGGAGGCATGACGGTGGACAGTGCCGCCGGCTCCCGGCCGGCATGATGGGTTGCTGCGGCATGTGGATAGAAGGAGCCGGTGGTTTAGTTGCGGTCGAGGGGCAAACACCAGCCTGGAATCGGCCTGCTGGGTGGGCACGCACCCAGGAAGCCGGCTCGCGAAGTCGGACATAGGCAGCATCGGTCAGCCAGCTGTCTCCTCGGTCCTCCGGCTCGTCGCCGGCGGCGGGCTCGGGACCGGCTCAGTCCTCGACCGCCGGCCGGGCGGCCGGGCGGCCGGCGTTGGTCGGCCGGACCCGGGAGCTGGCGCGACTGCGGGAGCCTGCCCGTTGTCCGATAGGGCGCCCTATGACAGAACCGAGAGGCGGTGGTCGCTCGCCAGACGGCTTGAGTTGTGGGCCGACTTTGCCGTGCGCTTGGTCGGGCTATTCGACGAACGGGGCGAACCGAACGGCGGCCGCTAGTGCGCCGTAGTGAAGCAGCAGCTGGGCCCGGCCTTCGGGGACGCGGGCTGCCTCTTGTCGGAACGCCTCGGTGAATGCCTTCTTGAACCCGTGACGGGGATGCTCGCGCACCGCCTGGGCGATCGTGCTGGTTGGCAGTTCCCAACTGCGTAACCCGGCGACGTCGACGGCGGCTCCGGCGGCGAGCAGGTAGGCCACCGGGCCAGCGTCTGTGGTGACACCGGGTGTGTGGTGCATCGTGATGGCGGTCAGCAGGGTGTCGGTGGCGGCGGTCGAGAGCCCGACGTCCTCGGCGACAATCCTGGCAAGGCGCGACGAGGCGAGAGTGAAGTCGGCGTCGCCAATGGGGTTCACCAGGCCGGTGTCGTGAAGGAGTGCACCCGCGTACAGCAGTTCGGTGTCGACGTCTGTGTGGTTCAGCTCGCCGAGGGCCCGGCCGAAGAGGTAGGTGCGGTAGCTGTGGTTGAGCAGCGGGGTGGGAAGGATGCGCCGGGCGCAGCTCTCGGCAGCTCGTGTCAGGCCGGTGTGGGGCGGGACGAGGCGGTCGGGAGGCAGGTAGGCATGGCGGCCCGGGTGGACACCGAGGGCGAGCCGGACCCGCCCGGCCACGTTCTGGAGATGGGTTCGGGCCAGTGGCCGCAGCAGCGCCCGGCGTTCGGCGGTGATGAGCCGGCCTGAGGTGCGTTGCACCCAGTCCGCGGTCCCTACCGTGAGGTCAGCGACATCCACCATGTCGGTCCGGCCTTTCGGGTCGTGTATGCCATCGGGGTCCAGGGTGGGGTTCACCGTTGTTCCTGCCTCGTGCAGCCGTCTGCGGGGCGGTGTCCGTCCGGCACGCCCTGCCGGCTCCTCTGACTCTGGCGGCAAGGGACCGGCATCACGCCGGTCAAATGACCGGGATCGCGGCTGATAGGTAGGTTCTCCTGTCGGATCTGCCAGCTGCGTTCGGCTGTCAGCGTCTCGACGCCCGGGTCAGCGCCGGAGTCCCGAAGGGTCGTGGATACACGGGAGTCCGTCAGCTGACGTCGAGGTGGGCAAGCTGTCCGCGGGACGTGACGCCGGTTTTGGTGAAGACGTTGCGGAGGTGGAAGGCGACGGTGCGCGGGGAGATCCAGCAGAGCTCGGCGACGTCCTTGTTGCTCATGCCCTGGCTGACGAGCTGGGCGATGCGCAGCTCGGTGGGGGTGAGCTGGACCAGCGTGGACGGGTCACGTTTGCGGGCTGTCTCGCCGGAGGCGCGCAGCTCGGCAGCCGCCCGTTCCGCAAGAGGCTCGGCCGCCAGGTCACCGAAGGTGTCGAGGGCCTTTCTCAGGTGCTCACGCGCGTCAATCCGTCGGCCGGCACGCCGTAGGTGTTCGCCGTAGGCGAGCTGGACACGAGCGGTGTCGTAGGGACGACCTGCTGCGACGGCATGGTTCAAGGAGGTCTCGAACAACGTGGTCGCCTCGCCCGGCCCGGCCAGGAGTGCGCGGCCGTAGCAGGCGACCGTCTGCGCCCACGGGAGCCGGGTGGCCGCGGCGGTCCGTTCCATATTTTCGGTCCACGCCTGCGCGTGGACGGCGTCTGATGCTTGGACGGCGGCCGTGATGCGCGGCACGGCCGCGAGCCGCGCCACCACCCCGTCATGCATCCGGGCGAAGTGGTGCAGAGACTCCGCAGCGTCGCCTGCGTGTCCGGCGTGGACGGCCCGGGCCCACCGCAGCACATCAGCGGCGAAACCGTCCATCACCCCCAGCCGATGGTCGGCGAGGAATGCGCTCGCCTCGTCCAGGCGGTGGTCGTAGTCGTCGCGGCCCTGCAGGGCGGCGAGCAGGGCCAGCCACGCCAGCGGGGTCCCGGTTTGCGCCGGCTGGCCGATGCTGCGCGCGAGTGATACGGCCTCGTCGGCTGACCGGCGTACGGCCGTCCAGTCTCCGGCGGTGTACTGGCTGAAGCACAGCCGGTGCAGGGCATACAGGACCTCCATCACCGCACCGTCGGTTCGGGCCGCGGCCAGCAGGTGGGTGAAGAAGGAACGGTGGGCGGCGTCGTCACCCAGGTGCAGCGCCATGTTCCCGAGGTTCGCCCACACGTCGCGGTCCTCGGCCGCCATGCCGCTGCCCAGTGCGGCCCTCAGCGCGGTGATCGCGCCGCCCCAGTCGTGGGCTGCGTCGCGGTCGGTCGTCTCCAGCAGCAGCTTGAGGCACCGGACGCGCGGCGGATCGTCCGGCTCGGGCCGGGTCGACAGGGTTCCCGGTGCCAGTGTGGCGCCGCTGTCGATGCCGTGGCTGCGCAGCACACCGGCGTAGGCGGCCATTTCCAGCGCCTGGACCGGACTCTGGGCGGCGACGTCGCGGGCGGCGGTGATGAAGATGCGGTGCGCGTCGACTGCCGACCCGGCGGCGACCTCGATCCGGCCGCGGAGGCGGTCGATGGCGGCCCGCAGCGGCCGTTCGTCGGCGATGGCGCGAGCCGAGGTGAGCAGTCGGGCCGCGCGCTCGGTTCGGCCGGCGGCGTAGGCGGTGCGGGCGGCGGCGAACAGCCGGTGCGCTCGCAGGTCGTCACGGATGCTCAGTTCCGCGGCGCGCTCGTAGGCCCACAACGCCGACTCGTGGCCGCCACGGCCCTCGGCGCGGGCACCGGTGGCCACGAGCTGATGGGCCACGGCTTCGTCGGGCCCGTCGGCAGCCGCCGCCAAATGCCAGATCCGCCTATCAGCGTCGACACCTGCACCTGCACCTGCACTGAGGGCGTCGGCGAGTGCGGCGTGGGCTGCCCGGCGCTCGTAGGACGTCGCTGCCTGGTAGATCGCCGAGCGGACCAGTGGGTGACGCACCCCGACGAGGCCCCCGTCAACCCGCAGCAGGCCAGCTCGCTCCACCTCAGCGAACGCTGCCTCGCCGACACCCACGGCCCGGCCGGCACGTTGCAGGTCAGCGTGGTGGAGCGAGTCGTCCGCGGACGCCAGCAGCATCAGCGTCTGCGCGTGCGTGGACAACCCTCGGCACTGGTCGAGAAATGTCCGTTCCATCCGGGCCGAGAGCGGCAGATCGTGGGGTAGCAGGTCGGTGCCGGACAGCTGACCTGCCGTCAGCTGGGTCGGTGCCTCCATCACGGCCAGCGGGTTCCCCCCGGTCCGCGCCGCCAGGTCGTCCACCACATGGTCGGGCATGCGGGCGCCCGAGCGCTCCTCGAGCAGGGACCTCACCGCGGCCGGCGCCAGCGCCGCCAGCGGCAGATCGGCGATATCGGCAGGGGCGGTGAACGGCTGCGTGTCATCGTCGCGGGCCGCGAACACGATCACCACCGGCTCGGCGAGCAGCCGCCGTGCGACGAACAGCAGCGCGTCACGAGAGGCGGCGTCGAGCCACTGCAGGTCGTCGACCAGACACAGCACCGGTCCCGCCTCGCTGAGCTCGGTCAGCAGCGACAGCGTCCCCAGCGACACCAGAAAAGGGTCGAGCCGGTCACCCTCCTCCTCGCCGAACGCCACCCGCAGCGCCCGCCGCTGCGGGGCCGGCAAGGCACCCAGACCGTCCAACGCCGGGCGCAGCAGCCGGTGCAGGGCAGCGAACGCCAAAGGGGCCTCCGCCTCCAGCCCAGCCGTCCGCAGCACCCGGAAGCCGCTCGCCCGCGCCGCCGTGTCACCGAGCAGCGCCGACTTCCCCATCCCCGGCTCGCCCCGGACCAGCAGACTCCCGGCCCGCCCAGCGCGGGTGGCCTCCAGCAGCTCCCCGAGCCGAGCTCGCTCCAGGTCGCGGCCGTGCAGCACCCCACCAGCGTAGAGCGCCGCGGCCGGGCGATCCGGCCGTGCGCCCGAGGTGAACCAAACACACCCAGCTCGGACCTGGCCGACCCAGGCAGCCAGCCGTGTCTGCTCGGCCCCTGGCCGGGCAACACCAGGGGACTGTTCGCCCCATCGGCGTCGGCGCGACTAACGGGCCCTGCGCCCGCGCGATAGCGCCTTCTTTCTGCTTTAGTGCGTTGAGCGGAGTTCAGCCAGGCCGGTCATCACCCAGAACCTGGCTTTTTGACCGGGGCGAGCATGGTCCCGCCATCGCCAGGGTGAGGGTGTTCGCGCCCCCTCAACGATGGAACCTCTCGTGACTCACCTTCGCGTCCTTTCGGCACCAGCGAGCATGCCTGGTAGGCCGTCCGTGCTCCGTCGCCTCGCTTATCTCGCGCTCGCTGTCTTCCTGGGCAGCGTCACCTTGATCGCCGTTCTCGTCGGTGGGGTCGCCAGAGCGAGCGTCCACCCCAGCCCACCGACCGCCGAAGGGCCGATCCACGCCGGCCGCCCCAGCTCTGACGGTCCGATCGTGGTCGCTGTCGTCCTCGGCCGCTCCGGAACCGACGACGCCGACGCCCTGGCCCCCTACGAGGTCTTCGCCAGGTCGACGAAGTTCTCCGTCTACTCCGTCGCGGCCACGTCCGCGCCCGCCACGATGAACGGCGGCCTCCACGTCGTCCCCACCTACACCTTCGCCGACATCGCCAGCGGCGCGGCCCGCCAACCCGACCTCGTGGTCGTCCCCGCGGTCAACGACCCAGCGGGAGCGCAGGAGGCCGAGCTGCGCGCCTGGATCGTGCAGCAAGCCCACGCCGGAGCGCGCATCCTCAGCGTCTGCGCCGGCTCCAGAGTCCTCGCCGCTACCGGACTGCTCGACGGGCGCCGGGCGACCTCGCACTGGTCCCGCATCGCCCGCCTGAAAAAGTCGAACCCCCGGGTGACCTGGGTAGCCGGCCAACGCTACGTCGAGGACGGCAACATCACCACCTCCGCCGCCATCTCCTCCGGCATCCCGGCCTCGCTGCACCTGATGCAGGAGCTGGCCGGCACCGCGGAGGCGGCCAGGATCGCCCAACAGCTCAGCTACCCGGGGTGGACGATCGGCGGCTCGACCGAGATTCCCATCCAGCACTTCTCCTCCGATGATGTCGGTGTCGGGCTCGGCGCCGTTCTGCCCTGGTTCCAACCCACCCTCGCCGTCGGCCTCGCCGACGGTGTCTCAGAGATCGACCTTTCAGCGCTCACCGACGTCTACAGCTACGCCTCAGCCGCGCACCTGATCCCCGTTGCCACCGGCTCCAGCATCACCACCGCCCACGGTGTCGTCCTCCTCACCACCCCCGCCGCGTCCTTCCGTCAGCGGGCCAACCGGCTAGTGCTGCCCGGGGCACACGCCACCAGCGAGATGACGCCCGCACTCCGCACACTGGCCGCACGTCACGGGCTTCCCGTCACACCGCTGGCCCAACACAACACCTCCGGTTTCGACGCCGCTCTCACCGACCTGGCGTCCAGCTCGGGCACCGCCATCGCCTGGTCCACCACGAAGATGATGGACTACCCAACCCGCCCGACCGCGCAAACCAATGCGTCCCCCGCCGTCAGAGCGCCGGTCCTGTTGGCGCTCGCCATCGTCCTAGCCGCAGCCGTCGGGATGACCCCCACCCTGACCCGGGTCCTTCGCCGGCGACACCGCAACCGTCAGACCACCTAGGACGGCGACCACAAACCCAGCCGGGACAACCATCGCCTTCCGGCAGCTACAGGTGTGTGCATACCGTCCCACCGCCACCGCCACCGCCACCGCCACCGCGACCACGCACCTCGGGCGCCGGCACTCTCGGGCACGCCGCACACCAACACCTGGCACTTTGACCGGGGCGAGCAGCCCGCGGTGGGAGGAGTGTCGTCAGTGGGTGATCTCGACACCTCGCCAGCACCAACAAAAGGGAGCCATCATGATCACGACAACGACAAAGCCAGCGACAAGCCGACCCGGCGATCGCGAGCCACCGGCGGGGCCGCAGGCCGCCAGGAGCAGCATCGGCTTGATCGTCGCTGGCTCGATGATTGCCGGGGTGATGGCTGCCGCGCTCCTGGTCATCGCGCCGCTGGCTCCGGCCAAGGAGCACAGCCAAACCGGGATGGTCCTGCTCGGATGCGCGCTGGGCTGGGCGTTGCTGGCCGTGCTGTCGATCCGGTGCAGTGACCAGCCGCAGCGCTGGGCGGCCGCGCCGGCCCTGTTCATGGCGGTCGTCGGTGTCACTTCACTCATCGGGTCCGCGGCTGTGCAGGACGTGCTCGGCTGGACGTGGCCACCCGCCCTGGTCGTGCTCGTGGTCTGGATGCTCTCCCGGGTCCGCCGGCAGCTGCGCAGCCGGAGCGCACGGTGGCTGCTGTCCGCGGTCCTCGCTGTGTTGGCGATCGCCGCGGTGGGTGGCGGCTACGAAACGGTCCGGGAGTCCCTCGACGCCAGGGTCTACCCGCCGGCCGGCCAGCTGGTCGACATCGGCGGCCACCGGCTCCACCTGAACTGCACCGGCACAGGGAGCCCGACCGTCGTCCTGGAACCAGGTCAAGGTGGGGTCTCCTCCGATCTCGCCTGGATTGCGCCGGCGGTCGCCCGCAACACCACAGTCTGCGTGTACGACCGCGCCGGCCGAGGCTGGAGCGACGCCACCGACCACCCACAAGACGGTGCCCAGATCGCCGCCGACCTGCACACCCTGCTCCACCGGGCGCACGTCCCCGGGCCCTACGTGCTGGCCGGCCACTCCTTCGGCGGCCTCTACGTCCAGAGCTTCGCCGCGCAGTTCCCGGACCAGGTAGCCGGCCTGGTGCTCCTCGACTCCACCGCACCCAAGCCGGGCCCGGCTCTGCCGACCGTCACCTCCGACACCGTCTTCGCTCGCGTCGCCGCCCTCGTGCCGGCCATCGCTCACCTCGGAGCCGGACGGCTGATCGCCCAGGCCTCCTACGGCAGTCTTCCGCCACGCGCCCAGGACGAGGCACGTGCCAACGCGTCGCTAGCCCGCAACCTCGGCAGCTTCATCGACGAGTTCGTCGAAGCCAACACCGCTATGCAGCAAGCCGCAGCCCTGACCAACCTCAACGGGAAGCCGCTGATCGTCCTCACCGCCGACACCGGGAACGACGCCGGATGGCAAGAAAAGCAGGACCACATGGCCGGCCTGTCCACCAACAGCCGCCACCGGGTCGCCCACGCAACCACCCACGACTCCATGGTCAGCGACCACGCCGACTCCGCCGCAGCCAGCCAAGCCATCCACGACGTCGTCGAGGCGGTACGCACCGCCCGACCGCTCCGCTAACCCCCACCCACGATGCTCACCAGTCACCACGAAGCCGATAGCGCAGGTGGCCCCGCGACCTCGAGGTGAACGAGGGCACGCTGACGAACTGGGTGAAGCAGGACCGCTCGCCAGTGTCACCACCCCCAGGGGTGAGCCTGGCGGCGGTGACTAGCCGCAGGCGCGTTTGACCCAGCGTCCGACAACGTCGGGATCTATTTCGTGTCGTTTCAGCAGCGCACGGATGCCGTCGTCGCGGAGCAGCAGAGCAGCAGTCCGCAGACATCCAAGGCCCGACTGGCCGCCGCCGAGTCCGACCAAGATCAACTAGGCACAGACCACGTCAGCAAGCGTTGCCAACGACGGGAAGTGCCGCGACCTCGAGCCAACCTTTTGGCGCTGTGCCGATGCACACGGATCCCCGTGACGGTTGGGCTCGGCCTTCCGATTGATACCCCTGGGGGGTACTCTGTGAGGGTGACGAACCATCATCATCAGCACCCCTCGGGTGTCTCGTCTGCCCTCGTCCGGGACCCTGTGTGCGGTATGGACGTGGATCCCGGGGCGGGCGGTCAGCACTCGGAGCATCGCGGCGAGACGTACCACTTCTGCTCGACGCATTGCCAGGCGAAGTTCGACGCCGACCCGACCGCCTACGTTGTCGAAGCCGACCGCACCCAGCACTCGATGGGGCCGGCAGCGGTGCCCACCGGTGAGGACGTCGGTTACACCTGTCCGATGCATCCAGAGATTCGGCAGCCGGGCCCGGGTGCCTGCCCGATCTGTGGGATGGCCTTGGAACCGGTGGTGGTGAGCGTCAATACGGGGCCGAGTCCCGAGCTGGCGGACATGAGGCGAAGGTTCTGGATCGCCCTGGTCCTGACGATTCCGGTGGTGGTCCTGGAGATGGGCGGTCACCTGTTCCCGTCGCTGCACGATCTGGTGTCCCCGTCGGCGTCGACGTGGATCCAGCTGGTGCTGGCGACCCCGGTCGTGTTGTGGGCGGGTTGGCCGTTCTTCACCCGCGGCTGGGTATCGGTCCGCACCCGCAAGCTGAACATGTTCACCTTGATCGCGATGGGCACCGGCGTGGCCTGGCTGTTCAGCGTCGTCGCCACGGTCGCCCCGGGTGTGTTTCCCGACTCCGTCAAGGGCATGGACGGCACCGTGGACGTGTACTTCGAGGCCGCGGCCGTCATCACGGTGCTGGTGCTGCTGGGTCAGGTGCTCGAGCTGCGGGCCCGCGACCAGACCTCCGGGGCCATCAAAGCCTTGTTGGACCTCACTCCCAAGACCGCGCACCGGCTGAACGCCAACGACACCGAGGAGGAGGTGAGCCTGGACTTGGTGCAGATCGGGGACAGGCTCCGGGTCCGCCCGGGCGAGAAGGTCCCGGTTGACGGCATCGTGGAGAACGGCCGATCAGCGTTGGACGAAGCACTGGTCACCGGCGAGTCGATGCCGGTCACCAAAACCGAGGGCGACACCGTCATCGGCGGCACCCTGAACCAGACCGGGTCGTTGGTCGTCCGCGCCGAGAAGGTCGGCCGGGACACGATGCTCGCCCGGATCGTCCAGATGGTGGCCGAGGCGCAACGCTCGAGGGCACCCATCCAGCGGACGGCGGACCGGGTCGCCGCCTGGTTCGTGCCGGCCGTCCTTCTCATCGCCGTGGTCGCCGCCGTCATCTGGGGCACTATCGGTCCGGAGCCTCGACTCGCGCATGCCCTCATTGCTGGCGTTGCCGTGCTGATCATCGCCTGCCCCTGCGCGCTCGGGCTCGCCACCCCCATGTCGATCATGGTCGGCGTCGGCCGCGGGGCCGGGCTCGGCGTCTTGATCAAGAACGCGGAAGCGCTCGAGCGGATGGAGAAGGTCGACACCCTGATCGTCGACAAGACCGGCACCCTGACCGAAGGACGACCCTCGCTCACCCACGTCGCCCCCTCGGCCGGCTTCGACCGCGATGACATCCTGCGCCTGGCGGCCGCGGTGGAACGGCCCTCAGAGCATCCACTCGCCCGGGCCATCGTCACCGCAGCCGACCAGGCCGGTCTGGTCGTCCCGGAGGTGAGTGACTTCGACTCCCCCACCGGCAAGGGCGCCACCGGCACCGTGCACAACCGCCGCCTCGTGATCGGCAGCTCCTCCTTCCTGCTCGACAACGGCATGGACACCAGTCCGCTCACCGCGTCGGCCGATGCGCTGCGCGCCGAGGGCGCCACCGCCCTCTTCGTCGGCGTGGACGGTCGCGTCGCGGCCATCCTCGCCATCGCCGACCCGGTCAAAGACACCACCGCCGACGCCCTCCACGCCCTCCGTGCCGAGGGGATCGACATCGTCATGTTGACCGGTGACAACCGGGTCACCGCGGAAGCCGTCGCAGCCCGCCTGGGCATCGCCCGGGTCGAAGCTGACGTCCTCCCCGACCACAAGAGCGACATCGTCAAACAGCTCCGCACCCAGGGCAACATCGTCGCCATGGCCGGCGACGGCGTCAACGACGCACCCGCCCTCGCTGCCGCCGACGTCGGACTGGCCATGAGCTCAGGCACCGACGTGGCCATCGAAAGCGCTGGGATCACACTGCTCAGAGGTGACCTCACCGGCATCGTCCGCGCCCGGCAGCTCTCCCACGCCACCATGTCCAACATCCGGCAGAACCTGGTGTTCGCGTTCATCTACAACGTGGCGGGCATCCCCATCGCCGCCGGCATCCTCTACCCAGCCTTCGGGCTGCTGCTCTCCCCCATCATCGCCGCCGCCGCCATGGCCCTGTCCTCGGTCAGCGTCATCACCAACGCCCTACGGCTCAAGACCCGACAGCTGTGACCATGCCCGCCGCCGGAGAGGACCGGCCCCGTCCAGGTGGGCCCGATGCGCGGTCGTTCAACCCCAGCGCTGGCGTTCCGGGTCCTGACCCCGGGGTACGACACGGTCCTCGAACTGCTCGGGGCGGTGGCCGTCTGCCCACCGTAGTAGTACGGGTCGTCGCTCAGGAGCGGACGAGGCGGGCGATGGCCGCCGACGCCTCCTTCAGCTTCGCGTCGGCCTCCTCACCGCCCACAGCGACGGCGTTGACCACACAGTGGTTCAAGTGCTCATCCAGCAGTCCTAGCGACACCGACTGCAGCGCCTTGGTCATCGCGGACACCTGGGTGAGGATGTCAATGCAGTACTGCTCCTCCTCCACCATCCGCTGCAGCCCCCTCGCCTGGCCCTCGATCCGACGGAGCCGTTTCAGATAGTCGTCCTTGTTGTGGATGTAGCCGTGCGGGCTGGTGGCGTCGTTGTTGCTGTCGTCCATCGGGTCTCCTCGAGCCGTTCCGACTCCACACAATACCCCAGGGGGGTAGTCTCCTTTCACTAGAAGCCACGGGCAGAAGCAAACCGACTGATATCCCCCCGGTACGTGGGCTGTAGTTAGTCATGCCGCGTCGGACGCGCGAAGGAAGCAGAGGGTTCCAGGTCGGGAACGGTGCCGGCCTGTTGTGCCGCCACTCACGAGGCGGACCTCGGTGGAGCACCCGGCGCTACGCCCTGCTCTTCGTAGGCTTCCTATTCCTAGCTTCCGCATTAGCCGGACCGTCCAGGCTGCTGGCGGCCATCGCCATCGTTCGGGACAGGGGTGAGGACAGCACGGACGTCACGGTGTGTCCCTCCGGCAACCTCGGCGTTCACGGAGCCGGTCGCTCGGGTGCCGCCACGAGGCTGTCATCAGACCGACTCGACGGGGCTGGCTGCTCGGCTGGGTGAGGAATCGTCACCGGCTGAGGTGGCCTGGTCCACGACATCCTGGGCGATGACCCTGAGCTTGACGTTCTGGTGCTGGGAGAGTCCTAGGAGCATCGTGAAGGCTTCCTCGCTGGTGCAGCGATGCCGGGTCATCAGGATCCCCTTGGCCTGCTCAATAGGGGCGCGCGACAGGAGCGCGACTTCGAGATGGCTAGCACGGGCTGCGGCCAGCCGATACCGCTCGACATTGGAAAGCACGATCCCCGCGCAGACAGCGAAAGCCCTGGCGATCCTGTCGCTGTCGTCACCGAAGGGACGCCCGGTGGAGATGTAAATGTTCATCGCGCCCATCACCTGGTCACCGGTCGAGAAGCCAACCGACATCGTGTGGCTGACGCCCTCCCGCCGCGCCGCCTGGCGGAACTCGGGGTAGGGCTGGTCAGGGCCGTCCATGGTCACCTTGATGGTCTCGCCACATCGGGCGGCGTCGAGGCAGGGTCCGCTGGCGGTTGCGTACTGCGTACCGTCGAGTCCCAGGGCCACAGGTCCGCTGGTCGCGGCGGTCCACGCTCGCTCATCTTCGATGAGGGTCAACGACACCTCCGGAGTCTCGCTCAGCGCTTGAGTCGCCAGAACAGTCACCCTCTCCAAGGTGTCGGCAAGGGGCCGGTCGGCGTAGACGAGCTGGCTGAGGGACGCGTAGGCGGTCGCCTCGTTGAGCGTCGCGACCGGTTGGAAGTGGTTGTTCGAGGTGTCTCTCGGGTTCATGGTGGGCATCTGCTTCACGGGTGATGCGTCGACCGGCCTCTTGGCTGAGCCTCGCGGTGGCCTCATCGACGTGGCAAAAGACTCGACGAGCGCTGCGGAGAGCCTGCGGACAACCCCATGCTGGCGCGGATGCGCCGGTTTCCTGCCTACGAGCAGCAGCAACAGATACCTTCAAGGTACGCCTGTCCCGCGCACTCGATCCTCTCCGACCTAAAACGAGGGCATCGTCCTACCGATCCTGGCCACGTTCCGACGGGTCCTCCCCCCGGGCCCACCGGAAACGGTCAGATGACAGCGCGCTGACAGCCACGCTCGGCCAGACGAGCGATGGTCACGGTCAGAAGGTCGGTCGTCCTTGCCGCCACATCTAACTTCGGCCCGGACACCACACCCAAGAACTGTTGTCCACTCTTCGTTGGGCGAGTTACGAAGCCGTCAACAGATGTGACCTGTCCGATATGCCGCCCTATGTCGGCTGGCGCTTAAGCTTAGCGAGAGTTCAGTGGCTGCCGAGGGTGTTCAACAACTCCCCGACCATGGGCGAGTTCGGCCACTTGCATGGTGAGGCCTCGTTGCGCCGCGGGGATTCGGCTGGCGACGGCGATGGCCAGGTTGCGACCACTGCGGGGAATACGTCCTTTGAGGGTCGCCAGCCGGGTCGCGCGATGGGTGAGCCGCACGACCTGTTGAGCGATGGGGCGTCGCCGTTCGCCGTACCCATCTAGGGAGCTATCGGCGGCGTCGCCGCGGATCACGTCGATGAGTGTGTGGCCCAGGTCTACGGCGTCCTGGATGCCGGTGTTCATCCCTTGCCCGCCGGCGGGACTGTGGACGTGGGCCGCGTCCCCCGCGAGGAGTATGGATCCGCTTCGATAGGTGTCGGCAACCCGGTGCTGCACCCGAAAGCGAGAGGACCATGCCAGATCGCCGACGTGGGCGCCGTGAGGTCCGCGTTCATCGAGCAGGGTCTGGATCAGCCCGGCACTCGGTGTTTCTGGCGCGTCGTCGACGGTGGCCACGATGCGGTGCCGTCCACCGGGTAGCGGTGCAACAACGACCAGCCCTGCGGGTGAGAAGAACAGCTGCACCTCATCGGTCGGCAAAGGCCAGTCGAGTTGTATGTCAGCCAGAACGAACGAGTCGTTGTAGGTGTCGCCCGAGAAGCCGATTCCGGCACTCGTTCGGACCACGCTGTTGAGCCCGTCGGCGCCGACGACGTAACGGGCCTGGACGGTCCGCGATACCCCGTTCGGCGTCGGACGCGGTGATGGCGGCTCCGAGTGCCGTCTCGGCCACCGCCGTGACCGTCCAGGGTCGCTGGACGCACCCGTCCAGCTCAGCGAGGCGGGCGGCCAGGATCGCCTCCGTGCGAGATTGCGGCAGCATCAAGGTGTACGGGTACGGGGTGGGTAGCTGGCTGAAGTCCAGGCGGGCGAGTACTCGCTCACGGTCACGCACGGTGAAGATCGGCACGATTACACCTTCGGTGACGAGCCGTGTTGTGACGTCCAACTCGTCGAGCACCTCGAGGGTCCGGGCGTGGATGACCGCGGCCCGGGAGGTGTTGGCGCCCTCTGGGACTTTGTCGAGCACGAGAACGTCGACATTTGCCGAGCGCAGCGTGCAGGCCAGCGTCAAGCCGGTGGGGCCTGCGCCCACCACGACCACGTCGACTTTCCTTGGGAGCTTCATCGCTACCTTCCTTCAGAATCGAGATTGGTCACTGAGACCAGTGACAGGTTGAGGTTCCGTATTTTGTTCAACGTGCCGTGGAGGGCGGCTTGATCGACGATGTCGCCGCTGAGCACAGCTACTCCAGAGCTCACGTTGGTGATGGTGAGCCCGTCGAACCATTCCGACCAGCAAGGGTCAAGGTCGCCGGTGACGCGGATGTCGTAAAGAGGCATATCTTTCTCGTTTCAGGTGGAGCGGGGTCGAAGTCAGGGGGGCAGCTCCCGACCGCTGGGAGGGGAGCTCCTGCTCCGATTCCCGTTGCGCGCTGAGTGACTCGTGTTGCCTGGTGGGGCGGCGACTCACGTTCGTGCGGCTGGTCAGGGCGATGTTGGCCGCCAGCGCGACGGCACTCGACCCCATCGGAATGGCAAGCCCGACCAGATACCAGCCCACGCCTACACGCCAACGTCTTGTGTGCCGTAATGGACCGACAACACCAGACTTCCCGTCGATGTGCGCCACGAGGAGCACGGCGGCGAGCAACGGCCCGAACGACACAGCCCGGTTCGGGAGGAGTCCCAGGGAGTAGATGGGACATGCCCACCATGGCGACAAGGTCGCAGTGGTCAGCGGCCATGAGCTCACCGCAGTGATCGAAGGCGAACAGCCCACCGGCGCTTACGTCGATTGGCCATGCCGGCCTGCTGAGCGGCGCTTCGGACATCATGTCCTCCTTGTTGCTGGTCCGCATGTTCGGCTCGATCTCTGAACCGGTGGCAACGACGTCGCCGATAGTCAGCCTGCTCGGGGGCTGGGTGAGGTGTCTTCACCCTCGACGACCTCTGAGGGGGTTCACCCTGGGTGATTCCTGCCGGCTCGATGGGTGTGTGTCGGGGGCCAGCTGGGGCATCAGTCGCGCGGGGTCACCGTGACTACGAAGGAGATTGCGCCGAAGCCATGTGGCGGGAGCCTTCGTGATGCGTGCCCTGGGTCAGTGGATCAGGTGAAGGTCACGGGCCCGGGCTACGGCGTCTGCGCGGGTGCCGACACCGAGTTTTCGAAAGATGCTCTTCGAGTGCGTTTTCACCGTGTTGAACGAGATGAACAGCAGGCCCGCGATCTCGCGTTGGGACTGGCTGCTGGCCAGCAGCCGTAAGACGGCCATCTCCCGTTCACTGAAGTCCGCGGCCAGCGGCGTCAACAGGTGGTCCCCCTGAACGGGTCGATCGCGTAACCCGGCGGCGGTGTCCGGGGCTTCGAAAGCCGCCAGCAACCGGCGTACGTAGCCGTGCAGGACATCTGCCTGTGCGTCACGCGGCCGCTTGCGCAGGGAGGTGAGGACGGTCGTGAGCAAAGCCGCCATCGGCGGTCCTTCGTCGACGAAGACGCGGACGTAGTGTCCGGGTTCGGCGATGATCAGGGCCTTCTCGAGTGCGTCGACTGCCGCTGTCGGTCGGAGCTGAGCCTGGAACGCCAACGAGCGCAGCGCGTGAATCTCGATGACGCTGTTCATTCGTCCGGCAGCTTCTGCCGTGGTGAGCAGCCGATCGAGGAGTGCCAAGCCATCGGCCAGTCGGTCGGAGGCCAAGCCCCTCCCCTGGGCAAGGTCCACTCGGGCCAACGTCAGGTGTTGGTCCTCGCGAGGGTAGCGGGGGGCCTTCTCGTCGAGATCAGTTTCCTCTGCCCAGCGGACAGCGGCGACGAGGTCCTGCCGGCTGAGGGCCAACCTGGCCCCTTCTGCTGAGGCTCGCTCAACCAGCAGGGGAAAGAAGTCGCGCTGGCGGGCGACGCGGGCGAACTCGTCCAACGTGTCGCGAGCCGCGGCGGTCAGACCCCGAGCTCGGTGCACACGGGCCAAGGCGAGGTAGCCATCGGTCACCACATGGGCGTCCACCGCTACCCCTTCGGCGACCAGCTCGATGGCCTGCCTGAGGTACTGCTCGGCCGAGTCCAGGTCGTTCCACTGGCGGCAGATGTCACCACGACCCACGAAGTACGCCGAGCTGTTCGCGGCCTTGGGGAGGCCCGCCCGGCCTGCTACGGCGTCGGCCGAGGCCTGGTAGGTCTCGTACGCAGTTCGAAGGCGTCCCTGCATGATCTGAAATCGGCCGAGACGGTTGATGCTGTTCAACAGTGGGATGAGCCCGCCCGTCGCTGCGAAAGCCTCGATCGCCTCCGTCAACGGACGCTCATCGGTCGCGCGGACTTCCCCGCTGACCAGGTACGTCAAAGACGCATGGGCTTTCGCTGAGGCTCGCTCCGCCACGGTGGAGTCGTTGTCCGGCAGCAGTCCCATCGCCTCGCGACCCAGAGCGACGCTGCGCTCGAGATCGCCAGAGAACCGGGCAATGGCAGCTCGGATGACCGCCACCCGGCCCAAGACGGTGCGGGCTTCGATGGTCTCAGATCCATGCGCCAGGGACCTTTCGGCGGCCTCCAGGCTCGCCTCCGCAGCGTCGGGGCGATTGGAGAAGACCAGCGCCAGGGCACGGATGGTGCACAGGACTGGACGTTCGCTCACCTGCGCGGAAGGCAGCTCCCCCAGCCAGCCCAGTACGGTCTGCACCTGCTGGTCGAGCACCAGGGCCAAGCCGACCCGCTCGATCAGGCGTATTGCTCGAGGCGCATCTCTACTGTGAAGAGCATGCTGTATCGCCTCGACGACAAGCCCTTGGCCCTCGAACCATTCGCTGGCCTTCCGCTCCAGCTCGTGGACGAGTTCAGGTTGCTCGTGGCCCAAGCGCTGCTTCAGCACGTCCGCGAAGAGCTGGTGGTACCGATACCAGCCACGGGAATCATCCAGCGGATCAACAAACAGGTTGTTGTGCTCCAAACCCTCGAGCACCTCTTGGCTGTCTGACCTCGAGGTGACCGCTTGGCACAGTGAGGCACACATCCGGTCCAGCACGGAGGTATGGAGCAAGAAGGCGCGTAGTTCTACCGGTTGACGGGCCAATACCTCGTCGGCCAAGTAGTCCACCACAAACCGGTTGCTGCCGGTGAAAGCAGTGATGAAGCTGGCGATGTCGGCGTGGCCCCGCATAGCCAGGGCCGCCATCTGCAGCCCGCTCACCCAGCCTTCGGTGCGCTTCACTAACTCCGAGGCATCTGCTGCGGTCAACTCCAGGCCCATGACCTGCTTGAGGAAGACCTCCGCGTCCTCGACGCTGAATCTCAGGTCATGGGCCCGCAGCTCCACCAGCTCTCCCCCGGCCCGCAGCCGGGAAAGCTGTAGCGGAGGGTCCGCGCGCGTGGCGATGATCAGGTGCACGGTGGGCGGCAGATTGTCGAGGAGAAAGCTCATCGACTCGTGAATGTCCCGAGACTCCACCAGGTGGTAGTCGTCGAGCACCAGAGCCACCTCATCGGACCGGGCCTCCAGCTCATTGATCAACGTCGTCAAGATCACCGGGATGGGCGGTCCTTGCGGCGAGCCGAGCAGCGTCGAGGCAGTTAGCCCGAGGCCTGGTTGATCGCGAGCCAAGGCCTCGACGAAGTATCGCCAGAACCGCACCGGATCGTTGTCCCGCGCATCCAGTGACAGCCAGGAGACCAACCGCCCCCCGATGGGTGCAGCAGCGACCCAGGTGCTCAGGAGCGTGGTCTTGCCGAATCCGGCGGGCGCTGAGATGAGGGTGAGCTTTCCTTCCATGCCGTCGTCGATCCGCTCATACAGACTTTGACGCGGCACCGAAGAATGGCGGGCCGACCGAACAGACAGCTTCGTCGAGACGAGCGGATCACCACGGTCCCCGCGTGGCGGGTCTCCTCGGCCCGGGTTCTCCTTGTGTGGTCCGAGGTCGGCGAGGGCAGCGGCCAGGCCGGGCGTTCCCTGGGCAGGGGTAGCAGTCATGAAAATCTCAGGTCGTGCATCGGCTCATGACCCGATCGAGGTGGCCGCCCGGCCGAATAAACCCGGGTGGCACCCGCCGAGGGCGGTCTGTCGGCCGACAGCAGACCCGCCGCAACACGCAGAGTGCGTCGCGCCATGCTCCTCCTGCCCGGCACCCTCGGTCAGGCCAAGACTAAGGAGCCAGTCGGTGACCGGCAAGGGGCACGGCAAGCAGCCTTGCGCTCTCCACGGCCGTCGGTTGAGCGCGTACGTGGCTTCGGCGTCGCCCTGCTCACTGTCGAGGCGATGCCCGTCCCTCCGAGCGGCTCAGTGGCCACCCCAGCCGATCACCGACCAAGGTTGCGTTCAGGGGCGGTGATGCTGTTCCGACTCCTGGGCGTCTGGTGGTTCGACTGCGCTGGTTGGCCGAGTCGGGACCCGACTGCCAGTCGGAGCGTGGCGGCGACCAGACCCAGTGTGGCTGCGGTCAGGGCGAATGCCAGCAGCGGTGTTGTGGTCTGAGCCAGTGGTACGACTCCGAGGGTGATGACGTCGTACATCGCGTGAACCAACACCATCAAGATGATGCTGCCGGTGTGGTTGAACAACCAGGTCATCACCACGCTCATGGCGACCAAGGACACGGTTGCGACCAGCAGGTAGAGCACGGGCTGGGTCGGGTTCTGTGCCAGGGCGACCCAATGGAATGCTGCCCAGGCTGCGCCGAGCAGCACACTGGAGGTCAATGGGCTGAAGCGTTGCTGCAGTTTGGGCAGGGCGTATCCGCGCCAGCCGATCTCTTCGCCGAGGTTGATGATCAAGAAGAGCGGGAGGAAGGCGAACCGCTCCAGGTGGAGGGGGAAGACTCCGCCCCAGAGCGTGGCGAGCGCGACTCCTGCGAGGGGGGTCAGCGGCACCAGGGTGAGTCCGAGGACGTACCAGCGTGGGCTGAGGCGCCAGGTGGTGAGTCGGCGGCGGAACGCTGCGCGGTCCGCACTGTCACCGCAGCAGTGGAGCAGCAGGAGGGCGACCACGGCGGGGATGTAGCTGATCGGCAGGGCGACGAGCAGCAGCATCGGCGGGGACGACTGCCTTATGCCAGCCAGGGCGGCGGTGGACAGTGAGCCGAGGACGACGCTGCCGACCAAGAAGACCGGGAGCTGGTGCCGCCGGATCATGGCCGGCATGCTCATTGCAGGTTTGTGTCGCGGCCTGTAGCTGGCAGTCATGGTGAGGTCCCTTCGCATGGTGGCGGTCTGGGCAGGGTCAGCTGATCATCGGTCGGTCAGTCGCCAGCCTCCTTCGAGAGAGGCTGCATCGCACACATCCGCTCTTCCCTGGTGCCGGGAAGCGCGGCCCTACGACGTGAAACCGTGATCGAGGGGAGCCGCCGTCGTGGCTGAATGGGGGGAGGTCTCCTCCACGGCGTGGATGTTGATGCCGAAGTCGCGAATGCGGTTCAGCAGACCGTGGAGTTGGGCTTGGTCGAACGGTTCGGTCAGCAGGCGCGTGTCACCGGGCCCGGGCGTGATCGTGGCGCCAGGGAAGGTGCGGGCGAATCGTGTGCCGAGACGTCCCTGGACGGTCACGGTGAACCGCCTCGTCTGCATGGTGGTCCTCCCGCCGTCGTCTTGCATGGAGACCACCATGCCGCCGGGCTGGGTGAGTGGTCATCCTCCACAGTCGGCTCACCCTGGGTGAATCTTGCGGACCGCTGGTCCAGTCGGCCCGGTTCAGTGGATCAGGCGGAGCTCGCGGGCCCGGGTGACCGCGTCGGCCCGGGTCGCGACGTCGAGCTTGCATCACGGTACGCAACACATGTCCGCTGCACCTTCGCCAGCGCTGCCGAGAACCACCCAGGGTGAACGTGACCAGGGTGAAGACGCCTCACCCTGGTCCGGAGCAGTCTCAAGCCATGAACTCAGGCAACCCGCTGCCTGGGGCAGCGACCGGGCCGATCAGCCACCCTCAAGGACATCGTGTTGTGGCTCCGTCGCTCGAGGAGATAGGAACATCGCCGTGATCAACCTCATCAAACGCCATCCGGTGCTCAGCTTCTTCCTGCTGGCCTACGCCTTGAGTTGGGGCGCCCTCCCCTGGCACAGCTTCTTCGCCCCCGGCGTCCTGATCGCCGCGCTGACGGTGGTGGCCCTCACCGAAGGGCTCGCCGGGCTGAAAGCCATGGGCGCCCGGCTGATCCGGTGGCGGGTCAGCTGGATCTGGTACGTCGTGGCCCTAGCCGTGCCGTTGGGCGTCAATTTCGCCTCGATCGGGCTGAATACCGCCCTGGGAGCACCCGTCCCGGTGATCGGCGAGTTCAGCGTCTGGTACATCCTGCCGATGGCGATCGCCATCAACATCATCAACCCGATGAACGCCGAACTTCCCGAAGAGTCCAGCTTCCGCGGCTGGGCGCAGCCGACGCTGCAGAACACTCGGACACCGCTACGCGCAACAGCATGGATGGCACTTGGGGTCACCATCTGGCATTTGCCGCTGTTCTTCATGCCCGAGTTCGGGTTGCGTCCGATCGAGGTGTTGACCACGGTCGCGGTCACATTCTGGTACGCCTGGCTGTTCAACCACGCGTCCGGCAGCTCGCTGCTCACCCTGATCGCCCACGCCGCCGAGGGCGCGATCGAAACCAGCACCCTCTGGCCGGCCAACGCCGACGTGTCGCGGATGGCCTCGCTCTACTGCCTGGTCTGGTGCGCGGTCGCTGGAACTCTGCTCCTGGCCGACCGCCGATTCTGGACCCGCCCCCCGTCCCCTGCTGCTGATCATGTCGGCAGCGCGGACCCGGTCGACTCGGCGGTGTGACATGCAACCCGCCGCTGACGACCTATGCGACCAGCCGGACACGGTCGCCGGCACCGCTCCACTCGCCCGACATGCCGGCACCATAGCGATCCTCACCGGCGGGTTCTTCACACTCGCCCAGCTGCTGACCTTTCTCACCATGAACCGTGCCGACCTGGCCGAGACGCTGAGCGGCTGGCCGTACCGTCTCAGTTCCGTGGCGCTGCTCCTGGGATTCGCTGGGCTCGCGATAGCAGCCGTCGCCCTCTATGAGCGGCAAGCCGTCATGGCCGGCCGAATCGGGGCGATCGGAGTCTGCACGGCACTACTGGGCACCATCTTCCTCGGCGGTGACTACTGGTTCGAAGCATTCGCCGTGCCCTGGTATGCGGTTGTGCTGCCTGACATTCTGACCATCCCCGGCGCAGGCTGGCTCGCCGTCGGCGGCACCACCAGCTACGTGTTGTTCACTCTCGGCTGGCTCCTGTTCGGCATCGCCAGCCTCCGCGCCAAGGTGTACCCTCGCCTCCCCTGCATCGGAGTCATGCTCGGAGCGATCGTCGGCTTCTACGCTGCCCTGCCGCCCTACGGAGCCGTGCTCGGCGTAGCCATCCTCTGGACCGGTATCAACACCGTTCGCGCACACCACACCCCTAGCCTCTGACCAATACGCACGGTCACGTCTCCTTCGTCGCCCCAGATTCCAGAGCGGTCCACGGATCTCGATCGCAAAGAATCGCTACCGACCCGGCCAGCAACGGCGAGCTGATATGTCCAACCGCGGCGGCGATCCCACGCCGGGCCTCGTCAGCGCCGCTCCGCACTCGTCCGGCGTAGCAGAGCCGGAGACCCTGTCCCTCCTACCACCGCGCCGTATCCGCGGCGACCATGTTGTACGGGCCGGCCTCTAACGGGCGGGTCCTAAACGCCTCGACCTGCGCGTCGAGGTGCTCGGCCGTGAACAAGACCTGCGACTTCGACAACCGGTGTTACCGAGAGTCTCGACCAGCTTGTGCTCCGCTGGAGCCGACACGCCGGGCAGGCACCTGGTGGCCACGACCGAGGCCAGCGCCCGTTCAGCACGTTTGCGGCGCTCGAACGGCCCGTGGCATTGTCCAACGGGTGCTGCTCACGGACCATCTTCGCCGAATCCTGAGGTGGCGTGAAGGTGAGGGGCAGCCCGCGCCGAGGTTGGTACGTCAACCTTCTGATGTTGGAAGTTCGCGGGGAGATCGAGAAGACGCAAGTTCCGGGACGCTGTCCAGCAGGTTTTCGGTCGGGGGAACGACACCTGATGGAGCACCGCAACGACGACGCGCGGGCCTGGGTTGGGGTGGGGATCCCAATCCAGGCCCGTTCGTCTCTACTCCGGGGTGTCGATGGCAATGGCGGGGGTATCGGTAGAACGTGCAGCGATGCTCTCCGTTGATGTGGAGCCTCGCCCTGAACCCGTTCTTGGTCTAGGAATCTCACTTGACGCTCGACCGCTGTAGTGCACAACGCTGCAGCCTGACAAGATTCTGGACGGCGGTATGCGAGTCAGGGATGTGACGGTGGGAAGACCGAAAGTCCGCGGCCGACGGTCGGGGGTTCAGGTGGCCACAGACACCGTCGGGGGGAACCTCGGGGGAACGTTCCACGTTGAGCATGAGGACTAGATTGGCGAGCCACCGCAGGGCACATCCCTGCGTCCGCATTCTTCGGCTTTGTCGGGGGGTGAAGCCGCGCCTAGTACAGATCCCAGCCAGGTGACCACACCGCACTTCGAGACCGCCCCAGCCTAGGCCGACGCCCTCCTCCAACAACAGCGTGAGCACGAACGGCACGCCGGGTTCCGGCCGCCGCCCGAGTCCTCACTGATGCTATGACGGCGAGTCAGAAGGCCTTCGGAGCCGTGCCCATGCAGCGCTACTGATGTGGGGTGCGGAGCTGCTGGAGGTCGTCGAGGACCCGCTGAGGCTCCCGGTCGACAGACATGTTCGCTGCGTCGCGGACGCCGTCAAGGCTGCCGGGTAGGTCTTTGTCGAGCTGAGCGAACAAGGGATCAAGATCGGTCTGGGCGGGTCCGTGCTCGGCGACGAGTTCGAAGGTTGTGGCGGCCGCGGCGGCTGAGGTGAGGCTGCTGATCAAGACCTGCGCGATCTGGCGGCGTGCGATGACACCGTCGCTGGAGTTGCCGGCGTGGCGGGTGTCGCCCTGCAGGAAGATCAGCTGGTGCTGGTCGGGGGTGTTGTAGTCGAACCAGCCGGGACGCACGATCGTGTACGGGTGGCCGCTGGCCCGCACGAGTCGTTCGGAGCGTCGTTTCCAATCGTGTGCCTGGGTTGACTGGTTGTAGGCGCCGGCCCGGTCGGTGACCCCGATCGCTGTCATCAGGGCGATCCGGACCTGACGGCTTCCGACGGCGGCCAGCACGTTGCGGACCCCGGCGTAGTCGACGGTCTCGGCCCCGGCTCCTCCCCCGCCGTCTGAGCCCAGGGTCAGCACGAGCGCGTCCACACCGTCGACCGCGGCGGCGAGTGTCTCGGGTCGGGTGACATCGCCGACGACAACATCGGCCTTGTTGGGCAACAGCCGGTGCGCCTTGGCCTGGTCGCGGACGAACGCACGGGTTCGGTGTCCGGCGGCCAGTGACTCAGTGACGGCGAGCGAGCCGATGCTGCCGGTGGCGCCGACCACCAGCACCGTGAGTGGTGCAGTCATGAATGTCCTCCGTGGAGTTGTAGCGGTGTCGTGCAGTGAGTCAGCG
Source organism: uncultured Actinomycetota bacterium (assembly GCA_963707005.1). Lineage (GTDB taxonomy): Bacteria > Actinomycetota > Actinomycetes > Propionibacteriales > Propionibacteriaceae > Microlunatus. The sequence goes on from CAVPPP010000013.1 coordinate 43,095, forward strand.
GGGCGCGAGATCACCGAAGCGGTAGGAGGCGGTGACCCCGCCGTCCATCAGGAGGTCGCTGCCGGTGATGAAGGTCCCATCTGGGCCCATCAACAAGGCGGCAACCATGCCGACCTCATCGGGGGTGCCGCCGCGCCCGACGGGGCTGAGGTCGATCATCCGTCGATAACCGGCGCCTCGGGGGCCGGTCAGCTCGTCACGGGCGAGCGGGGTGAAGATGATGCCTGGGCTGATCGTGTTGACCCGCGCGCCTCGTCGGCCCCAGGCGACGGCTTCGGCCATCACTCGCAGGGAGTTGCCGCGCTTGGCCAATTGGTAGGCGTTGAGCGGATCGGTCACCACGTCCGGCTGCAGCATCGGCAACGCCAGCAGCTCGTCGGCCGGTGTAGTGGCCAACGCGTGGTCCTGCTCGGCGGTGAGCGCGCCGAGTCGATGGCCGGACTGGGAGGCGATCACGACGCCGGCGCCGCCAGCAGCGATGACGTTCCCGAACTCCTCGAGCACCAGCGCTGTCCCGTACAGATCGACGCGCAGGATCGTTGCGGGCGGCGCCTGGCTGGGTGACACACCGGCGGCGTGGATGAGACCGGTGATGTCGCCGATCCCGGTCGCAGTCTCGACCAGGGCGTGGACCGACTCCCGGGAGGCCACATCGACGGTGGTGGTGGAAACGGTGAAGCCGGCGTCCCGCATCACCTCAGCGGCCGCGTCGGCGTTCTCGGGTTTGAGGTCGGCCAGCACAACATGCTTGCCGGCACTGACGCGACGGGCGATCGCCTGCCCGATCGATCCGGGGCCGATGACCACAACAACCTGGCTCATGCTGGACCTTCACTCTCCTCGAGGAACCTTCACTTCATCTGGACCTACTCAACTCCCCCACCACCCCTGGTGGGAGGACCTGCCCAGCCAGGCCCTAGCAGGCCCCCTGTTCAGCGGCTGGGAGCCGGTGACGGCGGCAACAGGTGGGGCGGTCGCAGGTGGGTCGGAGAACCCGAGGGCGGCCTGTTCAACGGTGCGGTCGGCGCCGGTCAGCCGGCCGTCGTGCTGCCGCTGATGCTCCTCCCAGGTCGGAACCCAGAACTGTTCGACGAACCGGTCCGGGTGCTCGGCGTCGCGGTACAGCTCCCAGCGGGTCGCGCCGGTCCGCAACCGGGAGCGACGCAGCTGCTGCATCGCCGTCAGCCACGCCTGCTCCCGCTCTGACGCGATCGTGTAGGTGACGACGATCTGCACCGGGGTCAGGGCATGGTCGCCAGCCGCGGAACTGGGGATCATCGACAACGTCCCAGAGTTCCATCTCCAGCTCGGTTCTGTCGGGCTACACCGTCAGATGATCACGTGGACGTCGAGCAGTTTCGAGACGAGCCTGACTGCACCTTGGTGGTTCACCTGATCCACTCCACCTTCGCGATCGTGAGCGCGGCGAAACGTGAAGCCTCACCAGCGTGTCCCTGACCAGCACCGCACTTGGTCGCGACACGCGACAATCCCCGCTAAAATGACCACGCTCCCCGGCTTCTGTCCAAGACGTCAGTCCACGGCGGCGGCTTCCAGCTCGAGGAGCATCTACGGGCGCGCAGTTCTGCCCAACATTGACGGCCGCCAGCAATTCAAGAGTGGCTCCTCCCTGCAGCTTCTGATCTCAGTTCGAGGAACTCACCCCGGCTCGAGCTCTGGCGGGCCCACGGGTGGGCCCACTTCCAGTGGAACCACACTTCGCCGGTGTCAGCGAGAATCACGTTGTCGTCGCGCAGGTCGGGGTGGATTAGAGGGCGGCTACCGAGTTGTCGCCGAACTTGTGCCCGTGTGTCCTATGAGGGCGGCTGAGTGCAATGTGTGAGACGGACAACCCTGGTGGACGGCTGCCCGCTGAACGGTCGAGGGTGAGGAGCCACTATGAGTCCGTCGGCGAGCCGGTGCCCACTGATGCCGCCGGCGCAGGACCTGCGGCTGGGTTAGGATCCGGCCATGGAGTCGGCGCTGATCCTGGCCCTGCGTCGGGCCGTCGACGCGGCACCCGACGACGTCACGCTGCGCCTCCACCTGGCCGACCAGCTCGCTGCGATCGGCGACCACGCAGGCGCGATCGACCAGATCGCGGCGGTGCTCCGGGTCGATCCCTCCAGCGCCGAGGCACGGGCCTCGATGGACCGCGTCCTGCGCGGAGCAGGGATCCAGGGGTCCGAACCCACCGGCGAGAGCCCCGGCATCGACGTTCCCACCGGCGTCGACCCGCCGCCCGGGCAGACGCTCACGCGAGCCGACGACACAGCGGAAACGTCTGTCCCGGGCGCCGGGTTCGACTGGGCGGCCGCCGAGCAGCAGGTCGCCGACCCTGGTGGCTCGATGTTCGTCGAACACCCCGAGGCGAAGTCCACCGACGAAGGGCCCGGTGACGGGAGCCGGCCGAGGACCCGGTCCAGGTCAACCGCAGCCGGTTCGCGGTGGAGAACTCGACCATCACCCTCGACGACGTCGGCGGGATGCGACCGGTGAAGGACCGACTCGAGGCCGCTTTCCTCGCCCCGTTGGCCAACCCGCGACTGCGGGAGCTCTACGGCAAGAGCCTCCGCGGAGGTCTGCTCCTGTACGGTCCGCCCGGGTGCGGTAAGACGTTCATCGCCCGCGCCCTGGCCGGGGAGCTGCAGGCGAAGTTCCTGTCGGTCGGGATCGCCGACATCCTCGACCCCTTCTTCGGACAGACCGAGCGCAACCTGCACGACGCCTTCCAGCTCGCCCGGCGCGAGGCACCCTGCGTCCTTTTCTTCGACGAGATCGACGCCCTCGGCGCCCGCCGGACGCAGCACCAGACGAGCATGCTCCGGGGCGCGGTCAATCAGCTCCTCACCGAGCTCGACGGCGTCGACGGCGCCAACGAGGGCGTCTTCGTCCTGGCCGCCACGAACCAGCCGTGGGACGTCGACCCGGCGCTCAAGCGACCCGGCCGCCTGGATCGTACGGTGCTCGTGCTGCCCCCGGACGCCGACGCCCGGCAGGCGATCTTCCGCTACCACCTCCGCCAGCGGCCCGTCGCGCAGATCGACCTGCGCCGCCTCGGGAAGGCGACCGAGGGGCTGTCGGGGGCCGACATCGCGTACGTCTGCGAGCTGGCCACCGAGAGCGTCCTGATGGACGGTGTCCGGACCGGGGACGTGCGCTCGATCGGCATGAGCGACATCGAGCAGGCGCTGGGTCAGGTTCGCCCGTCGATAGCTGCCTGGCTGGACAGCGCCCGCAATCTGGTGCTGTTCGGGGACGACGACGGCACCTACGCGGAGCTGCGGAAGTACCTGAAGAAGGTCAAGCGCCTCTGAGCGCCATGGACGGCCTCGACGAGCTGAGGCTGGCGAGCGCGTACGTCGACTCGCGGCGCTGGCACCGCGGGCTCGAGGTGCTCGGTTCCTTCCTGGCCAGGAGCCCGGACGATCCCCGGGCGCTCTGTCTGGTCGCGCACTGCCACCTCGGACTCGGAAACGCCGACCTGGCGCTGGCGGCCGCGAACGCCGCCGCGGCCGCGGTCCCGCTCGATCCCTGGGCCGCCCGCCTGCAGTCGGCCGCGCTGCGCTCGAAGCGACGCTGGCGGGACGCCCGGGCGGCGGCGGACCGGGCGATCCGGCTGGCCCCCGGCGACGTCACCACCCACATCGAGCGCGCGACCGTGGACGCCGCGGCCGGTCGGCCGACCAGGGCCGGAGTAGCGGCGGCCCGGGAGGCGGTGCGGATGGCCCCGAACAGCCCGGCGGCTCACGTCGCCTCGGGGCAGGTGTGGCTCGTCCAGCGCCGGCCACAGCGGGCCGAGGCCGCCTTCCGCGAGGCCATGCGCCTCGATCCGGTCAACGTGCCCGCTCAACACGGACTGGTCGTGGTAGCGCAGCGCTTCGGCGGGCTGCGCCGGGCGGCCCGCCTGCTCGTCGGCATCATCCGGCTGGACCCGAGCGACCAGCGGTACGTCACTGAGCTCAGTGACGTGCTCACCGTCGCGCTCGTCTTCCCCGGGCTCGCCGGGGTCGTGGTCACGCTGCTGGTGGCACCGGTGGGGGCGGTCACGGTGCCGCGTTTGCACCTGGCGGTCGGCCTCGTCGCGTGCCTGCTGGCGCAGGGCCTAGCGGTCGTGCTGCTGCGACGGGCGGTGGGCCCGGCACTGGTGCCGCTGCTGTTCTCGCCCCGGCCGGAACAGCGGTGGCGCACCTGGATGCTGCGGGTGGCCTGCGCGGCGTTCGTGGTCTGCGATCTGGCTCTGCTGGTCGGCATCGTCGTCACCGGGATCTCGCTGACCGCGGTCCACGTCGCCGGCGTGGCGACGATGGCCGCGGCCCTGTGCCTCGTGTTCAGCCGAATACGCCGGACCCGCTGACGGCCCGGCGACTCACTACCCCCGAGAAGGCCCCGGCAAATCGACGGCGAGCTCGACCTGGACCTGCTGCGCTTAGCCTCGATCCACCGATCGACATGAGTGGCGGCGGCGGGTTGAGCGTGGCGTGACGCGAGAATGCCCTTACAGGCTGGGAGATTGGGACTTGCGACGGTACCAATGAATCCTGGCTCGGAAGGGCATCTCTGAGGTGCAACTCTCTCACACGGCAAAGTCGATGTCGGCGGTGTTCGACGATCCGAATCTGGTCGGGTCGGCGGGGCTGGTTCCGGTGATGAGGTTGGCGGCCCGGGCCGGGCTGGCCGACCTGGCCGATCGGTTGTTGAGTGTGCCGACCGACAAGGGCGCCAACGCGGGAGTAAAGGTCGCCTCGCTGGTCGCGGGCATGGTCGCCGGCGCAGACTCGATCGACGATCTGGCCGTGCTGCGGCACGGTGGGATGGCCAAGCTGTTCACCCGGATCTACGCACCATCGACGCTCGGCTCGTTCCTGCGGATGTTCCGGTTCGGCCACGTCCGCCAGCTCGACGCGATCGCTGCTCGGTTCCTGGGGCAGCCGAATGCCTCGCCGGCGGCCGGTGGTCAGAGCCACGCTGCGGACACACGGCAATCGAGAGGCAGTCGGCACCCGGCCAGGTCGCTGGCTCTTCCGGGCCCGTGAGTCGACCTCGCGCTGAGTGACCACGCACGATCCACAATGTAAGCAGCTACGTCGGGCGTTCATGAAGCGACCCCTGACCATGACCTGTCCGATTTGGGCGATGTCAGGGCGGCTGCACGCTGGCCACCTGCAACCGACCTCGTTCACCGCCGCTTGTCCTGTCTTGAAGGACATGTCGGGCTTCGCCCTGAGCGCTCACGATGAGTGGCGGTCGAGCCAGACGTTGCGGACGAGCCGGTATTGGCGGAAGGTCGTGCCGTCGTAGTTCACGTCGCCGTCGGGCACGAAGCCGAATCGGGCGACCACTCGGTCGGGCAGGTGCCGCCCGTTTCGGCGTCAGCACTGCCCGGGTCACGGCCGCGCCGTGGCCCCAGTGCGTCGGTTTCAGAACGAGAGCAAAGTCGGCTCCGTTCTCCTCGTGTTCAGACGCACCCCAGTCGGCGAACTCGCCGTCGACTCGCACCGCCCACTTCACCGAGACATCTGCGGCTGAGTGGGTGTCCGCGAAGGATGCGCAGTTGTTGCCTCCTCGTGTAGTAACTCGGCATTGGGTGGAGGAGCTAGAGCCGAAGGCGCTCCGTCGCCGACCTGCCGATGGTGTGGCCCAGCTCCGCAAACGAGCCCCATCAGGCCTCGAAGATGCCGGCGTAGGCGGCGTCTCCGTCGAGCTGGCAGCCGCTGATGGAACGGAGGAGGTGGTTGTGCTGGCGTTGCTCGGTGACCGCGGCGCCGAACGTGTCCAGCCGCAGTTCGGTTTTCACCGGGCCGTTCGGGGCGCCGCCGATCCAGATCGCGGAGTATTGGGTGGTGCCCTTGTGGAAGTAGCCCTTCAGATAGGTGAGGAACCGCCCATTGCTCTTGTGGGCATCGAACCGGCTCTGTAGGTCGGCGTGGGTGACATGTTCTTCCATGCTGATCACCTGGTCGCCGTGATACTCCCAAAGAGCCGAGTAGGACAAGGTGTCGTTCACGGAGACGACGCTGACGTTGGTGGGTGAGAACCCTTCCAGGGTCCAGGCGCTGGCGAGTTGGGCATGCTCGGTGTAGGTCTTGGCGTGGTAGGTGCGCGGGTCCTTGCGGGGCCGGATCGTCCCGTACTTGGCGAAGCGTGCCGCGAACAGCTGCTTGCCTTGCCGCATGCTGAAGTAGCTCTCGAGCTGTGTCGACGTGGAAGCCCTGCTTGTCGACCAGGTCCTTCCTGATCGATTCGAATCCGGTCCGGTCCACGCCGTGCACGGTCGGCTCGTTGCGGCCCAGCGAGGGTCGGAAGACGACGTTGAAGAACGTGTAGAAGTAGGTTGGGCCCTTCTGGATGGTGTGGGTGTTGATCCAGGCCGGAGCCATACCCTTGCCGGCCATGGTCGTCGAACACGGCCTGGTAGTCGTTCTCTTCCACGCTGTAGCGCACCACCTCGGGCCATCGCGGCGTCCCCGACGGCAGCAGGAACACGTCGCTGCTGGCGCTGACTGTAGCCGGCCGGGACGCCGGTTCCGTTCAGCGGCACCCAGTGTCCCACCGGGGTCGCCTGTCAGCTTCGGTGGGTAGCCGACCCCCGCCACGGTGTCGTTGTTGATCGACCAGGCGCCGGTGAACAGCATCGGCCGGGTGCCACCGGTCGGGTATGGAGACTGGTTGGAGTGAATGTGCAGGTGTGGGGCGGAGGATCGGCCAGAGTTCCCCGCCAGACCCAGGAACTGACCCGGGGTGACGGGACTGCCGGGAACAGCCGGCTTGGAGCCCACCGCGGGCTTCCTGGCCTTCAGTGAGGGGTCGATGCTGCCCGGCTGCATGTGGGCGTACATGGCCACCTCGTCGCCGTGCCGGATCAAGACGTGGTTGCCGCCCTCTCCGTTCACGTAGGCACCGTAGGTGGCTTTGAGACCGTCCATCAGTCCGGGCATGTCCGCGGGATCGGCGGGGTAGAGCGGTGTGTTGCTCGGACAGTTGTTGACGATCTCGATCACCTCGCCCTCGGCCATCGCCCGGACCGGCTTGCCCCAGATGCGGTAGTCGGAGTTCGGCGCCTTCTTCGCGTACGCATCCCCGCCGGTGCGCAGCTCGGAGTAGGCAGCGTCCTTGGCGTGGTCGGTTCCCCACACACCCATGTCGTAGGCGAAGCTCTGGTGGTTCCCGGGATTGTGGCCGGCGCCGTTCACCTGCCAGAACTCGCCGAGGGCCAGATCCTTGGCTTGGGAGGGGAACCTGTACGGCCCGATCTTGTCCGGGCCTACGTGGGCGGCCAGTGGATAGGTGGCCTTGATCGGGTCGGCGTAGCCGGTGAAGAAGACCGACAGCGTGGCGCTGGTGGGGATCGAGGACAGGGTGAAGAGATCGCCGTCGATGCCCTGGGCCGGGTTCCAGACCAGCGATGACCACGGGCCGACGACCATGTTGATGGTCCGGGTGCTGGTCCAGGGGTCGGTGGTCGAGGCATAGTCGATGACGAGGCTGGTGGCGGTGAACGCTTTTCCCGTCGTGTTGGTGATGCTGAGCTCGACCATGACCCGCGCCCCGGGCTCGCCGGACGGTGACAAGGGGGCAGTGGGTTGGTAGACGAGTTTCCCGCCGACCACGGGTTCGACGGCGACGGTGACGGGTGGTGCGGCCATGATCTTGCTCCTCGACGCTGGCTGTAGATAGCAAGGACGGGATCGTCCTGTGCACCCAGCGTCTCGGAGCTGCAGCAGCGGATCTTGGTGAGATGCTGATGATCTCCGGGAGAGATTATGGAGGCGCGGTGTCCCCAGATTGGTCTGTCAAATTCGGTCAGTTGGCAGGCATGGTTGCAGGAGGTGTGTAGCGGCGGGTCTGGCTGTCGTCAGCACCGGCCATCCCGGGGTGCGTGGGAAGCGGGTTGGCGCTGCTTCGGCAATGTCAGCGGTCCTGCCTCGCTGGAGACCAGGGCGCGGTGAGTTCCGGAGGTCATGACGTCGATGGCCAGGTTGTAACAGACGCCAAGGGCGACCCGTTGCGCCGTGGTCGCTGTCCGACCTGTCGAGGGTGATGAGAGGGAGGGACCCGGACCTCCGCTGGTGTCCACCATTCCCCGGGCGTCCCGGGCGAGCTCGAATGAGCTGGCGGCGGCCTGGCTGAGGAGTCTGGCCGCCACCCCTGCCTCGGTCCCCGCTGACGGCGTTGCCTCGAGCCAGGCTTGGAACACCTGGCAGCGCCGATGCAATGTTGCCGCGATCGTGGTCACCTTGTCGGCGAACGCTTCCTCGACCTGACCCTGACCCGACACCAGCTCTGCGCCGACCGTGGTGTCCGACGTCGATATCAGCGCGAGAAGTGGGCTGTACTCGGCGATCATTGCCTCGGCGCCCAGACGTTCGCAGGCGAGGATCACATCGGTGTCGTCGTCGCCGAGGCCGAACGCTTCCGTCACCGTCGACCGTGCGAGCGACAACACCGGGACCAGCTCGGGGTAGGGCTGGAGCAGACCAGCGACGTAGGTCATGACCCGGCTGGACCGGTGTGCGGCCGTCGCCATCGAGGACATCGCGTCTGAGCAGGACGAGCACCCGTTGCAGGAGCCCTCCGAAGAGGCTGCAGGCGTGGGAACGGAGCCATGCAGGTAAGGCTAGAGCAGGACATGCCTGCGCCAGCAAAGAACCGGGTTGTTCGTAAGCACCTGCCGCTGGCCGACCGAAGTCCAACCCGCCATAAGTCACGCATTCCACGGTCAGCCGTGATCTTGGAGAGTATGCGTGTTGGGATCGAGAGACGGTGATTGGTCAGGTGCCGATCGACAAGGTGTCGTCGATGATCGGGGCCGCCGCCGTTGTAGAGGCGACTTGAAGGTCCCGGAGACGCGCTGAATCATCCTTTTTCGGGCTTTCTCCAGCTCGTCTTCACGCGATCACCAAGCCAACTCATGGGGCGGCACGCCATTGTCGGGTGAGGCCAAGGAAGAGCCTCGAGCCGTCGTCATCAGTTGTCGAAAGGAAACACCATGCAGTACCACCACCTCGTGCTCTGGCCGGTCGAACCCGATCAATATCTGAGCCGCAGGACCGAAGAGGATGACCCAACCAGACAGGCGCATGCGAAGCCCATCCTGGTCGACGCCCCGCAACGGGCATCACAGTCCACCTGGAGACGATTCCTACGTCGCCGCACCGTCGCCGCGGGCCGACCATGATCTTCCAGGTCGATGCGCTGCTCGACCTGTGGTCGTCCACACCACCTCAAGACGCAGAGACAGCACGGGAGGAGTTCCGGAAGTTCTACTGCGACCAGGTCGTCGTCAACGGGGAACACCTCGACGTCGACGACCTGGTCGAACGAGCCCGCCGTCTGCACCAGGCGTTGAGCGACACGGAGCGAACCGTGCTCGACATGTGTGGGGACGAAGTGAAGGTAGCGGTCGCGTTTCAGCTCGTCGGCCGCCACACCGGGCCGCTCCTCACCGCGGCCGGGGAACTGCCACCGACAGGTCGTCGCATCTCGTTCCGCGTCGTCGACATCCTCACACTCGACGCCGGAAAGATCACCTCCATCACCATGGTGGCCGGCGAACCCACAGACGCCAGCCCGGTCCCTGACGGATGAGGCTGAGATCGACGCGAATCGCCGAGTTGAGCTGTCTGCTCTTGCTGTGACAGGCATTCCATCCAAACCTCGCTCTGTGCGTCACCCCTGTGCGGGTGGCACGCCAAACTGAGCGAAGGCGGGAGGCAGGAAATGCGCTCCGCCCCTGCAGGATCCGCTGAGGTCGCCGGCGTCGCGCCACAGGTCGTGGACAAGGCCGGCGCGATGCTCAGAGATGTCGATGGATCCGACCATCTGTTGGACCCCAGTCGCGAGTTGACGGAGCAGTTCGCCGCAACCGATGGCATCAGGACCAGGCAAATTTTCGACTGTGGCCGGCCGATCGGCTACCTGATCGTGGAGATTGAGTCACCGCGAGCCCGGCGCAGCGATCTCTGTCCACGGTGGCGGCAGAAGCATCGACGATCAGATTCACGGTCGCGCCGCGATCGGACCTCCACCCGTGGCCGCGAGCCATGACGCGCCCAACTTGCTGCACTTCTCCGACGCGGCAGCTGTGGCATGACTCACCACCCTGCATCGCCGCAGGCACATCAGAACACCCAGGACCATGCGATCAGGTGACCCCACCGGCTGCGCATCTCCCAGGTGTTGCCTTCGCTGACCTACCCTTGCGCCGTCACCTGGAACAGCTGGATCCCGGTGGCAGAACTGGCCGCATAGGTTTCCCGCAGGATCGAGATGCGCGATATACGCACCGCTGGGTTGCCGGTGAGGGACTCAGCGGGTCCCTTGCAGGTCCTGCCAGCGACGGAAGACGTCGTCCATGCTGCCCACGTTGAAGAACGCCTGCTCCGCGATGTGGTCCACCTTGCCCGACACGATCATCTGGAACGACTCGATCGTCTCGGCCAGCGGCACCGACGAACCCGGGATGTTCGTGAACTTCTCGGCCATGTAGGTGTTCTGGGACAGGAACTGCTGGATCCGCCGGGCCCGGTTGACGATGATCTTGTCCTCCTCGGACAGCTCGTCGACACCCAGGATGGCGATGATGTCCTGCAGCTCCTTGTTCCGCTGCAGGATCTGCTTCACCTCGATCGCCACGTCGTAGTGCGTCTGCCCGATGTACTGCGCATCCAGGATCCGCGACGTCGACGACAACGGGTCGACCGCCGGATACAGACCACGGGACGCGATCTCCCGGGACAGCTCCGTGGTGGCGTCCAGGTGCGCGAACGAGGTCGCCGGCGCCGGGTCGGTGTAGTCGTCGGCGGGCACGAAGATCGCCTGCATCGAGGTGATCGAGTGACCGCGGGTCGAGGTGATCCGCTCCTGCAGCTGACCCATCTCATCAGCCAGGTTGGGCTGGTAGCCCACCGCCGACGGCATCCGACCCAGCAGCGTCGAGACCTCCGAGCCGGCCTGGGTGAACCGGAAGATGTTGTCGATGAACAACAGCACGTCCTGGTTCTGCACATCGCGGAAGTACTCCGCCATGGTCAGCGCCGACAACGCCACCCGCAGCCGGGTGCCCGGCGGCTCATCCATCTGACCGAAGACCAGCGCGGTGTCCTTGAAGACGCCGGCCTCTTCCATCTCGTTGATCAGGTCGTTGCCCTCACGGGTCCGCTCCCCCACGCCGGCGAACACCGAGGTGCCACCGAAGTTGTGGGCGATCCGGTAGATCATCTCCTGGATCAACACCGTCTTGCCCACACCCGCACCACCGAACAGACCGATCTTGCCGCCGGTCACGTACGGAGTCAGCAGGTCGAGCACCTTGATGCCGGTCTCCAGCATCTCCGTCTTCGGCTCGAGCTGGTCGAACTTCGGCGGATCGCGGTGGATCGGCCAGCGCTCGGTGATCTCCACGGTGCTCGGGTCGACGTCCAGCACGTCACCGGTCACGTTCCAGACGTGGCCCTTGGTGACGTCACCCACCGGCACCGAGATCGCCGTGCCGGTGTCGCGCACCTCCGCACCCCGCTGCATGCCGTCGGTCGGCTTCAACGCGATCGCCCGGACGAGGTTGTCGCCGATCTGCAGCGCCACCTCCATCGTCATCGTCCGGGTCTCCCCGTTGACGGTGGTGTCCACCAGCAGGCGTTGTAGATGTCGGGCATCTGGTCGGCCGGGAACTCGACGTCGACGACCGGGCCGATCACCCGGGACACGCGACCGAGACGGACCTCCTCCCCGGTTGCCCCGTCCGTCCGCTCCAACTGCGACTGCGTCATGGTTCCTCCTAGGCAGGTGTCGATTTACACAACGTAAGTTGTGTAACATTGGTTGTCAAGACGCGGGCAGGCGCCATCGACCTCCACCACTTCTCCATCGGACCGCCAAGGACGCCGGCGGTGACCCAGACAGGCTTGAGCACAAGCACCGGTCCAGGTGCCCTGACTGCGGAGGAAGTTCATGAACGGATCAACCCGGGACGACCAGCGCTTCGGCGAGCGGCCTGCGACCATTGCGGCCGCCGGCCGCGACGCCGCGAGCGCTGATCCGAGGCGATCGATGCTCAGGCCGGCCCTGCGTGATATTCGTACCGTGCTGCCGGGGATGATCCCGTTCGGGGTCCTGCTGGGCGTCACGATCGTCGGTACAGGTTCGGACCGGATCGCCGGCATTGTCGGGGCGGTCGACGGTGTACGGCGGCTCCGCCCAGCTGACGGCGGTCACGTTGGCCGACCGCGGCCTGGACGTAGTCACGGTCGTGCTCACCGCAGCCATCGTCAATCTACGGCTGCTGCTCTACAGCGCCGATCTCGGCCGGCGCTTCGCCGGTCACCCCCGCTCGTTCCGGCTGCTGGCGCCGCACTTCATCATCGATCAGACCTACCTGATGGCGTCAGGGCGACCCGAGCTCGCCGGTGCATCGTTTCGGCGGTACTGGTGGTGGCTCGGATCGATGGTGCTGGTGTGCTGGACGATGTCGATCGTTGTCGGCATGGCGGTCGCTCCGGTGCTGCCGCCCCTCCCCCATCTGACCCTGGTCGGGACCGCGCTGTTCATCGCCTTGCTGGTCCCTCGGCTGACCAACATCCCGGCGGTGGTCGCCGCTGTGGCCGGTGGCGGGGTCGCGGCGGCTGTCTCCCTGATCGCACCGGCGCTGGGGATCATCGCCGGCGCTGCGGCCGGGATGGCGGCCGCGCTGCTGGTCGAGGCACGACGGGAGGTCCGGTCGTGACCGAGGTGCTCACGATGATCGCGCTGGGCGCCGTCTGCTGGGTGCTGCGCATCTTCTTCGTCGTCGTGGTGCCGGCCGAGCGGATCCCGCCCGTGCTGCACCGGGCCCTGCAGTACCTGGCACCGGCGGTGCTGGCGGCTATCGCTGCCGTCGAGGTCACCAGCGTGTTGAGCTCCGCAGATCTGGTCGGCAGTGGTCTGGCGGTGGCGGCGATGGTCCTGGTCGGCGTGGTGGCGTTCCGCTGGCGTAACTCTGCGGTGACCATGATCGTGGCGGTGGCCGCGATCTTCGCCCTTGACCTCATTTTGGTCTGAGTGCGGGGCGCGGGTCTCTCAGGTGTCGGGCTCGGACAGGAATGCCTCCACGTGGGCTCGGAACTCGGTCCAGGCCTGCTCGTGCTGGAAGATCAGGTGGTTCGGGCTGTCGAGGGTCACGAATCGGCTTCCGGGAATGAGCGTGGCCAGCCGGCGACCTTCGTCCACCGAGGGCAGATGGTCCCGGCGCGCGTGCAGCACCAGGGTCGGCACCGTCACCTGAGGAGCGAGATCCTCGACGTCGATGTCGTTGAACGCGGTGAGGAAACGCGCTGCGTTGGCTGGCGTCGTCGAACGTCGCTGCAGCTCGTTGAACATGTGCCAGTCCTCCGGGGTGCCTTCGGGGAGGAACTTCATGGTGAAGATCTGTCGGAAGATCGGCTGCTCCCGGCCCCAGCCCAGGCCGGCGAGCTCGGGCATCAGCTCCGCTTCCCGGCGGGCCTCCGGGGTCCGGGCCCGGCGGACCGGGCCCCGGCCGTAACCGCCGTACAGCACCAGGCGACTGACCCGCTCGGGATGGCGCACCGCGAAGGCGACCGCCACCGCGGCACCTTGGGAGATCCCGAGTAGCGGGAACCGTTCGAGACCGGCCGCGTCGACCACGGTTTCCAGGTCGTCGACCCAGGCCTCCATCGAGAAGTCCTCCACGTCGAGGTCGGACAGCCCGCACCCCCGCTCGTCATAGCGGAGCAGCCGGTGCTGCTCGGACAGATCGACCAGCCAGTGCCGCCAGACCGGGGTCTCCAGGTCGTACTCCAGGTGCGTCAACCAGTTGGCCACTTTGACCAGCGGCGGGCCGTGCTCACCGAGCCACGCATAGGCCAGCCGGGTTCCGTCGGTCGCGGTGCAGAACCTGACGTCTTGCCGGATGGGCCGCCCGGACGCCGCGCCCGCACCCGGCTCTGACGGTGGCTGCAGGGCGGTCGCTGGTCTTGGCGGCTCCTCGACCGACGGCGGGACGGGTGGCACCAGCGGCTGCACGTCGGCGACGAACCGGAAGCCGCGGCCGTGCGCGGTGCGGATCACGTGCTGGGAGCGACCGTCGTCCCCGAGAGCACGCCGCAGGGCCTTGATCCGACTGGTGAGTGCCGACTCGCCGACGAAGCGGGTGCCCCAGATCTCGGTCAGCAGCTCCTCCTTGGTCACCACCCGGTGGCGTTCTCGGAGCAGCATCACCAAAACGTCGAACACCTGTGGTTCGACCGGGACCAACCGTGTGTCGTGACGGATCTCGCGGGCGTCGACGTCGACCACGAAGTCTGCCGAAGCCGTAGCGGACCGACGCGGGTTCTAGGGCCATGGCCATCCACCCTCCCGCTTGCTCGCTGGCAGTCCGGCGAGGGCCGCAACCGATCTCCACCTGGTCTCCACGTCTCCTCCGTCACCTCCGTCGTCGTGTTGACCAGACTCGTGATCATCGCCGGCGACAGCAGGTCTTCGGCCCACCAAGAGAGGTTCTTCGATGACCACCACCCTTCTCCACCCACCGGCCCGGGACACCGGGAGCCGTGGCCGGCGGCCGGCCGCCGTCGCGGTGGCAGCGTCCGCCGGGTCGATCGTGGCGATCACCGTGGCCGGCTTGCTCGACCCCGGGTACAGCGCCCTCAGTGAGGGCATCAGCGCTCTGGCATCGACGGAGTCCCAGAGTGCGCCCATCATGACCATCGGCTTCGCTTTGATGGCCGTGACCGCGGTCAGTGCCGGGGTGGCCGTGTGGCGCGCACTGGCCGGGAAGCTCGCGAAGGCAGCCGGCATCCTGCTCGTGCTGGCGGGCGTGGCCACCGCAGCCGACGGTCTTCTTCCGCCAGTCCTGCTCGAGCCTGCAGCAGGTCTGCCTGGATCGCGAGTCCGCCGGAACCGTCTCTTCGGAGCATGTGCTGCACAACCTCATCGCCCTGCCGTTGTTCCTGTTCCTCGTCATCGCCGGCTTCCTGTTGGTTGGTGCGGTCGGGCGGAGTTCGGCTCTTCGCCCGTACCGCGGGTGGGTGCTGGCCGGTGCGATCACCACGTTGATCTTCTTCGTCTGGTTCGGTTCGGGTGCGTACTCCGATCTGGGCGGGTTGGTGCAGCGGGTGCTGGTGCTGTCGGCCTACGGACTGCCGGTGGTCGTCGGCTGGGCTGCCTCGCACACCCATGACGCCGGCTGACCTTCTCCACTTCGAACCGCCCGAGGGCTTCGGCCCTCGGGCGGTTCTGTTCGTGGGCACCATGCTGACAGCACACGCACGGTTGCACAACCTGCGTTGTTGAAGCATGATGGCGGTGTGGTCACGACACGGGAGCTCGACATCGCGACCCTGGTGGGACTCAGCGCGCCGGCGGTGACCGAGCTGATCCTGCAACGGATCGACGACGCCGGCCACGCCGGGGTGAAACCGTCCCACGGCTACGTCATCCAGCGGCTGATCGGCAACCGACCGACGATCGGGCAGCTGGCCGCCTCCCTCGGCATGACCCAGCAAGGCGCGTCGAAGCAGATCACCGACCTCGAGCACCTGGGTTACGTCGAACGGGTCGGGGACGGCGACGACCAGAGAATCCGCTACGTGCAGCTGACCGCCGCCGGCCAGGAGATGCTGGACGCCGGCCGGCGAGCCCGGGCGGAGATCGAGGCCGCGCTGGTCGAGCGGGTCGGGCAGCGCAACGTCAACGCGGCCAAGACGACCCTCGGGGCGCTGCTGGAGCTCACCGGCGTTGCCGATCAGGTGCCGAGCCGATCCGTCCCCCTGCCGAGCACCGACCCGGAGCGTCGCCGACGCACCGAGCGACCCTCGTGACCGTCCCGATCTCGCAGAGGCCCCAGCACAGAAAGGGCTCAGAGCTGCGGGCACACCAAGAGGGTGGGCCCCGGATCGGGACCCACCCTCAATCGACCGCTCCCCCAGTAGGCGGACGACTCGCGGCACCCGGTGCGTTGTTCCCCCGGCACCGGTTGACGTGCTGTGAACTCAGGCGTCGACGAGCTCGACCTCGATCGACGTGCCGTTGGTCAGCAGGTCGAACACCGCTGAGCGCTGCACGGAGCGCTGCAGCAGGGCGGCGAGCTGTCCGGCGTCGGCGTCGCCCACGATCGAGAACTGCACCCGGATCGCGGAGAAGCCGTTGCGTACCGACGAGTCGAGACCGAGGATCCCGAGCAGGTCGATGTCGCCGGTGACCGTGGAGCTGACCGCGGTCAACGTCACGCCCCGAGCGGCGGCGATGTTGACCAGGCCGGCGGTGAGGCAGGCCGCCAGCGCGTGCAGCAGGTGCTCGACCGGAGTCGGACCGTGATCACCACCGGTCAGCACCGGAGGATGGTCGGCATCGAAGCTGAACCCGCCGTTGCGGTCGAGTTCCTGTCCCGCGCCGAAGTAGCCGTCGATGGTGCTGCGGCTGTGCGTCCCGTCGACCCAGTGATTGGTCGCCCGGAACTGGAACTCCGCCAGCTCCGGATGGGTCTTCACCGCGTTCAGGGTGGTGAACAGCGCGCCGGTGTCGACACCGTTGCGATGCACGTTCTCGGTGGTGGTGGTCATGATCTTTCCTTTCGTTGGCCCGGGTCCATCCCGGGACGGTGCTGACGAACGACCCAGTCGGGCCGCACGATTCGGGGTCAGGCGGCGAGCACGGGCTCACTGCTGAGGGCGGGGCGGTCGGCAAGCTCGAGCGCCTCGCGCTCGATCGCCTGGCTGAGGCGACGCTGGAGCGCGGCGAAGCGGGGCACGCCGGGGAAGGTGGTCAGCTCACGGGTGATGGCGAAGATCTCACGGATCGCGAGGGTGCGAGCCCCGTCGTACCGCCGCATCGCCTCTCGTTCGCTGATCGCGCCGGAGAACCAGCCGTGCACGGCCTCGGCCACCAGGTCGGCGTCACGGAAGGCGTCGCTGATCCCGTGTCCGGTGATCGGATCACGGTGGTAGCCGGCGTCGCCCACCAGGGCCCACCCGGGTCCGGCGGGTTGGCGGATCTGGTTCGCCAGTCCAGCCGCCCCGCGGACGGGGCCGATCACACGATCACGCAACCGTGCGCCGAGGGCCGGCGCGGCCGTGCCGATCATGGAGCGCAGCGCGTCGGTCCGGCCGGCACCCGCGGACAGCAGCGGTGACAGGTCGGCCACCGGGGCCGAGATCCAGACGCAGGACTGATGATCGTGGGTCGGGAAGACACCGACGAGCGCCGAAGGCGACAGATGGAACTCGAATCCGGCGTCGTCCAGATCGGCATAGGCGTAGAAGGTCCCGGCCGGGGACGTCGACAGGTGCCGGTGTTCGGCTCCGAACCGGTCCGCCAGTCGCGAGCCGCGACCGTCGGCCCCGATCACCACCCGCGCCTCGAGCGCGGAGCAGCCCTGCCGCGGAGCGGAGCTCGACCCCGGCCACCCGGCCCGAGCCGTCGCGGATCACGTCGGACACCGTCGCCGTGTAGGTCGTGACTCCGGCCCGGACCGCTGCGTCGCGGAGCACGGCATCCAGGGCGTGGCGACGCGGCGCCAGCAGGTGGTCGACCCCGGCGCTGTCCTTGATCGTCCGCGAGATGCTCTCCTCGCCGGCGACGGTGAACGAGACGGCGCGGACGGCGGGAGCACCTCCGTCCAGCAGCTCCTGCAGCAGACCCCAGCGGTGTAGCTGGACCACTCCGGCGCGCGAGATGGCGTGGGTCGACAGCGTGTCGCTGGGGAAGCCGCTCCGATCGACCAGGCCGACGTCGTGACCGAGGCGGGCCAGCAGCATCGCGGTCGCCGCTCCGGCGCACCGGGATCCGACGACGATGACGTCATGACGGAAGTTCGACACTGCTGCTCCTCGATGATCATGGTCACTGGGCTGCGACCGGTGATCACCACACTCCCGGAGCCGGCCCGGACGTCCTTGGAGGCGACATGGAGGGAACGGGGAGGAAGCGACGCGGGTCGGCGCTCGCCGTCTCCAGCTGGTCTCCACCTTTTCCCCAAGTGGTGGAACGGCAGTGGCAACCAGAGTTGAGGCTCCAGCCGGAAGACGTCCGGCGTAGCAGGGAAAGAGAACTCCGATGCACCACCAGACCTACGGCTTCCGCTCCGTGATCGAGGACCGTGACCTCTCCCGCGCCGCCTCAGAGCGGTATCTCATGCTGCAAGCAGTCGCCGACCGCAAGGCCGCGCTGCCGAATCGGCACAGAGCAGGATCGCGCCGCACGCTCCTGCGCCAACTGCTGAGCACTGCAGCGCCACGCGCCTGATGCCAGTCGCATCGTTAGCCGGATCGTCATCGATGAACTTCGCCGGCGCGCCCGGTCGACACGCCGTCCGGCCTGCGGACCGCCTCACTCGGCCACACCGTCCAGACGGCAACCACGTTGGTTGCCTAGCCATCACCCGAATCGACACACCTCACTCCACCGACTGACGCTGAAGCTTCTCGAGTCGCGGCTCGGCAGGCGTCAAGTCCCATCAACAGTCGCGGCCCGATCCAAGGCCACCCACCGGAAGGAACAACCATGATCACCACCACGATCCAACTGGAGTCGACGTGTGGCGCCGACCAGTTGGCAGTCAACAAGCACCTGGCGGTCAGCTGGCTGCTCCACCTGAACGAAGGCCGGATGTCGGAGATGCTGGCGACCACCGCGCCGGACTGGCAGATGTTCGGAGGCCCACCCGGTCTGCCCGCCGGGCCGGACGGCGTTCAGGCCCTTATCGACCACATCGGGCCGATCGATCAGACCTGGTGCATCGACGACGTCATCGCCGAAGGCGACCTTGTCGTTGTGCGGGCCACCAACAGCTGCGTACAGGAGAACTTTCTGGGCATCCCCGCCGCTGGCATCCGCCAAGTCTTCACGGCCACCTTCACCTTCGCCATCGCCGACGGCCTCATCCACCGGATCTGGCGCAACGCTGACGACCTCGGCCGACTGCTCCAGCTGGGCGCCACCTTCGTGCCTCCCGCCGCCGGCTGAGTCGGCCCCACTCGCCGTCTGAACCTCCCCTTCTCACCGAACCAAGCCCACCTGCCTCGTGCAGATGCCCGTACACGGACGATAAGTCTCACCTGCTGCCGGATCTGCCGGTCCCTAACTGTCCACCCGCGTGTGGGCTAGTCCGAGAGGAGGCCATAGGACCTCCGCGACCAGGGGTCCGCGCGGGACCATGATCATCCGAGTAGCGTCAAGACGCGTGAAACTGCGTCCAACCACTGACAACTTGCGAGAGGCAGACTGCGTCACGCTCGCCTCGCACAGGAGGTGTCTGCGCGCGCTCGGATCGTTGACAGGTTGCCCGAGACCGGACATGCCACCACCAGCACGCCACCCCGGGTGGAACCGCACGACGCGGGTCTGGTGCGCTTCGAGAGTCTGCTCGGAGGCAGGTGCCGCCGGATCAGTGCATGGGAGTTAGCCAACTTGGGCGGTTACCCCGGAGGCAGAATGCGGGCTCCGAGTTGGAGGAGCCGGCCGAGGTCGTCGGCGTTGCGCCACACCTCGTGGACCAGCCCGTCGCTGATACGGAAGATGAAGATGGCGCTGAACATCTGCTGCACACCGGTGGCGGGCAGGCCGAGGAAGCTGTCCTGCTCGCCACGGTTGGTGGCGCGGAGAACCACGCGGTCGCCTTCGGCGATCACATCCTCCACGGTCCATTGCTGGACGACCCGGCCGAAGTGGGCGAATAGGTTCCGGACGCCGTCTGGTCCGGTGGGTAGGTCCGGCGGTCCGCCGTGCATCTGCCAGGTTGGGCCTGTGGTGGACAGCATGGCGTCGAGGTCGCCGCGACTGATGTGCTCGAGCCACGCGGCGGCGAGGCGTTTGCGGTCGTCGAGGTCGCTCATGACGGCCGCGTGATCCGCCGAGCCGGCTGGCACACGGCTTCGACCTGCGAGTGTCGTTCAGCCGCCCAGCGGCTGAGCTCGAGGTCGCGCCGGCGCCCGCCGTACAGGTCGATTGGGACGCCGCTGTTGTGGATGACGTGGTAGTTGGCCGGATTGGACATGCTTTCCCTCGGTTCTCTTGGAGTCACCGGGTGTCGGCAACTGATTCGAGGGTGCGTGAGCTTGCCTGCAAGAAACCTGCAGCCGGCTTTCAGCTGCTCAGACCTGGTCGAAGGCGCGGTCGCGTTGTTCGTCGAGCAGGGGTGTCCACAGCTGTTCGTGGGTGCTGGCCCGGATCTCTTCGCCAGTCAGGACAGCCTGTTGCGCGGCGTCTCGCTGTCCGATGGCCAGCTCGGCGTCGGCGTGGAGAGCGGAGAACAGGGTGGTCATCATGCGGGCACCGGCGCCGATGAAGGTCGCCGACACCGAGCGGATCATGACGGCCCCAGCGAGTCGCCGAGGATCGGTCGGATCGCCGTGCTCCGGCGCCACCGCCTCGGCCCATCCCACGATTTGTGCAGCGGCCAAGGCGTACAGGACGAATCCGTACTGTTCGCCGAGGGTCCGGGAACGGACGGCCGCGGCATGCGCCGTGGGCACATCGCCGAGGGCGGCCGCCCCGGCGGCGAGGAACAGGGTCATCCCGGACAGCTCGAAGGGGTTCCCGCTCTGTTCGGCCAGCTCGATCGACTTCTTGGCCAGGTCGCGGCCGTCCTCAACCTGACCGCTGGCGATCAGCACCATGCCGAGGAAGCCCCGGATGACCGTGCTCGGATCGTGGAAGAACGCCTCGGCCAGTTGTCCGTTGTCGAGGTCGGCGAGCTCGATGGCGCGGCGCAGATCAGGGACTGCGACATCGAGGTCGCCGCGGTTGGCCGCCACGCTGCCGCGCATCCAGCGGCCCAGGAGTTCGTAGTGTCGTCCGGTCTCCCCGGCTGCGTTTCTGCGGTCGAAGGCCGACTCGGCCATGGCGTGCGTGCGTGCTCCGTCGCCGGCCACGATCGAGGCGAACATCGCGCCGTAGAAGGTCAAGAAGACTTCCCGGTCTGGCTCCGCTCGTCCGGCCAACTCGTACGCGCGACGTACGGCGTCGACCGCGGCGGGTGCTGTCCAGCCTTGCCGTGCCGCCGCCAGAGCACCGCGTTGCACCTGCAACCGGAGCTCCAAGCCGTCGCGCTCGAGACCTTGGGGCATCGTGTCGAGGAGCGGTACCGCTCGCTCCAGCAGGCGCTCGGCGTGCTCGTAGGCCAGGCGCCGGTTGGCCCGTCGCGCCGCCTGCAAGACGACGGGGATGACCGTGGGCGTTCCGACGATTTCGGCACTTTCGAGCAGGTGATGGGCGAGCCCGTCGACGTCGGAGTCGTCGCCGGTCGCCTGCAACCACGACGCTGCGGCGGCGTGCCAGCGGGCCCGGGTCATCGGGCGCAGCCGTTCGTAGAGCGCCTGGCGGACAAGCGCATGAGCGAACCGCACGCCCGGTCGCGGACGCCAGATGTCGGTCATCAACCCGGCGTCGGTCGCGTCGGTCACCGCCGCGTCCAGCTCGAGATCACCGGCTCCGGTGATGGCGGAAAGCTCGGCGAGCGAGCACTGCCGCCCGGCGACCGAGGCCGCGAGCAGGATGTTCTGGGACGCCTGCGGCAGCATGGCCAACCGGCGCAGGAGGACGTCACGCAGCGAGTCGGGAACGTCCGCGCCGGCGTCACCGCCGGCGGCGGCCAGCCGGGCCAGTTCCAGCGCGAAGAACGGGTTGCCGTCACTGCGGGCGACCGTCGCGGCGACGACCTCGGGGGAAAGGTCGACGCTCAGCCGTTGGGTGAGGAACTGTTCGATGTCATCCGGAGGGAGGCCGAGCAGAACGATCCGCTGAGCCTCGGCCGGTCGAGCCAGCCGGGCCACCAGGCCACCGACCGGGCTCTCGGGACGGGCCACCGGCCGAAGCGTGACGATGATCATCAGCGGGTGGTCGGAACATCGTTCGGCCAGGTAGGCCAGCAGCTCCAGGCTCGACTCGTCGGACCAGTGGGCGTCTTCGAGGATCACGAGGGTGGGGTGAGCGGTGGCATGAGCGGTCAGTCGGGTGGAGATCTCGTCGTAGATGCGGATCCGGGCGGCGGCCGGGGCAGAACTCTCCCCCGTGGCGGTGCCGAGCAGCATGCCGACCGCTCCATCGGCCGGTATCTCCGGCAGGCTGCGCAGCACCTGCACCCACGGCCAGAACGGGGCACCGTCGGCTGTCTCGTCGGACCGCCCCCAGGCGATGGTCAGCCCGGCCCCGGCGGCTTGGCGGGCGACTTCCTCGACCAGCGCGGTTTTGCCCACCCCCGGTTCGCCGGTGACCAGCCAGACCGAGCCGCCGCGCGGGAGTCGATCCACCGCGGCGGTCAACTGCTGGAGTGGCTCCTGGCGACCGACGAATCCCCCAGCCGGCCGGGATCGCTGCCCCGAGCCTAGAGTCGCGGCAACCTCCCGTCGCGGTGCCCCACTCTGCTCTCGACGAGGCTCGGCCCCACTTGTCTCAGGCGCCGGCGGCGGCGGAGCGGTCGAGGTCACCAGCTCGAGGGCGGCGTCTTGTCGCAGAAGCTGGGTATGCAGCCGGCGCAACTCCGGACCGGGATCGATGCCCAGCTCGTCGGCAAGCACCCGCCGAAGTTGCTCATAGGCCGCCAACGACTCGGTCTGGCGGCCGGCGCGATACAGGGCGAGGATGAGACTCGCGTGCAACCCTTCGCGAAGTGGATGCTTCTCGATCAGCGCCCTGGCCTCGCCGACGACCGCCGGGGCGTCCCCGACACCGAGCAGCGCGCGGAGCCGTTCTTCCCGAGCCAGCAGAACCAGCTCGTCGATCCGGGCAATCTCGGCGGCGGCCGCATCTCCGAGCTGCTCCGCCACGTCAGCCAGCGGCGTCCCGGCCACCAACTGAAGAGCTTCGTCGAGCTGCCGCAGCGCGGCGGTCGGCTCCTCCGCGGTCCGACCACGCGCCGCAGCGACCAGCCGGGCGAAGCGGTGTGCGTCGACCGCGTCGCTGGGCACGTCGAGCAGATATCCAGGTGGTCGGCGCAGCAGCCGCGGGCCCGATCCGTTAGCCGACTGTTCACCGAAACTGCGGCGGATCCGGCTGACATACACCTGAAGGGTGGAGATGGCGCTGTCGCCAGCCTCATCGCCCCACACTTCCTGCACGAGTCGATCGACCGACACCACCTGGCCCGCCGACAACGCCAGCACCGCGAAGACGCAGCGCTGCTTCGGTGAGCCCAGGTCACGCTTCGTGCCGTCGATGCTCAACGCGACTGGTCCGAGCAGGCGCACCTCGACCCGGGCATCGCTTCCCCCGACCGCATCCGACACACGGACATTCTGACGGTGGCAGCCGTTCCTCGCTAGCGGGACGGTGGGCGCCCGACACGACCGCTCCCCTGTGCGGTCATGTCGGGCACCACCCACAAGCTCGCCGGCCCCCGGACCCGGCGAGCACCGCGCTACCGCGGAGTCCGGGTGAGCCGGGTTGCGAGGTAGACCGGCCAGCCGTACACCAGCACCACGAACACGCGCTGCACCAAACCGCCCAGATCGCCGGCCAGATCGGCGCCGAAGGCGACCATCAACAACAAGCCGGCGACGCCGACCAGCAGGCTGGCCCGGGCGTAGCTGCGGTGGGCCGGCATCCGGCGCAAAGCGGCGGCCAGCAGGAAAGCGGCCACGACCAGGAAGAGGAACAGCGGGATCGCGATCAGGTTGTGCAGGACATGCGAGCCGGACACCGTCTCGGCGCTTTCCCGGACCCGGCAGGCCGCCTCCTGAGACGAACAGTCCTGCGGAAAGATCCCGCTGACGGCAGTGATCGCGCCGGCAATCATGATCAAGATGGCGGCCGCGCGAGCCTTCTTGCCGGGCAGCGCCGCGAACAGTGCGACGCCGGCGGCGATCAGTGTCGCGGCCATCGCGAAGAAGCCGACGGTCATGATCGGCGCCGACCGGGACTCCTGGGAGGCCAGGGCGCTGATTCCTTCACGTAGGTGGCTGTAGCCGGGGTCGAGGAATCCGGCGAGCGCGATCGCGATCACGGATGCGGCCGACGCCGCCACCGC
Source organism: uncultured Actinomycetota bacterium (assembly GCA_963707005.1). Lineage (GTDB taxonomy): Bacteria > Actinomycetota > Actinomycetes > Propionibacteriales > Propionibacteriaceae > Microlunatus. The sequence continues at coordinate 67,048 of CAVPPP010000013.1, forward strand.
GATCCGCGCGGCGCGGTGGCCGGTCGGTGCCGGGTGCACCGTCGGGCGGGTCGGAATGGAGGTGCTGCTCATTGCTGGTTCTCCTTGGGATGGACGACCAGGTGAGGTCGTCGTGTGCACCAACGCTCTCGGCCCGCCCTTGCAGACCACCGGCAATTTCCTTGCAGGCACCTGGGCGCGTCCGGTTCAGTCCCCTGCAGGGGCGCCTCGCGAGAGTCGGATCGACGAGCTCGAACCCGAAGACCAGCCGCCGAGGACATCCCATGCCTGTCTCAACCCCGCCAAGATGCGCGCGCGACGGGTCGGCACCTACCCGTCGGCCCGACACCGGCAGCGCCGACCCGACCGCTATCCCAGCCGCCACCAGAACCACTGCCGAAACGCCGCCGCGAAGCAAGCCGCCGCTGGTGGCGTCACTTTGGGTCGCACTTCCGCCGGCCGCTCTGGCGCTCGCCGCGGCGATCTGGGGGGTCACTTTCACGGTGGCCGATGGGGCGGCGGCCCTGCTGCCGTCGGCAGATCTGGTCGCCTGGCGGTTCGGGCTCGGCACGCTGGTGTTGTCGATGGTTCTCTCGTTGTCGACCCGTTCCCGGCGCCCGTTGTCGGCCGCTATGCGCGGTCGGGGTGTCGTTTTGGGTGCGCTGCTGGGCGGGGGGTTCTTGTTGCAGGCTTGGGCCCTGACCTACACCGACGCCTTGACGTCGGGGTTCCTGACCAGTCTGCTGGTCGTGTTCGCCCCGCTCGCCGGCTGGCTGCTCTTCGGCGCCCGGCTGAACCGTTGGACCTGGGCCGGTGTCGCGACGGCCCTCGCCGGGATCATGGTGCTCAGCCTGCACGGGGCACGGCTGGGACCGGGCGAGTTGATCACCTTGGCGTCCGCGGCCCTGTGGGGACTCCACGTCGTCCTGCTGTCCCGCTGGTCAACCCCCGGGCACACGCTGCGGCTGGCCCGCACCCAAACCGCCACAGTCACCGCCATGGCCATGCTCGGCGTGCTGATCAAAGCCATCGCCACCGGCGGCTCACCGCTGCCGGCGTTGCCCCCGAACGGCACCGCGTGGCTGAGCGTGCTGTTCCTCGCCGTACTCGCCAGCGCCGCCGCCATGGCGCTGCTCAGCTGGTCCCAGGCCCGCGTCGACGCCACCCGGGCCGCCGTCATCCTCACCCTCGAGCCGGCCGTCGCCGGACTCACCGCCGTCCTCACCGGCACCCAGCTCACACCCAGGACCGTCCTGGGTGCCGTCTTGTTGATTGCCGCGATGTACGTCGTCGAGCTTGGCGGCAGACCAGGCGCCCAAGGCGTCGTGCGGCAGGTTGATTGCCGCCGCCTCAGCAGCAATCCCGTCCCGCGTGCTGGTCTGTCTGCGTCACCGACACCCTGAGCTCACCGCCTCCGAGGCGGGCGGGCACGTTGTGGACGGCGCAGCAATGGAGCCCCGGTTCGTCGAGCAGCTGCTTCACCGGTGCTTCAAGGAATTTGCAAGAAAACAGTTCGGCGTTCTGCAGGACGTGTTGGCCACAGTTCTGCACATCGGCTCGTCCAACCCGGACGTCAAACCCACCAGGAGTCCAGGAATCATGACCGTACCAACAGCTCGCCGGAAACGACGTGCGGCACTCACCGCCGCCGCAGTCACCGCCGCCACCCTCATCCCGTTCGCCGCCGCGTTCGTAGCACCGCCCAGCGCCATGGCTGCCGACCCGGTCGTCAAGACCGGCGACCTCATCGTTTCCAAGTTCACCATCGTGCCGTTCGGAGACTCCATCGACAAGATCGACCCGGGAACCCGTATTCGCAGCAGCATCTCCACCGGCGGCCGGCTGGACGAACCCGCGGAAGTTGTGTCCGACGCCGTCGGGAACATCTACACGTCCAACGTGGACGGCCGCATCATCCGTGTCGACCGGGTCACCGGGGAGCAGACCTCAGCCATCCCTCCCGGCATCGGACTCAACCCCGACGATATGGCCCTCGCAGCCGACGGGGACCTGTTCATCGCGAACCGGGTGCTGAGCGAGTCGGTCATCGTGAAGATCAATCCGACCACCGGCGTCGACAGGATCGTCAGCTCGGGCGGGGCTCTCTTCAACGTCGAAAGCATGGCCGTGGACTTCAACGGCGACCTGCTCGCCGCCGACCGTGGAACGAGTCGGATCGTCCGGATCAACCCGGCCACCAAGGCGCAGGTGACAGTGGCCAGCTTCGGTCAGGATGTCGACCTCCAAACCATCGCGATCCGGAAGAACCGGGAGATCCTTGCCAGAGTCACGACCGCGGACGGCAAGCGCAAGCTGATCGGTATCGATCCGCAGACGTTGAAGCAGCGCACCATCTCGACCGGAGGTGCACTGGAGTTCAGCGCAGGGATGGCCGTGGAGGCCAACGACCGGGTCGTCTCGGTCGAGTCACGCTCCAGCAACGAGAGCAAGGTGCTCGTTCGGATCAACCCCAACACCGGCAAGCAAGCCGAGCTGATCGAGGTCGGTTCGTTCGAGGCGAGAGACCTCACCATCGCGGGGGTCAGCCAGATCCCGCCGACCCCCCTGCCGAAGGCCGGCAACGACAGCTTCACCGCGGAGTTCCCGGCCACGGAGCTGCATGTGGCCGCGCCCGGCCTACTCGGCAACGACTCCGACCCGCTCGGTCAGAAGCTGGAGGTCGAAGTCGTCAACCAGCCCGGAGCGGGCTTCGTGTCCCGGGGTGTGCCGGGTGAGTTCACCTGGTTCCCGCCGACCGGGTTCACCGGCAAGACCTCGTTCACCTACCGGCTGGTCGCAGCCGACGGACGCGTCTCAGCACCGGCCACAGTCAACCTGGAGCTGTTGCCGGACCAGACCCCGACCGCCCGCGACGACTTCTTCAACGTCGAGGGCAACAGGGACCTCCAGATCGAAAAGCCCGGCATCTTGGCCAACGACACAGACCCGCAAGGCGACGTGTTGGCCGCGAAGGTGAAGGACTTCGTGAAACACGGCATCGTGTCGATCGACGACGACAACACCCTGCGGTACCAGCCAGCGTTCGGGTTCGTCGGCGAGGACTCGTTCACCTACACCGTCACCGACGGCAAGCATGTGTCGGCACCGGCCACAGTTACGTTCACGGTCTCCAAGACGGCCAACACCGTGCCGTCGATCACGCTGCAGTCCGGGGGTTCGGCGAACACGGCCGGGACGGCGGCGACTGTCAAGGTCAAGGTGAGCGACGTGGAGACGCCCGCCGGGAGCCTGAAGATGTCGGTGATCACCTCCAACGCCTCCGTCGTGCCGGCCAGTGGCGTCACCTTCGGCGGCTCTGGTGAGTTCCGGACCGCCACGATCACCCCGAAGGCCGGGGTCGCCGGCACCGCGACGCTGACCCTGGTCGCGACCGACGCCAACGGTCTCGGCAAGGGCACCAAGCTCACCGTGAAGGCCGGCGGCGGCGGCGTAGACACGTTGACCGGCGGTGTCGATGCTGACCTGCTGTTCGGCATGGGTGGCAACGACACCCTGAACGGTGCCGGCGGCAACGACGTGCTGGTCGGCGGCAATGACAACGACACCCTCACCGGTGGCTCCGGGGCTGACGGGTTCATCGGGGGCGCCGGCACCAACACCGCCACCGACTTCTCCGCCGCAGCCGGTGACACGAAGAGCCAGATCAGTCCTGCGGCCGCGGTCGCTGCCGGTGGCAGCTTCTTGGCGAACGGGCGAGGCGGCACGATCAACCTGGACGTGCTCGCCAATGCCAAGGTCACCGCTACCAGCTCCAACCAGAGTCTGCTGCCGAACGCGAACCTGACCCTGGCCGGATCTGGGAAGCACCGCACCCTGACCGCAGTGACCAAGCAGGGCAAGACCGGCAAGGCCGTGGTCACCGTAGGAGTCTCCGACGCCGGAGTGACCACCACGCTGAAGGTCACCGTCAAGATGGGAAGTGCTGGAGCGGACAAGCTGACCGGGACGAAGGGTGCTGACATGCTCTTCGGCCAGGCCGGCGCCGACCAGCTCAACGGCAAAGGCGGCAACGACCTGCTCTGCGGCGGGGCCGCGCCGGACCGGCTACGCGGCGGACGGGGAGCTGACGTCTTCTACGGCGGCCCCGGCCACGATCAACTTCGCGACTACACCCCGGGGGAGGGTGACACCGCGAAGTAACGGCGCCAGCAACCTCGGCGCACCAGGACCCTCGACCAGGAACGAGCAAGGGGGACTCGGCCCTGGTCGAGGGTCCGCTCCCTCACCAAGCGACAACGTGAAGGAATCACCATGAAGCAACACCGTCCGTTGGTCGAACTGTTCGGCGGTGTTGACACCGTCCGAGCAGCCGTGGACATGCTCTACCAGCGCATCCTCACCGACCCGAAGCTGATGATCTACTTCGACAACGTCGACCTGGCCGCCCTCCGCGGCCACATGACCGCGTCCCTGGTGTCGGTGCTCAACGCCACCGTAGAGTCCGGCGCTCAAACCGTGGAAGCGAATCGGCTTCGGCACGCGCACAGACATCTCAACATCACCGACGACGCCTTCGATCAGACCGCGGGCCACCTGTTGGACGTCCTCGCCGAGCTAAGAATCGACCCCGCGATCATCGACGACGCCATCATCCAAGTCGCCGCCCTGCGGCCGCACATCGTCAAGGTGAAATCCAGCAATCCGGAATGACACGAGCATCGCCGTCGGCCCATGAATCGACCGAACTATGGGTGTCGCCGACCACGATCGTCGACCCGGCGGCCGCCGGCCCGCCGGACCTAGTCGAACGTCGCATTGATCAGGGTCAGCTGAACCAGGTGTGCACCTCCGACATGAACCAGTCCCGAAACTCGCAGAGGTCAACGGCCATACCCTGGTTGGACCGGGGATCCACCGCCAGATCGACCTCACTCGCCACATCGAATGGGAAATGCCATCCGCAGCCCAAACTGTGCTCGACGAGGACTGCTCGAAGTTCCTCGAGCGCCCCGCGTCTTCTTGGCGGATGTGCTGCAACAACGATAGTTCCCGAACCGGTGTCCGATAGGCGCCCGTATGTCATGTCGGACGTGCGCATCCGGATCACTCCCCCACGGCACCCACCAGCCCGCAGGTCACTACCCAGCTCTTTCGCAAGACGCCCTCAACTAAGAATCGTGCCCGGGTAGGTCCTACGGAGATCAGGCTCAACCCGAAGTGACCGGGGCTATCGCCGTTCGATCTCGTTCGGGCCGGACCCTCAGCGGACGGCGGCCGGACACCGGCGAAATCAGTCGCACTCTGGGGTTGAGGAGGGTCAGACTCTGGCAGGTGACTCTTCGTGACTACGAGCAGTGGCTGCATCGGTACGACGATCCGAGGTCCGCGCTGTCGTGGCGGCTCCGCCAGGTGCAGGCCTGGTTGAGGCAAGACCTTGACCACAGAAATGGGCCGATCAGACTTCTGAGCGTGTGCGCCGGCGATGGTCGAGACATCATCGATGTCCTCGCTGACCGCGAGGACTCCGCGCGGGTGCAGTCGGTGCTTCTCGAGGCGCATCCGGGCATCGCCGACCGTGCCAGAGCCCGCGCCGCCGCAGCTGGCATCAGCGGGCTTACGGTGCTGACCTCCGACGCAGGGGAAACCAGTGGCTATGTCGGCGCAGTACCCGCCGACCTGGTGCTGCTGGTCGGTATCTTCGGCAACATTTCCCGCACTGACATCAGCACCACCATCGCCACCGCACCCCAGTTCTGTGCGCCCGGCGCCACAGTGATCTGGTCGCGCGGACGCGACGGCGACGACATCAACGACAGCATTCGCGCAGAGTTCGGTGACGCCGGGTTCACTGAGCTGGGCTACGCCGAGTCGGATCTTCCCTCACGTCCCGCCCTTGGGAGCATGCGTTACGACGGCCCGCCAGTACCGCTCGACACCACCCAGCATCTCTTCACGTTCTGGCGCTGAGCTGGGTGCTTTCGATCGGCTGCCCTCACCGATCTGCGTCGTTATTCGAAGCGCCTACAGGCGGGGATCTTCATCGAGCGTGCCTTACGCACGATGCGGGTCCGCCAGGCGCGGGCGCTAGCCGGGGAGTCTGGTCCGCTGCGTACGGCGGACGTCCTGCGGCGAAGCGCGGTGCTTGTGTGGATCTCAGCACCAACGAGGTATGCCGAGGCGCGGGGCTGAGAGACAGCTCACCTCTGGCGGCGGTCAGGCTGGGTGGTCGTGCAATCTGCCGGGTCGGTGCGGGCCAGGTCGAACAGGTGCTCACGTTCGCCTTCACTGAGTTGCAGGGCTTCCGCCACAGCGTTAAGTACGTGCTCGGAAGTGCCGCGGATGTACCCGCGTTCCAGCCGCGAGTAGTCGTTGAGAGTGAGCCCGGCCAGCTCCGCGACTTCTCGACGCCGTAGGCCCGGATTGTGTCGGTCCTCGTCGAAGCGGATCAGCCCGGTGTGCTCGGGGGTCACGTTCGCTCGTCGCGAGATCAGGAACGCGCGCACTTCGCTCTTGGTGCTCATCGACGGCGGACGCGTCGTCGAGCGGACGCGACTCGGCGGCCGAACTGCTCGCGTTGTCGTGCCATCCTCGTGGCCGCACGTTGTCGGATCTGCCGGGCGACCAGCCGACTTCGCTCATTCTTCGCCGGCGCGGCGACCGTCGAGGCGGGGTCGGTAGCGCTGACCAGCTCCGCGGCCAGGGTTTCGACCCGTTCCTCCAAGTTGCTGACACTGAGGTCCCAGTCCTCGTAGTGCCGGCCGGGGACCCGGGCAACGTCGAGCGAGGTACCGAGGACGATCACTCGATCCGAGGTGGAGAGCGCGCGAACACTGAGCCGTTCCTCATGTGCTGGGTTGAGCCCCATCATCACCAACATCTGGTCTTCACGGCCGCCGGGGTTGGGCGGCTGAGCCCCAGCGGTATGGATCTCCACGCGGTCACCCACGAGTCGCCGCAAGAGGCTTTCGGCGATCTGCGTCGAGCTCGCGTCATCGCCGACGAACAGAACGATTGGAAGCGACGTCATCGCCGCCACCGTTGATGACACGAGCCCGTTCCCAGCACGCACGCTTCCGCTAATCCGCGGCCACACGTCGGGGTGGGCGCCAGCCGCGGACCGGTGACGGCAGTCGTCATGTCGCCTTCCTCGTCCCGATGAAATCTCGGCGACCGTGACGGGCCCGGTTATGGTCGACGGATCCTGCGGTCACGATGACTGCCTGGTGGGTGCGGGTACCTCGGTGGGGTGCGGGTGATGTGGCAGAGCGCTCGCTGCGTTCGCGGTGCGTTGCCGTGGTGCTGCCCGCGTCGTCAAGCCAGTCTCGGACGCCACCACCCTCAGGTCCGTTCCTGTGGGCCTGCCCGAGCGCCGCCGGCGCCGGAGGCTTTGCCGTTCCTGCTCGCTGAGTCCACCCCAGATGCCGTGATCAGCGCCGACATTGATCGCCCATTCCAGGCATGCGAGCCGTACCGGGCAGCCGCGGCAGATCTGTCGTGCCTGCTCCTGTTGGGCCAGGGCCGGTCCGGCGGTTCCGATCGGGAAGAACAGCTCCGGGTGGTGGGAGGTGCAGGCAGCGTCGCGCCGCCAGTCGTGCTCTGCTGCATTCATGCTGTTGTCCTGTGGTGGTGGGGTGGTCGCTTGCAGTGGCGGCACCGACTCGTCGACCGGCGGGCGCAGCCGTATGTCACGATCCACGGTTTTGTGGCGCCCGTGGCGATGACGCTGTGTACTCCTAGGGGCCTCGGCGATCAGGGGACGGCGTTTCTGTCCACATCTAGTGCGGGCGAGGGGACTAGGTGTCGCCCGCGCACCAGCCGGTTCCTAGTGGGTGATGGCGGTGGTGCGCGAGCGACAGCTGCCGGGCGTCAGAAGACGCTGTTGGGGTCGTAGTACTCGTCGATGTTGTCGCAGCCGATGCCGACGGCTTTGGTGAAGGACTCCTTCGGGTAGTCGCTGGGTTTGGTCTTGCCGGTGGCGACGTCGACGGAGATCTTCAGTGCTTCCTCGGCGGCCAGGGACGGGGAGTTGAGTCCGGTGGAGATGTAACGCCCCTCGCAGCCGCCCTTCTTGATCAGGGCCAGCGCTTCTTTCTGCCCGTCGGCGGAGGCGGCGACGTAGACGTTCTTGTACTGGTCCTTGCCGTTGATGACGTTGTAGGCACCCAACGCCATCGAGTCGTTCAGGCCGAGGATCAGGTCGATGTCGGGGTTGGCGGCGAGCATGTTCTCCGCCGCTACCTGGCCCTTGTCCTGCTGGTAGTCACCGGACTGCTCGCCCTTGATCTCATACGGCAGACCGCCCTCCTTCAGCCCGTCCAGGAAGCCTTGGCGCCGGTTGGGGCCGACGAACTCATCGGTCGCCGGGCCGGTGAGGATGACCATGCTGATGCTCTTCTTGCCGGCGTCGAGGAACCGTTTCGCGGTGATCTTCCCGGACTCGCGGCCGATGGTCAGGTTGTCGGACTGGACGCTGGTCATCCCGGTGCCGGGCACGGAGGTGTCGATGTAGGTGACCGGGATCTGGGAGGCGATCTGGGTCATCATCTGCTTCTGACCCTTCACGCTGGTCGCGTTGACGACCAGGACATCAGCGCCTTGGGCGATCATGGCCTGCATCTGGTTCATCTGGATGACGGGGTCCTTGTTCGCTGCTTGGAACAGCAGCTTGAAGCCCTGCTGATCAGCAATTTCCTTCGACTGCACCTCCATGGCCGCGAAGTACGGTGCCTGCAGCTGCTGCTGCGCGAAGCCGACCACGACCTCATCGACGTTGGCTTTGACCCCGTTCGCCGGGCCCTGGGCGGGTTCGGAGGATGGGTAGATCTGACCGCAGGCGGTCAGGGCGAGTGCGGTCAGGGTGGCGGCCACGGCCAGCGGCAGGCGGCGGCGTTGTCTGCTCGCCGGGGCGGGTCTGGTGCGGTGTGGGTTCACTGTTCTCTCCGTCGAGCTCGTGTCGTCACTTGGTGGTCTCGGTCGTGGTCTCGGTCTTGGACCGGGACCGGCTCCGGGTGAAGGAGACGGTGGCCAAGGTGACCGCGACCAGGATCAGGGCGCCGCGGAACGCGTCTTGGAGGAAGGTGGACACGTTCAGCAGGGACAGCAGGTTCGCGATGACGGCGAAGATGACGGTGCCCATCACGGCCCCGAACACCTTGCCCTTGCCACCGGACAGGGCCGCACCACCGATCACGACTGCGGCGATGGCTTCCAGCTCCATCAGGTTGCCGGCGGTGGAGGTCCCACTGGCGAACCGGGCCAGGAACATCCAGCCGCCTAGCCCGACGAGCAGCCCGGCCAGGATGTAGACCGACCACAAGGTGGTCTTGACCGGGATGCCGGAGGCACGGGCGGCTTCGATGTTGGAGCCGATGGCATACACCCGGCGACCCCACACGGTGCGGTAGAGCAGGAACGCGATCAGCGCGACCATGACGAGCCAGATGATGGCCAGCACCGGGATGCCGAGGAAGGTGGACTGCCCGAACTCGGCGAATGCCGGGGCGGCGGCCGGGGTGATCGGGATGCCGTTGCCGTACGCGTAGACCAGACCGCGGGCCAGGGCGAGCATGCCCAGGGTGACGATGAACGGTTCCAGGCCGCGGAAGGCGACCAGCCAGCCGTTGACGGCGCCGACGGCACCGCCGATGACGACCGCGACGAGCAGGGCCAGGAACACCGATGGTCCGCCGAACAGACCGGCGGCGATCACGGCGGCCAGGCCGAGGGCGGAGCCGACGGAGATGTCGATGCCGCCGGTGAGGACGACGATCAGCTCGGCCAGGACGACGACGCCGATGATCGACATCTGCAGCAGCAGGTTGGTGAGGTTGGTGCCGCCCCAGAACACCGCACCCTTGGTGATGGTGGCCACGATCAGCAGGGCGACGAGGATGTAGAGGGCGTACTGCTGCTTCAGCCAGCCGAGGAACTGGCCACCTCGGGAGGTGTCTTCCTCGTAGTGGTGGACCGCCGGAGGCGGTGCAGTGGTACTGGTGGACATGAAAGCTCCTTCGCTTAAGGGGGTTGCGGGGTCAGTCTTGGTGGGTGAGGGCGGTGCGGATGAGGTCGTCGGTGTCGGCATGGTCGGGGTCGAACTCGGCGACGATCTGGCCGTTGCGCATCACGAGGATGCGGTGGCACAGCGACAGCAGCTCCTCGGCCTCGCTGGACACGACGAGGACGCCTTTGCCGCGGGCGGCGACGGAGTGGATGATCTCGTAGATGTTCGCGCGGGCGCCGACGTCGATGCCCTTGGTCGGCTCGTCGAGGACGACGAAGTCGGGATCGGTCTCCATCCACTTGGCGACCACGACCTTCTGCTGGTTGCCGCCGGACAAGGTGCTGGTGTAGGTCTTCGTGCCGCCCTTGACCTGGTACTCCCCGATCAGCTCACCGATGCGCTTCTTCTCCGCGCCGGCGTCGACCACACCAGCCCGGGCCATCTTCGGCAACACGACCAAGCTCATGTTCTGACCGTTGTCGAAGTCCTTGACGAAGCCCTCCAGTCGTCGGTCTTCGGTCAGGTAGGCGATCTTCTTCGCCACCGCCGCAGTCGGCGTCGGCAAGCTCACCTCCTGCCCATGAAGCTTGATCGTGCCGGACACCGCCGGTCGCTGACCGGTGATGGTGCGCGCCACCGACGACCGACCCGAGCCGACCAAACCGTAGAGCCCGACGATCTCACCGGGGTTCACGTCCAACGACACACCCCTGGCGCCGCCACCGTAAAGGTCACGCACCGACATCACGGGCTGATGATCCGGTGCCACCTGGACAGGAGCCGGCCGGGCCAACGCCTTGAGGGCCTGACCGATCATCAGCGAGGTGATCTCGTCAGGGTTCGACTCGGCGGCGTTCAGCGTCTTGATCAGCTTGCCGCCGCGCAGCACCGCAATCCGGTCGCACATCGCGAAGACCTCGTTCAGCCGGTGGGAGACGAAGATGATCGAGGTGCCGGCGTTCTTCTCCCGCTCGACCAGGTCGAGGATGTCCCTGAAGTGCTCCTCACTGGTCGAGGCCGTCGTCTCGTCCAAGATCATGATCTTGTGCGTGGTCACCGCCGCCCGGGACAGGGACAGCATCTGGCGTTGCCCCGGACCCAGATCCCGCGCCAGCTGCCGGGTCGAGAGATGGCCCAACCCGACACCGGCGAGGACCTTGCGGGTCTCGGCGTTGTTGGTGTCGATCTTCTGCGCCCACGGACGGATGTCCTTGCCCTCCCGCAGCTTGTACAACCACACGTTCTCCCCGACAGTGAAGTCGTCGATGATCAACGGCTCCTGGTGCATCATCAACACCCCGGCCTGCTCGGCCTCGGCGGCGTTGCGGACCGGGTGGGGATGTCCGGCGATGGTGATCTCGCCGTCGGTCAGGGTGTCGACCCCGGCCAGCAGCTTCGCGAAGGTCGACTTGCCGGCCCCGTTGGCGCCGCAGACGCCGAGAACGCTGCCGGCGTAACCTTCCAGGTCGACGCCGTCGAGGGCCTTGACCCCGGGGTAGTGCTTCTTGACTCCGACGGCCTTGAACGCCAGCTCTCCGACGGGGAGTGGACTGGCCTCCTCTTCATGTGCCGCAACTGCCATGGTGCGCCTCCTGATTGAACGTGGTGAATAGGTCGGGCTTTGAATGAAGGTAAACCCTGACGTTGGGTGCCGGATAGCGCCCGCGATGCCACACACTGATACTTTGTTGCCTACGTCGTCGAAGGCGCGCAGGAGGTCACCCATGCCGGAGTCGGAGCGGACTGCCCAGCGACTGGCCACCATCCGGGCCGCGCGCGAGGTGGTGCCCAGTGACCCCGACCATTCCGCCCGGTGGCATCGCCATGGCGTGCCGGGCCCGTTCTCGCGGTGGAACTACCACCCGGAGTACGAGGTCCATCTCATCACCGCGGGCACCGGCTGGTACGTGGTCGGGGACCGTATCGACGTCTTCGCCGCCGGACAGGTCGTCTTGGTGGGCTCCAACGTCCCCCACCACTGGATCAGTGACCTCTCCCTCGGGGAACGCCTACCGGAGCGAGACGTCGTCTTCCAGTTCCATCCGCAGTGGATCGACCGCTGCACCGAACTCTTGCCCGAGCTCGCGAAGGTGCGTGCGCTGCTGGACGCGTCTCGACGGGGTATCGAGTTTCTCGGCTCCACCCGGGAGGCGGCGACCGATCATCTGCACGCCATCGGCGCCGCCGAGGGCCCCGCCCGCCTGGCTCACATCTTCGGGCTGCTGGCCGTTATGGCGGACTCCCCCACCGACCAGCGCCAGTACCTGGCCGCGGAATGGTCCACCCCACACAGCGACCATGCCGACGGAGCCGCCGACCGCATCGACCGTGCCTTCGGCTACATCTTCACCCACCTCGAGGACCCGGGGCTGCGGCTGGCCGGAACCGCCCGCCACGTAGGGATGTCGGAGTCCGCGTTCTCCCGCTACTTCGCCCGCGTCACCGGTGTGACCTTCGCCGACACCGTCCGCCGGCTCCGCCTCGCTCAGGCCGGCAAGCTGCTGCGCGGCACCACCTTGCCGGTGGCTACCGTCGCTCATCGTGTCGGCTACGCCAACCTGTCCAACTTCAACCGGCAGTTCCTCTCCCACCACGGCCACACCCCCCGCCAACACCGCGGCTAGGTGCACTGCCGTCTCTCTGAGCCTGGCGTTGGCCGATGCCACCCTCGCCCGCAGAAAGGGGCCGGAAAGTACCAGCGGTGGGCATCGCTTGGTCTAGTCCCTGACTCGTCGTCGGTCTAGATTCACTCCTGGCTCGTCCGGAGCCCCCTGTCTCCAGGAGCGCGATCGTGACCAACCGCAGTGCCGTCCTTCACTCACCCCGCGACCTGACCATCGAGGACCGGCCCCTCCCCGAACCAGGACCGGGTGAGGTCCTTGTTCGGGTCGTCGCCGTCGGGATCTGCGGATCGGACGTGCACTACTACGAGCACGGCCGCATCGGCCCCTACGTCGTGGACGCCCCGATGGTCATCGGCCACGAGGCCTCGGGTGAGATCACTGCGGTCGGTGACGGCGTCAGTCAGGATCGGATCGGTGAGCATGTGGCGCTGGAACCAGGCGTCCCCTGCCGCAACTGCGCGACCTGTCTGTCCGGGCACTACAACCTGTGTCCCGACGTGGTGTTCTTCGCGACCCCGCCCGTGGACGGGGCGATCTGTGAGTACGTGACGCTGGCAGCAGCGTTCGCGCACCCGGCACCTGAAGGGTTGGACCATGATCATGCGGCGATGGCTGAGCCGGTGTCGGTCGGTGTCTGGGCCTGCCGCCGCGCCGGCGTCCAGGCTGGTGACCGGGTACTGGTCACCGGCGCCGGGCCGATCGGCCTGCTCACCGCCCAGGTCGCTCGCGCGTTCGGCGCCCAATCAGTAACCGTCACCGACATGAACCCCAACCGGGTCGCAACGGCCAGACAGCTGAAGCTCGACGGCCGACTCGCCTCCGCACCCGTCGAAGCGGAGTACGACGTCCTCCTGGAATGCTCCGGCGCACCAGCTGCGCTCAACGCCGGCATGAACGCAATGGCCAGGACAGGCCGAGTCGTCCTGGTCGGCATGGGAGCCGACAACGTCAGCATCAACGTCCCCCTCGTCCAGGGCCGCGAACTCACCATCACCGGCACCTTCCGCTACGCCAACACCTACCCCCTCGCCCTGGAACTCATCGCCAACGGCGCCGTGGACGTGGCCACCGTGATCACCCACCACTTCGACATCGACCACACCGTTGACGCCTTGACCCTCGCCGCACGAGAACCCGACTCCCTGAAAGCCATCGTCCGACTCTGAGTGCCGTCGCCGACAGTTGATATCGATGCACGGATCACGACTCCAAGGTCCCCCGTGACAAGCCGGCCGGCTTTGCCAACGACTTGGGGCTAGCCGGCCCTGAGGCTGCGCTGTCAGAGGCTTCGAACACGCCGTCCGCAACCACGGACTGCAACCCGACGTCATCAAGACTGAGGTGCTGGCGGTCAAGCCGTCCCATGAGGCCGCTAACGTCATGGCATGGCCATCACTTCCCTCCTCGACATCCAACTCCGCCCCGATCCCCCGGCCGATGTCGAGACGCTCATCACCTCGATCCTGTCCGATACCCGGGCCCGCCCGGGGCTTGTTTCTGCCGAAGTCGTGCGTGATCTCAACGACCCGCGGCACCTCGTCGTGATTGAGGTCTGGGAATCGTTGGAGGCAGACGATGCCTATCGCGCCTGGCGGGCAACCCCCGAAGGGGCGAATGAACTGCACAAGCTGACGGCAGGTCAGCTCGCGCTGACCCGCTACGAGCCGACCACCATCTGAGCCCTCCAGATGAGCCGGCCCTCATTGTCGAAACAGCCCCACCACCCCGAAAGGTCAGGTGCGCGCCAGAGCCCCATCGCTGCGCGTGACCGGCGTGTGGGTCACGAACGCTGAGTGACCGCCTCGAGGAGCTAGTGGCTCGCTGACGAAGTCTGTTTACGCTTGATCTTGGCCAGGATCTGGTCTGGGGTCTTGGTCCAGATGAAGGGGTGCTTGCGGCGGTTCCAGCCGGTGATAAATGCCCTGATCTTGGTGGTGAAGTCACGCACGGAGGGGAACACGCCGCGGCGGATCGCTTGGCGTTCGATGATGCCGAACCAGACCTCGACCAGGTTCAGCCAGGACCCGGACGTCGGGGTGAAATGAGCGTGGATCCGGGGGTTCGCGGTCAGCCAGTCACGGACCTCGACACGCTTGTGGGTGGCGTAGTTGTCCATGACCAGGTGCAGTTCCTGGTCGGGGTAGGCCCGGGCGAGGTGTTTGAGGAAGGCCAGGAACTCCTGGTGACGATGCCGCTGCTTGCACAGCCCGGTGACCTTCCCGGTGGCGATCTCCAACGCGGCGAACAAGGTGGTGGTGCCGTGGCGGACGTAGTCGTGGGTCCGTTGCTCGGCGTGACCGGGTTGCATCGGCAGCACCTTCTGGGTCCGGTTCAACGCCTGGATCTGGGACTTCTCGTCGACACACAGCACGATCGCGTTCTCCGGCGGGTGAAGGTACAGCCCGATGATGTCGGTGACTTTCGCGACCAGCTCGGGGTCGGTGGAGAACTTGAACGTCTCCGCCTTCCACGGCCGGATCCCGAACTCCTTCCACGCCTTGGTGATGGTCACGTGGTTGACCTTCAGCCGGGCGGCGAGCAGCCGGCTCGACCAGTGCGTCACCCCCAGACTCGCCGGCGGCGGCACCAATGTTTCGGCCACGATCTGCCGCTGGTCGATGGTGCGGGGCCGACCCGGTCGGTCGTCATCAACGAGACCGGGCACACCGGCATCGGCATAGCGGGCCCGCCACCGGTTCACCGTGGGACGCGACACCCCGACCCGTTCGGCGATGTCGGCGTTCAGCATCCCCTCGGACGCCAACAGCACGATCCGGGCCCGCTGAGCGAGGCCGGCCCGGGCTGAGCTCGCCCGGACCAGTCGGGTCAGCTGCTCATGATCACCGTCGCGGAGCAGCAACGGCGGGGCACCAGGATGAGGCATGCTCCATCATCCCAACAAAACGTAACATCACTTACTCAACACGCCACTAGTGTGTTGCGCCAGGAATTCGCTGGATACGTCGCAGAATTGACGATGCCACGCACCGGACGTCCCAAGACCGAGCTGACGGTGACCGACGCTGAGCGCGAGCAGCTACTCGCCTGGTCGCGGCGGGATCCAGCCGACGATCGACTTGGACAGGCCCGCCTCGGCTGCCATCGAGGCGCCCGACGAGGGTGTCGCATCACGCGGGGTCCGCTCCAGTGTGTCGACGATGACCTGCTCGATTCAAGTGGCGCCGTCGGTTCGTGTCGCAGCGCCTGCCCACGGTCGCGGTCGAGCACCCCAACCCCGATGCCACGCTTCGATGGAACGACGACCCGAAACCCTTCATCTGGACCAAGACCGCCGACGAGATCTTCGAACGACTCGCCCGATATCTACAGGCGAGGCCTAGCCGTCGGAGGTCGAACGCCGCGGCCGGTCCGACCTGGGACACCGACCAGCCGACACCCGCCGCCCGAGACGCCGCGATCATCTCCCCTCACATCGCGTCCGGCGTCACCCTCGCAGGAAGGCTCCTGGCCTACACCTGACGTCCCCGCAAGGAGTCGTGTCTCATCCCGGTGCGTGCGACGCGCAGGATTGTCCACTTCGCCCTTGCTCCGCCGATCAAGGGCCGGTCTACTCCGCGGCCGCGATGGCGATGGCGATCCAGCACTGCGTCGATAGTCTGTGCTGATGGTCAACTATCGTTATCTCGGGGACAGTGGTTTCAAGGTCTCTGAGATCGTCTACGGCAACTGGATCACCCACGCGTCCCAAGTCGAGAACGACGCCGCAATTGCCACCGTGCATCGGGCGCTCGATCTTGGCATCACCAGCTTCGACACCGCCGACTCCTATGCCAACACGGGTGCCGAGAAGGTACTGGGCGAGGCCCTCAAGGGTCAACGGCGCGAATCGCTTGAGATCTTCACGAAGGTCTACTGGCCGGTCGGGCCGCAGGGTCCGAACGATCAGGGGCTCAGCCGCAAGCACATCCTGGACGGCATCAACGGATCGCTTCGCCGTCTCGGGGTCGACTACATCGACCTGTACCAGGCGCACCGCTACGATCACGAAACGCCCCTCGAAGAGACGATGCAGGCTTTCGCCGATATCGTTCGCCAGGGCAAGGCGCTTTATATCGGCGTCTCCGAATGGACCGCCGAACAGCTACGTGCCGCGCATGCGCTGTCGAAGGAGCTCGGATTCCAGCTCATCTCCAACCAGCCGCAGTACTCGGCGCTCTGGCGGGTCATCGAGGGGAAGGTCATCCCGACGTCGGAGGATCTCGGTATCTCGCAGATTGTCTGGTCTCCGATGGCGCAGGGCGTGCTGAGTGGCAAGTACCTTCCGGGTCAGCCCCTCCCCGAAGGGTCGCGCGCGACCGACGACAAGAGCGGCGCGCTCTTCATCAAGGACTACCTTCGCGACGAGGTGCTTGAGGCTGTGCAGAAGCTGAAACCGATCGCGGAACAGGCTGGCCTGACTCTGCCGCAGCTCGCGATCGCGTGGGTGCTGCAGAACCCGAATGTCTCTGCAGCGCTCGTGGGCGCGTCTCGTCCGGAACAGCTCGACGATACCGTCAAAGCGTCTGGGGTCACGCTCGAGTCCGACCTGATGGCAGCTATAGACGAGGCTCTGTCGGGCGTGGCCGAGACGGACCCGGCGAAGACCGACGAGGCCTCGCTCAAGGGCCGGCCGACCGGCTAACGGTGACCTGTTCGTAGCGCGGGTCCTGCTGCCCTGACGCGAGTCTTGACCCGCAAGCCGGCAGGCCCTTGCGCCGGTGACGCCCGCGCGCCTTCTGGTGGATGGCGGATCCGGCCGGTAAGGCGCGGAAGCCGATGATCGATCTGGCAGGTTGTGCGGTGCGTATTGCCCGTCGTGGTCGTCACCTAGACGGCGCGCGGTGGGTGGGAACTGTCAGGACGGTTGTGACTGTCGGGCCTGGCAGGTCGTGGTGAATGTTCTGCGGCGTAGCCACGACGAGACCGCAGGGGAAAGCCGGGCACCTCGCCCGTCTATCGGAGATGAGTCCAGGGACGTAGTGTACGACCTGACCCGCTGACAGCGTGTCGTGGTGATGAAGACGGCCACCGTGGTGATCCTTCAGAAGACCGCTCAAAGTCGACTGTGAGGAAGAAACCACGATGACCGCTGACCCCAACCCTAACGACCTGCCCGTCGTGCTCGAGGCTGCAGCAGGCTGATCCCGATCTGCTGCGGTCGATGCTGACCGCGTTCGTGCAGGCGTTGATGAGTGCCGACGCCGACACCGCGTGCGGTGCCGAGTACGGCACCCGCAGCCCCGACCGAGTGAACCAGCGCAACGGCTACCGCCACCGCGACTGGGACACCCGAGCCGGCACGATCGAGCTCGCGATCCCGAAGCTGAGGGAGGGCTCCTACTTCCCCGACTGGCTACTCGAGCGCCGCAAACGGGCCGAACGGGCCCTGGTCTCGGTCGTAGCCACCTCCTACCTGCTCGGCGTCTCGACCCGGCGGATGGAGAAGCTGGTCGAGACCCTCGGGATCACCCGGCTATCGAAGTCGCAGGTCTCGATCATGGCCAAGACCTCGACGCCCCCGAATCGGAGGGCAGGGGTCGAGGCGTTCAGGACCCGCCCGCTGGACGCCGGCCCCTACACCTTCGTCGCCGCGGACGCGTTGACGATGAAGGTCCGTGAGGCCGGCCGGGTCATCACTCTGTCGGGCACGACTCGGTCGGCCAAGAGATAGGTGCTGTCGGCCAGCCGACGGCTTGAATCGGCGGCTGTCGTGTTCCTGAGATCAGGGTCGCAGGAGGACCTTGATGGCCTGTCTGGTGTCCATGGCCCGGTAGCCTTCCGCGGCATCGGCAAGCGGCAGCTCGAGATCGAACACCTTGCCCGGCTGAATCCGTCCGGTCGCCACCCGGTCCATCAGATCGGGCAGGAACCTCCGGACCGGAGCCGGGCCACCGTGCAGGTGCACGTGGGAGAAGAACAGCTCCATCCCGTTCAAGGACACGTCGTGGGTGACGCCGACGTAGCCCATGTGCCCGCCGGCGCGGGTGGCGTGGATGGCCTGCATCATCGACTCCTGGGTCCCGACGGCTTCGATCACCGAGTGCGCGCCGAGGCCGTTCGTGAGGTCCTTGATCGCCGCCACACCCTCGGCACCGCGTTCGGTGACGATGTCGGTGGCGCCGAACTCCAGGGCCAGCTGCTGCCGCGGCTCGTGCCGGCTCATCGCGATGATCCGTTCCGCGCCGAGCTCCTTTGCCGCCAGGACTCCGAGCAGTCCGACCGCTCCGTCACCGACCACGGCGACGGTCTTGCCCGGCCCGGCGTCAGCGGCGACGGCGGCGAACCAGCCGGTGCCGAGCACGTCGGAGGTGGCCAGGTAGTGCGGCATCAGGTCGTCCGACGGCACCTCGGGGGTGGCGACCAGGGTGCCGTCGGCCAGCGGCACCCGCATCCGCTCCGCCTGGGCGGCGCCGGTCGGACCGAACGCCTCCTTGTGCGGGCAGGACGGCTGGTAGCCGGAGCGGCAGATCTCGCAGGTGTTGTCGGAGGCGAAGAAGGAGCCGACCACGAACTGGCCCGGCCGTACAGAGGTGACCGCGGAGCCGACCTCTTCCACGATGCCGCAGTACTCGTGACCCATCGGGCGCGGGCCGCTCAGCGGCTCGATGCCGCGGTAGGGCCACAGGTCGGATCCGCAGATGCAGGTTGCCGACAAGCGGATGACGGCATCGGTCGGCTTGAGGATGGTCGGCTGGTCACGGTCTTCGACCACGACCTCGCCGGGGGCGGTCATCACAGCAACACGCATGGGCTGAGCTCTCCTTGATCGGGGTGGGGGCTTCGCCTCGCTGGTGTTACAGCAGCTGGGCGTGCCTGGAGTCAACACTGTCCCGGCCCCTGTTGGGAGTCTCTGTCGTGACGTGTACTGATAGGGAATCCCACGTAAGGAGATACCCGCGTACGGTCGAGGTCGTGGTCAGCCGAGTCCAGGTCCGCGAGTTCCTGAACCCGCGCCGAGCCAGAACCACCCCGCAACATGCGAGGATTCCGCACGCTGGGAGCCGGCCCGTCAGCGCGGTCGGGTTCGGCGGCATGCCGATGTCGGTCAACGGCTGAGCCGATCAGGCGCGGCCCTCGCCACCCCATCCACGCCACCCTGGACGGCAGCATCACCTTGATCGACGCCGCCGGCGCCCCGCGATCCAGCATCCGGGGCCTGCCCCGCACGACGCGCCGCCAAGCGGCTCGAGTCCACGCCACCCACCACAGGACTGACCAATGACGAATCACGTCACGAGCACCACCGGGCACGACAAGTCAGGCCAGCTGCCGACCCTGCACGCCGAGGAGTCCCGAGGCCCGGCCTGCCACGCCGTCGCCGAAGACTCGGCCGCGCACAACGAAACAGGAGCCCTGCTCTGGATGTGCCCGGTATGCGGTCGGGCGTGGCCCCTAGTCGCCAGCGGCGAGCGGGGCGCGATGGCTCAGTCCACCTGTGAGCGGGTCAATCGACGAATGTCAGCGCGAACCCAACGACTGGCACATGATCGGCACCAAGATCACGCGCACAGCTCGACCACATCCGTCTGACACGGCCCTCCTCATGTCGCGCCCACGCGGAGGGCGGAGGACACCAGACCGAGCGCCAGAGCGTTGGAGGTGCCCAGCTGCTCGACAGTGAGCGCGGGCACAAGGGCCTGGTAGAACGCGTGGGTGGCCCAGGCGGCCAAGAACACGACCGCAGCGACGGGCAGCAGATGGCGGGCGCTGGTCGGCACATGGATCCAAGGACGCAGTGACGCCCAAGCACCGCGGGTCGGTGTGACGGTCTCCCGGGCTGGCCAGCACCAACGCTACACATCCCAGCAGCACCGTTATGGCGATCAGGTAGACCAGCGTCCGCGGCCAAGGGCCCGGACTCGACCAGGGCGATGCACGCCGACAGTTGTGGTGGACCGGTCCGGGTGGGTCATCGGTGTGCTTCCGAGGTCGAGGCGATGGGCCGTCGGGGGTGGGTCCGGTGCTCGAGGGCGGTGAGTGCCAGCAACGGGATGAAAACCACGGCGGCGAAGACGGTGCCGACGACGAGGGGGGCGAGGGTGCCGAGCCGGCCGGTGAGGGCGAGTGCGGTGAGGCCGGTGCCGACCGCGGTGCCGAGGTTGAACAGCGAGGTCGCCATGGCACTGGCCAGGGTCGGGGCCTCGCCGCCGTAGCCAACGGCCAGGTTGATCAGCACCGGGTTGGCCGACAAGCCGACCAGGCCGAGCAGGGTGAACAGCAGCAGGGTTGGCACCGGCAGCGTCGACACCAGACACAGCCCCGCAGCGGCGAACAGGGTGATGGAGGCCGTCGTCAACGGGGTGCGGAAAGGATGGTCTTGCAGGCAGGCCAGTGTTTCGAACGCCTGTGCAGATAGCGGTCACTGAGCGCAGCGGGTAAGACGACGGCCGGCTCCCACCAGGTGCTCGGTAGAGGGTGGTTGAGCGTCCGGTCTGAGACACCGGCATCCTGCCGGATGCTGCCCGTTTACCGGTCGCCCTATGACGAGGGTGGCTGCTGATGCACCCGCTTCTCGAATCCGTTGTCGGGACTTCCCTCGTATCCAAGTGCCCGGTAGATGGCGACAGCAGCGTTCAGACCCGGCGTAACGGTCAGCATCAGTCGACTGGCGCCGCAGCACGCTGCCCATGCTTCTGCCTCACCCATGAGGGCCCGTGCGACACTGTGGCGCCGAAACGACTGCTCGACCCAGAGATTGGTGATCAGTGCCGCATCGCCCATGACTTCGACACCGACCATGCCCACGACAGCATCGCCGCGCTGGTCTATGAAGGCGGCTGCAGTGTCGGAGCAGTATCGATCGGCGTAGGCCTGCCACTCATCGTCGGTCCACTGGTTCAGCTCGTCTGTGCTCGACGAGAAAGCCGCTGGATTCGCCTCCACCGGCACAGAGGTCACATTTCAGCAGTCCACCCGTTCTCGCTGAACAGTTCGCTCGCTCGGGTTGCGCTGGCTGTCGGTCCTCCACTAGTTGTTAGGTGGGCCGGCAGCTCTTCAGCAGCCGGTGCAGCGCGTCCTTCTCCGCTGGGTCGACCGGGAGCTGATAGCGGTCCTTCACGGCGATGTAGCGGGTGGCGTAGGCACAGCGACCGGTCACCGGCGGAGTCCAGTCGGCGGGGTCCTTGTCGGACTTCGCCCGGTTGAGCGCGGCGGTCGTCGGGGTGAGGTTGAGTTCATCGTTGGCGAAATGGACCCGTCGCTGCCGGGTCCAGTCTTTGGCGCCGTCGCGATGAGCTTCGGCCAAGGAGACAATGTGATCGATGGGGAGCGACTCCGCTTGGGCGTAGTCTTTCAGGTTGGTCCAGGTCATGGCGCGGCCGGTGTACAGATCAATCCAGGTCCCGGCGACCATGTCGGCGCGGCAGCGTCCTTGTCGTTGGACCTGGTAGGGCTGGTTCCGGTCGACGGTGCTCAGCAGCACCTCATCGCGGGTGCGGCAGCCGTCCCCGTCCAGATCGGCCCAGCCGTTGCCGAACTCAGCACGGCGATAGCTCGGATCCTCGCCGCTCCGGACGACGACAGCCAGCTGGTCGAGCGTCGTCGCAACATTCGCTGAGGTATCGCTAGTGGTCACCACCACGCAGGTCAACACCACGGCGAGGACGATCGCTGCCGCGAGCGCGATCCCCCGTCTGAGCAACATCCACCGACTCCCGGTCATTCGTCACTCACGTCGCTGCTGAGGTTCGAGGCGCATGACGCCTTGTCATGTCCATGATCCGGACGGGAACTTGCAGATAACTCGCTGGCGGCATCGGTTGGCGTCTGTGTCGGCCCAGGCGCGGCCGAACGCGGCCCGGCGGTACGTGCCGTCGTCGCGGGGGCGGGGAACCACCGTGAGAGCCTCCAGCTGCGCCCCTACGGGCCCGGGAGCAGCCGGGGCGGGTGGTGGCGGGACCACGCCGCAGCCGCCGGCCACAACGGCCACCAGCAGCCAGACCAGAGACAGAGGGGCGCGGCGTCGATCGGTGGGGCGGGTCATGTGAGGGCGTCGACGACAGCGCCGACGAGGTCACGGGCGGCGGGTGGGCAGACGGCGTTGCCGGCGAGCTTGACGCGGTCCCGGCGGGAACCGAGCCACTGGTAGTCGAGCGGGAACGCCATGCCGGCGGCGACCTCGTGGGGTTCGAACATGCGGAACTCGCAGTCGTCGACCTGCGCCCGGGCGGCGTCGAGCTCCCCGGGCGTGACCAGCGACTGATGGCCGCGGCTGGTCAGGGTGCGCATGACCTCGCGCACTGGGGTCGACATCTCCGCGCCGCCCTCGTTGTTCCGCATGATCAACGCGTGCCGGTCACGGGTGGTGACGGTGCGAGCGGGTCACTGCTGGGGTGGGCGGTGTCGCTGTTGCCGTAGTACGGGGCGACCAGGGCGTACGCCTCCCGGGTCGTCAGGGCCCGCAGAGCGTGATCGGTGGATCGGGCCTGGTCGTTCCAGGTGCCGCCAGCCGGGCAGACGAGACCGTGGTGGTTGCCGCTGGCGGTGAAGGTGGCGGCCGGGGCGGCTACGGAGCGGGCGGTGGACCCGCCGCCGCGGAGCTCGGCGATGAACGGCGCGATTGCGAGGGCGGTCTCGTTGCGGGTCGTCATGGTGCGCAGCGCTCGATCGAGCGGGCGGGTCTGCTTGCCGTCGCGTCCTTCGACGGGGACGGCGAGGGCCTTGGAGCTGGTGTTGTGCAGGGTGCGGAGGTAGTCGTCGGCGGGCCAGGACCGGTAGTAGGCGTTCGGGTCGCCGTACGCGGGGTGGTTCGGGTCGGCGGCGTCGTAGGTGTGGCCGGCCGCCTCGAGGTGCAGCGGTCCCCAGTAGCGGGCGATCCCGGCCGCGATCCGGGCGCGGGTCTTGTCGGCCAACGGCTTGTCCCGATCACCAATCCGCTGGCCACGCAACGTCCAGTCGATCGCCGCCGCTGCCGGCAGCCAGCCCGGTTCGACGGTGACCCCGCAGTGGGAGCAGGCGTAGACGTACTGGGTGCGGTACTTCCCGACGGTGCGGCCCGGTTTCCAAGCCTGGACGGACTCGACGATGACGTCGCAGCGCGGGCACCACGCCTTCGGCCGCATGACGGCGTCGATGTCGGGGGCCTTCTCCCGTTCCGGCCAGGCGACGACGTACAGGCGGTCACGCGACTGAGGGGCGGGCAGCCCGTACGCCTGGGCGTGCATCGCGTTGTGCGACACGACCCGGAACCGGTAGCCGAGCGAGCGGAGTCCGCCCTGCCAGAGCCGCCACGCGGCCGCGTACTTGGCCTGGGTGGCGATGTCGACGACGTTCTCCACCACGACCGCCCGGTAGCGGTGGTGCTCGACGAAACGCAAAGCATCGAACATCAGCAGGCGCGAGCGGGTGGTCTCGTCGGTCTCGGTCGTGATCAGATCCTCGGGAATCTGATCGAAGAGGGTGGCATCGCCGCCGAGCTCGGCGGACAGTGCCGCCGATTTGCCGCGTGCCTGGCTCCACGTCGTGCACTCCGGGCTGGCCCAGAGCACATCGGTGCGAGGGAAGAACTGCGGGTTCTCCAGGTGCAGGTCGACGCAGGCGTGCTCGGTGGTGGGGTGGTTGACCTGGTGCACGTCGACGGCCAGCTGCCAGTGGTTCGCCGACACGCGGACCTCAACGCCCGGGACCATGATCGCGCCGCTGGTGGATCCGCCGGCACCGGCGAAGATGTCAGTGATCGTGATCATTCGGCGGGCCCGCCGTTGGACCGCTCCCCCTGCTCACGGCCGCCGGCGCGGGCGAACAGCATCCGGTGACCGAGGAGCTCGCGACGGACCGGCTGGAAGCCGTGGCGTTGGTAGAAGCGGACGGCTCGTCGGTTGTCGGCGACCAGCCACAGATCGTGGGGTGCGGTGTCGGCAATGATCCGGCGCAGCAGGGCGGCACCGTGCCCGTGGCCTTGCGGGTTGGCCCACACCGAGCGCAGGGTCAACCGGTGCTTTCTGTCCAGGTCGGCGTAGGCGCCGGCGACGTCGGCGCCGCCGTGCTGGGTCAGCCAGCGGTACGGGGCGTGCCGGAACGCGTGCCGTTCCAGGATCTGACCGATTAGCAACCACGCCCCGAACACCAGGGCCACGGCGAGCAGGTAGGACAAGGCGACGGCCGGCAGCGCGGGCCACACGTCGGCGATCATGGGCCAGAGGAGCACGGTGATCGGGAGGCCGGCGATCGGGATCGCCCAGCCGGCGGGCCGTTGGAAGGGTTTGGACAGAAGCGTGGCAAGCTCGACGCGTTGCTGCGCTCGAGCGAAGACGCGGGCCTGCGCCTTCAGCTCCTCATCGGCGCTCACCGCAGCAGCGCCCCGTCGGTGTATTCGGGGCCGGCGTGTTCGGCGCAGGACTCGTGCGCGACCCCGCTACCGGTCGCGTCACGGCAGAACACGTAGACCTGGCCAGGCTCCAGACCCTCCTCACACACCAGGCAATCCTCGCCGAGGGCAACGATCGTGTGGGGTCCGGCCACGACGTCGACCGGTGGCGGCTGATCGTGGCGGTTGCCAGTGAGCCTCGCCGGCACCAAGTGTCCACTGAGCTGCTGGGCGCCGACAGATCCGCCCGGGCAGCCCTCGGCGGGTCTCGACAAGGTGACATCTGTCCCTGTGGTGGTGCTGCGGATGCTCACGATGGTTCACTCCCTGGGTCGGATCGAGACGGGCTGGTGGGTGGGGTACGGCTGC
Source organism: uncultured Actinomycetota bacterium (assembly GCA_963707005.1). Lineage (GTDB taxonomy): Bacteria > Actinomycetota > Actinomycetes > Propionibacteriales > Propionibacteriaceae > Microlunatus. The sequence continues at coordinate 92,285 of CAVPPP010000013.1, forward strand.
AGCCGGAGTTGCTGCCCGCGGCGCTGGCGATCCGGTCGGCCTCGACCACGACGTCGGCGTAGTGATCAACGTGACCGCAGGCTGCAGAGCAGGACCAAATTTCTGTCCAGTACCGCTCGCCGTCGTCGTAGGTGCTCAACCAGCTCCGCTCCCCTCGCCGGGCACCGCAATTTGGGCAGCGGGCCGAGATGCGAACCTTCCGGATGATCGGCGACGTCAGGCCCACCCCCCAGGGCGCCTCCCGGGACCTGTCGCGGACGGTGACGGTGATCAGCTCGACGGTTTCGGGATCCGACGCAGGCTCAGTAGTGATCATGTGGCTTTTCTTGTTCGTCGATCGGGTAGCGAGGCGTGAGCACCAGCAGCGCGACGACGAGTGGGACGAGGAAGACGACAGCCGCCGCGGCTTGCCCCACCCACAGCCACGGTCGAAGATGGCTGACCAGATCGCCCCCTGCCGGTGAGGAGCCCAGTTCGGCGAGGATCCAGAGGGTGGCTCCGGCCACGATCGCCCGGGGACCGGTCGGAGACCTCCAGCAGCAGTCGCGGTGTGGCCCAAACCGCCAGACCCCGATCATGATCAGGACCGCTGCCACGACCTGGGCCCCGGCCAGGACAGCCGCGACACCCGTCACCGTGCACCCGCTTCGGCGCCGACCGCGGGCATGGATCGGGGCGGTCTCAAAAAGGTGATGGTGTTGGTCAGCACCATGACGGGGTGCTGAGCGAGGTCGGTGTGTTGGCGGGCCGCGACTCGGACCGCCAGGTCGTCGGTCAGAGCATCGGAGGTCCAGATGCAGTCCGAGCAGGCGGCTGTTGTCCGCGAGCTCACCTCGGCGGAGACGGTCATGACCGCTCCCCCACCCGATGGTCGTCGACGCCGATCTCGTCGGCGCCGCAGGTTGGACAGAAGCGTTCGTGCAGCTGCTCGTCGACGCCGGGGTCGTGGATGGGCCTCCAGTCAGTCCAGTCGTGACGGCCCAGGCGGTAGGCCTGCAGTGGGGTTCGGGCGGGGACGTAGAGGGGGTGGCTAGGCTGCCCGCCACGGGTCTGGCCCAGGCACCACAGGGTGCGGTGGTCGAGCAACTGCAGGACGGTGGCGGCGCGGGCGGGGTCGGCGTGGGTGCCCCAGGCGACCACGATCACTTCGGCGCCGGCAGCGGCGTCGAGGATCGCCTGGTCGTTGCTGATCCCGACCGCGTCAACGACTCGACGCAGGACGCTGGGCGACGGGGAACGCCAGGCGTAGAGATTGGTGACCCTGATCTGACCGAATCCCGCCGTCTGGGCGAAGGCGATGACGCGGCGCAGCGTCGGGTCGTCGGTGGTGGCGTCGGCGCGGCTCGGGTTCAGCATGATCCAGGCCGCGGTCGGGCCCGGTCCCCAGCGGCGGGTCAACGTCCAGCGGTAGCAGCCGTCGGCCGACAGCGACGCCGTCGCCTCGAGGGGCTGCTCGGGCGGGAAAGCTGTCGACGATCCTGGCGGGGTGGACGCCGCCGAACCCGGAGGGAGACACGTCACCTCCGGGAACGGCAGGCGGGTGCTGTGGTCGTCCGCGGTCGTTCGCGGGGCCACCATCCTGCTGGTCATGCCGTCGATCCCCCTTTCTCCTGGTGTTCTGACGTTGTTGGCGGTGCTCATGGCAGATCGAGCACGGTCATGGGGAACGCCGCCCCGGTGATCTCCGGGACGGTTCCGTCGAGACCGACCACGAGTCGGTGACCGCCGCAAGAGCGGACTGTCTGCACGACCTGCAGCTGTGCGGTCAGCAGGACCGATCTGGGGGGCAGTTCGTCGAGCTCGACGCGGTCGGCGACGACCGGGAGCGCGGCGTCCAGCAGGTGCCGTACGTGGGCGCGGACGTCGTTGATCTGGTCGGCTGTGTCGTAGTCGTCGACCATGGCGTCGACGAGGCGTTCACGGTCCAAGGTGATGCTCATCGCTGCCCCCAGCGGGTGCGGCGGCCGCGGACTCGGCGCAGGGCCTGGTTCCGCCACTTGTCGCGGTCCGTGGTCAGGGTGGTGATCTGCGTCTGCAGCCGGGCGATCTCGTCGTCGGCCTGGTCGAGCTGACGACCGGCGTCGGGTGCGGAGTCGCCGCCGTTGAGCCAGTGCACCCGGTCAGCAGCCGCGTTCGGCTGAGGGTGGGCGCTCTCGACGCACCAGTCGCCGGTGCTGTCGAAGAAGCCGACCTCCCACACACCGGGGCTGGTTGCCCGGTACAGCCACAGCTGCCGCACCGGTGTCGGACACATGATGCTCGCCACCGCTTCCTCCTCTGCTGCTCGTCTACCTCTGAAGGCCTCGGAACGGGCCGGATGTGAGCCCTCAGAGCTGTTAGTTGAGTTGACTCTACATAGTGTGTAGACTGAGGTCAACATAAAGCGAGGGAGGGGAGGACGCCATGCCGACACTGTTCGTCTACGGGACACTGCGTCCCGGCGGCAGCAACCACGGGCTGCTGGAGCGGGTTGTCAGCCACATGGAGCTCGCCCACGCCGACGGTCTTGCCCTGTACGCAGGCCGCGGCTTCCCCTACGCCGCACCCGACTCGACGCCGGGGGCACGGATCACCGGGACCCTCTGCGCGATCAAGGGCCGAGCCTGGATCAACACGCTCAGTCGGCTGGACATGTTGGAGGGCTACCAGCCCGACCGGGAGGCGGCCAGCCACTACCTGCGGCGCCGCCTACCGGTGACCACGGCAGACGACCGTACGACCGAGGCCTCGATCTACCTAGCCGGCCCTCGCGTCAACCTCAGCCCCCTCCTCCGGATCCCCGGCGGCGACTGGCTCCACCACCCCACCACCATCTGACCCGCCCGGAAGGAGGACACCTGCCATGTGCGGACTGTTCGGCATGCTCCTGCCCCACCGCTACCCCACCGACCTGCTCCACCGGGACGCAGCCCTGGCCTTCCTGGGCGTCCTCGCCGAGGAGCGTGGCCGCCACGGCGCGGGCATCGCAGCCAAGCTCCCGACAGCCCACACCGCAGGTGAGATGCCTGACGGCGGCTGGGCAGTGAAGCGACACCCCAGCACCTTCAGCGAGATGATCGGTCCCCGACGGCTCCGTGGCCTCGCCCATGCCACCGCGGCGATCGGGCACACCCGCTGGGCCACCCAGGGCGCGATCAACCTCGCCAACACCTCCCCGCTGCAGGCAGGCAGCCTGTTGGGCACCCACAACGGTGACCTGGACGTCGACACCATCCGGTACGCACCGACGTGGGTCGACCGGTCGTGGACCGACTCCCGGGTCGTCTACCAGGCTCTGGCCACCGCCCACACCCGTGGGCGGGTCAACACCCGGCGGCTGGTGACGATCCTGGCCGGGATGCGGGGCCGGGCCGCGCTGGTGTGGACCGACACTGCCGACACGACCGTCCGGGACACGGGTCGGGTGTGGCTGGCCCGCGCCGGGCTGTCGCCGCTCGCGATCGCCCACGACGTCGACGGCGGTTTGTGGTGGGCGTCCAACCCCGAGTGGCTGCGCCGGCTGAGCGCGACGTTCGGTCTGCCGCTGCGGAACATCGAGCTGCTGCCCGAGGGGGTGCTGATGTCGGCCACGCCGCAGCAGTGGAAGGTCAAGGTGACCGTCCACGCCCGGTTCAAGCCGACCGTCCGCGACCAGGACCTGCGTCTGGTCCGGGCCGCGGTGTGGCGGAACTTCACCCCCGCCGACCGCCGCGACGACGGCGCCGTGATGCGTCACCGCGTCGTCGGTGCCGGGCTCAGCCGCCAGCCCAGCCTGGTGTGAGCAGAGATGACCATGCTGCGGATCGACTGCGACGCCAGCTGGAGCACCATGACCTGGGACCCCAGGCCATCGTGCTTCAGCGGCGACGTGGTCGACGCCATCCCCCTCACGCCGAGGGCCCTGCTGTGGACCACCCCCGAACCGTGCGGTCCACCCAACGCCCTGGCATCAGCGCTGCTGACCTTCCTGCAGCTCCCCGTCCAGCACGTCCGCGGCCCCGCCTATCTCACCAGCCTGGCCGCTGACCTCGACCGGCCCGGACCACTGACCCCGACCCAGATCCGGGCCTTCACCAGCACCCTCCAGGCCCTCCACGCCATGCCCGACTTCCTCGCCCTGCACGCCCAGGCCGGCCGCATCGCCGCCACCTGGTTCTGTCCAACCACCGATGGGAGCTTCCAGTGACCACACACAGCACCGAGACCCTCTACGCGACCGCGGACTGCCCGGACTGGGTGGATGCCGAGCCGTTCCGTGCGCACGTCCGTGACCTGATCTGCGAGACCGGTCTGTCCTGGCGCCTGGTCGCCGCCCACGCCGGTGTCGCGCCCCGCGCCGTCCGGTCCCTGCTGCACGGCCGCCGCGGCTACACCCTGCACCGACTGCATGTCAGCATCGCCCGGGCCCTCACCACCACCTCGATCGAGTCGATCGCCGCCGACCAGCACCTGGTCACCGACGCCACGACGACCCGCCAGCTGGTGGCCGACCTCCGCACCGCCGGCCACGGCCCCGACCTGATCCACCACCTACAGCCCGGCGATCTCGCCCAGCTCGACGATCCGCAGGCTTGGCGCTGCACCCGGGCCACCGCCGCCCGCGTCACCGCCTGCTACGACCTCCTCACCACCAGCCCGCGGACGGTCACCAGCCCGACCGGCCGAGGCCGCGTCGCCCCCGCCGCACCCACGCCCCCGCATGTAGAGTCCGATCCACACACGGCATTGGACAGAAAGCAGACCTCGGGCACATGGACTACCGGTTCCTCATCAGCCACCACCGCGGGCAGGAGCGGATGCTGATCCAAGCCCAGGTGTGGGCACCCGCATGGGTCTCCGGCCCCGCCCCCGACGACGACGACCAGCCCGTGCCCCGCAACTGGTTCACCGCCGACCAGTGGACCGTCACCGAAGCCCCGACCAAGCTGACCGACGCCGCGCTACGCGACATCTGCGCCGCCCGCGGATGGACCCTCCTGGGCGACATCACCACCGAGGACGACGGCACCATCGTCGGGCCCGTCGAGCCGGCGGACTGGGGGCAGGTCCTCCAAGCCACCGCCCACCACCGCAACCTGATGCGGCAGGCCTGGGAGGCCGCCGAGACCGCCTGGATGGGCATCGTCGCCGGCGTCCCCCGCCACAAAGGCGACCAGGGCTACGTCGGCGCCATTCAGATCGCGAAGATCGGCGACATCAGCCGCTTCCGCGTCTACCAGATCCAAGACGAAGTCGACCACCCCGAAGAAAAGCGGAAGAACCTGGCCGACGCGCGCCGCCGCCGAGAAGCCGCCAAGCCCAAGCAGCCGAACAAGACTGCCAGTGGCCGGGCCGCTGCCTCCCGCAAGGCCACCGCACGCAACTAAAGGGTTTTGGCCTGGCGGACACCGAGGCGGTCGCTGTTCTGGGTCTGCACCACCTGCGTGCCGCAAGGCGGTCTCTTCTTCCGGCAACGCTCGAGGGCTGCTCTGCGTGGCTTTTGACATCTCCCCTCTGCGTTGTGACATCACCCCCAGGGCATTCAGGGTTGATGCGTCGACGTCAGCTTGGCGTTGCTACAGGGCTCCTCTGATTGAAGTCGCAGCCCGGGGGCACAATGATGGGGTCAATATTCCGCCGACCAGGTTGACGCGATGATGTCCTCAGCTGTGTTAGACGCCAGCCGCGATGTCGCGGATGCTTTGGTTCAGGCGGATCCGACATGGCGCAGGCAGCTCGTGAATCAACTGGCCACCACGCTCGGCGCGGATACCGTCGGGCTCGCATCATCTGTCAACGCGAGATACGTCGACGCGAACTCTGTCAATTACGGGGGCCCGCCCCTGAGTGCCGACGAGCGTGAGGTGTTGACGGCGTACTGGTGGCAGTACCCGTTCGTGCGGCGGTTCATGACCACCGGTGATGGCACGGCTGGCCGCAACTCCGACATGGTTGAGTCGATGCGGTCCTTTCGCCGCACCACCGTGTACGGCGAACATTTCGGGCCGCGGCAGGCCCGGTATCAAGCGGGCATCGGCTGGCATGCCGGTGGCGTTGCAGTCGGGATGGGTTTGTACCGCGAGCGACACGACTTCACCGCGGATGAGATGGGTGTTCTTGAGCAGACCCGCCGGCTGCTGGCCGCAGCCGCACAGTACCGATCGGTTCTCGATCTGCTGGAGCGAGAATGCGCCGATGGCCGTCGGTCGACCAACCAGATACTCAGCCCACGGCAGCAGGTGGTCCTGGCGTTGGTCGCGACAGGAGCCACGGACGCCCAGATCGCCTCCCGCCTCCAGATCACCGAGCGAACGGTCCGCAAGCACGTCGGGGACATCCTCCGCCGGTTGAAGGTGGACAACCGGGTTGCCGCGGCGCGATGGTGGCTCACTCTCCCGCGGTAAGCGCCGACCACCCAACGGATCGGCTCTCTGAGCGGAGGATGACGGTTCCCCCGGCGCGCGGTGGGCGGTGCCGCTAGGTGGCGGATCCGCCACCTAGCCGGATCTGTCCAGCCCTTCGACAATGGTGCCTGGCGGGGCCATCGACACCGTCGTGATCTTCAGTTGGCAGAGGGGGTCCCCATGACCGATCGTCGGCAGCGAATCCGGTTGCCCTGGATGGGGCAGTCAAAGACGATCGCTGGGCTGGTCGTCGGCTTATTGGCCGCGGTTGGTGTTGGTGTGTGTCTGGCCCGGCCCGCGGCCGCAGCTGACGTGCACGTCGCCAACCCTGCCTGGTCGAGCTCCGGCAAGGCGAGACCCCGGCCGACAGTCACCCCGACACCCACCTCGAGCCCTTCGCAGACCCCAACTGCCAGCCCGACCCAGACCGCGACAACCGCGCCGAGCCCGACCGTGACGGCTTCCCCGACCGCCAGCCCCTCCGGCTGCACGGTGATGATCTTCAACGCACAGTCCTACTGTGCGGGGACGCTCACCGGTGTCAACAGAACGGTGTACGGGCTGGGCCAGCGGATCGCACTGGGTGGGGTCAACGTGAGCGTCGTCAACGACCAGAACGACACCGTCCAGGTGTGGGGATTCGACCCCTGCCCGGTTGGCAAGCTCTGCGGGGCGGGCTCGGTCACCACGACCCTGGTCTGGGACGGATCGCCGAAGCCAGTGCCAGGCGATGTGATCAGCGTGTACGGCGTCACCCTCACCTCGTCCCTGCGGATCGAGGGGTCCCTGAAGATCGGCTGGTGTCACCCGGAGTGGGGCTGCTGAACCCGGCCGTGCACATCGCGGGCGGGTGGGCGCCCGGCGGGTTTTGACCCGACCGGACATTGAACCCCTGCTGGGGCGACTGCTGAAGAGCTCGGCATCTGAGATTGGAGACCACGATGATGACCACCCACAAGAGCAACCGAGGCGCCGCCATCGCAGTGCGCCTGACCGTCACCGCGCTCGCCCTGCTCGCGATGGCTGCGGCCACGCTAGCGGTGGAGTCGCCGGCCGCCGCCGCGCCGAAGCGGGCCAGTGGCATCGTGTTCATCAGCGACCGCGACAGCCCGCCCGGCCAGGTGATCGACGAGGTCTACTTCTACGACTCCACGACTGGTCGGACCTCCCGGGTGACTACCAACGACGTGGTCGAGAGCTTCCCAGTGCTCTCTCCCGATGGGCGGTATCTCTCCTATCTCACCGGCACCGGCATCAGCGTGTGCCCACTCAGCCTCGCTGCCGGCAACTGGTCGTGCGGGCCGGCCCGCGGCGTGGTCAGCGACCCGGGACCCGCAGGCGGCCGTTACGTGTGGGCACCCGACGGGCGCTCCATCGTGTACGGAGGCACAGACCCCGTCGGGGGCGATATCGACGTCTTCTCCGTCGAGTTGTTCACCTTGGAGCCCGCCCGGAACCTGACCCAGGAGGCACCTGGTGAGCCAGCGGTGTTCGACGGCCAGCCCTCGGTGTCGCCGGACGGACGATACGTCGTGTACGGCCACGCCGGCGACCTGTACCGGCGCCACATCGACGGATCCCACCCGGTCGCCCTCACCTCCACACCCGCCACCGAGTTCGGACCGGCCTACTCGCCAGACGGGTCGAAGATCGTCTTCCACAGCAATCGTCCCAGCGCAACGAACTTCGACATCTATGTCATGAAAGCGAAGGCGGAGAGTGTCGACAACCCCGCGATTGACCTGACCGGGGACCTCACCGCACCCGACGGCATCACACCCAGCCGCGAGCGATTCCCCAGCTGGTCACCGAACGGCGCCGAGATCGCGTTCTGGTGGCACGTCACACCCCAAGGCTTCGAAGACGGGGAGATCTATACGGTGCGGGCCGACGGCACCGGCATCCGCAACCTGACCGCGAACAACCCCGCCGATCCTGACGCGCAGGACATCGGCGACATCATGCCGGCGTGGGGAACGGCCCGTCGACGCTGACGGGACCCGAAAGCACTGCGCCTCCGTGGAAAAGCGCCTTGGGTGAAGGTTGTCTCCTGCCTGCGATGACGCAGTTGGGACCTCATCGGTTCGCGGGGGTGGCGCGACGCCGAACAGCAATGCGTGCCGTCACGCCCAACACGACCAGTATCCCGATCAGGATGAGGATTCTGGCCAGGTCCAGTCCGCCGAGGTGCGGGATGGTGATGATCGCGTTGTGGTCGGTGAGCAGCTGGTGATCACGGAGCCAGCCGCCGGCGCCGGCCAGGACCGACTGACGTTTGGCGTAGAGGACGCCGATCGCGATGCAGCCCAGGACCATCATGGCGATGTGGTCGTTGGACAGGCCCTGGTCGTCGCGGCCGAGGCTCACTCTTCGACTCCGCGGACCTCGACGAGCGGGCTGGCGGTGACGGCGGGGTTCTCCGACAGGGCGATCAGGCCGAGCTCGGCGAGGCCGTCCAGGTATCGCTCGGCGCGGCCGGGCCAGATCAGCTTGACGTTGCCGAGCGGCGGCTCGAACCGTCCGTACTCGGGGGCGTACGAGGTCGCCCATCAGCAGCATCGGCACGTCGGGGTGGTCCCAGCGGGGGCATTCGTCGACGGTGATCGGGTCCCGGCCGGTGTCGTACTCCGCCGAACGTTGCAGCACGGCCTCCTCCTCGGGGCTCAGCTGGCCGGCGAACATCGCCTGGGCGACGTGGTTGACGATGACGCCGGTGCAGTGTCGGCCGCGGAGCTTGACCTGCTCGAGCTGCGCCTCGCGGTCGCGGCCGGGCTGGGACTGGTAGCCGTCGATGAACAAGGCCAGGACCTCGTCGGCGGTGAAGGCGTAGGCGTTCGCCCCTTGCAGACGGACCTTGTACCGGTACGGGAAGCCGCCCGGCGACACGGGCGGGACGGGCTGGTGGCTGTGGTCGACCTGCTGGTCGGCGTCGGCGATGACCCGCAGGTTCGTGGTCCGGTCGGCAGGAACAGCCAGTGGCAGCACCGTCACCGGGGAGGGAAGCGGCCGCGGCCACCTCATCGGCGGCTGCCGGTGTGGTGGCCTTGCGGCACGCTGGCGCGGTGCCGTGGTTCTCGGCCGCGGCGTGGGCCTCGGGCTGCGTGGTGCTGGTGGTCGGTCATGGGGACGACTCCTTGGGGCTTGGTTCGACGGTAGGGGCTGGGTGAGGGGTGGGCGGAGGCGACACGGTCACTAGTTGCGGTAGTAGCTGCCGCGGCCCCACAGGGCCGCGATCTGGGTGCGGTCACGGTCGGTGCTGAACAAGGTGTCGATCAGGGTCCGGACCGGACGGGTCCGTTCCTCGAACTCGGTGGCGGACGCGGCCATCAGGTTCCTGGCCCACCCTTCCCGGCGGGCGGTGTGCAGCGGCCGCACCGTGCCCGGCTGCACGTCGTTGTCGCGGACGTAGTTGGTCATGGCCGCGCACAGGTTCACCTGGGCCTGGATGACACCCGGGTGGTGGGAGGCGTCGGGGAAACGGAACTCGATCCGACCCGATCTGTGCTGGAAGGCGTTGTAGAAGTTGATCATCGCCTCCCGGCCGCCTTGGTAGTGGTGGCCTGGTAGGTGTCTGTCCAGGCGGGGCCGGGGTCCCGGGCCGGCAGGGGCCGGTTGTAGCCGGCGGAGCGGGCTGAGCCTCGGGTGCGGCCCATCCGGTAGATGTCGTCCTCGTTCGCCCGGACCAGGTTGACCAGCCGCCACGCCAGCTGCGGGGTGTACTGGGCCGAGGAGATGTTGGTGTGGCTGCCGGCGTGATCGGTGCTGCCGCCGTGGCGCGGATGGCTTCGCACGCGGTCGCGATCTGGGCCCAGTGCTCGGGACTGTCGCCCATCACCGGGGTCACCAGCTCCCCGCCACGGACCGAGCCGTCGTGCTCGTAGACCCAGCCGTTGTAGCCCGACCGGGCGCCGGAGTGGTAGCTGCTCTGGTGCGGGCTGGACAGAACACCGCGGGCATGGAGCTCGCGGCCGACCTCGCCGGGCCCGTCGATGGTGGTGGAGTCGAACTCGATCTCGATGCCGAACCCGGTGTTGGCGGCGTAGCCCTGCAACGCGTTCTCGGTGTAGAACGGCACCTCCCGATCAGGACCGCTGTCCCGGATCGCCTGCCGGAAGGCCTCCGGGTTGGACAGAAACGACTCCGCGCGACCGCCGGCGCCGGCGCCGGCGCGGCGGCCCGGGGTCGGACGCTGAACTGGTCGCGCATCCAGCGTCGACGACAGGTCGGTCTGCGGTAGCTCGCCGGCGGCGTGCATGTGGTCGCGGACGGCTTCGCGGGTGTGGGCGACGTGGGCGCAGTCGACCGAGTGGCAGGTTCGGCAGGTGAGCTCGTCGTCGCCGACGTCGTCGAGGTCGACCCGCTGCCGGGTGGTTCTGTCCAGCCCGCGTACCGCGTCGAGCCCGGGCCGTAGCCGCACCGTCCCTTCGACCTCGGCGTCGTTGGTGAGGTGGCGGATGGGGACCTCGACCGGACGGTGGTGGTTGGCCTCGAGCAGCTCAGCGATCCGGGCCGGATCCGGGACGGCCAGCCGGCTGCTGCCGTCGACGATCTGCTGCTGGTTCGACCAGCGCGGCCGGCCCCCGCAGCGGGCACTGATGGAGCACGTCGCCGACGAACTGCCCACAGTCGTCGCAGCGGACCGCGTAGGCGGTCTCCTCGGCTCGAGGGATCCGGGTGCCGCGGCGTTCTGTCCAGGACACGATCGACGGGGTCATCGGGCCGCGGGCGTGCAGGCTCTCCAGGTCGTTGATATCGGAACGGGACAGCCGGTACGCGGCGGTGCTGCCGTCGCGGCGACGGACCTCGACCCGGTCCGACAAGGTCGAGGTGCCGACATGGGTGACACTGTCGGCGCCGTCCAAGGCGTTGGTGACCGGGACCCACTGCTGCACCAACCGGACCGGCGGCAGCACCGGCTGCTGTGCGCTCAGAGCCTGCAGGGCGTGCCGGGTGGCCGGGTCACCAGGAATCGCGCCCAGGTCGCGTAGTTCTTCGGCGTTGGCGCGGGGTTGCCGGCCGCCCGGCGCCTGCTCCCGCAGGGCGTGGAACTCCGCCCGGGCTTCCCGTCGGCTCATGCCCTGCCGACCGGCGATCTCGCCGAGTCGGGCGTCCAAAGCGGCCTGCGCAGCAGCGACACCGTCGGGCAGACGCGACAGCGCCCAGAGGGTGTCGTCGGCCAGGCCGTCGTTGACGGTGCGGGCACGGTCCAGACGGGCCTGCAGCCCGGCCCGGCGCTGGGGACGGAAGTTGGGGTTGGTGGTGATGGCGTGCTGCGCCCGGTCGAGCTCCCGGTCCAGCGAGGTGGCGCGGTTCCAGCCGGCGGGTGGCTGGCTGGAGCTGAACTCGTGGCGGAGCCGGTGCACGATCGACTGGACCTGCGCGTCGTCGAGCCAGCTGCCCGACCGGGCCAGAGCGATCGCCACCGAACTGGCGGCATTCTGTCGACAGACCATTGTTGTGGGCCTCCTTCATCTCTGAAGGCCCGAAACGACACCGGATGTGAGGTTGGACAGAAAGAAAAGTTCAGCGAGCTACCGCTGAAAGCCTCACCGAACTGCAACTGCGGGTGCCGTGGAGGCGGGTCGCGGTCAGGTCAGGCCATGGCGGCCGCGGCGATGAAGGCGCCAAGGGTGAGCGTCGGCGCCCACGGCTGCCACCCCGACCGGCGGGTCACGTGACGCCACAGGCCGTGCACCAGCGCCAGGACCGTCCCCGTGAGCAGGGCGGCCAGCAGGACGTCGACGCTGACCGCCGCGGCCGGCGCCGCGACCAGGGGAACGAACCGGACGTCGCCGAAGCCGAAACCGCCGCGGGTCAGGACCCACAGCCCCAGGTACAAGAAGCCGGCCACTACGGCGCCGACCACCATGCGGAGCAGATCTGTCCAACTCGGCCCCCAGCAGCAGCGCTGCTTGCGCCGGCCGCGGCCATCACCAGCCACGTCCAACGGGTGGGCCGGGCCGGGATCCAGGTCGTGAACCCGTCCACCGCGGCCAGGGCGACGCCGAGGGTGGACAGCACCAGCCACGGAGGCAGCGCAGCCGTCGGCACGTGGCTGGCGGCGACCCAGGCGGCGGCCGCGGAGAGCACGGCGACCAGTGCGGCAATCCGGGGCCGCGCGAGAGCGGCGTAGGGCACCTTGACCTCGGAGTCGTCACCGTCCGCTGGTTCCGGCACCTTGGACAGACCGGTGAGCCAGACCACGGCCGTGACCAGCGCACAGCTCACGGTCAGCGCTGTCACGACGACGGGTGAAACCACTTGCCGATGGTGGCATCCATCCGCCGGAGGCCGGCGGGACGGCGCGCCAGCGACCACCAGGCGCTCGACGGCCGTGGGCACAGGCGGTGAATCACGCCCGGGGAACGAGCCGTACCGGAAGCGGACCCTTCTACGAGAGGCCACGGCCGGACGCTGCTGCTGGTTGCCCTCCTTGCCGAGGGCTCAACCTGACAGAATCGCGTCGTGCCCAGAACGCCACGCATCGAGCCGGCGCCCGGGGCGGTGGCAAGGCTCGCGGCCACCACGCTGACCCTGCCCGACGCGTACGAAGAGGACGCCTGGACCGGCGTCCGCTGGGGAATCCGTGGCCGGACCTTTGCGCATGTGCTGGTCGCCCAGGAGGGTTACACGTCTGCCTACCGGGAGGTCACCGGGATCGCCGCCCCGACCACGGTGCTGACCTTCCGCGCCGCCGGCGACGAGCTGCGGGCTCTCGAGCACGCCGGTCATCCGTTCTACAAGCCACCGTGGTCCGCCACGATCATGGGTGTGGTGCTCGAGGATGGCACCGACTGGTCCGAGATAGCCGAGCTGGTGATCGATAGCTACCGGTTCTGCGCACCGCGGAAGCTGGCGCGGCTGCTCGACAGCTGAGTCACGCCCCAGGATCTCGATCCGTTCGCCCGTGCTGCCGAAGACAACAACGTCGACTCCAGCCCGCGACGCGCGGCCGGCTCGGACGTCCCAAGGGGACCCACCTACGGGCGCCCTCATATCGGCGGTCGCCGTCTCCCATCGCTCAACCATCGTCGTGCGGTGCCGGTGATGGGCTCTACGCGGGAGTGCGAGGCGTCGCGCGATGGGCTGTTCGCTCTGTTCCTAAGCTTCGTTAGGGGGCAGCGAGATTCCGAGCTCGCGTTGCCAGAGGTCGCGCGCTGCCTGCGCGAGTTCTGTCGGCCAATCGGCGCCGCATCTCCGGGCCAGCGCCTGGGCTCGAGCCAGGTACTCGATGGCAATGGCTTCCTGGGCAGACCGAAGGTCGGACTCGACCAAGGTGATGGGCGGCAGTGCGGCAAGCGCGTCGCGCTGCTGGTCAGTGAGGTACCGGTTGAGTCGTTTGGCACCGTCGTTCTTGTGGACGCCGTTCTCGGCCAACATCAGCGGCACGAGGTACTGGTCGCGCATGACCGCGGTCCCCTGTGACATCGCGATTAGCTCGGCTCTGTGAAGCACCGTGACGGCGTTGCCCATGAAGTAGAGAAAGATCCGAACCTGTTGCGACGGGAAATAGGGTTCGCCGGGTGCGCCCGGACCACCTTCGGTCGGGGTCAGTCGATTCCGCATGTCCTTCAGCGGCAGGCAGGGCAGGTCGTCGACTACGTCTTCGCTCGCCGGGTGGACGATGACGTCGAGGTGCACCCAGTCGGGCGTCAACACGATGAAAGCGCTTCGTAGGCCAGGGATAGCGTCGACCAGGACCACGGACATTGCGGCGGTGATCCACGCAGGGACGTCGAAATTGTCAACGTCATCAACGGCGAGATGCAGGTCCAGGTCGCTCCAGTCGTCGGCGATGCCGCGGGCGACCGAACCGCCCAGCCAGGCTGCGTCGATGCGACGATCCCGTTCGCACGCTTTGGTCACGACGTCCAGCGTCGGGCTGAGACGAGTGGGCACCGGTGATTGCATGCATGCATTCTGTCGGGTCGGGTGCAGATGCGAAGCGCCGCGAAGGGGTAACCGACTTCGCTGGGCGAAGTTGTCGCCAACGGCTCTCCGCAGGGCGACCGTCTTGCGGGCAGCCCGTTGAGAACCGGCGTCTCACACGCCGCGCTCAAAGCCCCGTGTTGCGATACCTGCCAGGCCGTCTGATGGCAGCGATCAGCTGATCGCGTCCGCCGTTAGGTGACTCTGGCTGGCGCGAGGGCGTGGCTGCTGGTGGTGGGTAGGGCGGGTCGTTGGGTGCCGGCGAGGTGGTCCATGACGCGGATGACTTGGCAGCTGTAGCCGTATTCGTTGTCGTACCAGACGTAGACGACGACGTCGGTGCCGTTGGCGATGGTGGCGAGCCCGTCGACGGTGCCGGTGTGGCGGGTGCCGAGGAAGTCTGAGGAGACGACTTCTGGGGAGTCGGTGTAGGCGATCTGGCGGCGCAGGTCGGAGTGCAGCGACGTGGCCCGGAGGTGCCGGTTCAGCTGGTCCCGGTCGGTGGGGGTGGCCAGCGAGAGGTTCAGGATGGCCAGGGACACGTTGGGGGTGGGGACCCGGATCGAGCTGCCGGTGAGCTTGCCGGCGAGCACGGGCAGCGCTTTGGCGACGGCTTTCGCGGCGCCGGTCTCGGCGATCACCATGTTCAGCGACGCGGACCGGCCGCGGCGGTGACCCTGGTGGTAGTTGTCGGTCAGGTTCTGGTCGTTGGTGAAGGAGTGCACGGTCTCGACGTGGCCGTGGACGAGGCCGAACTCGTCGTTGATCGCCTTCAGCACCGGGGTGATGGCGTTGGTGGTGCAGGACGCGGCGGACACGATCCGGTCCTGACTGGTGATCGAGTCGTGGTTGACGCCGTAGACGATGTTCTTGAGGTCACCTTTGCCGGGGGCGGTGAGCAGGACCTTGTCGATGCCGGGGCGGGCCAGGTGCTGGGCGAGGCCGTCGGCGTCGCGCCACCGGCCGGTGTTGTCGACCAGCAGAGCGTGCTGGATGCCGTAGCTGGTGTAGTCGATCGCGGCGGGGTCGTTGGCGTGGATGACGTCGATGACGGTGCCGTTGGCGGTGATGGTGTTGCTGTCCGGGTCGACGGTGATGGTGCCGTCGAAGGCGCCGTGCACGGTGTCGCGGCGCAGCAGGCTGGCGCGTTTGACGAGGTCGTCGGGGCCGCCTTGGCGGACCACGATGGCGCGGAGCCGGAGCCCGTTGGGGGTGCCATGGTTCTCGATCATCAACCGGGCCAGGAGCCGGCCGATGCGGCCGAAGCCGTAGAGTACGACATCGGTCGTGGCCGGCTGGTCGCCGGTGTCGATGATCGAGGCGAGTTGGTCG
>CAVPPP010000014.1:0-30836 GCA_963707005.1 uncultured Actinomycetota bacterium
CCTCGGTCAGGTCGTGGGTCTCGTACCACTGGCTGGCGCGCTGGTGCAGCGGCGGCACCTGGTCTGGGTGGTCGCTGAGCATCCGCGCCCGCAGCACGTCGGCGAACAGGTGGTGGTACCGGTACGACTCGCGTCGGTCGTCCAAGGCGACGAGGAACAGGTTGGCGCGCTCCAGAGCCGGGAGCATGTCGGTGCCGTCCTGGCGACCGGTGACCGCGTCGCACAGCGGCCCGGTGAGCCGGTCGAGGACCGCAGTCTGCATCAGGAAGTCGCGCACGGCGTCGGGTTGATGGGTCAGCACTTCCTCGATCAGGTAGTCGACGATGTAGCGGTCGTCTCCGGCGAAGCGGGTGATGAAGCCGCTTACGTCCGCTCGGCCTTGCAGCGAGAGGGCAGCCAGCTGGAGTGCGGCGATCCATCCCTCGGTGCGCTCCTCGAGGACTTCGACGTCTCCGGCGGTGAGCTCGTTTCCGATCGCTTCGGTGAGGTAGGCGGCGGTTTCCTCGGAGGTGAACCGCAGGTCCTCCGCCCGGATTTCGACCAGCTCGCGCCGTGCCCGCCACCGGGCCAGCGGCAGATCGGGGTCGGCGCGGGTGCTGAGTACAACATGGACGTTCGGCGGGAGGTGTTCCAGCAGGAAGGCGATCCCTTGGCCGACCCGGGGATCGCCGATCAGGTGGTAGTCGTCGAGGACCAGCCACACGTCCTCCGGTACGGCGCCCAGCTCGTTGAGCAGCGTGGTGAGCAGCAGCTCAGACGGCACGGGTGCGACCGCCAGGAGGTCCAGCAACCCGCTTGTGTCCAGGGCGGGCACGGCCTGATGGAGTGCGGTCAACACGTAGGTCCAGAATGAGGAGGGTTCGTTGTCCGCGGTGTCAAGGGAGAGCCATGCGACGCAACGAGCCGACACCACCGATCCCTCCTGCAGCCACGCCGCCAGAATGGTCGTCTTGCCGAACCCGGCCGGGGCGGACACCAGAATCAACCGTGCCTCAGCTCCCTTCTCGAGCCGCTCGACCAGTCTGGGGCGCGCGACGAGACCCTTCCGCTGCCGGGGGGCGTACAGCTTCGTGGCCATCAATGGCCGTGTCACACCCGCCTCACCCCTCGGGCGCTCGCGTGCCGGTTGCTGTGACCCGGCCTGCACGCGCTCGTCCTGCGGCCCGGACACGCTCAGGAACTCCGCCGGCTCGCTGCTGCTGCCGAACCAGCGCGGGATGCGTGGGTCAGGCCGTGGTCGACGAGGTCGATGAGCCACTCGAAGCTCTCGTCGGTGTCGGTGGACCACTGGAAACCGCCGCCGGCTTCGATGGTGGCGAAGCCGTGGAAGACGCTGCGCAGCGCGCGCAGGGCATGGGTCATGTCGGCTGGGGCTATGTCGTAGCCGCGGAGCACTGCGGTGAAGGGCTCGAGTAACCGCGCTGCGGCGAGGGCGATCGGATCCTCCGGGCTGGTGGGCTCGAGGGCGATGGTAGCGGCGTACCGGCCAGGGTGGGCGAGGACGAAATCGCGCAGCGCACGGGCTGCGGCCCGGAGGGCGTCGCGGCCGGCTCGTCCCTGGGTCGCCGCACCGATCGCCTGGGCGGCCTCGTTGAGGGCGAGGGCTGCGATGCGGCGGTTGAGGTCGTCCTGGCTGGCAACGTGCTTGTAGAGCGAGGGGGTCCGCACACCGACCCGTTCGGCCAGCTGGCCCATGCTGAGGCCGGCGAAGCCGATCTCGTCGGCGAGGTCGGCGCCGGCCGCGACGACCGTGTCCGTACCCAGGCCGGCCCTAGGCATGGACAGCGGCGAGGAAGGTCAGCATGGCGGTGGCCACCTGGGCAGGGAACTGTACGTGCGGGTAGTGCCCGGCCCCGTCGACCATCTCCAAGCGGCCCAGGCCGGTGGGTAGGTCGGCGATGATGGCCTCACCCTCGGCCCGGGGGTCTGCCCAGTCTGGGTCGGCGCTGCCTAGCACGACCAGGACTGGGCAGCGGACGTTGCCCAGCTGCTGTCCGGCGTCGACGGGGGTGGTCTTGCCCATCGCCTGCAAAGCCTTCATCCGGCCCGGCTCGGAGAGCATCGTGGTGATCTCGCTCATCCGTCTGTCCCAGTCAGCAGGCTTGGTGCCGGGATAGGCGACGTCGAGGTACTTCGCCCACTGCACGGTGCTTCCGAGCAGGGTGGTACCGAGGAGGTGGCGCATGCCGCGGCGGAAGGAGGCCACCCGCAGGTCGCCGAGAGCCATCGTCTGCTTGCGGGTGAACGGCGCCAGCTCGACCACCGCGGTGACCAGCTCCGGGACCGTCGCGGCGGCGATGGTGACCGCGCCGCCCGCGATGGAGTGACCGACCAGCACCGCCGGGCCGCCCAAGTGGCGGACCAGGGTGACCAGGTCGCTGGCGATGTCGGTGCGCGTGTAGGACGTCCACTCAGCGCTGGACTCCCCACAGCCGCGCAGATCCATCGCGGCGACACGGTAACCAGCTTGGACCAGGGCGGGGATGAGGAAGCGGTAAGCCTCCCGGCTGTCGCCCATGCCGTGAGCGAGCATCACGAGCGGACCTGTCGTGCCGGTCAGGTCGAAGGCAAGAGCGCCGCCTTCGATGGTCAGGAATTCGGCTATGTCTGCCCCTAGTGGCTGTCAACGCCACGGCGTATGGCGTTAGGCGTAAAGCTATCACAGTTAGCCAATACGCGGGGCGACGGCAAGGTTTCCGATTGGCGTTGGCGTTGGCGTTGGCGTTGGCGGCGGCAGGGGAGCATGGGGTGGATGTCCGGTCTCAGACAACTTGTCATTCCTGAAGGAGTGGTGATCGTTGTTTTGGGGTTGTTCGGCGGCGTGAGGGCGCGCCTCGTTGAGGGTGGGGGTCAAGGATCGGCCGGAGGCCGACCGCGTAGCGGCCGGAGGTCCTTGACGCTCACCCGGTGAGGCGCAGGCTGGGTGTCCGCGGAGAACCCCTCACGCGGTCTTTCTGCCTTGGATGTATGGGGTTGTGGTGACGTCCTCCAGCGCCAGAAGCCTCTGGCTATGGACAGCCCCTCGTAGGGGGTGTCGGTCATTCCTTCGCCGCGCGGTGGCGGCCTGGAGTGCGGTGCGACAGAGCAGCGATCGGCGGGGTCAATCAGTGTGGGCGACCACGCCACCAGGTGGGGGTCATGACAAGTACGACCCGCGCTGATCGCGAGACTTTGATCATGCCGCCGCGGCGAGGCGACGGACGTGGTGATCACGTAGCGCGTAGAACACCATCTCGACCAGCTCACGGGCCGCGGCGCCAGTGGCGATGTGGCGGGCGTCCTTACCGCGCCGAGCCACGATCCGGTCCCGGACCTGTTTCATCGGGGTGCCGGCCGGTGCGTGCTGGACGGCTTCGACCGCGGCCCAGCGGACCAGCCGGGACCCCTGCTTGGTGATCCGGCCCCGGTGCACCGTCTTGTCCGACTCGTAATGTTTCGGGGTCAACCCTGCCCACGAGGTCAGCTGCTCGGGCCAGGCAAACCGGTGCACGTCGCCGATCTCGGCCACGAACACCGCCCCCAGGATCGGCCCGACCCCGGGAATGGTCCGCACCGCGGCATAGCCAGGATCGTCGCGGAGCCGGTCGCTGGTCAGCTGCGCGGTCTGGGTGATCTCGCGGTCGAAGGCGGCGATCAGCTGCAGCAGCGAGTCCACCCGGTACCGGCAGGCCGCCGGCAGCTGGACCTGCCGAAGCAGCTTCGAGCCTTTGACGCCGAACAAGTCGCTGACCGGGACCGTGATCCCCTGTCCGGCGAGCACCGCATGGATCTGGCAGCGGAGACTGGTGCACAGATGGACCAGCTTCGCCCGATGCCGGACCAGCTCCCGCAGCTCCCGTACTGCCGGTGGCGCGATCCAGGATTCCGGCAGTCGACCCATCCGCAGCAGGTCAGCCAGGTCCGCGGCGTCGCGGAAGTCGTTCTTCACCCGCCGGTACGCGAACCCCTTCACCCCCAGCGGGTGGGCCAGGTGGACCTCCGCGCCCAGCTCGGCGAGCAGATCCGCCGCCCAGTACCAGCCGTAGGTGGCCTCCAACACCACCTCCGGATGCACCCCGGCCTCGGCCATCACCAAGGCGAACGCGTACGGGTCGTTGTTGATCCGCACCCCACCCAACCGCTCACCCGACTCGGTCATCCTGACCAGCACGGAGCGGTGTCGATGCAGATCGATGCCCACGAACTGCTGACCCACGTACTCTTCGTTCACAAGGGGCCTCCTTCGTCGAAACGGGACAGTGAACAACCCGAGCATCGCTCAGGTGCACCGAGGAGCGGAGGCCCCGCTCCTTCATCGCATCAGTGCTCTCAGCACGGGCGAGATCTCCCGTGTGACAACTGGGCCCGCGTGACGCAGTCGATCTCACAAGTTGTCAGTAGCCTGATGCTGTCTCAAGCATCTCGTCAGTGCCAGGATGATCATGTCTCCGCCGTACACGGCCCGTGGCGAGTGTCTTACGGCGGCTTATCTGGGGTGGCCGTCGAACGAGAAGCAGAAGGCGTCCCAGCCGTCCTCGGGGTGCTGCTGGGTCCAGCCGGACAGCACCTCCCAGGGGCCGACGGCGTCCAGCTCCTCGACCCCGTCGAAGAGGAGGATCCCAATCTGGCGGCGCCGCCCTTCGCCGGGTGTCGAGTCGTCGACCATGGGGTCCGTGGTGTCGTTCATGAGGTGAAGCCTCGCGTTCTGCGGCCCGGGTCGCACCGGTCAGATGGCCAGGGTTCGGTCGCGCATCACGGTGGATGGCGCGGTGTACGTTTCGTCGCGTGATGGTCGGTCGCGAGCCGGAACGGCGGCTGCTGGCAGCGCTGCTCGAGGGCGCGAGAGCCGGTTCGGCGGGGACGTTGGTGGTACGCGGCGAACCGGGTGTCGGCAAGACGGCCCTGCTCAACGAGTTCGTGGCGGATGCTGGCGACGCTCTCGTGCTGCGCACCCAGGGTCTGGAGGTTGAGGCGCCGTTGGCGTTCGCGGCGCTGCACCGGTTGCTGCGTCCGGTCACCAGGCTGCGCAGGGGACTGCCCGAACCTCAGGCGAGGGCCTTGCGGGTCGCGTTCGGCGAGGAGGACGGTGCGTCGGTCGAACCGTTTCTGGTGGGGGTAGCGACGCTATCGATCCTCGCCGCCGCGGCGGAGGAGAACACGGTGCTGTGCGTCGTCGACGACGCGCACTGGCTGGACGCCGCCACCGCCGGGGCCCTTCGATTTTGTGCCCACCGACTGGGTGCGGACCGGGTCGCCCTGGTGTTCGCCGCCCGGGACGGGGTGTGGGGGAGCTTCGACTCGCAGGGCCTGCCGGAGCTGGTCGTGACCGGTCTCGACCCGGACGCCGCCCAAGCGCTCCTGCGTGAACGTCTTGGCGCGGCGACCGGGGCTGGGGTCGTGCAGCGGCTCGTCGCCGAGACCCGCGGCAACCCGCTGGCGTTGCTGGAGCTGCCAGCCGAGCTGACCCCAGACCAGGTCACCGGTGTGGAGCCCCTGCCGCCGCAGCTCCACCTGACCACCCGCGTCGAGCAACTGTTCCTCGACCGGAGTCGCCGCCTGCCGCCATCGGTGCAGACCATGGTGCTGCTCGCGGCGGCAGACGACAGCGGCGAGCCTGAGGTGGTGCGGCGGGCCGCAGCGGCCCTGGGCCTGGTCGCCGCCGACCGGCAGGCGGCGGTCGACTCGGGGCTGCTCGTCGAGGATTCTGCGTCGCTGTCGCTGCGTCACCCGTTGGTCCGCTCGGCGGTCTACCAGGCCGCGACCGGAGCCCAGCGGCGACAGGTCCACCGGGCCCTCGCCGAAGCGCTGGCCGGTCACGGCGACCCCGACCGTGAGGCCTGGCACCGTGCTGCTGCCGCTGAGGGGCCCGACCCGAAGGTGGTGGCTGCCCTGGAGCTGGCCGGAACCCGGGCCCAGCGACGGGGCGGGCACGCCGCAGCGCTCGCGGCGTACGAACGCGCCGCCGCCCTGTGTGATGACCCAGCCAAGCGCACCGAGCTCACCTTCGTCGCAGCTCGGAGCGCCTGGGCAAGTGGCCGGGCCAGCCAGGCGCAGGCGCTGCTCTCGCAGACACGCGAGACGACTGACGATCCGCTGCTCCTTGCGGACGTGGCGCGCCTGCGTGGTCACATCGAGGTCAACGTTGGGTCGGCGTCGGAGGCGCACCGGATCTTCGTGGATGCCGCCCAAGCGGTCTACTCGATCGATCCGGGCCGTGCCCTCGACCTCGGCGTGGCTGCTGCCGTGATGCGCACCTTCGGCGCCGACAGCGGGACACCGTTGCCGGTGACCCGTGCCCTCGTCGTGCCAACCGCCGGCGATCCGCCACGAACGCTGTGTCTGCGTCACCTGCTAATCGCCATGACGGAGGTGGCCGAGGGCAACTGGTCCGCCGCCACGCCTGCCCTGGACCGTGCGCTGGAGATCGGCGACCGGGTCGACGACCGGGACGTGCTGTGGAACCTCGCCAACGCGGCCCTCCAGCTCGGCGACGACCGGGCGCAACAGCACTTCTACGGCTACGCACTCGCGCGAGCGCGAGAGGCCGGTGCGGTGACCGCAGTCATCTACTGCCTGCAAAGGCTCTGCTTCGGCCAGTACCTGGCCGGCGACCTCGTCGCGGTACGCAACAGCGCCGAGGAGGCCATCTCCCTGGGCGCCGGCATCGGCCAACCGGCGATGACAGCCCCACCCGTCGCCTGGCTGGCCCTGCTCGCGGCCCTGCAGGACCGAGACGACCACGACCACCACCTCGCCCGGCTCGAGGACCTGGTCGCGACCTACCCGCTCGGGATCTTGACCGACCCCGTCCACGACCTGACCCGCTGGGCCAAGGGACTTCGGGCGGCCGGTTCGGGCGACAGCGCCGGCGCACTCCACCACCTCACCAGGTTCCGGTTGCCGGTCCTCGCACGGATGGCCGCCCCGGAACGCATCGAAGCAGCCGTCCGCGTCGGGGACATCGCGGCCGCTCGGGCATGGACCGACGAGCTGGCAGGTTTCGCCGACGCCACCGGCAGGCCGTGGGCGCTCGCCACCGTCGCCTTCGGCCGCGCGCTGACAGCAAACCAGGCCCAGGGCGACGGCTTCCAAGAGTCCCTGGCGCACCATGCGGGCGCCGGACGGCCGCTCGACGCCGCGCGGACCCAGCTCGCCTACGGAGAGTGGCTTCGGCGCAGCCAGCGGCGGGTCGATGCCCGGCAGCACCTGCGCCAGGCCGTCGAGACCTTTCAGGACCTGCACGCCGAGCCCCTGGCCACACGGGCCCACCAGGAACTTCGCGCCTCCGGAGAGACCGCCCGCAAGCGCGACCCATCGACGCGGGTCACGCTCACCCCGACGGAGCTCCAGATCGCACAACTGGTCAGCTCCGGCCTGTCCAACAAGGACGTCGCGGCTCACTGCTGGATCTCTCCCCGGACAGTCGCCTTCCACCTGCGCAACATCTTCGCCAAGACCAGGATCACCTCCCGCGGCGAGCTTGCCCAGCTCGACCTGGCCTGACGCCGATCCGGCCAGCTTGAGCGGGCTGAGCAGTCGCCACGGAGCCACGCTCAGCCGCGGCGCCACCTGATGGCCTACACACCATGGCGACAGCGAGACCGGCATCACCGTCCCGTCCCGGTCGGAGCCTGGCCCAGCACGCCAGATCGCCGCTGAACGAGCCTTGCGGGGTGGGTCAGCGGAGCGGTCGGGCGGTGCGTACCGCCTCGACGACGTCGTGGATGGCTTGGCTGGCTGCGGCGGAGTCGGCGTGGTCGCTGACCATGGAGTCGTGGGTGGTGGCGTGGGCGACTCGGTGGCGGCTGTTGGTGGACAGGCCGGCCATGTGGTCCTGTTTCTGTTGCCATCCGGCGTCGTTGCCGGTGTCGGCGGTGAGGACGATCAGCGGCTTCCCGTTGAGGTTGGTCAGGGCTGCGGCCTGCTGCATCGCGGTGTTGGCTTCGACGAACTCGTCGATGTAGCTGCCGAGGTTGCGCGCGAGCGACGCGTTGGCGCGGGCCTCGTCCTGGGCGCGTGAAGGGAGATCGCCGTAGGAGGCCTGGGCGATCAGCCGTCCGGCTCCGAGGTGAGCGATGGCGGGCACGAGGGCGGTGACGCGACCGAAGATGGTGTCGGAGGTGCTGGTCGGCAGGGTCGGGCCCGGCTTGGGTGCGGTGGAGTCGAGGAGCACCAGGCCGGCGACCTCGTTGGGGAATTGGGCGGCGAAGGCTTGGACGTAGAGGCCGCCGAAGGAGTGGCCGGCCAGCACGTAGGGCCCGGGAACCTGCGCCCGGTGGAGCAGCGTGTGCAGGTCGGCGGCGATCTGGGCGCCGTCTTGTGGTTTGTCGGTGGCGTCGCTCCAGCCTCGGCCGGCGCGGTCGTACACGCAGACGGTGGTGTCCCGGGCGACCGCCGGCGCGATCCAGGCGAGATCGGAGGAGACCCCACCTTGACCTGGTTCCAGGACGACGGTCGGGCTCCCTGTGCCGGTGCAGTTCAGGTGGAGCCGGTGGCCGCCGATGTCGACCAGCTGGCCGGGCGGCGGGTAGGCCCTGGCGTCGAGGGACTCCCGGACCGTCTCGTAGCCGCCACCCACCGCGGCGATCCCCAACACGGCAAGAACCGCGTACAGCAGCCACCGTGCGCTCCGGCTGTGCAGCTGCCGGCGGACCCGGGAGAGCATCCAGACCACGAGCACGAACAGGGCCGGTGGCCACGTCCAGCCGAGCACGTCCTGCACCGCCGCGGACCCGCTGAGTGCAGCGACACCGACGACCGCCATGAACATGGCTGGCGCGGCCGCCCATCGTTGCGGCTGGTCGCTGAACCGGACAGACAGCACGGCCAGCAACGCCCAGCCGAGTGCACATCCGAGCAGGACCATCCCGGTTTGGCTGTGCTCCTCGGCCGGAGCCAGTGGCGCGATGACCAGGAGCGCGGCAGCCACCAGCCCCGCAGCCATGGAGCCAGCGACGATCAAGCCGATCCTGCTCCTGGCGGCCGGCGGCCTCGCCGGTGGTACGGGATGGCTGGATCCGCCTGTCGCTGGCTTTGTCGTTGTCGTCGTCGTGATCATGATGGCTCCCTTTTGTTGGTGCTGGCGAGGTGGCGAGATCACCCACCGACGACGCTCCTCCCACCGGGAGCTGCTCGCCCCGGTCAAAGTGCCAGGTGTTGGTGTGCGGTGTGCCCGGGAGTGCCGGCGCCCGAGGTGCGTTCAGGTCGCGGTGGCGGTGGCGGTGGTAAAACACACACCTGTAGCTGCGGCAGGCGGTGACGGGTGTCCCGGCTGGTTTTTGTGGGTCGCCGTCCTAGGTGGTCTGACGGTTGCGGTGTCGGCGGCGGAGGGCCCGGATGAAGGTGGGGGTCATCCCGACGGCTGCCGCCAGCACGATGGCGAGCACCAGCAGGAGGGGCGCTCTGACGGCTAGGGACACATTGGTTTGCGCGGCCGGGCGGGTTGGGTAGTCCATCATCTTCGTGGTGGACCAGGCGATGGCGGTGCCCGAGCTTGACGCCAGGTCGGTGAGAGCGGCGTCGAAACCGAAGGTGTTGTGTTGGCCCAGCGGTGTGACCGGCAGCCGTTGACGCGCGGCGAGGGTGCGGAGCGCGGGCGTCATCTCGCTGGTGGCGTGCGCGCCGGGCAGCACCAGCCGGGTGGCCCGCTGCCGGAAGGAGGCGGCGGGGGTGGTGAGGAGGACGACACCGTGGGCGGTGGTGATGCTGGACCCGGCGGCAACGGGGACCAGGTGCGCGGCTGAGGCGTAGCTGTAGACGTCGGTGAGCGCTGAAAGGTCGATCTCTGAGACCCCGTCGGCGACGCCGACGGCCAGGGTGGGCTGGAACCAGGGCAGAACGGCGCCGAGCCCGACACCGACATCATCGGAGGAGAAGTGCTGGATGGGGATCTCGGTCGGGCCGCCGATCGTCCACCCCGGGTAGCTGAGCTGCTGGGCGATCCTGGCCGCCTCCGCCGTGCCGGCCAGCTCCTGCATCAGGTGCAGCGAGGCCGGGATGCCGGAGGAGATGGCGGCGGAGGTGGTGATCTTGCCGTCCTCGACGTAGCGCTGGCCGGCCACCCAGGTCACGCGGGGGTTCGACTTTCTCAGGGGGGCGATCCGGGACCAGTGCGAGGTCGCCCGGCGCCCGTCGAGCAGCCCGGTCGCGGCGAGGACTCTCGAGCCGGCGCAAATGCTGAGGATGCGCGCTCCAGCGTGGGCTTGCTGCACGATCCAGGCGCGCAGCTCGGCCTCCTGCTCACCGGCTGGGTCGTTGATGGCGGGGACGACCACCAGGTCGGGTTGGCGGGCCGCGCCGGAGGCGATGTCGGCGAAGGTGTAGGTCGGGACGACGTGGAGGCCGCCGTTCATCGTGGCAGGCGCGGACGTGGCCGCGACGGAGTAGACGGAGAACTTCGACGACCTGGCGAAGACCTCATACGGGGCCAGAGCGTCGGCGTCGTCTGTTCCGGAGCGGCCCAGGACGACGGCGACCACGATCGGACCGTCAGAGCTGGGGCGGCCGGTGGGGCTCGGCCCGTCAGCGGTCGGAGGGCTGGCGTGGACGCTCGCTCTGGCGACCCCGCCGACGAGAACGGCGATCAAGGTGATGCTGCCGAGCGCGACAGCGAGCGCGAGGTGAGCGAGGCGACGGAGCACGGACGGCCTACGAGGCCTGCTCCCTGGTGGCGAAGGGACGCGAAGGTGAGTCATCGGTAACTCCATTCTTGGTAGGTGCGGGACCACACCCACTCTGGCGATGGCGGGACCATGCTCGCCCCGGTCAAAAAGCCAGGTATTGGATGAGAACCGGCGCCCGGTTGAAGGGCCGCTCCGGTCTGCAAATCAGATGTGTCGGATCGCCGGATCTCCCGGCCCGGCCGCTTGACACTGGTGCTGCAGGAGCGTTTCGGCCTTTGTCGGCCGCCGCTTCGCGGCGGCCCTGGTGGGAGCGGATGAACTCCGCGATCAGTGGTGTGGAAGTCGAGCTCGCCGTGTCGTCGAGGTACAAACGGCGGTGGCGAGCGCGTTGTCGGTTGGGGTGCGGGTGGCGGTGATCATGACAAATCGCTTTTCTGGAAGACGAGCTGCCCAGTCGGTTGCATGCTCATCGGACGTTGTGACACGGTCAGAGCGCGTCGATCAGGTGCGCGTTGTCAGCTGCGGTCGGCGAGGAGCTGGGTGCCGAGGTCGGCGCCGTCGTTGGCGATGTCGGACAAGACGATGACGGCCTTGTGGCGGGTGCGGTCGAGTCCTAGGTAGGCGGCGTAGCCGCTGGTCTGCCCGGCGTGATGGGTGATGGTCTGCCCGGTCTGCCAGGTGGAGGTGTTCCAGAAGCTGCCGATGCGCATGTTCGGCTGGTCGGTGAGGGTGGTGGGCTCCAGGGCGACCGTGCCGGGGGCGGTCCCGTCGAGCAGTGCGGTGGCGAGCTTCGCGAGGTCGCTGGTGGTGGAGACCGCGGCGGCGCCGGGGGCGTAGGCATCCATCACCCAGGGCTGGACGGGGAGGCCGGATTCCGACCGGCCACCGGCGACGAGGGCAGACCCGACCTGGATGGCCGTGTCGGACATGCGGGCCTTGACCCTGGATCTTGGACACGCTGAATCCCGCAGTTGAGCGGGAGAGAGCGAGATGATCCTCCACTATGGTCCGCAAGCATTACACCGATGAGTTTCGTCGGCAGGCTGTTGACTTGTACGAGTCCACTCCGGGCGCGACGGTGCGTGGCATCGCCGACGACCTGGGCATCGAGCGCGGCACCCTGCGGGGCTGGCTCGAGACGCTCGGGACTGGCAAGAAGACCGCTGCCGACGGCACGTTGACCCGCAGCCCGCTCAAGGGCGCGACACCGCCGCCAGGCCCTGTTCCCGGAGAGACACCGGAGCAGGAACTGGCCCGGCTCCGGGCCCGGGTGCAGCAGTTGGAGGCTGAAACCTCCAAGCTGGTCACCGAACGCGAGATCCTCCGCCGGGCGGCCAAGTATTTCGCCGGGGAGACGGGCTGGTGAACCGCTTCCAGTTCGTTGCCGACCACCAAGACACCTTCGAGGGTGTTGCGGTTGTGCCAGATCGTCGAGATCAACCGGTCCTCGTTCTACGCCTGGCAGAACGCGGCCCCGACGCGAGCAGATCGGGCCACGGCTGACGCCGAGCTCGTCGGCCGGATCCGGGCCGTGCACGATGACGACAACACCTGCGGGGCCCCACGGATCACCGCCGAGCTCAACGACGGCGTACCAGTCGAGGACCGCATCAACCACAAACGCGTCGCCCGGGTGATGCGCGAGAACGGCATCGCCGGCTACCGGCGCCGCCGCCGGGTCCGCATCACGATCCCCGAACCTGCCGATCAGAAGGTGCCCGACTTATTGAAGCGGGACTTCACCGCCCCCGCGGCGAACCAGCGCTACGTCGGCGACATCACCTACCTGCCGCTGTCCGACGGGGAGAACCTGTACCTGGCAACCGTGATCGACTGTTACTCCCGCCGGATCGTCGGCTGGGCCGTCGCCGACCACATGCGCACCGAGCTCGTCGAGGACGCACTCCAAGCCGCCCAGACCACCCGCGGCAGTCTGGCCGGGGCGATCTTCCACAGCGACCACGGCTGCCGTCTACACCTCCGCCGCTTACGCCCGGCTCTGCACTGATCTCGGCGTCATCCAGTCCATGGGTGCGGTCGGCACGAGCGCGGACAACAGCCTGGCCGAATCGTTCAACGCCACGCTGAAACGCGAGACCTTGCAAGATCAGAACTGCTGGCCCGACGACGCAGTCTGCCGCCGCCAAGTGTTCCGCTGGATCGTGCGCTACAACACCCGCCGCCGCCACTCCTACTGCGGCCACAAGTCCCCGACCACCTACGAGACCACCGCTACGCTTCCACTAGCGGCATGAAACCAACCCCGTGTCCACGAACCGGGTGTAAGGCCCCTGTCAGCGGCTGCTGAACTCGCGCCGCCGCCCGGCACGCCTACGCCACAGTTCCAGTCCGAACCGATCAACGGCTGCATTGCCCGGTTCAGCACCACGCTCACCAGCGATCAGGTCCTCGACCACTACCGGCTGACCGCCGACAAGGCCGGATGGGAGGTGGAGGAGGCCGGTGAAATCGTGGTGGGGCCCGGGGAGGAACCGCCAACTCCAGGCACCGGCAGTCTGGACATGACCAAGGATCAGGTCAGCGCCGGGTTGCATCTCGAAACCGCTGGTGAGGAGGATTCCACCGGTGCGGGGACCTGGGTGGTGTTGGATGTCCACGAACGCCCATGACGCGCAGCGTCCAGATCACCGTCGACGGTGCGCACCACCATCAGCGAGGTGAGCGCCATCGGCAGCACCTGTAGGGCACCGGAGGCCCTGGCGAGGGTGCTTGGCGCTCGGTGAGCGTACGAAGGCCCTCCGCGTCCCAGATGTCCTGCGCTGCCCGGCCACCGAACCACATCCACCGCAGCTGGAGGATGTCCGCGGAGGGGCGGAGGAATGCCTGCAACGCCTGACGAACGGTCGACCAAGCGGTGTCCTGCCCGGCGGCTGACAGCAGAGCCTGCCCACGCAGGATCAGATCCTGAGCACGCTCGGACCTGTCATCAGCCGTTGCTACCAGAATCGCCTACGCGACCTCCTCAACTGCTCCGGGCTCACCGAGGCGACCGGCATACACGGCGGCGGACAGCGCCTCCATGTAGGTGTCCCGGGCCAAAGCACGGTCGAAAGGTTCCAACGCCTGCGCAGCTCGCAAGAGCTGCCGAGACGCACTCCTGTCCCGCCGCAGCGCGTAGCCCGCGCGGGCCCGCATTCGGCTCACCAACGCCGCCTGCAGCCGATCCGGTCGGTCGATCCGATCCGACTGTCGACGGCATCGGCTCCCCGGAGGGCTCGGTCGCCGATCGGTCATAGGAGATTGAAGATAGGTGGAAATGCCGATGCGTGCGACCGGCAGATTGCGCAACGTTGCAGCTCTGGGCGGGCCGACACGGTTTCACTCCGGAACCAACGGGGCCTCAACGGGAGGACGCGATGGCCACGTTTGTGTTGGTGCACAGCACTTGGGCGGGTGGTTGGGTCTGGAGGAAGGTCATCCCCTTGCTTCGGGCAGCTGGACACGACGTCCACGCCACGACAGCGACCGGTCAGGGTGACCGCGTCCACCTCGCCGGTCCCACGGTCGATCTCGATACCCACATCACCGATGTCGTCAATGTCCTCAAGTTTGAAGAGCTGGTCGACGTCACACTCGTGGGCTGGGGTGATGGCGGGATGATCATCACGGGGGTGGCGGAGCAGGTTCCGGAACGGCTGGCAGCTCTTGTCTACTTTGATGCGAGCGTCCCTGCCGACGGGGAGGATGGCTACGACGCTCTTTTTGCATCCGAAGATGATCGGGCTTCATTCCGTGCGGCTGGGGAGGCGGCCGGCCGGCCCGGCTTCCTGGTTGTGGATCAGCGCATGTTGGGGTGGATCGAGCCGCTGATACCGGACCCGGCCGACCGTGCGTGGTTCCTTCCTAAGCTCGTGCCTCAGCCGATTGCGACCTTCACCCAGCCCATCAGGCTCGGGAACCCGGCCGCTGCGGCCGTTCCCCGCATCTTCGTGCGCTGCACGGAAGGCGCTGACGAAGCGGAGAACCCTATGGTGGCCCACGCCCGGTCATCCCAGGACTGGCAGTACCGTGAACTGGCTGTAAACCATCTAGCACCGATCAATGCCCCGCAGGCGACTGCGCAGTGTCTCATGTCGCTGGTCCAGGCCGCCTCGACTGATTGAGTCTGGATGGCATCAAGCTGGCAGTCAGCCAGCAGGGACAAGGGGTGATCGACATGTCTGCGGAAGAGAACAAGGCAGTGTTCCTGCGGTACTTCGAGGACGCCTGGGGTGGCCGACATCCCGAGAATCTTGAGTGGTTGGGAGAAATCCGGGCCGCGTTCCCCGACCTCAAGGTGACCCCCGACAAGGTGCTGGCCGCCGAAGGCGGTCACGTTGTGATCATGTTCACCGGGACCGGCACGCACAAAGGGGACTATCGGGGCGTTCCTGCCACTGGCGAGCCCATCACCTTCCGGGGAACGACGGTAGCGCGGATCGAGAATGGGAAGAATGTCGACGAGTTCGCCGCCACGGAGAAAATGGGTGCGGTGATGTTCGGTCTGACCTCGTGGCTCGAACAAGTCGGTTGGCGTCCGCAAGACTGACCCCTTTAGCCTCCCTCGAATAGGTGCTATTACCAGCAATGTATCCACGGGAATGCACCCAGCCTGCTTGGCGTCACGCCCGATCCCGCTTGGATGATTCGGCCAGGCTAATGGGGCTCTTCAGAATCGAGGGTGTAGTCGGGGTCTGAATCCGCCGGCTTCGAGTAGGCATCTGGCGATGTAGTTGGTGAGGTTGCGGAACCCGAGGGCGGAGCCGCGGAGGTGTTCGAGCCGTCCGTTGATCGCCTCGGTGGGGCCGTTGCTGGAGCCGGGTCGGTCGAAGTAGGCGAGCACGTCGACGGCTCGCTTCTTCAAGGTCCGGCCCGAGGGTGATGAGCTCGGTCAGCGGCTTCGGCACGCCGTGGCTGAGCGCGTCGATCAGCTTGACCATCAGCTCGCGGCCACGGGCTCGGTCGGGTTGCCGGTAGGCGGTGATCATGCGTTGGTAGATGCCCCAGGTCGCTTCGACCTGGACGTGGTCGTCGTCGGCGAACAGCTGCTCGAGCCGTTGTCGCTGCCTCGTGGGTGAGGAGGTCGATGCCGGTGTGCAGGGTGCGGCGGGCCCGGTAGAGCGGATCGTTCGCGCGGCCGCGGTGGCCGTGGATGATCTGCTGGATCCGGCGGCGGCACCGGTCCAGGGCGTCGCCGGCGAGGCGGACGACGTGGAAGGGGTCCATCACCGCGACCGCGTCGGGCAGTTCCTCGGCGGTGGCGGTCTTGAACCCGGTGAAGCCGTCCATCGCGACGACCTCGATCTGCGTCTCGCCAGGCTGGGTCGCGTTCGGCGAGCCAGCGCTGGAATGCTTGTTTGGAACGGCCCTCGACCATGTCGAGCAACCGGGCTGGGCCGGTGTGGTCGCGGACCGGGGTGAGGTCGATGATCACGGTGACGTACTTGTCGCCGCGGCGGGTGTGCCGCCAGACGTGCTCGTCGACGCCGATCACTGCGACGCCGTCGAACCGGTGCGGGTCGTCGATCAGCAGCGCGTTGACCTTCGGCGAGGACGGCGTTGTTGGCGGTGTTCCACGACACCCCGAGGCCGTCGGCGACCCGGGCGACGGTGAGGTGCTGCACCACCAGCCCTTCCAGCGCCCACCGCAGTCCGCGGCGGGACAGCTTCGCCCGCGGCTCCGCGGCCCGGCTGGTGTCTTGGCGCCACACATGCCGGCACTCGCGGCAGCGGTAGCGGCGCACGGTGACGTGCAGGCTGGTCGGTCGCCAGCCGAACGGCTCGTGCGCCAGCCTCCGGACCACGGTGCCGCGCGGGACTCCTTGGCAGCCGCAGCGGTGGCACCAGTCGTCGGGGTCGACGACCCGGCACGCGAGCACGGCACGGTCAGGATCGAGGCGTTGCCCGGTCACGACGAGCCCGAGCTCGTCGAGGCGGCAGAACATGGTCAGGTCAGGGCAGCCGAAGCCGGCATCAGGGGTAGCGTCGTGCATCGTCGAGGTCTTCCGTGATGGCGGGTGTGAGAACTTCCATCTTCGGGAGACCTCGACGCCTACCCAGCCATCGACGCGCCGACCTCTACACCCTCATCTGCGAAGAGCCACCTATCTGCGGCTGATGTTTCTCAAGTTCCGGTATCGGTTGGGGTATGAGTCGTTGTGCCGGGAGGTGTCGGACTCGATCACCTGGCGCCAGTTCTGCCGGATCGGGATCGACCAGCCGGTGCCGCATCCGACCACGTTGATGAAGCTCACCACCCGCTGCGGCTCGACGGCGGTCGACGGGTTGAACGAGGCCTTGCTGGCGAAGGCGGTCGAGGCGAAGGTGCTGCGCACGTCGAAGATCAGGGTCGACACCACCGTCGTCCCCGCGAACGTTGCCTATCCGACCGACTCCGGTCTGTTGGCCAGGGCGATCAATCGGATCGCGCAGACGGGACGTCGGATCCGGGCGGCTGGTGGCGCGGTCCGGACCAAGCTGCGGGATCGGTCCCGGGCTGCCGGGCGACGGGCGCATGATTTGAACGCGAAGCTCCGCACCCGCAACGCCGCGGCGAAAGACGAGGCGTTGGCGGTGGTGCGACGCAAGAACCTCGAGCTCGCGAAGCTCGCCGAGGCCGCCGCTGCCGAGGCCGAACACCTCCTTGCCAACGCGAAACGAGCCATCCGGACAGCCCGGCGGAAAGCCGCCGACCTCGCCGGCCGGGGCGTCAAGGACCCCGCTGCTGGGCGGAAACGGGGTCGGTTGGTGCGGGCGGTGAACGACCTCACCGACCTGCTGGATGCGACTCGCCGGATCGCGGCCCAGACCAGGCAGCGGATGGCCGGCACCACACCGGATGGCGCCACCCGCCGAGTCAGCCTGCATGACCCCGACGCGCGCCCGATCGCGAAAGGGCGGCTTGGGAAGCCGGTCGAGTTCGGAGCGAAAGCGCAGGTGTGTGACAACGCCGACGGGATCGTCCTCGACCACGACGTCCAACCCGGCAACCCGGCCGACGCGCCCCGACTGAAGCCGGCGGTGGAGCGGGTGAAGCAACGGACCGGGAAGACGCCACGGACCGTGACCGCCGACCGTGGCTACGGCGAAGCCAGCGTCGACGACGACCTCACTAACCTCGGCGTCCGCAACGTCGTCATTCCCCGCAAGGGCCGACCCACCAAGGCCCGACAAGCCCACGAACGACGACGAAGCTTCCGGCAGAACGTGAAATGGCGAACCGGCTGCGAAGGCCGGATCAGTCACCTGAAACGCAGCTACGGCTGGGACCGCACCATGATCGACACCACCGAAGGAGCCCGAACCTGGATCGGACAGGGAGTCTTCGCCCACAACCTCACCAAGATCGCCACCCTGACCGCCTGACAGGCCCCAGCTGGAACCCCGGCCCGACACTGTCGAGGGCAGCCGGATTCAAGCCGGATCCACCGACTACTGTTGACGCGGCAGCGTTTCGGTCTCGTTGACCCGCGCCCAGGCAAGAACGAGTGAGCCGTTGGTTGAGCGCTGCGTGCTGGCCGACACATGGTTGGGGAATAGCGCCTTGAGTGTTGGCTCGTCCTTGTACATCAACGGCCAATCGGTTAGCCAGTCTTTCGCGTTTTTCGAGGGGTCGTCAGGGTGGAAGTTGGAGATGGCGACGAGGCCAGCGGGCGCGGTCAGCCGAACCATGTGTGCCAGGAGCTGACTGGAGGCTTCCTTGTTGAGGTAGTCGAAAAGGCCGGTCGAGATGACTATGTCGAAGGCCGCGTCAGGTAACTCCGTGTTGAGGTGGCTGATCGGCAACGACAGCGTCTTCAGGTGCCCTAGCCATGGGGTTAAGACTGCCGATCGGCAGAACGCGATGGCGGCGGCGTCTTGATCTACCAGCGTTATCTCCACGCCGCTGGCGTCTGCAAGCGAGGTGAGATAGTCGTGGGTATATCGGGTTCCACCGCACGCTAAGTCCAGCACGCGCAATGCCCCTCCGCGCCGGTCATGCTCTTCGCGCAGACGAGCGGCGAACCAATGGCGTCGTTCCCACACGCTCTGCACGCTATGGACGGTGCTGTAGACGTAGTCGAGGCAGTTGAGGAGGCCCGGCTGAGTCGGATCGTCGCAAGGATCATGCTCGAGGTCGTACATCCATTCGATGATCCGGTAGTCGCCGGCGAAGCCGTGCGGCTTCTGGTAGGAGCGGTTCCAGAAGCGGCCCCGGTACAGCCAGCCTCCGATGATCGCCCGGCACTCTGCACGGAGGGCCATATCCCCAAGCGGGTGGAGGCGGTCGTAATCGTCGACGACCCCCAGGAACGACCAGAATGCCTCGGCCACAGCCATCTTGGTCGCTAGGTTTGGGATCGTAGTACTACTGCGCCGAAGGGCCCGGTCAACCTCGGCGAGTTGGACCGTGAACTCATGGGCTGCCGTGAGAACAGCGTCTCGCTGAATCTCCAATCCGTCCTCCTCAGAAACCAATGCCTTCGTCGAGATGCTTTCGGACAGGGATGAGCGTTCCGATAACGTATGGCTGCCCTTGTTGATTCTGACGGACAGGGTATGGCAGCCCCGCAGCGCCTCCACCCCTGGGCGTGCCGGGGTTCCAACTTTTCAGCGTCAAGTTAGCCGCAATTGACCGTTAGGACGCGGCAGCGCAATGATCAGGCGGAGAAGATCGGGTCCGGGGTCAGGCACCCTTCGACGATCTCGGCCCTGAACTCAGCAGTCGCGAACGGGCGAGGCTTGATCTTGCTGCCTTTTGCTCCAGGACGATGAATCGCGGTCAGGTTGACCGCTCATCCAGGCAAGCGGTACATACGTGCGGCCGTCGGTCATGGTCGCGACCTTCGCGGGCGAGCGACGGCATGTCCGACCCTCGTTACGGCACGGCGCTCGGTACCCACAAATTACCGGTGTGGGCTGGCCGTCCCGGCCACGAGCACAACGCTCACGCTCACAAAGAAGGTCCCGTTGGCGGACGCGGTGTCCATGGGCGGAGGGAGAGCCTCTCGGGCGGGGACGGTCAGGTTCGAAAGATGGTCGGCCACTGCACTGCCAACGATCGACTGCGAGGATGAGCTCGATAAACGTTGGCCAGATGAAGCCACTCTTCCCAGGTGCTCATCGTCGCGGTGTCGGCCGGCTGCCCGAGTGATGGGTTGTCGCGAGGTGTGCGTTCTGCTCAAGGTCTTGTGGCGGTGTCGAGTGCCTGGACGACGGTGTCGATGCTGGACTGCTGGCGAAGCTCGTGCTGTAGCCGCGTTGAGGCTGCGCGGAAGGTGGGGTCGGTGAGGACCTGGTTGAGGGCGTCGGTGATCTGTTGGGGTGTGGTTCGGTCGGCGGGCAGCACGATGGCGCAGCCAAGATCATGAGCCCGACCGGCGTTGAGCGGTTGATCGGCGCCGAGGGGAAGGATGATCATCGGCAGGTCGAAGGTGAGGGCGTCGAGGATGGTGCCCGACCCGCCATGACAGATCAGGGCGGCGCAGGTTGCCAGGATCTGCTGCTGGTTGACGAAGCGGTGAATGGTGACATTGGGTGGCTGGGGGCCGAGATCGGCCGGGTCGACATACTCGCCGGTGGCGACGATCACCCGGTGAGCCGCCGCCGCGGCGGTCGTGATGCGGGCTAGCAGGTCGCCGGATTCGGTGTTGAAGATGGTCCCGAGCGTCACATAGACGGGGCCGACGGTCGGCGGCGAGCATGGGGCCGGCAGGTGAGCAGGCCGGTAGTTGACGACGTGACCGGTCAGTGGGTCGGCTGGGTCGCGGAAGGTGGGTGGGAATGGGTTCAGCTTCAAGGACCGTTGCAGCATCAAGGTGCCGTTTTCGAAGGGCAGCCTGAACTGGGCGCGGAGGTGTTCCAGGGGGGATTGGATCAACGACGGTGGGGTCATGCCGCCGGCGCCGCAGGTGATCACCGTCGCGTGCGGCAGGTGAAGCGTCTCCGCGGCGACGACGGCGCCGTAGTCTGCTTCATCGCTCACCAGCAGGTCAGCGTCCCAGCCGGTGGCCAGCTGGGCGAGGTCGCGGGCGCGGGAGGGGCCGAGGTGGCCGATGAAATGCCGCGGGATGGCCTGCCGCTCCTGATCCAAGGTGAACAAAGTGAGTTCGGAATGAACGGGGACAACGTCGGGCCCGGACGGGGCGAAGACCAGACCCTGTTGCGCGACGTGGGCGGCCAGAGACGGCGCGGCCGAGACCATCACTGGATGACCGGCCGCGGCTGCGGCCCGAGCTAGCGGCAGCAGAGGCTGCAGATGACCATGACCGCCGGCCGCGGTGAACAACATCCGGCGCTTTGACACCACCACAGCCTAGGGACCGCATCTTCGGCCAGAACTCTCTACGGCCCTGGGCCAGGAGCTGCGTGGACTTGCCTTCTGGCAGGCGCAGCCGGTAGGGCGGACATCTATTGCGCTCCTGGCCACATGTGCAGAGCGTCGCAAACGGACAGTCTTGCCGAGATCGGCGCGTCGGTGTTTGCATACCAGTATGGGCAGCGCACCAGAGCCAGATGATGTCGATGTCTCCTCGCAAAGCCGACAGGAGTCACTTCTTTGTCGGCAGAGTGCTCTGCAGGACGAGGCCCGCGAGTTACTCAGCGAACTCGATCTGAAGTGCCGGCTCGCCCGATACAGTCCCGTCTTGGTCACCGGGAGCTTCGTCTCCGGGTTGATGGTCTGGCGAGACCTCGACGTCATGCTTCTCGGCGGACCTCAGTTGTCGCCCAAAGAAGTCTTGACCGCGCTAGCCGAGCTGGTTGTCCTCCCCGGCCTGGTGGGATTCCGATACGCCGACGAACGTGGCACGCGCAGTCCGACCGGAGTGAGCCGCGACGAGCGCTACCACGTACCGATGACCTACGTCCGCCCGAGCGGCACCTGGTGCCTTGACCTCACGTTCTGGCTGCACGACCCTCACGAGAACGTAGTTGCTTGGCACGAGCAGCTGCGAGATTCTCTGACGTTCCAGGAACGCCTCGACATTTTGGGTATCAAGGATGTTTGGCACCGCCGGACTGAGTATCCAGAAGTGGTCAGTGGCTTCGAGATCTACACCGCCGTGTTGGATCACGGAGTCCGAACACCTCAACAGTTCGAAGACTGGCTCGCTACGAGGTAGCACCCCCGTCCCTCTCCAAAGCCGGTATGCCAGCAGCGAGCTTGCCTCCTAGGCGTACCGGGCCGGGACGTTTGTCTATGCCTCGACCACGGATCGGCTTGGGTGGATGGTTTGGCCTGGTGGTGGGCACTGGCGCGGCGGGTGGGCATGGCGGGCCAGCTGGCCCCGCCGCCAGCGGTGTTCCACGGTCGGTTGCTGAGACTTCACGCCGTCTGGTTCCCCGACGGGGATGATCACCCAGGACATCGGCTCCAGCCATGAGGCACCGTCCAATCGATCATCTCCAAGTCGGAGATTCTGGCGTCGATGAACAGGAGGTTTCGTGGTCCGAGTCCGATTGAGCGGCATCCTCACTCCGGCCGACTGGTCGTCTGTGCGGCACCTGCGCCGGGGGCCGGGGCAGCACAGGTACCTGAACTCGATGGAGGAGATTCAGAACGAGGCCCGGGAAGATGAGCGAGCCAAACCGCATCCTTGGGTGATCCATGATGCCGACACCGGTGCCTTGGTCGGCTTCACCATGATCAGTGACAACATTCCCGAACCCATCGATGACGACCTCGTCGGGCCCTACTTCCTGTGGAAATTGTTGATCGATCACTCCGTTCAGGGCCGAGGCTACGGGGCGGCCACGCTGGAAGCGGTGGTCCGGTATCTCGAGACTCGACCCGGTGCCGACGTGCTGTACACCAGCTGCTCCGATGGTCCAGGTTCGCCCCGTGGGTTCTATTTGGCCTTCGGCTTCATTGACACCGGACGAGACATGTGGGGCGAAGACGTCCTCGCGCTCCACCTCACCTGACAGCCACCTCGACCATCAAGCCGAACCGACACATTGAAGAGGTGCCAACCGCTCACTCAGCCATGACCAGAAGCACTCGGCAGCGAGCTCTACCGGGCGCGGATGGACTGTGCGTTCGCCGGCAGCCACCGCCAGCAAAGAGGCCGGAACAGGGTGTACGTGTTGACACCGTCACTGGGTCGATGACATATGGCGGCCTATCGGACAGTCGGTGCGCATTGGGACAACGGTAACTGGCTGGGGTTCAGGATCGGGGTGGGTGGCCCGGACGGTGCGCACCCCGCCTCTGTCAGAAGCGCGCTCAGCGCTGGATCCGGCGATCAGGAACCGGCGACGAGGGCCGGCCGTGGTTGTCGACGATGGTGGCAACGGTGATGGTTTGCGAGGTCTGTCGAAGCAGAGTTGTCCGCGATGGCCCAGCAGACGAATGTGCCGCACCAGTGGAAGACATCCTGACCGCGTTCCAGTCAGACTGCTTGAGGCGATCAGGGTCACCTGAGTCGTCTTGAGGTCGTCGGGGGCTAGGCCGGGCGGCGGCCGAGGAGCGCACCGGGCCGCCACCCCCTCCACCGTCGACGCGACATGGCTGATGGTGATTCAGCGTGTCCAAGATCCAGGGTCAAGGCCCCCTTGCCGGCGGCCCAGCTCAAGCTTCCAGCGTTCGACTGCAGCTGGGCGCGGGCGCCGTGGGTGTTTGGACAGAAGCGCGGTGAGCTCCTCGAGCCTAGTGCCGGTTGGATCTGTCCACGGGAATGGGCTCGTCGGACGACCGGCGGAACCATAGTGGTCGGGCCCGAATCCTCGTGGTTCCCGCGTTCCCGAGCCAATTGACTGCAAGAACAGGTCGGCAACTGGGGCAGCCCGCGAGTCAGGTGTGTTGGCGGCGGTCGTCGTAGTCCTCGGTGCCGTTGTGGTGGACGGATCAACGTTGCCTTCTTCAATTTTACCCCTTGCAATCAATCCTTCGGCAGTGCCACGGTTGACATCACCACCAACCGGATTCGATGCAGACCGTGACTTCCCAATGCCGTCGCGCTCCTCGCCCGCGACGATGGGGAGGCGCGAAAGCCGGGCCTTTACCTGCCGAAAGGATGGAGTGTCATGAATCTCAGCCCTCGAGCAAACCTTTTCCTCCGGCTCGTTGTTGTGTGCTCGGTGTTCACGTTGATTTCGGCACTGGCCAGCACGCCGGCTGCAGAGGCCACCTATCCAGGTCGAAACGGGCGGCTGGCTTTCGCTGACAATGTCGGAAAGGCGGCAACGGCACCTGACATCTACAGCATGCGGGCCGACGGCTCGCGGCCCCGACAGCTGACCAACGACGATCAATTCGATGCCTGCCCCGCTTACTCGCCGGACGGCCGGTGGATCGCTTGGTGCAAGGGGACCTTCACTCCGGAACGGCGCCTCGAGATCTGGGTGATGCGCGCCAATGGTCGCGACCAGCGTCAGGTCACCCGGCTCGACGGGTACGCCACCTTCCCCGACTTCTCACACGACGGCCACCAGTTGGTCTTCACGTTGGTGACCGCGAACGGCTCGACTGATCTGTGGACGATTGGAGTCGACGGGCGCAACCCGCGGCCCCTCACCTCCACGCCAAACCTGTCGGAAGACAATGCTGCGTGGTCGCCCGATGGGCGCCGCCTCGTCTTCCTGCGCGGGGAGTCCCTTGCCGACAACGGACAGGTCTGGGTTAGAGACCTCCAGAGCGGGCGGGAACGCCAACTGACCACAGACAGCAAGCCCAAGGACCAACTGCCCGATTGGTCACCAGACGGACGACACATCGCCTACGCCGCCCGGATCGGTGACGCAGACGACATTTACCTCATGCGCGCGGACGGCAGCCGCCAACGTGCCGTGATCACCGGCGCAGCTGATGACTTCGCTCCGACCTGGTCCCCCGATGGTCGCAGATTGGCGTTCCTACGGCTGCTGCCCACCAGCCGCGAAGTGTGGACGGCCGCCGTCGACGGCAGCGACCAGCGCCCCGTTCTGCAGTCCGGAGGCGGCCAGTACGCCCCCGCGTGGCAACCCCGCCAGTAGCGATCCCTGGTCGCTAATAGTCAGCCTCGGCATCGTGGACGAGAACTTCCCAAAGAAAGGGGATCCGGCGATGTTGAACTCGAGGCGGGCCCGCAGATGGCAGGTCCGACTGATCCGGCTGGTAGCCGTACTCGTCTGTGCGGGGACACTCGCCGCGGCTCCGGTCGTCGCCGCGAAGGCCGACACCTCCCATGGGACCGGCAGCAAGTGTCAGCCGGGCCGGTCCACGCCTCACAGCCCCGGCAGGTCGGCTGGCTCAATGGCCACGACGGCCGCGCATGGTTGGAGCATCGAAGAGTTTCCACTGCCCCAGCCGAACAGCAGCCCTTTGGTGATCACGCTGGGACGGGACTGCGCACTGTGGTTCACCGAGGTCTTTGCGACGCCGAGCCGGATCGGGCGAATGACGGTCGACAGGCAGGTGACCGAGTACGCCCTGCCCACCCCGGACGCGCGCCCGCTGGACATCTTGGCCGCGCCCGACGGCAACCTCTGGTTCACCGAGTACAGCGCCAACCGCATCGGGCGGCTGACCTACGACGGCGACCTGACCGAGTTCGTCCTTCCCCACCCGGACAGCTTCCCCGCCTTCATCACCGTCGGACCCGACGGCGCACTCTTGTTCACCGAACGAGAGGCGACCGGCAACCGGATCGGCCGGATGACCTACGACGGGACCGTCACCCACGAGTTCACGCTTCCCCGCTGGGGCGTCCGGCCCGCCGACATCGTCACCGGACCCGACGGCAACCTATGGTTCACCGAGCTGGCCGGGAACGCGATTGGCCGCATGACCCCTCAAGGCGCCTTCACCGAGTTCCCGCTGCCCAACCCGGACAGCTCGCCGAATACCCTCATCGTCGGCCCCGACCGCAATCTCTGGTTCGTCGAGACCGACGGCAACCGGGTGGGCCGGATCACCCCGCGGGGCAAAATCACCGAGTTCACGCTACCCCACCCGAGCAGCTTCCCCAACGCAATCGCCCTCGGTCCACATCGCCAGATCTGGTTCACCGAGCTCGACGGCAACCGGCTTGGCCACATCACCACTCGTGGCGTCATCCGCGAGTACGACATCCCCACCCCCCAAGCCGGCCTGCGCGGCCTGACCACCGGCCCAGACAGCCAGCTCTGGTTCACCGAACTCGACGCCAACACCATCGGCCGTCTCACCCTGCACCACCTACACCGATAGCGACCGCCATCGACGAGTGGCCCCAGCAGTCCCAGACGATGCGCCGACCGATGGACCCACCTGAGGCAATCCGGGGCCTTCCACTGGCGGGAACGGTGTTTCGGCGGTCTTCATCAGTAGGTTCTGCTGCCGGCCAGCGGTCGGCGCAGGTGGCGAAGGCGTCAGCGCCGGTTTCGTGCGCCGTGACGCGCTACTGGTTGAGTGGAGGGGGAGACCTGCACCCTGCGGGCCGTCTCAGCGGCCTGTTGAAGCTTGGGGCCGCCTGCGCCGGGAGAGTGTTAGGTAGCCGCGCGTCGGCCTCGTCTTCGTCGACGGCGGCGGCGGCGGCCGAAGTGTCGCCGGTCAAGTGCTCTATGGCGTCGACAGCTTCGGCGGCCCGCAGAATCTGTGGTCGCGCTTTCGCGCCCTTTCGGGCAGGTCCTGTTGCCCTCGTAAGTGCCTATCGGCTGATTGATCCAGGTGGCAGTCATCGGCGACAGTGGACGGATGACCGGCATACGCCGGACGCCTGGCCGCGGGAACTACCGGTGGAACACAGTGAGCTGAGCGGGCGACGGGTAAACGCTCGGAGTCCGACGCGCGTATCGACGAGGTCCCGTCAGGTCAAGGACGGGAACGAGACGCTGCCGCGAGGGCCTGCGACCTCAGCTCTCACGCCGACCACGGTGCTGGCGCTGCAGGCGGTGGCCGGGAACCAGTCGATCGTCACGTTGCTGGCCGCTGGGCCGGTCAGCACGCCGTCCACAGCACTGCCGATCCAGCGCGACTCCGATCCGGACTATCCGTCCTGGACCACCCTGAGCGCCCCGGTCCGGGCGCAGGCTGAGCAGCTGTACGACGAGTGCGACGACTCCATCGGCGTAATGAATGAGGCTCAGCTGGTTCGGGTCAGCAGCACCCGCTCGTCGTGGCTGTCAACACTCCGCAAGATTCGGTCCCGAATCGAAACAGTCGACGCTGACCAGAAACTCGACGGCGTACGGAACGCGTACCGCGATGTCGACCGAGTGATCAATCGGGTCAGCGCCGCAGCACGTGCGGAATGGACCGCTCTGGAGAATCGCTACCTGGACGAGCACCGATGGTTGCTCTCGACGATCGTCAAATCCACCGACACCGTCGAAGCCGCGAAGTACCTGGAGCAGATCTACGGAGAGACCAAGCCGTCCGTCCCCTTCCTGACCACCGACGACGACTTCCTCCTGCTGAAACAAACGATGGACAAGCAGGAGTACGTCCGGGTCGGCGCCCTGCGCGGAACCAGGATCCGAGTGAAGAAGTTGCAGCAGATGATGCGCACGGTGGCAGACCTGACCAGGAAAGGCGAGGACGCGGCGAAGTTCATTCCCGAGTGGAAGCAGCGCGTGCACGAAGAAACGGTCTACCTCGAGTCCTTCGCGGCTGTGGCGACGAGCCAGGGCCGTGACTACGGCAAAGAGCTCGCCGAACTCCGGGGTGACCTCCTGCGGCAACAGCAGGAGACCGAAGCGATCAGGCCACCCAAAGATTCCGT
The DNA here is from genome assembly GCA_963707005.1 of uncultured Actinomycetota bacterium. Classification (GTDB taxonomy): domain Bacteria; phylum Actinomycetota; class Actinomycetes; order Propionibacteriales; family Propionibacteriaceae; genus Microlunatus. Next base: position 27,263 of record CAVPPP010000014.1, read on the forward strand.
TCTCGGCAACGGCGCCGCAGTGATCAAGGGAGCCGTCGAGGCGTTCGTCGGGATCTTCGTCGAAGCCGCTAAGGAAGTAGTGGACCTGGTCCAGATCAATCTGCACTTCATGACGATGGGTCACTACGAACCAAAGTTCGTCAGCGACATGGCCAAGGCCGCCGAGCAGGGTGCCACCACCGGAGACCTGCTGAAGGGGATGGTGACTGGCATGATCGAGACGCCGGGGCGCTTCCTCAAGGCCTGCCGCGACGGCGACTGGGAGGCCATCGGCCGTGAATCCGTCCACCTCTACCTGCTGGCCAAAACGCTCAAGGAGGCACCAGAAACGGTACGCGAAAGCTGCCAACGCGGCCTCCCGCCTACCGGAATTGATCGCCAGGACCAACGAGAGCCTGCGAATTCTTCGGCAACGGACCGTAGCGCTGGGATTGAAGCAGGAGGGCCGGTTCTCTCCCGAACCCGCTCGATCCCGGCCCACACCGGAACTCACCGTCAGACAGGGTGGTGGCGAGGGCACTGGCAAGCCGACCGGCACCCTGCGCGATTCCGATGCACCGGGCCGCGGAGTCCAGGTTGACGCCTCCCACCCAGTGCTGAAGAACAAGACCCCGGCGAATCAGAACGAACCCCGTCAACCACAAGCAGCCGAAGCAGTCAAGGTGGCCGTCAACGGACCGAGTGACGTGCCACCCGGGAAGCCCCTCCCACAACAGCCCGGCGCCGCTGATCCGGGTCGGATCAGTGCGGCGAACAAGAAGGGCGGAAAGAAGTCGGTCGCCGATGGCGAGGAAGGACTCCGCGGCGCAGAGCACACGAAGGGAAAGCGCGGCTCGACCGCACATGATCACGAGGTGGGCCAGAGCCGCAAGAAGGCCGACCAGGAGGGCGCCGACCAGCGCAGGCAAGATGCCGCATCGACCGCACGAACCCGACAGCAGACCCAGACGCTCGGGGAGATCCGGCGGGCGGCGAGGAACCTGCCGGACAAGATCCAAGAGTTCCACCGAGACGCACGCAAGCCGGAACTGATTCGGCTGGCTGACCTGAAACAGCGACTGCTGGACGCCAACAGCCCCACGAACGTGGACATGATGCTGAAAGACGCCGGTCTCACCCAAGACCAGGGCTGATCAGGTTTCTGAGGGACGAAGGGATGTTCCCACCCGAACGATGAGTCCCCGAGTCGCCCTAGACCGCCCAGCGCGCGGATGTGGCAGTCGCCCGCTATCGCTGTGTTCTCCTCGACGAGAGATGGCCAGGGCCGAGTATCAAGATCATCTGCAGATCTTGACCCGGTGGAGGTATGCCGTCGGATTTGTTCCCGCCGGTCAGACACGTGTCTGGACTCATGTCGCTACAGGGTGGTGACCTCGCGAGCGCGGCGCATGCGCATCGACTTGGTCCAAAGGCTCCATTACGGAGTTGCTGTCTTACGGCGACCTATCGGACACCGGCTGCTGGGGCATGTGGGCCAATCTCGTCGACTCAGGTCTCGCGTTGTGGCTGGTTGGGGGGTCGAGGATGACGGGGGCGAAGAGCGGCTGATGCCGAGGTTGTAGTGGGTCAGAGGCCGGGCAGCACCGCCAGCGTGTCCGCCCTTGGCCGGCTTTCGCTATCCAGCCGCCGTCGCCGTGGCCGCCGTGGAGCAACTTGGGAGACCTCGACGTCGTGGCTGGGGGTGCCGTGTCGGCATCGGCGTACACGATCAACGTCGGCACCTGCCGGCCGCGTACGTCCTCGTCGATGTCGAAGTCCTTGCTCATCGCCGCACCGATCTTTCCAGCAGCCGGGCCGAAGTCGTGGGGGCCGCGGCGCCACCTGCTGGTACTGCTGGTACATCGCGGTGTGCCTCATGGGGGTCCAGCGCGGCCGCGTTCACGTGGGCCTTTTGGGCGAGCCTCGGCGGGATGGCGGCCCGCAGGGTGTGTGCCGACGCTCTCACGAGATCGCCGACCTTCTCTGGGTACTCGATCGCTGTGAACAACGCCCCCCGTCGCCGAGGGAGTAGCCGACGACGTCGGGCTACTTCAGCTGGAGGTGGTCGACGAGGGTGGCGACGTTGTCGCCCATGAGGTGGGTGTCGATGGGCCGGTCGATGCCCGCGGTCCGTGTGCGCCCACGAGGCGACTTCTGATGACCTGGTGGCGCTCGGCCAACGCGCGGGAGCGTCGTCGAGATATCCGCACCGACCTCCTGCCGTCTCCCGGCTGCGTGGGCGCCGTCTTCGTATGAGTCGCGCTGCCTTGCACGATCCGAACGAACATCCAGTCAAAGAATCTCCGTGGGTTCTGGCGCCTATCTGGGTGGTCCACACGGATCCGCGCGGTGTTCACCGGGGCGCAGAGTCACGTCGCCGGCGGCACAGATCCAGGCAGACGTCACCGTCTCCCACCCCGGTCTTCCGCTCGCCCAGGTGACGCTGACAGGTCGGCGACCAGCGCCCCGACAACTCGCCACCGTCATTCGATTGCTGCATGTCTCAGCAGCATTCCCCGAACCATCGGGATTTGTCTGCAGGGGTTGACGTCTGACAATGAGCCGCAGCTACCGCCGTCGGTGCAGCTGATGATCGGCCCGAACGGGGCACCGATCTGGCACCGCAACCTTGGTGTACAGAACCGTCGCGGAGGCGATCATGACTGCATCGACTAGCGCCGCGACTGGGCGGCTCACTGCTGGTGCCGATGGCACCGTGCTCCGCCCAGGAGACGTTGGCTGGGATGCAGCACGTACCCATGGGTGGTCGACGCAGCGCACAATCCAGCGGCCGTTGCCGTGGTGGCAACGGTTGAAGATGTCGTTGCCGCCGTACGATCTGCGGCTGTCTGCGGTCTCCGCGTGCTGGCCGAGGGCACCGGCCACGGCGCCAAGCCGGTCGGCTCACTCGCCGACACCGTCCTCCTCCGAACCGGTGCGCTCCAGACCATCGACGTGGACCCCGCGACCAGGTCGGCATGGGTGGGTGCCGGTGCAGGTGGGGTCAGGTGGCTGCCGCCGCCGCCGCACACGGTCTTGTCGCGCAGGCCGGCTCGGCCGCCGACGTTGGGATCGCCGGCTTCCTCCTGTCCGGTGGTGTCAGCTGGCTCGCCCGCAGCCACGGCCTCGCGGTGAACGACATCTTGGCCGTGGAGATGGTCGACGCACGGAGTGTCGTCCGGGTTGTCGACGCGGCCACCGACCCCGACCTGTTCTGGGCGATCCGCGGGGGCGGCGGCGGTCTGGGTGTGGTCACGCGTTTCCGCCTACGGCTTCATACGGTTCCGACCATCGTGGCCGGCACCTTGTTCTTCCCGATGGCACGTGGCGGGGAGGTGCTCCATGCCTGGCGGCCCTGGACGCTCAGTGTTCCGGAACAGACCATGAGCTGCGGACGGCTGCTGCAGTTCCCACCCCTGCCGGAGCTGCCTGATCTTCTTCGCGGGCAGGCCCTAGCATCAGTCGAGATCGTCCATCAGGGCGAGCCGACGGAGCTGGCACAGCTCATCGGTCCGCTCCGCGAGCTGGGGCCTGTCGCCGACAGCATCGCTGTGATTTCCGCGCCGCGCATGGCTGAGCTGCATTTGGATCCCCC
>CAVPPP010000015.1:0-11094 GCA_963707005.1 uncultured Actinomycetota bacterium
TCCGGCCCCCACCACCACGCCGTTGACCGCAGCACAACGACAAAGGAGTCAAGGCGAACGAGCGCGAATGGCTATCTGGCCGCGCTGTTCCCCCATCTCCCGCCGGCGAGGCTCCTACCTCCGGGTCGGCGAGGTCGACGACCAGGGCCCGGTGGTCCGACAGCGGCAACCGGACCGCCCGACTGTCCACCACCCGGCCGACATCCCCTCGGGCGAGCACGTGGTCGAGCTGTCGGTCCGGCTCGTCCAGCGGGAAGGTCAGGTGCTCAGCCAGACTGCGGTAACCGGTGACCCGGGCGGGTCGTGGGGCCTCCATGTTGAGGTCCCCCATCAAGACGGTGGGGTCCGGCAGCGTGGCCAGGTCCCGGCGGATCCGCCGGAGCTGGAGTCGTCCCCAGCCGGGGACGAAGGAGAGGTGCGTGTTGGCGACGATCAGCGGGCCGAACGGGCTGTCCAGATGGGCGATCACGGCTGCGCGGGGTTCTTCGTCGACCATGATCACCTTGCCGGGACCGCGGAGGTACATCGGGAAGCGGAAGCCGATCCGTGGCAGGCGCAGCGTCTGCCAGGTCCGCACCGGGTAACGCGACAGGAGTGCCACCCCGTACGACGCGGTGCCCGGCACGTCGTCCTCGGTGGACGCCATCCAGGTGGCGCCGGGCGTGCCCGACAGCGCCGCGACGAACCGGTGCGAGACAGCCCCCATGGCCTCGGCGGCCACCGCGGTCAGATCGGCCAGGTGGGATCGGGGCTGATCGCGGTCCACCTCCTGAAGGGCGAGCACGTCGGCGTCCAGGCTGGCCACGGCGGCGGCCAACCGCTCCACGTCCACGCTGTGGTCGCTCATCGACCGCCCGTGCAGAATGTTGAAGGTCGCCAACCGCATATGACGAAGGTAGCCATCATCGATACGTCCGAGTCACCCCCACCCGCTGCGGCCGCCCTTGAGACGGGGCGAACCGCGATGCGGGAGGCGCTGCGCGCGTCCGCGTCCGCCCTCAAGGCGGCGGACGTGCCGTTCGCGCTCGCCGGTAGCTATGCCTTGTGGGTCTTCGGGGGGCCTGAGGGTGACCACGACGTCGATGTGGTCGTCCCCGAGGACGTCGTAGAACAGGCCGCCGAGGCCTTGGCCGCCGCCGGGTTCCAGATCGAGCGACCACCGGAGGACTGGCTCTTCAAGGCCTGGCACCAAGGGGTGCTGGTCGATGTGCTGCACCGACTGGTGGGCGTGCCGGTGGATCATCAGCTGGTGGCTGAGGCTGAACAGCATGACGTCCTGGGAGTGCGGATGCCGGTGCTGACGCCGACCGTCGTGATGACCACCAAGGTGCTCGCGCTCAGTGAGCAGTATTGCGACCTGGGGACGCTGCTGCCCGGCGCCCGCGCCGTCCGCGAGCGGATCAACTGGGCCGAGATCAGCGCGGCCGCCGCAGATCACCCCTTTGCGGAGGCGTTTCTGTTCCTCGCCCGGCGACTCGGCATCAGTCCCTGACGTCAGCTCCGGTACGGATCCGGAGCGGGTCAGTTCCGGCTGGTGACGGACCGCTCGGGATTCCTTCCACCGCCCGGCAGCGGTTACGCCGTTTTCAAGCGCGGATCATGGGTATGGCCTTTGTGTGTCGTCGGTGATGCGGATGCGGCTCGACGAGCGACGCGGTAGACCATCGCGGTCGCTCGCTGACCGCAGTGTGAAGGCGGTGGTCGGGTCGCTGCTGGTGACACTGGTCTTCCTCACGGCAGGTTGCGGAGGGTCTCCGGACACGGAAGACCTGAGCAAGGCACTGCTGGAGACGCGTGCCGCTGTCCGCAGCACCGAGCTGGCCGTCGACCTCCACGACGAAGGTCGGACGACCAAGGCGGCGGCCCAGGTCACGGTCGCTGACATGGTGGACCAGATCGGCCTGGCCCAGCGTCGGCTCGTCAAGGCGCCGGCAGACACCCCGGAGCTCCGCGACCTGAGGCGCCAGTGCGAGGTCGTGGTGACCGACGCCCTCGCCACCGTGCAGGACACCGAGGAGGCCCTGTCCGGCCCGGCTGACGGACCTGTGCCGAGCGCGGATCTGTCCCGGGTGGAGGGTGCGGTCGACCAGACGCTGACGGTGGTGACGAAGCGGTGAAGCGGCTGTTCGCTGTGGCTCTGGGCATTCTGACCGCCATCGGTGGTTTCCTCGACATCGGCGACATCGTCACCAACGCCGTGGTCGGCTCCCGGTTCGGCATGTCGCTGGCCTGGGTGGTGGTGGTCGGTGTGATCGGCATCTGCGTGTTCGCTCAGATGTCGGGCCGGGTGGCTGCCGTGAGTGGGCGCGCGACGTTCGAGATCATCCGTGAACGCCTCGGCCCTCGGGCGGCCTCGGCGAACCTCGCCGCGTCGTTCCTGATCAACGTGATGACGTTGACCGCCGAGGTCGGGGGCATCGCGCTGGCCCTGCAACTGGTCAGCAGCGTCTCCTACCTGCTGTGGGTGCCGTTCGCCGCGGGAGCGGTCTGGCTGGTGATCTGGCGAGTCCGCTTCTCCATCATGGAGAACGTGACCGGCCTGATCGGGCTCACCCTGGTCGGCTTCGCCGTCGCCTTGTTCCTGCTCGGACCGAGCTGGAGCGAGCTCGCACGGCAGGTGATGCAGCAGGGGCTGCCCGGTACGGAGAAGGCGACGACGTACTGGTTCTACGCCGTCGCGCTGTTCGGGGCCGCGATGACACCGTACGAGGTGTTCTTCTTCTCCTCCGGAGCGGTCGAGGAGGGCTGGACGGCTGAGGACCTCACCCAGTCACGAGTCAACGTGCTCGTCGGCTTCCCCCTCGGTGGGGTGCTGTCGCTGGCCATCGCCGCTTGCGGCGCGGTCGTCCTGCTGCCTCAGTCCATCCAGGTCACCACGCTCTCTCAGGTGATGCTGCCGGTGGCCGAGGCCGGCGGGAAGGTCTTGCTGGCCGTCATCATCCTCGGGGTGGTGGCCGCGACATTCGGGGCGGCCCTGGAGACGACTCTCTCGTCGGGCTACACCTTGGCGCAGTTCAACGGCTGGAGCTGGGGCAAGTTCCACCGCCCCACCGAGGCCGCCCGGTTCCACCTCACCATGATCATCTGTTTGATCGTGGGTCTCGGGGTGCTGCTGACCGGAATGGACCCGATCAAGATCACCGAGCTCTCCGTGGTGTTCTCCGCCATCGCGCTGCCGCTGACCTACCTGCCGATCCTGGTGGTCGCGAACGACCCGGAGTACATGGGTGAACAGGTGAACGGCGCCGTCACCAACGCCGCCGGCGTGTTCTACCTGATCGTGATCCTGGTCGCCTCGCTGGCCGCAGTCCCGCTGTTGATCATCACCGGAGCCGGCTCGTGAACCTCCCGCACCCACCCGACACGGCAGCCGTCACCGGACGGTTGATCGATGCACGGCTGCATCTGCTGGACCGTCAGGTCCTGGATCGTGCTGCTCTGCCGGTGACCACGGTCGACGACATCTCCCTGTCCGACGTTCCCGACCGGACCCTTGCCCCACGCCAGCCCTTCGCCGACGATCACCGCGCTGCTCAGTGGAGTCTTCCGGTTCACCCGGATCTTCGGCGGTCGCCCGCCGATGTCTCGTCTGGATCGCATCTCCTGGTCCGACCTCGCCGAGATCGGCACCGCGATCCGGCTCCGAGCTGCCAGGGACACCCTTCAGGTCGGCTGGCTCGAGCGGTGGGTGGCCCGGCACGTGATCGGCAAGATCCCCGGGGGCCGCCATGATCCTGAGTGAGCTGATCGGCTCCCCGGTCGTCCAGGGTGGCGAGCGAGTCGGCCGTGTTGCCGATCTCCGCTTCGTCCTGGACGCTGTGCCCGACACCAGCGGGGACCTTCGGATCCCGATGCCCGAGGCGCGCCTTTACGGGATCCTGGTCAGTCCACGTACGCCGGCATCATTCCTCTGCTACGAACGATCCGGGGTCACCAGACCGTGGCCGCTGGCCCAGCTGCTGCGACGGCGCGAGCGCGGCTCGTTCCTGGTGCTGTGGGCTGACGTCGGCCAGATCTCCGCCGACGGGGTCCTGCTTCGACCACATGCACGACGATGGTCCCCGGCCCTGCCCGGATCGTTCACCCGCCGTGCGCGAGAGGGACAGCACTGACCCACGCCGCCAACCCCAGCACCGGCACTGCGAGCCTGGTGCTTCCCCCTCCTCGGCTTCAGCAATCGAGCCTTCAGTGGTCGTGACGTCCTTGGCGCCCATCAAGCCGGTGATCGATGAGGGGCAAGTCCAGCGCGTCGGACTCGGCGCCTGTCCCTCACGAGTCGATGCGTCGACGCTGCGGGGACCGGACCGGGTCATGGGGTTGTGAAGGTGCCGGGGAGTCGCGATCGTGCAGGCGGCAGTGGTGGGTACCGCACATCGTCGGCCACCGGAATCTGTTGGACCGATTCCGCGACGAGCATGAGCACCCGGGTCGGCATGCCGGCTGGCCACACCTCCAAAGTGTCGGCCAACTCGGCCGGCACGGTGCAGTCGGGGACCACCAGGCCCATGCCGGCCGCCCGAGCGATCAGCACCCGACCAGCGGTGCTGGCGTCGACATCCAACGCGACATCGGCACGGTCGACGAAGTTGCAGGCGTCGTTGTACACGGGTAGCCGGACGTAGACGCGGTGATCACCGGCAGCGTAGACGACGGGTTGGGCGGCTGGGCCACGGGCTCGTGCGTACCGGAGCAGACCTGCATGTCGTCGGCGGATCACTCGCCAGGGATCGACCGGGTCGGGGCGGGCGCGGGCCCGCATCCAGGCAGCTGGCGGGGTGGCGCCACACGAGTGACGGGATCGGGGGTGGCTGTCATCCATGGTGTCCCACCTCGAGGTGGCCGAATGTCGAGTAGGCGAAAAGGGAGGCGCGATCCCCTGCAAAGCGACTGGTCGGGAGCTGGTCGCCGACACTGATGTGGCGGCGAGCTCGCGCCCGTACACCAGCCTACGTCTATCCGGTTGTCGCCCGGCCATAGATGTCTTGGTCCAGCCCGCCGGCATTGGGACAGGTGTCGGGGCCCCAGCTGCCGTCGGCGCTTTGGCTCCGGCACTGGTGGACGTCGAAGCCTTCGCCACCGGGGTAGCGGGGGTCGTCGCCGCCGACCACTTGTCGAGTGTCGGTCCAGGCGTTCATGGCGAACGAGCCGACCGACGACACGTAGTTGTAGTCCCCGTGGAACGGGACGCGCCGATCACCGAACATCTCGTAGTTGGGCATCTGGCTGGCGGTCGAGAGGCGAGTTGACGCCCAGTCGACGCCACCATCCCGAGAAGAAGCAGCGTAGGTGTCGAGTCCTGCGGTGGCCGTGGCGAAGCCGGCCGCGTCACGGACGGCGCCGTTGTTGCCGGGCGGGTACTGCACGCTGTAGGCGGGATCGTTGCGGCTGTCATGCCAGACGGCGTGGAGGACTCCGTCGTCGGCGTTGATGTCGGGGAAGAACTGGTGACCTTGCTTCACCTGGTCGATCTGGCGCGGTGTCGACCAGGTGCCTCCGGACAGGCGAGTGAAGTAGACAGCCCCCTGACCGACGCGCAGCGTGCCGCCCTCCGGCTCGGCCGTGTTGTAGGTCGTCGCCGCATCCTGCTCCGTGCCCTTGACGATGCCGTCATAGACGAGGTACACGTTCTGGTCGGCGGCCTTGGGGTCGGCGGTGATCCGCGGTTGACTGTCGTGGCGGAAGAACACGAACCCGCTCTGGCAGGCGAACGGACCCGAGCCACAGTCTCGGCTGTCGCCGACCGACTCCTCACCGGCCTCGGACTCCGGCCCGTCCGCGTTGCGGTACGCCTGCTCGTGAGCGTTCTCTGCGGCGTCGGGGTCGCCGGCGGAATCGGCCGCGTCATAGGGCTCGAAGAGGGCCGCCGTCAGCGGCTTGGTGAAGGTGCGTCCGCCGTCGGTAGAGGTCACGTAGCGGATGGAGTTCTGCTGGTGGCCCCGGTTCGATTCGAACTGCCGGTACGCGATGTAGACGGTGCCGTTGCTGGTGACGGCGATGTCGGCGAACTGCACATCCTTGGAGCCGGTCGAGATCTTGGTCGGGTGGCTGAAGGTCAGCTCCTCCCACCGTGCCGTCGCCATCCCCGAGCCGGCAATGAGGCTGCCCACATCCCCCACCCACCTGGCACGGGTCTGACCTGATAGGACAGGCGTATCACCGTCACCCTCAGCTCGGCAAGAGCCTCCCGACCGCCTCACCCGCATCGAAACCAGTCGTGCGCACGCCTCGGGATCTTTGGCAGCCGGCCCATGGCTACCGAGCCGGGACCTACTCGGTGTCGTTCTGGCTGTGTGGCAGGTTCTGCGCGTTTTCGACGATCTCGCTGGCCTCCTCATAGGAGATGACCCGAGCCGGGCTGGACTCACCCGTCACAGGAGCAGACGTGGAGGGCGTGGCCTCAACCGGTGCCACGTCGATCGGCTCGGGCCGCTCGACCGAAGTCGACGACGACTCGCTGCTCTTGCCGGCCGCGGCAACCCCGGCAACCGTGGCCGCCGCCGCAGCAGCAACGCCGAGCCCCGCGGCAACAGCCTTACCCGACACTCCGGCTTTCCCGTCGTCGCCCCGAGACTGATCGGCGTCATCGATGCCGACCGATCCCCCAGCACCGCCAGGATTCACCGAGCCACGCCACGCACCGGTCGCGTACCCCTCGGACTCGACGAAGGTCTTGAACCTCTCCAAGTCGCCCTTGGCGCGGTTCTCGACCACGTTCAGCTTGTCGCCGACTTTCTCCATCCAGCCTTCGGGCTCGTACTCCAACGACAGATGGACCACGCAGCGTCCACCCAAGTCCTGAAACGTCACGACCCCCGCATTGGTGGCGCCCTCGGTCGCCGCCCAGGCGATCTTCCGCTCGGGAACCTGCTCCAAGATCGTGGCCTCCCAGCGGCGCTTGACGCCGGCGATCTCGGCGACCCACTCCAGTCGGTCATCACTCAACTGCGTGACGCTGGTGATCCCGCTCATGAACCGAGGGAAGTCCTCGAACTGGGTCCACTGGTTGTAGACAGCTGAGACCGGCAGATTCACTTCGATCGACTCTTCGACATTCGTGCTCATGGCGCCTCCTCGGGCTGATGGTGTGTGTTGAGCGATTACCCACTTCACGCTGACTGACACCAATCTCCTGCGTCACTTGAGCGCCTTGCCGACATTCACCTCTGGATCGCCGGACCGGTGGCAGCTCAGGTGTCCCCGGGGAGTGACGCTGCCAGCAGCTTGGCGAGGAGCTCGCGGGTGATCGATGTGCCGGGAAAGTTGACCATCCGCCCGATGGGCATGGATGCGAGCATCTTCTCCATGCTCTCGGTCTGTTCCTGCGACCCGCTGTCGAACGCCGCCCGCATCGCGGTCACCGCGACGCGGGCGACTGGGCCTGCGACCGGGTGCATCAGGACATCAGACAGGCGGGATTCCTCGGTCAGCGGCAGCACGACGCGATCCCCGGCGACCTCGATGGTCGTCGTTGCGCGCAGGTCGCGGCTCGAGGCCCCGACCTCCACCAGGTACGCGCCGCCCTCGACAACCCAGCGATCCACGCGAACGTCCCAGTAGGCCAGGTCCTCGCGTCGGATGATCATGTGGGCGTCGACGGTCGCCCCGGGCTCGACCGGCACCGACGCGAACGCCTTGAGCTCCCGCGGTGCCCGCTGGACCTGTGAGGAGGGCAGCGAGGTGTAGACCTGCACCACCTCACGGCCGGGAACAGTGCCGGTGTTGGTGATGGGCACACCGATCTCCAGGTCACCATCGGGGGTGGCGGCGACGGTCGGCTGCCCGTACTCGAAGGTGGTGTAGCTCAGGCCGTGACCGAACGGGAACGCGACGTCCAGGCCGCGCTCGTCGTACCAGCGGTAGCCCACGAGGAGTCCTTCCCCGTATCGAACGTGGCCGTGCTCGCCCGGAAAGTTCCCGTAGGCGGGAGTGTCCGCCAAGCGCCGGGGGATTGTCTCGGTGAGCTTGGCGGATGGGTTGACCACCCCGTACAGCACATCGGCGGTCCCGCCGCCGCCGGCCTGCCCGAGCAGCCAGCCTTCCAGGATCGCCGGGACCCGGTCGGCGAACGGCAGCGCGACGACACCGCCGTTGGACAACACGACGACGGTCTGCGGGTTGACCTCCACCACAGCGTCGAGCAGGGCGAGCTGGTCGGCGGGCAGGTCGATGTGCTGCCGGTCGAACCCTTCCGACTCAGCCCGGGCAGGCAGGCCGAGGAAGACGACCGCGACCTCGCACTCCTGCGCGGCTGCCACCGCCTCCGCGCGCAAGTCGTCAGCCGATCCACCTTCGTCGCAGCTGAAACCACGGGCGTACATGACCTCGGCCTGCGACAAGGCCCGGATCTCGGCGAGGGCAGTGTCGAGCCGGGTCGGGTTGATGTGGGACGAGCCGGCGCCCTGGTAGCGCGGGTTCTCCGCGAAGGCTCCGATGACGGCGAGTGTGGTCGAGCGGCTCAGCGGCAGCAGTCCGTCGTCGTTCTTGAGCAGGACGATCGAACGGCCGGCGGCTTCGCGTGCGAGTTGGTGGTGAGTGTCGACGTCCAATGGGCCGGACACCGGCGGCCGGGTTGAGGCCTTAGCCACGAGATCGAGGACGCGGGTCACCGCGCGGTCCAGCACGCCCTCATCCAGCGTCCCATCGGTGATGGCGGCCACGATCTGCTTGTCGGTCCGTCCGCCGCTGGACGGCATCTCCAGATCGAGGCCGGCACGCAGAGCCGGGACCCGCTGCGCAACGGCGCCCCAGTCGGAGACCACGAGTCCCTGGAACCCCCACTCGCCGCGCAGCACGTCGGTGAGCAACCAGGGGTCCTGCGAGGCGTGCACACCGTTGATCCGGTTGTAGGAGCACATCACCGTCCACGGCTGCGCCTCGGTGACGACTCGTTGGAACGCGCGCAGGTAGATCTCACGGAGCGGTCGAGGGTCGACGTCGCTGGACACCAGCAGCCGGTCGGTCTCCTGGTTGTTGGCGGCGAAGTGCTTGAGCGATGCCCCGACACCCGTCGACTGCAGTCCCGAGACGAAGCCGACGCCGAGCGCAGCCGCCAGGATCGGGTCCTCGGAGAAGTACTCGAAGTTCCGGCCGCACAACGGATGGCGCTTGATGTTGACGCCCGGGCCGAGCAGCACGTCGACGCCTTCGATGGCGGCCTCGACGCCCAGGGCCTCGCCCACCCGACGGACGAGAACGGGGTCCCACGACGAGCCGAGACCGACAGCGGGTGGGAAGCAGGTGGCCGGCACGCTCTCGGCGATGCCGAGATGGTCCGTCGCGGCGACCTGCTTGCGCACTCCGTGCGGCCCATCGGTGAGCATGATCGCAGGCACTCCGGCGCGCTCGATCGCCTTCGTCATCCAGAAGTCGGCGCCGCTGGTCAAGGAGGCCCGCTCCTCCGGCGTGAGCCGAGGTGGTATCGGCAACTCGGCTGCGGTGGACCCTGCCTCCGGTGCGGCGTCGAGTGAGGTGTCCGGCATCGTCGTCCCTTCCCTCCGTGAAGCGAGCCGGGTCGCGGATCCCGGCGACCCCATGATGCCCCTCCAACCGTGGCCGCGATCCACAAAGGGAGGGGCGCTTCTGCCTTCACCCCGGGCCCGCTGTTCCGCCGATGTCTCCGAACGGGCCGGCGTCGTTTCCCCCGAGCGGACGCCGGCCAGCTCAGCAGCTGCCACCGACCATGGCGGCGTCGGTGGGGCTTCCGGCGGCCATGAGAACCCTCCCGGGAAACCTGCAGCTTCAAGAGGGTCCAGCGTCAACGTATCGTGCCCGAACGTCCGCGATGAGTGAACGCAAAAATGCGGGACCCATTGATGCACCCAGGAGGAACGGCCACGGTTTCAGGGTGATTGCTACGCCGAACGAATCGGTTCACCCGATGGCACTATCTACTACGAACACCGCAAGCGCCCATCGCCGGAACGCTCGATCCAGCACGCGATCATGACCGAACCGGTCACAGGGATCCGCCTTCAACCCCACGGCAGCCACCGCATCAAGCCAACGCGACCTTCGAATACCGCGTGGGCTGGCGCAACTGCCGGCGCCGGCCAACTCGGATGCCACCCCAGTCGAGTTCGAACGCAAGCGGATCGCAGCCGTGGCATGAGACTCCAGTGATCTCGACTCCGTCAGACCCAGGACGGACCAGAGTCTCGGACGGACCAGAGTCTCCGGACACACCGGTGCAACTCGCGGCTAGCCGTCGAGCCTGGTCTGACCCCGTCGGGTGAGGTACGGGGAGCGGAGCGGGTCGAGGTCGAAGGCAACGAGACCACGCAGGGCAAGCACCACGACAGTCCACCACACAGACCGACCGTCAAGTGTGCAGAGGCCGCAGTATCTCGGGTCACGATCGATCCGACCCGCCGCCACCGCTCGCAGCACCCACAGCTGCCGAGTACTCAACCGGGCGTCGACATCTCCGACCGACCAGCTCTCGATCATGACCGACCCGTACCCCGGAGTTACCTCGCCAAACGCGGAATGGGGAACCGGACCAGCGCAGCAGCGGCGAGTGATCGTGCCCCTCGGAAGGCGGACGAACCCGGGCAACGTTCGCACGAGGAGCTGCAGCTCTCGAGCGAGTAGCCGTTTGTGTCCAGTGTCTGCCCCATCTGCTGCGGGTCCGCGCATACGCCAAGCGGTCGACTCGAGAAGGTTGTCCTAGCATCCCGGCCGTGGACGTCGACAGCATCATGATGATGCCGCCGATGATCTTGTCGGGTCGTTCGATGGTCGGGACGATGACGGTGCCGATGGCTGCCACGGCTGTGCAGGTGATGCCGAGAGTGAGGCTGTGCCGACTGCGCCCTGTTCGTCGGTAGCTGTCGCCTTTCAAAGCCACGACCTCGGCGTGGTGGACGAGCAGTCGATCGTGGTGGCGGCGACGACATCGCCGGTCGTGGTGGACGTCCGAGCCAGCAGGATCAACTACCTAGACTTCACCCGAACGCGCCGGCGCCTACCTTGGACTGACGCCGTTCGCCTTGGGCGACGAGGGCACTGTCGCGTCGTCACAGGCCGCAGTCGCAGAAGGCGCCGTCGCAGGACCCGTAGTCCCGACGTCGGGGTGCGAAGAACGGAAGGAACTCA
>CAVPPP010000016.1:0-275482 GCA_963707005.1 uncultured Actinomycetota bacterium
CACTTGGCCAGCACGTCCTTGCGGATGGCACGGATGGTCTCCCGGGCGATCACCCGGGCACCGATGGCGGCCTGGATCGGCACCTCGAACTGCTGCCGGGGGATCAGGTCCTTGAGCTTGCCCGCCATCAACAGCCCGTACGCGTACGCCTTGTCCTTGTGCACGACCGCGGAGAAGGCGTCGACCGGCTCCCCCTGCAGCAGGATGTCGACCTTGACCAGGTCGGCCACCTGCTCGCCGTCGGGCTCGTAGTCGAGGCTGGCGTAGCCCTTGGTCCGTGACTTGAGGGCATCGAAGAAGTCGAAGACGATCTCGGCCAGCGGCAGCGTGTAGCGGATCTCCACCCGGTCGGCCGAGAGGTACTCCATTCCGTGCTGCACACCGCGGCGGGTCTGGCAGAGCTCGAGAATGGTGCCGATGTAGTCGGTCGGGGTCAGGATCGTCGCCTTGACCACCGGCTCGTGCACCTCGGCGATCTTGCCGTCCGTCGGGTACTCCGACGGGTTGGTCACCGTGAGCTCGGCACCGTTCTCCATCACCACCCGGTAGACCACGCTGGGGGCGGTGGAGATCAGGTCCAGGTTGAACTCGCGCTCCAGCCGCTCCCGGACGATCTCCATGTGCAGCAGACCCAGGAAGCCGATCCGGAAGCCGAAGCCCAGCGCTCCGGACGTCTCCGGTTCGTACGCCAGGGCCGCGTCGTTCAGCTGCAGCTTGTCCAGCGCCTCGCGCAGCTCGGGGTAGTCGTCGGCGTCCATCGGGTAGAGCCCGGCGTAGACCATCGGGTTGGGATGCCGGTAGCCGCCCAGATCCTGGGTGGCCGGGCGCGCCAGCGAGGTGACGGTGTCCCCCACCCGGGACTGGCGGACGTCCTTCACGCCGGTGATCAGATAACCGACCTCGCCGACCCCCAGCGAGGGTGACTTGACCGGCTCCGGGGAGATCACCCCGACCTCCAGGGCCTCGTGCGCCGACTTGGTCGACATCATCAGCACCCGCTCGCGGTGCGACAGCTCACCGTCGACCACTCGTACGTAGGTGACCACGCCGCGGTAGGTGTCGTAGACGGAGTCGAAGATCAGCGCCCGGGCCGGGGCATCCGGGTCGCCGACGGGGGCCGGCACCTGGTCGACGATGACGTCCAGCAGCTCCGGGACCCCGACACCTGTCTTGGCCGACACCCGGAGCACGTCACCCGGATCGCAACCGATGATTCCGGCCAGCTCTGCTGCGTACTTGTCCGGCTGGGCGCTCGGCAGGTCGATCTTGTTCAGCACCGGGATGATGTGCAGGTCGGCGTCGATGGCCAGGTAGAGGTTGGCCAGCGTCTGCGCCTCGATCCCCTGCGCGGCGTCGACGAGCAGGACTGCGCCCTCGCAGGCGGCCAGCGAGCGCGACACCTCGTAGGTGAAGTCGACGTGCCCGGGTGTGTCGATCATGTTCAGCACGTAGCCGGTCTCGTCGTCGGCCCCCGCGTTCCAGGGCATCCGGACGGCCTGCGACTTGATGGTGATGCCGCGCTCGCGCTCGATGTCCATCCGGTCCAGGTACTGCGCCCGCATCGAGCGGGCGTCCACCACACCGGTCAGCTGCAGCATCCGGTCGGCCAGCGTGGACTTGCCGTGGTCGATGTGGGCGATGATGCAGAAGTTGCGGATGATCGCCGGGTCGGTCCGTCCGGGCTGGGGTGCGGCGGTACGGCCGCGGCCGGGCGTGGGCGAGGTCACGAGCAGGTCTCCAGAGTCAGGCGGGGTGAGGACCCAGAACGGGTCGAGGGCCCATCATTCCACCCGAGCCTCACCGATCCGAACTTTTGTTCACCGGGCCCCCTCTCGGGTGGCCCGGTGAACAGAAGTCGGTCAGCGGTACGTCACTGAGCCGGGAGCACGTGGTCCTTGAGCTTGTCGGTGCTCAGGCAGAGCGAGCAGACGACGTCGTCGTGGGTGGCGCAGGCGACCATGTCGGGACGCTCGAACTCCTGCCGGCAGACGTGGCAGGTGAGCACCGCGTCGGACGGGTTGCCGTGCTCGTCGTACATCGGCAGGTCGATGCCGTCGTCGGTCCGCCGGAGGTAGTAGCGGCCCTTCGTGGCGAACGCCAGGATCGGCGGCAGCACCAGGGCGAGACCGATGGCGACCAGCGGCGAGAAGGGCTGGATGGTCGATCCGAAGACCCCGAAGAACACGGCGATCGAGACACCGGCCGAGATCAGCATCGAGCCGAAGCCGACCGGGTTGATGGCGTACAGCATCCCGCGCCGGAACTCCGGCCGCAGGGGCGAGAGCTTGAAGATGAGCTTGTTGAAGGTGATGTCCGAGGCGACCACCACGATCCAGGCCATGCCGCAGTTGGCGTAGAAGCCGAGGATGGTGTTGAGGAAGTCGAACATGTTCGCTTCCATCAGGATCAGGGCGATCAGCAGGTTGAAGGCCAGGAAGACGATCCGGCCGGGGTAGCGCTTGGTGACTCGGGTGAAGGAGTTCGTCCAGGCCAGCGAGCCGGAGTAGGCGTTGGTGACGTTGATCTTGACCTGGCTGATGACCACCAGGATGACGGCGAGGGCGAGCGCCACGCCGACCGGCATGATGTCGCGGTAGATCTCCAGGAACTGGTGCACCGGCTGGTTCGCGATCGCGGCCCCATCGGCGACGTTGGCGATGATGTAGACCGCCAGGAACAGGCCGATGACCTGCTTGATCGCACCGAAGATGACCCAGCCCGGGCCGGCCAGGATCATGGCCGTCCACCAGCGACGGGTGTTCTCCGGCGTACGCGGCGGCATGAACCGCAGGTAGTCGATCTGCTCGGCGATCTGGGCGATCAGCGAGAGACACACGCCGGCGGCCAGCATGATCGAACCGAGGTTGGTTGCCCCGTTGCCGTCTTCACCCTGGTAGGTGAAGAAGGTGTTGACCGTCTCCGGGTGGCTGACCAGCAGGTAGACGAACGGGATCACCATCAGGATCAGCCACAGCGGGGTGGTCCACAGCTGGAGCTTGGAGAGCACCTTCATCCCGTAGATGACCAGCGGGAAGATGATGATCGTCGAGGCCGCGTAACCGAGCCAGAGCGGCACCCCGAGGCCGAGATAGAGACCCTGGGCCATGATCGAGCCCTCGAGCGCGAAGAAGATGAAGGTGAACGTCGCGAAGATGACGTTGGTGACGACGGAGCCGTAGTAGCCGAAGCCGCTGCCCCGGGTGATGAGGTCCAGGTCCAGGTTGTACCGCGCGGCGTAGTAGGCCAGCGGGAAGGACGTCAGGAAGACCACCACCGCGAAGATGGCGATTCCCCACAGTGCGTTGGTGGTGCCGTAGGCGATGCCGATGTTGGCGCCGATGGCGAAATCCGCCAAGTAGGCGATGCCGCCGAGCGCGGAGATGGCGACCACTCCGGGCGTCCAGCGACGGTAGTGCCGGGGCGCGAACCGAAGGGTGTAGTCCTCCAGGGTCTCCTTGGTGGCCTCCTTGCCGACCAGGACGTGGTGCTCGTGAGCTGCCTCGTGGTCGTCGGTGATCACGCTCTTGATGAGCGCACCGTCTGCGGTGGCGTCGGTCATGGCAGACTCCTTCGGGATCGCTGCGCAGGGTGCGCGACGGCAGTCGCCGCCATCCTCGACAACCGCGGTCTCCGTCCGGTGTCGGATTCGTTCCGATCGCGTTTCAGGGTTCTCTCAACGATTTCTCAGATCGGACCGCCGCGGATTTGGGGCGGCATCGCCCGGCTGCTAATGTTGGCGGTCGCGCCCGCTCGCGGGCGCACCCCTTCAGCTCACACGAGAGATCTTCAGAGGCTTACCCCGTGGCGAATATCAAGTCCCAGATCAAGCGGATCAAGACCAACGAGAAGGCGCGCCAGCGCAACAAGGCGGTCAAGTCCGCCCTGCGCACGCACACTCGGCGGTTCCGCGAGGCCGCAGCGGCCGGCGAGGCCGACAAGGCTCAGGAGTACGCCAAGGCCGCCAACCGCGCGCTGGACAAGGCCGCGTCGAAGGGCGTCATCCACAAGAACCAGGCGGCGAACCGCAAGTCGGCCATCGCCGCCCAGGCTGCCACGTTGGGCTGACCCGCCCTTCGCAGCCTCGACTGCCCGCGGCGCGACCCGCCGCTCGAGTCCGTATCGCGTCCCGATCACCTAGCGGTGATCGGGACGCTGTGCGTTACGGGTAGTCGGGTGCCCTAGTAGTGGGGCCCACCAGGCGCGCCCGACTCGAGAACGGCGTGTTGCCGGCCGAATCAAGCCCGCGAGTCACCAACGGTCACCAGGCACACGCGAGCCCCGGCCGGACCGCGCCCGCGAGTCACCAACGGTCACCAGGCACACGCGGAGCCCCCGGCCGCATCGCGCCCGCGAGTCACCGACGGTCACACCGCTGGCGGCGACAGGATCAGCGAGAGCCCGAGGGCGACGATCGGGGCGCCGCCGTGCCGCTGATGTCAGTTCCGCCGGTTGGCGGCGACGGCCAGGACAAGCTGTTCGAGGGCGAACTCGGCGTCCCCCGAGGCACCCTTCACCTGGGCGTCGGCCACCGCGACGGCCTGCAGGGCGTTCGCCAGGCCCCGTTGGTCCCAGCCGCGGGCCTGCGAGCGCATCGACTTCAGCTTCCAGGGCGGCACCCCGACCTCCCGAGCCAGATCGCCCTCGCGGAGTCCGGTGGGCGCGCCGATCAAACGACCGAGTCCGCGGACCCCGTTGGCGAAGGCACTGGTCACCAGCACCGGCGCGACGCCGGTCGACAGGGCCCAGCGCAGCTGCTCCATGGCCACCCCCGTCCGCCCGGCGAGAGTCGCGTCCGCGACGGCGAAGCTCGTCACCTCGGCCCGGCCACCGAAGTAGCGCCGGACCTGGGAGGCGCTGATCGAGGCAGTCTCACTGTCGGCGAGCAGCTGGGAGACCGCAGCCGCCAGCGCGCGCAGGTCGTGCCCGACCGCCTCGACCAGCAGCGCCGGCGCCTCGCTGTCGGCGGAGCCGCCGAGTCGGCGTACCTCTCGGGACACGAACTGCGGCAGCTCCCAGGTCTTGACCGACGGGCACTCCACGACCTCGGCCTTGGCCGCCTTGATCGCGTCCACGAGCTTCTTGTTGCGCGCTGCGCCGTTGTGCACCAGCACCAGGGCGAGGTCGGCGTCGACCTCCTGGGCGAGCCCGCCCACCTGCGCGACGAGATCAGACGGCAGCTCGGTGAGGTCGTCCAGGACGACGGCCCGTCGGCTCGAGAACAGCGACGGGCTGGTCAGCTCGACCAGTCGACCCGCATCCAGCTGCGGCGCGGACACCTGATCGATCTCGACCGCCGGCTCGGCGGCCCTGGCCCGCTCCAGCACGGCCACGATCGCCCGCTCCGCCAGCAGTCGCTCGGGACCCGTGACCAGCGTCGCGACACCGTACGCCGAGGTCTGCGGGGAGGTTCGCTTCGGGCTGGCCACACCGTCAGCATGCCAGTCGGTCACGACACTGTGTTGCTTGCTCGCGCCTCCGCCCAAACGCCCGGCCCAGTTGGTATACATGGCCCAGGTTTCGACTTGAAAGGGCCGCCGTGTCCGCCGTGACTTCCCCCATGGACAGGCACCCCGCATGACGACCGACGCTCCCGTCGACCAGCCGTTCACCGGCCAGACTCGCGAGCTGAACCGTCTCGTACGGGTGCAACCAGGCACTGTCCTGGTCGTTTTCCCTCCGGGCGAACGCCCGAAGGTCCGCCACCCCGGTGAGACCGTGCTGCCGACCTGGAACCCGTTCCAGTACGCCTCGCTCGCGCTCCCGGTGACCACCGGCGTGGTCCCGTTGACCATGGTGGTCAGTGATCTGACCACCCTGGACAACCACCCCATCGAGCAGGTGACTCTCAAGGTCACGGTCCAGCTCGCCGACGCCGAGGACTTCGCGGCGGTCGCCGACCTGGCCGCCGAGTTCGGCGACACGTTCGGCGGGTACCTGATGCAGCAGCTGCAGTCGAAGATCGAGAGCAGCGTCCGGGGTGCATTCCGGATGAACCGGCTGGCCGATCTGCGACGGCACACGGTCGCCGCCGTGCTGGAGGAGCGCTGGGTCCCGCTGGCGTTCGCCAACGGCACGCTGGTCCGCCGCGGACTCACCGTCGAGGACGTGGCGTGGCCGGTGCCCGCGGCGCCGGCCCCTGCCCCGGCCGCGGCGACGCCCCCGTCCGATCGCCGGGCCCATCCGGACCGGCCCGGGCAACCGCGTCCCGCACCATCGGTTCCGGCCGCGGCCGGCAGTCAGCTCGAGCTCTCCCTGGACGCTCGCCTCCGCCGGGTGTGGCGGTCCGGGTCGATGGTGCCCCTGCTGGGCATCGCCGGCGCCGTGGTGGGTGCCGAGGCGACAGTCGTCGCGGTGTGCAGCGAGCCACCGGGCGACTACGACCTGCCGCGGCTGCAGGGTGCGTTCTCCGAGCTGTACGGCGAGCGGACGACCTGCCTGGTGGTCAGCGACGCCGACGACTACGAGTCCCTGGTGTCGAGCTGGCTGGACCAGGTGGACAACGACCACGTGAACCTGCGCGCGGTCGAGTCGTTGCGCGACGGCGACCTGCTGCGGATCACCCTGGACAGCCCGCTGGCCAGCCCGGAGCAGGCCCACCCCGGCCGACCGAGCCTCAACGGCTCCGAGGTCGAGGCGCTGCGGCGGCTGCTCCCCCACCGGCACATCGAGTTCATCACCGGCTGATGAGCAGCACACTCAGCTTCGACGCCCAGGACCTCCCCGACGTCGAGTACGCCGGTCCGCCGGTGCAGGGGAAGCGCCGGCACCGTGATCCGCGGACCGCCCTGCAGTGGGCGTACCTGCCGATGATCGTCTCGTTGGTCGTCAACGCCGTCTTCCTGGTCGCCTACTGGGTGCCGGAGTTCGCCCGCTTTCCCGGCCACGCGTGGCTGTTCGACCAGCTGGGTCCGCTGGCCTCGACGACGTTGACCAGCCAGGGGCAGCCCGTGGCCGACGTCCAGGTCGGGCGCGGCTCGTTGGTCCCGACCTTCATGCTGCTGGCCTCGCTGCCGCTGCCGGCGCTCTTCCGGTCCCGGCAGTGGCAGCTGCGCCTGGTGATCCCGGCACTGTTCGGGTACCTGGCGGCGATGGGGACCGTGATCACCATGCTGGGTCTGCTGGCCCGCGGGCAGTTCCTCGGCTCGTTCCTCGGCGTCGCGCTGATGGCCGGCTGGGTCGCCGCCGTCGGGGTGACCGTCTACCGCCTGATCTGGGTGAACACCGACGATCTCCCCCGCCGGCCCGCCCGGGTGCTGTGGATCGTGGTGCTGGTGGCTCTGCTGCACCCGCTCGCGGTCGCCATCGGCCGATGGCTCTTCGCGCCCGAGCTGCGGGAGGCGGCCACCCAGCTGCAGGCCAGCGGGCAGGACGCCCTGCAGTACGCCGCCCTGATCACCCCGGCCAGCATCGCCGTCTACCTCAGCGGTGTCGCCGTGGTCCTGGTCGGCTGGGCCTGGTACATGCTGGTGCCGCCGTGGCAACCCGTGCGTACGCCGTGGGTGCGCCGGACGAAGGGGAACCAGCCGCCCGCCGCCCTCGGTCCACGACTCCTCATCCTCGGCGTCAGCGTGGTGGCGCTGGCCGTGACCGGTGGACTCGCCTCGTACGCAGGCCAGGCCCGGTCGCAGCAGATCACTCTCGGGAGTCCGGTCGATGACCTGGCGCTGACCTGTGCCTCCTGGACCCAGCAGCCCGAGAAGAAGGCCGCCCAGACACTCGCCCTCTCCGGCGCCGGCTGCAGCACCGTGACAGCTTTCAGTGGTTTCGCCCAGGCGGCCCAGCAGCAGCTCAGCGAGCAGTTCTCGCCCGTTCGCGCCAAGACCCCGGACGGCGCCTCGATCAAGGGCCGGGTCGTGGCCGCCCAGTACGGGCCGGTGGTGGTCATGGCCAGTGCCGACGGAGTGGGCTACGGCGACGCCCCCGACCAGCTGCAGGGCGTTCGGGTGGCCGACGGGCAACGGATCTGGACGTTCCGTTGCGACGACGACGGTGACCTCGCGCTCCGCTTCGCGGGTGCCGACGCCGGCGACGATACGTCCGCCGGCCGGATCACCGAGTTCGCCGAACGGCCCTCAGTGGTCGCCGTCTGCAGCAACGCCACCGTGAGCCTCAACCCGCAGACGGGGAAGAAGCTCAAGAAGTAGGAGAGCGCGCGGCTTCCTCCGCTGCGCGGAGGGTGAGATCTTCCGCGCCCTGACGTGCTGCTGGCAGTTTTTGTCAGGGTGGGTTCACACGCCGGCCAGGCTCATGATGGGATGACGAGGACGGGAAGCCTGGTTGTCCGGGCCTCGATGGCGCAGCGTCGGGTACGAGTACGACGTCGGTCTGTGAGAGGCGTGCACTGCCTGGCGACGGCCTCACGACCGACGCCGGGCTTCCCGGATCAGCTCGGGGTCCGCGCACGCTGTTCCACCACTGGAGGTGGCCTGATGAGTCGAATCACCCGACGCACGTTCCTCTACTTCTCGGCCGTCGCTGCTGGCACGTGGTCGTTGAGTGCCTGCACCGCCGGCGATGACGGTGGCAGCAGCGACGGCGACAACGGCGGTGGCGGAAAGTCCGGCAGAGCCGGCTCAGCGGTGGAACCGCTGGCCAAGCCGGCGAGCTTCCAACAGGCACCGTCACTGGAGGGTCAGGATCTCCCTCCGGTCGAGGAGAGGTTGCCGGAGAACCCGTACGTCATCCCGCACAGCTGGGTTCAGCCGGGAAAGTACGGCGGCACCATCAACATGAACGTCTTCTCCTCCACCGGCGCAGCCACGGCCGACTCCGACCGGGAGTTCTTCTACGGCCACTCCCCGCTGCGCTTCCTGAACGACGGCAAGGACGTCGTCCCTGGACTCGTGGAGTCCTGGGAGACCAACGACGACGCGTCGGAGTGGACGTTCCGGTTCCGCAAGGGCTTGAAGTGGTCCGATGGCGAGGCGTGGACCACCGAGAACATCATCTGGTGGTGGCAGGAGTTCGTGCTCGCCGAGAAGATGGCCGTGACGCCACCGGACGAGGCCCGCTCGGGCAAGGGGAATCTCGCCGAGTTCAAGGCGGTGGACGAGACCACGCTGAAGCTGACCTTCGACACCCCGGCGCCGCTCACCGCGGACCGGATGGCCGCCTACGTCAACGGCGGCATCGGCAAGAACGGCGCCATCTGGATGATGCCGAGCCATTATCTGAAGCAGTTCCATCCCGACCACGGCAAGAACGTGCCGGACGACTGGGACACCGTCGGCGGTCTGATGGAGAGCAAGGCCGACTGGCATCGCAACCCCGATTGCCCGACGATGACTGGCTTCAGGTGCAAGTCGTTCGACAACACCAGCGGTGTGCTGCTGGAGCGGAACCCGTACTACTACGCCGTGATGCCGAACGGTGACCAGCTGCCGTACGTCGACGAGATCCAGATCAAGGTGATCAACGACGCCGAGGCAGGCAAGCTCCAGGTGCAACAGGGGTCCGTCGACTACTGCCACGGCCCGTTCAACCAGATCACCCTGCAGGATGTGCAGGGATTGCGGGACAGCGCCGACCGAGCCGAGACCGAGGTGGTCCTGTGGGACAGCGGATCGGGCACCGGGTCGATCTTCTTCTTCAACTACGACTACATCGACGACGACATCCGCGAGCTCATCCGGGAACCGAAGTTCCGGCAGGCCGTCAGCCACGCGTTCAACCGGGAGGCGGTGCAGAAGTCGGTCTACTTCAACACCGGCGAGCGGACCACCGGGACACACAGCCCGAAGGCCAGCGAGTTCCAGGTCAACGACACCGGTGCGCAGCTCTACCAGCAGTGGCGCGATGCGTACGTGGAGTACAACCCGGACAAGGCCAAGCAGCTGCTCGACGAGCTGGGAGTCAAGGACAGCGACGGTGACGGCCTGCGGGAGCTGCCCAACGGCAAGAAGCTCGCGCTGCGCATCGACATCCAGGCCGACGCGTCGGTGGAGGCGAAGACCAAGGACAACCAGCTGATCTCGGACCTGAAGGCGGTGGGGATCGCCATGACCAGCAACCCGATCGCCCCGCAGGCGTTCGACGACCAGTGGAAGTCCGGCAAGCTGATCGCGCACAGCAACTGGGAAGTAGCCAACGTCGGGATCTCACTCATCCAGCCCTTCTGGCTGATCCCGGTCGAAGCGACGCGTTGGGCGCCGCTGGAGGGTCAGTGGTACTCGGGTCTGGGCACCGGGAAGAACGACGACGAGACCGACGTCGATCCCTGGGAGCGGCACCCGCCGCGGATGGACGCCGAGAAGAACGGCCCGATCGTGAAGCTGTGGGATCTCTACAACCGGGCCAGGGTCGAGCCGGACAGGATGAAGCAGATCGAGCTCGTCTGGGAGATCGAGAAGCTCCACATCTCCGATGGCCCGTTCTTCATGGGCTGCGTGGCGAACTACCCGCAGGTGATCGTGGCCAAGACCGGCCTGCGCAACATCCCGCGCAAGGAGAATCTCGCCCTGGGCGGGCTGGTGAATCCCTGGGGACATCCCACACCGGCGGTCTACGACCCGGAGTGCTTCTACTGGGAGAACCCGAGCTGACGACCGGCCGGAGTCGAACCGCGCTGTGACTCCGGCCGTCCTGTTCCTCCAGTCGGCTCCTCAGCGTTGGGTCACGACGCCGAGGCGGCCGGCGTGCTCGGTGACCGCGACGCTCCCCTGCAGGTCCGTACGCAGCACCGTCATGCCGAGGCCGGTGGCCAGCCGCAACGTGCTCGGGGCCGGGTGACCGTAGGAGTTGCCCAGTCCGGCGCTGGCGATCGCCACCCGCGCTCCGGTGCTCGCGAAGAAGGCGGGATCCTGGCGACTCGAGCCGTGGTGGGGGATCTTCAGCACGTCGACCCGGAGGTCGGCACCCGTGGCCAGGATCCGCGCCTGTCCGTCCGGCTCCACGTCACCGGTGAGCAGGACGGTCAGGTCGTCGACGCCCATCCGGAGGACGAGACTGGCGTCGTTCTCCGCACCGGACTCCGCCGACTCCCCCACATCTCCCGCACCGGCGACCCCGCGTGGTACGCCGACCGGACCGAGCACCTGCCACCACACGGCGCCCACCCGCCCGGTCTCCCCCACCGGCGGCGACCGCAAGGTGGCCGCCGAGGCCAGCGTCAGTGCCCGTACGTCGGCTGCCTCGGCCGCCGGTGAGGCGTACGGGCTCACCCAGACCTCACCCACCGGGAGCTGACCCAGCACGCCGGCGAGCCCGTCGACGTGGTCGGCGTGGAAGTGAGTCAGCACGACGATCGGGACGGCCCTGATCCGGAGGGCCGCGAGGCAGCGCCGCATCGCCGTCGGATCCGGCCCGACGTCGATCACCACGGCCTGACCCGCCCGGGCCTGCAGCACCAGACCGTCGCCCTGGCCCACCGAGCAGGCCACCAGCTTCCAGTCGCGCGGAGGCCACCCGGGCTGCACCGGTCCGGTCAGCATCCCGGCCAGGAGCAGCACCGCGGCACCCACCACCCACCACCGATGGCGGGCCAGCACCTGAACGGACACGCCGGCGCCCAGGGCGGCCGCACCGAGGACGACGAGCGCTACAGGGGTCGCCGGCCACTGCCAGGAGGACCCCGGCAGGGCCGCGCCGGCGTGGGCGATCCAGATGATCGCCTGGGCGCACCACGACGCTCCCCAGCCGGCGATCGCGGCGAGCCAGGAGCTGAGCAACGACAGACCCGCCGCCGCGAAGCCGAGGACCGTGGCCGGACCCACGAACGGGCCCGCCAGCGCATTGGCCAGCAGACCCGACACGCTCACCGCGCCCGACAGCGCCGCCACCACCGGCAGGGTCGCCAGATGCGCCGCGAGGGGCACCGCCACCGCCTCCGCCAGCGGTCGCGGCAGCCAGGTCGCCGCGGCGACCCAGGAGGAGGCCCACCAGACGATGCCGCCGCTGGCCAGCACCGACAGAGCGAACCCCACCGATCTGGCCAGGAAGGGGTCGACCAGCACCAGGAGCAGCACGGCCACGGCCAGCTGGCGCAGTCCCTTGCGCCCACCCCCGGCCCCGAGCGCCGCCAGCGCCACCAGGCCCATCGCCGCCGCCCGCAGCACACTCGGCTCGGTCCGGCAGAGCGCGACGAACACCACCACGCCACCGAGACCGATCACGCGCAACCAGCGACCGCGCACCCCCAGCCACTTCGCGGTGAAGAGCAGGAAGGCCAGGAGCAGCGTCAGATTGGCGCCGGAAACCGCGGTCAGGTGCGTCAGTCCGGTGGCCTGGAAGCTCTGCTGCAGCTCGTCGGTCATGGCGGAGGTGTCGCCCAGCACGAGCGCCGGCACGAGTGCCCGCGGCTCGGCCGGACGACCCGCCACCGCTGTACGCAGGCCGTCGCGGACCCGTTCCACCAGCAGCAGGGACGCACCCGGCGGAGCGGTGACGTCAGCCCGCTGCCGCAGCCGCAGGATCGCGGCCACGTCCGACCCTCGTTCCACCGGCTCCAACCGGCCGGACAGGCGGACGGTGCTGCCGACCAGTACCCGACGCCACGAGTCCACCGCCGGGTCGCCCCCCACGATCACCAGCACCGGGGCCCGTACCGACCAGGTCTGCCCACGGCCGCTGACAGTCTCGAGCCGCACCCGTACAGTCGCGTAGCCGCCGAACTGACCGGTCCGCACCTGGGGGTCGCTGCGGACCACGGCATCCGCGGCCACCACCGCCCGGACGCCGGTCAGCTCGGCCAGCGGACCGCTGCTGACCCGCTGGGCGGCCAGGGCTCCGACGGTGAGCGTGCCGGCGAGTCCGAGAGCGGCGGCGGCCGCCACCACGAGCCGACACCGATGGGCGACCACGCACAAGGTCGCCACGACCACCACGACGACGCCGATCACCGTCGCCGACCAGCGGTCCAGCCCGGTCAGCCCGGTACCGAGCCAGGCGCCGGCCCAGCCGGCCGCAGCCACCGGCACGAGGCGCAGGTCGTGCGTGGGCGCCGCGTCCAGTCGCGGCGCGGTGCTGGTCAGACCCGACACAGCGGAGCGAGCTTCGCGTACGTCTTCGGGCCGACCCCGTCGATCTCCTGCAGCTCCTCGACCCGACTGAAGCGCCCGTTCTCGGTGCGCCAGTCAAGGATCTTGCCGGCCATCACCGGACCGACCCCCGGGAGCTCCTCGAGCTCGGCCTGGGTGGCCGTGTTGAGGTCCACCGGCTGCCCCTTGCCGGTCCCGGACCCTCCGGCACCGGCTCCACCGGATCCGCTGCCGGCGGTCCCGTTCCGCACCTCCCCCGCCGGCTTGTTCTTCGTCCCGACCACGATCTGCTGGCCGTCCGTGACGGTCTGCGCGAGATTGAGCTCACCGGGGTCGGCCTTGCCGGTGAGACCGCCGGCTGCCTCGATCGCGTCCTGGACCCGGCTACCGCTCGCGAGCGTGACCAGGCCGGGCTCTCGAACCGCCCCGAGGACGTGCACGACCACACCGGCGGCCGCCGTGCTCGGACGCGCACTCACTCCGGGGCCGGTCGGCACCGCGGTCGGCGCGGCGACGGTGGCGGAGGAGGCGATCGGTGGCGTCACCGCCACGGCCACGGGGCGGGCGCGGAGGACCGCCCAGCCGGCCACCAGAATCCCCAGGGCGATGATGACGGCCACCACCAGCAGGTGGGGTCGTCGGAAGGCGGTCAGGGCCGTCGGCAGCCCGCCGCCGACACCGATCCGTGGAGTGCGCCCGACCGGAGCGACCTGGTCGTCGGCCTCCACCCCCCTGTCCGGCGGGGGTCGGTCGGACCGACGCGACTGAGCAGGACGAGGGGACGAGCTCGATCGGTCGGGTCCGGCCAGTGGTGGCGGGGTGGACTCGGCCTGGTCAGCGGGCACCGGCACCGGACCGTGCTCGTGCAGCAGCCACTGCAACCGCTCTTCCACCAGGCGTACGGTCTCCGGGTCGATCCGATCTCGACGGGACATGTCCAGAACCTAAGGACGCCCGGGCGTCGCCGTACGGGCCTGCCGCCCACCTGTGGACGACGCTCGAACGGTCGATCGGGGTGTGGACAACCGCTCAGACGCGTGGCGCGACGACCACCCCGACCGTGCCGGGGCCGCAGTGCACGCCGAGCACCGCGCTCACCTCCGAGACCCCCACCGAGCCGACGCCTGACGCACGGGCCCTCAGGACTCGCGCCAGCCGATCGGCGGCCGACCGGCTGTCCAGGTGCAGCACGGCCACGTCGGCCTCGACCCGCAGTCCCTGCGCACCCAGGGCCTCGATCGCGAGCTCCTCCAGCCTCGCCAGGGCGCGCGACATCGTCCGGACCCGTTCGTGCGGGGTGATCTGACCGTCCACCACGCTCAGCAGCGGCTTCACCGCGAGCGCCGAGCCCAGCAACGCCTGCGCGGCGCCGATCCGCCCACCGCGCCGGAGGTACTCCAGGCTCTCCACGCAGAAGTAGGTCACCGAGGCCGCGGCCCGCCGCCGCGCGATCTCCGCCACCTCCTCCGACGAGGCGCCCTCGGCCGCCGCCGCGGCGGCCGCCAAGGCGGCGAAACCGCAGCCGGAGGCCACCGTGCGGCTGTCCACGACAGTCACCGGGACCGGGGCCGTCCGCGCGGCCAGCTCCGCCGCGTCCCGGGTGCTGGAGATGGCTCCACTCAGATGGACCGAGACGATCGCCGAGGCGCCCCGCTCGGCCGCGTCGGCGTACGCGCTCGCGAACGCCTCCGGCGCCGGCCGCGACGTGGACACGGTGCGGCCCTCGCGGAGGGCCGCGGCCACGGCGCCGGGGGTCGTCGATCCGAGACCCGGACGAAACGACTCGGGGCGGCTCGTACCATCGACGATGACCTGCAGCGGAACGACGAACACACCGGCCTGATCCGCCACGGCGGCGGTCAGTGACGACGTAGAGTCGGTCACCACCGCGACGCCGGGCATGGCGCCACCCTAGGCGGAACGGGACACCGAGGAGCATCTGCATGACCGTCCGGACCAGACGTGTCTGGCGCGTCTCCACCGGAACCCTCGTTGCGGTCTGGGTCTTCGTGGTGCTGGCGGGCCTCGGGGTGCCCACGCTGGCCGTGCTCGCCTACCTGCGCGCCGGCGATCCGCTGATCTCGATCTTCCTGGTCGTGCTGGCTGCGGCCGCTGTGGTGTACGGCTGGCGGTTCGGACTGCACCCGCGGCTCGTGGCCGGTCCGGACGGGGTCGAGGTGGTCAACCCCGGGAGGCGCACCGGGATCGAGTGGGACGACCTGACGGTGATCGCGCCGGGCGAGAACGGACTGGTCCTCGGGACCGAGGAGTTCCGGACGGAGGCGTGGTGCGTCCAGAAGTCCCGGACGGCGACCAAGAAGGGCCGCAGCACCCGGGCGGACCGGATCGTGGCCGAGCTCGAGGAACTGCAGGACGAGTTCGATCCGCCGCTGGAGGACGAGCAGACCGGTATCCGCATCCGCCGGGCACGGCAGTCCGACCTCGACCTGCTCACCAGCCTCGAGCGGGCGGCGAGCGAAGCGAACCTGAAGCACGTCTTCGACCCCGAGCTGCACCCCTATCCGACCGACGACGTACGTCGTCGGTGGCATCGGCTGCTCCGGGACCGACGGGTGCAGCTGCGGGTGCTGGAGGCGTACGACAAGCCGGTCGGGCTGGTCGCCTGGGACAACCGCGGACAGCTGCGCCACCTGGCCGTCTCCCCGCGGTACGCCCATCAAGGCCACGGTTCGCTGCTGCTGCAGCTCGCCACCGAGGAGCTGATGGCCGGTGGTTCGCGTGAGCTGGAGCTGTGGGTGCTGGAGGAGAACCTCCAGGCCCGCGGCTTCTACCGCACCCGAGGTTGGCGAGACACCGAGGAGCGGTCCGACAGCGAGTACCCGCCGCACCCGGTCGAGCTGAAGATGGTGCGCACCAACCCGTCGGCACCCCGGCGGCGGGCCTGATGCCCGACCCCGACGAGCCCTGGGACGGTCGGCGACACGTCCGAGCCGGTCAAGGCTGGCTGGTCACCCTCGGACTGCTCGCCCTGGTGCCCGCCCTGGTCGCCGCCGTGCTGCGGGTCGCTCCACCCGCCGACGACGGACCGGCCCTGCTGGCGTCGTTCATCCCGTACGGGCTCGCGTTCTGGGCCCCGGCGCTGGTGCTGGTCGGGGTGGCCGCCTTCCGGGCGCGTCACGGTGGAGCGTTCGCCCGGATCAGCCTGCTGATCCTGACGCTGGTCTGTCTGGTGGGGCTGCTCGCCTCGGTGGCCTGGCAGGCGCCCGACTACGTACCGGACCGCCGGCCGGTCACCACCGAACCCCTCACCGTCGCCAGCCTCAACGTCCGGGCCGGAGCGGCCGAGACCTCCGACGTCGTCGAGCAGACCACCGGGGCGGACGTCGTCACCTTCGTCGAGGCATCACCCGACTGGGTGGACGCCCTCCCGCTGCAGTTCCGGGAGGCGTTCCCGTACGCGGTGGGAGCACCGCTGCAGTCCGCCAGTGGGTCGATCATCTTCTCCCGCTACCCGATCACCTCCTCCGAGGCACTGCCGGCCAGCTCGTTCCAGCAGTGGTCGGCCGTCGTCGACACCCCACAGCTCGGGCCGCTCCGAGTCGTCGCGGTCCACCCCTGCAACCCGTACTGCGGCCCGGGACTCTGGACTGCGGAGCACACCGAGCTGCGCCACTGGCTCTCCCGGCAGGACGACACCCCGACGGTGGTCGCGGGCGACTTCAACGCCGTCGACGACCACGCGCCGATGCGCGACCTGTACGCCGACGGGTGGCGCAGTGCGGCCGACCTGGCCGGGGCGGGGTACGTGCGGACCTACCCGGCGGACGAGCGGTTCCCCCCGCTGATCGGCATCGACCACATCCTCGTGAACGGCCGGCTGACCGCCACGTCGTTCACGACCTTCGCGGTGCCGGGCACCGACCACCTCGGGGTGAAGGCGGTCATCGCCGGCACCACCGGCACCGATCCGCCGAGCTGACCCGCGACCACCGCGGTCAGCGCGTCCAGAAGTCCTCCGGCCTCCGACCGGGACGGAAACCGAGGTGCTCCAGCAGGGCTGTCGCTTCGGCGAAGTGGGCGGCCAGCCCGTCGGTGCTGTGATCATCGCTGCCGAAGGTGACGGCGGGTCCACCCTCCTCCGC
The DNA here is from genome assembly GCA_963707005.1 of uncultured Actinomycetota bacterium. Lineage (GTDB taxonomy): Bacteria > Actinomycetota > Actinomycetes > Propionibacteriales > Propionibacteriaceae > Microlunatus. The sequence continues at coordinate 17,078 of CAVPPP010000016.1, forward strand.
CCACCACTGCGCAACCCAGCGACGCAGCCCGTGGCCGGTGTTCATCTCCAGGGGGCGGCCGCTCGCGGCGATGGCCCGCATCGCCTGCCGGTAACCCTCCTCGAAGGACCCCGGCTCGAACGGGCCGTGCTGCTCCGCCGGCCAGTAGCGGGCCGCGTAGTCGATGTGCGTGAACACCTCGAAGCCGCCGCCGTCGACCATCCTGGGAACCTCGGCCAGATAGGTCCAGATGACCTCGGCCGGATCCGCCAGCTCCCGGAACATCGTCATCGGCTCGCTGCGATCGCCGCGGAAAGGCAGCGTGTGCAGCGACCCGTTCACCCGATCGAGGGCACCCAGGTCGATCGCGGCCGCTGCGGCCCGATGGTCGAGATGGGGCTGGCCGAACTCGACGCCGGTCAGGATGCGAAGGTCCGGGTATCGGTGACGGCACCGCTCGACGCTCTCCAGGTAGGACGCCACGTCCAGCAGCGGAGGCTGCATGAGTCCGTCGGCGTCGATCAGCGGGCGTACCTGCTCGGTGAAGTCCTCCGGCGCCGCCCGCCAGCCGGTCAGGTCGAGGTGCTCGGTGAAGACGACCACCGGCAGACCGATCTCGACGGCCCGGGCGCAGGTCCGTTCCATCGTGCCGGCAGCAGCGGACCCGGGGCCTCCGGTGTCCCAGGAGAACTCGCTGTGCACGTGGCTGTCGGCGGGCAGGACCATCAGGCGGGCACGATGCTGACCAGCTTGGGGGCCCGGATGATCACCTTGGCGATCTCCCGGCCGGCCAGGCTGCGGACGACACCTTCTTCGGACAGGGCCAGCTCCCGCAGGTCGTCGTCGGAGATGTCGGGCGACACCTCCAGCCGGGCCCGGACCTTGCCCTGCACCTGCACCACACACGTGACGGCATCGGTCACCAGCAGCGACGCGTCCACGGTCGGCCAGGTCGCGTTGGCCACCGACGGCTGGTGACCCAGGGCCTCCCACATCTCCTCGGCCACGTACGGAGCGACCAGACTCAGCACGACCGTGACGATCTCGGCGGTCTCTCGGACGGCCGGGTCCGCCGGGCCGGCGCCGGAGTCGATCGCCTTGCGGGCGGCATTCACCAGCTCCATGACTCGAGCGACCACCACGTTGAACCGCTGACCGGCGACGCAGTCGTCGATGTCGGCCAACAGCTTGTGGGTGGTCTGGCGCAGCGCGGCGTCGCCGGCGACCGGATCGACGCCCGGTTCGCTCGCGACGTCGAAGGCCAGCCGGTAGGCCCGCTGCAGGAACTTGGCCGAGCCACCCGGGGACACGTCGGCCCAGTCGATGTCCTCGTCCGGTGGGCCGGCGAAGACCACTGTCAACCGCACGGCGTCGACCCCGTACGTGTCGATCTGCGCGCCCAGGTCCACCCCGTTGCCCAGCGACTTGCTCATCGACTTGCCCTGGTTGATCACCTGGCCCTGGTTGAGCAGCCGCTGCATCGGCTCGTCGAAGTCGACCATGCCCATGTCGTGCAGCACCTTGGTGAAGAACCGCATGTACAGCAGGTGCAGGATCGCGTGCTCGACGCCACCCACGTACTGGGCCACGGGCATCCAGCGGCGCACGTCGTCGGGATCGAACGGACCCTCGACGTCGCCCGGGGAGCAGTAGCGGAAGAAGTACCAGGACGAGTCGACGAAGGTGTCCATGGTGTCGGTGTCCCGGACGGCCGGTCCCCCGCACGACGGACAGTCGACATTGACCCAGTCGGTGGCGCCGGCCAGCGGGGAGACGCCCTTCGGAGCCAGCGCGGCGCCGGTCAGCTGGGGCAGGGTCACCGGCAGCTGGTCCTCGGGCACGGCCACCTCACCGCACGCCGCACAGTGGATGATCGGGATCGGGCAGCCCCAGTAGCGCTGCCGACTCAGCAGCCAGTCTCGCAGCCGGAAGGTGACCGCGCCCTTGCCGACACCGCCCTCCTCCAGCTGACCGATGATGGTCGCCACCCCGGTCGCCTTGTCGGTCAACCCGTCCAGCGGGCCGGAGTTCACGTACGTGCCGTCGCCCGGGGTCGCGATGCCGGACTCCGCCGGATCCGGCTGACCGGTGGAGATGACCTCGATCACCGGCAGCCCGTACGTCCGGGCGAAGTCCAGGTCGCGCTGGTCGTGCGCGGGGACACCCATCACCGCGCCGGTGCCGTAGTCGGCCAGCACGTAGTCGGCCGCGTACACCGGGATCCGCTCGTTGTTCACCGGGTTCGTGGCGTGCACACCCAGGAACACGCCCGTCTTGGGCCGATCGGTGGCCTGGCGCTCGATCTCGGTGGCCAGCTTGGCCTGCTCCAGGTAGGCCTCGAACTCGACGCGCTGACCCTCTGCGACGATGTCGGCGGCCAGCTCGCCCTCCGGGGCGACCACGAAGAACGTCGCTCCGTACAGCGTGTCCGGGCGGGTGGTGAAGACGGTCACCGGTTCGGGGTAGCCATCGATCTCGAAGTCGACGTAGGCGCCCTCGGACCGCCCGATCCAGTTCCGCTGCATGGCCAGCACCCGCTCCGGCCAGCCGCCCTCCAGCTCGGCCATGTCGTCCAGCAGCCGCTGGGCGTACTCGGTGGTCTTGAAGTACCACTGGGTCAGCTGCCGCTTGGTGACGATGGCGCCGCACCGCTCGCAGGCCCCGTTCACGACCTGCTCGTTGGCCAGCACGGTCTGGTCGTTCGGGCACCAGTTGACGTAGGACGCCTTGCGGTAGGCCAGCCCCCGCTCCCGGAACTTCAGGAACAACCACTGGGTCCAGCGGTAGTACTCCGGGTCGGAGGTGTGCAGCCGCCGGCTCCAGTCGAAGCTCAGTCCGTACCGCTTGAAGGAGGTCGCCTGGGTCTCGATGTTCGCGTAGGTCCACTCCGCCGGGTGGGTGTTGTTCTTGATCGCCGCGTTCTCCGCGGGCAGACCGAAGGAGTCCCAGCCGATCGGGTGCAGCACGTCGTAGCCCTGCAGCTTCTGGTGCCGGGCCACGATGTCGCCCATCACGAACGCCTCCGCATGGCCCATGTGCAGATCGCCGGAGGGGTACGGGAACATGTCCAGCACGTAGCGCCGCTCGGCCGAGCCGTCGTCGGCCGGCACGAAGGTGCGATCAGCCTCCCAGAACGCCTGCCAGCGCTGCTGGGCGGCCGCGGGGTCGTACCGGTGCTCCGCCTCCGTCCTGTCGTCGACGGTCGGCGTGATCTGCTCAGTCATGTCTCTCCTCGGACGTCGTGCTCCTGACCCGGGGTCACCGGGCATGAAAAAGCCCCTGCGGCCGGTTTCGGCACGAGGGGCTGCCGCGCAGACCTGGTGGCTGCGCGGCTAGGTAAGGAGCACTCGGCGATGCATGACGTCAACCCTAGCGCAGCGACGTGGCCGCTGGGTGTGAGTTGATCACCGTCATCGGTGACGAACCCACACCCAGGGGCAGGAGCAGCGGTCAGTAGACGGTGTAGCCGCCGTCCATCACGAGCACCGAGCCGGTCATGAAGCGCGAGGCGTCGGAGGCCAGGAACACCACCGCCGGGGCCAGCTCCTCGGGGAGGGCGAACCGCTGCTGCGGTGCGTCGTCGAGCCAACGGGCCTTGAACTCCGGCCGGTCCACCGGTGCCATCTCCGTCTTGATGTAGCCGGGCGCCAGCGCGTTGACCCGGATGTCGTACGGCGCCCACTCCGCCGCCAGCGACCTGGTCAGCTGGTGCACGGCGGCCTTGGAGGCGTTGTAGGCCGGCTGCCACTGCGGCCGGTTGACGATGATCGCGGAGATGGAGCCGATGTTCACGATGGTGCCGCCGCCGGAGCCCTGGAAGTGCCGGGCGGCCGCCCGCGACACCTGCCAGAGCGCCTTCACGTTGAGGTCGAACACGTCGTCCCACTCGCTGTCGGGCACCTCCAGCGCCGGCCGGTGGTAGCAGATCCCGGCGTTGTTGACGACGATGTCGAGGCCACCGAGGGCGTCCACCGCGTGCTGCACGACCGTGTCGGCGGAGGTGGTGATGTCGCCGGCGAGAGCCACCGTCTCCAACCCGAGGTCGGCCAGCCGCTGCTGAGCCTCGGCGTTGACCGCGGCACTCCGCGAGGCGAAGGCGACCGAGGCGCCGGCCTCGGCGAGCCCCTGCGTCAGGGCGAACCCGATGCCGCGGTTCCCCCCGGTCACCAGGGCTTTCTTTCCGGTCAGGGCGAACGTGTCCAGGACGGGTCGTGTCATGGGTCATAGGGTGCCAGCCATGCAGCGGTGGAGTGAGGACGACCTGCGGTTGTCCACCCTGCGTCGCCAGTTCCCCGGGCCACTCGACGGCTCGGCCGAGGCCACCCCGGCGGCCGTCCTCGACCTGGTCGACCGGATCGCCCCGATCCAGTCCCAGGTGCCGAGGGCTCCGTTCTCCACGATCGCGTCGCGGCTGCCCGGCACCGCGTACGCCGATCTGGTGGCCCTGTTCGAGAGCCACCGGCTCATCCGGGCCAGCACCCTGCGCGGCACCGTGTTCACCAGCGGGCGGGAGCAGTTCGCCGGGTCACAACGCATCGCCCGCGAGGGTCGGATCGAGTTCCTGGCCGCTCAGACCAAGGTGCCGGCCGAGGATGCCCGCGCCCTGCTCGCTGCGGTCGAGGCGCGAGCCGCGGACTGGCTGCCGTGGGACGACCTGGTGGACCACGCCCGGGGCCTGATGATGGCGGGCTCGCCCGACCTGGCCCTGCGGGTCGATCAGGTGAGGTACCTGCTCTGGGGTCAGGCCGGACTGCTCCGTCGCCCCCCGGACACCGCCTGGCAGAAGCGCACCGACGTTCTCCGCCGCTCGGCCCGGATCGCGCTGCCGGACCTGCCCGAGCCGGAGTTCGACGAGGCCGTGACGGCGATGGTGGAGCGGCACCTGGGCGCGTACGGTCCCGCCACCGCCGAGGACGTCTGCTTCTACCTGGGCATCCGCAAGACCCCGCTCCGCCGCGCCCTCGCCGCCCTGGCCGACCGGGTGATCAGTGGCGAGGGCCCGGACGGGCGGCCGATGCTGGACCTGGACGATGGGCTCGCCGCGAGCTACGACCCGCCCGAGGCCGCGTCCGGAGCCCACCTGCTGGCGGAGTTCGACGGGTTGTTGATGGGCTACGCCGGTCCTGGTCGACTCCGCTTCCTGGAGCCCGACCAGCTCCCCCTGGTGTGGAGCACCACGAACGCTGTCTGCGCTCCGATGGTGTTGAGCGAGGGACGTATCGTCGCCCGCTGGAAGACGATCGGCGCCGGTCGGCGGGTCCGGCTGGAGGTCACCATGCTGCCGGGCCACTCGCCGTTGCCGGACGCCGCGCTCGGAGACGCGGTCGCCGCTCTGCAGGCGGTCCTCGATCTCGACGTGCGCGACATACGCGTGGCCGGCTGGCCGATGGGGGCAGACTCGAACCGTGGAGCATGACGGCAACGGCTGGGTCCGGTGTGACCTCGGGCACCGGCACTGGGGTCGGTACGGCGCTGCGGGTCTGTTGATCGCGGACCGCCGGCAAGGCGACGAGCCGTGGATCCTGCTGCAGCACCGGGCCGCCTGGACCGCCAGCGGCAACACCTGGGGCATTCCCGGCGGGGCGCGGGACTCCCACGAGTCGCCGTCCGAGGGTGCGTTGCGGGAGGCCGGCGAGGAGACCGGCATCCGCAGCACCTCAGTCCGGGTGGGTGGCGAGCTGGTGGACGACCACGGCAGCTGGTCCTACATCACGGTGCTGGCCGCCCTGGTCGAGTCGGTCGTGCTCGTTCCCCAGGAGGAGTCCGCGGAGCTGCGCTGGGTGCCGGAGTCGCACGTGACCGAGCTCGACCTGCACCCCGGTTTCGCCGGCACCTGGCCGGTGCTGCGGGAGCGGCTGCTCGGGTGACCCCGGAGACCTCGCGACCCCGGCTTCCCGGGTGCAACGGCAGAATCGCCCGCGCGTCGCGGCGGCCGAGCGTGGACATCGCTCAGCCCTTGCGGTGAGTGCGTGATTTTTCTCGGAGCACCCCAGCGAGGCATTCCGACGGCACGTACCTCAGCCCACCTGGCCCGCGGGATTCACCTCGGCCGTCGGTCCGGCCGGAGGGGGCGCGTGGCCACTCGCGCCCGGCCGCGGACGACCCTCCCGGCGACCGCGCACCAGCTCGGTCTCCAGGGCGTCCAGCGGCTGCTGCCACGGGTCCGCGAACTGGTCGAACCAGGCGGAAGCCGCGGCCAACCGATCCCGGTCGATCCGGTACAGGCGGGAGGTGCCGAGCCGACGGACAGTCACCAGACCGCTCTCGCGCAGCACCTTCAGGTGCTGGGACGTGGCCGGCTGGGAGAGGCCCAGCTCGTCACCGATGGTGGTCGCCACCGACCCGGCCGACATCTCGGCGACGCCGATCACCTCGAGGATCCGACGGCGTACGGGTTCCCCCAGCACGTCCAGGGCGTGCATCCTCAGGCCGGCCCCACCGGCTCCGCCGGACTCACCGGCTCGGGCGACCCGGGCGACTCGGGCGATTCGCCGCGGTAGAAGGCGCCGGTGGCATCACCGGCGGCTCGGGCGGTCGCGGGGTCCGCTCCGGCGGCGATGTCGGCCTGGGCCCAGCCGTCGGCGCAGCCGGTGGAGAAGGCCTTGCCCTCCGCCGACAGCGACCACGCCTCGGCCTCGGCCGGGTTCACGTCCGGTGCGCCGGCAAGGTGGTGGCCGAGCCCGAGCAGGGTCAGATCCCAGCCGACACCGGTGGCCCCGGGCCCGAACTGGCGCCAGAAGTCGTTGTCGCTGTGCTGAGTGTGGCGCAGCTCGAGGCGGGTTCCGCCGTCCACGTCGGTCAGCTGGACGGTCAACCAGCTGATGGCGCCCATGAACTCCCAGGTCACCTCGAACAGCTGCGGCGGCTCGCAGCTGCGTATCTCGCCGCCGGCGTTCCCCTCGACCTGGTAACGACCGCCGAGCTCCAGGTCACCGGTGACCGGTGAGAACCAGCGCGGCAGTCGCTCGATCGAGGTCAGGGCGTCCCAGACCTCGGTGATCTCGGCGGCGTAGGTCCGGCTCGCGGTGACGACCCGCGCCGGGAGCCCGTCGACCTCGGTGGGCACGACACGGCGGTCGGTGGCGCGGACGAGTGCGATCGGGTCACCGGTGATGTCCATGGGGCCAGTCTATTCGTTTGTACTTATATAAGTCAACGCTTCTTGAGCGCCCGCTCAGCTGGCCGCTTCCCGGGCTTCCCAGGCCGAGCGGACCATGTCATCCACCGTGTGGCGCATCTGCCAGTCGAGGTCGCGGGCGGCCAGCCGACCCTCGGCGACGATGACTGCCGGGTCTCCCGGCCGGCGCTCGGTGATCGCCGGGCTGAAGTCGATGCCCGTCACCCGGGCCACCGCCTCCATGATCTGGCGGACGGACAGCCCCTCCCCGCTACCCAGGTTGTAGACCGGCTCCAGCTCGCCTCCCGACTCCAGGACCTTGGCCGCCGCCACGTGGGAGGCCGCCAGATCGGCGACGTGCACGTAGTCGCGGATGCAGGTGCCGTCCGGCGTCGGGTAGTCGTCGCCGTTGATGTGCGGGGCCTTCCCGGCGACGAGAGAGTCGAAGATGATCGGGAACAGGTTGTGCGGGCTGGTGTCCCGCAGCTCCCGGGTGCCCGAGCCGACGACGTTGAAGTAGCGCAAGGAGGTGTGGGCCAGCGCGGTCGCCTTGGCCTGGTCGCGCAGCAGCCACTCCCCGATCAGCTTCGACTCCCCGTAGGGCGACTCGGGCCGGGTCGGGCTCGCCTCGGTGACCAGGTCGGTGTCCGGGGTCCCGTAGACCGCAGCACTGGAGGAGAAGACGATCCGCTCCACACCGTGGGCGGCCATCCCCTGCAGCAGGACGACCGTGCCAGTGACGTTCTGGGTGTACGTGTGCAGAGGCCGGCTGACCGAGACCCCGGCGTACTTGAAGCCGGCCAGGTGCACGACACCGCTGACGTCGCGCCCGTCGAGCGCCTCGTCGACGGAGGACCGGTCAACGAGGGACCCGACCACCAACGGCACATCCGTGGGGACGAACCCACGGTGCCCACTGGACAGATCGTCCAGCACCACGCAGTCGATCCCCTCGTTCCGGAACGCCCGCACCACGTGCGAGCCGATGTAGCCGGCCCCGCCGGTCACCAACCAAGTCACGGGCCGACCCTATCCACCCTGGTGAGGTGGGTCACCGTACGGGTGGAGGACGGCAGCCTCTCACTAGCACGCTCACCGTTGAAACTCGGCTGTCACACGACGGCAACATCTGTCACCGGCTCGTAACCTGCCGCCCCTTTGGCGCAACACGGATCGAGCAGAGTGCTCCATAACCTCGCGCGTCCACCGGATCCAGCCGTGCCGGGGTTTCCACCACCAGTCCAGTCTCCTTCACCGAAAGAAGAAGCATGACTCCACTCGAACTGAATTCAGGCGACACCGCCTGGATCCTGACCTCGGCGGCCCTGGTGCTCTTGATGACACCAGGCCTCGCGCTCTTCTACGGCGGCATGGTTCGCGCCAAGAGCGTCCTCAACATGATGATGATGAGCTTCGGCGCGCTGGCGCTCATCTCGATCCTCTGGGTGCTGTACGGCTACTCGATGGCGTTCGGCAACGACGTCGGCGCCGGCCTGCTCGGCAACCCCTTCGAGTACCTCGGCCTCAAGGGCCTGATGGCTGACGACCCATCGGCCACCTACCCGGTGATGGCCTTCGTCGCCTTCCAGGCCGTGTTCGCCATCATCACCGTCGCTCTGATCTCCGGTGCCATCGCCGACCGCGCGAAGTTCGGCACCTGGATGATCTTCTCCGCCATCTGGGCGACCATCGTCTACTTCCCGATCGCCCACTGGGTGTTCGACTTCACCCTGACCGGTGACGACGGCGTCGTCACCCACACCGGCGGCTGGATCGCCAACCAGCTCGGCGCGATCGACTTCGCCGGTGGCACCGCGGTGCACATCAACGCCGGTGTCGCGGGCCTGGCCCTGGCGCTGGTGCTCGGCAAGCGGATCGGGTGGAAGAAGGATCCGATGCGGCCGCACAACCTGACCCTGGTGATGATCGGTGCCGGTCTGCTGTGGTTCGGCTGGTTCGGCTTCAACGCCGGCTCGGCGCTCTCCGCGGGCAACACGGCGTCTGTCGTCTGGGTGAACACCATGGTGGCCACCGGCGCCGCCAGCCTCGGCTGGCTGCTCACGGAGCGGATCCGTGACGGTCACGCCACCTCGCTGGGTGCGGCGTCCGGCGTCGTCGCCGGACTGGTCGCGATCACCCCGTCCTGCTCCTCGGTGAGCCCGGTGGGCGCGATCATCCTGGGTGCCGTTGCCGGTGTGCTCTGCGCCATGGCGGTGGGTCTGAAGTACAAGTTCGGCTACGACGACTCCCTCGACGTGGTCGGCGTGCACCTCGTGGGTGGCCTCTGGGGAACCCTGGCCGTGGGCCTGCTGCTGGCTCCCGGGTCGCCGGCCGCGATCTCCTACGAGCGCACCGGTCTGTTCTACGGTGGCGGCGTCGACCAGCTGTGGCGTCAGGCGGTGGGAGCGTTCTCCGTGCTCATCGCCTCCTTCGTGCTCACCCTGCTGATCGGTCTCCTGCTGGAGAAGACCATCGGCTTCCGGGTCACCCGCGAGGAAGAGCTCGAGGGCATCGACAGCGTCGAGCACGCCGAGACCGGCTACGACCTGAACCCGCTCGGCTCGATCGGTCGTGGGGCCACGTTCGGCAGTGGCCACCGGACCGACGAGGATGAAGCCGCTAACTCAGACCAGGAGGTGACGGCATGAAGCTCGTGACTGCGATCATCAAGCCCCACATGCTCGACGAAGTGAAGACGGCCCTCGAATCCTTCGGGGTCGAGGGGATGACGGTCAGCGAAGCCCAGGGCTTCGGCCGTCAGCGGGGCCACACCGAGGTCTACCGGGGTGCTGAGTACACCGTGGATCTGGTCCCGAAGGTGAGGCTTGAGGTGCTCGTGGACGACGAGGATGCCAAAGACATCATCGACGTCCTGGTCAAGAGCGCTCGGACCGGCCGCATCGGTGACGGCAAGGTCTGGTCCGTGCCCGTGGACGACATCGTCCGCGTGCGTACGGGAGAGCGCGGGCTGGACGCGCTCTGAAGCGTGACCTGACCACCGAGCGCCTCAACGTCGCGATCCGGTCCACGTGGTTCTCCACGTCTGGGCCGGATCGTCGGCGTTTGATGACCGAGTGCATCGAGCAGGCACTGGTCGAGCTGTACGCCGATGCCGGCGGACCGGACTCGGGCGTCGCCCTGGCCGCGGTGGGCAGCCTGGCCCGACGCGAGCTCGGTCCTCGCTCCGACATCGACCTGGTCCTGCTGCACGACGGCAAGGACCGGGCCCGGATCGACGCCCTGGCCGAGGCCCTGTGGTATCCGCTGTGGGACAGCTCGGTCCGGCTCGATCACTCGGTGCGCACCCCGGCCGAGTGCGCCGAAGTGGCGGGCCGCGAGCTGAGCGCCGGGGTCGGGTTGCTCGACCTGCGGGTGCTGGCCGGGGACCCCGAGCTCGTCCGCGGCGCACGCTCGACCCTGCTGACGGCCTGGCGGGGCAACGCCCGCAAGCGACTGCCCGAGCTTCTCGCGGCCCTGGAAGAACGGCACGAGGCGTTCGGCGATGCCGCCTACCTGCTGGAGCCCGACCTGAAGGAGGCCCGGGGCGGCTTCCGCGACATGATCATGCTGCGTGCCCTGGCCGCCACCTGGCTGACCGACCGCCCGCACGCCGGCGTCAAGGACCCGTACGAGCAGCTGCTCGATGTGCGCGACGCCCTCCACCTGAGCTCCGGCCGGACGATGGACCGGCTGCTCGCCACCGAGGTCGACGACGTCGCGGTCCGCCTCGAGTACGCCGACGCGGACGACCTCCGCCGTGCGGTGAGCATGGCGGCCCGCCGGATCGGCCACGCCGTCGACCTGACCAGCCGGGCCGCCCGGCAGGTGCTGCCGGTTCGCCGCAAGCTGTCCTTCGTGCGCCGCGAGCGTCGACCGGAATACACCCAGGCGCCGCACGGCCTGATCGTCCACCAGGGCGAGGTGGGTCTGGATCGGCTGACCAGTCCCAGCACGCCGCTGCTGGATCTGCGGGCCGGCGCGCTCGCCGCGCAGCGTGGGCTGGTGCTGTCACCGATCACCGCCGAGAACCTCGGCGAACACGCCCCGCCGATCCCGACACCGTGGCCGGACGAGGCCCGGGTGCCGCTCTTCGAGCTGCTGTCCGGCGGCTCGGCGCTGCTGCCGGTGTGGGAGTCCCTCGACCTGGCCGGCTGCATCGTCCGCTGGTTCCCCGCGTGGCAGGGCATCAGCGCCCAGCCGCAGCACAACCCCGTCCACCGACACACGGTCGACCGCCACTCGGTGCAGTGCGTCGCCGAGGTGCAGCGGCACCTCACGCAGGTCGACCGACCCGACCTGCTGCTGCTCGCCTGCCTGCTGCACGACATCGGCAAGCTGCCCGGCGCGGGAGCCGCACACCCGGCGGTCGGTGCCCCGATCGCCCGCGAGGTCGCGGAGTCGATCGGCCTGCCGGAGGCCGACGTCGAGCTGGTCGAGCGGCTCGTCCGCGAGCACCTGACCCTGGCCGATCTGGCCACCCGGCGCGATCACGGTGACCCCGCCACTGTCGATGCACTGGTCGCCGCTGTCGACGGACGGCTGGAGACCCTGCAGATGCTGCGGTTCCTGACCGAGGCCGATGCCAAGGCGGCCGGTCCGGCCGCGTGGTCGCCGTGGCGGGCCCAGCTGGTGAACGCCCTCGCCGAGAGCGTCGAGTCGTTGCTGGTCGGCGACGTGCCGGATCAGGTGAGTGGCGATCTCGTCGATCTCGGGCTGGCCCGCTCGGTCAGCCTGGACGGTCGGCCGCGGGTGCGGGTCGAATCGAAGCCGGGCGGCATCCAGCTGATGATCGCCGCGACCGACCGGCTGGGGCTGTTCTCCGACACCGCCGGGCTGTTGGCGTCGCACTCGGTCTCGGTCCGCTCCGCCGTGTTGAACACCGTGGAGGGCATCGCGGTGAACACCTGGCGGGTCGACAAGCAGAGCCCCACCGACGTGCCCGACCCGGCTCTGCTCGTGCAGGAGCTGGATCGGCTGGAGGACGGCGACTCGGCGATGCTCCAGCGGGTCCGCAAGAGGGAGGCGCGGGCCGCGCACCGGAGCGACATCGCGCCGCCCTTCGTGGAGGCGGTCAGCGGCGCCAGCGCCAGCGCGGCCGTCATCGAGGTGCGGACCGGTGACCGCAGCGGGCTGCTGTTCGCCCTGGGTCGCTGCCTGCGCGAACGGCGCCTGTCGATCCGCTCGGCGCACATCGCCACCCTGGCGGGTCAGGCCATCGACACCTTCTACGTCACCGAGTCCGACGGTTCCCTGCCGTCGACGGATCGGATCGCCGAGGCCGTGACGGCGCTCTCCGACGCGGCGGCCGGTGTCGAGCGGGAGACCGCGGCGGAGCGCTGAGGGTCGTCAGACCCGGGTGTGCGCGCTGGCCTCGATCAGCGCGTCGACCTCGGCCGTGGTCGGCGGCTGGGCGCCCCGGCGGGAGCAGACGATCGAGGCGGCGGCGGCGCCACGGGTCAGGGCGGCCCCCAGTCCGATCTGGTGTCCCACGTAGCCGTCCAGGAAGCCGGCCATGAACGTGTCACCCGCACCGACGGTGTCGACCACGTTGGTCGGGAAGCCGTCCACAGCGGTTCTGGTGCCTTCCGGGTCGACGGCGACCGCGCCGCCCGGTCCCAGGGTCACCACGCCGAGCCCGATGCCGTACTGGGCGACCCAGTCGGCCAGCACGTCGACCGGATCACCGCCGGGTGAGTCCACCTGGGCCAGGAACTCCACGTCCTCGTCGCTCGCCTTGAGGATGCCCTTGTGCTGCCCGACGACCCGCAGCCATGGCCGGACCTTCGCCCAGTACTCCTCCGGGTCGGTGATCACCGTCGGGCGGACGTTGATGTCGTACGAGATGCCCGCCTTCAGACCCTGGACCCAGTCCAGCAGGACATCGCTCCCGGGGCTGACGACACAGGCCAACGAGGCGATGTGCAGCCAGTCGCCCTGGACCAGAGTCGGCAGGTCCGCGTCCTCCCACCCGAAGTTGGCGGTGTCGGAGAAGTGGAACGTGTAGCTCGCCTTGCCTTCGTCGTCCAGGCTGACCACGGCGAGCGAGGTGGCCTGCGAGGACTCCGTGGCCAGGTCGAGCGCCACGCCAGCACCGTCGATGTGGCCGCGGAGCTGCGCCCCGAAGGCGTCGCGGGACAGCCGCCCGAGGAAGTGCACGTCGGCGCCCAGGTCACCCAACGCCACCGCGCTGTTCATCGGTCCGCCCGCCGACATCGCCGACCACGACGAGCTGAGGAACCCGGCAGGCTGCTCGTCCGCCTGAATGAGGTCGATCAGCGTCTCACCACACACCACGAACCGCGTTGTCATGGGTGCCAACCTAACGGAGCCGCTCGCGCCTCGAGCAGGCGCAGTCGGCGGGCCGCACCGTGGCCGGCGACTTGCGGGTCCGTCAGCCGAGCGTGGCCCGCATCTCCTCGGCGATGAGGTCGAAGTGACTCGGGGGAACGGCCTGGTCGCTGATCTCCCGACACAGCTGGAGCAGCGAGTAGTCCGGTGCCACCCGCTCGAGCCGGTCGATGCAGCAGTTCAGCAGGGCACCGTTTCCGCTGAGCCAGCCGGCCATCGCGAGCATGCCGAGCGGTGCCGCCTCGGACGGCCGGACGGCCACCGAGACCACCCGCCGCCACAGGATCACGTGATCGCCCGCCCGCTCCCGCGACATCAGCGCCCAGGCCGCATCGCGCACCACCACGTCCTGCGCCAGCACCGCGATCTCGATCGCCTCCGCCTCGGTCGGGCCGATCGAGCCGAGCGTCCGCCCGATCAGCCGCTTCATCCGCTGTCGACGGCGCCGCCGGCCGATCCCGGCCAGCGCGTGCGAGATCTCCTCGGTCAGTCCCCTCAGCCGGTCGTGGTCGGCCACCGGCGGACCGGCCGCCAGGTCGGCGATCTCCTGCCGAGTGGCGGTCGCGGAGATGCCCGCGAGCACCGCTGCCGCGGCGAGCGGGTGCGAGGCGACGTCGTACGGCCGGCCCTCCGGCGGACAGCAGCCCTCGGTGCAGCACACCGACCACCAGCGCTCCCCGGACACCGCGAGCACGTCGACCAGGTCGAGCGGGATCAGGTCCGCCAGGTCCCCCATCAGGTCGCGGACACTCGCCTCCGCGCTGTAGCCGATCAGGACCAGCGACCGGCTGCCGACCTGGCGACCCACCAGCTCCAGCTGGTCGACGAGGGCCTCGACGTCGGCGGTCGCCGCGAGATCGATGCGCGCGGTCACCACGATCCGGCGCTGTCGGACGAAGGCCGCCACCAGGGACTCCTCCGGATGGAACCCGAGCAGGTAGGGGATCACGCCGAGGATGTCACCCGGCTCTCGGACCCGCAGGACGGTCGGATCGGGCGCGGCGGAAGGAACTGCGGTTCGTCGTGTCATACCTGGACACAAAGGACGCCGATCGGATTCGACCGGGGTCGCCGACGATCTGTGGACAGCGCCTCGCGGCTCTGCGACCTGTGGACGAGCACCCCCTCGGAGTAGCGTGGCGGGGTGAGCGAGCCGACCGGTCCCGGCATGGGCCGACCCAGCGGACCCGGGTTCAGCGGGCCGCCGCTCGAGGGCCCCGCCCCGCTCGGCACCTCGACCCCACCGCTCTCCGGCCCGCCGGCGACCGTCCCTCCCCGTCCGTCGGCGCCGAACCCCAGCAGGCTGCCGACAGTTCTCGCGCTGCTGGCGGTGGCCCTGGTGGCCCTGGTCGTGGCGATCTCCAGTGTCGTCGCCGCCCGGGAGGACGTACGCCAGGCGACACCGCGTGCGGATCCGTCGATCGTGTCCCAGCCCTCACCCGCCGCCGGGGACCGGATCGAGTTCGCCACCAGCACCGGCAGCGGCGTGCTGGAGATCGCCGACCACGGCTGGGACTCCGACGGCAGCGATACCGATGCACCGGGATCGTTGCTCACCGTGGCCGTCCGGATCAGCTGCACGAGTGGCACGCTGCGCTACGGCCCGGACGCGTTCCAGGCCTTCGACCGGTCAGGGGAGCTGTTCGACCCCGAGGTGCTGGCCGACTCCTCGACGGCGCTGCAGACCGGCACCCTGTCCGCGGGTCAGCGCGTGACCGGCACGATCGCCTTCGACATCCCGCACGGCGGAGTGACGCTGCTGATGAGCGACGAGAGCTCGCGGACGGTCACCGCCCTCAGGGTGCCCGACTGAGCGATCGGACGTCGGACCGAGCGGACGGGTGCCGGCCCGACCGGGAGCGAGCCGGACTGGCGGATGACCTCGGTCTCGGCCCTATCCTGTCCGGGTGCCTGACCCCGAAGAGCTCGTCGTCCGTGGCTGGGAGGTCCTGCGACTGACCTCCGACACGCTGGTCGCCGACCTGGTGCCGGCGCTGGGTGGCACCGTGGTCTCGCTCCGCCGGCGCAGCGACGACCTGGAGCTGCTCTGGCAGACCCCGTGGGGACTGCGGCACCGTGGTTCCCTCGACCTGCCGGGCTCGTCCGAGGTGTCGATGTACGACAGCTATCCCGGCGGCTGGCACTCGATCTTCCCCAACGGGGGCGACAGCGCCAGCTCACAGGGCGCCGAGTGGGGCTTCGACGGCGAGGCCCGGCTGACCTGGCTGGACTGGCGGGTCGACGGCACCTCGCTGATCCTCACCGGGCGACTGGTCCGCTCGCCCTTCCGGCTGGTCCGGTCGGTGGCCCTGCGCGACGACCGGATCACCATCACCGACACCGTGACCAACGTCGGTGCTGAGCACCTGGATGTCATGTGGGGCCAGCAGATCGCCTTCGGTGGCGCCCTGATCGGCCCGGACACGGTCGTCCACGCCGGGTCGACGACTGTGCGTTCCGACCCCCGCCTCGCAGCGTCCGCGTCGTACGACGATCTGCTGCCCTGGCCCCGCGCCTACGGGCAGGAGGGGCTGGTGAACCTGCGCGGGGTCGGCCGGGAGGGGAGCCCCGAGACCCGGCTGGCCTATCTGTCGGACTTCGCCGACCCCACCATCCGGGTGCGCCGGCCCAGCCTCGACCTGGCCGTCGAGCTGACCTGGGAGGAGTTCGTCTGGCCGCACGTCTGGTACTCGCTGGAGACCGGGGCCAGCAGCGGGTTCCCGTGGTTCGGTGGCGGCCGCTACCTGGCCTTCACGCCCTGCACCAGCTGGCCGGCGCACGGCCTGCACGACGCCCGCCGGATCTCCTCGACGCTGCTGCGGATCCACCCCGAGGCCACCCGGTCCGCGCACCTGTCGGTACGCGTGACCGGAGCGTAGCCACCGACCCGGCGGCCCGGTCAGAGGCGAGGCGCCTCCGGTTGCCCGGAGGCCACCGACGCGTAGGCCGCCAGCACGACCGCCAGTCCCCGGGTGCCCGCCGCCCCGTCCGGCCTGGCCGTCCCGGTGCCGGCGACCACCTCCAGGAACGAGGTGAGCAGCAGCGCGTCGAGATCGGGGCCGTACGGGATCCAGGCCTCGTTCCGGGCCGAGACCAGGTGCCCGCCGACCCGCATCGCGAACGGGTCCAGGTCGGTGATCCCGCCGGTGCCGATCAACCGGAGAGTGAGCCCGCCCCAGGTGGCGTAGCCGACGGGGCGGGACCAGCTCGCGTCGATCACCACCGGCACCTGCCGCCGACCGGTGGCCGACACCAGCTCCAACCGCAGCGCCGCCAGCCCGGCGGTCTCCACCGCGGCGTCGGGGTGCAGCTGCCGGTTCGCGACCGCGTACACGCTCGTCACGCGAGAGTCCGGCCAGAGGGCGTCCAGCAGGTCCAGCACGTGCACCAGGTGATCGGTCAGGGCCCCGCCGCCGGCCGCCACCGGGTCGACGAACCAAGCCCGAGCCCCCTGCGGGATCCGGCCGTTGTTGGTCCCCGCGATGCTGACGATCTCGCCGAGGGTCCCGGCCGCCACCATCGCCTGCAGACCGGCGAACGCCGGGGCGAACCGGACCGGGTGGGCGATCATCAGCTGCACCCCGGCCCGCTCGCAGGCGGCCGTCATCGCGTGGGCGTCCTCCAGCGTGGTCGCGATCGGCTTCTCACAGAGCACCTGCGCCCCGGCGCCGGCGGCCTGCTCGACCAGCCGTCGGTGCTCCGCGTTCTCGGCACAGACGATGACCCCGTCGGGCCGGCTGGCCAGCAGCGCCTCGTAGTCCTCGACGTAGTCCACCCCGAGGTCGGCCGCCATGGCCGCGCCGCCCGTCTCCCCCGGGCGTCGGCCGTGGTCGGGATCGGTGGCCACCACCTCGACGCCGGGCCGCGCGCCCAGCAGGCGGGCGTACGACGCCGCGTGCACGTGCGCGAAGGACATCAGCCCGATCCTCATCGTCCGACCTCCGTCGTGTCGGAGGAACCGACCACCGTCTCGGCTCGGCCGCTCTCCAGCGATCGCTGGGCGGCCTCCGCGATCCGGATCGCCGCCAGGCCGTCGCGGGCGGTCACCCGGGGCGGCGGTCCACCGCGGAGCGCGGCGAGGAACTCGCCCAGCTCGGTCCGGAAGGGGCTCTCGTACGGCATCGCGGGCAGCAGGCCCCGACCGTCCTGGGGGTTGTCGCCGGGGGCGGGTGCCGCACCGAGATCGCTGGTCAACCCGAGGTGCTCGGCGGAGTCGTGCTGCAGCACCCCGCCGTCGCCGGCGATGTCGAAGGTGGTCCTGAAGCGGGTGCCCGGCCGGGCCCAGGTGCCGTGCACGAGGCTGAGGGCGCCGTCGACGTGGGTGAGCACGATCTGCACGCTGCGGACGCCATCGGCCGACGACTCCAACGCGTACGCCGTCGCCACCTCGCCGGCGTTCCAGCGGGCGAAGTCGAGGTCGTGCAGGCTCTGGTCGAGCACCAGCCCACCGGACAACGCGTCGTCGTGGAACCAGCTCGCCACCGGTGCGGAGCCGGTCCGGGTGAACCGCTGCACGGCGATCCGGCCGATGGCTCCGGCGACGACGGCCGCGTGCATCGCGGCGTACTCGCCGAAGAACCGCACCACGTGCCCCGGGTAGAGCGCCACCCCCGCCGCCTCGAACGCCTCGACCAACGGTTCCGCCTCCGCCGAGGAGCGGGCCAACGGCTTCTCGCAGACGACCGGACGACCCGCGGCCAGGGCCGTCAGTGCGAGCTCGGCATGGGTCGGGGTGGGGGTCGCGACGTCGACCACGTCACAGCTCTCCAGCAGCTCCTCGACAGTCCCCACGACCCGGCCACCGAACCGGGCGACCAGCTCCTCGGCGCCGGCGTGGGAGAACACCACCGCCTCGGCGCCGAGGGAGAGCCAGGCCGGAAGGTGCTCGTTGGCGATGCCTCCGGCGCCGATCAGACCCACCCGGACCGGTTCACGCCCACTCAGGGGGCCAACATTCAGGGGACCAACACTCATGGGAAGAATCTGCCCTACCTCGGCCCCGGCGCGGCACTCCCCCACGCAGGTACGCCGGAAAAACGCTGCAGAGCCGCTGGGCAGCAGGTGTCCCCGCCCTCCTCGCCGCCGGGTTCGGTCGGCTCAGGCCGCCAGCAGGCCGGTGCGGGCACTGCGCGCGGCGAGCTCTCGAGCCGACGCCAGCCGCTCGCTCAACCTGGTCGCCTCGGCCGGCCTGCCGGCCGCCGGGTGCATCGAGGCCGGGTGGCAGGCCCGCGCGTCCAGCAGCGCCGCCTGGTCCCAGGATCGGGTCAGGATCCGCAGCGCTCGGACGCCGGAGTCCACCGAGGCCGAGCCGCCGGCGCGCCGATAGCCCTGCAGCACGAAGTCGCTGAGGCAGGCGGTGCTGGCGCTCCCCCACGGCGCCCGCGGACCTGCGGTCAGCTCAGCCACGGTCTCCAGGGCACCGGCCAGGTCCCAGCCGGGATCCCCCAGTCCGCCGGTGCGCAGGTCGACGAACCGCACCTGCAGGTCGGGGTGGTGCTGGACGCGGACGCGGTCCTCGGTCAGGTCGCCGTGGATCCAGTGGTCGGCGGTCCACCGATCGGCGACCCGTTGGACCGTGCGCCGCAGTCCGCGGTCACTGCGCAGCGTCTGCAGCACGAACGCTCGGGCACTGCCGGCGGGTGCCTGGCGGATGGACCGCGGCAGCCGATCGGGGTCCAGCACCCACGGTCGCGGAGCCACCGGCGGCTCGCTGGCTGCGACGATCCTGGTCAGGTGCAGCGTGGCGATCGCGGCGCCCCAGCGCTGGCAGGTCCCCGCCAGCTCGGCCATCGTCTGGTCGACCTCACTCAGCCGGTCACCGCGCACGGCAGCGGTCCAGCTGACCTCGTGGCCGCCGATCACCTGGGGCACCAGACCGGTGTCGGCCAGCAGTCGCAGGGACCGCAGCTCGCGGTTCACCGCCTCCGACCCGCCATCGACCACCAGTGGGCGGGCGAAGGCGATGGGCTGACCGTGCAGCAGCAGGGCGGAACCGCGCAGCTCGACGGCCCCGTCGGCCACCTCCCGGACGTGGATCAGCCCGGCGCTCACCGCGCTGGCCAGCAAGTCGGTCGGCGGAGCGTTGGTCGCCAGATCGGTGCCCAGCCGGGCGTCCAGCCGGGCGGGGTCCTGCAGCTCGGTGGTCGAAGGTGCGTTCGTCATGGTCGGCGTCCGGTGCTCGTACGCCCGGTCCGTCCGGGTCGATGTCAGCCAAGAGCCGCCACCAGCGGAACCAGATACGCCGCCGGTGACCACCGGGCTGTGCTCTCGGTGACAGGCCGGCGACGACCTGCCCTTGTCCGACCGGGCACCCTGGGAGCATGACGCCGTTCCAGGTTCGCGCTCCGCGCTCCGCGGTCACGAGCTCCGCAAGGTCGCACTCGTGACCCAGCCGTACGCGAGTGCCCCGCCGGTCCGACGGACGCGCCCGTCCCCGGGTGCCGCCGTCGTGCTGATGACGGCCCTGTTGGCCGGTCTGTGGCTGCTCGAGGCCGTCGACCAGCTCAGTGGTGAGCGACTCGACCTGTACGGCATCCGGGCCCGCGAGATCGACGGCCTGGGCGGGATCGCGGCCGCGCCGTTCCTGCACGCCGGCTGGGACCACCTGATCAGCAACTCGCTGCCGTTCTGGGTGCTCGGGTTCCTGGTGCTGCTCGGCGGCCTGGCCCGCTGGGCCATCTCCTCGCTGATCAGCATCCTCGGCTCCGGACTGGCCGCCTGGGCGCTCACCCCGGCCGACACGATCATCGTCGGGGCCAGCGGTCTGATCTTCGGCTGGCTCACCTACCTGCTGGCCCGCGGCCTGTGGTCGCGATCGGCGGCCCAGATCGCGGTCGCGGTGGCCGTGCTGGTGGTCTACGGCGGGCTGATCTGGGGCGTGCTCCCCGGGGCCGCCGGTGTCTCGTGGCAGGCCCACCTCGGCGGCGCGATCGGCGGCGTGCTGGCGGCCTGGCTGCTGCACCGGAGAGCAGCCCGGCGGCCGACCGCGGCGTCCGGGTCGTCGTACGGGGCCTAGCTCGGCTCACCCTCGTCGGTGAGCTGGTCGCTGGCCCGGCTCAGCAGCGAGCGCGCCTCGGCCAGTCGGGCCGGATCGGAGCTGCCGGCCGCACCCGACTCGGCGAAGAACCGCTCGAGGGAGCGGGCGATCTCGGACACGCCGGCGAAGCCGAAGGTGCCGGCCGACCCGGCCAGCTGGTGGGCCGTCCGCTCCGCGGCGGCCCAGCCGGCGGCGTCCAGTCCTCGGCCCGCTGCCTCGTCCAGAGCTGCGGCGAGATCGGCGGTCCGGGTCAGGTTGGTCCGGCGGGCCTGCGCCGTGATGGTGGACAGCACCCTGGTCAACCGATCCGAGGGCGGCGGCAGCGCGGCAGCCGGGCTCGCGGGCGAGGACTGGTCGCTCACTCGTCCCACCCCGTGAGCCGGTTGATCTGCTGAGCCAGCACCATCGGGTCGAACGGCTTGCTGATCACCCCGACCACGTTCGGCTCCGCCGCCAGATTCTCCTCGCCGAGGGGGGTCTTCGCGGTCAGGAAGATCACCGGCACCCCGCGGGTGGCGGGATCCTCGCGCAGCAACGCGGCTGTGCCGGGACCGTCGAGGGCGGGCATCATCACGTCCAGCAGCACGACGTCGGGGCGGTCCAGCGACGCCAGCCGGCCGGCCTCCTGCCCGTTGGTGGCGGTGCTCACCTGCCAGCCACCGACCACCTCCAGGGCGAGCTTGGCCACTTCGCGGATGATGTCGTCGTCGTCGACGACGAGCACCTTGCGTGGCAACACCTCGACCGCCTTCGTCGTACGGACCCCGGAGCCGCCCATCGTAGTGAGCCCGTCGGCACCCGTCACCGCCTGCTAGCGTCAACGGACATGGCGGGCCTGTCCCGGCCCCAGGACGGGGCCCCCAGCGCGACGACCGTCGCCACGGGTTCACCGCAGCTGCGGTTGGTGGCTCTGGCGATCGTGGTGGCCCTGGGGCTGATCGGTCTGGTGCTGGCCAGCGGACTGCCAGACGTCGTCCGGCGCACGGTCGGCGGCGCCGGTCTGGTGATCAGCGGGCTCGCCCTGGCGGGCTCGTGCCGCTACCGGTACCACCGCAGCACCGGGCGCCGGCAGCGGGCCTGGCTGCTGTTCGGCTGCGCCGCCCTCGGGGCCGCCGCCGGGAACCTGTGGGTCACGATCACCGACCTGGTCGACGCCGATGCGCTGCGCGTCGTCGGCGACCTGCTGCTGCTCGGCAGTCTCGGCCTCGTGGTCGTCGCCCTGGCCATCTACCCCTCGATCCCCCGGCGACGGATCGACCTGATCCGGGTGGTGCTGGACGGGGTCGTGCTGGCCGGTTCGATCCTGCTGGTGCTCGGCAACACGCTGATCCCGCGGATCGCCGAGCAGCCCTCCGCCGGGTCCTTCGCCGTGGTGCTCAGCCCGGTGATCGACATCGTGCTGGTGACCATGGCCTGGCTGATGTTCCTGCGCAGCAATCGCCGGGATCGACCGGCCCTGGCGCTGGCCGCCGCCGGTTTCGCGCTCTTCGCGGTCTCCGACATCAGCGCCACCGTCCGCCGGGCCGAGGGTGGCTTCACCTTCGGCACGGTGGTCGATCTCGGCTGGATCGTCGGCTACACCCTGCTGGCCATCGCGGTGCGCTGGTCTCCACCCGCCGATGAGGTCACGGAGCCGGAGAGACCCCACCGCACGTCGCCGATCGCCGGCACCTTGTTGATGTTCGCGGTCTTCTTCGCCGCCGGGTCGCTCACCCTCTACTCGGTGTCCGACGGTGACGTCAGCCCCACCGTGGTGATCCTGCTCGGCGGCGTGCTGATCGCCATCACGGGTCGCCAGGTGCTGCTGCTGGTCGACAACGACCGGTTGCGAGCGAGCCTGGAGCAGCGGGTGATCGAGCGCAGCACCGAGCTCGCCGAGGTCACGCAGCGGACGGACCTGCTGATCGACTCGGTCGAGGACGGCGTGTACGGCGTGGACAGACAGGGCCGGGTGACCTTCGTCAACCCGGCCGGGGCCCGGCTGCTCGGCGCCCGCCGCGGCACCCTGCTCGGCCAGTACGCTCACGAGACGTTCCACTCCCACCCGCTGGCCGACTGCTACCTGCGCACCATCCAGCGCAACGGGCTGGCGATCACCGGGATCGACGACGCGTACCGGAGCAGCGACGGCCGGCTGGTTCCGGTCGAGGTCAGCGCCAGCCCGATGGCCGACCCGCTGGGTGAGGGCACCAGCGTCCGCGGTGTCGTCGTGGTGTTCCGCGACGTGACCCGCCGCCGCGAGGTGGACCGGATGAAGAACGAGTTCGTCTCGTTGGTCAGCCACGAGTTGAAGACGCCGTTGACCGCGATCCGGGGCTCGCTCGGGCTGCTCGCCGGCGGCGCGCTCGGTGAGCTGGCCCCGCCGGCGACCAGGATGGTCGAGATCGCGTTGGAGAGCAGCGAGCGGCTCACCCGCCTCATCAACGAGATCCTGGACATGGAACGCATCGAGTCCGGGTCGATGCCGATGCAGATCGGCACCCACGACGTGGCGAGCCTGCTGGCCGCGGCCGATGACCAGGTGCGGGTGCTGGCCGGTGGCGCCGGGATCGAGGTGGGCATCGACGTCGCGTCCGGGCAGGTCGTCGCCGACGCCGATCGCGTGGTGCAGACGCTGATCAACCTCATCGGCAACGCCATCAAGTTCTCCCCGCCCGGGAGCGCGGTGACCCTGTCGGCCGTCCCCGACGGCTCGGTGGTCCTCTTCACGGTCCGTGATCGGGGCCGCGGGGTGCCGGCGAACCGACTCGATGTGATCTTCGAGCGGTTCGAGCAGGTGGACTCCTCCGATGCTCGCGAGAAGGGCGGGACGGGACTCGGGCTCTCCATCAGCCGGAGCATCGTCGAGCGGTTGGGTGGCCGGATCTGGGCCGAGAACAACATCGACGGCGGCTCGACCTTCTCCTTCACCCTGCCCGAGGCCGCGCCCCCCGCCCAAGACGCGCTGCTGCCGTCGGAGTCCGCCTAGTACGGTGCGTATCCGGCCAGCAACGACCGATCCGAGAGGCTGTGGCCATGACCGGCCTTCCCACGCTCGAGGTCACGATCGAGACCATGATCGACGACGAGCACGCCGAGGACTTCTATCGGTTGTACCTGGACGCCTTCGAGCCGTTGCGGACCAGGTCGGCGGCGCGCCAGGTGCTGCACCGGGACGAGTTCATGGACGACATGCGGGACGCCCGGGTGTTCAAGTACGTCGGGTGGAGCTCCGGCCGCCCGATCGCCCTGGCCACCATGACCAGCCACCTGGAGACGGTGCCGTGGATCAGCCCGGAGTACTTCCGCTACCGCTATCCCGAGCACGCCGCCCGCGGTGCGATCTACTACCTCGGGTTCACCCTGGTGCATCCGACGAGCGACACCCCGGGTGCCCTCGACCAGATGATCACGGCCGGGGTGCAGCGGCTGGTCGCGGCCCGAGCGGTCTGCGCCTTCGACGTCTGCGCCTACAACGACGTCGGCCGCCAGTTCACCGCGCGGGTGACCGAGACACTGCACCGGCTCGCCGACGTCACCGTCGACCACCTGGACAGCCAGCGGTACTACAGCGCGACCTTCCACTGACCTGACACGACCCGGAGCTCGCACCCGACCGGGAGCGTGGACCCGACCAGGGCGCGCGGGCTCGACCGGTGCGCAGATACGGTAAGGCCATGGCAACGGGTCAGGACCGCACAGCGGTGGTGATCGAGGACGACGCGGACGTGCGGAACCTGCTGTCGGCGATCCTGAACGAGGCCGGGTTCATCTGCGTCCCGGCCGCGACGGGCGTGGAGGGCATCAACGCCGTCCGCGAGCACCAGCCGATCCTCACCACCCTCGATGTCAGTCTGCCCGGCATCGACGGGTTCGAGGTGGCCCGTCGGATCCGCAGCTTCTCGAACACGTACGTGATCATGCTGTCGGCCCGCGACGAGGAGATCGACACGTTGATGGGGCTGGACGCCGGAGCCGATGACTACCTGACCAAGCCATTCCGGCCGCGTGAGCTGCGGGCCCGGATCGAAGCCATGTTGCGCCGCTACCGGACCAGCTGGCGCGGCGAGTCGCAGGGTGGGTCGGCTCCGGCACCCTCGGCCGCGGCGACGATGGTGGTCGAGGAGCTCGAGGACTCGGGCTGGATCAGTCACAACGGGCTGCGCATCAACGCGGACATGTGGCTCTGCGATCTCGACGGCGCGCCGGTCGAGCTGACCCGCAGCGAGTTCGATCTGCTGCTGGCCCTGATGGAAGGCAACCGACGGGTGATCACGAAGGACTCGCTCGCGCTCGAGCTGCGGGGCGAGTCCCCGGGTGGTTACGTCTCGGACTCCGACCGGCGGGCCGTCGAGGTCCACATGGCCAACCTCCGCCGGAAGCTCAACGACCCGGTCAGCGCACCGCGCTACATCGAGACCGTACGCGGGGTGGGCTATCGCCTCGCGGAGCACCGCTCGCGCTGACCGAACCTGAATCGACTCAGGCTCGGACTGGGAGGCCAGGCAGTTGGATGTCTGACCGCGGGTCAGGCCGGATGCGACGCCTGCAGGTCGTGGCGGAAGACGGTTGCGGCCACCTCGACCAGCGACAGCAGGGCATAGCGCTGAGGTGTCGGCCCCAGGTCCAGCTGAGAACGCAGCTCGGTCAACCGAGCGGCCAGCGAGGTGCCCCCCAACATCTTGCTGCTGGACTCGAGGCTCAGCACGGCGACGCGCGCGCCTTCGATGTCGCAGTCGTCCAGGCAGCGGCGGATCGAGTCCAGCCGGCCGTCCAGGAGCTGCAGGTAGTCCACCACGAAGCGGTCCATCGCGCCCTCGCCGGGACCGAGCTTGCCGAACCTGTCGTCCGACGCCTGGTCCCCAGCCGCCGCTGGAGCCGGTACGGGATGCCCCCCGACAATCCCGACCGGCTCCGCGGCTGGCAGCGGCTCGCCCGTCCCCACGGACTCCGCTGCGTCGAGACGACCGGCTGAGTCGTCTTCGCGCGTATCGGCGAAGTGATCAGTCAGCACGGCAGTCCCTCTCTCTTTCTCCCCCGGGTCCCCACCCGGCTCCGAACCGTCCCCCACGGCTCGATGACTCAATGTTCGGGTGCCCGGCGCACCGGGCACCGGGGTGGGGCCGAAGAGCCGCTCAAGTTTTCCTCAAGATTGGCCCGGACCTCCAGCCGAGCCCACTGAGGGGAGGCTTTCTTTACTGGAATCATTCCAAATTGAGTGGGAGAATCGGCTCATCATCACAGAGAGGGTTCCCCACATGACCAGCACACTCAGCCCGACCGACAGCACCGTCCACGAGTCCCGCCCGCCGTTCAAGGCGTCCCAGCAGCTCGCCGACAACCTGCAGCAGATCCACGTCGACCTGATCGACCTGCATCTCGTGGGCAAGCAGCTGCACTGGAACGTCGTCGGCAAGAACTTCCGCGACACCCACCTGGTGCTGGACGAGGTGGTCGAGGCGGCGCGCGAGTTCTCCGACACCGTCGCCGAGCGGATGCGCGCCATCTACATCACCCCGGACGGTCGCCCGGCCACCGTCGCGGCCAAGAGCACGCTGCCCGGCGTCCCCTCCGAAGAGGTGGACACCGCGGAGACCGTCGACCTGATCACGGCGGCGCTGTACGCCACCGCCGCGACCGCCCGCCGGATCCACGACGACGTCGACGCCGAGGACCCGACCACCGCGGACATCCTGCACACGGTCCTCGAGCGGCTGGAGCAGCTCGCCTGGATGATCGACTCGGAGAACCGGATCGCCAACCGGAGCATCCCCCGCCCGATCCACGAGTGAGCCGTTACTCACCACGCGACTGATCTCATCCACCCGGGTGTCACAATCCCCGGGTGGATGAGTCGTCTCTGGCCCCGGATGCCGCGACCACCGGGCTGACCAGGTCGCAGCGCCTGGACCGGCTGCCGTTCACCCGGCAGCACGGCAGGTTGCTGGTCGGCTCCGGCGTCGGCTGGGCGCTGGACGCGATGGACGTCGGTCTGGTGTCGTTCATCCTCGCCGCGCTGGCGGTCCAGTGGTCCCTGTCCCCCGGTCAGCTCTCGGCGATCGCCTCGATCGGCTTCGTCGGGATGGCGGTCGGAGCCAGTCTCGGTGGACTGCTCGCCGATCGGATCGGCCGGCGTCAGGTGTTCGCGCTCACCCTGCTGGTCTACGGGGTGGCCACCGGCGCCTCCGCCCTGGTCACCGGGCTGGGACTGCTCCTGGTGCTGCGTTTCCTGGTCGGTCTGGGGCTGGGCGCAGAGCTCCCGGTCGCCTCCACCCTGGTCAGCGAGTACGCGCCGGCGCGGATCCGTGGCCGGGTGGTGGTGGCCCTGGAGGCGTTCTGGGCCCTGGGCTGGCTGCTGGCGGCGGTGATCGGCTACCTGGTCGTCCCAGCCTCGCCGAACGGCTGGCGATGGGCGTTCGCGCTCGGCATGATCCCGGCCGCGTACGCGATCGTGGTCCGGTGGGGGCTGCCCGAGTCCGTACGGTTCCTGGAACGGAAGGGCCGCGACGACGAGGCCGAGGAGGCCGTCCGCCGGTTCGAGATCTCGGCGGGGGTCGACTCCCCGGCTCCGTCGACCCCGTCGGCGACGGCGACCGTCCAACAGCCGCCGCCCCGGTGGACGGCGTTGTGGTCGCCCACCTATCGACGCCGGACCATCGCTTTGTGGCTGACCTGGTTCGGGACCAACTTCTCCTACTACGGCGCCTTCATCTGGCTGCCGACCCTGCTGGTCGCGTCGGGCTTCACCCTGGTCAAGTCGTTCGAGTACACCTTGATCATCACGCTGGCCCAGCTGCCCGGCTACGCGGTCTCCGCGATCCTGATCGAGCGCTGGGGCCGCCGCCCCACCCTGACCACCTTCCTGGCCGGATCGGCGCTGAGCGCCGTCGCCTTCGGACTGGCCGACTCCGTGCCGACGGTGCTGGCGGCCGGAATGGCCCTGTCCTTCTTCAACCTCGGCGCCTGGGGAGCCCTGTACGCCGTGACACCTGAGGTCTATCCCACCGATCTGCGGGCCACGGGCGCGGGCAGCGCGGCCGCCTTCGGCCGGCTGGCCTCGATCATCGCCCCACTGCTGGTGCCGCTGCTGCGCACCTCGACCGGTCTGACCGGGCTGTTCATCGTCTTCGCGATCGCCTTCGCCGTCGCGGCGGTGGCCGCACTCGGGTTGCCGGAGTGGCGCGGCCGGGCTCTGGAGTAGTGACGGGGCCGGTCGGCCGCAGGACGGTCAGGGTGTGGCCTCGTCCCACCGGGGCGGTCGTCTGACCCCCGGCGGGAGGCGTGTGCGCGCGCTGCCCCGAGCCGCAGCCAGCTGTGGCTCGGTCACGAACAGCGCACCGGACAGGTCGGCACCGCGCAGATCCGTTGCCCGCAGGTCCGCCCCGATCAGGTCCGCACCGCGCAGATCGCAGTCGCGCAGATCGGCGCCCAGCAGCAGGGCGCCGCGCAGGTCGCAGCCACGGAGGTCGACGCCGGCGAGCCGAGCGCCGATCAGGTCGGCGCGACGGGTGCGGCGCGGCCGCCCGGTGGTGTCCCGGACCGCGCGGGCGGCCTCCCGTCGGACCCGGCGACTCACCTCGCTCAGCACCTCGTCGACGGTCGCCCGGTGGCCGGCCACGTCGCACCGCAACAGCTCCTCCGGCCGGTGGTCCGCCCAGGCGGCGGTCTGGTCAGACAGCGTGCGGATGCGCCGCCGGAGCTCTGCGGGCTGGTCGCCCCGGTCGGCCTGCCGCAGATACCAGCGCAGCTCCTGGAGCTGACGCATGACCAGGAACGAGGCGAAGATCTCGCCCGCCAGATCCGGCCGGTCGCGCCAGGTCAGGCCGCCGTAGGTGTGCTGGGTGACCTGCTGACCGGCGCCCAGGCAGTCGAACACGGTGCAGCCCGGAAAGCCGCGCTCGGGCAGCTGGGCGTGGATGGAGCAGTCGAAGCCGTCCAGATGACGACACGGACGGCCCGCCGGCTTGTCGTAGGCGAAGTCGGCGGACGCCGCGTACGGGAGGGCCACGCAGCAGAGCCCCGAGCACCGGGCGCAGTCGGCCCGCAGGGTCTCGGCGTCCTCCACCCCGGGGACTGTACGCCCGTTGTCCGGGTCGCTGACGGGCAAAGTCATTGAGGGCTGCCCCCACGGCGCCCTACTCTGAAACGGTCGGCGGAACAATCGGGGGAATGATGAGCCCAACCGAAGGGCAGCAGAGCTACCAGGGCATGTACGACCCGCTGGTGGCTCATCACGCACGACTGCTTGATCCTGCGCAGGCGGTGCGACTGGCCTCCGACGAGCTCGCCACCACGCTGTACCTGACCGACAGCGTGCTCGTGGTGGGCGAGCCGGACAGTGACGAGGTGAACGAGTTCCGCGACTGGCTGCGTACGGAGAAGCACATCAGCGCAGTGCCCGACGCGACGAATGCGCGCAACCACGCCAACGACGCCGCCCGAGAGCGGACGACGAGGTGGGTGTGCCAGCTGAGTCTCGCGGCCGAGGCGGGATACGCCGTCACCATCGACCCGTGGGCCATCATCCAGGACTACCGGGCAGCATCGCGGAATCCTGAGCAGCAGGCGGCAGCCGCGACCGCAGAGGTCTCGAGCCGTGACCGGCGGCGGATCGAGAAGCCGACGACCGTCGGCCTCGACCACCTCATGGAAGCCGGCATCCTCGGTCAGACGAAGACGGTCGGTGGGACCAAGACCGTCGGCGGTGGCACCAAGACCGTGGGGGGCACCAAGACCGTCGGTGGCGGTGTCGTGGACGAGTACGCCTTCGCCGGGCTCGGCGGTCGCACGCCCGTCGCCTTCGTCGGTTCCGCCCCCACCCGCGCGGCCGAGCTCGACACGAGACCCACCGTCGTCCTCCTGGACACTGGCATCGGGCACCACCCGTGGCTGCGTGACGGCGTCACCGTCGTCGCCCCCGCAGACATCCCGAATCTCGCCACGATCGCGCGTCCGGGCGCTGTGGGCAAGGAGCCCGAGGCCACCGGTGTCGTGCACTACAGCCTGGAGGGACGGATCGACGACTTCTCGGGCCACGGCACCTTCATCGCCGGACTGATCCGGCAGGCCTGCCCCGATGCCGATCTGATCATGGTGCAGGTGATGGGCGCGGACGGTCTCGTCTCCGAGGGCGCCATGATCAACGCGCTGGACGCACTGGCTGCCCAGCACATCCTGGGCGAACAGCGCATCGACGCCGTGTCCATGTCGTTCGGCTACTACGCCGAGACCGAGGATGCCGACAAGACGGCGTCTCTCTTCAGCTCACTGCAGAACCTGTCTGACCACGGTGTGGCTCTGGTCGCCGGCGCGGGCAACGACGCCACCGACAGGCCGATGTACCCGGCCGCGTTCAGCACGATAGATCGGCTGATCAGCGTCGGAGCGCGCAATCCCAACGGCTCGGTCGCCCTCTTCAGCAATGCGGGCCCCTGGGTGGACACCTACTGGGTCGGCGCCCAGGTGATCAGCACCGCTCCCCGGACCTTCCAGGGAGCCGGCGAGCCGACCGCGCGGACCCACGGCGACGGACACGTCCGAGAGAGCCTCGATCTCGATGACTTCTCCGACCGTCGAGCTTCGGCGGGGGCTCGCGACGAGGAGTGGTCGCCGGCCGGATTCGCCACCTGGTCGGGCACGTCGTTCGCGGCACCCGCGTTCCTCGGTTTCTGTCTGCAGCAGCACCTCGCCACCGGTCAGCATCCGGCCGGAGAGCTGTCGGAGGTAGCTCGGGATGTCGCGAAGCAGTACCGCTCCTGAGGTTCCGGCCGACGCCGACGTCGCTCGCGCGTGGAGGCTGCAGCGTCGCGCGGTGGAGCAGAATGCGAGCGGCCACGCGGCGCGCGGTGAGCGGCTCGTTCTCGGTGGCCTGACCCTGCTGCGGGTACCCGAAAACCACGACCCCGAGGCCTGTCAGGCCGATCGCTGTCTGGCGACCACCCGACTGCTCGCCACGTTGGCCAAGTCGACGGTCGAGATCCGCGGGGTGGACCCCGCGCTGGAGATCATGGACCGAGCGCAGTCGTGGTCGACCTGTCTCCGAGATCCGCAGCTGAGCGCCTTCCTGCTCAGCCAGCGAGCCCTGATCCTGTTCCGGGGCGGGCGCATGGAGCAAGCCGAGCTCGCCTTCGCCGAGGCGGCGCTGGACACTCCCGATGCGGGGTTGGACATGGTGCGCCTGCTTCTCAACCGGGGGGCGTTCTTCGTCGAGACCGGCGATCTCAGGCACGCTCGATCAAACCTGGATCGGGCTGCACGGCTCGCTCGCAGCCTGCACCACGATGTGTTCGAGAACGTCGCGCTGCACAACCTCGGCTGTCTCGAGTTCACCGCCGGCGATCTGCCGCAGGCGCTGCGCCTGATGCAGCAGGGGATGGAGCTGGACGGTGACACGCAGCAAGGCATCGCCCACCTCGACCGGGCGCGCGTGCTGCTCGCCGCCGGGCTGCCCGAGGAGGCCGACGCCGGCCTGGCCGAGGCCGCTGAGCTGTTCCGCCGGGATCGTTGCTGGCAGGACCTGGGCGAGGTGGACCTGACCCGAGCCGAGGTCGCGTTGCTGTCCGGTCGCCACGAGGACGCTCGACGTCTCGCCGCCCGAGGCCGTGACCGGTTCCGCCGACACGGCAACGACCGTTGGCGGCGGGCCGCCGAGCTCGTGCTGCTGCACGCGGATCTGGCCGCGGGTCGACCGGCCGCCCGGCTGCTCCCGCACGCCACCCGGTTGGCCCGGGAGTTCGCCGAGGACGGGTTCGCGACCCAGCGCCGGACGGCCCTGCTGCTGGCGGCCGAGCTCGACCTCGCCTTGAACCGACCGTCCGCAGCGGATGCGTTGCTGGACGAGGTGGGACCGATCGGCGAGGGCGACCCGATCGCCGACCGACTGCACAGCCGACTGGTCCGGGCCGAGATCCACGAGCTCCAGGGGCGCGTGCCGCAGGCCCGACGCCAGGTCGCCCGAGGGCTGAAGGAGCTGGCGGCGTACCAGGCCCAGTTCGGCGGCATCGACCTGCAGAGTGCCAGCGCCGTGCACGGCCGCCAGCTCGCGACCCGTGATCTGGACCTGGCGCTGCGGTCCGGCCGCCCGGGGTCGGTGGTCGCGGCCGTCGAACGATCCCGTGCCGTCTCGGGTCGCATCCGCTCGGTCACCCCGCCGGCCGACGAGCGGACGGCTGAGCTGCTGGCCGAGCTGCGCCGGACCGTCGACGCGGCGTCCTCCGCCGCGGTCGCGGGCACCCGCCCCGGCGATCCCGCCCTGCGCGACATCGCCGAGCTGCAGTCGGAGCTGCGGTCCCGGTCCTGGCTGAACAGCGGGAGCCGAGCCTGGCAGCCTCCGGCGCGGCTGCGCGATCTGCGGACCGCGGCCATCGAGAGCGACTGTGATCTGGTGACGATCACGCAGTTCCGGGGGCGCCTCGGCGCCGTGACGATTCCGGCCGGTGGACCGCTGCGACTCGTCGAGCTGGGTGACGCCGAGACCGTACGCGGGTGGCTGCAGCGGGTGTCCGCCGATCTGGACGTGCTGGCCAACGCGGGGTTGCCGCCGGCGATGACCACGGCCGTCTCGCACTCGCTGCGACACGGGGCCGGTGAGCTCGGCCGGTTCCTCGCGCCCGCCTTCCCGACCAGCGGCCGACCCGTCGTGATCAGTCCGCCGAGCGCTTTGCTCGCACTGCCCTGGTCGCTGCTGCCCCAGCTCGCGGGGCGGCCCGTGACGGTGACGCCCTCCTCGAGCGGCTGGCACCGGGCCCGGGAGAGCCTGCGCGTGCGTCCGTCCACCGACGGGCACTGGTCGGTGGCCGCCGTGGCCGGGCCAGGCCTGCCGCGGGCCCGGTCGGAAGCCTCCGCCGTGGCCGACATCTGGGCTCGGCGGGCCGACGTACGGGATCTCCCGTCGGCGACCTCGTCCGATCTGCTCGACGCGATGGCCAACGGCCGGGTCGTGCACGTCGCCGCACACGGCGTCCACCGCGGCGAGAACCCGATGTTCTCCTCGCTGTCCATGACGGGCGGACCGCTGTTCGCGTACGAGCTGGACCAACGCGGTCGAGCTCCCGAGCACGTCGTGCTGTCGGCCTGCGACGCCGGCCGCAGCACCGTACGCGCCGGGGAGGAGACGCTCGGGCTCACCAGCGTGCTGCTGCAGCTCGGCACCGCCGCCGTGGTGGCCGGCGTGGCCCGGGTGCACGACGACGCGGCCGCGGAGATCATGGAGCGCTATCACGCCGAGCTCGCCGCGGGCCGAGACTCCGCCGAGGCGCTCTGCCTGGTCGGCGAGCGGGCCGACCTGCCGAGCCCGTTCGTCTGCTTCGGTGCGGCCTGGACTGCCTGAGCCCGAGATCCACGGGACGTCTCGTCTCACGTCGGGAGACGGGACGCCGGTGCCGTCGACCGCTCGAGAAGCCGCGGTGCAAGGATGCTGGTACTAAATAACTCAACCCACACCGAGGTGGAAACTTCGTGCCCGATCCGACAGAATCCAGCCCCCTGCGTGTCGCCGTCATCGGCGCCTGGCACGTGCACGCCGGCGACTACGCCCGGCAGACCGTGGCTCACCCCGAAACCGAGTTGATCGCCGTCTGGGACGACGACGCCGACCGGGGCGCCGCCCTGGCCGAGCAGCACGGCGTCGACTTCGTCACCGACCTGCCCGCGCTGCTGGCCCGCGACGATCTCGACGCCGTGACCATCACCACCTCGACGGTGGTGCACTCCGACGTCATCAACGCCGTGATCGCCGCCGGCAAGCACGTCTTCACCGAGAAGCTGCTGGCCCCGACCGTCGAGGAGGCCGAGCAGATCCTCGGAGCCGCCCGGAGCGCCGGTCTGCAGGTCGTCGTCTCCCTCCCCCGGCTCTACCACGGGTACACCACCGCGATCACCGGCGTCCTCGACGAGGGCGCGTTGGGCCGTCTCACGTACGCCCGCGTCCGGTTGTCACACGACGGCTCGATCAGCGGCTGGCTGCCGGAGCGCTTCTTCGACGCCGACGTGGCGATCGGTGGCGCTCTCACCGACCTGGGCTGTCACCCGGTCTACCTGGTGCAGCGAATCCTCGGCAGCACGCCGGAGACGGTCAGCGCCACCTACCGCTCGCTGACCGGACGCGAGGTCGACGACCACGCCGTGGTGACCGCTGGGTACGCCGACGGAGCCATCGGCGTGATCGAGGCCGGCTTCGTCAGCTCCAACCCGTTCACCATCGAGGTGTTCGGCACCGAGGGCAGTCTCACCTTCTCCGACGCCACCCGCGAGATCCTGGTCAGCGACGCCAAGGGCGCCAACTGGCACGCCGTGCCGATCCCGGACGATGCTCCGGACGCGTACAGCCGCTGGGTGACCGCGATCCGCACCGGGGTCGAGGAGACCGACAACCTCGACCGCGCGGTCGAGCTGACCCGCCTGGTGGTCGCGGCCAACGAGGCCGCCAGCACCGGCACCTCGATCAGCTACGGCTGATCCCCGACCACACCGGCACGACCGTCCACCCAGCACCGACGTACGAACCACGCCACCCACGAACAAGGAGCAGCGCAGCACCATGATCAAGGTCGGACTCATCGGCGGGGGCGGCATCGCCTCCGCACACATCCGCGGCTACGCCGAGCACGCTGACCGGATCGGCGTCACCGCGATCGCCGACGCCGTGCCGGAGACGGTCGAGCGCCGGGCCGCCGAGCTCGGCGCCCAGGGCTTCGCCGACTACCGGCAGATGATCACCGAGGCAGACATCGACGCCGTCGACATCTGCCTGCCGCATCATCTGCACAAGGACGCGATCGTCGCGGCCGCCCAGGCGGGCAAGCACATCCTGTGTGAGAAGCCGCTCTGTCTGAGCCCGGCCGAGGCGGTCGAGGTGCAGCAGGCGGTGTCGGCTGCCGGCGTCACGCTGATGTGCGCCCACAACCAGCTGTTCCTGCCCGCGGTGGCCGCCGCCAAGGAGGTGCTGGACTCCGGTCGTCTCGGGCGGGTCTACGAGGTCCGCACCACCGACTGCTTCTACAACGACTTCGACCCCGCGAACATGGGCTGGCGGGCCAGCGCCGCCACCAGCGGTGGTGGCGAGCTGATCGACACGGGCTACCACCCGACCTACCTGATGCTGCACCTCGCCGGCGCGGTCCCGGTCGAGGCAGCGGCCATGCTGTCGACGCACCGCTTGACCTTCGCGGAAGGCGAGGACTCCGCCCAGGTGGTCGTCCGGTTCGAGAACGGGGCCGTGGGGACGTTGTGGACGAGCTGGGCCTATGACCCGCCGGAGATCACCGAGCGCTTCTCCGTGGTGGCGGAGAAGGGCTCCCTGCACAGCAACGGAACCGATCTGCACGTGCGCTACCGCACCGGCGAGACCACCTCGGACAGCTACGACAAGGTGGACACCTTCGTCGCCGAGATCGGCCACTTCGCGGACTCCCTGAGCAACGGCACCCGCCCGCTGCACACGGAGAAGGAGGGCATCGAGGCCCTCGGGATGATCCTGGCCGGCTACGAGTCAGCCAGGACCCGGACCATCGCCCCCGTGCTCAGGGCCCAGGGCGAACCGGTAGCGAGTGGCCAGACCACGGCGGGCGCCTCGGTGTGAGCAGTCAGCTCATCCTGCCGTTCGACGGCGTCGGGCCGACGATCGACCCGGACGCCTGGCTCGCTCCGAACGCGACGGTGATCGGCGACGCCACGATCGGAGCGCGGGCGAGCGTGTTCTACGGCGCGGTCGTGCGGGCGGACATGGCACGGGTCACGCTCGGTGCCGGCAGCAACCTGCAGGACAACGTGGTGGTGCACACCGACTACGGGTTCCCGACCTCGATCGGCGCCGGCGTCTCCGTCGGTCACGCGGCGGTCGTGCACGGGTGCACCGTCGAGGACGACTGCCTGATCGGGATGCACGCGACGGTGCTCAACGGCGCCCGGATCGGGGCCGGTTCCCTCGTCGCGGCCGGGACTGTGGTGCTGGAGGGCACGGTCATCCCGCCCCGGTCGCTGGTGGCCGGGGTTCCCGGCAAGGTGCGCCGACCACTGACCGAGACGGAGTTCGACCGGCTGGTCGAGAACGCTCGGATCTATCTGGACCTGTCGGCCCGGCACCGACAGGTCACCGGCTGATCTCGCGACCCGGGGCCGGAGCGAAGCGTTTCAACCCCGGTGGTAGGCAGGGGTCATGGAGTTCACCCAACTCGGCCGCACCGGCCTCACAGTCTCCCGTCTCTGCCTGGGCACGATGAACTTCGGCCCGCAGACCTCAGAGCCCGACTCGCACGCGATCATGGACAGCGCGCACGACGTCGGCATCAACTTCTTCGACACGGCGAACGCCTACGGCGGGGCCGAGCACAAGGGCCACACCGAGGAGATCGTCGGCAACTGGTTCGCCTCCGGGGGCGGCCGCCGCGAGCGCACGGTCATCGCCACCAAGCTGTACGGCGACATGGATCCCTGGCCCAACAACGGCAAGCTGTCCGCGCTCAACATCCGCCGGGCCCTGGACGCGAGCTTGAAGCGGCTGCAGACCGACTACATCGATCTGTACCAGTTCCACCACATCGACCGGGCCACCCCCTGGGAGGAGATCTGGCAGGCGGTCGACGTGGCCGTCACCCAGGGCAAGATCCTCTACAGCGGCAGCAGCAACTTCGCCGGCTGGCACATCGCCCAGGCGCAGGAGGCGGCCGCGAAGCGGCACTATCTCGGCCTGGTCTCCGAGCAGTCCCTCTACAACCTGATGGCGCGCACGATCGAGCTCGAGGTGGTCCCGGCCGCCGAGCACTACGGGCTCGGCATCATCCCGTGGTCCCCGCTCCAGGGTGGCCTCCTGGGCGGCGTCATCCGCAAGCAGAACGAGGGGGTCCGGCGCCTGGAGGGTCGGGCGAAGGAGACGCTGGAGCAGCACCGTGACCAGGTGCAGGCGTACGAGGACCTCGCGGCCGAGATCGGCACCGAGCCGGGTGAGCTGGCCTTGGCCTGGCTGCTGAGCCGACCCGCGGTGACGGCGCCGATCATCGGGCCCCGCACGGCCGATCAGCTCGACGGCGCGGTCCGGGCGGTCGAGCTGACGCTGGACACGGCCACCTTGGACAAGCTCGACGAGATCTTCCCGGGGCACAAGACGGCCCCGGAGGACTACGCCTGGTGATCGGGTAGACGCAAGTCGGGCCCGCCGCTCTCGCGGCGGGCCCAGACCCGACTCCCCGATCCACCGGTTCCCCAACCGGTGTGAGCACTGACCTCGGTGATGTCGAGGAGCCGTAGATCCCCGTCACCGATCGGTGCGTACTCCGCCTGACGCTGTCCGCACCCTCCCCCTAGATGAGCACTTCAGCACTGGCCTCGCAAGGAAAATAGCCAGCCGACCGTTCGTCTGTCGACCGGGAACGGGCAATTGTCAGTGATTGGCCATGGCATAAAGCGGACACGATTGTTGTCATCATCAGGACACGGCGACGACGGGGCTGCGGAGCGGGCTCTCCAACCCCAGCAGCTCGCGGATCTCGTCGGCGCCGAAGGCGGTCGAGGACAACGACTCGCCGCCGAGCACGGCGTCGAAGAGGGCGCTCTTGCGCTCCTTCAGGGCCATCACCTTCTGCTCGATGGTGTCCTTCGCCACAAGCCGGTAGACCATCACCGGGCGGGTCTGGCCGATCCGGTGCGCCCGGTCGACCGCCTGCTGCTCGGCCGCCGGGTTCCACCAGGGATCGAGCACGAAACAGTAGTCCGCCTCGGTCAGATTCAGACCGAAACCGCCGGCCCGGAGACTGATCAGGAAGACGCTCGCGTCACCGCCCCGGAACCCGTCGATCACCTGCTGGCGGTCGGTCGTGCTGCCGTCCAGATAGGCCGTCGACAGCCCGGCGGCGGAGAGCCGGTCCCGCACCCGCCGCAGGTAGCCGGTGAACTGGCTGAAGACCAGGGCTCGGTGCCCCTCCTGCGCCACCTCCTGGAGCATCTCGACCAGGGTCTCGGTCTTGCTGGCGGCCACCCCGTCGTGCTGCTCGTCGACCAGCGCCGGGTCCAGCGCGAGCTGGCGCAACAGCGTCAGCGACTGCAGGATCGTGAATCGGTTGTCGTCGAGGTCGTCGATCAGCCCCAGCACCTTCTGTCGCTCCCGCTGCAGATGGGTCTGGTAGATCCGGGCGTGCTTCGGTTGCAGCGCGACCTCGAGCACCTGCTCCTGCTTCGGCGGCAGCTCACCGGCGACGAGGTCCTTGGTCCGGCGGAGCACCAGCGGGGCGATCCGACGCCGCAGCTGGGCGAGGCGAAGTCCGTCGCTGTCCCGTTCGATCGGTCTGAGGTAGTAGTCGGTGAACCGCTCCGCGCTGGGGAACAGGCCCGGAGCGGTGAGCGAGAGCATCGACCACAGATCCATCAGGCTGTTCTCCACCGGCGTGCCGGTGATCGCCAGCTTCGTCCGCGCGGGCACCGAGCGGGCGGCCTGGTAGGTCTTGGCCCGGTGGTTCTTGACGAACTGGGCCTCGTCCAGGATCAGCCCGCTCCAGGACTGCTCCGCGTACGCCGGCTGATCGATCCGCAGCAGGGCGTAGGAGGTGACGACGATGTCGGCGCCCACCGTGTCCTGCGCCAGGGGCCGGCGTCGCTTGGCCTGGGACCGGGTGACGGTCCGCACGTCCAGGTCCGGGGTGAAGCGCGCCGCCTCACTCGCCCAGGTCGTCACCACACTGGTCGGAGCGACCACCAGGAACGGCGGCGCGTCCGGCTCCTGCGACCGCGCGTACGCGATCATCGCCAGCGTCTGGATGGTCTTGCCCAGCCCCATGTCGTCGGCCAGCACCCCACCCAACCGGTGCCGCCACAACCCCACCAACCAACCGAACCCGTCTCGTTGGTACGGCCGCAGATCGGCGCGCACACAAGTCGGCACGGCGACGGGATCAGCACCGTCAGCCGGGCCGTCGGGCACCGCGAGGGCCCGGACCGCCTGCTGCCAGGCGTCCGCCTGGCCCAGCACGACCGCCACCTGGGTCAGCTCGTCCCACAGAGCCGTCTGAAAGCGGCTGATCCGCAGCTGCTCGGGCCGGTCGCGGTCCTGCAGGGCCTGGGCCTCCTCGATCAGCTCCCGCAGCCGGTCGAGCGCCGGGTTGTCCAGCGGGACGTAGACCCCGGTTTCCAGCACGAGGAACTCCGCTCCCTGACTGAGCGCGACGAACAGGTCCTCGAACGGCACCAGCTCACCGTCCACCCGCACCTGGAGATGCAGGTCGAACCAGTCGCTGACGTCGGTCGCCGCGGTCGACACGGTCACCTCGGGGTCGTTCTCGGCCGGGCGGTAGTCGACCACGTCGCCGTCGGTGGCGATGTCCACGCCCTGTTCGACCAACCGAGGCAGGACGTCGTGCACGAACTGGGCGGCGTGGGCGCCGCCGAGCAGGGCGTGGGCGGCCGGACGGTGTGGCCAGTCGGGGTCGGCGAGCTGGGGCAGCTCCCGGTAGGGCAGATCGAGACCGGTCAACAGGGCGCGCTCTGCCACCGGGTCACGCAAGCCGCCGGAGCCGGGCGAGCTGTCGTCGATGCCGTACACGTGCCAGTCGCCGCGATGGCGATACCGCACCGACCAGTCCAGTCGGACCCGGTGCTCGGGCCGGAAGCCGACCGCCAGCCCGATCTGCGGCACCGGCGCGGTGGGCAGCTCGATGGTCTCGTCGCTGGTCACCACCGGCACCGCGCGCTGCAGCGCGGGCAGGAAGTCGGCGAGGAACCGATCTCGATCCGCGGCCGGGACGTCGAGTGTCGACCGCTGCGTGACCAGTCGGCGCAGCTCGGTCGGCAGCGGTCGCTCGAGTCGGGCGAGCATCACCTGGCGAGCGCCCCCGGGGGTCGACGGGGCGGCCAGCCAGTAGGCCCCGTGGGCCGGGTCGCCGATCAGACCGAAGGTGGGATCGCCGGCCTCGGTGGCCTCGAACAGCTCCGCCGGTGCCCAGACCTCTCGAGGCAGTGCCACCAGCCCGGACAGACTCCCGTCGGGAGCCGACCGCAGATCGAGCCGGACCCCGACCCGCTCGGACACCACGACCGGGGCCCCGGCCTTCTCCGTGACCAGCACCAGGCCCACCCGGGCGGCTTGATCCAGCAGCGACCAGAACGACGTCGACACCTCGTCGAGGGTGAGCCACGCCGACCTCGGACTCGCATACCGGGCGGCCGAACCGGCGGCGGCCCGGAACTGCAGGAGCAGGTCCTGGACGTCCGGCAGGAGCTCGTCCGTCGGATAGTCGAGGTCGGACCAGGACACCCCCGAGTACACCCACCGATCGCGCTGGCCACGCCGCACCGGACGCATCAGCAGCCGGGCCGGCGGCTGGAAGCCCCCATAGGCCCGACCGACGTCGACCGCGAGCTCCAGGCCGACCTGCACCGGGTCGGCCGGCACCGACGGGACCTCACGGAGCAGCCGGGCCACCAGCCCCTCCCAGGCCGGGCGCGCCGACCGCGCGTCGGCTGCCAGCTGGGATCGAGCGGTGAACATCACCGCCGCCGCGTGCTTGCAGTCGCGCACCACCGGGCAGGTGCAGGTGGCGCGGTGGCCGGTGGCTCCCGCCTGGTCGACGAGCTCCACCAGCACCAGGTACCGCTTCCGATCACTGCCCACGACCTGACCGCTGACAGTCCTCCGCTCGGCGTCGACCCGGACCTCCCCCACGTTCCCGTTGCGGGCGTAGACCATGCCTCGCGCGAACGCCTCATGACCGACCATCGCGATGATCGCGTCGTTGGAGAGGAGCCTGGCCCACATGCTCGCGATGCTAACCGCGGGCTGTGACGGTGTTGGTCGTCACTCGCTGCTCCGCTGCGCGCCGATTGACTCCGACTTCCTTCGTCGTTCGCAGACGAAGAGCGTGTCTGCTCTCTCCTCAGTCCAGTCGGAGTCGGGCGCTTCGCTGCGCGGCCGCTCGTGACGGAGCTCGCTCGCTACGCTCGCTCGAGAACCGGCGCTTCGTTCGCGGCCGCTCGCGACGGGGCTCGCTCGCTGGCGCTCACTCGAGAACCGGCGCTCCGCTCGCGGGGTCAGCCGGCGGCGAGGTCGGCGACGGTGGCTGCGGCGCCGCGGGTGTGGAGCGAGTCGAGGGCGCGGCGGTAGGCCTCGGCGAAGCGGGGCTGGTCGGCCAGGTCGCCGAAGAGGTCGGTGTCGCGGACGAAGGCCAGGGGGTCCACTGTGTGCTGTGCGGCCGCGGCCATCCGCTCGTCGGCGATCCGGTCGACCACCTGGATGGGTGCGCCCTGTTCGTCGCGACCCTCGGCGTACCGCGCCCAGCTCGCCACGATCGCGGCGGACACCTCGATCTCCCCGTCCGACGCGAGGTTGGCGTTGATCACCGGCACCAGCCACTTGGGGATGCGGTCGGAGGACTCGGCGGCCAGCCTGGCGACGGTGTCGCGCACCTCGGCGTTGCCGAACCGCTCGATCAGGGTGTCGGTGTAGCCGGTGAGGTCGATGCCGGGCACGGCGGGCAGGGTCGGCATCCCCTCGCGACGCATGTACCGCAGCAGG
Organism: uncultured Actinomycetota bacterium; assembly: GCA_963707005.1. Lineage (GTDB taxonomy): Bacteria > Actinomycetota > Actinomycetes > Propionibacteriales > Propionibacteriaceae > Microlunatus. The sequence goes on from CAVPPP010000016.1 coordinate 58,031, forward strand.
TAGTCGGCGAAGACCAGGTCCTGGGCAGCCTCGTGGACGTACCGGTAGCCCATCAGGTGACCGAAGTAGGCGACCGCCTGATGCCCGGCGTTGAGCAGCCTCAGCTTCATCAGCTCGTACGGCTCGACCTCCGGCACCAGCTGGACTCCGGCGTCCTCCCACGCTGGTCGGCCGGCGACGAACGTGTCCTCCAGCACCCACTGGAAGAACGGCTCAGCCACCACGGGCCAGGCGTCGGCGACCCCGAACCGCTCGCTGATCTGCGCCACGTCCTCGGGCGTGGTGACCGGGGTGATCCGATCGACCATCGCGTTCGGGAAGGCCACCTCCGCCTCGATCCAGGCGGCGAGCTCCGGGTCGAGCGCGTGGGCGTACGACGAGAAGGCACGGCGGGCGACCTCACCGTTTCCCGGGATGTTGTCGCAGGACATCAGGGTGAACGGGCCGACCCCCCGGTCGCGACGGCGACGCAGCCCTTCCACGACCAGCCCGAAGGTGGTGGCCGGCGGGGCGTCACCGGCGAGGTCTGCGGCCACCGCGGGGTTGGCGAGATCGAACGCTCCGGTGGTCGGGGAGAAGTTGTAGCCCCCCTCGGTCACCGTCAGCGACACGATCCTGGTGGCGGGATCGGCAAGTCGCTCGAGCACCGCCTCGGGGTCGTCGGGGGCGAACAGGTAGTCGACGATCGAACCGACCACCCGGGCCGACCATCCTCCATCGGGCGACTTCTCGACCAGCGTGTAGCAGCCGTCCTGGGCGGCCATCACCTGCTGCATCCGCCGGTCGCCCGGCATCAGGCCGACGCCGCAGATGCCCCACTCGTACGCCTGCCCCTGGCGCAGCAGCCGATCGACAGCCAGCGCCTGGTGGGCCCGGTGGAAGCCTCCCACTCCGATGTGGACGATGCCGATGCCGATGCGGGAGCGGTCGTAGTCAGGCCTCCCGACCTCGGCGGCGGCTGCGGAGAAGACGTCGTCGGCACTCATCCACCGCACGCTAGTCCCTCGGCTGCACCGGCCCGTGCTCCCCCGCCACCGAGGCTGGTGAGCACCCGTGACAGAGTGAGCAGCGACGTCGGCGGGACGCCATTTCCGGCCCTGTCCAGGGCAGAGATCATTCATCCGAGGAGGGATCGATGACCGAGTCGACTCAGGATCCGAGCGAAGGCACGGACGCGTTGGAGGGCCCCGCCGACGGCGGGGCGGACGGCATTCCCGGTATGCACGACGGTGGCGCCGACGGCGGAGCCGATAGCGGTGCCGAGGGTCCGGCGGACGGTGGGGCGAGCGGCGCATCCGGCGTGCACGACGGCGGGGCTGATGGTGGCGCCGACGGCGGGGCTGACGGCGGGGCCGATAGCGGTGCCGAGGGTCCGGCGGACGGTGGGGCGAGCGGCGCGTCCGGCGTCCACGACGGCGGTGCTGATGGCGGCGCCGACGGCGGGGCGGAAGGTCCGGCGGACGGTGGGGCGAGCGGCGTGTCCGGCGTCCACGACGGCGGTGCTGATGGAGGCGCCGACGGCGGGGCTGATGGCGGCGCAGACGGAAGCGCCTGACACCCTGCAGCCGGCGCTGGCGCGCCTGATCGGGATCGGCGTCGAGGAGTTCGCCCGGGACTACTGGGGGCGACAGGCCCTGCTGTCCCCGGCCGAGGTCGCCGGAAACGGCTTCGGGTTCGGCGACCTCCTCGACGCCGAGGCGGTCGACGAGCTGGTGTCCGAGCGCGGTCTGCGGACACCCTTCCTCCGGGTGGCGCAGAACGGTTCGACCCTCGGCGACTCGAGCTTCACGGCTCCGGGCGGCGTCGGAGCGACGATCGGAGACCAGGTCAGCGACGACCAGCTCGTCCGGCTCTTCGCCGGCGGAGCGACCATGGTCCTGCAGGCCCTCCACCGGGTGTGGCCACCGGTGGTGGAGTTCTGTCAACGACTCGCCGCCGACCTGGGCCACCCGGTGCAGGCGAACGCGTACGTGACCCCGCCCCAGAACCAGGGCTTCAGCAACCACTACGACGTCCACGACGTGTTCGTGCTCCAGATCTCTGGTGAGAAGCGCTGGGTCGTGCACGCGCCGGTCCACCCGGCGCCACTGCGTCATCAGCCCTGGACGGATCGGCGGCGGGCGGTCGAACGACGGGCTACCGAGGAACCGATCATCGACACGGTGCTGCGACCCGGCGACGGTCTGTATCTGCCCCGAGGCTTCCTGCACGCAGCGACGGCCCTCGGCGGCGTCAGCACCCATCTGACCCTGGGCGTGCACAGCTGGACGCGCTACGGGCTGGCCGAGCAGCTGCTCCAGCAGGCGCTGCGCAAGGTCGCCGACGATCCAGACGTGCGCACGTCCCTACCCGTCGGGGTCGATCTGGGCGAACCGGCCGAGCTCGCCGACGACCTGGACCTGATCCGAGACCGCCTGGTGGGTGCGCTTCGCGACGTGGACGCCGCCGCCCTGTCGTCGGCTCTCGTCCCCCAGGCCCGCTCCGGCCAGCGAGCGGCGCCGATCGGACCGTTGCGGCAGCTCCGCACCGCCGACGAGCTCACCGAGCACACCCCGGTTCTGATCCGCCACTACCTGGCCGGAACGCTGAGCGAACGGGCCGACGGCGGCGTGACCGTGTCGAGCCGTGCCGGGCAGGTCGTCATCCCCGCCGCCGAGCGGGAGTCGTTCCTGAGCTGGTGGCGGGCCGGTGGTGGGACTGCGGGAGAACTCGGTGCCGACCTGGCCCGGAAGCTGCTGCTGACCGGCTTGGCCGTCACGGGGTGAGTTCCCCGACACCCCTGTGCGCCGACACCGCGCGGGACCGCGGCGACCCGGCGCTGGGCACCGCACCGGTGACCGGGGCCTTCCTGCTGATCGAGCACCCCGGGCCCTGGCGGTACGACGCGCTGGTGGGAGCGGGGTGGTCGTCCGAGGTCGTCGACGCGCTCACCGGGGCCGTGCGCCGCAGCCTCGGCCGGCTCCTGTTGATCCGACGCCCCGGACGCCGCCAGCCCGCCGACAGTCGCGTCTGGGCGGTGACCCGGATCGGGGCCGGCACCGTCTGGGGCAGGTGGGAACGGGAGCAGGACCTGGTGGCTGCGGCGGACTGCCTCAGCGCGCCGACGCCGGCACGGAGTCCGCTCCGGGGCGGGCCGCCCGTGCAACCGGTCTCGATGGAGCCCCTGCTGCTGGTCTGCGCCCACGGGATGCACGACACCTGCTGCGCCGTACGCGGCCGGCCGGTGGCCGCGGCGCTCGCCCGTCGGTGGCCCGACGCCACCTGGGAGTGCAGTCATGTCGGAGGTGACCGCTTCGCCGCCAACCTCGTGGTGCTGCCCGACGGCACCTACTACGGCGGGCTCGACGCGGACTCGGCGCCCGAGGTGGTCGCCGACCACCTCGACGGGCGGCTCGATCCGGTCCACCTGCGCGGCTGTGTCCGGTGGCCGCCCGCGGCCCAGGTGGCCGTGGCCGAGATGCACTCCCGGTTCGGTCCGTACGCCGCCGCTGACGTCCGGGCGGAGCACTGGACCGCCGAGGGACCAGGACGGTGGCGCGTCGAGGTGGTCCTCCCTCACGGCCGGCGCGTGACGGTGGTCGTGGCCGGCGACCGGCGGACGCCTGCTCGCCTCACCTGCGCGGCAGCCATGGCCACCTCCGCGATCGCCTTCCGCGTGGTGTCGGTCGGGCCGGGGTGAGGTCGTGGATCACAATTCGATAACGACCGAGGACGGGCCGGAACTCGATCTGCTGGCCGTCCTGGCCGATCCGCACAACAGTTCCCCGCTCAGCGACGCCCGGCGTGGGTCTGCCGTCGGTGTCAGGCCTGCCGGCGGGCCATCCGCGACATAATTGCGTGTCGGGGCAGAAAGACCGAAGGCATGGCGCTGTTCGCCCCGACGTGTGGCAGGCTTAGCCGCGGTTGTCCTGTGCCGGGAGCGCAGCAGCCTCCAACGACGACGCACCGGCCTCCATAGCCGGACTATCGTCAACGACACGTGGGTGGGGTGCTCCAGGCACCCAGGGGAGAAGTGAAATGAGGACGGGGCGATGAAGCGACTGTTGGTCACGCTGGTCACCGCAATCTGCGGTGCGGCACTGATGGGCATGTACCTGGTACCGACGGCGCAAGCGGCACCGTACACACCGACGAACGGGGTTGTGTTCAACAACCCGGCGAAGTCGAGGACTCAAGAGCGCAAGATCGAGACGACTCTCGACAACGCGGTCAACGCCACCCCACGGGGGGCGACCATCTCCATGGTGATGTACCTGTTCAACGACAACACGATGCTCAAGCGCCTGGTCGCCGCCAAGAAGCGCGGCGTCAAGGTGCAGCTGGTGATCGATGACGGCGCCGACGCCCCGCAGGTGAAGAAGCTGAAGAAGGCTCTCGGCACCACCAGGAACTACAACGGGAGCTTCGTCTTCCAGTGCAAGCGCTCCTGCATGTCGAACTACCCGTGGTCGACCGTGCACGGCAAGGTCTACGCCTTCTCCCAGGTGGGCAACGCCAAGAACGTCACGATCATCAGCTCGGCCAACCCGCACGGCGTGAACATCTACAACAGCTGGAACAACTCGCACACCATCGTCAACAACGCGGTGATCTACACCGCGATGCGCAAGTACTTCCTGGACACGACCAAGGACCGGTCGAACTACAACTACGGCAACCAGTTCAGGTCCAGCGGTGGCGGTGTGGACAAGAACGGGATCATCAGCAACGGCAAGTACCAGATCACCCTGTTCCCCCGCCGACCCGCCCGGATCGCCTACCTCGACGTGCTCAACAAGGTCTCCTGCCGGACCGCGAGCAACTACGGCAGCGGGGGCCGGACGGTGGTCCGGATGGGCATGTGGGGCTTCACCAACCCGCGGATGGACGTCGCCAAGCGGCTCTGGGCGCTGCACAACGCGGGCTGCAAGGTCGACGTCACGATGAACCGGGGCCGGGCCAGCCGGACGATCATGCGGCAGCTCCTGGTGAAGAGCAAGAAGTACGGCCAGATGCGGGTCGAGGACGCGTGGAAGGACAAGAACCGCAACGACTACGGCGAGCTCTACATCCACCACAAGGCGCTGATCGTCAACGGCCGGATCTACGGCAAGGATCAGCGGATCGTGTGGACCGGGTCGCAGAACCTGACCTCCAACGGGTCGCTGTACAACGACGACCTGATCCTGCGGATCGTCGACTCCGGCACCTACTTCGCCTACAGCCGCAACCTGAGCTACATCCAGGCGCACTACGCCAAGCGGCTGCGCAAGACCCCGCCGCCGATCGTCCTGAAGAGCCACCGCGATGACGCGCGAGGGATGACCCCGGACCAGTACGCCGAACGCCAGGCCGAGCTCAGCGACGGCGGCTAGCCGACCGCCGTACGACAGGCGCTTGTTCCGACGACCGCCCGGTGACCCCTCGTGGGTCACCGGGCGTCGTGCGTCCCGGCCGGGACGACAATCGATGATGTGTTTGAATACGGTGTGCGATGGGATGAGCAACGCCTGGAAGCCGCCGACAGCAGAGCACCCGGACTGCCGGGGTTGCCCCGGCTCTCGACCCTGGTCCGGTCGGTCGAGACGCCGGAGTTCGCCGGACTGACGTTCCACGAGGTGCTGGCCAAGTCCGCGCTCAACAAGGTCCCTGGAGCGGCCCGGGTGCCCTTCGAGTGGACGATCAACCCCTACCGCGGCTGCAGTCACGCCTGCACCTACTGCTTCGCCCGGCGTACGCACAGCTATCTCGAGCTCGACACGGGAGCCGACTTCGACACCCAGATCGTGGTCAAGGTCAACATCGTCACCGTGCTCCGCCGTGAGCTGGCGCGACCGTCGTGGCGTCGCGATCCGGTGGCCCTGGGCACCAACACCGACCCCTACCAACGAGCCGAGGGTCGCTATCGGCTGATGCCTGGCATCGCCCGGGCGCTGACCGACTCCGGCACCCCGTTCTCGGTCCTCACCAAGGGCACCACCATGCGCCGGGACCTGCCGCTGCTGGCGGACCTCGCCGCCGACGTCCCGATCGGTACGGGAGTCTCGCTCGCGATCGCCGACGAAGCTCTGCACGAGGCCCTCGAGCCCGGCACCCCGACTCCTCGTGCCCGGCTCGGCCTGATCCGCGCGATCACCGACGCCGGACTCCCCTGCCAGGTGCTGGTCGCCCCGGTGCTGCCGATGATCACCGACGACGACGAGCACCTGGACAGGTTGTTCGGGTTGATCTCCGCAGCCGGCGCCACCAGTGCCACCGCCTTCGCCCTGCACCTGCGACCGGGGGCTCGGGAGTGGTTCTGGGCCTACCTGACCCGCGAGCACCCGGGACTGCTCGACGCCTACACCGAGCTGTACTCCGGTGGCGCCTACGTGCTGAAGTCCTACGCCTCCGATCTCGCCCGTCGGGTCGGGCCGCTGCTGCGTCGTCACGGTCTCGACCGGGCCGCGACGCTGCGCTCTCCCGATCCCGGATCCGCCGCCCCACCGGCCGCGAGCGCGAGCGAACCCACCCTTTTCTGAGCGCTGATCCTCGATCTGTGACCCCCCGAGCCGACCACCTGTATCTGAGAGCGCCCCACCGCCTCTTCGGCACATGAGAACCGCCGATCAGCGACTGATCGCGGTGGAGACCCATCAGGGGTAGGCGATGACCACCGTGATGATCGCGGATGTCGACCCTCTGGTGGCCAGAGGCATCGCTCTGCTGATCGGCACGGAGCCGGACCTCGAGGTCCTGGGCACCTACGACAGCGGCGACGAGGCCGTCTTCCAGGCGCATCGCCAGCGACCCGACGTCGTCGTGATGGACGTCCAGCTCGCCGATCTCGACGGGTGCGCGGCGGCCCGCCTGCTGCTCGATGTCGGTCGGCCGCCACCCCGGCTCGTCCTCGTGTCGTCGCTGGACCATGACGACGACGAGATGGTGATCCGGGCCTTGATCGCCGGGGCCTCCGGCTACGTCCGTCGGCTTTCCGCCCTGACGGACCTGGTGACCGCCATTCGTCACGTCGCGCTCGGCCACGCCTGGCTGGACCCGCATGTCGCGGCCGCGGTGATCGGCGCGCTGTCGACCACACCGCAACCCGACCGGGGTGTCTCCCGGCGCTACGGCCTCCTCACCCCCCGCGAGCTCGAGGTCTTGATGCTGATGGCCGACGGTCTGTCCAACGCCGAGATCGGGCTGCGGCTCGTGGTCAGCGAGGGCACCGTGAAGACCCACGTCTCCCGGGTGTTGATGAAGCTCTCCGCCCGGGACCGGGCGCAGGCGATCGTTCTCGCCTACCGCTCGGGCTGGGTCCCGATCGCGTCCTGACGTCCGGCGGACGTTACCTACGACTCGAGACAGACCCCACAGATCGGTCCGATGCCAGACGACCCGAGCGTTCCGGTCGCCCACCCTGGAACCAGACCCGGAGAGGCCGGGATCCCTTATCCAGGAGGACAACATGTCCACTCCATCGACCAGCAGGACCCGCAAGATCGTCATCGGTGGACTGGCGGCCGCCGCCGTCGCCGTGCCGCTGGCCCTCACGCCGACCCAGGCCGAGGCCGCGACCCTCAACGGGTGCACGGTCACCCCGCTGACCCCGTCGGTGGTGACCGTCTCCGGGACCCGTCGGATCCTCTACCAGACCCGGGTCACCTGTGCCGCCAACCGGATCGTGCAGATCCGCGACTACCGCTACGAGGCGGATGCGCCGGCGGGGATCGCCGCCGACGACTACCTGGGTGGCGTGGTGCACCTGCGCACCTTCGCCGCGGGCGGCACGGTCACGCTGGCGGCCCTCGGCACGCTGCCCAACACCGAGGCCGGCAACGAGGAGGTGTATCACCGCACCAGCTTCCGGGTCGCCACCATCAACGGGGTCACCGGTTGGACGGCGTACCAGAACTCGGGGGTGCGCGTGGTGGTCAGCTGAGATCGGCTGCCCGGGGTCAGGCCGGAGCCGGCTCGACGGTGAAGAGGTGATCGCCGCCGCGAGTCCGGTCGCCCGGCCTGACCAGGACCTCGGTGACCGTGCCGGCGACCGGGGCGCGGACCGTCACCTCCATCTTCATCGCCTCCACGATGCCCAGCACCTGATCGACGACCACCGCATCGCCCGGGCCGACCCGAACCTCCACGACCACGCTCGGCATCGGTGCGGTCACCACCCCATCACCGGCGACTCGGGCCTGATCGTCGAAGACGTCGGGTGGGACGAAGGCGAACCGTTGCCCTCGTCGGGAGATCTCGACGGCTCGACCCACGACGAGCGAGGTCACGTCCGCCTCGTCGCCGTCCAACGCGAGTCGAGACCCGTGGGCGCCGGACGACAGCTCCACCACCGACCACTCCCCGCCTGCGGCGATCACCCGACCCGAACCCAGATCGACGCTGACCAGCTGATCGAGCTGGACGAGCGTGGGTGCCGACGGGGCCGCGAGACGCCAGCCGTCGGCCCCGAAGGGTCCGCCTGCATCCGAGCGACGATCAGCACCGGCCGTCAGCCAGGCCGCCAGCGCCCGGGCCTCGGCCGCCGAGGGCGACACCGGGGCGGTGCGATCCAGCCAGGCGACGTCGATCGCCGCCACGGCGAACTCATCTCCGGCCACCACCTCCCGCAGGAAACCGACGTTGGTGGCCAGACCGAGGATCACCGTCTGATCCAGCGCCTCGACCAGCCGTCGTCGCGCCGCCTCCCGATCGGGTCCGACGGTGATGATCTTGCCCAGCATCGGGTCGTACTCCGTGGTCACGTCCTGGCCGCTCTCCAGGGCCTGGTCGACCCGGATCCCCGGACCTTCCGGCCAGCGCACCAGCGCGGCCGTGCCCGCCTGCGGGAGAAATCCCGCGTACGGGTCCTCGGCGTAGATCCGCGCTTCGATGGCGTGCCCGTACGGTCCCAGCTCGGCCTCGTCGAGGCCCAGGGCCTCCCCGCCGGCCACCCGCAGCTGCAGCTCGACCAGATCGAGACCACCGCAGATCGCCTCGGTCACCCGATGCTCCACCTGCAGTCGTGTGTTCATCTCCAGGAAGTAGAAGTCGTCGGAGTCGCTGTCCAGCAGGAACTCCACGGTGCCGGCATTGACGTAGCCGACAGCGGCGGCCAGCGTCACGGCGGCGTCGATGATCGTGGTCCGGGTCACCGGCTCGAGCGTGGGGGCCGGAGCCTCCTCGATCACCTTCTGGTGTCGCCGCTGCACCGAGCAGTCGCGTTCGTGCAGAGCGATCACCCGACCACGGGTGTCGGCGATGATCTGGACCTCGATGTGCCGTCCCCGCTCGACGTAGGTCTCGATCAGCAGCGTGTCGTCGCCGAAGGCGGCAGCTGCCTCGCGCCGGGCGGCGGCTATCGCGTCCGGGAGAGCGGCGGCCTGGCGCACGATCCGCATCCCCTTGCCGCCCCCACCGGCTGCGGCCTTGACCAGCACGGGGAAGATCATCTCGGCCGGCGGGGTGTCGAGCTCGTACGCGGGAACCACCGGAACCCCTGCCCGGGCAGCGATCTGGCGCGCCGCGTCCTTGCGGCCCATCTGCTCCATCACCTCCGACGACGGGCCGACCAGCACGAGACCGGCGTCCTCGACGGCTCGGGCGAAGGCGGCCCGCTCGGACAGGAAGCCGTAGCCGGGGTGGATCGCGGTGGCCCCGGCAGCCCGAGCCGCGGCCAGGATGCCGTCGATGTCGAGGTAGCCGGCCACCCGGATCGCCTGGTCGGCGTACCGGACGTGCGGTGCGGACGCGTCGGCGTCGGTGAAGACCGCGACGCCGCGGACGCCCAGCCGCCGGCAGGTGCGCAGCACCCGAACGGCGATCTCGCCGCGGTTGGCGACCAGCACCGAGGTGATGGCGCGGGCCCCGTCGACGGTGCTCACATCCGGAAGACACCGTAGACGGGTGCCGGGATCTCTGTTCCGGAGGCGATCTCGAGCCCCATGCCCAGCACCCGGCGGGTGTCGCGGGGGTCGATCACCCCGTCGTCCCACAGCCGTGCGGTGGAGTAGTAGGGCGAGCCCTGGTGCTCGTACTGGCTCCTGATCGGTGCCTTGAAGGCTTCCTCGTCCGCCGCCGACCAGGTCTCGCCGGCGGATTCCAGACCGTCGCGCCGGACCGTGGCCAGCACGGAGGCGGCCTGTTCCCCACCCATCACCGAGATGCGCGCGTTGGGCCACAGCCACAGGAACCTCGGGTCGTACGCCCGCCCGCACATCGCGTAGTTGCCGGCACCGAACGAGCCGCCGATCACCACTGTGAGCTTGGGCACCACCGAGCAGGCCACGGCGGTGACCAGCTTGGCGCCGTCCTTGGCGATGCCGGCGTGCTCGTACTCTCGGCCGACCATGAAGCCGGAGATGTTCTGCAGGAAGACCAGGGGGATACCACGCTGGTTGCAGAGCTCGACGAAGTGCGCGCCCTTCAAGGCGGAGCTGGAGAACAGGATGCCGTTGTTGGCCACGATGCCGACCCGGTGTCCCCAGATCGAGGCGAAGCCACACACCAGCGTCTCGCCGTAGAGCCGCTTGAACTCGTGCCAGTGGCTCCCGTCGATGATCCGCCGGATCACCTCCCGCACGTCGTACGGAGTGCGCGAGCTCACCGGCACCACGTCCAGCACTCCGGACGGGTCCTCCGCCGGGTCCTCGACCGGACCATGATCAACAGCAGCGGCCGCCGGGAGCGTGCCGATGATCGAGCGCACGATGGCCAGGGCCTGCGCGTCGTCGATGGCCAGGTGGTCGACCACGCCCGAGGTCCGGGCGTGCACCTCCCCGCCGCCGAGCTCTTCGGCGCTCACCTCCTCCCCCGTCGCCGCCTTCACCAGCGGCGGGCCGCCGAGGAAGATCGTGCCCTGGCCCCGCACGATCACCGTCTCGTCGGACATGGCGGGAACGTAGGCGCCGCCGGCCGTGCACGAGCCCAGCACCGCGGCGACCTGAGGGATCCCCCGCGCGGACAGGTTGGCCTGGTTGAAGAAGATCCGACCGAAGTGGTCCCGGTCCGGAAAGACCTCGTCCTGCAACGGCAGGAAGGCGCCACCGGAGTCGACCAGGTAGACGCAGGGCAGCCGGTTGGCGGCCGCGATCTCCTGGGCGCGCAGGTGCTTCTTCACCGTGATCGGGTAGTAGGTGCCGCCCTTCACTGTCGCGTCGTTGGCGACGATCATGCACAGCCGGCCGTCGATCCGCCCGACGCCGGTGACGATCCCGGCGCTCGGGACGGCGAGCTCGCCGCCGTACAGGTCGTAGGCGGCCAGCGGCGCCACCTCCAGGAAGGGACTGCCCGGGTCGAGAAGCCTGTCGATCCGGTCCCGGACCATGAGCTTGCCGCGCCCGGTGTGCTTGGCCCGGGCTGCTTCGCCGCCGCCTCGGCGGACCGCCGCCAGCCGGTCCCGCAGCTCCTCGACCAGGGTGGCCAGCGACGGGGAGGCCGCCGCAGCCGCGGGACTCATCCGTCCACCAGGGCGGGCTCGGTCTTGGCCCGGACCTCCGCCGCACTCACCCCGGGCGCCAGCTCGACCAAGATCAGCTCACCACCGACGCCCGGGACGTCGATCACGGCCAGGTCGGTGATGATGCGCTGCACCACGCCGCGACCGGTGAGCGGCAGCGAGCAGGTCTCCACGATCTTGTACGACCCGTCCTTGGCCACGTGCTCCATCAGCACCACGACCTTCTTCGCCCCGTGCACCAGGTCCATCGCCCCGCCCATGCCCTTGATCATCTTGCCGGGGATCATCCAGTTGGCGATGTCCCCCTGCCGCGAGACCTGCATGGCGCCGAGGATCGCTGCGTCGATCTTGCCGCCACGGATCATGCCGAAGGACAGCGCCGAGTCGAAGAAGGCCGCCCCCCGGCGCACCGTGACCGTCTCCTTGCCGGCGTTGATCAGGTCCGGGTCCTCCTCGCCCTCGTACGGATACGGCCCGACCCCGAGGATGCCGTTCTCCGACTGCAGCACCAGCTCGACGTCGTCGGGCACGTAGTTGGGCACCAGGGTCGGCAGCCCGATGCCCAGGTTGACGTAGTCCCCGTCGGCGAGCTCGGCGGCGGCACGGGCGGCCATCTGCTCCCGGGTCCAGCTCATCGGGCCGGCTCCGTTCGCGGACGCACGGTGCGTCTTTCGATCCGCTTGTCGGCCGCCTGCTCCGGCGTCAGCGCGACGACCCGGTGGACGAAGACCCCCGGGGTGTGCACCAGGTTCGGATCGAGGTCGCCGGGCTCGACCAGCTCCTCCACCTCGGCCAGGGTGACCCGGCCGCACATCGCCGCCAGCGGGTTGAAGTTGCGGGCCGAGTCGCGGAACACCAGGTTGCCGTGCCGATCGCCGCGCCAGGCCCGGACCAGTCCGAAGTCGGCGACGATCGCCCGCTCCAGCACGAACTCCTTCGCCCCGTCCGGGGTGTCGAAGGTCTGGGTCTGCTTGGCCGGTGAGGCGACCTCGACCGAACCGTCTCCGGCATACCGCCACGGCAGCCCGCCCTCGGCGACCTGGGTGCCGACCCCGCTGGCGGTGAAGAACGCCGGGATCCCCGAGCCACCCGCCCGCATCCGCTCGGCCAGCGTGCCCTGCGGAGTGAGCTCGACCTCCAGCTCGCCGGACAGGTACTGCCGGGCGAACTCGCGGTTCTCCCCGACGTAGCTCGCCACCACCCGGCGCAGTCGGCCCGCCCCCAGCAGCAGACCCAGTCCCCAGTCGTCCACACCGGCGTTGTTGGAGATCACCTCGAGCTCACCGGTGCCGGCCTCGAAGATCGCGTTGATCAAGGTCGAGGGGATGCCGCAGAGTCCGAAGCCGCCGACCGCCAACGAGCACCCCGCGCCGATGTCGGCCACGGCCGCCGCAGCGGAGTCGACCACCTTGTCCACGCACGCTCCCGTCGCCGATGACCCTGTCGGCAGTCAACCCGCCCATCCCGGCCCGGTCAACCGGGACCGTCGGCCCGACGCGGCATACTCGCGGTGGTCGGGGTGCGGAGGAGGTGCAGATGCAGGTCGTACACGCCAGCTGGCCCGCTGCCCTCCCGACGAGCGCGATCGGGCTGGCGTTGTGGGCCGAGGACTCGACGACCGGCCCGGAGCGCACCCGGTCAGCCCGGCCGACGCGTCGCTCCCCTCGTTCCCCCACCCCTCCTCACCCCTACGCCGTCGACACGGCGGAGCTGGCCGCCGCCGTCGGCGTCGTCCCCGCCACCACCGCAGCCGACCACGTCGAGCTGACCCTGCCGACGCGCGGCGGCGCACCCCTTCCCTCGCCCGAGCTCGTCCGGGACGGCGACCAGGGCTCGACCGGTCGGGTGCTCCCGGCCCGCTGGCGGGTGCCGGCGGTGCTGCTGGACGTGGACCAGACGTACGCGTGGGTGTCTCGAGTGGATCCGACGGCGATCGCGTACGGCGCGTCGGTCCACCACCTGAAGGAGCTCGTCACCTTCGCCGACGACCTGGTGACCCGCGGCCGGATCCTGCCCACGGTGCGGTCGGACGGACCGGCCGCGGTCTGGCGGCCGGTGCTCTCCGGACCCGACGCCGCCTGGGCCCGGGTGCTCGCTGCGGCCCTGCCGCCGGCCCTGCTGGCGGCCGGGGAGGATGCGGACGATCCGCTCGCGGTGTGGTCCGCCGCGTTCGACGACCTGGTCGACGCCTCGGCCCGAGCCGGGCTGGGAGCGATGCGACTCACGCTCGGTCGGCGGGGTACGCCGACCACCCGGGCGTGGCTGGCCGCGCTGACCGGCAGCAACCGGATGTTCCGAGCCGCCGACGCCGACCTCGCCGCGCTGACGACCGCACTGGCTCGCTGGCAGGCCGATGCACTCGCCGGTCCGGTGCGGGCGTTCTTCCGGCTCACCGAGCCGAGCGACGACGTCGACGACCACTGGTGGCTGCGCTTCGGCCTGCAGGCCACCGACGAGCAGAGCCTGGTCGCCGAGGCCGACGAGGTCTGGCGGGCGAACGGGGCGCTGCCGGGACTCGGCCGAGCGGTGAGCGCACCGCAGGAGACCTTCCTGGCCGAGCTGGGCAAGGCGGCCCGCCTGTACCCGGCCCTGGACGACGCCCTCCGCACGGCCAGGCCGGACGCCCTCGATCTGGACGTGGCCGGAGCCCACCGGTTCCTCCGCGAGGCCGCTCCCGCGCTGGCCACCGCCGGCTTCGGGGTCCAGCTCCCGGGGTGGTGGTCCAAGCCGGCGGCTCGCCTCGGGGTCAAGGTGACCGCGACGCCGCGCACCCAGCCGGGCGCGGTCGGCACCAGTGCCGGCGTCGGCCTCGGCGCCATCGCCGACTTCCGGTACGACGTGGCGGTCGGCGACGACACCCTGACCGCCGACGAGGTGACCGCGCTGACCGAGCTCAAGTCGCCGCTGGTGCGCCTGCGCGGGCAGTGGGTCGAGCTCGATCCGCGGCGCCTGGAGGCCGCGCTGCGGATGGCCGATCGCGAGGGCGAGCTGAGCGTCGCCGAGCTGCTGCGGCTCGGGCTCGGCGTCGACCAGGCCGCGGACGACGTGGACGTGACAGCTGTCGCCGCGGAGGGGTGGCTCGGTGACCTGCTCGCCGGGCGGGCGCCGGAGCGGCTGGCCGCCGTCGAGCTGCCGTCGGACTTCCGGGGCACCCTGCGGCCGTACCAGTCGCGAGGCCTGTCCTGGCTGGACTTCCTCGGGCGGATCGGGATCGGTGGGGTGCTGGCCGACGACATGGGTCTCGGCAAGACCGTCCAGCTGCTGGCGCTGCTGTCCGTGGACCGCCAGGGCCGGTCCGACGACGAACCCGCGGGCGGTCCGACCCTGCTCGTCGCCCCGATGTCACTGGTCGGCAACTGGCAGCGGGAGGCGGAGCGCTTCGCCCCGAGCGTGCGCGTGCACATCCACCACGGCGCCGAGCGAGCCCGGGGGGACGCGTTCGCCGCCACCGTCGCCGACAGCGACCTGGTGATCACCACCTACGCGATCGCCACCCGCGACGCGGCGGTCCTGCGGCGGATCGAGTGGCGGCGAGTGGTCGTCGACGAGGCGCAGGCGATCAAGAACGCGGCCACCAAGCAGGCCACGGCGATCCGCTCGATCCCTGCCGGCGTGCGGATCGCGGTCACCGGCACCCCGGTCGAGAACCGGCTCGCGGACCTCTGGTCCATCCTCGAGTTCGCCAACCCCGGGCTGCTGGGCAGTGCCACGTCGTTCAAGAAGCGCTACGCCGAGCCGATCGAGCGACACGGCGACGACGAGGCCGCGGCCCGGCTGCGCCGGTTCACCGCACCCTTCGTGCTGCGGCGGCTGAAGACCGACCGCTCGATCATCACCGATCTGCCGGAGAAGCTGGAGATGGAGGTGCTGACCAACCTGACGGCTGAGCAGGCCGCGCTCTACCAGGCGGTGGTCGACGACATGCTCGCCAAGATCGACGCCGCCGACGGGATCGAGCGCCGCGGTCTGGTGCTGGCCACCATGACCAAGCTCAAGCAGGTCTGCAACCACCCGGCACACTTCCTGCGCGACGGCAGCCCGCTGGCCGGTCGCTCGGGCAAGCTGGAGCGGCTCGACGAGATCCTCGCCGAGGTCCTGCAGGCGGGTGAGCGGGCACTGCTGTTCACCCAGTACGCGGAGTTCGGGGCGATGCTGCGCGGACATCTCGCCGGTCGCTTCGGCCGCGAGGTGCTCTACCTGCACGGCGGGGTGGCCAAGTCGGCCCGGGAGTCGATGGTGACCCGGTTCCAGTCCGACGAGGTCTGGGCGCCGCCGCTGTTCGTGCTGTCCCTCAAGGCCGGCGGCACCGGGCTGACCCTGACCGCAGCCAACCACGTGGTGCACGTCGACCGCTGGTGGAACCCAGCGGTGGAGGACCAGGCCACCGATCGGGCCTTCCGGATCGGCCAGCACCGCGCGGTGCAGGTCCGCAAGCTGGTCAGCGCCGGCACGGTCGAGGAGAAGATCGCCGCCATGATCAACGAGAAGCGGGGACTGGCCGCGAAGATCGTCGGCACCGGTGAGACGTGGCTGACGGAGCTGTCCACCGACGATCTGGCCGCGCTGCTGAAGCTCGAAGCGGGGGCGGTGGTCGAGTGAGTGGCTGGTATCCACCTTCCTCCAGACCTCGGGCGGTGGAGGACGGTCTCAAGGCGCGCAGCAGCAGGGGTGACATCGGTACGTCCTGGTGGTCACGGCGCTTCCTCGACGTCCTCGAGTCCTTCGCCATCGGAGGCCGGCTGGCGCGCGGGAAGACGTACGCCCGCAAGGGGCAGGTGATGTCCCTGGAGATCCTGGCCGGTCGGGTCACGGCCAGGGTGCAGGGATCGCGACCGGAGCCGTACGACGTCACGATCACCTTCGCACCGCTGAGCGAGCAGGAGTGGGAGCGGGTCGAGACCGCCCTGGCCGAGCAGGCGCTGCCCTGCGCCAAGCTGCTGGCCGGAGAGGTGCCGGCCGAGCTGGAGTCGATCTTCGCCGCCGCCGGTTCCCCGCTCTTCCCCACGGCGGTCGGTGATCTGCGGCAGGTCTGCAGCTGCCCGGACTGGGGTGTGCCCTGCAAGCACCTGGCGGCCACGTTCTACCTGCTGGGTGAGGCCTTCGACACCGACCCCTTCCTGATCCTGCGATGGCGGGGGCGGGAGCGGGACGACCTGCTGGCGCGGCTGCGGACCCTGCGCTCGGGCGATGTCACGGCGGTCGAGGCCCCCGCCGGGGTGGTCCCGGCGGCCGCCGGGGTTCGTCCGGCCCTGGCCGGGCTGGACTGGCCGGGCGACCGGAACGAGCGCTTCTGGCAACCGCCACCGCCGTTGCCGGCCCGGCCGCCGGTCCTCCCGGCAGCGCACGACGTGGTCCTGCGTCAGCTGCCCGAGCCCGAGAGCGCCCTCGGCGGTGCGGAGCTGGTCACCCAGCTCCGCCGCGCCTACCGCGGCGGAGCCTGAGTCAGCCGACGGACCAGATCTCGCTGATCAGTCGAGTCCGAGCCGGTCCCGCAACGCGGCCTCGTCCTCGGCGCTCAGATTGGACTCGATCAGCTCCAGGTGGGTGCCGGCGAAGCGCTGCCGGATCCGGTCGGCCACCGCTCCCGACGACAGCAGGAAGAGGGCGGAGGTGCCTTCGGTCACCTTCTCCTTGACGTTGGTGATGAAGTCGTCGTCCACGCCGACGTCCTCCATCTTGCCCCAGATCGCACCGGCGGCCGCGCCCACGCCGGCACCGATCACCGGCACGAAGAACAGGATGCCGAACAGGAACCCCCAGAAGAGGCCACCCAGGGCGTAGCGACCGGTCAGGTCGTTGAGCTGCCGGGTCTTCGGCTTCTTCTGCCCGACCGGCCACTCGACGATGGCCGCCTCCTGGATGTCGATCAGCCCTTCGTTGTTCAGCTCCTTCAGGGTCCGCATCGCCTGTGACGCACCGTCGGGTCGATCGAACTTCCATGCGGTCAAGGTCGCCATCGCATCCTCACACTTCCGTCTCGGGATCCCGGTGCCTGCTCGGGCTTCGGATCGAACCGTACCGAGATCCGGCGCTCCGGGCGAGGGCGGGCCGCCGGAAACCAGCCGGTCTCCCCTCGCGGCCGGGCTCGATCACGAGCGGGCTGCAGGTCCGCCAGCCCAGGTCAGGCGGCCGAGCGCCACTGCTCGGCGACCGGGTGCTCCACGATCATCGCCGGCGCCCGGGAGACCAGCAGCCAGGCCGGCAGGATCACCACACACAGCACGGGCAGCAAGGTGATGTCACCGGTGATCACGACGGCGAGGAACAACGAGACCCACCCGTCGCGGGCGACGGCCAGGATGACGCCCAGGACCGCGCAGCCCACGGCGAGGCTGACCGGGACCGAGGGCAGCAGGTTGTGCGCGAGCAGGCCCAGAGTGACCCCGATGAACAGGGCCGGGAAGATCCGGCCTCCCCGGAAACCCGAGGCCGCGGCGACCACCAGCGCCGCGAGCTTGATCACGGCCATCAGGACCAGGGTGCCGGTCGCCCACCCGTCGACATCGGCCAGCAGCTCTCCGGTCTGCTCGAGTCCCTTGAACAGGGTCAGCTCCCCGCCGATCGCTCCCAGTCCCCCCAGCAGCAGTCCGCCCAGGGTGACGTAGACCAGAGGGTTCCGCAGTCGGTGGAAGAACCTGTGCACCGGTGGCAGGGCCAGCACGGCCAGCATCGCGATCAGCAGACAGGCGGAGGCGATCACGGCTCCCGTCAGCAGGTCGATCGCCCGCGGCGTCCCGTACGCCGGCAGCGAGAACTCCAGGGTCGACGCACCCAGCAGCTTCATCGTGATCGACCCCGCGCCGGCTGCGACCAGCGGCAGGAACAGCTTGTCCCAGAGGGCACCACCGCCCGGCGCGGCGGCCATCACCCCGGTGAAGATCAGGGCCGCCGCCACCGGGGTGCCGAACAGCGCGCCGACGGTCGCCGAGGCCGCGATGGCCATCACCAGCTGGGTAGGGACCTTGGGCCACAGCCGCGCCACGAGGGCGATCGCCAGAGCGACGTTGATGGCGATGATGGGGTTCTCCGGCCCCAGGCTCACCCCACCCGCCAGGCTCAGCACGACGGCGAGGGTGAGACTCGGCAGCATGCTCACGGGCAGCGGCGGCGCCGTCAGGTCGGTGGTGGCGGAGTCCTGTCCGCCGTGTCCGGGCACCTTCCAGACCACCAGTCCGACGGCCGCGCCGGTCAGCGTCAACACCAGGAAGATCCACCAGCGGGATCCGTCCGGCACCCCCAACGCCGTCGGCGCGAGATCCCAGAGCGCGTGCTCGAGCAACCCTGCGACCTCGTTGAGAGCCGCCAGGATCAGCGCCGACAGCACCCCGATGATCACGGCCGGGACGGACAGCAGCAGGAGCTGTCGAGGCGTGGGAGCCGGGGGTGGGGGCGGCGAGGTCTGACTCACGCCGCGATCCTAGTGATGCTGTGCTCCGCTGCCGGCACCGTCGATCGCTTCGGGACACGCCGGACTCCGGTGTCAATCCGCTCGGCGCGCCGCGGCGCGAGAACACCCAGGTTCCCCCGGAATGCGACAGAGTGGAACCCACACTCATCCAGCGCAGGCGATGTGCGGACCGGCGGGCTCGCAGCACACGACCGAACCACACTCTGCCTTCTCGAGATCTCTAGGAGCGGTGATGGCTCGATCGTCGTCCAGGTCCACCTCGTCCACCCAGTCCGACACGAAGCAGGCCGTGGCCGCCGGCGCGACCGTCGGCACCGCGGCCCTGCTCGGCGTCATCGGTGTGCTCGCCATCCTGCAGGGCCTCGCGGCGATCCTGCGCGGCCCGGCGTTCGTGATCGGTTTCGACTACGTCTACAAGATCGACGCCAACGGCTGGGGCTGGATCCACCTCCTCCTCGGGGTGGGCGCGGTCGCGGTGGCGGTCGGGCTGTTCACCAACAAGAGCTGGGCCGCGGTGGCGGCGATCGTGGTGGCCGGCCTGTCCATCATCCTCAACTTCATGTGGCTGCCGTACTACCCGTGGTGGTCGATCATCGTGATCGCGCTCGACGTGTTCATCATCTGGTCGGTCGGCACCTGGCGGCAGACCACTGCCGTCCGGCGCTGAGCGCACCGGCCGCCCGATCATGACGAGCAACACGTCCATTCCGGCTCGAAGCACCCTCGGTGGCTTCAGTCCCGCCAGCCGGGTGCTGCTGACTCTCGCGGCCGCCGCGATCACGATCGCCGGTCTGCACCTGGCCCGCGCCCCGATCGGCACCTTGGCCATCGCGGCGCTGGTCGTGATGGTGGCCCATCCCGTTCGCCACCGGCTGGAGCGGCGCAAGGTGCCGTCGCCCGTGGCGACGGCGGCGGTGATCGTCGTGGCGTACCTGATCCTGCTGATCATGGGTCTGCTGCTGGTCATCGCCGTGTCCCAGTTCGTCGGGCTGCTGCCGCAGTACGCCTCTCAGTTCGCCGCCCTGGAGAGTCAGCTGGTCGGGGTCGTCTCCCAGCTCGGCGTGAGCACCTCCGACGCGCAGTCCATGATCTCCTCGGTCAGCCCGGCGAAGCTGCTCGAGCTCGCGGGTGCGGTGAGCAACGCGGTCCTCGGCGCCGCGTCGGCGTTCTTCTTCGTGCTCGCCTACATCGTCTTCATGGCCGCCGACGCCGGCGGTTTCGGCGGCCTGGTCCAGCGTTTCGCCGACAGCAAGGCCGGCCTGATCGAGGTGTTCAACCGCTATTCGCAGGCGGTCCGCAAGTACCTGACGGTGAACACCATCTTCGGGGCGATCGTGGCCGTGCTCGACGGCATCGTGCTGGTCATCATCGGACTGCCGGCACCGATGCTGTGGGTGATCCTGGCCTTCGTCACCAACTACATCCCCAACATCGGCTTCGTGATCGCGCTCATCCCGCCGGCCATCCTCGCCCTGCTCACCGGTGGCTGGGGCGCCTGCCTGGCCGTGGTCATCGCCTACTGCGTGATCAACCTGACGATGCAGACGTTCATCCA
This sequence comes from uncultured Actinomycetota bacterium, assembly GCA_963707005.1. Lineage (GTDB taxonomy): Bacteria > Actinomycetota > Actinomycetes > Propionibacteriales > Propionibacteriaceae > Microlunatus. Next base: position 78,407 of record CAVPPP010000016.1, read on the forward strand.
GCCGAAGTTCGTCAGCGACGCCGTCCGGCTCAGCCTGACGCTGACCTTCTTCTCCGTGGTGTTCTGGGCCCTCGTCCTCGGCCCCATCGGGGCGGTCCTCGCCATCCCGGCCACGCTGCTCGTCCGGGCCCTGCTGCTGGACGCCGATCCCGACGCCTTCTGGGCGCGGTCCCTGTCCGGCGACCCAGCCGACCCACCCCTGTCGGCGGCATCCCCATCGACGGCATCCCCATCGGCGGAGTCCCCTCCCCCGGCGGAGCCCGGGACGGCGGAGCCCGAGGGGTCACCGCCACCGGTCAGTGACACTCCAGAGCCCAAGCGGGCCGCCCCCGCGTGATCCGGCCGGTCACTCCATCATCACCGGCGCATCGGGAGCGTGCTGCTGGGGCCCGGACCGCAGGCTCAACGCGATCACGGCTGCGAGCGCAGTGGTCGCGGCCGTGACCAGGAAGATGTCGGACAACGAGTCGGCGAAGATCTGCAGGTGGGTGCGCTGGTAGATCGCGTACTGCTGCAGGACGTGCAGGTGGTCGCCCGCGGACTGGGTGAGCAGGGCGGCCCGGCCGGCCGCCATCTGCGCCTGCTGGGACGTGGCCAGGGCGGTCAACGCCGCCAGGCCGAGGGCGGCGCTGACGCGCTGGGCGACGGTGTTGATCGCGCTACCGCTCGTGGTGAGGACTGTCGGCAGCGCCGAGATCCCGCCGGTCATCACCGCCATCATGGACAGCCCCACCCCGGCCGACCGGATGCAGGTCCACAGCACGATCTCGCCCCTGGTGACGTCCGGGCTGATGCCGGCGAGCAGCCAGGAGCCGAACGAGGCGATCACGAGTCCACTGAAGACCAGCCATCGTGGTCCGATGCGGTCGTACAGACGCCCGGCGATCGGGGTCAGGAAGCCCATCACCAACGCTTGCGGCAGGATCACCAGGCCGGCTTGCAGGGCCGGGTAGCCCAAGGCCGTCTGCAGGAACAGCGGGATGTAGAACAGCGTCGCGAACAGCCCGGTCATCATCACCGCCATCACGATCAACGAGATGCTGTACGTCCGGAAGCCGAACACCCGCAGGTCGAGCAGCGGGTGATCGACCTCGAGCTCGATCACCACGAACAGGGCCAGCGAGATGGTGCCGACGGCGAGCAGGATGAGCACCCGGTAGCTGGTCCAGCCCCAGGACCCACCCTCGGAGAACGCCAGCAGCAGGGCCACCAGCCCGGTCGCGACGGTGACGAACCCCGCGAGGTCGAACTTCTGCGTCACCTGCGGCGGGAACTTCGGCAGCGCGACGATCGCGGCGATCACCCCGACGATGCCGATCGGGACGTTGATGTAGAAGACCAGCCGCCAGCTCAGGTACTCCACCAGGTAGCCGCCCAGGGCCGGTCCGATGGCCGGGGCGAAGATGATGCCGAGGCCGTACATGCCCATCGCCGCGCCGATCTTCTGCCGGGGCACGATCATGTAGACCATCGTCAGGGTGACGGCGGGCAGCAGCCCGCCGGGAATGGCCTGCAGTATCCGGAAGGCGATCAGGCTGTTCAGGCTCCAGGCCAGTCCGCACAACGCCGACCCGACCGCGAAGGCGGCCAGACCGACGGTGTAGACCCGGGCCAGGCCGAAGCGGTTGCCGAGCCAGGCGCTGGTCGGCACCACCACGCCCAGGACCAGCGCGTACGCCGTGGAGATCCACTGCACGTCCTCGGTGCTGCCGCCGAGCTCGGTCTGGATGGTGGACACCGCGACGTTGACGATGCTGGTGTCGAGCACCGACATGAACATGCCGGCCACCAGCACCGCCAGCGGCACCACCCAGTGGGTCATCTCGGTCGGGGCCGCAGCGGGCGCCGTGGCGGTCGCGGTGCTCATCGGCTCAGCCGCGGTGGATCTTGACCGTGACGTTCATCCCCGGGACCAGCGACAGACCCTGCAGGTCGTCGATGGTGATCTTCACCGGGATGACCTGGGTGACCTTCTGGAAGTTGCCGGAGGTGTTGGACTGGGGAAACATCGAGAACACCCCGGCGGCGCCGGTCTTCACCTCCGCCACCTGTCCGGTGAGGTCGGTGCCGGGGAAGGCGTCCACGGAGATCCGCACCGGCTCACCGGGATGGACGGCGTCGATCTCGGTCTCGTCGACCCGTGCGGTCACGAAGACACCGGAGCCGTCGTACGCGATCGCCAGCTGGGTGCCGGCCGCCACGAACGAGCCGGGGACGGCGTCGTCGACGGCGATCGTGCCGTCAGCGGGCGCCCGCACCACCAGCTGCGGCTGTGAGTAGCCGTTCTGGATGGCGATCCGGCCGACGGGCTGGTAGCTCTTGACCTGGGTGCCCTGGGTGGCGTCCCAGTCGATCAACGTGCCCGTCGCGGGCGCGTTGATCGAGATCTGGTTGCCGTCGATCTGCGCGTTGTCGGTGGTCACGTAGCTGCGAGCGTCGACCAGGTAGGAGATGACGAAGGCCAGCGCGAGGATCAGCACCAGACCCCCGATGACGAACAGCCTGATCCTGGTGGCCTTCTTCAGCGGCCGCCGACCGCTCGCCGGCTCGGCGGGGGACGTCTCCTCGCTCGCTGTCGTCTCCTCGCTAGGCGGCGCCTGGTCGCTCGCCGGCGTCTGCTCGCTCACCGGCGCCGGCTGCGGCGCCTCTTCGGTCGGCACCACCGGGCGCTCCACGGTCTCGTCGGCGGAGTCCCGGGTCGTCGTCTGCTCACTCATCGTCTCGATCCCTTCGTCGCCGTCGGCGAGCTCAGTTGGCGCCTTCGGCGAGGTCACGTGGCACCGTCGGGCAGCACGACGTGCTGTCCCTCGGTCAGGCCGGAGAGCACCTCGGTGCGGTCACTGCCCACGGCACCGGCCTCGAAGGGCACCGTCTGCTGGGTGCCGTCGTCACTCAGCAGCACCACGGTGCTCGTCGTGCCCTGCTGGTGCACGGCGCTGTTCGGCACGCTGAGCACGTTCGCGCGTTGCTGGGTGATGACCGTGCCGCGACCGGTCTGCCCGTCCTTGAGCTTGCTGTTCGGCTCGGCCAGCCCGACGGTCGCCAGGTAGCTGACGGCGCCCGAGGAGACGGTGCTGGACGGGGCCACCGAGAGGACGGTGCCGGCGAGCTGGGAGTCCGGGACGGCGTCGGCCTGCACGGTGACCTTCAGGCCGGGTTTGACGGTGGCCGCGTCGGACTGCTCGAGCGGCAGCACCAGCTGGACCTTGTCGACGTCGGACAAGACCATGAACTGGGTGCCGCCGGGACGAGTGGCACCGGTGGCGCCGGTCACCGTGCTCGAACCGGGAATGGCTGCCTTCGAACCGGGGGCCTGGGCGGTCGTGCCCGTGCTCGGGGTCACGTACTCGCCCTTGCTGCCGTTGATCACGGTGATGGTGCCGTCGCTCGGGGCGACCAGCACGGTGTCGTCGACGGCCTTCTGCGCGGTGTCGACTCCCGCCTGGGCGGCGTCGACCAGCGCCTGCTGCTGGTCGAGGCTGTGCGGCCGGTCGGCCGAGCTCGAGCTCAAGCCGTTCTGAGCCGCGACGACCCCCTGCTGGGCGTTGGCGACCTGGAGCTTCCCGCCGGCCGCGTCGACCTTCTTCTTCTGCTGCGCGGCGACCACGGCGGTCTCGTCCGCCACCACCCGCTGCTTGGCGCCGGTCACGGCCGCCTCGGCGGTGATCACCTGGGTGCAGGCGGTGGCCGAGCCACTGCTCGCCGCGCTGCCGAGCTGTCCGTTCAGCTGGGCGAGCGTCTGGGCGGCCCCGGCGGTGTCACCGGCCTGGATCTGCTGCAGCGCCTGCTGGGCGAGCGCGTCCGCGCCACTGTCGGCCGCGGAGCTGGCGGCGGTGGCCGCCCGGCACGAGGCCTTCAGCGTCTTCAGGGCACTTTCGGCCTGGTCCTTCGCGTCGTCGTCGGTGTGGAGCTGGGCCTTGGCCCGCGAGATCGCCGCCTTGTCGGCCCTGGCGGTCGCGGCCGCCTGCTCCTCGGTGGCGCTGACCACGGTCCGTGCCTGCGCCACGGTGCTCTCGGCCCCGCTGACCGTGGTGGCCGCAGCGAGCCGGTCCAGGCCGGCCTGCTGGGCACTCAGGTTCGCCTCGGCCTGCTCCAGCGCGTGCTTGGCCTGCCGACTGTCGATCTTGGCCAGCACGTCACCGGTCTCGACGTGGTCGCCCACCTTGACCTTGACCGAGGTGAGCTTGCCACCGGTGGCGAAGCCGAGGTTCTCGCTGGTGACGGCGGCGAAGGAGCCGTTCGCGGACACCCCGGCGGTGACGTCGGCCCGGCTGACCGGCGCCGTCCGAGCCATGGAGGTGGTCTCCGGCCCCGAGCACGCGGCCAGGGCGACGAGCAGGACGACGGGACCGACGACAGCGGCGCAGCGGCGCGTCAGAGCACCTGGATGCGACATCGAGACTCCTAAAAAGAATGACCGTTCGGTATGAGCATAGTCAGACGATAGAGTTCTTGTCGTGCCGAGAGTCACTGACGCTCATCGACAGGCCCGTCGGGAGCAGATCGCCGAAGCTGCCGTCCGAGTGCTGATGCGCAACGGGATCTCCGACACCTCGATCGCCCAGATCTCGACCGAGTGCCGGCTGTCGATCGGGGCGATCTACGCGAACTTCGAGAACAAGGCCGACCTCGCACGCTTCATCGCCACCCGGTTGTTCGACTGGCGGATCACCGAGCTGGAGTCGGTCACCGACGGCGGAGCTGTGGTGACACCCGCCGAGCTGCTGGCGGTGCTGCTGACGTCTCTCTCGGACGCGAACCGGCCGGCCCCGTCGGTGATCCTGCAGTTCTGGAGCAAGGCGAGTGTCGACGACGATCTCCGGGAGGTGCTCGACGAGCAGGTCGGTCGACTGTGCGCCAGCGTCGAGCGCGCCCTCCGGCCGTGGGCGGACGAGCAGACGGACGGGGCGGGGGAAGAGCTGGCCCTGCGGACGGCGCAGGCCTGCATGATCATGAGCCAGGGCTTCCTGGCCAACCGCTGCCTGTTCGGCTGGCTGGAGGCCGAGGACTTCCTGTCGGCAGCGACCAACGCACTCGGCCGGGTCGAAGCCACCGACCTCCGCTGACGCACTCCTCCGGCGCGTCACGCAGGCGGTGCACAGCGTGCGCAGAGGGACCCAGGAGTGCGTCAGCGGGTTCGGGCCGCGATCCAGTCGGCGAAGGTCTGTCGACCGAGGACCGCCTCGGCGCTCGGCAGCAGCGTCCCGTCCCGCTGGGCGCGGCCGAGTGCACCGGGCAGGGACACCGCCGGCACCCAGGACAGTGAGCCAGTGAGCAGCGCGTACGCCCGGATCATCTCGACCAGGGACTCCTCGCGCGGTCCCGCGAGCTCGATCATCCGACCCGCCGGGGCACCCACAACGAGCTCGACGAGCTGCTCGGCAGTCTCACGGGCCGCCACCGGTTGGGTCCGCATCCTCGGCGCCAGGTGGACCGGACCGAGCCGTGCGCTCTCGTACGCGATCACGGCCATCTCGTGGAACTGGGTGGCCCGCAGGATCGTCCAGGGCACGGGGCCGGCCTCGAGCAGCCGTTCCTGCGCACGCTTGCCGGCGTAGTAGCCGTACGGGGCGCGATCGACACCGACGATGGAGAGGGCGACGTGATGGCGCACTCCGGCGGCCTGTTCGGCTGCCAGCAGGTTCGTCGTCACGGCGGAGAAGAACCTGGTGCTCCGTTTCGCCGACATGGTCGTCACGTTGGTCACGTCGACGACCGCGGCGACACCGTCGAGGGCCGCTGCGACGCCGCCACCGCTCTCCAGGTCGATCCCCCGGCCGCGTGCCAGCACGACGACCCGGTGACCGGCGGCCTCAGCCAGCTCGACCACCATCGTGCCGATCAGCCCGGTCCCGCCGGCGATCGCGATCCTCATCGACGTGCCCCTCCTTCGGCCGCAGCCACCGATCGGGTCCGGTTCGGCGGTTCCGGCAACGGCAGCTCGATCCCGAGGATCAGGCTGCCACCGAGGGTGACCGCGTTCCCGATCGCGTCGACCGGGGACTGCTGGCCGGAGTGGCTCGCGTGGTAGATCAGGTGCGGCAGCCCGAACACCACCCAGGCCACCCCGATCACCCACGCGGAAGTCCACGGCCAGATCGACCAGGCGGACCCGCCGGCTGCGCCTCTGTGAGGTGGATCGAGCGCGACGTCGGTCACATCCGAACCGGACCTCATCTCGAGGCGCCGGTCAGCGCAGCCGCAGGGTGGAGCGGAACGGGACCAGACCCGTCAGATACACCCGCTGCCCGCTCGGCGTCAGATTGCCGCTGAGGTAGCTGTACTTCTCGCCGGCGTCCATCGCGATCGGTTGCCTGATCCCGCTCCCTGTACCGGGCCCGAAGGTGATCGTGTCGCCACCGACGGTGTAGCTGCCCTCCCCGTCGACCAGCTGGAAGTTGCCGTCGCCGCTGGCGGGTACGACTCCGGCGAGGGTGCCGCCGGAGCGGAAGCAGAGCTCGATGGTGAGGGAGGTGGGCGGACCGTCGAGATCGAAGGCGAGGTCGAAGCCGCCGTTCCCGACCTCGGTGATCAGGATCCTCGTGGTCAGCACCTTCTCGTCCTTCGGCCGGTGCGGGAAGTCCATCTTCGAGTAGAACCGCCCCTCCGAGCCGAGCACGTACGCGCCGTCGGAGCGCCGGCGTCGCTGCGGCAAGGGCAGGTGGTAAGCGACCGCCACCTCGTCCTGGAGCCGCCAGCCCCCGCGCGAGCTCGTCACGCCGTCGCTGCGGAAGTGGCCGGTGCTGAAGAAGCGGGGCGACAGGCGTACGGAGTCCAGGATGGCCGCGCCCTTGCGGAACCTGAAGAACGTCGGGTTGGTGGACAGCCCGGACGCGATCTCCCGGATGCTGGTCACCTGGCCCTCCGAGTCCACCCGCTTGTTGTGCCAGTCGGTGCCGCCGAAGACGGCGGCCGTGGTGGACCCGCGCCGCAGACTGACCAGCTGGGATCCCTTGCTCGTCTTGGTGTACGTGGTCGGCGCCGGCGTCGAGGGAGGCAGCGCAGCGGTGATGTCGGGATAGGCCAGCGCCTCGGCCAGGAACTCACCCACGGAGTAGCCGCTGGTGGCGAAGTTCGCCGGGTTCGCGGCGACCCGATCAAGGATCTGCGCGGCCACCGCGGCGAACTGCCCGTTGCGGTCGCGGATGGCCAGCTCGCGGTAGTGGGTCAGGTACTTCCAGACGTCCTGGATCCCGGTCTGATCCTGCCGCCGGGACTGGACGGTCTCGACCTCGCCGTTCGGCAGGATCCGATAGAGAGTCAGCTGGAGGTTGCGGCGGACGTTGGTTCGCAGCTTCGGCAAGGCCGCGTACCGGGCGATCGTGAGCAGCGACTTGTTGGTCACTTCGGCGGCGTAGTTGGGACTGCGCTCGCTGTACTCACCCTCCTCGTCCTGATCGACACCCTCGCCCAGCCAGTCATCGATCCGGGCCTTGAGCAGGCGGCTGGGCCACAGGTGGTTCAGGTGAGCAAGCGCCTTGCAGATCTCCCACCGGTGGTTGGGCGTGTGCACGCCGCCCTCCGCCAGCGCCGTGCCCGACCTGCGCATGATCGTCGCGTACTGGGCGCGGATCGCCGCCGTGGCCGACTGGCCGTCGTCGTCCAGCAGCACGTAGCTCAGACCCAGGTCGGCGATCACGAACGAGGTGTCGGGTGGGCTGTCCAGGTTCCCGATGTCGTACAGCCCGCTGGGGTTCTGGCGCTCGGCGAGCGCCCGCAGCAGGGCGGCGATGGGACCGAGCAGCGACGCGGCGTGGTGGTTCGCGCCGCGCGGGTTCACGTACGCGCTCACCAACCGCATGGCGCTCTGGGCCAGGGCACGCGGGCTGGCGAGGGAGTCGATCTGAGCCTGGTAGCCGGTCAGCGTGGCCGGCACCTGAAGGTTGTTGATCGTGGTGAGCGTGTCGAGGAAGCGATCGTCCACCACCGCCGGAGGCGACGTGTCCGGATCCCGTTGCGGCTCCGCGTGGGCCCAGTTCTCTTCCAGCACGGTGCTGGCGGCGACGGCGGCCGAAGCCACCCCCACGGTCGCGATGAAGTGACGACGATCCATCCGGGGCTCCTTCGAGTGGGTGCACATGATCACGACGTGACCCCCCGCGGAGCCGAACGACCCCGTCCGTCGGCGTCAGCGTAATCGATTGCGCTGGCGCCGGCCAGTAACCCGGCCGCGCGAGCAAGCGATTACTCGGCGGGCAGCCACTCCTCGATCGCCTCGACCACGACCGGATCCTGCGGCTCGGTCCGGGGACGGAATCGCTTGACCTCGCCGTTCGGGCTGACCAGGAACTTCTCGAAGTTCCAGGAGACCCGGCCCGCCTTGCCGTCGGCGTCGGGGGTCTCCTTCAGCTCCTTGTACAGCGGATGCGCCTTCTTGCCGTTGACGCGCACCTTCTCCGACATCGGGAAGGTGACGCCCCAGGTCAGCGAGCAGTACTCGGCGATGTCGGCCTCCGAACCGAGCTCCTGCAGGAACTGGTTGCTCGGGAAGCCGAGCACCGTGAAGCCACGATCCCCGTACGTCTTCTGCAGGTTCTCCAGCTGCTCGTACTGCGGGCTGAGGCCGCACCGGGACGCGACGTTCACCACCAGGGCGAGCCGCCCCTCGCTCAACGCCCCGAAGGTCGTGTCTTCGCCGGTCAGGGTGGTGACGGGGATGTCGGCCAGTTCCATGAGTGTTCCTTCTGTGTCGGTTGTCCACTCCACCGTAGGCGCGGAACCACAGCGGGAGGAGCGGGCGCCCTCCCGGGATCGACCCGATCCATCCGGGGGACCTGTGAGAACGTTAACCCGACCAGCCACGAGAGGGGCGACCACAGATGAGCGACGAGCCGACAGACGTGCGGCGGGCGATCACCGAGGGCCGGACCGCAGTCGGTGTCGAACTCGGCTCGACCCGGATCAAGGCGGTGCTGATCGGGCCGGACCACGCCCCGCTGGCCACCGGAGGTCACGGCTGGGAGAACCAGTTCGTCGACCGGCGGTGGACCTACTCACTGGACGCGGTCTGGACCGGCCTCCGGGAGAGCTACGCCGCGCTGGCCGCCGATGTCCGCCGGCAGTACGACGTGCAGCTGACCACTGTCGGCGCCCTGGGCGTCTCGGCCATGATGCACGGCTATCTCGCCTTCGACACCGACGGCGAGCTGCTCACCCCCTTCCGGACCTGGCGGAACACCAGCACCGGTCCGGCGGTGGCGGCCCTCAGCGAGGCCTTCGGCCACAACATCCCGCACCGGTGGAGCATCGCCCACCTCTACCAGGCGGTCCTCGACGCCGAGGAGCACGTCGGAGCGGTCGCGCACCTCACCACCCTCGCCGGGTACGTCCACTGGCAGCTGACCGGCGAGCAGGTGCTCGGGGTCGGCGACGCCAGCGGCATGTTCCCGATCGACGCGACCACCGGTGCCTACGACGCCGGCATGATCGCCACCTTCGACGAACTGGTGGCCGGCCGTGACCTGCCGTGGCAGCTGTCGTCGCTGTTGCCGACGATCCGGACCGCCGGCGAGGCGTCCGGGGTGCTCACCGAGAAGGGTGCCCGGCTGCTGGATCCGACGGGAGGCCTGCGCGCCGGGGTGCCGCTCTGCCCGCCCGAGGGTGACGCCGGCACCGGCATGGTGGCCACCAACTCGGTCGCGCCGCGCACCGGCAACGTCAGCGCCGGGACCAGCATCTTCGCCATGGTGGTGCTCGAGCAGCCCCTCGGCCGGGTGCACCACGAGCTCGATCTGGTCACCACCCCCGCCGGCGACCTGGTCGCGATGGTGCACTGCAACAACGGTGCCAGTGAGCTGAACGCGTGGGTCGGGCTGTTCGCCGAGTTCGCCCGGGCGATCGGCGCCGACGCGGACACGTCGCTGGTCTTCGAGACGCTGTTCCGCGCGAGTCTGTGGGGCGAGCCGGACGGCGGCGGGCTGCTGGCCTACAACTACCTCTCCGGTGAGCCGATCACCGGGCTCGAGGAGGGTCGGCCGCTCTTCCTGCGCACCCCGGACAGCACCTTCGACCTGGCCACCTTCATCCGCTCGCAGCTGTTCGCCGCCCTGGCCACCCTGCGGATCGGGATGGACGTGCTGACCAGGGACGAAGGCGTACGACTCGACACGATGTTCGCCCACGGTGGACTGTTCACCACCCCGGGTGTCGCGCAGAAGTATCTCGCCGCCGCGATCGACACTCCCGTGTCCGTCGGTGACACCGCCTCCGAGGGTGGCGCCTGGGGCATCGCCGTGCTGGCGGCGTTCCTCGCCCGGCGAGCACCGGAACAGAGCCTCGCCGACTACCTGTCGACCGAGGTGTTCGCCGGTGGGAACCTGGTCACCGTGCGACCGGAAGCGGGCGACGTCGCCGGCTTCGACACCTACATGCGGCGCTACCTGGCCGCCCTGCCGGTCCAGCGGGCAGCCGTCGAGTGCACCTGACCTGAGAGACTCCGATCATGCTTCTCGAACTCAGCGACCGGGTCGTCGTCATCACCGGCGCCGGCCGCGGCATCGGCCGGGCCATCGCCGAATCCTTTCTGCGCGAACGATCGCGGGTGATCGCGATCGACGTCAGCACCGAGGCCCTGGCGTGGTTCGACGACGCCCGCGCGGAAGCCGGGCTGACGGGCGGGGCGTACGCCTGCGATGTCCGGGACACCTCCTCGGTCGCCGCCGTGGTCGCCGACGTCGCCGAGCGCTTCGGCCGGATCGACGTGCTGGTCAACAACGCCGGGGTGATGGGCGAGGGTCTCGTCTCCGAGATCGACGACGAGACCTGGGACCGCTGCTTCGACGTCAACGTGGGCGGTGTGTTCCGGATGTGTCGGGCCGTCGCGCCGATCATGAAGCGCCAGAACTCGGGTCGCATCATCAACGCGGCGTCGTTCGCGGCCATCGTGCCCAGCATCGGCAGCGCCGCGTACGCCGCCTCCAAGGCGGCCGTGGTGCAGCTGACCCGGACGCTGGCCGGCGAGCTGGGGCCCTGGAACATCACCGCCAACGCGTACGCCCCCGGGATGATCCCGAGTGGCATCAACACGTTCGCCCAGATGGACCCCGCCGACCAGGGGCGGCTGCTGGACACCCTGACGCTGCGGCGGTGGGGCGAGGCCGACGAGGTGGCCGACCTGATCTGCTTCCTGGCCAGCGACGCCTCCCGCTACATCACCGGCACCCTGGTCGACGTGAGCGGCGGGAAGCTCGCCACCCAGCTCCCCCAGCGGGGGTACGAGATCGCCGGGCAGGAGTCGTGACCGCGTCCCGGCCGTCGACCGGTGGAGCACCGGATCCCGGACGGGTCGTCTGGGTGACCGGCGCGGGCAGCGGGATGGGCCGGGCCGCGGCCATCGCGGCCGCGCCGGGACGCCGGGTCGCGCTGAGCGGTCGCCGCCCCGAGCCGTTGGCGGAGACGGCCGCCCAGATCGAACGGGTCGGCGGCGAGGCGCTGGTGCTGCCGCTCGACGCCCGGGACGGCGCCGCGGTGGCGGCGGCCCACGCGTCGGTCACCTCTGCCTGGGGTGGCGTCGACGACCTCGTCCTGTCCGCGGGGCTGAACACCCCGCAGCGCACCTGGGCGGACCAGTCGCTCGCTGCCGTGGAGGAGGTGATCGCCACCAACCTGACCGCGGTGGCCCGGGCCGTCGACGCGGTGCTGCCGGATCTGCGGGCGCGCGGGGGCGGCCAGGTGGTGGTCGTGTCGTCGTACGCGGCCTGGCGGTTCACCCCGTACGCCGGGGTCGCCTACAGCGCGAGCAAGACCGCTCTGGCCGCGCTCTGCCAGAGCCTGAACGCCCAGGAGGCCGAGCACGGTGTCCGGGCCTGCCACCTCTGCCCCGGCGACGTGGACACCGACTTCCTGGAGCACCGGCCCGTCGTCCCCGGGGCGGAGTCGCGAGCGGTCATGCTCACCGCCGAGGACGTGGGTCGCGCGGTGCTGTTCGTGCTCGACTCGCCGCCGCACGTACGGATCGACGAGCTGGTGATCAGCCCGCTGTCCCAGCGTTGACCGAGTGTTTGTGTTCCGTCGGGGTGGGTACCCGGCCGGCCGACGGGGTTCGATCACGACCCCCGCGCCAGCGAAGGACGTACCAGATGTACCTGCACACCGAGCAACTGATCAACGAGATCGCCGTCGACGAGCCGGATCCCGCCGCCGCGAATGCTCTCCAGGAGGGCCTGGGCGGCCAGTTCGGCGAGATGCGGACGATGATGCAGTACCTGTTCCAGAGCATCAACTTCCGGGGCGACAAGGCCAGCAAGCCGTACAAGGACCTGCTGCAAGGCGTCGGGACCGAGGAGATCAGCCACGTGGAGCTGATCGGCACCACCATCGCTCGCCTGCTGGACGGCTCGCCGGAGTACCAGGGCAGGAAGACGGACTCGGTGGACAAGCCGGGTGCCGCCGGGGCGACTCCGCTCAAGATCGCGCTGGACACCGGCAACATCCACCACTTCCTGGTCGGCGCCCAGGGCGCCCTGCCGGTCGATGCGGTCGGCAACCCCTGGTCGGGGTCCTACGTCTACAACAGCGGCAACCTCGTGCTCGACCTCCTCTACAACCTGATGCTGGAGTCGACCGGGCGGCTGCAGAAGTGCCGGATCTACGAGATGACCGACAACAAGGCGGCGCGCTCGACGATCGCGTACCTGATCGTCCGCGACCAGGCTCACGAGAACGCCTTCGCCAAGGCGCTGGAGTCCCTCGGGGTGAACTGGGGCGGCGTGCTGCCGATCCCGAAGACCAACGCGGAGAAGTTCCCCGAGGTGAAGAAGCTGCTGGACAAGGGGCTGCAGAGCATCCAGTACACGTTCTCCGCCGACGAGCAGAGTCAGGCCGCCAAGCTCTATCGCGGAGCCTCCCCGTCGAACGACGGGACCGAGCTGAGCACCGCGATCATGCCCGACGGGGTGCCGATCACCATCGCGCCGGAGCGCCGGGAGGAGTTCTCGCCGGGTCTGGACGCCGAGCTGCTGAGTCTGATCCAGGCCACCGCCGAGATCGAGCTCAAGAACGCGGACGCCCCGGGGAAGTGATCCGGTCGACTCAGAGCAGGTCGGCGAGCAGCGCGGCGGCCCGCGCTGCGCCGTCGGTCTCGACCGGTAGCGACGTCACCGGCACCGCGAGCACACCCAGCAGCGCGGCCACCAGGGCGTCGGGGTCGCCGGCCCGCTCGTAGTCGAGGCAGACGCCGGCGCGGTAGCGCTCCAACCGCGCCCGGACGTGGAAGTTCTGCTCGAAGTGGTGGCGGAGCGGCACGTACAGGAACGGGCGGGCGGCCGCCGTCAGCTCCATGCAGGTGCTCAACCCGCCCTGCACGACGGCCACGTCGCAGGCCGCGATGAGGTCGACGAGATCGGCGCGGTAGCCGAGCACCTCGGCGCCGTCCGGGCTGGGCAGCCGATCGGGATCGATCCGAGGACCGGCGACGACGACGAAGCGCAGCTCGGGCGCCGTCCGGCGGGCCAGCGGCACGGCGTCGAGCACGCGGCGGAGCAGCGACTCGCCGACCCCGGAGCCGCCGACCGAGACCAGACAGATCCGCTCGTCCGCGCGGTAGCCGTACCCGGCCCGCAGCCGGGTTCGGTCCGCCTCGGTCGGCGCTGCCTGGTCGGTGACGTACCCCGCGAAGTCGTAGTTGCGCTCGGTCCAGCCGCGGATCTCGGGCAGCCCGGCACCGAACGCCCCGGCGACGATGTCGTCGGGCTGCCCGACGAAGATCGACCGGTCGCGCAGTCGCCGGTAGCGGGCCCGCTGCTCGAGCATCTCCGCGTTGTAGTCGGCGGTCAGTGCGGCCTCGGCATCGCCGCCGTCGGGCATCGGCAACCACCCGACGAAGTCGGTGAACCACGCGTACGCGAACCGCTTCCGTTCCGGGTTCTCGTGCAGGAAGTAGTCGACGTCCCAGGCCTCGTCGCCGACCACGAGGTCGTAGTCGCCGTCGGCCACGACGTCGTCGAACACCCCGAAGTTGTCGATCAGGATGTCGTCCATCCGGCGGATGGCCTGGAAGGCGTGCAGGTCGTGGTCCAGCGCCTCGGCCTCGATGTGGGCGGACTCGTTGGCCAGCCAGCGCGACGCGGGATGGACCCGCTCGCCGGCACCGGCGAGCACCCTGGTGACCGGGTCCTGGGCCAGCCAGTCGATCAGGACCCCGGGATGCCGGGTGCGCAGCTGCCGGGCGATGGCGAGGTCCCGACGAGCGTGCCCCAGACCGATCGGCGAGCTCAGGTAGAGCACCCGCGGGCGACGCGACCGGGACCTGGTCCAGGTGCGGGCCACCGGTCGGGGCAGCACCCGTTCCACCAGCGCCCGGATCTCGGTGTTGACCAGCACCGGCTCGCGGGCGAGCGGTCCGTGCCCGACGCCCTCGAGCTCGATCAGGTCACCACCGGTGAGCCCGGCCAGCTGGCGCGCGGTGGCGATCGGGCGGATCCGGTCCTCCAGGCCGTGCATGATCACCACCGGACAGCTGACCGCCGCGCAGACCGGTTCGATCGAGGGACAGATCGCCCCGTCGCAGCCGAGCCGGCCGTCGGTGCAGGCGATCACGATCTCGGGATCGGCCTCCAGCGCCCACCCGGTCAGGTCCTCGATCTGCTTGGTCGAGTGCGGCTCCGGGAAGAACTGGGCCATGAAGAACTCGATGAAGTCCGGGTAGCCGCCGCGCCGCCAGTAGTCCCGGTTGTACTTCGCCCAGCCCCGGGTCTCGTCGTAGACCTGATCCCAGGCGTAGACCTCGCGCTCGGGGTGGGCGGACCCGAGCCCGCAGGACGGGGCGATCGCGAACAGGCCCGCCACCCGCTCGGGATGACGGGCCGCCGCGTGCAGGCTGTACGTGACCCCGCAGGAGAGCCCGACCAGGACCGCGACGTCCACCCCGACGGCGTCCAGGACAGCGATCGCGTCCTCACCGAACTCGTCGTCGGCGTAGTAGCGGGCCTCGGTCGGCCGGTCGGACTTGCCGCAGCCCCGACCGTCGAAGGTGACGACGTCGAAGTGCCGGGACAGGTAGCCGATCTGGGCCTTCCAGACCCGGGAGTCGACGATCGACCAGGTCGGCATCAGCAGCACCGTGGGTCGCCCCGACCCCGCTCCGGCACCGGTTCCGTAGCGAGCCCAGGCCAGCTTGATGCCGTCGCGCACCGCCCAGCCCTCGGCGTCCGGCTCCCGGGCACGTCCGGACGGGCGGCCCACCGCGTGGGCCGCCACCACCGTTGACGTCTGGATCACTTACGCACCTCGAACACATTGTTGAACGGAGTGCTGGCCACCGTCGAGAACCTGGTGAACCCGGCCGCCACGGTGACGTCGCGGATCCGGGCCGGGCCGGCCTGGGTGCCGAGTGCCAGGCCCGGGCTCTGGGAGAGCGAGGCCGGCGTGCAGAGCAGCGTGGAGAAGCCGTAGTAGACCCGGCCGACCGGATTCAGGTTGTCCTCGACGCGGTCGCCGGCGATCGGCTCGACGACCATCCAGGTGCCGTCCGCGTCCAGGGCGTCGAACACCTGCCGCGCCGCCCCGACCGGGTCTCCCATGTCGTGCAGCGCATCGAAGGTGGTCACCAGGTCGAAGCCGCTGCCGGCGAAGCCGGTGGCGGGCGCCACCTCGAAGCTGATCCGGTCCGCGACACCGGCCGCCTCGGCACGTTGCCGCGCGGTGTCGATCGACGCCCGGTGATAGTCCGACCCGACGAACTCCGAGGCCGGGAACGCCGACGCCATCAGCACCGTCGAGGCACCGAAGCCACAGCCGATGTCGGCCACTCGTCCCCCGCCCCGCAGCTTGTCGACCACGCCGTCGAGAGCCGGTAGCCAGGCGTCCACCAGGTTGGCGAGGTAGCCGGGTCGGAAGAAGCGCTCGCAACCCTCGTGGACGTCGGAGTTGTGGTCGTGCCAACCAAGCCCGTCGCCGCTCCGGGCCAGCTCGATGATCCGGGAGGAGTCCCGGATGGTGCCGATCGCGATCTGGAACAGTCCGGGCAGGAACGCCGGACTCGACTCGTCGGTCAGCGCGATCGCGTACTCCGGGCACAACGCGTACGTCCCGGTCTCGGGTTCGTACGACACGTACTGGCCGGCGGCCTGGGCGTTGAGCCACTCCCGCGCGTACTTGTCACCGGTCGCGGTGAGCTGGGCGAGCTCGGACGCGGCCATCGGCCCGTGCTCGGCCAGCGCCCGGTAGTAGCCGAGCTGGTCGCCCATCACCACCAGAGCCGCGTTCAGGGCCGCGCCGACCTCGTCGACGGCGCGGAAGACGAAGGCCATCAGCTTGTCGGGATCGATGGTCACGGGTGGGGTCTGCTCGTCGATGGTCATCTCGGTGGTCCTGTCTCTCGGGCGGCGTGGTTGCCGAGTCCCAGGTTCCGGCCGGTCGCCGTCCCGGCGCATCAGGTGGGGGGCCTAGTGATGTATCGGCTGGCCCCTGGGTGTCCTCCTGGCCGCTAGCCGGACCGCGGTCGTCACCCGCCCGGACGGGATAGATTCGACCCGAGCACGGCAGGAGCACAGGGGATGTTGGTCGGTCGCGAGGGGGAGCAGCACCTGCTCGACGCCCTGTTGGCGGGCGCTCGTCTGGGTCAGAGTGGTGTGCTGGTGATCAGCGGCGAAGCCGGCATCGGCAAGACGGCCCTGTTGGACCAGGTCCGTGAGAACGCCCAGGGTATCCGGGTGCTCAGCGTCACCGGCACGGAGACGGAGCGGGATCTCCCGTTCGCCGGCCTGACCCAGCTGCTCCGGATCACCGAAGCCGACCTCGACCACCTGCCGCCCCCGCAGGCGCTCGCGCTCGGCGTGGCCCTCGCCCTGACCCCGGGTGACACCGCCGACCGGTTCGCGGTCGGTGCCGGCCTGCTGACCCTGCTCACCCAGCGGAGCGAAGAGTCTCCGCTCTGCCTGGTCATCGACGACGCCCACCAGCTGGACCCGCCGTCGCAGGACGCCCTGCTGTTCGTCGCCCGTCGGCTGCTCGCCGACGCGGTCGCCATGATCGTGGCGTTCCGGGTCGGCGAGCCGTGCCGGCTGGGGGAAGCCGGGCTTCCGCAGCTGGCGCTCACCGGCATCGGTCCCGACGCGACCGGCGCCCTGATCCGGGCCGAGCTGGGCGGCCACAGCACCCACCTGGTGGATCAGGTCGTGGCCCTGTCGGTCGGCAACCCCCTGGCCATCCGCGAGCTGATCGCCGACCCCGAGGCGCTGACCGAGTCACCGGCCGACTTCCCCCGGCCGCTGTCGGTGTCGCTGAGCCAGGTGTACGCACGGCGTGCGGCCGAGCTGGACCCGGAAGCGCTGGCGGCGGCCCGCTGCGCCGCGGTCGCCGGCCAGGAGCTGGCCGTGGTCAGCAGGGCGTGCGCCGACCTCGGCGTCCGCGTCTCGGCCCTGGACCGGGCGGAGGCGATGGGGTTGCTCAGCGTCCGGGCCGACGAGGTGCGGTTCCGGCACCCCCTGGTCCGCTCGGCGCTCTACGGCACGGCGTCGCCGGCGATCCGTCGCCGGTTGCACGCGGCCGCTGCCCGCGCCGTCGGTGACCGGGACGACGACCGGCGGGTCTGGCACCTCAGTGAAGCCGTCCTCGGACCGGACGAGCCGACAGCTGCCGCGATGGAGCGGGTCGCTCGTCGAGCAGCCGACCGGGCCGCCTACGCGGTTGCCGCCCGCGGCGCCGAACGAGCAGCGATGCTGTCGCCGACGACGACGGAGCAATCCCGCCGGCTGCTGGCGTCCGGGACCTGGGCGTGGCTCGGCGGGAGCACCACCGACGCCCTGCGCAGCCTGGCGCGCGCTGCCGAGGTCACCCGCTCCCCCACCGTACGAGCACGCGCCCAGCACCTGCTCGGCGTCATCGCCGCCCGCAGCGGATCGGTCCAGGAGGCTCACGAGATCCTGGTGCGGGCCGCCGCGGATGCCACCGAGACGACCGACGCCCTGACGAGCCTGGCCGAGGCTGTCGACGTCTGCTTCCTGCTCGGCGACGCCGCCGGGGCCGTCAGTGTCGCGCGGGAGATCGAGAGGCTGCTCCCGGTGGCCGACGACGCCGCCCGGGCCCGCGGGTCGATCGCGGCCGGCTGCGCGCGGATCCTCGCCGGGGAGGACGGCAGTCACCAGATCCAGGAGGGACTCGACCGGCTGCGGACCGCCGACGTCGGCGACGGCGAACCGACGCTGGCCGGTTGGGAGGTGATCGGCAGGTTGTTCCTCCGCGACTCCCGGTCAGCGCGCGACCAGCTGACGGCGGCGGTGAGCGATCGGCGAGGGCGCTCGGCCGTCGGCGAGCTGCCCCACCTGCTGTTCCACCTCGCCCGCGATGCGGCGGCCAGTGACCGTTGGGATCGAGCGGAGGCCGACTACGGCGAGGCCGTCGCGCTGGCCCGCGAGCTGGGACAGAGCACCGAGCTCACGGCTGCCGTCGCGGGTCTGGCCTGGCTGGAGGCACGTCGCGGCCGGGTGGCAGCCACGAACGCGTACGTCGCCGAAGCGCTCGAGCTGTCCGAACGGCATCAGGTCCACGTGATGGAGATCTGGGCCCGACTCGCCCAGGCCGACCTGGCGTTCGGGCTCGGCGACATGGACAAGGCCCTCGACGACTACCTCGGGGCGGCCCGCCGGTTGACCGAGCTGGGTCTGCATGACGTCGACCTGTCGCCGGTTCCGGAGATCGTGGAGTGCCTGCTCCGCCTCGGGCGTGCCGCCGAGGCACCCGAGCTGGCGGCGGAGTACGTCCGGCGAGCCGACGTCAAAGGACAGCCGTGGGCCCGCGCCCGGGCCGCTCGCACCACCGCTCTGCTGTCGGCGGACACCGACCTGGACACCGCGTTCGCCGTCGCGCTGGACCTGCACGCGGCCACCGTCGATGGTTTCGAACGGGCCCGTACCCAGCTCGCCTACGGCGCCCGGCTGCGGCGCGCCCGCCGCCGGGTCGACGCTCGAGCCGTGCTGCAGCCGGCACTGGACGCGTTCGTCCGGCTCGGGGCCCAGCCGTGGGCGGACACCGCGGCCGACGAGCTCGCAGCCACCGGAGCCAGCGTGGCCCGCCCGGACCAGAACCCCACCAGCAGGCTCACCCCTCGAGAGCTGCAGATCGCCATGCTGCTGACCGAGGGTCGGACCACGCGCGAGGCAGCGAGCGCCCTGTTCCTGAGCCCGAAGACGATCGAGTACCACCTGCGCAACATCTACACGAAGCTGGACATCGCCTCCCGTGCCGAGCTCGCCGATCGGCTCGATCGGGGCTGACCTCGGGACCGTGGTCGGGGTGTGACGTCGTCAAGGATGGTCGCCGGGCACCCGCTCGGGGTGGGCCCAGGTCGGCCAGACGCGACCCGGCCCCGCGGCCACGCCGACCAGGGCCAACGCCTGGGTCAGGGTGGGTCGAGTCCGCGGGTCGGGATCGGTGAGCCGGTCCGCGAGCTGGTCGACGCGGCCGGCCAGTCCTCGCCGCCGGCGCAGGCCCTGCGCGTCCAACGACCCCGGAGCGGGATGGCCGAGCGCCTCCCGCAGCACCATACCGACACCGTAGATGTCCATGGACGCGGCGATCGGGGCGCACGCCTCCATCTCGGGGGCGGCGTAGCCGAGGGTGCCGACCGGTCGCCCGATCGGCTGCCGGTGACCGAGCGGACGAGCCGAACCGAAGTCCAGCAGGATCGGTCGCCCGTCCCTGATCATGACGTTGTCCGGCTTGATGTCCAGGTGAGCGGCACCGGTCGCGTGCACGACGACCAGGGCCGACAGCAGGTGGGCGGCCAGCAGGGCGGCGGCCGCCGCCGGGAGTCGCCCCGACTCGTCCAGCTCCTCACTCAGGGTGGGGCCGTCGACGTACTCCATGATCAGGTGGGGGACGTCGAAGTCGAGATGGTTCTCGTAGAGCTGGGGCAGCACCGGGTGCCGGGCGCGGGTCAGCACGTAGACCTCACGGGTGAGGCTGGCCCAGGCCCGCGGATGGGTGACCTGATGCGGCCGGGGCAGCTTCACCGTGACCGGGCAGCAGCGGGCCGGCGACCAGGCGAGCCAGGTCTCACAGCGGAGGCCGACCCCGAGTCGCTGCCAGGCCCGCAGACCGGGCACCAGCTCGTCTCCCTCGTCGACGGCCCAGACCCGATCTCCGTCCTCGTCCAGCCGCCAGGCGCTCTGCCACCGGGACGAGACGGCGAGCTTGCGCGCCGCGGCTGGACGCTGGCCGCGTCCGGTCGCCGGATCGCTCCCGGCGAGCGCGAGGGGCGTGGCGGGCACGAACGGTTGCACCATCTCTGCCATGGCGGGACTCCTCCGGGTCGTCGGCAGTGGAACCACGGCTCGTGCCGTGGTCGGGCCGAGGGTTCCGCCACCGGGTGGTGGCGAAACCCTCGGGCCTGTCGCTCAGTCGCGGCTGCGGCTACGGCTACGCGACCGGCTGCGGCTGCGGCTCCGACTGCGACCGTGGTGGTCGGTGGGACCCATGCCCTTGATGCGGGACGTGGTCATCATCTGGTTCACCTCCTCCCGGCTGCGAGGTCGAGTGGTGCGGGTTCGGGGGGACGACAGGGCTGAAGCTCGATCACCCGATCGGCCACCGCCGCCAGCGCGGGGTCGTGGGTGACGAACACCGTGGTGCGCTGTCGGGCCGCCGCGCGGATCGCGTCGATGACCCGGTCCGCCGAGACGGCGTCCAGCGACGCCGTCGGCTCGTCGAGGAGCAGCAGCGAGGCACCGGACACGGCGGCCCGGGCGATGGCCACCCGGCGTCGTTGTCCACCGGACAACGTGGTGGCGCCCTCCCCCAGCGGCTGGTCGTAGCCCAGGGGCAGTCCGAAGGCGAACTCGTCGACCCCGGCGGCGGCACCGGCCGCCAGGACGCCGGCTCTGGTCGCCGTGCGGGAGCCGAACGCGATGTTCTGCGCGAGACTGGTGTCGAGCAGCCAGGGATCCTGGGGCACGTACGCGATGGCCGCACGCAGGCTGTCCAGCCGCAGCTCGCGGACGTCGACCCCACCGACCAGGACCCGCCCGGCATCGACGTCCCACAACCGGAGCGCGAGCGCCAGCACGGTGCTCTTGCCGACGCCGCTCGGACCGAACAGGCAGACCGTCTCGCCCGGCCGGACGACCAGGTCGAATCCCTGCAGCACGGGGCGATCCGCGGCGTAGCCGAACGTCACGTCTGCGAGCTCCAGACCGACCGGTCCCGACGGGACCTCGATGGCTCGGGTGCTCTCCGGCAGCCGGTCGTCGGACTCCAGCACCTCGGCCACCCGGTCCGCGCTGACGCCGGCCTTGGCCAGCACGACCGACAGCCTGGTGAGACTCCGGACCGGGCTGTAGAGGGCACCGAGGTAGGCGATGACCACCAGCAGGTGCCCAGTCGTCTGCTGCCCGGATCGGACGCCGAGCCCACCGATCACCAGGACGAGGCCGGCGCCGACCGCCAGCACCACACCGCTGCGCGGAGCCCAGCGGGACTCGGTGTCGACGGCGGCGATCTCGACCGCCAGCAGGTCGTCGTTGTGCCGACCGAAGTCCTGTCGAGCACGGTCGAACCGACCGAAGGCCTGGACGGCGGCGACGTTGCGGATCAGATCCGTGGTGACGCCGTTGAGAGTGCCGGCGGCGGCGCGAGCAGCGACCTGGGTGCGCCGGACCACCTGTCGCTGCCGGATCGAGAGGACCGCCAGCACCGGCACGACGATCAGGCCGAGGACCGCCAGCCCGGGGTCGAGGAACACCAGCAGAGCCAGCACGCCGGTGACAGCGATCAGGTCCGGCACCAGGGACACCGTCGTCGCCACCAGCGCGTCGAGCAGCCGACCCACGTCGGTGGTCAGCCGCGACACGAGCTCGCCGCTGCGGACCCGGCCGTGCCAGCGCAGCGACAGCGTCAGGGAGTGATCGAACACGATGCCCCGCAGCCGGGCGCCGATCCGCTCGGCCGCCCGCTCGCCGGACCGGGTCGCGGCCAGATCGAGCAGCCCGCCCACCGCGCTCACGAGCACGGTGGCGAGTCCGGCCGCGACCAGCACGAGCTCGGGCGAGGCCCAGTCCAGGCCCGGCGCCAGGGGCCGTTCGTCCAGCGCGTAGTCGACAGCGATGGCCAGCGGCCACGGCCGAGCGAGATCGGCAGCGATCCGCAGCACCGACGCGGCGCACGACCGGGCCAGGGCCGGGGCCTCGGCCCGGACCGGGGCCGACAGCACGCGCTGCAGGGAGCTGGACATGTCCCCCACCCTGCGGGCGAAGACGGGCGGCTGCCCAGTGCACTTTGGTGCTACGACCGTCGTACGGGTCGTGGGCAGCATCCCCGCAGCGGCCGCCCGCTTACCATCGGGACCATGGTCCGCACGGCGACACCCCAGGATCCGGGCGTGGGTCGCCGGCTGCGACGAGACCGTGGGTCGGAGCCGATCTCGGTGGGGGCGCTGGTGCTCCGTTTCACGGTGGCCGGGGTGTTGGTGATGGCGGTGCTGGCCTTGATCATCGCGCTGCTCGCTCGACAGGGCGGCACCGATCAGGCGATCGAGTCGGCCCGGCAGGTCACCTGGGTGACGGCTCGAGGAATCGCCGAGCCGCGGCTGACTCCGCAGGTGGTGTCCGGTGACCGGGCCGCACTGACCGACTTCAACGAGGCCATGCAGGAGTACGTGATCAACGGGTCGCTGGTCCGGGTCAAGATCTGGGACGAGCGCGGACGCGTCGTCTACTCCGACGAGAGCCGGCTGATCGGACAGCGGTTCGACCTGGGCGACGAGGAGCTCGAGGCCCTGCACGAGCAGAGCACCGACTCCGAGATCAGCGACCTGTCACGGCCGGAGAACGCCTACGAGCAGTCGTACGAGAAGCTGCTCGAGGTCTATGTCGGGGTGCGTTCGACGACCGGACAGCCGCTGCTGTTCGAGAGCTACTTCCGTTACGACGGCGTGGTGTCGGCCGGTCAGGCGGAGTGGCGCAAGTTCGCCCCGGCCGCCCTCGGCGGGCTGATCGTGCTGCAGCTGGTCCAGATCCCCTTCGCCTACTCCCTCGCCCGCCGGCTGCAACGTCAGCAGCTCGATCGGGCCCGCCTGCTGCAACATGCCGTCGACGCCTCCGACGCCGAACGGCGGCGGATCGCCGGCGACCTGCACGACGGGGTGGTGCAGGAGCTGACCGGCCTCACCTACATCCTGGATGCGGCTCGGCTCGGTCCACCGGACGGCGCGCGGGACGCCGACCTGGTGCGCTCGACGGCCAGTCGGCTACGACAGACCACGGGCCAGCTGCGGTCCCTGCTGGTGGACATCTACCCGCCGAGTCTGACCGAGGAAGGTCTGCCCGCGTCGCTGATCGAGCTGGCGTCAGGCCTCGAGCGGACCGGGCTGGCGGTGGAGCTGGACGTCGACGGCGCAGCCGACGTGCCGCCGCGAGCGGCCGCCGTGCTGTTCCGGTCGGCGCAGGAGGTGCTCCGCAACATCGTCAGCCACAGTGGTGCCCAGCACGTGGAGCTGACCGCGACCATGGCCGACGGCCGGGCGACTCTCGTGGTCGACGACGACGGGCGGGGGTTCGTCACCCAGGATCTGCAGTCCCGGCTGGCCGAGGGCCACCTGGGTCTGCGTTCCCTGGGTGATCTGGTGGCCGATGCCGGAGGTCAGCTGACGGTGCGATCGGCTCCTGGGCAAGGGACCCGGGCCGAGATCGTGGTGCCGGTCCCGTGATCACCGTGCTGATCGTCGACGATCACGCCATCGTCCGCACCGGGCTCGCGGCGTTGCTGGCGACCGCCGAGGACATCGAGGTCGTCGGCCAGGCGGCCGACGGTGTCGAAGCCGTGGCCAAGGCTCAGCAGCTGCAGCCGGACGTGATCTTGATGGATCTGTCGATGCCCAACGCGGATGGGGTCCGCGCCACCCGGGACGTGCTGGCCGACAACCCGGACACCCACGTGGTGATCTTGACCTCGTTCACCGAGCAGCGCTGGATCACCGATGCCCTGGAGGCCGGGGCCGAGGGCTACCTGCTCAAGCAGAGCGAACCGGAGGTGATCTTGGCCGGCATCCGTGAGGTGGTGCGCGGCGGCGCTCCGCTGGATCCGAAGGCGGCCCGGGTGCTGCTGACCAACCGCCGCTCCGCACCCACCGGGCCGGCCGAGCGGTCACCCCTGACCGACCGGGAGACCGAGGTGCTCGAGATGGTCCGCAACGGTCACCCGAACAAGATCATCGCCCGCCGGCTGGGCATCAGCGAGCGCACGGTCAAGGCGCATCTGACCAACATCTTCCAACGGCTCGGCGTCCTGGACCGGACCCAGGCGGCCCTGTGGGCTCAGCGCCGGCGGGACCTGACGCGGTCTCCGGAGAGCTGAGCCGGGTGCCACCGAACCGGGGTACTAGCACCATCGGACACTGACGCCAACGGTCGTAGCCGGTCGATGATGGAACCGTGAGCACCGACCGCACCCCCGACGTCCGCGGTCGCGACGTGGTGTGGATGGCCGGGTCACTGGAGCGAGCGGGCGCCGGTCGCCCACTGCGCCGCCTGCTGGGCCGGATCGGTGCACTGACGGCCGCCTCCGTGCTGGCGGCCGGTCTGCTGGCCGTGGTGGCGACCTGGTCGGTCATCAGCCCGGTCGGCGCCGCTCCGAACACGCCGTTGTGGATGGCGCCACCGGATGTGCACGACCACCGCCCGCCGACAGCGGCCACGGCCACTCCCGAGCCGCGTCCCACCCCGGCCGTCAGGGGTGCCGCACCGACATCCGCTCCGGCGACCGTGAACGCCTCGGCGAGTCGGTCACCGTCCCCCCGTGCTCGGCGCACCACCGAACGGTCCGACGACCACCGGAGAGCCTCGCAGCGCGGCTCGACCTCTTCGCACCACGGCCCGGACTCGACCTCCTCGGGTCGTGACGACTCGGGACGTGACGGCGCCGATCGGTCCGGCTCCTCCGGCTCCGGCTCGGGTTCATCCGGCTCGCCCGGCTCTGGCTCGGGCTCTTCCGGCTCCGGCTCTGGTTCATCCGGCTCGGGCTCCGGCGGCTCGACATCCGGTTCCGGTCGCACGAGCGGAAAGGACTCGTCCGGGGACGACGACCGCCGGTCCGGAAAGGACTCCACCTCCGGTTCCGGCTCGCACGGGTCCTCGGGAGGTGGCTCCGGGTCCTCGGGCTCCGGGTCTTCCGGGTCCGACGACCAGGACAAGGACGACTCCTAGCTGTCGGCCCCGGGTGCGTCACCGATCCGGGCGACGCCGTCCCAGGGATAGCGCGTTCGGCCGACGTCGACCACCCCGTGACGAAGCCGGTCAGGAGTGGACAGGAAGGTGTGTCCTTCCACTGGACTCTCCCCACTGTCATTGCTCACCCGCACGAGCAGCTCGTTGAATCCCGCCCGCAGCCTCACCACCGCGTTCACGTCGTCGCTCACGCCGTACGACGGTCGGATCAGACGGGGACCCTCGACGTCCATCACCACCGAGCCGTTGAGCCAGACGGTGGTGCTCACCGAGCAGTCCACGCCGAGACGGACGACGCGGGATTCGGGTACCTCCAGGAAGTGCTGCAACAACACCTGCCCACCGCCGGCCAGCAGGTCAGCCAGGGGCAGCTCGTTCGCCTCCACCGTCAGCTCGGCCCACACGTCGTCGTCGTGAGCTGCGCGCGAGCGGACGGCATCGAGGTCGATGCTGTCGGAGGCGGATCGGTGCACCCGCCACGCCTGTGCCCCGGGGAGAGCCACCGGCACCGACGGGCTCAAAGGGTGCCCGAGGACATCGGCGGCCAACCGGACCGCGTTGCGCTGCTGGACGACGTCCCGGCCGGGGACCTGGATCTGCAGCACCAGCTCCACCGCGGAGTCCGCCGGGACCTCCACCCGACGCTCGGGCACCGGCGCCCAGCCGGCCGGGACGGCGGCGGCAAGGGACACCTCGATCGGATCCGGGTGCTGGTTGCCGAGGGTGACGCCGAGCTCCTTGATCTCGCCCGGTCTGGCGGCCGCAGCTCCGCGATAGTCGACAGTGACCTCTACTCCCCGGCCGGGGTGCCGCACCTGCCACGGGGACCTTGCCCAGAGCGCCTGCACGCGCTGGTCAGCGAACAGGTCCTCTTCCCGCACCGAGACGGAGGTGCCCTCGATGGCGATGCCGTGATGCCGGAGGATCTCCGGCGCAGTCTCCATCACCTGGTCGGTCAGCTCGATGACGTCGGTCGGGATCGGCCGGGTGCCGTCGCTCAGGTGCCGCACGCCGCCCCACGACTCGTTGGTCGACAGCCCGAGACCGAAGGGCTCGATCCACCTCTGCGGCAGCCGGGCAAGGCCGTCCCGGATACCCCACCAGCTGCCGATCGAACCACCGGAGGAGTCGGTGTCGTAGCCGCAGTTGACCGTCTTGCACAAGGCGTCGCCGAAGTCGGTGCCGTAGAGCCACCCGATCACCTGGAAGCCGAGGTTGATCGGCGAGTACTGCGCGACGGGGCTCGGCGTGGCGGCCAGCACGGCCGCCCGGGCCTGCTTCCAGTCCGCGCCGTCGGCGTGGGCCCTCCGGGCGGCGACGATCGCGTGGCGGGTCCGGCTGCCCTCCGGCACGTACGACAGGCCGATGTCCAGCAGGAGCTGCGGATCCTGCACCACGAACGCAGCCGACTGGATGGCGACGTTGAACAGCTCGCCGAAGACCGACTCACCGCCGGCGTGGTCGCAGATCGCGTCCTCGTACGCGTAGCGCGCGGCCACGCGTGGAGCACCCGGGGCGACGCAGGCCCACACCTCCGAACGGATCGGACAACCCATGCAGTCCACGAACCAGTTGTTCCACGCTCCGCTCACCGGTGGCTGCAGCCCCAGCCGCAGATTCGTCTTGCTCAGGCCGTACTCGTCGAAGTTGTAGCCGATGTGGTCGAGCCAGGCCTGGGCCAGATCGGCGGCACCCAGATCGGGACCGCGGGTCCGCAGCGCCGCCAGCCAGACGAGCTGCATCTCGAGATCGTCGTTGGGCAGACCACCGGACCGCAGCTCGGGATACCACCAGAGGTCGAACATCTCCTCGGAGCCCCAGGCCTCCTCGACCGGTGTGCCGAGGGTTCCGCCGGCGTTCTTGCCGACCCAGCACCCCATCACCTTGTCGCGGAACGTGTCCCCGGCGAGGTCGAGTGTGTAGATCGCCATCTCGGGTCAGTGGGTCGGCGGTCTACGGCCGCCACCACGGCCGCAGCGGTAGGTCGACCCCTCCGCCCCGCGCATCCGTCTTGACCGCCAGCACCTGGTGCAGCTGCACGATGTTGCGTTCGAACCCCAGTCGCGATCCCGCCATGTAGAGACCCCAGACCCGCGCGGTGCCCAGTCCGACCTCGGCGACCGCCTCGTCCCAGTGCTCGACGAGGTTGGCGCACCAGTCCCGCAGGGTGCGGACGTAGTGCGGTCGCAGGTTCTCCTCGTGCAGCACCTCGAGGCCGACGTTCTGGGCTTCGGCGATGATCCGGCCCGATCCGATCAGCTCCCCGTCCGGGAACACGTACCGGTCGATGAACCCGCCGATCTTCGACCCGGGTCGGTTGTCGGGCCGGGTGATGGAGTGGTTGAGCAGGAGTCCGCCGGTACGCACCTTCGATCGCAGGAAGCCGAAGTAGGCGGGGTAGTTGGCCACGCCGATGTGCTCGGTCAGCCCGATCGAGGACACGGCGTCGAACTCGGTCTCGGCGATCTCGCGGTAGTCACCGTGCCGGACCTCGGCCAGGTCGCTCAACCCCTCCGCGGCGATCGCCCGCTGCGCCCACGCCGCCTGCTCGGCGGACAGGGTGATCCCGGTGGCCTTCACACCTCGGCGCGCGGCGTAGCGCACCATGCTCCCCCAACCGCAGCCGACATCGAGCAGACGGTCACCCGCACCGAGCCGCAGCTTCTCGAACACCAACCGGTACTTGTTGTCCTGCGCCTCCTCCAGCGTGGCGTCGTCGTGCGGGTAGCAGGCGCAGGTGTAGGTCATCGACGGGCCGAGCACCCACTCGTAGAAGGTGTTGGACACGTCGTAGTGATGGTGGATGGACTCGGCGTCCCGCGTCCGGCTGTGCCGAAGACCCTGCACCGTGCGGCGCCAGCGGGGCAGCACCTCCTGTGGCGGCGGCGCGATGGGCACCAGGTGCTCGACGCCGATGGAGCGCACGATCTCCGCCAGCACCCGCGCCGGCGGTCTGGTGACGGCGATCCTGTCGTTGAGCGCCACGAGCAGCTCGTACGGGTCGCCCGGGTGCACACCGCGGGGCTCCAGGTCCCCCGCCACGTACGCGCGGACCAGTCCCAGCTCCCCCGGAGCAGTCGCCAGGTAGGTGGTGCCCCGGGGCGCCACCAGGTCGAACCCGAGAGCGTCCTCGGGTCCGGACACGCTGCCGTCGTAGGCGGTGAAGCGGAGGGGCTGCTGCCCGTTGACCATGATCTCGAGGATCTTGGCCAGAGACAGCTTCTCCGCCGTGGACGTGGCCTTCTGGTCTTCCTTGAACGTTGTCATCGTCGTTGCACCGCCTTCGCGTAGAGGTCGAGAAATCGGGAGTCGGGATCGTACGTCTGCTTCACGCTCCGGTAGTCCTCAGCCCCGTAGAGCTGGTCGAACTCATCCTGGCTGTAGTAGGCATCGGAGTACAGCGACTTGAGCCCGTCGAGCTCGCTCACCTTGCGCTCGATCAGTCGGTTCGTCTCGCCCTCGACGGCACTGCCCGGAACCGAGGACCAGAAGCCGAGATTGACGTAGGTCCGGCCCGCCCGCATGGGGTACAAGGACCAGCTCTCCCGCTGGGCCACCGGGCACAACCAGATCGGCTCGATGGGCACACTGGACAGGAACCAGTCCAGGAACTCCGCACAGCGCTCGACCGGCACCTCGACGTCCTGCACCACGCGTTCGCGGGGCGGTCGGCCGTGCGCCTGTTCCAGGCGATCGACGATCCGGAGACGGTGTTCGTACGCCAGCAGCTTCCAGTAGAAGCTGCTGCGTCGGAGGCGCCGCGGCCACCAGCGCCGCAGCCGCGGGTGCTGGGCGCCGAACGCCGCCGAGCACCAGAACCAGTCGGTGTCCCACCGCCACAGGTAGTCGTGGATGGTGAGCCGATCCGCCAGGACGCCGTGGTCGTGCTGGATCGATCGGTAGTAGATGTCTTGCCCTGTGTAGTCGCTGACCGGCCCGGCGTCACCCGTCTTGGTGCCGACGCTCAGATAGCTCTCGTCACCGCTGAACACCACACCGTCGAGGTAGTCGACCGGCACCCCGTCGAGGTCGCCGGCCTCCACGATGCCGTTCATCGCCTCGACCAGCTCGGTCAGCGTGTGGAAGCGGAGGTGACGAAGAGCGACGAAGGGCTCGACTGTCTCCAGCGCGATCCGCAGGCGCACGGCGTAGCCGAGCGTGCCGTAGGAGTTGGGAAATGCCCGATACAGGTCGGCGTGCTGGTGGGGTGAGGCGGTGACCACCTCACCGGCCCCGGTCAGGACGTCCAGCTCCAGCACCGACTCGTGCGGCATCCCGTTCCGGAAGGAGGCCGACTCGATCCCGAGACCGCTGACGGCCCCGCCGAGGGTGATCGTCTTCAGCTGCGGGACCACGAGCGGTGACAACCCGTACGGCAGCGTGGCCGCGACCAGGTCCTCGTAGGTGCACATCCCGGCCACGTCGGCCGTCTTCGCCTCGGGATCGACCGAGATCACTCCGGTCAGCCCCGACGTGTCCAGCCCGGGTGCCCTGGTCGGCTCGCGGAAGCGGAACAGGTTGGAGGTCCGCTTGGCCAACCGGACCGGGGCGTCCGGCGGAATGGCCCGATAGCTGGCCAACAGCCGCTCCACGCCGGCGGCGTGCACGGCGCTGGGCCCGGGAGGCGCGACAGTCATACCGTCACGCTAGACCTGTGCATCGGGTCGGGTTGCGGGTGAGGGCATCGTCGGGCATGGCGACAGGCCGGTCGCGACTCAGGTGAGCCGGCCGGCACGCGCGACGGCCGCCGCCCCTCGGGGGTGGGCGGCGGCCGTGGTTCGCGGAGTGCGTCGTGACGACTACCTGGTGACCTTCACGTAGTCGCCCTTCGCCGTGGCGGAGGTGGCGGTGGAGCTGCCGGCGAACGTCATCCGCCAGGTACCCGACTTCTTCGCCGTCACGGTGGTCTGGGTGTAGCCGTACTCGCCGGAGGTGACCGTCTTGATGGTCTTGTACGAGCCGCCCTTCGCCTTGAACTGCACCTTCAACGGCTGGCCGGCGTAGCCGGTGTAGCCGTTCTGCTTCCACACGGCCACCGCCAGCTGCCCGGTCACGGTGATCTTGTGACCCTTCTCGGCCGGCTCGGGGCTCGCCTTGGTGCGGGTGTTGAACATCGCCGGCGCCTTGTAGTGCAGACCGTCGACGAAGGTGGCCTCCTTGGTCGGCCGGCCGTTGTTCGCGGTCACCTCGACCACCGGGTCGGCGGTCTTGGGCAGCTGGGCGGGGACCAGGGTCGCGTACGGGTCCTTGTTGGTGACGACGAAGTTGTCGGTGGCGATCGACCAGGACGTGACCTTGCAGCCGCTGGTGATCGGGGTGAACTTGACCTTCTTCGGCGACAGCCCGACCACCACGGTGGACGGCGAGATGCCCTCGATCTTGCAGGTCTTGGGGGCCGCCTGCGGCATCGGAGCCGCTTGAGCGACCGGGGCGGCCAGAGCGAGTCCGGTGGCCGCCAGCCCGACGGTGGCGACGGCTGCGGCGAGACGGTGACGGATGTTCATGAGATGCCTCCTGGGTTGGTGGCCGCCCTCCTTGGGCGACCACCAGAACCCTGCCGTGGTCCGCTCCAACTCCGGTCCAACGCGGATCACACCCGTCTTGGAGTACGGTCACGGACGCACGTCGGGACGGACCTGAGGCCGAGTGAACAGGATGACGACACTCACCAGGAGCACCCAGGCCGGGAAGACCAGCTGGGTCCACCGGTGCTCCCCGGCCGCCACCAGGAGGACGAGCGCGACGGCGTAGCCGATCAGCGAGACCCAGCGGGGCAGGGCCGCGGTGCGGAGCCCCAGGGTGCTGACCGAGAGGGTGAACACCGCAGCCATCCGCATCGCGTAGACCGAGATGATGGCTCGGGTCGAGCCGCGACCGAAGGCCCAGATGTCGGGGTTGACGTTGGTCGCGGCCAGCATCTCCAGCATGCTGGTAGCGGTGACGGTGCCGACGAACACCATGGCCAGGAAGAGCAGGCCGCTGCCCAGGAAGACGGTGGAGAACAGGCGGTCCTCGACGACTCCGATCTGCTCGCGGACGACACCGATGAACCACAGGAACGCGATGCCGGCGAACGGGACGAGATTGAGGCTGATGCGGATCAGCCTTCGCCGTGGGGCATCGGCCTGCAGCGCCTGCAGGCTCCCGTCAGTCAGCGCGATCCGCATCATGATCATCGCGGTGATGAGGAGGACGGCGAAGACGATCCCGGCCACGGCGGCTGCCCGCCGGCTACGCCAGAAAGGTGCGGTCAGCACCGGTCCCGTCGCCGACGGTGCCCGGTCCGAGCTCATTGCACCGCGGAGGTGAGTCGCATGACGTTGTCCAGCCAGCGTTGGGTGATGGGGCGTTTGTTCCACTCGTCCAGGGTCAGCTCCTTCGACACCGCCCGATACCCGTCCTCGACCTGACGCATCGCGTCCACGAACGAACGACCCGTACACATCATCGACACCTCGAAGTCCAGGTTGAACGAACGAATGTCCATGTTCGACGACCCGATCACCGCCGTATGGTCATCGACGGAGAAATGCTTCGCATGCAACACCGCCGGATACGGATACTGGAACACCCGCACCCCCGCCTCCAACAAGAACCGGTAGTACGAGTTCTGCGCATGCGACACCATGAACTGCTCACCCCGCTCACTGACGAACAGCTCCACCGCCACCCCCCGCTGCGCCGCCGTGGTGACCGCATACAACAACGAATCATCCGGCACGAAATACGGGCTGGTGATCGACAACCGACGCTGCGCCCCATAGATCAACGTGTTGAACAACCGCAGATTGTTCTCATCCGGGAACCCCGGACCACTCGGCACGATCTGACACGTCAACGCACCGAAATCATCGCCGAACGGCACCGGCCGCACCCAGTCCCCCAACCGCTCCCCGGTCTCGATGAACCAGTCCGAGGCGAACACCAGATTGATCGTCTGCACCACCGGACCCTCCACCCGCGTGGTCAGCTCATGCCAATGCCGACCCGCCGCCTCATGCTTCTTGTTGTGATAGCTGGAATCGATCATGTTCTGCGACCCCACGAACCCGGCCCGACCATCCACCACCACGATCTTGCGGTGATTCCGCAGATCCGGCCGCCGCCACTCACCCTTCAACGGCTGGATCGGCAACATCGGCCGCCACTCGATCCCCGCCCGGTCGAACGTCGCCAACAGCTCCTTGTGACCCGGCAACCCGAACGTCGACATGTGATCGAACAACACCCGCACCTTCACCCCCCGCCCCGCCACCTCCAACAACGCCGCGAAGAACGGCTCCGACGTCGCATCGCGACACATCATGAAGTACTCCACATGCACGAACCGCTCAGCGGTCAACACCAGATCCGCCTTCGCCCGGATCGACTCCGCATAGTCACCGAACAACACCGCCGTGTTGTTCTGCGTGCTCGGCAACCACCCCAGATGCCGGTTCAACGCCATCGCCGAGTCCAAGAACTCCGGCCGATCCGGCGACGCCGCCAACGCCGGCACCGTCGCCAAACCCGACCGGATCAACTCCCCGGCCACCCGCTGCTCCTCCCGCCGCTTCTTCGGCACATACGGACTACCCAACAACAAGAACAACAACAACCCGATCCCCGGCAGAAAGAAGATCAACAACAACCACGCCATCGCCGACGACGGCCGCCGCCGCTCCGGCACCAACCCCAACGCCACGATGTTGATCACAAAAATCACGATCACACCCGCGATCGGGAAAAAGTCAGGTCTCAACATGAATACCGCCTCAGCTGTGTCGTCGAGCCCCCGAGCATAAACACCTCACGAGCCTCGGCCGGCTCGGTCACCGAGTCCACGGTGTTCTCACACTCCGCGGACGGCAGCGATCCGCCCGTCCTCGACGGCTCGGACGAAGGCGTCGTAGTCGCGGCTGTTCTGGTCGGCGTAGCGACGGGAGAACTCCGTGATCGACCGATCGAGGCGATCGTCGCCACCCAGATAGGCGGCGATGGCCAGTGGGTCACCGGAGCGGGCGTGCGCTCGGGCGAGCGTCCAGCCGCACATCCGGGCGTAGAACGTCATTCCGAAGGGACTCATCGTCTCCACCGCCGCTGACGTCTTCATGTCACGAAGCTGGCGCCAGTAGTAGAAGCGGTCGTCCTGCAGACCCTTGGTCCAGCCCAGGAAGATGTCCGAGGCCGCCTGCATCAGGCGTTGACCTTCGACCACCCGTTGACCAGGTGTCTCGAACCGGCTGCCCGGCAGGTGGTTCTCCAGCACCGATCGGGTCGCCTCCTTGACCTGCAGGAAGAGCGGATCGCCGGTGTCGCGCCCCTGCAACAGCACCATGAAAGCCCGGGTGCCGACGCTGCCCACGCCGACGACCTTGCGGGCCGTGTCGACGATGGTGAACCGCTCCAGCAACAGGCGGCGGTCCGCGCTCAGACTGCTCTGGTAGGCGCGGAACTGATCCTCGACCACGTCCCGGATCTGCTCCCCCGAGAGTCCCCAGGTGCCGTCGAGCTCTCGCTGCGGCACCACCACTGGGGGCTGGCTGACGATCCGGTACCGCCCGTCCACGATCTCGGCGAAGCGCGACAGGGCCTGGAGGCTGTCGCGGGTGTGAGCCTTGCGCATCGTCTTGGTGGCCGTCTTGATCGCCTCGGCCATTCCCGCGGTCTTGGCTGGTCCGCTCGCCGACTTTCCGACCGACTTCCCGGCCTTCTTGCCCTGCTTCTTGCCGCCCTTGCCCGAGGCCGATCGTGTCGACTCGGCCGCCGCCGCCTCTTCCTGAACCGTCCGCATCGCGTCCTGGACGTCCCGCTCCGACATGTGGGCGTACCAGACGTCCAGCGTCCGCATGCCGGCGAACTCGGTCATCGCGTGTCGATAGGCCTGCACCGACTCCAGCGTCACCGCTTCGGTGTCACCAGCGGTGAAGCCGTTGTTGCGAGCGGCGATGGTGAAGCTGGCCGCCATCCGCTTCAGGTCGTACTCGAAGGGGCCGGGCAAGGTCTCGTCGAAGTCGTTGAGGCCGAACATCAGCTGCCGCTCGGGTGAGGCGAACCCGCCGAAGTTGGACAGGTGCGCGTCACCGCAGAGCTGGACGGTCAGGCCGGCCGTGGGTGTGCCCGCCAGGTCGGAAGCCATCACCGCGGCCGACCCGCGGTAGAAGGTGAACGGCGAGACCATCATCCGGCCGTGCCGCACCGGCACCAGATCTGGGTCACGCTTCCCGTTCTGCTCGATCAGCAGCTCGACCGGATCCGGCCGGTCGGTCTCCGGTTCCCACTCACCCTGCGATGACAACGGCGTCTGCCCCACCGACACGGGTTCGGCGTGAGTGGTCATGACTACCCCTTTCGACCTCCCTTCCGGCCGAAGGTGCGGTCGAGGTCGATCATTCTGCGAGTCGCCGCGGCTGTCGTCATCCAGATCGGGTGAAGACCGGGCCCGGCCCGCCGGTTCACCCGATCTGCATGATGTCGCGGAAGCCGGCGTCGTCCAGGCTGGGGTCACGAGCTCGACCGACCAGAGAGCAGGTCTGCCTTGGAGTACACAGAGCTGCTGCGGCGGCTGGCCATCAACGACGAGCACGTCATCGCCGAGGGCGCCGGCGCCGAGTCCGGGCGGCTCGATCCGAAGACGCTGGCTCTCGTGCGGCTGGCGGCGCTGGTCGCGGTCGGCGGCGCTGTGCCCTCGTACGGAGCCGAAGCCGATGCCGCGATCGGAGCGGGCGCGTCGCCGGCCGAGATCGTCGACGTCCTCCTCGGGGTCGTGGCCGTCGTCGGGATCCCGAGCGTGGTCGCGGCGGCACCACGGCTGGCGATGGCGCTCGGCTACGACACCGACGAGGCCCTGGAGCACACCTCCGGGTGGTGACCAACTGGGTGAGGACGAATCACCCGTTGCGAATGTTGCGGCGGCTGCCGCCGAGGAGTTGGATGGCTCGATGAGCTCGAGAGATCGCCGACGACGACTCCGGCTTGCCGGGCGATCCGGGGGACCACGACGGTCCTCCGGGGAGATCCCGACACGAGAGAGGCATGCTGCATGAACTTCTGGGACTTCTTCGTACTGATGATCTGGTGCTACATCATCTTCGCCTACCTGCTGCTGCTGTTCCACATCATCAAAGACATCTTCCGCGACCACGAGATCGGCGGGGTGGCCAAGGCAGCCTGGATCATCGGCTTGATCGTGATGCCGTTCCTGATCGCTCTGATCTACGTGATCGTCCGGGGCCGCGGGATGGCCGAACGTCAGGCCGCCGACGTCCGCCAGGCACGAGCCGACACCGACCAGTACATCCAGTCGGTGGCGAGCACGTCCTCGCCGGCGGAACAGATCACCTCGGCCAAGGCGCTGCTGGACGGTGGTTCGATCACGCAGACCGAGTTCGATCAGCTCAAGGCCAAAGCACTCGCCTGACCGCCGACCGCAGCAGGTCGCTGCGGTCGTGTCAACCCACACCCAACCGAACGACGAAAGGTACCCACTGTGACCACAGACCTGGACGAGACAGGGCCCATCGACTACCTGGTGGTCGAGTTCCCCGGCAACAAGATGACCGGCGAGGGATTCCCGCTGCTGGTCGACCTGGTCGACGCCGGCATCATCCGCATCCTCGATCTCGTCTTCGCCACCCGCGAGACCGACGGCTCGATCACCGTCATCGACATCTCCGACATCGACGGAGACGGACAGCTCGACCTGGCCATCTTCCAGGGCGCCTCCTCCGGGCTGC
This sequence comes from uncultured Actinomycetota bacterium, assembly GCA_963707005.1. Classification (GTDB taxonomy): domain Bacteria; phylum Actinomycetota; class Actinomycetes; order Propionibacteriales; family Propionibacteriaceae; genus Microlunatus. The sequence continues at coordinate 114,276 of CAVPPP010000016.1, forward strand.
TGGATTCAGATGACATCGACGAGGCCACCTCGATCCTGGAGCCGGGCAGCTCGGCCGGCATCCTGGTCTACGAGAACGTGTGGGCCGCGCCCTTCGCCGCCGCCCTGCGCCGCGGCGGCGCCCAGCTCGTGGCCAGCGGCCGCATCCCCGTGCAAGCCATCCTCGCCTCTCTCGACGCCGCTGAAGCCGACCTCCCGGCATGAGCTGCTACCCCTCACCCACACTCGAAAGGTTCGTCCCATGCCAGGTCTGATCCGCGGCGTCGCCCGCACCGCCGCCGTCGTAGGAACCGCCACCGCTGTCTCCGGCCGCGTCTCCCGGCGCCAACAGGGCCGCTGGGCCGCCAAAGACGCAGCAGCGGCCGAGCAGGCCCCGGCCCAGCCCGAGCCTGCGCAGTACCAGCCGGCGCCCGTGGCTGCTGCCCCGAGCACCGACGACAAGCTCGCCCAGCTCAAGCAGCTCGGCGAGCTCCGGGACGCCGGTGTCCTCACCGACGCCGAGTTCGAGGCCCAGAAGGGGAAGATCCTCTACGCGTCCTGACGACCCGCGCGGTCGGCTGGTCGGGTAGCACCCTGGCCGGCCGGCTGCAGGTGTCGAGGTGCCGGCGGCGGTTTCTCTCCGGCGAACTCGTCGAGCAGCATGGCGTGCCGAGCCACCTCGAGCCACGAAGGCCCTCGGCGGCTCGGCCCGCCGGACCGAGCCGCCGAAGCGGTTCACCTGCCGCAGGATGTGCGGCCTCCGATCTGCCGGGAGATCAGTCCCGACGATCCCGTCGGTCGTCGAGCTCCTTGGGTCCAGGCGCTCGCCGGCTAGCACGGCATCGTCGGCCTCGATGGCCGCGAGCAGTGCTTGGACCGGGATCCGGCCGCTGGCCACGAGCTGCCCGCCGGAGCGGCGGACGGCCGAGCCGAACGGCGCCGCCCAGGTGTTTCCCACCAGCACGGCCGCGGAGCTGCCGGGCTCGATCGGACAGCTCGAACGTTTCGATGCTGCCGTCGTCGTCCTTCTTCAGGATGAGCAGGTCGTGGACCCGTACCACTCCACGGTCGACGAGGTCGCGCAGCGCCGGCGCGATCTCACCGTTGAACTGGCTACCGGGGAACTCCACCACGATCCAGTCCACCGGACCCAGCTCGTCGAGACCGCTCTCCCCTACGTGATCTTCGTCCACTGATGGCTCCTTCGGGATCGGTGTGCACGCGGCCACGAGTCGGACCTTCGCCGGACGCTCTCGGAGCACGTGACCAACCATCAGCGTCCACCGGTGGTGCCCGGGTCGCATCATCCAGATGAGATGAAGTCACGCCCCGCCACGCAGGCTCTTCCCCTGCCGGTGGGATGGCGTCAGCCATCCGGGTCGACCTCCCGCGCGTCGGCGGGAGGAGCCGGCCGGTGCGGGGCGTTCACTCACTCTAGGTGATGACCGCTCGAGTGCCGCCGCACTAGTTTCACCTCCAGGAACGTGATCAGCGAGTCGCCCGATCCGGAGGAAACACCATGAGCCCTGACCGCCACGCGCGCACGATGTTGCCGATACCCGATCGTCCCTCGCCCGGTCTGACCACGTACGACGCGAAGGACCCGGACACCACGTTCCCCCCCATCGAGCCGTTGGTGCCCCCCGCCGGCGCACCGAACGTGCTGATCGTGCTGCTGGACGACGTGGGCTTCGGCGCCGCGAGCACTTTCGGGGGGCCGTGTCGGACGCCGACGGCGGATCGGCTTGCGGCGGGCGGACTCAGGTTCAACCGATTCCACACCACCGCGCTCTGCGCGCCGACGAGGGCAGCGCTGCTGTCCGGCCGCAATCATCACTCGGTCGGCATGGGCAGCATCACCGAGACCGCGACCTCGGCTCCGGGCAACAGCTCGTTGCGGCCGAACACGAAGGCCCCGCTGGCGATGACCCTGAAGCTGAACGGGTACTCGACCGCCCAGTTCGGGAAGTGTCACGAGGTGCCGGTCTGGCAGTCGTCACCGATGGGGCCGTTCGACTCCTGGCCGTCGGGGGGTGGTGGGTTCGAGACGTTCTACGGGTTCATCGGTGGAGAGAACAACCAGTGGGATCCGGCCCTGTACGACGGAACGACGCCGGTCGAGCCGCCCGCGACACCGGAGCAGGGCTATCACCTGACCGAGGACCTCACCGACCGGGCCGTCAGCTGGGTGCGGCAGCAGAAGGCACTGATGCCCGACAAGCCCTTCTTCGTCTACTTCGCCCCCGGCGCGACGCATGCCCCGCACCACGTCCCCCAGGAGTGGGCGGACAAGTACAAGGGCGCCTTCGACGACGGGTGGGACGTTCAGCGGGAGCGTACCTTCGCTCAGCAGCAGGCGCTGGGGGTGATCCCCGCCGACGCCGAGCTGACCCCTCGGCACGACGAGATCACCGCCTGGGACGACATGCCGGACGCGCTGAAGCCGGTCCTGGCCCGTCAGATGGAGGTCTACGCAGGATTCCTCGAACACACCGATCATCACGTGGGTCGGCTGATCGACGCGATCGAGGATCTCGGGGTCCTCGACGACACCATCGTCTACTACATCATCGGTGACAACGGCGCTTCCGCCGAGGGCACCATGAACGGCGCCTTCAACGAGATGGCCAACTTCAACGGCATGGCCGCCCTGGAGACTCCCGAGTTCTTGCTGAGCAAGATGGACGAGCTCGGCTCGCCGAGCTCGTACAACCACTACTCGGTGGGATGGGCGTGGGCCATGTGCACGCCGTTCCAGTGGACCAAGCAGGTCGCGTCCCACTGGGGCGGCACCCGGAACGGCACCATCGTGCACTGGCCGCAGGGCATCGAGGATCCGGGCGGACTGCGATCCCAGTTCACCCACGTGATCGACGTCGCCCCCACGATCCTGGAGGCCGCCGGTCTACCCGAGCCGACGATGGTCAACGGTGTGCAGCAGTCGCCGATGGAGGGGCTCAGCATGCTGTACACCTTCAACCAACCGGTGGAGCCGGAACACCATGATCTGCAGTACTTCGAGATGTTCGCCAACCGCGGCATCTACCACCGGGGCTGGAGTGCTGTCACCAAGCACCGCACTCCCTGGGTGATGGTGGGCGGTGCGCTGCCGGCCTTCGACGACGACGTGTGGGAGCTGTACGACGGCAGCACCGACTACAGCCAGGCCCGCAACCTGGCCGCCGAGCACCCGGAGATGCTCGCCAAGCTGCAGCGGCTCTGGCTGATCGAGGCGACCAAGTACGACGTGCTGCCTCTGGATGATCGTGGTGCGGAACGGCTCGAACCGTCCTTGGCCGGTCGCCCGACGCTGATCCGCGGTACCTCCCAACAGTTCTTCCCCGGGATGGGGCGATTGTCCGAGAACAGCGTGGTCAGCATCAAGAACAAGTCGTTCTCGGTCACCGCCGAGGTCGACGTGCCGGCCGCCGGAGCCGAGGGAGTGATCATCGCGCAGGGTGGCCGTTTCGGTGGCTGGTGCCTCTACGCCAAGAACGGCAGGGCCAAGTTCGTCTACAACGTCCTCGGCATCCACGAGTTCGCCACCGAAGCCGACAGTCCGATCCCGGCCGGGGCGCACCAGGTCCGGATGGAGTTCGCCTACGACGGCGGCGGGCTGGCCAAGGGCGGTGACGTCACCTTGTACTACGACGGCGCGCCGGTCGGCTCCGGGCGCGTCGGAGCCACCCAGGCGATGGTCTTCTCCGCCGACGAGACCACCGACATCGGCTACGAGTCGGGCACCACCGTGACCCCCGACTACACCGCGGCCACCAGTCGGTTCACCGGCAAGATCAACTGGGTGCAGATCGATCTGGGCGACGACGACCACGACCACTTCATCGACCCGGACGAGCGACTCCGGATCGCGATGGCCCGACAATGACGCCCACCGGCGTCAGCCGGTGACCGAGCGTGTTGGGCTCACCGGCGTCAGCCGGTGAGCCGGGCCGTCCACAGGTCCTCCACCGGCCACCGGCTGGCCCACTCGGCGGTCGCGATCTCGTAGTAGGCAGGAGTTTCCGCGCCTTCGGCCGCATAGAGCTCGTGCAGAGCCTCCACCTCGAAACCGCTGTCGCGCAGGATGCGGATCCATTCGCCGTGACTCGGGTGGTACTCGATGCCACCGCCCGACCACTCCAGTCTCGGTGACCGATTCTGCGGTCGCTGCAGTCGGTCCTCTGCGTGCCCACCGTCGTCAGGGACGCACATCGTCACCTGGACGCTGTTGGTCAGGAACACCAGCCGCCCTCCCGGCCTGAGCAGCCGGGCGGCCTCCGGGACCCAGCGCTCCGGGTCGCACCAGATGCAGGCGCCGTACTCACTGACAACCAGATCGAAGGATCGGTCCGGGAGCGGGACCGCCGCGGCATCGGCCTCGATCAGCGGGAAGACCAGTCCGAACCGATCCTGACAGCGCCGCGCGGTGTCCAGCTGTGCGGGAGTCAGGTCCACACCGACCGGTCGTGCCCCGAGCCTGGCGAGCCAGGCGGACACGAACGCAGTGCCGCAGCCGAGCTCGATCACGTCGAGTCCGGCGATCTCACCGAGGACCCGCAACGTGCTCTCCGGGTTGCCGAACAGCCCCCAGCTGAGTTCCTTCGTGGACCAGGCGACGATCGCCTGGTCGTCGGTGAACTGCTCGTTCACCAGCGTCCAGAGATCGCGGTTGACCGCCAGGTCGTCACCTACAGCGTGGGTGCTGAGCGACGAGCGCGCCTCGCTGCCTGAGACTGCCTCTGTCATGACGCCTCCGTGATCTGACTGCCGCGCATGCGTCGTCCCTCGTCCACCGAGACTATCGTCGGTCCGTGCGCGTACGAGGCGGAACCCGTGCCTGATTCGTCGAGACCACTGAGAAAGCTGGGTTTCTTGACCATCGGGCTCTTCGATGGCCACGATCCGCGGCCCGGACACGAGACGACGCTGTCGGTGATCGAGCTCGGCGAGCAGCTCGGGTTCGACAGCGCCTGGGTGCGGAACCGCCATCTGCAGTACGGCATCTCGTCTCCGCTGACCGTGCTGGCGGCCGCCTCGCAACGGACCCGTCGGATCGGCCTGGGGACCGCCGTCATACCGCTGGGCTGGGAGAACCCGCTGCGGCTGGCGGAGGACCTGGCCACCGTCGATCTGCTGGCCGACGGTCGGCTCAACCCCGGACTCAGCGTCGGTCCGCCGATGCGGTGGGACGACGTCAAGGACGGGCTCTACCCGGATACCGCCGAGCTGGAGGACTTCAGCTACGAGCGGGTGGCGCGCCTGCTCAGGATGGTCAGGGGTGAGGCGGTCAGCCCGTTCCGCGGGACGGTCGGGATCGAAGAGTTCTCCAGTCGGGTCGAGCCGCACTCGCCGACCCTCGCCGAGCGGATCTGGTACGGCGGGGCCAGTCTGCGATCGGCCCAGTGGGCCGGTGAGCATCAGCTGAACTTCTTGACCAGCAGCGTCGTCCGGTCCGAGGAGTCCGAGGACTTCGCCGCGATCCAGGCTGCCCAGATCCGTCGGTTCCGGGAACACCACCCGGCCGGCGCGGCAGCCCGGGTGTCGCAGGGTCTGGTGGTCATCCCGACCGACACCGCCTCCACCGAGCAGCGAGCCAGGTACCGGCAGTACGTCGACTCCCGGACGGCCCGCACAGTCGCGCCCCAAGGTCCGGCGCGGATGATGTTCGCCCGCGACCTGCTGGGTCCGTCGGAGCAGATCGCCGAGCAGCTCTACGCCCACGCCGGCTTCCGCGAGGTGGATGAGGTCGCCTTCGCGCTGCCGTTCTCCTTCCTGCAGGAGGACTACGTGCAGATCCTCACCGACATCGCGACCCGGTTGGGACCGGCGCTGGGCTGGCGTCCGGCGTCGTAGACGATGGACTGCGCTCGGAGGCGAGCGGCCGCCGTACTGCTAGCCTCCGGTCGGAGGTCGTGGTGCTGGAGTGGTGGCTGGCGGAGTGGGTGCCCCGTGGTGGGCGCGTGTTCGTCGACGTCGGCGCCAACGTCGGCACCTGGAGCCGGTGGCTGGCGCCACGGTTCGAGTCCGGTCACGCGATCGAGCCCGATCCTGATGCACTGGCCGGGTTGCGAGCGGAGCTGCCCGCCAACGTCGAGATCCACCCGGTGGCGGCCTGGTCGAGCGCTGGGACGATCACCGTGTCGCGGTTCGCGGACTCGGTGCACACATCTGCTCACTTTGCGCAGGGCATCAACAGTGGTCAGCGGACCGGCACCCTGGACCTTCCGTGCAGTCCGCTGGACGAGCTGGCGATCAAGGGCCCGGTGGATCTGATCAAGTGCGACACCGAGGGAGCGGAGCTCGAGGTGCTACGCGGGGGCGCCGCGTTGATCGCTCGCGACCGCCCGTGGCTGCTCGTCGAGGCACACACCGTCGACAACGTGGTGGACCTGACCCGGCTGCTGACCGCTTGGGACTACCTCTTCACCATCATCCGGCATCCGGAGTACCGGCCGTACACGCCCCTGTGGTACGGGCACTGCTGGCTCAGCTGTCAGCCTCGGTTCCGGCTCGACGATTCGGCGAGCTCGGTCAACAGACCGAGCAGTCGCTGACCTGTGCGCGCCCAGCTGTGCTCGGCCAGCATCCTCTGCTGGGGTGGCGGACAGGCGGCTCGCCCGGCCACGATCGCGCTGATCACGTCTGCCGCGGCAGCCTCGTCGGGTTGCCACCACTGAAGTCCGTCGAAGTAGACCAGATCCTCGGCTCCTGCGTCGCCCTCGCGCCGAGCGGGCGTGAGCGTGCAGGGCACCCAGTCGGCATCGGGCTGACGGAGATAGCTGCGGTAGGTCGGCTGGTCCGGCGCGATGAGGCTGAGGCCGGAGGCGGCCGCCTCCATCATGGGCAGATCCCATCCTTCGCCGTGTGACAGGTTCAGGTAGTGGGTGGCCGACCGGTAGAGCCGACACATGTCGCCGTCGCTCAACACGTCGGTCACGATGACCACGGGAGCGGCGTCGGCAAGGGTCCGGCCGACCTGAGTCTCCATGGCCGAGACGTCGGCGCTGAACTTCGCCGCCAGTCCACCGGCCCCGGGCCACTTCATGATCAGAACGGCATCGTCTGCGCGACTGGTCGCCCGCAGCCAGGTCCGCAGCAGACCCAGCTGGTTCTTGCGGGGACGCGGTTCACCGATGTGCAGGAACCGATGGCGAAAGGTCGAGACGGCTCGCCCGGTGTGATCGGTCAGTGGCAGCGGCGCCACCGGCCGGGCAAACAGCTCGGCGTCGATGCCCAACCCACAGACCCGGAGCTTGTCCTCCGGCACGCCACTGGTCCGCCAGGCCTCGCGACAGGTGTCGGTGGGCAGGATGATCACGTCGAACTCCGCCGCGCGGTCGACCCAGGCCGACGGGATCCGGTCGGCCTCGAACATGGTGAGGTTCACGTTGGGCATCCCGGGAATCGGGCTCGTCCGGTCCGGCATCATCACGTGCAGCGCAAGCTCTGACCGGGTGGACGTCGTCGTGGGTGCGATCAGATCACCGGCCCCGCCGGCACCCATCGGGGCGGACACCAGATCCGGCGACCAACCGGGCACGCCGACCGGCCGCACCAGAGCGCCCGCGGTCTGCAACCCGGTCGAGATCCCCCGGGTCAACGTGTCGTAACCGCTCGCTCCGGTGTGCGGACCGATGAGCGTGATGTCGACGCTCACGTCAGGCCGCCAGCCAGAACGCAGGTCCGTCACGACCCACCACGAGGTAGGGCCGTGGCACCGGGTAGTGACTCATCGCCTCGGCGATCACTGCTCGATGGACCTGGAGCTCCGCGACCGAGCGGCTGAACATCCCCATCCGGTGATGGTGCTCGCGATCGAAGGTGTTGCGGCCGTGGTACGTGTACAGGTAGAGGTGTCCCTCGCCCCGCAGCGACGCCACGGGCACACGGTCGACCAGCGAGTTCAGCAGCGCTGAGTCCTCGCCCCGCTGGGCGTACGGTCCCGTCTCCGGGTAGCCGAACCGCCGATCCGCCGCCATCATCAACGTGCCCGGCAGCAGCTGGTCCCGGCCCGACCGACCTCCCAGGGTCCAGTCGACCCAGACCAGGGCCCGGTTGTCGTCCAGGTACTGCAGGTGGTCGGTCAGCAGGCACGCTCGACTGTCGGTGCTCCGGAGCCGGTCCAGCTGGCGTGCGATCCGGGTGGGGTGGCTGCAGTCGTCGTCGTCCCACTGACAGACGACGTCGCCGGTGGCGGCCGCGAACGAGAGGTTGCGCAGTGCTCCAAGACTCTGGCGGGGCCCGGTGACGGGGACGAGCTTCACCACCAGGCCGCGCTCGATGGCGTACCTCTGCAGCAGCCGACCGTAGCTGGGAGTGCCGTCCGTCACGATGACCAGCTCGACGTTGTCGTGCGTCTGGGCACGCAGGCAGTCGATCGCTCGGCGAGCCAGAGCGAGTCGGTTCCTCGTCACCATCAGGCAGCTCACGGTCGGGCCACGCTCGGTGATCGACAACGAGGCGGTCGACTGCGCGGCGGCGGTCCCCGGCGCGGTTGGTGACGGAGCCGTGGGCGGCGCGTCGATGATCATCCGGCCGGAGTGCACCGTGAGCACGGCGTCGGTGAAGCGGGTCCCGGCGTGACCCGCCGCCGCCAACAGCGCCGCGACGGCGTCGGCACCCGGTTCGGTCGCCGCCACCTCCGCCAGCAGCCCGGCGTCCACGGCCAGGGGTGAGTGCGTCACCAGGGTGCTACCCCGTCGGTCGAAGTCCGCTGGATCAGTCGCCGGCTCCGCGGTGCCGTTGCGCCCGTCGGCTTCCCGGAACTGGCCGTAGGCCGCCCGGCAGCTCGCATCGGTGAACTCGGTGGACCACAACCGCAGCGCGTCCGCCCCGGTGAAACGGGAGTCGGGCTCGACCAGCACGATCACGTCCGACTCGGCTGCCGACTCTGCGGCCGATCTCAGCGGCCAACCGTCGGACGCCTCGGCCGGTGCGAGGCGACGAACGGTCGCTGTCACCCCCCACTCCGCCGCCGCGCGGGCGATGGCGGCTGGATCGGATTGGCCGACGGCGTCGAGCACGACGACGTCGTCCGGCCCGGGGCTCAACAGGCCGACGCTCTCCCAGAACCCGTCCAGATCGTCGTCGACATGGCGGTGCAGCAGACAGACCCGCACCCGCCGCGCGAGTCCCGGCTGGAGGCGACCGCGAGGGGACCGAGTGGCGTCCAGGCTGGCGCGCCGGCACCGCAACGCGAGATCGATGCGGTCCGGCGGCAGCCGGTCGTCGCGCAGCAGCCGATTGCACGTGGCGATCGCCTCGGCGTGACGGCCGGTCCGGCCGCACACCTCGGCGTAGGCGAGTGGCACCAGGTGGTCATAGACATCGGCATCGACGAACAGCCGGTCCGGACCGGGACGAGCCAGCTCGAGGGCCTGGCCCAGGAGCAGATGGGCGGTCGCATCCGCTCCGCTTCCTTGCCAGCACTGAGCCAACCAGTAGAGCGGCTCCGCGCGGTCGGGCGCGCTCTCGAAGGCCGCGAGGTAGCTGATCACCACCTGCCCCAGGTCGACACCCATGGCCTGGCGGAGCCTCGCGATCTGGTACTGGGCATACCAGATCTCGTCCGACCAGCCGCCCAACCCGACGCGGGCCTGGTAATGGCGCAAGGCCAGCTCGTAGTCGCCGGCGTCACGATAGCTCTGGGCCAGGTAGAACACGGTCCGGGAGTCTCCGGGATGGTCGAGCAGCTCAGTCTCCAACGCAAGAGCATCACGCCGGTACGTGTGCGGGTCGCGAGCTCTGGCGCCGTCGTGGGAGACCTCGACGCTGAGCTGGGCCAGCAGCGGTGCCGGGGCTGCGACATCGCATTCCGGGTGCTCATGGACGACCCCGACCCAGCGCCAGGGCAGTGTGCTGCGCAGCACCTGGATCCGGGCGTAGCGCTGAGCGCCGTACCGTGACTCGAGTCGGTAGGCGTCGGCCGTCAACAGCTCGGTGGAAAACGCCTGGTCGATGACCAGCGTCTCGTCGGCGTCGATCACCAGCACGTAGTCGGCTCGGCCGCGGGCGAGTTCGTACGCCTCCGTGCGGTTGTGGCCGAAGTCCCGCCAGGGTCGCTCGATCACCTCACCCGGCAGATCCCGCAGGGCCTCGCGGGCGACCTCCTGAGTGCCGTCGTGCGACCCGGTGTCCACGATCACCCAGCAGTCCAGCACGGACCGAAGCGACTCCAGGCAGCGCCGGAGAACGTGCGCCTCGTTGCGCACGATCATCGCCAGACAGATCGTCCGGGGTCTCGTCGGCTCGGGATGTGCTCCGACGGTCACGCGTCCGCTGGGCCGGTATCGCCGGGCGCGTCGGTGTCGGGGGCGTTGCCGTCGGGCACCGGATCGCGAGCCACCCGCAGACCCACGGCGCCGAGCCCGGCGCTGTCGATGTCGAAGGTCACCACCCCCGCGTCGTCGGCGAGCGCCGACCTGAGCAGCTCGCCGGTGGGCGAAACCAGCTCGAACCGCTCCCCGGGCGCTAGTGGGACGTGGCGGCTGTCGAGCACGCTGACTTCGATCATGGTCGATTCCCTTCGTCGTCGGTCGCTGCTCAGCCGGTCACGGTGGGGGTGCCGTCGAGCACGGGTGCGGCGCCACTGTCTGACGATCCACTGGGACCGGGACCGCTGGTGGGTCCGGGTGCACCGTCGATGCTCCACGACCACTGCGGCGCGTTCCGCAGGGTCGGGCCGGTGGCACCGTACGGTCCGGTCATCGAGCCCGGTATCGGCGGCCAGCCGTACTCGCCCGTCATGCCGGTTTCCACCGGGGGGTACTGGTGGTACATCCGAGGGGGCATGTAGACCTGGAAGCTGGACGCGCGGAGTCTGAGGACCGTCGAGGCGATCCCCCACTCGGAGGGCCACAGTCCCTGCTCGCAGTAGGTGCGGTCCGACGCGTCCCACAGGTCGTTGCGTCGCCAGTTGACCCCTGTCCCGGGGTCGGTCCAGAACAGCGGCGCCCAGTTGTTGGGGTCGTCGCGATGCTTGCGCGCGGTCGCCGACACGGTCATCTCCCTGATCACCTTGGCCGTGTAGCGAATCACCCCCGTCGCCGACTCATCGACGGGCTCGCCGTGCGCGAAAGAATCCCACACGTCATTCATGGACTGCTGGACGGCGGCTTTCATGACGACCCGGCCAGCCGCATTCCATTTGTCCCGATATCGCGAATCACCATAAGCGGTCCAGCGGTCCCCGACGTCATTGGTGACCCACAGTCCGAATTTGTTGTCCTCGTTGTGCATCTGCCATGCGCAGATCCCTGCACCTTTCCTGGTCAGTTCGGTGCTGGCCGAGTTGTAGATGGGCCGGCGGGGGGTGCGCATGTGTCCGGCGGAGAACAGGTCGGTGATGAAGTGATCGGCGAAGGCGTTGATCGCGTACGCCACCAGCAGGGCGGTGGCCCGGGCCGACGCATCGGTGATGGTGCTGGCTTTCGCTGCGAACCGCTGCGCCAGCAGGTGGCCGGCGGTGTAGCAGGTGAGGGCGTCGACCCCGAAATGATCGAGGTTGGTCTCCGAGAGCTTGAGGTAGCGGCCACCCGTGGCGTCGTCGAAGGCACGGTCTTCGTCGGGAACCTCATGTCCCGGGCTGGTGGGTAGACCGGCGTAGACCGCGCTCGGCTGCTGGCCGGCGCGCACCGCACCGGCTATCGGGCCGAACTCGTACTTGTTCGTTATGGCGAGGATCTTGGCCACCTCGGCCTTCGCCTTGGCCATGGTGTCGAAGTTCTTCTGGAACTGTCCGACCGGGTCGGGCGAGGTGCAGACCGGTTGATCGGGGTCACCGTAGAAGTCGCCGCCGAGAGCGATGATCTGCCCGTACGACAGCGTGTACGGCCGGTTCATCGAGAGCGGGAGACCAGCCCTGCCGGCTTGTAGTGTGCCGGCCTCGGTCTTCAGCACCAGGTCCCACACCGCGATCACGTGCTCGGCGGTGTTGAACTGCAGCAGGTCCGGACGTTCTTGCTCGGCCGGGACCACTCGGGTGGTCCCGTGGTTGCAGCACGGAGCAGTTGTCACCACCACGGCTTGCTGGTCGCCCTTCGTCAGGTCCAGGCTCACCCCCTCGTCGCTGAACAGCTGCGCGACGTCGGCGGAGGTGGCAGCCTGCCGGCCCAGAGCCAAAGACGTGCGGACGTCGACATGATCGTTCATGGGTCCCCTTTCAGGCGGCAATCGCACATGGTGAATGGCGTCGCTCGGCCCGAATCAATTTCGATCACCGTAGCAGTCGGGGCGGGTCTGAGCAATGGCGTCGGGACCCTCAGATAATCGCCGACCGACCAATTGAATAGCGTCGAAAATCAAGAACAATGTAAACCGGTGGTGGCGGTGCCTATCGCGAGGAATTGGGTGCGTCGACGTGCCCGGAGGGTGGACGGGTGGGTGCGTCGATCTGGCCCCTCACGCCTGCAGATCGCGCTCCAGCAGGTCGACCGGGATCACCGGAAGCGCCGGGTCCGCCGGCACCCGGAAGGTACGGATCTGGTACGGGTCGAAGTCGGCCTCCAGCACCCGACCCACCACGGGCAACGCGATCCGGGCCCGGGCACGCGTTCCGCGGGTCTCCACCGCGCGGACGATCAGCTCCGCCCCCAGAGCGTCATCCTCCGACGGGTCCTCACTCCCCTTGATCGCCGTGATCATGACCGCGTCCGCGCCGTCGTCGACGAAGGAGGCAGCTCGCGGCAACGGGCCGGCGTGCGACGACTCCTGCATCGCCCGCACGGGTGCGATCAGCACGCGGGCACGTCGACTCGGATCGGCTGCCCGCCAGTCTCCGCCGTGCGGGACGAGCTCGTAGCTGAACCGCTGCGTGACCAGGTCCTGGTGGCGATAGATCCCGTCCGGGTCGAGCAGCTTGGGGTCGTGCCAGGAGAAGACCGGGCTGCGCACCGCGGTGACCCCGATGCTCGGGTGCTCACCGGGTGAGGTGTCGAAGCCGTGCTTACCGGTGATGATCACCGTCAGCCCCGCGGGAGCATCACCCACAGTTCCGCTGAGGTCCACCCAGGACTGTGCCGGCTCCTCGGCGCCGTCCACCGGGCGGGCCAGCGAGCCGAACGGGATCTCGTAGGTCGCCTGCGGATCGGCCAACGAGGTCGGGAAACGCAGCTTCAGCAGGTGCTGGGGTTCGCGCCAGTCCAGCGTCGCGTCGACCCGTACGGCCAGGTCGTCGGGACCGAGCGAGATCTCCTCCATCAGCGTCGAGGACCGCCAGCGTCGCTCCACCCGGATCCGGCCCCGCAGCGGACCGCTGTCGGTGACCACGATCCGCTCCACCTCCATCGCGACGCCCGGCCAGGCGTACGACACCACCCGGTGGCCCCAGGTGTCGGTGGGGTCCTCGCAGATCTGGGTGTGCAGGTGAGGCGTGGCCCCGGCCACCACGTCGATGCCGCTGTGTCGGTCCCGCAGGGTCGACAGCCAGCCGGTCGTGGCGTCGATCACCACCTCGACCTGCCGGTTGGCCAGGCGCAGCGGTCCGACCTCCACGTCGGAGCCGACCTGATGAGGCGCAGCACCCGACCGCAGCCGGTAGACCCGGTAGCCCAGAGCCGGCAGCTCGCCACGGAACGCGATCGCGCCGCGACTCTGGTCACCGGTCGCGACCACCGACCGGGCCGGCTGCGCCAGCACCGCCGATCCCTCGTCGTCGACCACGTGCACGCCGGACGACGTGGCGCCGTAGTGCATGATCACGTCGGTCCGTACCGGCCACGGGTGCGGGTTGAACACCACCAGCGGCTGGCTGCCCGCCTCGAACGGGATGTCGATCCGCCGAGCGATCACGTTGTGGGCCCGAGTCGTGATCCGCTTGGCGATCGAGACCGCCTCGCCGAGCTGATCACGGGCGTCGTCGTACGCCGACTCGATCGCCGACCCCGGCAGCACGTCGTGGAACTGGTTGAACAGCACCTGCTTCCAGGCGTGCTCGAGCCGGTCTCGCGGGTAGGGATCGGGCTGGGCCGCCGTGCGCGGCGCGCCGACGGTGAGCAGCACGGCCCAGCGCTCCGCGGCGAGCACCGCGGCCTGGGCACGTTGCTGCCAGGCCTTGATGCCCGAGTGCGCCGAGTAACAGCCCGGCGCGTGGTGCTGCAGGTCGTCACGCCGTACGGGCAGGTCACGTCCCGCCTCGACCTGGGCGAGCACCGCGTCCAGGTAGTCCCGCGGACTGGAGAGCCTCAGCCGACCGAACGAGCCCATCCGGTCGAAGCGGTGGATGGAGTCGAGGTTGGCCCGGGTCGGACCACCGCCGTGGTTGCCGACCCCGTAGAAGACCATGATCAGCTCGCCGGTCCCCCGGGCGGCGGCTATCGCCTTCTCGAGCTGCCCGTCGACAGTCCCGGCCCCGCTGCCGTACTCGTTGGGGATCCGGTAGGCCAGCACCCGGCTGCCGTCCGGCGCCTCCCACCAGAAGGTCGACGGTTCGAGATCGCCTTCGTGCGGGCCCGGTCGCAGGAAGACGTAGCTGTCCATGCCCTGTCCGCGCAGGATCTGCGGCAGCATCGCGTTGTGGCCGAACGGGTCGGCGTTCATCCCGACCGTGGCCATCCGACCGAAGCGCGACTGCAGGTACCGCTGACCGTAGAGACCCTGCCGGACGAAGCTCTCCGCGCCGGGCATGTTGCAGTCCGGCTCCACCCACCAGCCGCCCACGTGCGCCCACCGACCTTCGGCCACTCGGGCGGTGATCTCGGCGAACAGCTCGGGGTCGGACTCCTCGACCCACGAGAGCAGCACGATCTGGTCGCAGGTGAAGACGAAGTCGGGATACTCGTTCATCCGATCGAGCGCCGAGCGGAACGTCGCCCGGGCCTCCTGATAGCCCTCCTGCCAGGGCCAGAGCCACACCGGATCGAGGTGCGCGTGCCCGACCAGGTGCACCGTCCGATCGGCGGTCGCCACCGGCCGTGCCGGGCCTGCCCCCGTGCTGTCGGGGACCCGCTCGCCCGCGCGTGCGTTGGAGATCGGGGCTGGTTCCTGGGGTGACGTCATCGTCCTCCGCTCGCTCGCCTGCCACGGTGCGGCATCATCGGCCCGACCCTAACGCTAGGCATCCGGCGCGCCGGATCCAGGATCAGGAGGCCGGACGTGCGTCCCGTGCTGTTGCCACCGAACGTGATCGACCACTTCTACCTCGGCGGGCGGCTGCTGGCCGATCTCCGCGGAGTCGAGCTGCCGTCGGCCCGCCGCCCCGAGGAGTGGCTCGCGGCCACCGTTCCTCGTGCGGACGCCCCGGACATCGGACCGAGCCGGCTGACCGACGGCCGGCTGTTCGCCGATCTGGTCGCCGCCGACCGCGAGGGCTGGACCGGGTCGACGGCCCGGGCGCCCGGTGCCCCGGCTGCCGACACCGGCCTGTTGGTCAAGCTGCTCGACGCCGGTCAGCGGCTGCCGGTCCACGTGCACCCGACGCGCGACTTCGCCGGCGCTCACCTGCATTCCTGCTACGGCAAGACCGAAGCCTGGTACGTCCTCGCCGTCGAGGGCGACGATCCGGCGGTCTGGGTCGGTTGGCGCGACGACGTGGACCCGGCCGAGCTCGCCGCCCGGATCGACGCCCAGGACTCCGACTGGATGCTCGCCCGGCTGAACAAGATCAGCGTCCGCCCGGGCGACGGCATCCTGGTGCCGGCCGGCGAGCCCCATGCCACCGGCGCCGGTGTGTTCGTGGTCGAGGCGCAGGAGCCGACCGACTTCTCGATCCTGCTGGAGTGGTCGGTGACCAGCGCGACCCGGGAGGAGTCCCATCTCGGCCTCGGGTTCGACCTGGCCCTGCGCGCGATCGATCATGGCGCGACCACCGCAGCCGAGCTGTCCGCCGTGCGGCACCATGTCGGTCCCGAGGTGCGCTCCGGCGCGCTCCTGCGCGCTCTGCCGGCGGCGGCGGACCCCTTCTTCCGCATCGACATCGCTGCTCCGCTGGGCGAGGTGGAGGTGGATCCCGGTTTCGCTGTGGTGATCGTGGTCGACGGTCACGGCGAGCTGGGCTGGACCACCCCCGCCGCACCGGATCAGGTGTCGATCGAGCGTGGGCAGGCCTGGGCCGTGCCCGCCGGACTCGGGAGCTGGACGGTCCGCGGCGAGGTCCGCGCAGTGGTGTGCCGGCCGTCCGCGGCCTGGCCGCAGCTCTCGTGAGCGAACCGCGCTAGGTTCGAGGTCGGGCGTCGTCGCGGACGTCGCCCGCCGTTGAGAGCCCTGCTGAGAGAGCGGAGTGCCACCCGTGGCTGAAGAGGCGACCGGACCCGTCGGTGCCGGTTCGCCGTCGGAGCAGACACGCGACGACGGGCCGGCCGGCGAGCTCATCACGGAGACCTTCGGGTACGACGGTGGCCGGCAGGTCACGGTCTACCTGCCGCCGGATCCGGTCGAGGCGGTCGTCTTCGCCGGTGACGGTCAGCTGATCTCCCAGTGGGGCAGCCACCTCGAGGCGGCCGACCTCCCGCCCACCATGATCGTCGGCGCGTACCGGACCGACGACGAGGACGAGATGGCGCGCATCCGGGAGTACTCGCCGTCCTTCGACGAGGAACGGTTCGCGGCCCACGAGAGCTTCTTCGTCGACGACGTCCGCAGCTGGGTGAGGTCGCGCTTCGGTGTCGCGCTACCGGCAGACCGCACCGCCGTGTGCGGGGTCTCGGCGAGTGGAGAGCTCGCACTCGCCATGGGCGTTCGCCACCCGGACGTCTACGGCGCCGTCTTCTGCGCCTCGCCCGGTGGTGGCTATCGCCCGCCCGCCGAGCTGCCGACCCCGCCGCCGCGCACGTACCTCGTGGCCGGGACGCGGGAACCGTGGTTCCTGGAGAACGCGACCCGGTGGGCCGACGCGTTGCGCGCTGCCGACGCAGACGTCGTGCTGACCGAGCGGGTCGGAGATCACGGCGACCCGTTCTGGGCCGCTGAGTTCCCGCTGATGGTGGCTTGGGCTTTCGGTCACTGAAGACGTCTGCGCCGTCTCGACGCGGTCCGGGTGGCGGCGGTGGTGGGCCCTCAGGTCAGGAAGGGCTTCAGCTGGTCGCCGATGCTGTCCTGCCGGGCGAGCTCGCGACCGTACAGCAACCCGTAGGTGAACCCGTTGTGCCCGGAGCGAAGGCCCAGGCGGACGCCCTGGGTGCGGAGGAAGTCCGCGGCGACGAAGCTGTCCTGGTACTCACCGAGAACATCCTGCAGCGCCTTGCGGTCGTCGATGATCTTGCCGGCCTTCTTGCCCAGCACCGGCTCGGCGAGCTCGACGGCGTACCGAGCGCGCTTACCGGCCTTGCGGGCCTGATGCAGGAGGTGGTCGGCATCCGGGTCACCGGAGAGGCGGGCTTCGATGGCCCGGTCGAGTCGCTTGTCGAGCTTCTTGGTGGCCCGCTTCACGTACTTTCTGATCGTGGCGGCGGGTTCGTCGGCCGCCGCGGTCAGGGGTGGGTCGCTGCGCCAGCGGTGCAGCTCGGCCAGCAACTGTCGGTACCGATCGGTGTCGAGAGTGTCGATCACGACGTCCCAGGCGGCCTTGCGACCGGTGGTCAGCTCGGTCTCGATCGCGGCCCCGACCGGCCCGATCACGAGCTCGACCGGTAGCTCGGCCAGATCGGTGAGCAGGCGCTGCTCCAGGACCTCACGGTCACGGACTTCCCCGAGGAGCCCCGCGAACCAGACCAGCTCAGTCGACAGCGACGCGGCACGGTCGGCGTCGGTGGTCCTCGCGTAGGTGCGCAATGTGCTGCGCAACCGGCGGGCCGCCACCCGGGTCGAGTGGATGACCGGCTCCCGCGCCCGGAGCTCCCCTTCGGCGTCGATCAGGACGCTGCACTGGTCGGCCAGGTAGGCGCCCACCAGGGTCGCCACTGATGCTGATGTCTTTGCCACGCTCAGGATGCTCCTCGCTGTCGCCGCTGAGGCGATCAAGCATTCCAGAGCAACGCAACAGGGTCGGGGGTGACCCGGTCCCGGCCCGTCAGGTGTGCTGACGGGCCGGGATGGTTCAGCGGACGGTCAGCCGTTGGGTGACGGTTCGTCCGGACTGGTCGCCGACGGCTCGGACGGTCCAGCTGCCGCGGCCCGTGGGTGCGGTGGTGTCGACGGTGAAGGCCCCTTGCGCCACCGCCGCAGCGGGCAGCGGCACCGTGACGGCGCCGCGACGGAGGGTGACGGTGACCTTGTCGTCGCCGTAGAAGGCGGAGCCGTTGATGAGAACACCGGCACCGGCGGTGACGGTGCCGGGAACGAGCTGGATGCGGCCGTTGCGGCTGAGCTCCGCCGCGGTCTGCGGCAGTCGGAGGGCGTCGGCGATGGTGAAGAACAGGTCGGTCTGGTCGGTGAGTCCGACGATGTTGGCGGCGCGGGGCCCGTAGCCGGCGATCCGCAGCTGGGTGCCGGTGTGCTGCTGGGACCCGGTGACCGCGGCGGTGGCGTAGTTGATCGTCATCGGCTGGTCGTCGGCGGTCAACAAGGTGACCGTCGACCCTGGGGTGGTGGAGCCGGCTTCGACGATCTGGCTGGTGTGGGCGTGGTCGGCGGTGACGAAAACGGACGTGTTGCCGTCCTTCTTCGCAAAGGCCAACGCGGCCTGGACCGCTTCGTCGAGGTCGACGGTCTCCCCGATCTGACCGCACGCATCGGCGGAGTGGTCGCGCTTGTCGATGCTGGCCCCTTCGACCTGGAGGAAGAATCCTCTGTCGCCACGGTTCAGCAGCGCGATCGCCTTGGTGGTCATGTCGGACAGGGTCGGCTGGGTGGTGGGCCGGCTCGGGTTGTCGGTGCACCGGACCGCCGGCTTGGTACCGCCGGTCGCGCTGGCGGCGGGGCCGGTGTAGCGGACCGGCAGGTTGCCGGCCGCGAACAAGCCGAGCAACGGCTCGTCCTGGGTGGCCGAGCGGACGGCGAGCAGATCGGCCTTGGTGTTGACGATCCGGTAGCCGAGATCGTCGGCCTGATCCAGCAGGGTCCGGCCCTGATAGGGGCCGGCCTTGGCGGTTTCGGCGAACGTCGCCGCACCCCCACCGAGGGTGACATCGGCGCGGGTGCGGATCAGCTGCTCGGTGATGGAGCCGAGGCCGCCGTTCTCCAGCGCGTTCGTCGGGCAGGTCGTCGAGGTCACGGTCGGTCCGTAGCAGCTGCGAGCAGTGACGTGGGAGACCTGCACTGCTGGGGTGGCGTCCTGCAGCTCGGAGGTCGTCACGTCGCCGGTACGCAGACCGCGGGCCTTGGCCAGCTCCAGCAGGGTCCGTTGCGGCACGCCGTTGGTGTCGACGGAGACGGCGTTGTCATAGGTCTTGGTGCCCGTCGCCCACGCCGAACCGGTGGCGGCGGAGTCGGGCACGTAGTCCGGGTCGTCGGTTCCCTTGCGCACGGAGTAGGTGGTGTACTGCCCGGTCAACGGCAGGGCGTCGATGCCGGGGAACCGTCCGGCTGCTCCGTAGGCGTAGTTGCGGGCCGAGGTGATCTCGGAGTCGCCCATCCCGTCACCGATCAACAAGATGACATTGCGGGCCCGGCCCTTGTCGATCTGTTGGGCGATGGTTCTGGACTGGTCGCCGGTCAAGCGGCGGGCCCCGCCGTGGTCACTCAGCGACAGCTCCGGCGCTGCCGCGGCCAATCCCGCCACGATCACCGCGCCTGCGACGCTCAACGTGGCGGCCGCTGCCAGCCGGCGCCGTAGTGGACGAGTCTGCTTGCTCATCACGATTCCCCCTCGAGTCCAACGCTCACCGTGAGCCGTGGGTCAGCCGAACAGCAGGCGGTGAACACCAGCCGACCTGGCGATAGCCGCCCGGCGAACACTTTCCGTCACCCGGGGGTGCAGGTAGGTTCCGATGTGAACGTGGACAAAGATCGATCGACGATACGAGGAGACCGATGAGCGCACTGCCGCACGGCCCGTTGGGCCGGACCGGCCTCGACGTGACGACACTCGGCTACGGGGCGATGGAGGTGCGTGGCTCCCGGATCTGGGGCGGCCGACCCGTCCAGGACACCGAGGCCGAGACCATCCTCAACGCCGTGCTGGACGAGGGCATCACCTTCGTCGACACGGCCAACGACTACGGCCGCAGCGAGGAGTACATCGGCCGCTACCTGTCGCACCGTCGCGATGAGGTCGTGCTGGCCACCAAGTGCGGCTGCACCGTCGTACGCCAGGACGACGAGACCGACGAGACGCCGCACGTGTGGACCAGGGAGAACCTGTTCCGAGGTCTGCACGAGAGCCTCGAGCGGATGCGGACCGACCACGTCGACCTGATCCAGCTGCACAACCCGTCGGTGGAGCAGGTCGAGCAGGCCGACCTGGTGAGCGTGCTGCAGGAGATGAAGGACCAGGGGAAAGCACGGTGGATCGGGATCTCCTCCACCGACCCGCACCTGTCCACCTTCATCGAGTGGGGTGTCTTCGACACCTTCCAGATCCCCTACTCGGCCCTCGAGCGCCAGCACGAGGACCTGATCACAGCGGCGTCCGCGTCGGGCGCCGGTGTCATCGTCCGTGGCGGTGTCGCCCGCGGGGAACCGGGCGCCGGGCTCGGAGCCGAGGACCGCTGGGCCGGCTGGGAAGCTGCCGGGCTCGACGACCTCCGGGACGAGGGCGAGAGCCGAACCGCCTTCCTGCTGCGCTTCACGAACAGCCACCCGGGCATGAGCACGAACATCGTCGGCACCAAGAGCGTCGAGCACCTGCGGGAGAACATCGCCGCGGCCGCCCGTGGACCGCTGCCCGACGACGTCTACGCCGAAGCCAAGAAGCGGCTGGACACGCGTGGCTGACGCCGCGGTGGGCGCACCGACAGCCAGGAGCGGTCGATGGCGGCGGTGAGCACCGTGCTGATCACCGGCGCTTCCGGGGTGGCGGGACGCTGGTGTCACGGCTGGTGGCGGCGGACGCGACCACGACACGCCTTCACCGAGTTCCTCTTCGACCCGGTGCGCCGCGATGCGGCCGGGGAGGACCTGGCCACGCTGCAGGCACCCGGGTATCTCCCCGGCTGAAGCGTCAGTAGCGGCAGGGCACCTGTCGAGCCTGGTCGGGACTCATCGTGACCAGCTGCTGGAGAAAGGTGCCGAAGTGCCGGCTCGGCGCGTAGCCGGTCTCGTCGCGACCGGCCTCCGGCACGATCTGCGGCACCCTGGCCACATCGAGGCCGTGGCGTCGAACGGCGTCACCGGCGCCGGGGAAGATCGCGTCCAATCGACCGGTCGGATCGTCGGCCCACTCATCCAGCTGGTCCGCGGTGAAGACGTTCGGACGAGTGGCATCCAGCACCAGCGCCGCCTCCCCGTTCGTGACGACGTGGTCAACGGCGCACAGCACCGCATCGAGGACGTCGTCTCGGTCCACGCCGCCGTAGAGCAGCCGCGCACCGTAGCGCTGCGGCCAGTCGCCCGCCCACGGCGTCAGGTCGTGCGGGCGCACCGCGACGTACGACACGCCGTGACGAGCATGGTGGTAGGCCAGCAGCTCCTCGCCGACCCGCTTGGTGAAGCCGTAGGTGTCGTAGTGCCCGTGCCAGGACTGCGAGGACAGGAACACCACCTTCTGGACGCCCGCGCTGCGGGCGGCCTGCAGCATCCAGAACGTGCCATCGACGTTGAGTCGCCAGAAGTCGATCTCGCTGCGCACCCGGCTGTGGATGCCGTGCCAGGCCGGGAGATGCACGATCACGTCGCAGTCCCGGGCCGCCGAGTCGAGACCGACCCCGATCTGCACGTCGGCAGCACGAAAGTCCGGCTCTCCGTAGCGCTCAGGGGTCAACCACGACGGGCGGACGAGATCGGTCAGCACGAGCTCGCGGTCATCCCGTCCGATCAGGCGATCGACCAGACCCCGCCCGATGTTGCCGCCCGCACCGGTGATGAGGATCCGCATGGCCGCACTGTAGACCGCCGCTCGACCCGCCACCCGCCCTATCTGCTGGCGACGTGCGACCCCGTCTCGGTGGAGCCTGTCGACGGTCGCGGCGACAGCCGGGTGACGAGCACGGGACAACCGGCGTGGCGGACGCACTGCTCGCTGACGGAGCCGAGAGCGAGCTGGCTGAAGCCGCCCCGGCCGCGAGAACCGACGACGAGCATGCGCGCCGTCTGGGAGCACGTGATCAAGGACTCGGCGGGCGCGGCATGGAGCACGCGGAAGTCGACCGGCACCGCGGCGAAACGCGACAGCAGGTCGCGGGTCTCGGCAACGAGCGCCTCCTGAACCGCTTCGGCCAGCTCGTCGTTGGAGCACACGTAGCCGAACTTCCAGCTCTTGGGCCTCGGGGCGGTCGCCACTGACCAGGCCCTCACGATGGTGACCGGCGACGCGAGCTCCGACGCCAGCTGCAGAGCGATCGTCAACGCGTTGCGGGCGCCTGCCGATCCGTCATGACCGACCACGAGGTTCCTGCGCGCCGGGGCCGTCGTGTCAGCGCTTCCTGCGGAGTCAAGACCATCTCCATCGACCATGGCTACAGGATGGCCGACAAGGCTCCGGTCCGCCAGACCCGGGTCGTCGGAACAGCGGTCGAGGAAAAACGCGCGGCTCACGCGATTCGGGTGATGTCACCACGACCGCTAGAGGTGCATGGTTACGTCAAGGCGTTCTGGCACACACCTTGACGGCAGCAGACATCCAGTCTCCTGTCCACAAGCTGGGCTTCGATGGCCGAGAGAGAGAACATGACGAGACTGCGGTCACCTTCAGACAGGGGATTCACGTACCGATGAGCAAGAAATCCAAAAAGGCGACCGCGTCGACCGGGTTGAAAACGACACTGACGTCGGAAGACGTCGACCAGGCAGAAAGGGCTCCTGCCCAGCCCAGCATGAAGCGGAAGGACTACGAGAAGCAGATGCGTCGCCTGCAGGGCGAGCTCGTGGCCATGCAGGAGTGGGTCAAGTCCTCCGGCGCGAAGGTGTGCATCGTGTTCGAGGGACTGGACTCGGCCGGCAAGGGCGGCACGATACGTCGGATCAGGGAGCGGACCAGCCCGCGGGTGTTCAAGCACGTTGCCTTGCCGACCCCCACGGAGCGGGAGAAGTCGCAGATGTACATCCAGCGCTACATCGCCCACTTTCCTGCTGCCGGCGAGGTCGCCATCTTCGACCGGAGCTGGTACAACCGTGCCGGCGTCGAGCCGGTGATGGGCTACTGCACCCAGGAGGAGAGCGAGAAGTTCCTCGAGCAGGTGCCGGCGGTCGAGCAAGCGATGGTCGACAACGGGATCATCTTGATCAAGTACTGGCTCAACGTCAGCGTCGAGGAGCAGACCCGTAGGCTCGGGAACCGCATCGAGGACCCCCGCAAGATCTGGAAGCTCTCCCCGACCGACCTGAAGTCCTACAGTCGCCATTACGAGTACTGCCGAGCCCGCGACGTCATGATCGCCGCTACCGACACCGGATGGGCGCCGTGGTTCGTGGTGGACAACGACGACAAGAAGCGCGGCCGGCTCAACATCATCAGCCACCTGCTGAGCCAGGTCCCGTACGGGCCGCTCCCGTCCCAGGATGTGAAGATGCCCCGCAGGCCGAGTCCGGGGGGCTATGCGGCGCCGGATGCTTCCTTGCAGCACCACATCCCGACGCCGTTCTAGCAGCCGCGCACTGCCCCGATCCATACGATGACCGAACAGAAGGACTGGTGATGACGGACAAGACCATCGTGCCAAGCGGAGGTGTGTCTCGGGTCGGGACCGTGGGCACGGCTGAGAGCTGGTACGCGCTCCCGGCCGGGGATGTCGCGCAACGGCTGGGTGTCGACCCGGCGAGCGGCATCTCAGCGGCGAAGGCGGCCGAGCTGCTGAAGACGAACGGGCCGAACGCGCTTCCTGCCGAGAAACCGCCGCCCGGCTGGACGTTGTTCCTGGCCCAGTACAAGTCCTACATGCAGATCATTCTCGTCGGAGCGGCGGTCGCCTCGATCGTGATCGGTCAGGTGGCCACCGGGATCGCGGTCTTGCTGATCACCGCACTCAACGCGTTGGGCGGGTTGCGGCAGCAGGGCAAGGCGGAGAGTGCGATGAACGCCCTGCAGTCGATGCTCAAGACGACAGCCCGGGTCCGTCGTGATGGCTCCGAGGTCAAGGTCGGCGCAGACCAGGTGGTCGTGGGTGACGTGGTGCTGCTCACGGCCGGTGATGATGTGTGCGCCGATGGGCGGCTGGTGGAAGCCACGTCGCTGCAGATCGATGAGTCCGCGCTGACGGGTGAGAGCGTTCCCGCCTCGAAGAGCACCGAGGTGATCAGCGATGCCGACCCGGTCCTGGGGGACCAGTCGAACATGGCGTTCATGAACACCCCGGTCACCCACGGCAGCGGCGTGATGATCGTCACCGGGACCGGTGCCGATACCGCGGTGGGCAACATCTCGGGGATGTTGAAGTCGGCGCCCAACCTGAAGACTCCCATGACCAAGCAGCTGGACACGTTGACCCTGTGGATCGCGGCCGCGGCCGGGCTGACCATCGCGATCATGTTCGTCGTCGGGATCTCTCGAGGGGACTCGCCTCAGGTGATCTTCACGACGGCGATCGCGTTGGCGCTGGCCGCGGTGCCGATGGCGATGCCGACGGTGCTCCAAGTCATCCTCTCCAGCGGATCGAGGGACCTGGCGGCACACGGCGCCGTCGTGAAGAGCCTCGACTCGGTGGAGACGCTGGGTTCGACGTCGGCGATCAACTCCGACAAGACCGGCACGCTCACGATGAACCAGGTCACGGTCGTGGAGGTGATCGATCCCACGGACCGGTACACGATCACCGGCATGGGTTACGGTCTCGAAGGCCAGGTCGAGCACACAGCGGGCAACACGAACACGATCGAGGCGGCGATCCTGCCGTTCCTGATCACCAACGACGCCAAGCTCGTCGACGGCAAAGTCGTGGGAGACCCCACCGAGGGCGCCCTGCTGGTTCTCGGGCACAAGGTGAGGCTCGACACCGAAGGCACTCAGGCGGCCAACCCCCGGCTGGCGACCCTGCCATTCGATCCCACCTACAAGCTGATGGCAGCCTTCTGCGACGCCAAGGACGAGTCGGGAAAGCCCGTGGTGCGGGTCTTCGTCAAGGGTGCGGCCCCCGCCGTGATCGGGCGGGCCACGTCTGCCCTGGCCAAGGGCGAAAGCATCCCCTGGGGGGAGCAGCAGAACCAGCGAGCCAACGAGGAGATGGATCGCCTCGGCCGCCAGGGCCTGCGGATCATGGCTGCGGCCATGAAGGACATCGACCCCACGACCTTCGATCCCGCCGGTGACCTGCTCTCCCTGGTTCAAGGACTGCAGCTGACCGCGCTGGTCGGGATGATCGACCCGCCGCGCCTGGAGTCCCTCGACGCGGTCCGGGCCGCCCAGGACGCCAACATCCGGGTGCGAATGGTCACCGGCGACGACGTCGTCACGGGTGCGGCCGTGGCCAAGCAGCTCGGTATTCCCGGTGAGGCGATTCTCGGCACCGACCTGGCCGCGATGTCCGAAGCCGAACGCCTCACTCGCATCGACGCCATCGGCGTGGTCGGACGGGTGGCGCCGGAGCACAAGGTGCTGATGGTGGAGACGCTCCGCAAGAAGGGCGAGGTCGTGGCCATGACCGGCGACGGGGTGAACGACGCCCCAGCCATCAAGGCCGCCGACATCGGCATCGCCATGGGGTCCGGGACCCAGGTCGCGAAGAACGCCAGCCGGATGATCCTCACTGACGACAACTTCGCCACCATCGTGCGGGCGGTGTCCGAGGGCCGGAAGCTCTACGACAACATGCTCAAGTACATCCGGTTCATGCTCGTGGCGCTTGTCACCTACGTGGTGACCTTTCTGTTGGCGAGCCTGCTCAACATCGCCGGCGGGCAGCCGTTCTCCGCCGTCCAGATCCTGTGGATCAACTTCTTGATCACCGCCCCGGTCGGCATCGCCTTGGGTTTGGACAAGGAGACGCCCGGGCTGATGAAGCGCCGGCCGCGACCGCGCGCGGCTTCGATCATGACTTTGGCAGTCATCTTGACCGTGGGCCTGGTCGGCCTGTTCATGTCGATCGCGATCGACCTGCTGATCGTCTTCGGGACGAGCGCGTACGACAGTGCGCAGATCGCCAGCACCATGGGACTCGTGGCCTTCTCCCTGATGCTTGTCGTCGCAGCCTTCGAGTCACGCGACGAGAAGGCCTCGATCCTGCACGTCGAGACCTTCGACAACAAGACCCTCAACATCACCGCGCTGATAGAGATCGCCCTCGCGCTGCTCATCTCCCGCGGCGGCGTTCTGACGTCCCTCCTCAGCACCGCATCCCTGTCCACCACTCAATGGCTGATCGGAGCCCTACCCGCGCTCGTGCTCTTCGTCCTCTGGGAGAGCGGCAAAGCCATCGCGCGCCGCACCAAGCGCGTCGGCTAGCCAGCGGGGTGGCGCGGCTGACACCAGAAGGTGACACCAGAAGCCGGGAAGAGGTTCGAAGTCGACGTCATTTCCGAAGCGAGATCCGTCGCCAGGCCAGGCACTGCGGTGGTGGAGCATAGGAGATTCGAACTCCTGACCTCTTCCATGCCATGGAAGCGCGCTACCAACTGCGCCAATGCCCCGCTGTGCTCTCGATCCGATCCGGTCGGCCCCGAGCGCCCGATGAACAATACAGGGTCACCGGCGTCGGGGTGAAATCGAGCCGACGCCGGAGCGAGTGCCTCAGGCGGTCTTCGAGGAGCCGGCCGACCGCTTCTGCCACCACTGCCAGGCCAGGGTGACGAGGAGCGCCCCGACGATCGAGCCGATGATGCCGCTCGGCCGCAGGTTGAGACCGTTGCCGGTCAGCAGGCTGATCAGCAGACCACCGACGAACGAGCCGATCAGGCCCGTCACCAGCGCCATCGTCCAGTTGATCTTCCAGCCCGACCGGCCGAGGATGAGCTGGGCGATGGCACCGGCCATCAGGCCGAAGATGATGAGTCCGAGGATGAGCACGCGAGCATCCTAGGCCAACCGAGCGCGCGAGACCGGCACGCGACGGCCGACACCGACTGGTGCGTACGGGTTGCTTCGGCTCGGGTGAAGGAACCACCCGGCACCTCTCGGTGGGCCGGGACCTCAGACGCCGAGGTCGTCCTCCACGTACCGGCTCCGCCCGGCGAACACGCCGGCGACCGCCTGCGGGATGAGCAGCACGAGCAGCAGCGCGATCGGCAGGTGCCAGCCGCCGGTGGCGCCGTACAGGGCACCGACCACGATCGGACCCGGGATGGAGATCAGGTAGCCGATGCTCTGGCCGAAGGACGACAGTCCCACCGTGCCGGCGGCGGACCGGGTCCGGAGCCCGATCAGGGTCAGGGCCAGCGGGAAGACGCCCTGGGAGATGCCGAGCACGATCACCCACAACCAGGGCACCGTGGTCGGCATGATCCACAGCCCCAGGTAGCCGAAGAAGCCGAGACCGGTCAGAGCGACCGCGACACCCCCTTGGGTCCGCAGCCGAGCCGCGAGGGTCGGCACCAGGAACGAGGTCGGCACCCCGACGGCCGGGATCAGGGCGAGCAGGACGCCCGCGTACGTCGCCGAGAGTCCCGCGTCGCGGTAGATCTGCGGCACCCAGCCCATCGTCACGTACGCCTGGGTCGACTGCAGTCCGAACAGGATGGCGACCGCCCACGCGGTACGGCTGCGGGTCATCCGCAGACCGCCGCTGCTCGCCCCGGAGGGACGGCCACCGGCTCGTTGACGGATCCAGCGGGCCACCCCCATCCAGACCACCGCGGCCAACGCGGCGGGCACGGCCCAGAAAGCCAGCCCGTACCGCCAGTCGCCGCCGAGGGCCGCGGTCAGCGGCACCGTGACCGCGGCCGCGGTCGCCGCGCCCAGGGTGAGACCCATCGAGTAGACGCCGGTCAGGGTGCCGACCCGCTGGGGGAAGGCCCGCCGGACCACGACGGGCATCATGATGTTGGCCACGCCGATGCCGCCCAGGGCCAGGCAGCTGACCAGGACGAAGGTGGCGGTGCCGGGCATGAAGGGCCGCAGCGCCAGCCCGACGGTCACGGCGGCCAGAGACATCCAGATCAGGCGGCTCGGGAAGGACTTGGCCACCAGTCTCGGCGCCAGCGACCCGAAGGCCACGAAGCAGGCCGCGGGCAACGCCGTCAGCAGACCGGCGACCACACCGCCCATGCCCAGACCGGTCCGGATCTCCTCCAGCAAGGGTCCGACACTGGTCACCGCGGGTCGCAGGTTGAAGGCCGCCAGCACCAAGGCGATCATGATGATCGCACCGGCCAGCGGAGTGAGCGGAAGATCTTCCTGCGATGGCTGTTTCGCCCGCGGAGGCCGTTCGGCGCCTCCGGCCGCGCTCACGCGCGTGGAGCGGTCACGTTGTACTCGGTGATCCGCCAGTAGTCGCCGGTACGGTGCCGCTCGACACTGATCCAGCCGCAGTTGTGCAACCCGCTCAACCGTTTCCAGGTCTCGCCGGGAAAGCCGACCAACCGGCAGACACCGGCCCGGCCGGCCAGACCGTGCATCACCACCACCACCGTCGAACCGTCCGCAGCGGCCAGACCGATCTCGTCCAGCGCGGCCCCGGCCCGCTCCCCCACTTCGGCCACCGTCTCGCCGGTCGACGACCGGCGAACGTCCTCACCGGCCAGGTAGGCGCACTTGACGTCGTCGTCGACCCGGCCGAGCATCTCGTCGATGGTCAGCCCCTCCCAGCTGCCGACGTGGATCTCCCGCAGACGGCGGTCGGTGTGCACCTCCAGCCCGCATCTCGCGGCCAGCGGGGCCGCCGTCTGGCGGGCTCGCGACAGGTCGCTGGAGTAGATCGCCGCCGGCGCCAGCTCGGCGAGGACGGCGGCGGCCTGCTCGGCCTGCGCGCGACCACGCTCGTCCAGGTCGATGTCGGCCTGGCCCTGGAACCGGCCGGTGGCGTTCCACGCCGTCCGACCGTGCCGCAGCACGATCAGCTGGGCGGCCGTCAACGCCGGTTGTCCACGAGCAGCGGGATCCGGGGGCAGTCGTGCCAGAGGCGCTCGAGCGCGTACAGGCGGCGTTCGTCGTCGTGCTGGACGTGCACCACGACGTCCAGGTAGTCGAGCAGGACCCAGCGCTGCTCGCGGTCGCCCTCTCGTCGAGCCGGCTTCGCGTCGAGCGCGCGCAGCGCCTCCTCGATGCCGTCGACCACCGAGCCCACCTGGCGCTCGTTGGTGGCGGTGACGACGAGGAACACGTCGGTGATGGCCAGCTGCTCGGAGACGTCGAAGGCGACGAGGTCGGTGCCGAGCTTGTCGGCGGCGGCCGCGGCGGCGGCCTGGGTGAGCTGGAGGGCGTGATCGGTGGCGGTCAAGGAACTCTCTTCTATCTCGTACGGTCTTCTCGTGGCCGGACACCGTGCGGGTACGCACGCGCCCGGCGGTCAGGGCAGGTAGAGACCGCGCTTGGCGATGTACTGCACGATGCCGTCCGGCACCAGATACCAGATCGGCTGGCGAGCGGTCACCCGCTCCCGACATCCCGTGGACGAGATGGCCAGCGCCGGCACCTCCATCAGGGTAATGCGCTCCGGCGGAAGTTCGGCGATCGCGGGTGAATGGAGCTCGACCCCGGGCCGCGTGCAGCCGACGAAGTGGGCCAGATCGAACAGGGTCTGCACGTCTCGCCAGGTGAGGATCTGGGCCAGCGCGTCGGCCCCGGTGATGAAGAAGAGGTCGACGTCCTCGCCGCGCTCCTCCCGCAGATCACGGAGCGTGTCCACCGTGAAGGTCGGTCCGCCACGGTCGATGTCCACCCGGCTGACGCTGAAGCGTGGGTTCGAGGCCGTCGCGACGACCGTCATCAGGTAGCGGTCCTCGGCCGCGGACACCTGCTTGCTCGACTTCTGCCACGACTCCCCGGTGGGCACGAAGACGACCTCGTCCAGGGCGTACCGGCTGGCCACCTCGCTGGCGGCCACCAGGTGACCGTGGTGGATCGGGTCGAAGGTGCCGCCCATCACCCCGAGGCGATAGCGGTGTCCCGGTCGGGCAGCGGGATCGCGCGCCAGACCGAGGCCCGGTGTCCGCGATTCGCGCGCGGCGACAGAGATGGTGGCTCCCGATTCAGCTGTGCGGTCGGCCCTTGCCGATCGAGTAGGTCACGAACAGCAGGATCGCCAGGACCGCGAAGGCGATGACGCCGAAGCCCCAGGCCGGGATCGGGATGTCACGCTCGACCTCCACCTCCAGGAGTGTCAGACCGAAGTTCACCTCGCACCTCTCCGTCGGCTTCTACGCACGCTCACCCGTACGCGGATCCTTCGCGGATCTGTCGGGCAGCCTAGCGGGTTCAACGCACCTGACCGTCGCCCACCACCACGTACTTGGTGGAAGTCATCTCCGGTAGCCCCATCGGACCGCGGGCGTGCAGCTTCTGGGTGGAGATGCCGATCTCCGCGCCGAAGCCGAACTCGCCGCCGTCCACGAACCGGCTGGAGGCGTTCACCAGCACCGCCGCCGCGTCGACCTCGGCGGTGAACCGCTGCGCCGCGCGCTGCGACTCGGTGATGATCGTCTCGCTGTGCCCGGTGCTGTAGCGGCGGATGTGCGCCAGCGCCGCATCCAGGTCGTCGACCACGGCCGCGGCGATGTCGAGCGACAGGTACTCGTCGGTGAAGTCGGTCTCGGTGGCCGGCACCACCGTGCCGTACGCGCCCGTACGGTCGTCGCCGTGCACCGTCACCCCCGCGTCGGCCAGCGCGCTCAGGGCCCGAGGCAGGAACTCCGTGGCTGCGTCGGCGTGCACCAGCAGGGTCTCCACGGCGTTGCAGACCGAGGGGCGCTGGGTCTTCGCGTTCAGCAGGATCGCGAGCGCCATGTCGAGATCGGCCGAGGCGTCCACGTACAGGTGGCAGTTGCCCACCCCGGTCTCGATCACGGGCACCTGGCTGTTGCGGACCACCGTGTCGATCAGGCCGGCACCGCCGCGGGGGATCAGCACGTCCACCAGGCCGCGGGCCGCCATCAGGTCGGCGGTCACCTCACGGGGGCCCGGGATCAGCTGGACCGCATCGGCGGGCAGGTCGGCGTCGGCGAGCCCCTGGCGGAGTGCCTCGACGATCGCGGTGTTGGACTCGGCGGCCGAGGAGGAGCCGCGGAGCAGCGCCGCGTTGCCGGACTTGAGGCAGATGCCCCCGGCGTCGGCCGTCACGTTCGGCCGCGCCTCGTAGATGATGCCGACCACGCCGAACGGCACCCGCACCTGACGGACCTGCACGCCGTTGGCGTTCGTCCAGCCGCGGACCACGTCGCCTACCGGATCGGGCAGCCCGGCGAGCTCACGCAGGCCCTGCACCATGCCGGCGATCCGGTCCGACGTCAGCCGCAGCCGGTCGATCAGCGAAGCGCTGGTGCCGTTGTTGCCGGCCCGGGCCACGTCCAGGGCGTTGGCGTCGAGGATCGCGGTCTCGGCCTTGGCCAGGGCATCGGCCATGGCCTGCAGTCCCGCGTCCTTGGCGGCCCGCGGCGCCCTGGCCAGGATCCTGGCCGCCTCCCGTGCCCGGATGGCCTGCTCGGTGACACTCACGACGTCTCTCCCTCGGATCTACGGTCGTCCGAGTTTAGTCATTCCGGCAGGTAGGGCGGGGCGACTCCCCAGCCCCAGCGCGGCACCGGCGCCTCCGGAACCACCGGGGCCCCCGGCGCGGAGTTGGCCAGGGCGATCCGGGTCCCCCACTCGAGGTAGCCGACCAGCGCGGCCCGGAACTCCGGGTCGTCCGGCAGTCCGGCATCGTCGGCCGCCAGGCTCATCAGCGAGGCGAACCGGTGCCGCTGTTCCGCCGTGATGCCCAGGCCGATGTGCTTGCGCACCATCCGCGGGTAGCCGCCCAGGTCATCGGTGTAGCGGGTCGGGCCGCCGAACACCTCGCTCCACCAGGCGATCACGTGGTCACGATGGTCGGCGCCGACCCCACCCCCGAACAGCGGCGCCAACAGATCGTCGCCCTCCACCCGGTCGTAGAAGGCGTTGATCATCCGGGCCAGCGCGGCTTCACCGCCGGCCCAGTCGTACAACGTGGGACGACCGTCCTCGCCCGGCAGACCGCTCATGTCGGAAGTGTAAGCATGTAATCGGCGCCAGGGAACGGTCAGGCGGACAGCAGCGCGAGCCGGGCGCGTACGACACCATGCCGGCGCAGCAGGGCCCACAGCAGGTTCAGCCCCATCAGCACCCCCATCGTGGACGCCACCATCGTGATCGACTGCTCGCCGATCAACAGAGCCCAGGACAGCCACAGGGCCTGGTTGACCCAGTTCAACGCCAGGAAGGGCAGCGAGACGCCGCTGATGCGCGGGGCCACGACCAGCTCCTGGAACTGCAGCATCTGGGCGATCACCGAGGGCAGACCGGCGGCGATCGCGAACACGACCGGGCCGTAGGTGACATCGAGACCGAGGGTGGTCAGGCCGAGCGCCAGGCTCGGGCCGAAGGTGGCAGCCCAGCTGAGCGCACGGTCGCGCCGGAGCTGGTTCAAGATGATGAGGCTGCAGACCATGAACATCAGGTTGGGCAGCCAGATGTTGGCGTGCCCGGCCACGAAGCCGTGGCCGGTCCAGGCGATGTTGGCGGCCAGGGTGAGGCGCCACGCGGTGAGCGAGATGCCCGCCGTGGTGCGGTTGCGGAGGAGCTTGATGACCTGGGGGATGGCGACAGTGGCGGCGAGGGCGGCGGCGAACCAGCCCAGGGCGACGACGAACACGGCGGATCGATCTCTCTGCGGTCGCGCAGCTGCAACCGCGGGCGTACTGAGGTGAAGTGGTGGGCCGGCGGCTTTGCCGAGCAAGCGCCGTCCGTTCGAGTGCGTCGCGGTGCGGTCGAAGACAATCCTAAGGGCCCGGTGACCGCACTACAAAAACGATTCAGAAGAGTGTTGTGAATCTCACCATCGGGGCCCGGGAGGGGCTCGTCTGTCGGCACGTGCGGGGAAACGCGGATGCAGCGGCCGGGCAGCGGATCGTTGTCCGGCAGGTGCGGGAAGACGGCGCATCGGCGGGTCGGGAGCGGCTCGTCGTCCGGCAAATGCGGGAAGACGCTGTATCGGCGCGTCGAGCCCGGCGGATCCGACCTACAACCCGCGGGACTCCATCACCGAGAACACCTCGTCCAGGATGTCCTCCGAATCCGCGCCCGCACGGCGACCGGACTCGTACACCTCGGCCACGCGTCCCTCCACCTCGCGGTAGCGGCGCTGGTAGGCCTCCTGGTCAGGTCTCCAGTAGCCGACGATGTCGAAGTGCTGGGAGCGCCACTTGAGCTCGTGCCGGAAGTAGCGCCGGACATCGCGGGCGCAGGCCGCCTCGCCGGCCATCCACACGTAGCCCCGCCCGGGCGGCAGCTCGATGGTGCGGACGGCCGCACTCAGCGGGCTGGGGATGGTCGCCGGGGACGGGTTGTAGGCCCAGCACACCTTCAGCTCGGCCGGCGAGCTCGGGGTGAACGTGGCTGCCTCGTTGGGCGCCTCGAACACGGCGTGCGCGTGCTGGTGGGGTGCCAGGTTCTCCAGGATCCGGCACGCGGCCGGGATGCCGGTCTGGTCGGCCAGGATCAGCACCCAGTCGGCGACGGGGTCGATGCCCCGCCCGTGCGGTTGCGAGATCAGCAGCTGATCTCCCGGTCGGACGCTCTCCGCCCAGCGCGTCGCCACGCCGTGCTCGTGTACGACGACGTCAACGGTGACCTGGCGGAGCTCGGGCTCCCAGCGGCGCACGCTGTACCACCGAGGGACCGGCTGCGGGTTGGCGAAGTGGAACTGCTGACCCTGCTTGACCGGCAGCTCGACGAGCTCTTGACGCTGCGGCGGCACCATCAGCCGCAACCACTCGTCCGGGGTGCCCGAGGAGCGGTAGTCCGCAAGCCCATCGCCCCCGAGGACGATCCGTCGCATCACCGACGAGAGGCTCGTCACCTCGATCACGACGGCCCGGAAGTAGGCCTCCGGCAGCGCGGTCATCTCGCTATCAGTCCCTTCGGTCTCTCGATCGGCATCCGAGTTAGGTTACCCTAAGTGACTTGAGCACTCCATCCTCGCACAGATGGTGGGATGCGGAGCGACATTCGGCTGAGCCTCAGTAATTTCTCACCGTGGTACGGGAAATGGCGTTCGGATCACCACAGGCGCGGCGGCAGGATCTCCTCGTGCTCGAGCAGCCAGCGCTTGGTCTCCAGTCCCTGCCCGGGTGGTCCACCGGAGTAGCCGCCGAGACCGTCGCCGGCCAGAACCCGGTGACAGCCGATCAGGATCGGCACCGGGTTCGCGCCCATCACCGAGCCGATGGCGCGGGCCGGCAGGCCCGTGCCGCTCAGAGCGGCCAGCTCGCCGTAGGTCACCGCGCGACCGTACGGGACCCTCTGCAAGGTGAGCAGCACCTGACGGGTGGCGGGCTCGAGTGTGCCGAGGTCGACCGGGATGTCGAACTCGTGGCGGCTGCCGGCGAAGTACTCGGCGAGCTGGCCGAGGGCGCGCTCCAGGACACCGCCGGGCTCGGGCACCCGTGCCGGGACCTGCGCCGTGGACCAGGACAGCCGCCGCACGCCGGCCGGACCGGCGACCACCAGGATCCGACCCACTGGGGTGTCCAGGGCCGCCCGCGCCACCAGAACCTCCGACGTGTCAGACGCTGTGGTCGTCATGGCGACCACAGGATCTGACAGGTCAGGTGATGGACCGTGCTCACCTGATCGGTTCTACCACCAGCTGGGGGTCGACCACACCGACCGTGCCGGCCTCGATCTCCTCGGCCCAGTGACAGGCCACCCGGCGACCCTCCCCCAGCGCGGGGATCACCCGGAGCTCCGGCACCTCGGTGTCGCAGCGGGTCGGCTGCCGGTACGGACAGCGGGTGTGGAACCGGCAGCCGCTCGGGGGGTTCGCCGGGCTCGGCAGATCGCCGCGCAACAGGATCCGCTCCCGATGGTCCTCCACCTCCGGATCGGGGATCGGGATGGCGGACATCAGCGCGATCGTGTACGGGTGCAGCGGCCGCTCGTAGAGGTCGTCGCTGGGTGCCTCCTCGACGAGTCGGCCGAGGTACATCACCCCGACGGTGTCGCTGATGTGCCGGACCACGGCCAGGTCGTGCGCGATCACCAGATACGTCAGGCCGAGCAGCTCCTGCAGGTCCTCCAGCAGGTTGATCACCTGGGCCTGGACCGAGACGTCGAGGGCGCTGACGGGCTCGTCGGCGATCACCAGGTCGGGGTTGAGGACCATGGCTCGGGCGATGCCGATCCGCTGCCGCTGACCGCCGGAGAACTCG
This sequence comes from uncultured Actinomycetota bacterium, assembly GCA_963707005.1. GTDB lineage: Bacteria > Actinomycetota > Actinomycetes > Propionibacteriales > Propionibacteriaceae > Microlunatus. The sequence goes on from CAVPPP010000016.1 coordinate 149,468, forward strand.
TGCGGGTAGCGGGAGAGCGCCGACCGGGGCAGACCGACCACCTCCAGCATCGCCGCGGCCTTGGCCAGGTGCGCCTTCGCCGAGTCGCGGCCGTACTCCTCGGCGTCCTGGGCGGACAGCCCGTGCACGTTCAGCGGCTCCACCAGCAGGCTCTCCACCGACTGTCGCGGGTTCAGGCTGGACAGCGGGTCCTGGAACACCATCTGCATCCGGCGGCGCAGCTGGCGCAGCCCCTCGGGCTTGAGCGCCCGCACGTCGACACCGTCGAAGACCACCGAGCCGGCGGTCGGTTCCTCGAGCCGGAGCAGCGCCCGGCCCAGCGTCGACTTGCCGCAGCCGGACTCCCCCACCAACCCGTACGTCTCCCCGCGCGCCACCGCGAGGTCGACGCCGTCGACCGCTCGCACGTGGCCGACCGTCCGGTCGAAGACGATGCCCTGCTTGATCGGGAAGTGCACCTGCAGACCGGTGACCTGCAGCAGGGTCGTGTCGTCGCCGCTCACCGGTCCACCCCCTCGGCCGGCTCACCAGAGGGTTCGGGTGCGGCCCGGGGTAGCGGTGCCGGGTGCACGCAGCGCATCCGGTGATCACCGGGACCGTCGACCAGCAGCGCCAGGTCCGGGGTCGCACAGGCGTCGTCGGCATGATCACAGCGCGGGGCGAAGGCGCACGCCTCCGACCACGAGATGACGTCGCGCGGGGTTCCCCGGATCGGTCGCAACGGCTCGCCGCGCGGGCTGTCCAGCCGAGGGATGGAGGCCAGCAGCCCTTCGGTGTAACGGTGTCGGGGGTGCGCGAAAAGCTCCCGCCGGCTGGCGGACTCGACGATCCGCCCGCTGTACATGACGTTCACGAAGTCGCACAGCCCGGCCACCACGCCGAGGTCGTGGGTGATCATGATCATGGCCGTGTCCAGGTCGGCCACCAGCTCCTTCAGCAGCTCGAGCACCTGCGCCTGGATGGTGACGTCGAGCGCGGTGGTCGGCTCGTCGCAGATCAGCAGAGCGGGTTTGCAGGCCAGCGCGATCGCGATCAGCGCCCGTTGCCGCATCCCCCCGGACATCTGGTGGGGGTACTCCTTGAGCCGGCGACGGGGGTCGGGGATGCCGCACCGACGGAGCAGCTCCTCGGCTTCGGCCTTGGCCTCGGCCCGGGACACGTCGGAGTGGCGGAGCAGCACTTCGGTCACCTGGACGCCGATCGGCACCACCGGGTTGAGCGAGCTCATCGGGTCCTGGAACACCATGGCGATCTCGCGGCCACGCAGGTCGTTCAGCGTCTTCGCCCCGGCCCCGAGCAGGTCCGTGCCGCGGTAGCGGATCTGGCCGCTGGTCTCGACACCCCGGCTGGGCAGCAGCCCCATCACGGCCAGCGAGGTGACCGACTTGCCGCTGCCGCTCTCCCCCACGATGCCCACCACCTGGCCCGGGCGCACCTCGAACGACACCCCGTCCACGGCGTGCACGGGTCGGGATCCCTTGCGGGCGAAGGTGACCGTCAGGTTGTCGACCTCGAGCAGGTTCTCTTCGCGGTTCACCGCGGCCCTCGGCCGCCCCCTGGTCAGGGTCGCGTCACTCATCATCGCCTCGACTTCGGGTCCAGTGCTTCGCGGAGTGCCTCGCCGAACAGGGTGAAGCCCAGGGCGGTGACCGCCATGCAGATGCCGGGCATGATCGCCAGCCGCGGGTCGCTCTGCAGCCGGTCCTGGGCCTTGACCAGCATCCGACCCCACTCGGCGACGGCGGGATCGGGCTGGCCGAGCCCCAGATAGGACAGGGCCGCGACCTCGATGGTGGCGGTAGCCAGCACCAGGGTGGCCTGGACGATGAGGGGGCCGACGGAGTTGGGCAGCACGTGGCTCATCACGATCCGGCGTTGGCGCAAACCCAACGAGGAGGCTGCCAGCACGTAGTCCTGGCCGCGCTGGCCCATCATCGATCCACGCAGCAGCCGGGCGAAGATCGGCACCTGCGCGATGCCGATCGCGATCATGATCGCCCAGGGGGTTCGGCCGAGCACCGCCGCGATGCTGACCGCGAGCAGCAGCGAGGGGATGGACAGCAGGATGTCCACGAAACGCATCACACCGGTGTCCCACCAGCCGCCGAGCCCGCCGGCGAGGATCCCGAGGGCGGCCCCACCGATCACGCCGATCATGGTCGACACGATGCCGATGACCAGCGTCTGCCGCGCACCGTAGATCAGCTGGGTGAGCATGTCGGATCCGAACGAGTCCAGCCCGAGCGGGTGCTCGGGGGACGGTCCGGGCACCGAGCTCGGCGTGACCTGGTCGATCCACTCGCTGGTCGCCGGCTCGTACGGTGCCAGCAGCGGCGCGAAGACCGCGATCAGCACCAGCATCGCCACGATGGCCGCACCGATGATCGCCGACGGGTTGCGTCGCAGTCGGCGGAACGCGCCACGCCACAGGCTCGTGCCACGCTCGTCGGAGGGCGGTTTGCCGAGCAGTCCTTCGTTGATCGCGCCCTGAGTCGCGTCCAATGCCGTCATGATCGCCTCACCTCGTCCTGAGTCGGGGATCGATGACGCCGTACGCCAGGTCGACCAGCAGGTTGACCACGGCGTAGATGACCGCGATGAACAGGATGAACCCCTGCAGGACGGCGAAGTCCAGGCTGCTGATCGCCGCGAACAGGTAGGAGCCGATGCCGTTGATGGCGAACACCGACTCGGTCAGCACCGCGCCGGCCAGCAGCGCACCGGTCTGCAGGCCGATCACCGTGATCACCGGCAGCAGGGCGTTGCGCAGCACGTGCCGGCGGGTGATCACACCCCGGGAGAGTCCCTTGGCGTTGGCGGTGCGGACGTAGTCCTCGTTGAGCACGTCGACGACGGAGGCCCGGGTCATCCGGACGATGATCGCCAACGGGATGGAGCCGAGGGCGATGGCCGGCAGGATCAGGTGCAGGATCGCGTCCCAGGACGCGTCCCACTCCCGGGTGAGCAACCCGTCCAGCACGTAGAAGTTGGTGATGTGGGTGGCGTCGATCCGCGGATCCTGTCGCCCGGAGGACGGCAGCACGGCCAGCGCACCGAGCGGCCCGGGCAGACCGACCGCGAACACCAGCTTCAGCATGTACGCCAGCACGAACACCGGGATGACCACCCCGGCCAGCGAGGTGCCGACCGCGAAGGTGTCCAGCCAGCCACCGGCGTGCGTCGCGGCCCAGTAGCCGAGCGGGATCCCCACCACGACGGCGAAGATCAACGCCGCGATCGCCAGCTCCAGGGTGGCCGGAAAGCGTTCGATGAACGTCTCCAGCACGGGCTCACCGGTGCGCGGCGAGTTGCCGAAGTTGCCCTGCAGCAGCTGCGAGGCATAGATCAGGAACTGTTTGATGAGCGGCTGGTCGAAGCCGTACTGGGCGTTCACCGAGGCGATCGACTCCGGGGTGGCCTTCTCGCCGAGGAGGGCGCGGGCCGGGTCCCCGGGCAGGGCGCGCACCCAGACGAACAACAGCACGATGAGTCCGAGCAGGACCGGGATCATCAGCAGGATGCGCCGGACGACGAACCTGAGCACGGTGGTCTGCCTCCTCCCGGGGGGTCGGGAAATCAAGACGTCCGACACGGTACGGGGCGGCCCCTCGGATGAGGCGCCGCCCCGCCGTGTCAGCTAGTGGTTGCGGCCGGACGTTCGTCGAGGGTCACCGGTGTCCAGGTGGCGGGGACCCCGACGAACCTCCGGCCGTGACCACTCGTCACATCACCGGGTGACGGTGACGGTGTTCCAGACCTCGTCCTGCACCGGGCTGGCCACATAGCCCTGCACGCCCTTGGCGAAAGCCAGCGACGGGGCGGGGTGGGCCAGCGGGATGCCCGGCACGTACTCGGCGATCTCGGCGTTGATCTTCTCGTACGCCGGCACCTGCTCGTCGCGGGTCGGCAGCTCACGAGCGGCCGCCAGCTCCTTGAACAGGGTCGGGTTGTCGAAGCCCCACTCGGCGGACTTGCCACCGAAGAAGACACCGATGAAGTTGTCCGGGTCGTTGTAGTCGCCGGTCCAGCCGAGCAGGTGGATGTCGTGCTTGTCCGTCCCCGCGTCGCCCTGGATCATGTCCAGGTAGTCCGGGCTCCACTTGGCCGCGACCGGGGTCACCTTGATCCCGGCCTTCTCCAGCTGGGACTTGATCACCGCGAAGGTGTCCTCCGGGGACGGCATGTAGGGCCGGGAGACACCCGTCGGGTAGGCGAACTTGAGCTCCAGGTTCTCCTGTCCGGCCTCCTTGAGGAGCTTCTTGGCCTCCGCGACGTCGTACGCCGGATCCTCGATCGAGTCGTTGTAGCCCTCCACCAGGTTCGGCATGAACTCCTTGGCGGGCACCGATCCCTCCGGCAGGGACGACTTCACCACGGCCGCCTTGTCGATCGCGTGGCCGATGGCCTCGCGGACCTTGACGTCCTGCAGCGCCTTGTTCTTCTGGTTGATACCCAGGTAGAGGATGTTGAAGGCCGGCCGGTTCTGGATCTGGAAGCCGGCGTCCTTGAGCGGCTGGACGTCGGCGGGGCCGACCAGGTCGTAGCCGTCGATGTTGCCGGCCTGGAGCTCCTGGGTGCGGGCCTTCGGGTCGGAGATGGTCCGGATGATCACCTTCTCGACCTTGGCCTTGTCGCCCCAGTAGCTGTCGTTGCGCTTCAGGGTGACCTGCTGGTCACGCTCCCACTTCTCGAACACGAAGGGGCCGGTGCCGGTGGGGTGCTCGGTGGCGTAGGCGGAGAACCGGGGATCGTCCTCGCTGCCCTGGGTGTCGTCGGCGTTGTACTTCTTCAGCGCCGTCGGGCTCTGCATCGAGAACGCCGGCAGCGTCATCGCCTGCACGAACGCGGCGAACGGCTTGGTGAGCTTGACCGTGGCCTCGGTCGGGCCGGTGGCCGCGCAGCTGTCGTAGATGCCGCCGGTCTTGCCGGTCTTGTAGCCACGGAACAGCTTGCCGTAGTAGTACGTGATGTTCTCGGACTGGTTGACCCCGGTCCAGTTGTACCAACGGTCGAAGTTGGCGCAGACGGCCTCGGCGTCGAAGGCGGTGCCGTCGGAGAACTTCACCCCCTCGCGGAGCGTGAAGGTGTAGGACTTGCCGTCCTCGGAGGCCTTCCACTCCGTGGCCAACAGTGGCTCCAGCTCGGTGGTGCCGGGCTTGGTGCCGACCAGACCCTCGAACTGCTGACGGGCGACCCGGAAGGTCTCGCCGTCACTGGCCATCGCCGGATCCAGCATCACCGGATCGGACGACGCGGCGAAGACGAAGTCGCCGCCGCCGCCCTCCTCGGTGGTGGTGCCGGTCTCTCGCTGACTCTGGGCACAGGAGGCCAGGCTTCCGGCCAGGGCGAGTGCTGCGATGGCAGCGATCCCCCGACGCAAGATTGTGGTGTTTCGCACGCGGTTCACCTCGTGTATTGGCGGGCCCTGGACCAATGGTCAAAAGGTCTACGCGCCCGAGCGACTGACGAACGAAGAGTGACCTTAGCCCAGATGTGCACCGGATCACACATCCTGCGCGGAGCTGCAACACATCGGTTACCCACCGGTAGGCGGGTGGACACACCGCCGAGGATGCCGGCGGCCGACCATCGACCGCGGTTTCAGTGCTCGGTTGCCGCGGGGTCCATCACGACGAGGGCGTCCTTGTGCACCACCGTGCGGTCGTAGCCGCTGCCGCGCTCGGCGACGATCTGGCGCGTGGTCTTGCCCAGCAGCGCCGGGATCTCGTCGGCGTCGAAGTTGACCAGCCCGCGGGCCACCACGTGTCCCCGCAGGTCGACCAGGTCGACGGCCTCACCGGCGGTGAACCGGCCGCGGACCTCGGTCACCCCGGCGGGCAGCAGCGAGGCGTTGCGGGTGACCACCGCCCGTACGGCACCGTCGTCGAGCACCAGCTCACCGCGCGCGTCCGAGGCGTGCCGGAGCCACAGCTGACGGGTGGGTCGGCGCTTGCCGGTCGGGTGGAACACCGTGCCGACGAGCTGACCGCCGACAGCCTCGGACACCTGCGCGGCCGAGGTCAGCACAGTCGGGATCCCTGCGGAGGTGGCGATCTTGGCGGCGTCCACCTTGGTGATCATGCCGCCGGTGCCGACCGCGGTGCCGCGGGTCGAGATGTCGATGCCGGCGAGGTCCTCGTCCGCGTACACGTCGGTGATGCGCTGCGACGCGGGCAGCCTGGGGTGGCCCGTGTAGAGCGCGTCGACATCGCTCAGCAAGATCAGCGCGTCCGCGTGCACCAGATGCGCGACGAGGGCCGCGAGCCGGTCGTTGTCACCGAAGCGGATCTCGTGGGTGGCCACGGTGTCGTTCTCGTTCACGATCGGCATCACGCCGAGCTCGAGCAGGCGGCCGAAGGTGCGGTACGCGTTCCGGTAGTGCCCGCGGCGCGTCACGTCGTCCACCGTGAGCAGCACCTGGCCGACCTCGATCCCGTGAGCGGCGAACAGGTGGGTGTAGTAGCCCATCAGCAGCCCCTGACCCACCGAGGCCGCGGCCTGCTGGGTCGCGAGGTCGCGCGGACGGGCCTTCAGCCCCAGCGGCGACAAGCCGGCGGCGATGGCTCCGGAGGAGACCAGCACGACCTCACGTCCGGCCGCCCGGGCGACGGCCAGCGTGTCCACCAGCCCCTGGATCCGGCCCGGGTCGATGTCCCCGGTCGGGGTGGTCAGCGACGACGAGCCGATCTTGACCACGATCCGGTGCGCGTCCGCGATCGCCGGGCGCGCGGGCGCCCGCCGCGCTCCGGTCGCAGCCGATCCCGACTCGGAGTCCAGCCCGGCGTCAGTCGTCATCGGACCAGTTGTCGTGGAACTCGATCCCGTCCTCGTCGTCGGAGTGATAGGCCTCGTCCTTCTCCCGACGGCGGACGGCGGCCGGCCGCTCCTCGGCGAAGCGCTGGTCCTCGCCGCGGCGGCTGAGGATCTCCGCACCGATGTCGATCTGCGGGCGGAAGTCGAACACGACCGCGTCCTCGCCGCCGATGGCCACCCCGTCGCCGGCCTGGGCGCCGTGCTGCAGCAGCTTGTCCTCGATGCCGATCCGGTTCAGCCGGTCGGCCAGGTAACCGACCGCCTCGGGGTTACCGAAGTCGGTCTGGCGCACCCAGCGCTCGGGTTTGGCGCCCTGCACCCGCCAGAGCTCGTTCTCGCGTCGGATGGTGAACTCGTCGCCCCCTCTGACCGGGGTGGGGCGCAGCACGATCCGGGCCGGCGGGGGCGGTGGCAGCGCGGCGCGCCGCTGGGCGACGATCTCGGCCATGGCGAAGGTCAGGCCCTGCAAACCGGCTCCGGACTTGGTCGAGATCTCGAACACGCGCAAGCCGCGCGCCTCGAGCTCGGGCCGGGCGATCTCGGCCAGCTCGCCGCCGTCGGGCACGTCGATCTTGTTCAGCGCGACCAGTCGGGGCCGATCCTCCAAACCTCCGTGGGCGGCCAGCTCGGCCTCGATCACGTCCAGGTCGGTGACCGGATCGCGACCCGGCTCGAAGGTGGCGCAGTCCAGCACGTGCACGATCGCAGCGCACCGCTCGATGTGGCGGAGGAAGTCGTGACCGAGGCCGCGGCCCTCCGACGCTCCCTCGATCAGACCGGGGACGTCGGCCACCGAGTAGGTCGTCTCCCCCGCCACCACCACCCCGAGGTTGGGGACCAGCGTGGTGAACGGGTAGTCGGCGATCTTCGGCCGGGCCCGGGAGATGGCTGCCACCAGGGAGGACTTGCCGGCACTGGGGAAGCCGACCAGTCCGACGTCGGCGACGACCTTGAGCTCGAGGGTGACGGTCCGGGTGTCGCCCTCCTCCCCCAGCAGGGCGAAGCCCGGCGCCTTGCGCGAGGACGAGGCCAGAGCCGCGTTGCCGAGCCCGCCCCGGCCGCCGGCGGCGACCACCACCTCGGTGTCGTGGCCGGTCAGGTCGGCCAGGGTCTCGCCGGTGTCGGCGTCGCTGACCACCGTGCCGTCGGGCACGGCGAGCACGATGTCCTCGCCGTTGGCCCCGTTGGCGTGGTCACCCTTGCCGGGGATGCCGTTGTCGGCCCGCCGGTGGGACTGGCGGTGGAAGTCGACCAGGGTGGTCAGGCCGGTGTCGACCTTCAAGATCACCGAACCGCCGTGGCCGCCGTTGCCACCGTCCGGTCCGCCCAGCGGCTTGAACTTCTCCCGGTGCACCGAGGCGCAGCCGTGGCCGCCGTTGCCGCCGTAGACGTGCAACGTGACCCGGTCGACGAAGCTGGGGATCGCCACGGGCTCGCCTCTTCTCTCTCGTACGAAAACGTGACAGAGGGTGGCCCAGATCTGGGCCACCCTCTGTCGGTAGGTGTGTGGTCCGGTCAGTGACCGGGGGGGTTTGGACCTAAGCCGAGATGGTGGCCTCGGCCGGCAGGATGTTGACGACCCGGCGACCGCGGCGGGTGCCGAAGTCGACCTTGCCCTCGACCAGAGCGAAGAGGGTGTCGTCGCCACCGCGACCGACACCGTCGCCCGGGTGGAAGTGGGTGCCGCGCTGGCGGACGATGATCTCGCCGGCGTTCACCTGCTGGCCGCCGAACCGCTTCACGCCCAAGCGCTGGGAGTTGGAGTCCCGACCGTTGCGGGTCGAGGACGCGCCCTTCTTGTGTGCCATCTCAGTGCTTCCTAGCTCTCGATCCCGGTGACCTTGACCTGGGTGTACCGCTGGCGATGACCCTGACGCCTGCGGTAGCCGGTCTTGTTCTTGAACTTGACGATCCGGATCTTCGGACCCTTCGTCTCGGCCAGGACCTCGACGGTCACCTTCGCACCGGCGAGGCCGGCGGCGTCGGAGGTGACGGCGTCGCCGTCGACCACGAGGAGCGGGACCAGCTCGACGCTGTCCCCCGGCTTCTCGTTCCGCCGGTCGACCTCGAGGACATCACCGACGGCGACCTTGTGCTGACGGCCGCCACTGCGCACGATCGCGTACACGCCTGACCCACTCTTTCGTTTACGACTGGTTGCATCGGTCATCCAGAGGAACAACACCTGGACAGACCTGAGGGGCGCGCCAGAGCGCACACCGAGGATCAAATCTACCTGGGCACGCAAGGCGGGTCAAACGAGGACCACCGCACGTCACTCACCACACTACGCTCGCTTCCGTGCTCCCCCACATCGCGGCCACGGCCTACCTCACCGCCCTGCGCGAGGGCGGCTCGCTGCCGGGGCTGGTCGAGGCCGACGACCTCGGTACCTACGTGGTGAAGTTCACCGGGGCCGGCCAGGGCCCGCGGGCCCTGGTCGCCGAGATCGTGGTCGGTCGACTCGGCCAGGAACTCGGCGTCCGGGTCCCGGAGCTCGCCCTGATCGACGTCGATCCCGAGATCGGCCGGCGCGAGCCGGACCAGGAGGTCCAGGACCTGGTCACCGCCAGTGCCGGGCTGAACCTGGCCATGGACTTCCTGCCCGGGTCGATCGGCTACGACCGCAGCTTCGATGTTCCCGTCGCCGACGCGTCGGCCGTGGTCTGGCTGGACGCCTACGTGGCCAACGTCGACCGCAGCCGCCGCAACACCAACCTGCTGATCTGGCACCGGAGTCTGTGGGCGATCGACCACGGCGCCTGCCTGCGGTTCCACCACTCGTGGGGCGACCCGCGTCGGTTCGCTGAGTCCGCCTACGACTACTCCGATCACGTGCTCGGCGGCTTCGGTCGTGCGCGGGACGTGCACGCCGCGCTGAGCGCGCGCGTCACGCCGGAGCTGCTGGCGTCGATCCTGGACGACGTGCCGGACGTCTGGCTGGCCCCGGACGAGACCCGGCCGGACCCCCAGGCCCCACCGGATGCGGCTACCGCGCGGGAACGCTACGTGGAGTTCCTGCTGGCCCGGCTGGCGGCGGCCGAGCGGTGGCTGCCGTGAGCCGGCACCGCCGGGAGGCGTTCCAGTACGCCGTGCTGCGGGCCGTGCCGCGGATCGACCGCGGCGAGTTCGTCAACGTCGGGGTGATCCTCTACTGCCAGGCGATGGACTTCCTCCGGGCCGCCGTCACGGTCGACGACGTACGGCTGCGGGCGCTCGCTTCCGACGTGGACACCGATGCCGTACGGCTGGCCGCCGAGGCCGTCGTCCGCGCCTGCCACGAGCCGATCGGCAGCGCCCGGGAGAACACCGGGTTGGCCACCCGGTTCGGGATGCTCACCGCACCGAGGTCGACTGTCGTCCAGCCCTCTCCCGTGCACGCCGGCGTCACCCACAACCCGGAGCGGACCCTGGTCGACCTGATGTCCCGCCTGGTCGGGCCGCCCCGCCGTTCCTGACCCCGCCTTTTGTGCCGGTTTCCACAACTGGTGATGCTGTCGCTCCAGAATCCGGCCAGGATCACCCGTGGGCGGGAGCTGGATCCGCGGCCTCAGCCGCGGCCAGCAGCTCGCTGCGGTGGGCCAGCGTGGTGCGTACGCGGCCGTGCGAGCGGCCCAGCTCGACCTCGGCGGCGTCGATCCGGTGCCAGCCGTCGATGCCGAGCGGCTCGATGCCTCGCTCGGCCAACAAGGCTGCGAGCGCCCCGATCCGGCCCTGCGGCACCAGGGCGCCGTCGTGGACGTCGTGCAGCAGCGAGGTCACGGTCTCCACGGCATCGGACTTGTTGGTGCCGATCACGCCGGTCGGACCGCGCTTGACCCAACCCGTCACGTACTCGTCGGCGGAGAACCCGCCGTCGCGGATCACCCGACCCTCGGCGTGCGGCACCCGACCCGTGCCGGCATCGTGCGGCACCCCCGGCAGCGGCTCGCCCCGGTAGCCGACCGAGCGGACCACCAGCTGGGCCGGGATCACCCAGGGCTCACCCCGGCCGACCACGGCCCCGTCGGCGTTCAGGGTGGTGCGTTCCACCTCCACCCCCGAGACGCGGTCGCTCCCCAGGATCCGCACCGGGCGGGTCCAGAAGTGCAGGTGCACCCGTCGAGAGGCCGACCCCCGGGGACGGTCGGCCCATTCCCGGAGCACCACCAGGTTGCGGGCTGCGACCTTGTCCCGGGCCACCACGGCGAGGCTCGACTCGTCCAGCTCGAGATCGAGAGGATCGACCAGCAGATCCAGGTCGGGGATCTGACCCAGCTCGCGCAGCTCCTTGGTGGTGAAGGCCGTGTACGCCGGGCCGCGCCGGCCGAGCACGTGGACGTCGCTGACCCGCTTGTGGTCGAGGGAGTCCAGCACCTCGTCGGCCATGTCGGTCTCGGCCAGCTCCTCGGCGTGCTTGGCCAGGATGCGGGCGACGTCGAGCGCGACGTTGCCGACCCCGACCACGACCGCCTCGGTGGTGGTCGCGACGAGCCGGGTGAAGTGCTCCTGCTCCAGTCTCGTCGGCAGTGCCGTGTCGATCGCTACGGTCGCCAGCGGCGGGTGCAGTGCCGCCGCCACCCCGTCGCCGTCGGGATGGACGTCGGGGTGCCCGCAGTACCACGCCACGAACTCGGCCGCGGCGATGCTGCCGGTCAGATCCTCGCCGGGGATGTCGAGCCGCTTGTCGCTGCCGGCCCCGAACGCGTAGATCACCGCGTCCACGCTGCCCCGCAGCTCATCGGCGGTCAGGTCCTCGCCGATGGCCACATCCCCGTAGAACCGGACGCCGGTCTTCTCCAGGGTCCGCTCCAAGGTGTTGCGGACGGAGCGGATCGACGGGTGGTCGGGCGCGACGCCGTAGCGGACCAGTCCGAACGGCACCGGCAGCCGATCCAGCACTGTCACGTCCACGCGCACGTCCGTCTGCTGCGTCAGGGCCTCGGCGGCGTAGATGCCCGACGGGCCGGCGCCGACGACCGCCACCACCAGGGGTGGCGGGTCGTCGGTCGCGGCTCGGGTCAGTGGAGGGGGGCCTGCTCCGTTGTCCGGCACGGGAACAACCTAGTAGTCACGACCGGAGGTTCGTCCCGTACCGACCGGCTCAGCCGGCGGAGGCGGGCTCGCCGGCCGGCTGGCTGTCGGACGACGACTCGGTCTGGTTCTCAGAACCGTCGGATCCGCCCTCGGGACGCGGTGCGGGCGGCGTGGGCACGGGCGGCTTCGCGTTGCCGTTCGAGGACCGGTCGCCCCGTCCCCGACCGCGGCCTCCGCCACCGTTCCCGCCGCCACTGTTCCCGCCGCCACTGTTCCCGCCGCCACCACCGCGGTTGTCGCGCGAGCCGCCGTCGGGCTGCTTCTGGGTCTCGACCGGCAGGTCGGAGATCTCGTACCCGCGGCCGTGGCAGACCTCGCACTCGGTGGTGAACGCCTCGAGCAGACCGGTGCCGATCTTCTTCCGCGTCATCTGCACCAGACCGAGGCTGGTCACCTCGGCGACCTGGTGCCTGGTCCGGTCGCGGCCCAGGCACTCGACCAGCCGGCGCAGCAACAGCTCACGGTTGCTGGGCAGCACCATGTCGATGAAGTCGACCACGATGATGCCGCCGATGTCGCGGAGCCGGAGCTGGCGGACGATCTCCTCGGCCGCCTCCAGGTTGTTGCTGGTCACGGTGGCCTCGAGGTTGCCGCCGCTGCCGGTGAACTTGCCGGTGTTCACGTCGATCACCGTCATCGCCTCGGTGCGGTCGATGATCAAGGAGCCGCCCGAGGGCAGAAACACCTTGCGCTCGAGAGCCTTGGAGATCTGCTCGTCCAACCGGTACTTCGCGAAGAGGTCACCGTCGGCCTCGACGTCCCAGCGACTGAGGCGGTCATGCAGGTGCGGGGCGACGTGCTCGACGTAGGCGTCGACGGCCTCGTACGCATCAGTGCCCGAGCGATTGCCCTGGATGATCAGCTCGGCGAAGTCCTCGGTGAACAGGTCGCGGACGATCCGTACGGTGAGGTCGGGCTCGCCGTACATGAGCTTCGGCGCGCTGCCGGCCTTGACCTTGCGCTCGATGTCCTCCCACTGCGCCTTCAGCCGGTTGACGTCGCGCACCAGCTCGTCCTCGCTGGCCCCCTCGGCGGCGGTCCGGACGATCACGCTGGCCGAGTCCGGCACGAGGTCGCTGAGCACCGACTTGAGCCGCTTGCGCTCGTTGTCGGGCAGCTTGCGGGAGATGCCCGACAGGTGGCCGCCCGGGGCGTACACGATGTAGCGGCCCGGCAGGGTCACGTGACTCGTCAGCCGGGCACCCTTGGCGCCGACCGGGTCCTTGGTGACCTGGACGAGCACGCTCTGGCCGGACTTCAGGACGTTCTCGACCTTGCGGTGCTGACCGTTCGCGCCGAACGCGTCCCAGTCCACCTCGCCGGCGTAGAGCACGGCGTTGCGGCCGCGGCCGATGTCGATGAACGCGGCCTCCATCGACGGCAGCACGTTCTGGACCCGGCCCAGGTAGACGTTGCCGATCAGCGACGCCGCCGACTCCCGGTCGACGTAGTGCTCGACCAGGATGTCGTTCTCGAGCACCGCGATCTGGGAGAGCTCGTCGCGCTGCCGGATGACCATCTTCCGGACCACTGACTCCCGGCGGGCCAGGAACTCGGCCTCGGACAGGATCGGCGCCCGGCGGCGGCCGGCCTCCCGGCCCTCGCGGCGTCGTTGCCGCTTGGCTTCCATCCGGGTCGAGCCCTGGATGCCGGTGACCTCCTCGGCGGCCTTCTGCCGAGAACGCGGTTCGCGGACCCGGACCACGACCTCGGCCGGGTCGTCGGCCGACGGTGCGCTGTCCTCGCCGCGACGGCGGCGACGACGACGGCGACGCCGCTGACCGTCCTCGGCGTCGTCGGTGTCGTCGTCGGACGCCTCGGCCTCGGTCGACCGATCGGAGCCCGAGCGGTCGGACCGGTCGGACCGGCGCGAGCGGCCACCCTTGGACCTCTCCTCGCCGTCGGTGTCGGTGCTCTGGTCGGCGGAGTTCTCGTCGGACGCCTGGTTGTCGGCGGCAGAGGCCGCCTGGTCGACGCTCGTGCCGTCGTCGGTCGACTCGTCGTCACCGTCGGTGGCCTCGCCGCGGGAGCCGGGCTCTCCGTCACCGCTGCCGCCACGGCGGCGACGGCGACCGCCGCGACGACGGCGCCGGCGCCGGGGGGACCCGGTCTCGTCGCTGTCATCGGCGTTGGACTCGTCGTCGCCGTCGGACTCCTCGTCCTCGTCGTCGGCGTCGTCGTCACCCGCGTCGGCGGTGTCTGCGGTCTCTGTGGTGGCCGCCGACTCGTCGGTGCCGGCATCGTCGGTGACCGCTGCGTCCGTGCTGGGCGCCGGCTCGGGCAGGGTTTCCGCCGGAGTGGCGTCCTCGACGGGAGCCTGGTCGTCGACGGCGTGGGAGAAGACAGCGCTCGGCGCACCGACGTGGGACGGGTCCGCCGCAACAGGCGCAGCCTCGTCGTCCTCATCGGCCGCGGGACCGGCCTCGCCCTCGGAGCCGTCTGCCGTCAAGGCGGTCGGCGCCAGCTCGGCGGTCAGAGCGGTCCGGATCTCGTCGAGAGCGGTGGCCGCCACGGGTGGCGCGGGCTGGTCGATCTGGTCGTCGGTTGCCGACGAGGCCTCGGGGGCAGCGTCCGGGACGGGCGCGGCCGCCGCTTTCTTCGTCGCCCGTTTCCGCGGGGTCCGAGCGGTGCCGTCGCCGGCGGCCTTGGTGGCCCGCTTGCGGGCGGTCTTCTTCGCGGGCGGCGCCTCGTCGGTGGCCTCGACGGTCGGTGTGTCCCCGGCCGGGGCGTCCGGGGCCGGGGCGGGGTCGGCCGGTGGGGACGCTTCAGCGGTCATCACCGGTGCCGCCGCCGCCGGCTGCTCACCGGGATCGGGCTCGGCGTTCACCGAGGGCGGGCCGGCCTGACGGGTCGCGGCGCGGCGTCGCCGACGAGCGGGTGGGGTGCCTTCGCTGCCCGCGGGCTGATCGGTCACGGACGGTGCCGTGGGGTTGTCGTTCGTGTCGGGCTCGTTGTCGAGCATCCGGACTCCTTCAGGTGCGCAGATGCACCTCGTGTCAGTCGCGACGGCGGTGGGGACTGCGTCACGGAAAGCCTGTGGCGTCGATGGCCAGGCGCCGAATCTCCCGCGGTCAGGCGGGCCGTCGTGCGGCCGCTCGTCGCGGTGAAGATGGCACCCGCAGCATCCACGAGCTGTCACCTCGTGGAGCGGGAAGTCATCGAGTTGAGGTGCGGGCGCACCTCAGCCGAGTTCCATTGTCCCACACCACCGCACCTCATCACTCCGAGCGGGTCCCTCGCCCCTCCCCCGCGTGTCACAGGGGCGCGACGATGGCTCCGGTGGTCTCGTCCAGGGTGCCCTGGACGAGGCGGGTCAGCAGCGGTGGGTGGGGCGGCTGCCAGGCCGGCTCCACCTCGGCGAGGGCGGCCAGTAGGTCATCCGGCCGGACCAGCGGCACCCGGTGGGCGATGGTGGCGATCAGGCGTCCCGGCTCGGGCCGCAGGTCACGCACGGCACCGCGGGCGTCGAAGGTCCGCAGACCGGACTTGGTCATCCGCGAGACCTCGACGGTGTCGCGGGCCAGGAACGTCGCGACGGCTCGATCGGCGACCGCCGGCTCCACCCCGACCACGTCGATCTGCCACCGTGAGCCGGTCAGCAGGTCGGCGAGCGTGTCGCCCGGGGCCACCTGGGCGGCCACGACATCGAGTCCCGCGGGCAGGGCCGCGTCCAGAGCGGTCCGCACCTGCTCGGGGTCGCGGACGAGGGTCAGTCCGATCTCCAGGAACTCGGCCTCGCTCGCGGCCCCGGTGGGCGCGGCGTTCGCGTAGGAGATGCGTGGGTGCGGGGAGAACCCCGAGGAGTACGCCATCGGGACCCCCGCTCGACGCAGCGCCCGCTCGAAAGCCCGACTGAAGTCGCGGTGGCTGGTGAAGCGGGCTCGACCCCGGCGGGCGTACCGGAGCCGCAACCACTGCACGGGCGGTGGGTGCTGGTCCGGCTGGGTCCTGGGCGACACGCGGGGGACACTACAAGAAGGCATCCTGCATTGCTTGACGGCAATATTGCCTTCGGCGCATACTCAGGAGATGGCCGCCAACCTGTTCGACGTCGTCGCCGAACCGCACCGACGTCAGATCCTGGACGCGCTCTGCGACGGCGACCGTTCGGTCACCGAGCTGGTCGAGCTGCTAGGCCTCGCCCAGCCGACGGTGTCGAAGCACCTCAAGACCCTGCGGGAGGCGCGGCTGGTGGTGGTTCGGCCGGAGGCCCAGAAGCGCTGGTACCGGCTGTCCCCCGAGCCGCTGCGCGAGCTCGACCACTGGTTGGAGCCTTATCGACTGACCTGGGCACGACGACTCGACGCGCTCGGTGCGCACCTGACTCAGATGGAGGAGAACGATGACTGACCAGCAGCAGACCGCGGACGTTGCCCGGGTGGCCGACACCGCCACCCGGGGTGAGCTGATCCACGAGGGCGAACGCCCCGGCTTGCGCTACGTACGCCACTACCCCCACCCGATCGAGCGGGTCTGGCGAGCGATCACCGAGTCCGACCAGCTCAGGCACTGGATGCCCTGCGACATCATCGGCGAGCGCGCGGCGGGCGCCGCGATCACGTTGCCGTTCTGGCCCGGTCACGTGGAGAAGTACGCCATCGACGAGCCGACGCTGACCGGCCGGATCGAGATCTGGGAGCCGCCCCGACGCTTCGGCTGGACCTGGGGCGGTGACCTGTTGATCTTCGAGCTGACCGCGGTCGCCGACGAGACCGACCTCGTCTTCACCACCTGGCCCGAGGATCCGGACCTGGCCGGCATCGTCAGCTCGGCCGGCGGCTACCACCTCTGCCTCGCCGAGCTCACCCTGGTGCTGGACACCGGCTCCGCGCCGCCGATGACCGAGGTGGACGAGGTCGCGTTTCGACTCGAGGAGACGTACCGCCGGCAGTTCGGCGACGCCTGAGCGCGTCGGCGCACGATCGAGTTTCGTTCACCATCCCTGTCTCTCAGATGACAGCCCAGCCAGGTATCGACGGTGGGGCCGGCACGCTCTCTTCCCCTCGGTGATCGGCACCCCACGCCCCAGCACGCCGTCCGGCTGCTCGGGCCACCCGAGGCGGGTGCGACTCCTGACCTGTCTGTCATCTTCCGAAGGGATCTCGACCGTGACCATCGACCTCGCTGCAGGCCGACCGACCGCCGCCTCCACCGGGCTCAGCCACGCCCGCCGGCTCAGCACCGACGCCGGCTTCGACGTCCAGCTGCCCGACGACCCCGGCTACGACGAGGCCCGGCTGGCCTGGAACCGGGCCGTGGACCAACGCCCGGCCGCCGTCGCTGTGCCGCGTTCCGCGCACGACGTGTCCCGGCTGGTCCGGCTCGCGACCGAGCACGGGCTGCGCGTCGCCCCGCAGTCCACCGGCCACAACGCGGGACCGCTGGCGCAGCGCGGCCTGGCTGACGTCATCGTGGCCAAGCTGTCGGCCCTCAGCGAGGTCAGCATCGACCCGGTCCGTCGGATCGCCCGGGTCGGTGGCGGCACGGTCTGGGATCCGGCCGTCACGGCGGCGGCCGCGCACGGGCTCGCCGCCCTGCACGGCTCGTCCCCCGACGTCGGCATCACCGGCTACAGCCTCGGCGGCGGCCTCGGCTGGTACGGCCGCGCCCTCGGCCTGGCCGCCAACCACGTCACCGCCGCGGAGATCGTGATCGGTGACGGCACCATCGTGCGCACCGACGCCGAGCACGACCCCGAGCTGCTCTGGGCGCTGCGCGGGGGCGGTGGCAGCTTCGGCGTGGTCACCGCGCTGGAGTTCTCGCTGTTCGACATCGCGTCGGCGTACGCGGGCATGATGATCTTCGACATCAGCCGCGCGGAGCAGGTGCTGCGCTGCTGGGCGCCCTGGGCCGCGGCGGCGCCGGACGAGGTGACCACCTCGCTCCGCATCCTGCACCTGCCGCCGCTGCCCGAGCTGCCGCCGTTCCTCAGCGGGCGGTCCGTGGTGGTGATCGACGGGGCCGTGCTGACTCCCGACGACGCGGCGGATCGGATCCTCGCCGAGCTCCGGGCGCTGCGGCCGGAGATGGACACCTTCCTGCGGGTGCCGGCGCCGGCGCTCACCCGGTTGCACATGGATCCCGAGGGCAGCGCTGCCGCGGTCGGCGGCTCGGCGATGCTCGCCGAGCTGCCGGAGACCGCCATCGAGGCCTTCCTGACGTCGGCGGCCGACCGGTCCAGGACGTCGCTGATGGTGGCCGAGCTGCGCCAGCTCGGCGGCGCGCTCGCTCGGCCGGCGGTCGACGGTGGTGCCGTCTCGCACCTCGACGGCCGGTTCCTGGCCTTCGGCACCGGCATGGTGTTCAGCCCGGAGACGGCCCAGCAGGTCGGGGCCGATGTCGCCGCCTTCACCGGATCTCTGGCTCCCTGGACAGGCGGGCGCTCCTACCTCAACTTCACCGAGACCGTTGTCGACCCGCGCCGGGGCTACGACGAGCTGACCTGGCGACAGCTGACCGGCATCCGCTCGGCCGTGGATCCGGCCGGCGTCTTCGCGGCCAACCACCCGGTGCCGCGGCTCTACGAGGACGGGCGCCCGAGCTGCTGATCCCGCCTCGCTGAAGGGCGAAGTCAGCCGTACAGCTTCTCGGCGTACGACGGCCCGTAGTAGGCAGTCAGCTCTTCCAGGCTGGCTTCCTTGGCGTCGAGTGTCTTGGCGATCACCGGCCGGGACGGGAGCGGGTCGTTCCAGGTCTCCGGCTGCCACAGCGACGACCTCAGGAACGCCTTGGCGCAGTGGTGGAAGACCTCCTCCACCTCGACCACCAGGGCCAGGATCGGGCGGTGGCCCTTGACGATCATGGAGTCGAAGAAGTCGGCCTCCCGGACCAGGCGGGCCCGACCGTTGATCCGCAGCGTGTCGGTCCGACCGGGAATGAGGAAGATCAGCCCGACGTGCGGGTTGGCCAGCACGTTGCGGTAACCGTCGACCCGCCGGTTCCCCGGGCGCTCGGCGATGGCCACGGTCCGGTCGTCGAGCACGTACGCCAGCTGCCCCGCCGGGTCACCCTTCGGGGAGACGTCGCAGCGCCCGTCCGCGTCGCTGGTGCCGATCAGGCAGAACGGCGAGGCCGCGAGCCACTCCCGATCCAGCTCGTGCAGCGCGGGTCGGGTCTTGTCCCGGGCCCGCTGGGTCGGTTCCCCGACCAGGTCGGTGAGCTCGGCGTCGCTGGTGATCTCGTCCACGGACCCAGCCTCGCTCACTCTCGCCCGTCGACCAAGCCAATTGCCGCATCGGAACGGTGCGGGCGTCAGACCGGTGAGATCGGCAGCAGCTGACGGCCGGTCGGTCCGACCTGGATCTCGGTGCCGAGATCCGGGCAGACCCCGCAGTCGAAGCACGGCGTCCAGCGGCAGTCCTCGACCTCGGTCTCGTCCAGGGCGTCCTCCCAGTCCTGCCAGAGCCAGTCCTTGTCCAGACCGGAATCCAGGTGGTCCCAGGGCAGCACCTCGTCGAAGCCGCGCTCGCGCACCGTGTACCAGTCGACGTCCACGCCGGTGTCGGCCAACGCGGTCTCCGCACACCGCATCCAACGCTCGAAGCTGAAGTGCTCGCTCCAGCCGTCGAACCGGCCGCCGTCGCGCCAGACCGCCTCGATCACCCGCCCGATCCGGCGGTCACCGCGGGACAGCATCCCCTCGACGATGCCGGGTTTGCCGTCGTGGTAGCGGAATCCGATGGCCTTGCCGTACTGACGATCCGCCCGCACGGTGTCGCGCAGCAGCTTCAGCCGCCGGTCGATCGTGTCGGCGTCGCACTGCGCGGCCCACTGGAAAGGGGTGTGCGGCTTCGGCACGAACCCCCCGATGCTCACCGTGCAACGGATGTCGCGCTTCCCGCTGGCCTCACGACCGGTCTGGATCACCTTGCGCGCGAGATCGGCGATGCCGAGCACGTCCTCGTCGGTCTCGGTCGGCAGACCGCACATGAAGTAGAGCTTGACCTGCCGCCAGCCGTTCGCGAACGCCGCGGCGACCGTCCGGATCAGGTCCTCCTCGCTGACCATCTTGTTGATCACCTTGCGCAACCGCTCCGAGCCACCCTCGGGCGCGAACGTCAGACCGGAGCGACGCCCGTTGCGGGACAGCTCGTTGGCCAGGTCGATGTTGAACGCGTCCACCCGGGTGCTGGGCAGCGAGAGCGAGACGTTCGTTCCCTCGTAGCGATCCGCGAGCTGCTTGGTGATCGGGGCGATCTCGGAGTGATCGGCGCTGGACAGGCTGAGCAGACCGACCTCCTCCAGCCCGGTCGCCTCGATGCCGCCCTGCACCATGGCCCCGATGGTCTCGATGCTGCGCTCGCGTACGGGTCTGGTGATCATGCCCGCCTGGCAGAACCGGCAGCCACGGGTGCAGCCCCGGAAGATCTCCACCGAGTAGCGCTCGTGCACGGTCTCGGCCAGCGGCACCAGCGGCTTCTTCGGGTACGGCCACGAGTCCAGGTCCATCACGGTGTGCTTGACCACGCGCGCCGGTACGCCCGGGCGGTTCGGCGTCACCGAGGCCAGCGCCCCGTCGGGACCGTACGCCACGTCGTAGAACTTGGGCACGTAGACGCCGCCGGTCTCGGCCAGCCGCAGCAGCAAGCCGTCGCGACCACCTGGTCGCCCCTCGCTCTTCCACTCCCGGATCACCGCGGAAATGGCCAGGGCGATCTCCTCACCGTCGCCCAGCACGGCGGCGTCGACGAAGTCGGCGACCGGCTCGGGGTTGAAGGCCGCGTGGCCCCCGGCCAGCACGATCGGCTCGTCCTCGCCGCGATCGACCGCGTGCAGCGCCATCCCGGCCAGGTCCAGCGCGTTGAGCAGGTTGGTGTAGCCGAGCTCGGTGGCGAAGCTGACCCCCAGCACGTCGAAGTCGGCCACCGGCCGGTGGTTGTCGAGGGTGAACTGCGGGATGCCCTGCTCCCGCATCAGCTTCTCCAGATCGGCCCAGACCGCGTACGTCCGCTCCGCCAGGATCCAGTCCCGCTCGTTCAGCACCTCGTACAGGATCGCCACGCCCTGGTTCGGCAGACCCACCTCGTACGCGTCCGGGTACATCAGGCACCAGCGGACCTCGACCGCGTCCCAGTCCTTGCTGACGCTGTTGAGCTCACCGCCGACGTACTGGATCGGCTTGCTGACACTGGCCAGCAGCGGTTCCAGCCGCTCGAACAGCGATCTCGAGCCCGGGGACGGGGGTGCGGTGATGGTCACCGCACCAGAGTAAGACCTCCGAGTTGTCAGATCTCGTGGTCGCTCGGGCGACCACCGCGGCTGACAACTCGGAGTGGGGAGCGGATCACCAGCACCGACTCCACCGGTTCGTCGGAGATCGCTGCATAGCCGTGCGGCACATCGCTCAGCCACTCCGCGGTCTCCCCCACCCCGACCTCGACCTCCTCGCCGGTCCGGCCGACCCGGGCGCGACCGCGGGTGAGCAGCAGGTGCTCGACGACTCCCGGCCCGTGCGGCACCGACCGGTGGTACGCCCCCGGGTCCAGCACGAGCCGATAGACCTCGACGGTGGCGCCGCCCGACTCGTGGACGTCGAGCAACAGGGCCTCCACCCCCGGGGAGCTGACCCGGGCGCCCGGCCGGCTCGCCAGCAGGGACGACAAGGGCAGCTCGAGTGCTCCGGCCAGGGCGTACAGGGTCGAGAGGGTCGGGTTCCGCATCCCGTTCTCGACCTCGGAGAGCGACCCCTTGCCGATCCCGGCGGTCTCGGCCAGGGCACCGACCGACAGCCCGCGCTCCTGCCGGGCGGCGCGCAGACGCTCCCCCACCAGCTTCGCCAAGGCCTCCACGGAACTCACTGTAGGTCCTCGTGTTCTGCAAACAGAACGCTGTGCCATTAGGGTTCTGTCTGTGGAACACGTGTCGCGGCCGGTGATCGCCGGGATCGTCGCTGCCTTGGTCGGCTTCACCAGCTCGTTCGCCGTCGTGCTGGCGGGTCTGCGGGCGGTGGGCGCGACACCGGCCCAGGCCGCTTCCGGGCTGCTGGTGCTGAGCCTCGCCCAGGGACTGGGCATCCTGTGGCTCACCCTGCGGCATCGGACCCCGCTGGTCCTCGCCTGGTCGACCCCCGGTGCGGCCATGTTGGCCACCACCGGGGCGGTGGCCGGCGGCTGGCCAGCCGCGGTCGGCGCCTTCCTGCTGGTCGGCGTGCTGATCCTGATCACCGGGCTCTGGCCCGCGCTGGGCCGCCTGGTGGCCGCGATCCCGACCGCGCTCGCGCAGGCGATGCTGGCCGGGGTCGTGCTCACGCTCTGCCTCGCGCCGGTCCACGGACTGGCGGCGGAGCCGTGGGCGGTCGCCCCGATCCTGGTCGGCTGGCTGCTGGCGACCCGGTTCGTGCCGCGCTGGGCGGTGCCGATCGCCTTCGCGACCACCCTGGTGGTGATCGCCGTCGGGGCCCGCGGGGAGCTGAGCGCGGCGCTGGTCGCCCCGTCGCTGGCCTGGACGGTGCCGACGCTGACCGGACCGGCGGTGCTCGGTCTGGCCATCCCGCTCTACCTGGTCACCATGGCCAGCCAGAACGTGCCCGGCGCCGCCGTGATCTCCTCGTACGGCTACCGGGTGCCCTGGCGGGAGTCCATGACGGTGACCGGAATCGGCACCCTGGCCGGCGCGACGTTCGGAGGCCATGCGGTCAACCTGGCGGCCATCACGGCCTCGATGACCGCCAACCCCGACGTGCACCCCGATCCGGCCCGGCGCTGGGTGGCGGCGCACGCCGCGGGTTGGACCTACCTGGTGCTGGGGGTGCTCTCGGCTCCGCTGACCGCCTTCGTCAGCCTGGCCCCCGCGGACGTGATCGGCACCGTGGCCGGCCTGGCCCTGCTCGGCACCCTCGCGGCGTCGTTGTACGGAGCGCTGTCCAGCACGGAGGGACGCGAGGCGGTGACCATCACGTTCGTGGTCGCGGCCTCCGGCACCGTGATCGGCGGCATCGGAGCGGCGTTCTGGGCCCTGGCGGCCGGCCTGCTGGTCCGGGCGGTGCTCTCCCGGCGGGTAGCTGTGAGTTCGACACCGACGACGGTGACGAAATCACAGTGAGGAGCTCTCGTCCTGCCCGTCGCCCTCGTCCTCGTCGCCCGTCACCAGCTTGAAGCCGGCGGCGGCGAGATCGTCCGCCAGGTCGTCCTGCGTCAGCAGGTCCTCACGCACCTGACCGGTCCGGTACGCCGTCCGGCTGACCATGTGCGCGGCGACCGGTGCGGTCAGCAGCTGCAGGATCGCCACCAGCAGCAAGATGCCCAGCGCCTGGACGTTCTGCAGCGAGAGCGCGACGCCGGCCACCACGAACAGCAGCCCCAGAGTCTGGGGCTTGGTCGCGGCGTGCATCCGGGTGAGCACATCGGGGAAGCGGACCAGGCCGACCGAGGCAGCGAAGCAGAGCATGGCGCCCAGCAGCAGGAACAGCGCACCGATGGTGTCCAGGACGGGATTCACGTGCCCTCCTTGCTGCGTTCGGACTTGGTCGGCGGCGACGAGGGCACGTCCCACTTCTTCGCCTTGTCCCGATCGGCCACGAAGCGGGCCATGCTCAACGAGCCGGCGAAGCCGAGCAGCGACAGCACCAGCATGATCGGGATCGTGCTCGTGTGGTGGTTCATCGATGCCTCCATCGCCAGCGCGGCGATGACGATCGCGACGACCACGTCGGCCGCCACCACCCGGTCCAGGGTGGAGGGCCCACGAGACATCCGGATCAGGGTCATCACCATCGCCCCGGCCAGGAAGAGCACGCCGATCATGATGATGACGGAAGCCACACTCATGAGGCCTCCTCCCGCAGCGCCGCAACCTCGTCGTCCGAGCCGAAGGATCGGACCACCCGCTCCTCAGCCCGCAGCACCTTGCGGCGCGCATCGGCGATGTCGGCCGGAGACCTGACGTCCATCACGTGCAGGTAGACCACGCTCTCCTGCCGGCGGGCCTCCATCACCAGGCTTCCCGGCACCAGCGACACCAGCTCCGAGGTCAGGGTCAGATAGAGGTCGGAGTGCGTCTTCAGGTCCACTCGGACCACGGCGTTGCGCATGGTGTGCCCGAAGTGGAAGGCCTGGGCCGCCACGACGAAGCTGGACCGGGCCAGGTCGAACAGCAGGATGGCGATCAGCTTGGTGTGCGGCCAGAGCCGGAACCGACCGTGGAAGTCGATCGGCGGCAGCGGGAAGACCCAGGTGATCAGCAGACCGAGCAGGAACCCCGACACCAGGTTGGCCAGCGAGAGATCTCCCCACAGCAGGACCCAGACCACCGCGGTGACGATCGACATCCGCAGCTGCGGTCGTCGGCGGGCCAGCGTGGGCCGCTCGCCCCCGGTCTCGTCGATCGCCTTGCTCGACACCTTCTCGGGCACTCCGTCGTTCCTGTTACTCATCGCACTCCCGGGGACAGCACGGCCTGCACGTACGGCAGCCCGCTGAGCATGTCGGCCGCGGCCCGGTCGGTGTAGGCGTAGAGCGGTCCCGCGACGAAGGTGATGCCGACCCCGGCCAGCACCAGGAAGCCGGTGGTGACGACCATGCCGCGGGGCAGCACCACCGAGCGCCGGCGCACGACCAGCGGATTGCCGGCGGGGGTGCTGTCGGGCACGCCCCGCCAGAAGGCGCGGTTCCAGACCTTGGCCATCGCGTACAGGGTGAGCAGGCTGGTCAGCACCCCACCGATCACGAGCACGTACGCGAGCGCCCCGCCGTACAGGACACCGGCCTCCAGCAGGCCGATCTTGCCGACGAACCCGGAGAACGGCGGGATGCCGGCCAGGTTCATCGCCGGCACGAAGAACAGCACACCCAGCACCGGTGACAGGGCGGCGAGGCCGCCGAGCTCGTTCAACGACGTGCTGCCGCCCCGGCGTTCGATCAACCCGGTGACCAGGAACAGCGTGGTCTGGATGGTGATGTGGTGCACGGTGTAGAAGATCGCACCGGCGAAGCCGGCCTCACTGGCCAGGGCCACGCCGAAGATCATGTAGCCGATGTGGCTGACCAGCGTGAAGGACAGCATCCGCTTGATCTCGGCCTGGGCGATGGCGCCCAGGATGCCGATGATCATCGTCGCCAGCGCCGCCCACATCAGCAGGTCGGACAGCGGGGACGAAGGGAACAGCAGGGTCTGGGTGCGGATGATCGCGTAGACGCCGACCTTGGTCAGCAGGCCGGCGAACACGGCGGTGACCGGCGCCGGCGCGGTCGGGTAGGAGTCCGGCAGCCAGGCGGACAACGGGAAGACCGCTGCCTTGATCGAGAAGACGGTCAGCAGGACCAGCTGCAGCACGAGCTGGACGTCGCTCGGCAGCTCCGGCAGCCGCAGCGACAGCTGCGCGAGGTTGACCGTGCCGCAGGCGGCGTAGATGGCGGCGATCGCGATCAGGAAGAGCAGCGAGGACAGCACGCTGACCAGCACGTAGGTGGTGCCGGCCCGGATCCGCTCGCCGGTGCCGCCGAGGGTGAGCAGCACGTACGAGGCGAAGAGCAGGATCTCGAACCCGACGAACAGGTTGAACAGGTCACCGGCCAGGAATGCGTTGGAGACCCCGGCGGCCAGCACCAGGAAGGTCGGGTGGTAGATCGAGACCGGTGTCTCTCGCTTGCGCTCCTCGACGTCCTGCCCCATCGAGAACACCAGCACCGTGAAGGTGACGAGGGACGACACCAGCAGCATCAGCGACGACAGCCGGTCGGCGACCAGGGCGACCCCGAGCGGTTCCGGCCAGGCCCCCACCCACAGCACGATCGGTCCGTGTCGATCGGTCAGCACGACCAGCGTGGCGGCGACCACGACGACGATCAGCAGCACCGAGCTGGACACGGTCCGCTGGGCCCGCGGGTGACGACCGAGGATCAGGGCGAGGCCGGCACCGAGCAGCGGGAGCAGCACGGGGAGCGGCAGGAGGTTGTTCACGAGCCGGTCCCTCCAACGCCTTGTCCGATGATCTCGTCAGTGGCCTCCTCGGCCGCGTCCCGCCGCTCGTCGGTGTCGGCGCCCGCGCGCGATCGCTCGACGGAGTCGGCACCCCCCTCGGCCTGCTCCTCGGAGCCCTCTTCGGCCGGGTCCGGATCGGAGTCGTCCTCCGACGGCAGCGACCGGTCGTCCTCGTCGAAGGAGGCGGAGGCCCGATCCGCCTCGGCGAGCTGGACGATCTGCCGGTCCTCGACGTCGTCGGCCACCTCGTCGTGACCGTTCAGCTGGAAGCTGCGGTAAGCCATCGTCAGCAAGAAGGCGGTCAGCCCGAGGGTGATCACGATCGCGGTCAGCACCATCGCCTGCGGCAGCGGGTCGGAGATGTCCCGGCCCCGGTCGGTGCCGATGAACGGCGCACCCCCGGGCTCCCCGGAGGCGATCAGGAAGAGCAGGTTGACGCCGTTGCCGGCGAGCAGCACCCCGACCAGGATCCGGGTCAGCGACCGCTCCATCATCAGGTAGACCCCGGCGGTGATCAGCACCCCGGAGACGATCATCAGGGTCAGGCTGGAGCTCATGAGTGCAGCCTCTCGGGAGTGAGAAGCGGTCGCGGACGACCTGCCGACTCAGCCGACGCACCGCCGCGTCGTCCGGGAGCGCGTACGAACGAGCGAGACATCGCGGAGCTCATGAGCACGGAGCGCGGAGCGCGACCATCGAACAGAGAGCTCATCGGCGCCGCCCCTCGAAGGGGCCCGCGGTCAGCGCCGCTGCCCGGGCTCGCGGGGTGGAGCGCTGCGGGGACGGGGTGCGGTCCTCCTCCTCGTGCTGGTCGATCCCGGACCCGAGGCTGCGGGCCAGGTCGAGCATCACGCCGACGACCACCAGGTAGACGCCGATGTCGAAGATCACCGAGGTGACGACGTGGATCTCCCCCATCAGCGGGACCGTGCCCCAGGGGGTGGGCAGAAAGCTGAGGTAGGGCGCGTTGATCACCACGTCGAAGCTCTGACCTATCCGACCCCCGACCAGCACCGGGGCGAGCGAGCTCAGACCCGCGGTCAGCAACCCGGCCCCGAGCACCCGACCCGCGTCGACCGGCGCCGCCTCGTCCAGCTCGTACCGACCGCCGGCCAGGTAGCGGATGGTCAGGGCCAGTCCGGCGATCAGACCGCCGGCGAACCCGCCGCCGGGGTTGTTGTGACCGCTGAACAGGAAGAACAGCGAGGTCAAGATCATCACCGGGAACAGCAGCCGGGTGATCACCTCGAAGATGATCGAGCGCTTCATCGGCGACAGCCGCTCGGTGCCCCGCAGCCAGGTCATCCGGCCCTGGGCGCCGCCGTCGCCACCGGCCGGGGGCTCGGGGCGTCGGAAGCTGCGGCGACGGGGTCGGCCGGCGCCGCGGGGTGGCTCGAGCTCGGTGTACCGGCGGCGGATGAAGATCAGGCTGGCCACCCCGGTCGCGGCGACCACCAGCACGGAGATCTCCCCCAGGGTGTCCCAGGAGCGGATGTCCACCAGCGTCACGTTGACGATGTTCGTGCCGTACCCGAACGTGTACGCCGCCTCGTAGAACGCCTCCGACACCGGCGTGGCCACCCGGGCCGATGCCGCCAGGTACACCGTCGACACCACGGTGAAGGCGACCATCACGGCGATCACCAGCCGCCACCAGCGGGACGAGTGCAGCGGACGGTCGGTGAAGTACTTGGGGAGCTTGCGCAGCACCAGCACGAACACCACCAGGGTGACCGTCTCCACCAGGATCTGGGTGAGCGCGAGATCCGGTGCCCCGTGCAGCAGGAACATCAAGGCGGTGCCGTAGCCCGTGACCCCGACCAGGATGACCGCCTTGAGCCGACCCCGAGAGCTGGCCGCGAGCACGGCGGCGGCGACCATCATCGCGCCCACCAGCACCTGACCGGGCACGTCCCAGGGACGCAGCGAGCTCGGCCAGGACGGCAGGGTCAACAGCACCGACCCGGGCAGCACGACCAGCACGAGCATGATGGTGCCGAGGTAGATCGGCAGCGACCCTCGCTGGGTGACGGCGGTGACCTCGACCGCGGAGCGGTCGATCCCCCGCATCAGCGACTGGTAGACCTCCTCGGCCTCCGGGGTCCGTGGGAAGGTGGCCTGCACCCGACCGATCCAGCGGCGACGGACGAACAGCAGCACACCCACGGACAGGGCCAGCGCCGAGAGGGCCAGCGGCGCGGTCAGGCCGTGCCACAAGGCGATGCCGTGGCTGGGTTCGCCCACCTCGGCGGTGTCGGCCAGCGGTTCCAGCACCAGGGTCAACGCCGGACCGACGAACCCGCCCACCAGGGAGGCCGCGGCCAGGATGAGGGGCGCCAACCCGAACCCGAACGGCTCGTGGCTGACCTCGGTCGGGAGCACTCCGGGTTTGGTGCCGAACGCGCCCCAGAAGAAGCGCAGCGTGTACGCGACGGTGAGGGCGGATCCTGCGACCAGCGCGGCTGTCAGCAGGAACGCCGGCAGCGGGGGGATGCCGGTGCCGTCGCCGTCGGGCAGCAGGTAGAGCAGCGACTCGAACGCCGCCTCCTTGGCCGTGAAGCCGATCAGCGGGGGCACCGCCGCCATCGACGCGGCGGCCACCGCGGCCGCTCCGGCCACCAGCGGCAGCCGCTTCGCCACTCCCGACAGCTTGCGGATGTCCCGCGTTCCGGTGGAGCGGTCGACGATGCCGACGACCAGGAACAGGGCCGCCTTGAACAGGGCGTGCGAGATGATCATGGCGACGCCGGCCATCATCGCCGAGCGGGTGCCCAGGCCGCACATGGCCATCAGGAAGCCGAGCTGGCTGACCGTCCCGTACGCGAGCAGCAGCTTGATGTCGTACTGCCGCAGGGCCCGCCAGGCGCCGATGATCATCGTCATCGCGCCGAGGGTGAGCACCACCGGCCGCCAGCCGGGCAGGTCGGCGAAGACCGGGGCGAGCAGGGCGACCAGGTAGACGCCCGCCTTGACCATCGCCGCGGCGTGCAGGTAGGCGCTGACCGGGGTGGGGGCGGCCATCGCGCCGGGCAGCCAGAAGTGGAACGGGACCTGCGCGGACTTGGTCAGCGCACCGACCAGCAGCAGCAGGATGGCCACCACCGCCACCGTTCCGGTGCCGAGCAGAGCGGGATCGGCCATCACCACCGACACGGAGAAGGTGCCAGCGGTGACGCCGATCATCACGATGCCGATGAGCATCGCCAGACCGCCGAAGGTGGTCACCATCAGCGCGGTCAGCGCGGCCCGTCGGTTCGCGCCGCGCGTCGGGTTGTGACCGACCAGCAGGTAGGAGAAGACCGTGGTCAGCTCCCAGAACACGTACAGCAGGATCAGGTCGTCGGCGGTGACCAGACCGAGCATCGCGCCGGCGAAGGCCACCAGCAGCCCACCGGTCCGGGCGGGGACCTCGGAGCCGCCGAAGTACCAGCGGCAGTAGAACAGCACCAGCGCGCCGACGCCGGTGACCAGCAGCGCGAGCACCCACTGCAGGGTGCCCACCCGGTACGCCAGGTCCACACCGAGGGTCGGGATCCACGGGGTGCTCTGGGTGACCGCACCCCCGGGAACGATGATCGGGGCCAGCGTGACCAGCCAGCCGAACGCCATCGCGGGGACCGCGGCGAGCACGAAGAAGGCCCGCGCGCGCAGCACTCGCACCAGCAGCGGCGCGAGACACGCCACGGCGAAGTGCACGGCGATGAGGATCGTCACGTCGGCCTCTCGTCGTCGGGGTGGGCGGGCGGGGGGCTCCGTGGTGAGGGTATGACCTTATCGGAGGCGGCCAACGGGGCGGTTCTGGTGGCAGGCACCCTGGGTCGTCTCGACGCCGGATCGCCTCGATGGGGCCCCGGTTTGCCCCTGCCTCCGGGGGACGGGCAGGCTAACGGCATGAGTGCAGATCAGGTCCGAGCGGCCGTCGACCAGCGATTCCCCGGCGCTGATGCGGCCCCGGTAGGCAACGAGTTCGTCATCTTCAGCAAGCCGGAGCTGGGTCGGCTGTCGGCCGCGGACACCGACAAGGTGTGGGATCTGTTCGCGGCGGGCCTGGGATCGTACGGAGTGACGGTGCATCGCACCCAGATCCTCACCGGGGCTGAGCTGGAGAGCAGCGACGTGATGGCCGAGCACTACGGCGTCATCAACAAGATCTCCCGGTCGGGCCGCTCGGCCCTCACCGAGGCGGCCGAGCAGGCCCTCGCCGAGCAGTACGCGACCGAGCTCGAGGGCGGCGCGCTCGTCCTCGGCGGCCACCAGTTCCTGACCTCCTACCCCGGCTTCGGTCCTTACTCCCTCGGCGTGCTGTTCGCCAACCTGTCGGTGGGGCGGCTCGGTCCTGGCACGTACGCCGGGGTGGTGACGGTGGACGGTCAGCCGGTGGTCATCCTGAACGGCTTCCACCCTCGGCAGCTGAGCTTCTTCACCGCCGACGACACCGTCTGCGCCTTTCTGCACTGCAGCAGCGGCACCGCGTGGGAGTCGCTGCGCAACGACCTGATCGGCACCACCGACCCGGCCAAGGCGGACGCCGGCTCGATCCGGGGCACCCTGTTCGCCGATCCGGACGGGTTCGGGCTGGCGACCGTGTCGTCGAACTTCAACGGCGTGCACATGTCGGCCGGACCGCTGGAGGGTCTGGCCGAGCTGACCCGCTTCTTCGGCGGATCGCTGAGCGACTGGACGTTCGCCGGGGCCCTGTCGGCGGCCGGAGTGTCGGCCGACGGGATCGCCGAGCTGGCCGACAACCCGACGTTGCAGGCCGACGGCGAACGCGGTTCGGCCTTCGACCTGACCGAGGGGGTCGACGCCGAAGCGGCCGCGACCCTGTTGGCCGGAGCCACGCCTGCCGAGTGATGCTCAGTCGGCGCGAGCCGCATGCTGGGCGTCGAGTCGGCGCCCCAGCACGAACGACAGCACCCAGAGACCGGCGAACATCGCACCGACCACCCACATCGCCGGGGTCAGCAGCCCGAGCAGGATGCCGATCGGCTGGGTGACCCAGCCGACCAGGTAGCCGACCGGCTTGCGCAGCAGGGCCGCCGCGACCAGGGCCAGCAGCGCAGCCCCGCCGCCGCCGAGCGCGGCCGCCGCCGGCGTCACACCTGACACCAGGATCATCACCGGCACGGCCAGCCCGAACACGATGACCTCGAAGAGCAGCACGGAGAGCAGCACCACCCGCATCGGGTTGCCGGCGGGCAGCGCGTACCTCACCGGTCGTCCTGCTCGCCGGCTCCCGGCCCACCGTTGTCGGCGTCCCAGTCGGCGTAGCGACCCTGATCGACCGGATCGTCAGCGAACGGGTCGTCGTCGGCGAACGGATCGTCCTCGTCGACCTCGGCCGTGAACGACTCGCCCACCACGGCGACACCGGTCAGATCGGCATCGACCAGGTCGGGGCCGACCAGCCCCACCTCGGCCGGCTCGGCGGCTTCGACGTCGTCGGCGTCGAGGTCGTCGGCGTCGGACACCTCGTCGGTCCAGTCGTCGTCGAGATCGGCCAGGGTCTGGTCCGCTGCGGCGTCCTCGGCCGCCTGCTGCTTCACCAACAGCGTCCGCGCCTCGCCGACCAGCACCACCGACCCGGTCACCAGCACGCCGGAGCCGCCCAGGTCGTCGGCCTCCGCCAGGTTCACGGCCGTCTCGATGGCGTCGTCGAGGCGGGGAGCGACGGTGACCCGCTCGGCGCCGAACACTCCGGCCGCCAGCTCGCCCAGCTCGCCGGCCGGCATGCCGCGGCCGGTCGAGGCGACCTGGGTGACCACCACCTGCTGCATCACCTCCGCCCAGACCTCCAGCATCCCGCGGACGTCCTTGTCGCCCATGGCGGCGAGCACGCCGACCAACGGGGTGAAGGCGAAGGCCTCGACGATGGTGGCGGCGGCCGCGCGAGCCCCGTGCGGGTTGTGCGCGGCGTCCAGCACCACGGTCGGCGATCGACGCACGACCTCCATCCGGCCGGGCATCGTCACGCTCGCGAAGCCTTCACGAACGACGTCGGGGTTCAGCGCCTTCATGCCCAGGAAGGCCTCGGCCGCGGCCAGTGCCTGTGCGGCGTTCCCGGCCTGGTGCGCTCCGTAGAGCGGCAGGAAGATGTCGTCGATCGAGCCCTCGGCCGCCATCAGCCGGAGGAGCTGGCCGCCCACGGCGGGGACGCGGTCCAGGACGCCGAACTCGATCCCCTCGCGCTGCACCAGCGCACCGACCTCGGCACTGCGCTCCAGCAGCACGTGAGCGGCGTCCGCCGACTGTCCGGCCAGGATGGCCAGGGCTCCCGGCTTGATGATGCCGGCCTTCTCGGTCGCGATCTCGGTGATCGTGGAGCCCAGCAGGTGGGTGTGATCGAGGTCGATCGGGGTGATCACGGCGACGTCCCCGTCGGCCACGTTGGTCGCGTCCCAGGTCCCACCCAGACCGACCTCGACCACCGCGACGTCGACCGGAGCATCGGCGAAGGCCGCGTACGCCATCGCGGTGATGATCTCGAAGAAGGTCATGGCCACACCGTCGATCTGCTGGGCGTCCACCAGATCGACGTAGGGGGCGATCTCGCGGAAGACGTCGTCGAAGCGGCTCTCGGACAGCGGCTGGCCGTCGATGGCGATCCGCTCGGTCACCGAGGTGACGTGCGGGCTGGAGAAGCGACCGGTGCGCAGCCCGTTCGCCCGCAGCAGCGCCTCGATCATGGCGGCGGTGCTGCCCTTGCCGTTGGTACCGGTGATGTGGATCACCGGGTACGCGCGCTGGGGGTCACCGAGCAGCTCGGTCAGGGCGGCGATGCGACCCAGGCTGGGCGCGACCCGGTGCTCGGGCCATCGGCTGGTCAGGGCGGCGACGATCTCGGCGTGCGAGGCGTCCTCGGACAGGGTGGGAGTGTGCGACATGGCCCTTCGAGTCTAGGGCGCCCCTGTGGTCTCATCGGCGTACGAGCTCGTGGTTCGACCTCGGCCCACAGCTCACACGCTGGTGCTCAGGCCCTGTCGGCCGAGGTGGCGGGGTCCCCGTCCACCGCGTTCTTCAGCCGGGGCGCCAGCTGTTCCACCAGATAGCCGATGCTGAGCACGGTCAGGAAGGAGAACGCCTCGTACATGCCGTCACCCGGTTGGGTGAAGACCTCACGACCCTCCTCGTGCACGGCGAGCGAGGCGTACGCCTTGTTGGCCTCGATCTCCTGACGGCCCTTGCCCTCCACCAGCCAGACCAGCGCGTCGACATCCAGCAGCTCGACGTTCTCGTCGCTGAGGTCGCCACCCCAGGCGTCCTTGATGGTCGCGTCGAGGCTGGGCGGCATCGCGAAGCCGAGGTCGGTCAGCAACCGACCACGCGGGTCCTGCGAGCCGTAGACGAAGACGCCCTCCCAGGGCGTGGCCGCGAGCGCGGTGCGGCCGCCGAACTCCGGGTTCGACTCCTTCACCACCTGGACCCGCTTCTTGGCGTCCTCGATCAGCGCGGTCATCCGCTGCGGCCGACCCAGGGCCTGTCCGACGACGGTGGCCTGCGCGTCCCAGGGAACTCCCCACTCCTGATACTTCTCGAGCGGGGCGATGGTGGGCGCCAACGCGGTCAGCTTGTCGTAGTCGGCCTGCTTCATGCCGGAGTAGACGCCGATGATCAGATCGGGCTGCAGGGCCGCCACCTGCTCGAACTGGATGCCGTCGGCGTCGGTGAGGACCGTCGGTTCGGCCGCCCCGGCGAGGGCGTCCTTCGCCCACGGTCCGAACAGCTTGCTCCCGTCGAGGTCGAACCAGGTGGTCGAGCCGACCGGGACGACCCCCAGGGCGACGCAGTCGTCCTGCTCCTTCAGTCCGACGGTGACCACGCGCTGCGGCGCCGCCGCGATCGTCGTCTCGCCGTACTTGTGGGTGATGGTGACCGGGTAGGCGCCCTCCTCGACCCCGGTGGCGGCGGCCGACGGCGGGGCTTCGCCGTTCGCGGCGTCCGAACCGGCGGACGCGTTGCAGGCGGACAGTCCGGCCACGGTGGTGGCCAGCACGGTGGTGCCGAAGAGAAAACGACGACGAGAGAGTGGCATCAGATCCCCGGTGGTTGAGTTAGGTAAGGCGAACCTGATTTAAGCATGCCTTACCTCACCTGCGCGACCGTGTCGGCCAGGTGAAGTCCCGGACGGACGGACTCAGCGAACCGGAACGGCGCCGATGCGCTCCGGTGCCTCGTCGTCGCAGCGATCGAAGAAACTTCCGACCACGTCCTCGAGGTGATCCACCGACTGCGCGGCGAAGAGGACCGGCTGGTAGGTCGTGATGTCGTAGTTCTGGGTGGCCATGGCGGTCAGCTCGAGCGGTCGGATCTCCATCTCGGCGAACTCATCGATCTCCCCGTAGCTGGAGCAGATCCCGGCGCCGTACGCCTTGAGCTCGTCGCCGTCGTACATGACGCCGAACTCCATGGTGAACCAGAACACGTCGGCGATCACCTGGACGGTCTCGTCCCGCTCGGCCCGGGCGACGGCTGCCCCGGCGGCCCTGGTCACCGCGGCGAACCGCGGGCTGGCCAGCTGGTTGCCGTGCCCCAGGACCTCGTGGATCACGTCGGGCTCGGGGGTGTAGAGCGGCTGCGACGGGTGCCGCACGTACTGGGTGGAGTGGAAGACCCGATCGCCCAGCGAGGAGTAGAACTCGCGCAGCTCGACCAGACCGGGAGCCGCGACGTAGCGGAAACCGGTCAGCCCGTGCAGGGTCGCGGACACCTCGTCCAGCTGCGGGATCCGGTCGGTGGGGAGGCCGAGCCGGTCCTTGGCCGCGAGGTACTCCGGGTGGGCACGCCGGCGGTGCTTGTCGACCAGCTCGACGCTGACCTGCCGCCAGATCGCGGTCTCAGCCTCGGTGTAGTCGATCCGCGGCAGCGGCTGACCCGGCTGCCAGGCCACGGCCCGGGCCGCGATGGCGTTGCGCCGGGCGCGGTACTCGGCGTCGTGGAACCCGGGGTGGTCCTGGCCCAGATGCACCTCGACCGTGCCGTCGTCGTGGTGCGACACCGGCGAGTAGAGCTGGGCTTCCTCGAACATCTCGTTCCGCCTCCTCGTCCTCGAGCGCCGCCGAACCTCCAGCACACCACCCGCGCCCGCCCCGCGAAAGCCCGCCCGCCGCCACTACGCAACTTTTGTGCCGAAACCACGAAATGTGGATGCTGGCGGCACAAAATGCCTGGTGGGAGCGCGGACGGTGAAACGGGTTCGTCGGGTCCGGGCCTGGCTACCTAGAATCTCCCCCATGCCTGCCACGCCTGCTGCCCCGAGCCTCGACGCGCCCAGCACCGGTGCGCGCGTCGTACCGGACAAGCCGGCCCTGGAAGGGCTGGAGGACAAGTGGTCGGCCACCTGGAAGGCCGACAACACGTACGCGTTCGTGCGCCCCGAGGGCGATCCGGCGCAGAACCGCAGCAAGGTGTTCAGCATCGACACCCCGCCGCCGACGGTGTCCGGGTCGCTGCACGTGGGGCACGTGTTCTCCTACACCCACACCGACCTGATCGCGCGCTACCAGCGGATGCGCGGCCAGCACGTGTTCTACCCGATCGGCTGGGACGACAACGGGCTGCCGACCGAGCGCCGGGTGCAGAACTACTACGGCGTGCGCTGCGATCCCTCCGTGCCGTACGACCCCGACTTCACCCCGCCGGCCAAGCCGGATCCGAAGCGCCAGCTGCCGATCAGCCGCCGCAACTTCGTGAAGCTGTGCCACGAGCTCACCCACATCGACGAGAAGGCGTTCGCCGACCTCTGGCAGCGGGTGGGTCTGTCGGTGAACTGGGCCGACCTCTACACCACCATCTCCGACGAGTCGGTGCGCGTCTCCCAGCTGGCCTTCCTGCGCAACCTCGGTCGCGACGAGGCGTACCTGTCCGAGGCCCCGACCCTGTGGGACGTGACCTTCCAGACCGCGGTGGCCCAGGCCGAGCTGGAGGCTCGGGACTACCCAGGCGCCTACCACAAGGTGGCCTTCCACCGGAGCGGCACAGCGGGGGGCGACGGCGGGCAGGCGGTGATCGAGACCACCCGTCCCGAGCTGATCGCGGCCTGCGTGGCCCTGATCGCCCACCCCGACGACGAGCGGTACGCCGACCTGGTCGGCCAGACGGTGACCAGCCCGGTGTTCGGGGTGGAGCTGCCGGTGGTGACCCACGAGCTGGCCGAGCCCGACAAGGGTTCGGGGCTGGTGATGTGCTGCACCTTCGGCGACCTGACCGACGTGACCTGGTGGCGCGAGCTGCAGCTGCCGGCCCGGGTGATCATCGGCCGGGACGGCCGGATCCTGCGCGACCAGCCGGCCTGGATCGCCGACGGCGGGCGCTGGGCCGAGCTGGCGGGGAAGACGACCTTCAGCGCCCGCGAGCAGATGGTGACCTGGCTGCGCGAGTCGGGCGACCTGCTCGCCGACCCCACCCCCACCCAGCGCAAGGCGAACTTCTACGAGAAGGGGGACAAGCCACTGGAGATCGTGTCGACCCGCCAGTGGTACATCCGCAACGGCGGCCGCGACGCCGACCTCAAGGCCGACCTGCTCGCGCGCGGCCAGGAGCTGGCCTGGGTGCCGGAGCACATGCGATACCGCTACGACAACTGGGTGGGCGGCCTGAACGGTGACTGGCTGATCTCCCGGCAGCGCTTCTACGGGGTACCCTTCCCGGTCTGGTACCCGCTGGACGCCGACGGCGACCCCACCTACGACGCCCCGATCCTCCCGACCGAGGCCGAGCTGCCGATCGACCCGAGCTCGCAGGTGCCGAACGGTTACCAGGAGAGCCAGCGCGGGGTGCCGGGCGGGTTCATGGCCGACCCGGACGTGATGGACACCTGGGCGACCTCGTCCCTGTCACCGCAGCTCGTCTGCGGCTGGGAGCGGGACCCGGAGCTCTTCGCCCTGACCTTCCCGATGGACCTGGCTCCGCAGTCGCACGACATCATCCGGACCTGGCTGTTCGACCGGGTGGTGCGCGCCCACTTCGAGCACGACTCGCTGCCCTGGACCCGGGCCGCGATCTCCGGCTTCGTGATGGACCCGGACCGCAAGAAGATGTCGAAGTCCAAGGGCAACGTGGTGGTGCCCACCGAGGTCCTCGACACCTACGGCGCCGACGCGGTGCGCTGGCGCGCGGCGCGGGCCCGGCCGGGTCTGGACTCGCCCTTCGACGAGAAGGAGATGAAGGTCGGGCGCCGCCTGGCCATGAAGGTGCTCAACGCCTCCAAGTTCGTCCTCGGCTTCCCCGGTGACGCGGCGGCCGCCGAGCTCACCCAGGTGACCGAGCCGCTGGACCGGGCGCTGCTGGCCGGTCTGGAGCGGGTTGTCATCGAAGCCACCGCGGCGTTCGACGCGTACGACTACACCGGCGCCCTCGACGGGATCGAGAGGTTCTTCTGGGCCTTCTGCGACGACTACCTGGAGACGGTGAAGGAGCGGGCGTACGGTGCCGGCGACGGGGCGACCTCGGCCCAGGCGGCCCTGGCCATCGCCTTGCGGACGGTGCTGCGGCTGCTCGCGCCGATCATGCCGTACGTCACCGAGGAGGTCTG
This sequence comes from uncultured Actinomycetota bacterium, assembly GCA_963707005.1. Classification (GTDB taxonomy): domain Bacteria; phylum Actinomycetota; class Actinomycetes; order Propionibacteriales; family Propionibacteriaceae; genus Microlunatus. Next base: position 186,804 of record CAVPPP010000016.1, read on the forward strand.
GTCGTGGTGGCAGGACGGCTCGATCCACACCTCCTCCTGGCCGACCCCGACGAGGTGACCGTCGACGGGGACGCCTTGCTGCTGGCCGATCTGGCCACCGCACTGGCGGCCGTGCGCGGGGCGAAGTCGCAGGCCAAGGTGTCGATGCGGACCGAGGTGTCCCGCGCCGAGCTCACCGGGGCGGCCGAGGTGCTCGACCGGCTGAAGGAGATCGAGGCCGATCTGCGCGCGGTGGGCCGGCTGACCGGGCAGATCCAGTGGTCGGCCGCCGACGTCCCCCTCACCGTCGACGTCGAGCTGGCTCCGACCGGCTGAGACGCGGACCCACCCGACGTCGCCGTTCCACGCTCGGGGCATGATGATCGTCGAGGGCCTCGATGCTCTCGGGGACTGAACCGGCGAACGAGGAGTTGAACGCATGAGCTCGGTGGAGGCACCACTCGACCTGTACATCGCGGCCTACAGCGACGCGGCCACCGCCGAAGGGGATTGGGACCAGATCAAGCAGCTGGCCAAGGACAAGGTCGTGACCTTGGAGGCCCTGATCCTGGTCACCCGCGACGCCGACGGCAAGATCCACGTCAAGGACAACGCCCACGAAGCCGGTATCGGGGCCGCCGTGGGCGCAGTCGGCGGGGCGATCGTCGGGTTGATCTTCCCGCCGGCGCTGCTCGCCTCGGCGGTGGTCGGTGCCGGTATCGGAGCGGGCGCCGGGGTCGTCGTGGACCAGGTCACCAAGCACGACATCCGCTCCGACGTGGAGAACACACTGCCGCCGGGCAGCTCCGGCATCGTGGCGATCTTCGAGGAGCGCTGGGCGACCGACGTCGAGAAAGCGCTGGCCAAGGCCGACAAGGCCGAGCACCACCACGCGCACTGACCATGCGGATCGCCCTGGTCCAGCTGGTCGCCGGAGCCGACCCGGCGGCCAACCTCGACCTGGTGGCCGAGGCCGCCCGCGATGCCGCGGACCAGCAGGCTGACCTGCTGCTCTGCCCCGAGGCCACCATGCGGTGCTTCGGCCTCCCACTGGGCGAGATCGCCGAGCCGGCCGATGGTCCCTGGGCGACGCGGCTCGCCGACATCGCCGCCGAGCACTCGCTGGTGATCGCCGCCGGGATGTTCACCCCGGCCGACGACGGTCGGGTCCGCAACACCCTGCGGGTCGTCGGCGCCGGTGTGGACGCGAGCTACCACAAGATCCATCTCTACGACGCGTTCGGGTTCGCCGAGTCCGACACCGTGGCGCCGGGCACGGATCCGCTGGTGCTGGAGATCGGCGGCGTCGCAGTGGGCTTCGCCATCTGCTACGACGTACGGTTCCCCGGCCTGTTCACGACCCTGGCCGAGCGAGGCGCCCGGGTGATCTGCGTGCCGGCGTCCTGGGGTGCCGGACCCGGCAAGGTCGAGCAGTGGGAGCTGCTGGTCCGAGCGCGCGCGCTGGACAGCACCTGCTTCGTCGCCGCCGTCGACCAGGCCGACCCGGCGACCATCGGAGTGCCGACGCGGGGCAGCGCGCCCACGGGGGTCGGCCACTCTCTCGCGGTCTCCCCGGCCGGCGACGTGCTCACCTCGTTGGGCGGGGAGCCTGGACTGCTGGTGGTCGACCTCGACCCGACCGAGGTGGACACCGTACGCAGGTCCATCCCGGTGCTGGCCAACCGTCGGTTCTAGTCGACGCGCAGGTCGAGCCGGTCCAGCTCCCCGGCCAGCAGCTCGATCTGGGTGATCCGCCCGTCCTCGACGGTGAAGGCGAAGACCGCCTTGACCTCGCCCCGCAGCGACCACTGGGCCGCGGCGTAGCCATCGAGCTCGGTGGGCCGGGCCGCTCGAGCGCGTCCGTTGTAGAACTGCGCCACCTCGTCGGCCCCGCGCAGCAGCGCCGGCGACCCCATGGCCACCGCGGCCGCGTCGGCGGCCACTTCCGCGTCCGGGTGCAGCAGCGTCAGCAGCCGCTCGAAGTTGGCGTTGCGGGACGCATCCAGGAACGCCTCGACCACCTCGCGATGCCGAGCCCGATCCACCTCGACGGCCGCATCCTGACCCCGTACCCGGCGTCGGGCTCTACTGGCCAGCTGCCGGCAGGCGGTGCTGCTGCGGCCGAGGGTGGTCGCGATCTCGTCGAAGGACAACCCGAACAGGTCGTGCAGACAGAAGGCCAGCCGCTCGGCTGGAGCGAGGGTGTCGAGGACGACCAGCAGAGCGCGACCGACGGCGTCGGCGCGCTCGACCTCGACCGCGGGGTCGAGGACCTGTTCGTCGCGCAGCTCGTTCGCCCCGGGCGCGGCGAGGTCGGCGCCCAGATCCTCCCGCCGAGCGGTCCGGGTGCGCAGCTGGTCGAGACAGATCCGGGACACCACGGTCGTGAGCCAGCCGGCCAGGTTGTCGACCTCGCTGACATCGCTGCGCTCCAGGCGCAGCCAGGTCTCCTGGACGGCGTCGTCGGCCTCGTGCACCGACCCGAGCAACCGGTACGCCACCGCACGCAGGTGGGTGCGTTGTCGCTCGAAGATCCTCGTCGGATCGTTCTCGGCCAGATCGTCGCCAGACCCCGTGTCGTCCATCGCTGTCACATTCTCCTCGATCGGTTCGTCTACTCATCGACGAACCCGCGGCCGACGATGTGACGGCCGCCCAAGCGAACGGAGCGAATCATGAGTCCCACCATCCAGAGCCTGGTGATCCCGGTGTCCGACCTGGAAGCGGCCAAGCCGGTCTACACCGCCCTGCTCGGCGACCCGCACACCGACACCCCCTACTACGTCGGCTACAACGTCGGCGGGTTCGAGGTCGCCCTCGCCCCGGGCGACGTGTCCGGCGGGCCCGTCGCGTACGCCGACGTGGCCGACCTCGAGGCGGCCCGTGACACTCTGCTCGCCGCAGGCGCCTCCGAGCGGGACGCCGTGCGCCAGGTCGGCCCGGGCTCCCGCATCTGCGTGCTCACCGACGCCGACGGGAACCCGATCGGCCTCAGGGGCGCGTAGCCCACTCTGGGACCCGCCACCCGGCTCGGCCGCCGGGCACGGTCGCACCGGCGGTGGGAGTCAGCCCGACACGCGTCAGGGGTGGCGGGTCAGCGGACCGGCCGGGTCGATTCCAGCGCCGCCGCCAGGGTCACCGCGTCGTACGGCCCCTGGTGCCGCCGCCCGTTGACGTAGAAGGTCGGTGTGCCGTGCACCTCGGAGGCCTCGGCGTCGATGGCGTCATCGTCGACCCGGTTCTCGTGGCGAGACGTCCGCAGGTCCTCCTCGAACCGGTCCACGTCCAGACCGATGGCGTCCGCGTAGGACCGCAGGTCGTCGGACTCCAGCGCGTCCTGGTGCCCGAAGAGCTCGCCGGCCATCTCCCAGAAGCGGTCCTGGGCGGCCGCTGCCTCGCTGGCCAGCGCCGCGGCCCGCGCGTGCGGGTGCACGTTCTCCAGCGGCAGGTGCCGGAAGACGTAGCGCAGGTCGTCCCCCAGCCGCGTGCGGAGCTCGGCGATCGAGCCCGTCGCCTTGGAGCAGAAGGGGCACTCGAAGTCGCCGTACTCGACCAGCGTCAAGGGTGCATCGACCGGGCCGCGGATGTGGTCGCGATCGGCGTCGACCGGACGCAGCAGCTGCACGGGTGGACCGCTGAGGGCGGCGTCGGCCCGGCCGAGGTAGAAGACCAGCGCGCCGAGGCCGGCCGCGATCAGGGAGGCGGCGAACACCCCAACTCGTGCCTGGTCCTGGAGCGCCGGGTCGTCGAGTGCGAGGTCGACGATGAACAACGAGATGGTGAAGCCGATGCCGGCCAGGGCTGCGCCACCACCGAGCTGCTTGTGGGTGAGACCGGGCGGCAGCTCGGCCCAGGGTGTCCGGGCCGCCAGCGTCGCCCCGAGCAGGACCCCGACGAGCTTCCCGAGCACCAGTCCCGCGATCACCCCCCAGGTGAGCCGGGAGGTGGCCGCCGCCGCGAGCGAGTCCGCGGACAGCGAGACCCCGGCGTTGGCGAGCGCGAACAGCGGCAGCACCAACAGCGCGATGAACGGTCGCAGCAGCACCTGCAGCCGTTCGTTCATCGCCACGGATCCGGTGATCTGGCGTCGGGCCAGCAGCTCCGACTCCGCGCTCGGACTCTGCCGGAAAGCCCGGGTCACCACCTCGACCCGTTCGACCGCCTCCCGCTTCGGTGGGTAGACCGGCAGGATCAGCGCAATCGCCACGCCCGCCAGGGTCGCGTGCACGCCGGACTGGTAGACCGCGACCCAGGTGAGGACGCCCACTGCGAGGTAGACGCTGTCGCGCCGAACCCGGAGCCAGCGCAGCAGCCCGACCAGGGCCAGGCCCAGCAGGCCGAGTCCCAACCACCCCCACGACAGCGACTCGGTGTAGAAGAGGGCGATGATGGTCAAGGCGCCGATGTCGTCGGCCACGGCCAGGGTGACCAGGAACAGCCGGAGTCGGGTGCCGGGCTTGGGTCCGACCAGAGCCAGCAGGGCCAGCACGAAGGCGGTGTCGGTGGACACCACGACTCCCCACGCGTGCGCGGCTGACGTACCGGCGTTGACGGCCAGGAAGATGACCGCGGGGATCGCCAGGCCGGCGATCGCGGCCACGATAGGAACCGCGGCCCGGCGTCGGTCGGTCAGCTCGCCGATGGTGAGCTCGCGCTTCACCTCGAGACCGACAGCGAAGAAGAACAACGCCATCAGACCGTCGTTGACCCAGTGCTTGAGGTCCAGGACCAGCTCGTACGGTCCGAACAGCACCCCGGCCTCGAGATGCCAGAACGCGTCGTACGTCGGCCCGATCGGGGAGTTCACCCAGATGATCGCCAGCAGCGTGGCCGCGACCAGCACCGCGGCCGAGGACACGGCGTTGTCGGCGACCGCCGACACGGCACCACTGACCCGCTGGGTCGCCGTCTGACCGTGCTCACGGAACCGCGGCATGAACCCGGGAGTGTCGGTGCTGATGCCGGTGGCCTGGGGCTCGCCGACGTCAGGCGACGGGCTCTCATCCCGTCGGTCTGTCTCCGCCACCTCGGCAGGGCTCCTCTCGGTGCTCGGTCGGGACCGTCACCGTCGACGAGCCACCAAAGGCGAGCGGGTCAGGCCGACTTCTCGCGCCGCTCCCGCTTGGCGAACTTGTCCCGGGGCACCAGGGTCGGCAGCACCGACTCCTTCACCACCTCGGCCGTGATGATCACCTGAGCGACGTCGTCGCGGCTGGGCACGTCGTACATGATGTTGAGCAGCACCTCTTCGAGGATCGCCCGCAGACCGCGGGCACCGGTCCCCCGCAGCAGCGCGAGATCGGCGATCGCCTCGATGGCGTCCGGGCTGAACTCCAGATCGACGCCGTCGAGATCGAACAGCTTCTTGAACTGCTTGATGAGTGCGTTGCGCGGCTCGATCAGGATCCGGATCAGCGCGTCCCGGTCCAGCGGCCGGACGGAGGCGATCATCGGCAGCCGGCCGATGAACTCCGGGATCAGACCGAACTTGACCAGATCCTCCGGTCGGACGTCGTGGAACGGATCGTCGGAGGGGTCCTTGCGGCTCTCCAGGTCGTTGTTGAAGCCGAGCGGGCGCTTGCCGACCCGGGACGAGATGATGTGGTCGAGCCCGGCGAACGCACCGCCGACGATGAACAGCACGTTGGTGGTGTCGATCTGGATGAAGTCCTGATGGGGGTGCTTGCGTCCACCCTGCGGCGGCACCGACGCGGAGGTGCCCTCGAGGATCTTCAGCAGCGCCTGCTGGACACCCTCACCGGACACGTCCCGGGTGATCGACGGGTTCTCGCTCTTGCGAGCGATCTTGTCGACCTCGTCGATGTAGATGATCCCGGTCTCGGCCTTCTTCACGTCGAAGTCGGCGGCCTGGATCAGCTTGAGCAGGATGTTCTCGACGTCCTCGCCGACGTAGCCGGCCTCGGTCAGCGCTGTCGCGTCCGCGATGGCGAACGGGACGTTCAGCATCTTGGCGAGCGTCTGGGCGAGATAGGTCTTGCCGCAGCCGGTCGGCCCGATCAACAAGATGTTGGACTTGCTGAGTTCGACGCCGTCGTCCTCGGAGCGCCGGGACGGGTTCGCGGCCTGGGCCTGCACCCGCTTGTAGTGGTTGTAGACGGCGACGGCGAGGGCCTTCTTGGCGCCGGTCTGGCCGATCACGTAGGTGTCCAGGAACTGGCGGATCTGCTGCGGCTTGGGCAGGTCCTCGAGCAGACCGACCTCGGTGCCCTCGGAGAACTCCTCCTCGATGATCTCGTTGCAGAGATCGATGCACTCGTCGCAGATGTAGACGCCGGGTCCGGCGATGAGCTTCTTGACCTGCTTCTGGCTCTTCCCGCAGAACGAGCACTTGAGCAGATCGCCGCTCTCTCCGATTCGGGCCACGCCCCGCCTCCTCTTCCTCCGGTTCGGCTACGTTGCTCGAACCCTCACGATAACGGCCGGCACCCCCATCAGCGAGGACCCAGGTGGGCGGGAGTGCCGAGTGCCCGACCACCTGAGGTGGCGGTCGGGCGGGTGGGTCAGGCGGGGACGGCCTTGAGGGAGGTCAGGACCCCGTCGATGATCCCGTACTCCTTGGCCTGCTCGGCGGTGAGGTACTTGTCGCGCTCGATGTCGCGGCTGACCTCTTCGGTGCTCTTGCCGGTGTCGGTCGCCAGCATGTCCTCCATCAGCGACCGGATCCGGAGGATCTCCCGAGCCTGGATCTCGATGTCGGACGACTGGCCGTAGCCGCCCTCGGTCGCCGGCTGGTGGATCAGGATCCGGCTGTTCGGCAGGGCGAGACGCTTGCCCTTCGTGCCGGCGGCCAGGATCACCGCTGCCGCCGAGGCGGCCTGCCCGAGGCAGACCGTCCGGACATCCGGCTTGATGTAGCGCATCGTGTCGTAGATCGCGGTCAGCGCGGTGAAGGAGCCACCCGGGGAGTTGATGTAGATCTCGATGTCCCGGTCCGAGTCCATCTGCTGCAGGCACAGCAGCTGGGCCATCACGGCGTTGGCGATCTCGTCGCTGATCGGGGTCCCGAGGAAGATGATCCGGTCCTCGAACAGCTTCGTGTACGGGTCGATCCGGCGCATGCCGTACGACGTGCGCTCTTCCCACTGGGGGATGTAGTAGTCCATCGTGGGGGCGAACTGGCGGTCCTGCAGCATCGGCGCGAACCGCGGGTCGTCGAAGGTGCTCATGTGGTCAGAATCCCTTTACTGGTTCGGCGCTTCGTCGGAACGGATCTGCGCCGCCGCCGTGAACACGTGGTCGATGAGCCCGTAGCCCTTGGCCTGCTCGGCGGTGAACCAGCGGTCGCGGTCGGAGTCGGACTCGATCTGCTCGAGCGTCTGACCGGTGTGCTCGGCGATCAGCCGCTGCATGGTGGCCTTGATGTGCAGCGACTGCTCGGCCTGGATCCGGATGTCGCTGGCGGTGCCACCCAGACCACCGGACGGCTGGTGCATCATGATCCGGCTGTTCGGCAGCGCGTACCGCTTGCCCTTGGTGCCGGCACAGAGCAGGAACTGCCCCATCGAGGCCGCCAGGCCCATGGCCACCGTCGCCACGTCGTTGGAGATCCAGTTCATGGTGTCGTAGATCGCCATGCCGGAGTCGACCGAGCCGCCGGGAGAGTTGATGTAGAGGTAGATGTCCTTTTCCGGTTCCTCGGCGTTCAGCAACAGCATCTGCGCGCAGATGGCGTTGGCGTTCTCGTCGCGGACCTCGGAACCGAGGAAGATGATCCGGTTCTGCAGCAGCGACTGGTAGACGTTGTCGTCGAGGCCGATGCCGCCCTGTCGACCGGCGGCGCGCGGGCTCAGACCCGGCAGCGACCCGTTCGGATGGTGTTCGTTCACGGGAGCGAACCTACCCCGCACCCCTCGGTGCGCCGAGGGATTTGCCTCCGTGTTCGCTGTCGGCGCACACGGGCCGGACCCGGAAACCGAACGATGGTCAGGGCTGGATCGGTGAATCCAGTCCTGACCATCGGGTCAGTGGCTCTGTGTCCCCGAGCGTCGTTCCCCCGAACTGCGATCTCGTTGAGCCTCTGCGCTGTGACGAGGTCCGGGCGACCCTCCCCTGATCTGAATCACCGAACCCGTGCCGTCGTGACGCGAGGTACATCTTGTCCAGCGAACCTCGCGCGATCCTTGGGAGAAGATCCAGAAACCCTCAGGATTTGCCCAAGACCGCCAAAGGCACGGGCCCGAGGGGTGTCCCCTCGGGCCCGTGCCGGCGGTTCGTCGTGCGACGCGATCAGGCTCTGGTCTCGACGTCGCCTTCGATGATCTCCGGGGACTCGGTCCCGAGGTCCTCGGAGGTGTCCGCGGTGGCCTCGACCGCACCGGCGGGATCACCCAGGCTGCCGTCGGGCTGGATGCGAGCCAGCTCGACCACGTCGCCGTTGCTGTCGGTCACTGTCGCGGCCTCGACGATGGTGGCCAGTGCCTTGCCGCGACGGATCTCCAGCATGTACTCGTCGATGTGGTGGGGGTGCTCCTGCATGTGGGCGATGATCTGCTGCGGAGCCGTGCCCTCCTGCTGGGCGCGCTGGAAGATGTGCTGGGTGAGGTCGTTCTGATCGACCGACACCTCGGTCTCCTCGGCGGTCTTGTCCAGCACCAGCTGGGCCTTGAGGGCGTCGGCGGAGCGCTTCTCCACTCCGGCCCAGAAGCTGTCGGCGTCGTCGGCCTCGCCGGTCTCGGCCAGGTAGGCGTCGAGGTCGATGTTGGCGCTGTCGAGCTGGGACTGGATCTGGGTCTTGCGGGCCTCGACCTCGGAGCTGATCACGTTCTCCGGCAGCTCGATCTCGAGCTGGGCGAGCAGGTTCTCCAGCACCGCGTCACGGGCCTTGGCCGCCTGGTCGAGTCGGCCGGTGTTCGCGAGCCGGCCGGCGACGTCGTCACGCAGCTCGTCCAGGCTGTCGAACTCCGAGGCCGTCTGGGCGAACTCGTCGTCGAGCTCGGGCAGCTCCTGCTCCTGCACCTGGGTGACGGTGACGCGGATGTCCGCCTCCTCGCCCTTCTGCGGGCCGCCGACCAGCGTCGAGACGAACTCGGCCGACTCGCCGGCGGACAGACCGGTCACGGCCTCGTCCAGCCCGTCGAGCATGCCGCTGGTGCCGATCTCGTACTCCAGACCTTCGGCGGTCGCATCGGGCAGCGCCTCGCCGTCCTTGGTGGCGACCAGGTCGATGGTGACCAGGTCGCCGGAGGCGGCGGGCCGCTCGACCACGGACTTGGCCCCGAACCGCTGCCGCAGACCGGTCAGCTGGGCATCGATCTGCTCGTCGGTGACCTCGATGGCGTCGACGGTCGCGGTCAGGGTGGAGAAGTCCGGGAGCTCGAAGTCGGGACGGACGTCGACCTCGGCGGTGAACTCGATGATGTCGCCGTCCTCGAGCTTGGTCACCTCGACCTCGGGCTGGGCCAGCGGATTGAGGCTGTTCTCCGCCACGGCCTCGCCGTAGAACCTCGGCAGCGCCTCGTTCAGCGCCTCCTGGATGATGGCGCCACGGCCGAAACGCTGATCGATCACCATCGGCGGGACCTTGCCCTTGCGGAAGCCGGGGATGTTCACCGACTTGGCGATCTCGCGGTAGGCCTTGTCCAGGCTGGGCTTGAGGTCGTCGAACGACACCTCGACGGTGAGCTTGACCCGGGTGGGGCTCAGCCGGTCGACACTGCTGGGCACGCTAGATACTCCTGAGATGGGATCGAAGGCGGACCGGTCCGACGAGGACCGTGCACGCTCGGGAACGGACTCGCACGTGAGCCCGGGCAATCCTACGGTCGGCCGGAAACCGGTCCAAATCGCTCACTGCCACAAGGTGCCCGAAACGGCCCGGTCGAGCCTGGAGCGGGTGACGAGAATCGAACTCGCATGACCAGCTTGGAAGGCTGGGGCTCTACCATTGAGCTACACCCGCAGAGAAACCGCCGGTCAGAACGTACCCGATCGAACCGGTGGCTCACGTCGGGGCGACAGGACTCGAACCTGCGGTCTCCTGCTCCCAAAGCAGGCGCGCTAGCCACTACGCTACGCCCCGCACCGCTGTCCCGGTCCGGACCGAGCCGGGTGACCGCGACGAGATGCCCGTCGAGTGTATGGGTTGGCCGGACCTTCGCCAACTGGCATCGCAGGCTCGCCGAGTGGTCACTCCCCGGTCTCTCCGTCGACCACCTCTCGGAGCAGGTCGGCGTGACCGTTGTGGCGGGCGTACTCCTCGATCATGTGGACCAGGATCCAGCGCAGACTCGGCGCCCGTCCGTCCGCCCAGGGACGGGCGGCCAGCTGGTCGAGTCCCCCGGTGGCCATCGCCTCGGCGACGTCGCGTCGGGACTGGTCGACCGTCGCCGCCCAGAGTGCGCGCAGCTCGTGCGGGCTGTCGGCGGCGGCACTGTGCCATTCCCAGTCCCGGTCGGCGTTCCAGTCGACGTCGGCCCACGGGGCCGAGGGTTCCCGACCCAGCAGGGAGCAGCCGAACCAGTCGTCCTCGACCAGGGCCAGGTGCTTGAGGATGCCGCCGAGCGTCATGTCCGAAGCGCCGACGGTGGCGGACAGCCCCGCCGCGTCCAGCCCCGCTGTCTTCCAGGCCAAGGTGTCTCGGTGGAAGTCGAGGAAGGCGATCAGGGTCGCCGCCTCGTCTCCGACGATCGGCGGATCGGTGCGCCCGTGCTCATCGGTGTCGGCCATGGTCCGGCTACTCCGCCGTCGCCGTGCGTGCCTCGGCCCACAGGTCCACCCCGGAATCGACCGCGTGCGCGTCGATGGCGGCCAGCTCGTCGTCGGAGAAGTCGAGCTTCGCCGCGGCCGCGACGTTGTCCTCGAGCTGCCGGACGCTGCTGGCGCCGATCAGGGTCGAGGTCATGGTGGATCTCCGCAGCACCCAGGCCAGGGCCAGCTGGGCCAGGGTCTGGCCGCGTTCCTGCGCGATCTCGTTCAGCGCCCGGATCCGGGCGAGGTTGTCGTCGTTGATCATCTGGGTGGACAGCGACTTGCCGGCGGCGGCGCGCGAGTCGGCCGGGATCCCGTCCAGGTACCGGTCGGTGAGCAACCCCTGGGCCAGCGCGGTGAAGGCGATGCAGCCGATGCCCTCGGCATCCAGGACGTCGAGCAGATCCGTCTCGATCCAGCGGTTGAACATCGAGTACGACGGCTGGTGGATCACCAGTGGAGTCCCGAGGTCGCGCAGGATGGCGGCGGCACGGGCGGTGTGCTCACCGGAGTAGGAGGAGACACCGACGTAGAGAGCCTTGCCGGCCCGGACGATGGAGTCCAGAGCCCCCATCGTCTCCTCCAGCGGCGTGTCGGGGTCCGGCCGGTGGTGGTAGAAGATGTCGACGTAGTCCACCCCCAGCCGCCGGAGCGACTGGTCCAGGCTGGCGGTCAGGTACTTGCGGGATCCCAGGTCGCCGTACGGCCCCGGCCACATGTCCCAGCCCGCCTTGGTGGAGATCACCAGCTCGTCCCGGTAGCCCGCGAAGTCCTCCGCGAGGATCCGGCCGACGTTGCTCTCCGCGGACCCGTACGGCGGCCCGTAGTTGTTGGCCAGGTCGAAGTGGCTCACGCCGAGGTCGAAGGCCCGGCGCATGATCGCTCGTTGGGTCTCGATCGGCTTGTCGTCGCCGAAGTTGTGCCAGAAGCCCAGCGACACGGCCGGGAGCAGGAGCCCGCTGCGTCCGCAGCGGCGATAGGGCTGGACGTCGTAGCGGTCGTCAGCGGCGAGGTAGGAGGACATGGTCCGGACCCTACTGGTGCCTCGCCGCCGACGTCACCCGCTGCTCAGGCCTGCTCCCCCAGCACCCGGACGTCCCAGGGACCGAGGTCGAGACGATCCACGACGAGCGACTCCTCGCTCAGCAGGTCGGTCAGCGGGTGTGGCGGGACGACGTGCACGGAATCCCAGCTCCAGTTGTGCAGCACGTGGATCCGCCGTCCGTCCCGGTTGGTCGCGGAGTGGACGGTGATCGGGTCCGGCAGCCCGGCCCAGCGCGCATCGGGTGCGAGCCAGCGCGCGAGGTCGGCTCCGAAGGCGGGGTCCGGGACGGTTCCGACCGTGGTGATCCGACCTTTGCCGTGCTCCTGACTGACCACCGCCGGGAACGTGCCGAAGTGGGGGTGCTCGTAGCCCACCAGCACCTCGCCGCCATCGGCGATCAACCCGTCCACCCACCGGGTCGCGGCGGCGTCGGCCGATAGGGCGAACCCGTCGGACTGCGCCACCAGCGACAGCTGACCGTTCAGGTTCGAGAACTCCTGGTAGCGCACCCCCGCGACGTCGGCGAGCCTCGCCGGCTTGATCTCGGTCCGAGCCCGACCTTCCTCGTCCCCGTACGCGGTCCGCGGGCCGAGCACGAGATGGCCACCGGCCGCCGCATAGGCCCGCAGCCAGTCCAGCAAGGCGTTGTCGGCGACCAGCAGGCCCGGCACGATCAGCACGGGCAGCTCCGCCGCCAGCTCAGCGGGATCGATCAGCACGGCGCCGTCGGTGTCGAGCAGGTGCTCGTCGTGCAGCAGCCGAGCCGGGACCCCGGCCTCGAACGTGCCGCGGTAGAAGGCGTCGAAGATCGTGTGGTACGACCGTCGGTCCATGTTCGCGACGTCGGACGGGCCGGCGGCGGTCGGCGAGGGAAAGCTGGACTGGAAGGCGAGCCCCCACTTGGCGCGGGCGGAGTAGAGCAGACCGACCCGGGCGTCCGGCTTCAGGCCGACGACCGCCGACCCGGCCAGCTGGAAGTCGCGACCGAGCCGAGCCAGCTCGGCATACACCCGGCCAGGCTGCTGATCATGGGGAAGGATGCCGATCCAGTACGTCTCGGTGCCGAAGTGGTTGGTGTGCCAGTGCCAGTACTCGATCATCTCCGCGCCCCGGGCGACGAACGCCCAGGCGGCCTGGCGCCACTGGCCGTCGTAGGCGGGGAAGTTCACCGACGGTCCGCCGATGGCGCCGGCGTTGGTCTCGGTGATCAGGAACGGCGCCTGCTTGGAGGCGAACATCCGGTCCGCGGAGGCGAACAGACTCCACGCACCCGAGGTCGTCCAGCCCTGTGGCGGGCTGTCGGCGTAAGGCACCGCGAGTGCGTCCTGCATGGCGTAGTACGGGTTGCCGGCGGTCACGTCCAAGGCCCGGGTCAGGTTGGCGTCGTCCACTCCTGGTCGCTCGTAGGCGATGCAGGTGGTGACGAACTGGTCCGGTCGGGCGTACTCGCGGACGATGCCGGCCTGCCAGCCGATGAACTCGGTGGTCAGCTTGGCCTGGAACCGGCGCCAGGCCAGGTCGTACTGCGGCTGGAAGTTGCCGTCCGGGGTCCACAGATCGGCCCAGGTGCTGAGCCGGTGCGACCAGTAGACCAGTCCCCACGCCTCGTTCAGGGTCTCCACGTCGCCGTAGGTGTGACGGAGCTCGTCGACGAAGCGCTGGAAGACCCCGTGGTTGTGGAACACGAGCATGCCGGGCTCGTTGTCGACCTGGTAGCCGATCACCGCGGGGTGATCGGCGTACCGGGCGATGATCTTGCGGATGACCCGCTCGGCGTGGAACCGGAAGGCTGGATGGCTGTAGTCGATCTCCTGCCGGCCACCCCACGGCATCCGGATGCCGGTGGCCGTCTCGGCGGCGATCTCGGGGTAGCGCCGCGACAGCCAGGGCGGCGCAGCGTAGGTGGGAGTGCCGAGGATCGCCCTGATGCCCCGCTCGTGCGCACCATCGAGGACCGGCTGCAGCCAGTCCAGGTCGAAGCGTCCCTCTTCCGGCTCCCAGGTGGTCCAGACGGACTCACCGACCCGGATGACGGAGAAGCCGGCGTCGACCATCAGATCCAGGTCGGTCTTCAGCCGCGGGCTCGGTTGGTACTCGTGGTAGTAGGCGGCGCCGAACAGCACCTGGGTGCGTGGTGTGTCCATCAGTGAAGTCCTTTCGGGGATCAGGCCTTGACGCCGCCGGTGGCGAGACCGGACTGCCAGTAGCGCTGGAGGAACAAGAAGGCGGCGATCATCGGGAGGATCGAGACGAGTGCACCGGTGATCACGGTGGAGAACATGGCCTGGGCCCCCGATCCGGCGGCCGCGGTCTGTTGCCAGAGCGAGAGCCCGACCGTCAAGGGGAACTTGTCGGCTGAGTTCAGCATGATCAGGGGCAGGAAGTAGTTGTTCCAGGTCGCCACCAGCGAGAACAGCAAGACGGTGATGGTTCCGGGGATCAGGAGCCGGAAGGCGATGCTGAAGAAGATCCGCAGCTCCCCCACGCCGTCGACCCGGCCGGACTCGATCAGGGCGCTGTCCACGGCGTCGGCGGCGTAGACCCGCATCAGGAACACCCCGAAGGGACTCACCAGGGAGGGGATGATGATCGACGCGTAGGTGTCGGTCAGGCCGGCCCGGGCGAAGATCAGGTACGTCGGGATGGCCAGCGCCGTGGTCGGCACCATGATCGACCCCAGGATGATCGAGAACATCGCGCTGCTGCCCGGGAACTTGTACTTCGCGAAGGCGTAGCCCGCTGCCGTCGCGAGGAAGGCCGCTCCGACACCGCTGATGATCGCGTAGATGAAGGAGTTCGCCATCCACCGCAGGTAGATGCCGTCCTGGGCGGTGAACAGGTTCTTCAGGTTGTCGACCAGGTTGAACTCGGCGAACCAGAGACCGAAGCTGCTGAACAGGTCGTCGTTGGACTTGGTCGAGGCCACCACCAGCCAGAACAGCGGGAGGAGGAAGTAGGCGGCCAGCAACAGGCAGATGATGGTCAGCAACCAGCTGGTGCGCTGCTTGGCCGGCTTGCGCCAGCGAGGTTCTTCGTCGCTCACCTGGGTCGTCGTCACAGTGTCAACCACGAGACCTGCGCTCCTTTCGGTTGACGCTCAGCTGGAAGATGTAGGACAGCACCGCGATCACGAAGCCGAGCAGGAAGGAGAGGGCGGCGGCGTAGTTGGTGTCCTGGTTGACGAAGGCGATGCTGTACGCATAGAGGTTCGGCGACCAGTCGGTCCCGATCACCGTCGGTGCCAGGAAGCCCATCAGCCGTGGCTCGTTGAACAGCTGGAAGCTCCCGATGATGGAGAAGATGATGGTGAGCACGATCGCTGGACGGATCGAGGGGATCTTGATGGACAACGCGATCCGTGCCTCACTGGCTCCGTCGACCCGCGCGGCCTCGTAGAGCTCAGGCGCGATGGAGCGCAATCCGGCGTACATGATGATCATGTTGTAGCCGATGAACTCCCAGTTCACGATGTTCACGATCGAGAAGAACATTCCTCGTTCGGAGAGGAAGGCCGGCGGTGGCGCCCCGAACCAGCCGGCGACCTGGGCGAAGGGACCGAAGTCCGGTCCGTACAGGTAGCCCCACATCAGCGCAGCGATCACGCCGGGAACGGCGTACGGCATGTAGACCGCCATCCGGGTGAACTTGGTCAGCTTCATCAGCCCGCTGTCCAGCGCCAGGGCGATGAACAGGGCCAGGATCAACATGATGGGCACCTGGACGACCAGGAAGAGCACCATCCGCCCGACCCCGGACAAGAAGCTGGGGTCGGTGAGGGCGCGCCCGTAGTTCTCGAAGCCCGCGAACGTCACCCCACCGATCAGCCGCTTCTTGAACAGGGACAGGTAGCCGGCGTAGGCCAGCGGGATGATGACCATCGCGATGAAGATCACGAAGAACGGGATGGTGAGGGCGTAGGCGGCACCCCACTGGCGCCGCTGGGCGGTGGTGGCTCTGCGTCGCGGTGGCCGGGCAGCTGCTGCCGCGGCTGCCGACACGGTTTCCCCGCCGGTGGCGGTGGTGGACATGGCAGACCTTTCTCGGGTGTTGCCGGATCCGTGCCCACCGCACGAGGGCGGGCACGGGAGCAGCAGGATCAGGCGACGGTGAAGCCCTGGTCCTTGGCGTACTTGGCGCAGTTGTCCTGCCACTTCTGCAGGCCGGCAACGGCATCGGTCTTGTCCGCGAACGCCTTGCCCATCGTCTCGTTGAACTGCGTGTACACGTAGTCCATGAACGGCAGCCAGCCGAAGTCGGTGCTGACGGTCTTCGAGATCCCGGCGAACAGCTCGTTGACCTTCTGACCGCCGTAGAACTTCGACTCCTGACCGGTGAACGTCGGGTCCTCCAGGATCTGGTTCGTGGCCGGGAACAGGAACTGCTCGGTGGCGAACTTCAGCGTGGACTCCTTGTTGGTGTTGATCCACAGGGCCAGCTGCGAGGCGGCGATCGGGTTCTTGCTCGACTTCAGGACCGAGTCCGTCGAACCACCCCAGTTGGCCGAGACCGGCGCGTCGCTACCCCACTGGGGCAGCTCCGACGCCCGCCACTTCCCGGAGGTCTTGCCGGCCGTGCCCTGCAGGAAGACCGGCCCCCACGCGGCAGCGGGCCAGGAGGCGTACTTGCCGCTGGCCAGTCCCTGGTACCACTGGTCGGTGAAGTCGGTGTCGACCGAGGCGGCCCCGGAAGTGACCAGGTCGCCCCAGTACTTCGCCACCTGCTTGCCCTGGTCGCTGGCCAGGTCGACGGTCACCGACTGCTGACCGTCGAACTTGAAGGGGCGAGCACCGAGCTGCCACATGTAGGCGATGATCTGACCGGCCTGGCTGGGGGCCACGTTCACCAGGTAGCTCTTGGGGTTCTTGGTCCGGTACGTGTCGGCGGCGGCGGCGAAGTCGTCCCAGGTCTTGGGCGGCGCGACACCGGCATCGGAGAGCAGGTCGTCGCGGTAGAGCAGACCCATCGGGCCGGTGTCCTGCGGGACGCCCCAGAAGCCGTTGTTGGCGTTGACCTGGCCCCACACCCACTCGGGGAACTGGGAGGCGATGTCGGCCGGGGCGTACGGCGTCAGGTCGAGCAGCGAGCCGTCACCCAACGTGAACGACGGGATGAACTGGAACTCCATCTGGGCGACGTCCGGCCCGCCTTGTCCGGCCTGGATCGCCGTGCGGAGCTTCTGGTAGTGCGGAGCCCCCTGGCCGACGTTGACGATGTTGACCTTGATCTTCGGGTACGCCTTCATGAAGAGGTCGACCTGGTTCTTGATGTCGGGCACCCAGGTCCAGAAGGTCAAGGTGGTTTCGGTGTCCAGGGCCTTGTCGATGTCGGCCTGCGGGATCGCGGAGGCCGAGGCCTGTGGGGTGCCGCCCGTGCCGGAGTCACCGCTGCTGCACGCGGCCAGAAGCCAGGCACTCGTGGCCGCTCCGGCCGTACCGATGAGGAACTTGCGTCGATCGAACTGAGAAGACATCGCTGTCCTTCCTTGTTGGGGGAGATGGTTGTGATGGGAGGGCGGTGGGCTCGGATGGGGGTCAGGATGTGGTCGGCGGGGGCGGCGGCCCACCGGTCACCGGTCGGCCGGTCGAGGAGCGGAGTACCAGTCGGCAGGACAACTCGATGGGCTCGTCCGCCGGGTCGGCGCCCTCGATCATGGCGACCAGCTCGCTGAGGATGCGCTCGGCCGCCTCCTCGGCGTCGATCGCGATGGTGCTGAGCGGCACCATCTGGAACTCCGCCTCGGGAACGTCGTCGTAACCGAACACCGACACGTCATCCGGTATCCGGCGGCCGGCCTCAGCCATCGCCCGCAGCGCACCCATCGCCATGTGGTCGTTGGCCACGAAGATCGCGGTCACCTCGGGCCGGGCTGCCAGCTGGCGGCCCAGCCGGTAGCCGCTACGAGCACTCCAGTCCCCGAACAGCACCGGGGGTACGCGGGCCCCTGCTTCCTGCAGAGCGCTGCGCCAGCCCTGCTGGCGCTTCTCCGCCGCGTCCCATTCACGGGGTCCCGCGATGTGGAAGACCGTCCGATGACCCAGCCCCAGCAAGTACGCCGTGGCCGCCCGAGCGGAGGACACCTGGTCCACATCCACCACCGTCTGTCGGGAGAGACCGGCGATCCGGCCCGCGCTGGTGATGACCGGGAGATCGGCGAGCGTCGTGACGTCGAATGTCGCCAGGTGATTGGGAATCTCGATGACCAGCCCCTCGATCCCGCGGCTCAGCAGGCTCTCCACTCCCTCGGCGACGGAGTCGGGCCGGAGATCGGGGACGGTGGCCAGCGCAATGGTGTACCCGTGCCTGCGGGCAGCTTGATCGACGCTGAACAGCCGGCGGGCCGGGCCGCTCAACGACGCACCGACGACGAGCATCCCGATGGTGTGGGTCCGCTGCCTGGCCAACGCCCGGGCAGCCACGTTCGGCCGGTAGCCCAGCTCCTCGATCGCGGCGTTGACCTTGTCGCGGACGTCCGGACGGACGTACGGGGCGTTGTTGACGACCCGGGAAACGGTCTTCTGGGACACGCCGGCGCGCTTGGCCACGTCGACCATGACCACCCCCCGAGTGGTGGAACGCGCCGCGACCATGCGGTGTCTCCCGTCGACGTTGACTGCGTAGTCAGAACCTGTTGACTACGCAGTCAACAATGTGAACGTTCATCTGTCAAGGGTCCCGGCAGAGGAGTTTGCGCGCGGATCAGCCCGGCGACAGAGCGTCGTCGGGCAGTGGTGGGTGACCCGGCGGGTGCGGCACCGGGCCGGCCAGCAGCGGGTCATCGGTTCGCCGCATCCACTCCGCCAGCCGGCTCCTCAGGTCGACGAGCGCCTCCGCCTGCGCGGGGTCGTCGACCAGGTTCACCCGCTCCAACGGATCCAGCACCAGGTCGTGCAGCCGCTCGGCCGGCAGCACCGTGCTCGCCCAGCCGGCGGCGACCCACAGATCCTTGCTGGCGGAGTCGTCGACGTTGGCGAGCCGGGGCGACCGCCAGTCGGAGAAGTCGCGCAGGTAGGACCACCTTCGGTTCCGCACGCCGCGTTGGGGCTGGTAGCTCACGTGGTAGGTCGACTCGGTGAACACGACCTCGTTCACCTCCACCCCGTCCCGCACGGCCGGAAGCAGCGATTGACCCTGCAGCCACGGCGGCCGGTCGATCCCCAGCAGCTCGCAGAAGGTCGGGAACAGGTCGATGTGCGAGACCAGCGACTCGCACAGCCGGCCACCCTCGAAGCCGCCGGGACCACGCATGATCAACAGCACCCCGGTGCCGGCATCGGTCAGCGTGCCCTTCATGCCGGGCAGGGCCACGCCGTGGTCGGTGGTGATCACCACCAGGGTCGAGTCGCGGAGACCGGCGGCATCGATCGCGTCCAGGATCTGCCCGTAGGCGTCGTCGGCCACCAGCGCCGCGGCCCGGAAGCTCGCGATGTCGGTGCGCGTCTGCGTCGTCGACGGAAGTCCGGACGGTGGGGCGACGTAGCGGTCGTCGGAGCCGGGATAGCCGAAGGTGCCGCCGCCGTCGGCCATGGTGTGGGTCTCGAACAGACCCACCGACAAGAAGAACGGCCGGTCGTGCCCGCGACCCACGAAGTCCAGCACGCCGGGCAGCAGCTCGGCGGCTCGCGGTCCGGTGCTGGGCAGCAGCTCGGCATAGCCCAGCTGGGCGGGGTCCAGCGGATCCGTGACGTGCTGCTGTCCCACCATCGCCGTGTGGTAGCCCGCACCGGCCAGGGTGTGCGCAAGGTGCTGTCGCGGATCCGTCAACCCGAAACCCTTGTGCGCCAGGCCCAGCATGCCGGCACTGTGCGGCGCCTGCCCGGTGAGCAGCGCCGCCCGGCTCGGCGAGCAGGTGGGCGCCGCCGAGAACGCCTGCGTGAACAGCACGCCCTCCTCCGCGAACTGCTGCAGGCGGGGCGTCGCGACCGGCGCACCGTACGGCTGCACGAACCGCCCGGTGTCGTGGGTGTGCAGGTACACGATGTTGGGCCGCACCATCGAAACCACCTTCGTCACTGCCGCTGGGACGTGCGGGCGATGGTCGGGGCCGCCTTGTCCGCCCGCGTCCGCGACGCCCGCCGCTCCTCGTCGGGCACCACCGAGGTCGAGAGCACCACCATCGAGTGCGGCTGGATGGAGTGCTTGGTCCGCGCTCGCCAGGGCTTGGCGTCGGCCGGGTCAACCGCGCCGGTGTGGGTGTCGAGCCGGACCGCCCAGTTGCTGCCGAACGCCTTGCCGGGAAGGGTGAAGCTGATCGGCTCCATCCAGGCGTTGAACAGCAGCAGGAAGTGGTCGTCGCCGATGCTGCGACCCATCGAGTCGAGCTCGGGGATGGCGTCGCCGTTCAAGAACACCATCAGGCTGCGGGCGAAACCGGAGTTCCAGTCGCCGTCGTCCATCTCGTGCCCGTCCGGCCGGAACCACTCGATGTCACCGAGCTCGCTCTTGCCTCCGTGGCGGGCGTCCCCGGCGAAGAACCGCCGGCGCCGGAACACCGCGTGCTTGCGGCGCAACGCGATCACGCCGGCCGTGTAGCTCAGCAGGTCCTTCTGGTCGGCGTCGAGGTCCCAGTCCACCCACGAGATCTCGTTGTCCTGGGCGTACACGTTGTTGTTGCCGCCCTGGGTGCGGCCGAGCTCGTCACCGTGGGCCAGCATCGGCACCCCCTGGCTGAGCATCAGCGTGGTGATGACGTTGCGCTGCTGCCGCAGCCGCATGGCGTTGATCTTGGGGTCGTCGGTCGGACCCTCGACTCCGCAGTTCCAGGAGCGGTTGTGGCTCTCTCCGTCGTTGTCGTTCTCGCCGTTGGCCTGGTTGTGCTTCTCGTTGTAGGACACGAGATCGCGCAGGGTGAAGCCATCGTGGGCGATGACGAAGTTGATCGAAGCGGTGGGCCGGCGGTCGGAGTGGTTGTACAGGTCCGACGACCCCGTCAGCCTGGAGGCGAACTCGCCGAGACTCCTCGGCTCGCCGCGCCAGAAGTCGCGGACGGTGTCGCGGTACTTGCCGTTCCACTCCGTCCACAGGGGCGGGAAGTTGCCGACCTGGTAGCCCCCGTCCCCGAGGTCCCACGGCTCGGCGATCAGCTTCACCTGGGAGATCACCGGGTCCTGCTGGATGATGTCGAAGAACGCCGACAGCTTGTCTACCTCGTGGAACTGCCGGGCCAGGGTGGCGGCCAGGTCGAACCGGAACCCGTCGACGTGCATCTCCTGCACCCAGTAGCGCAGCGAGTCCATGATCAGCTGCAGCACGTGCGGGCTGCGCATCAGCAGGCTGTTGCCGGTGCCGGTGGTGTCGTAGTAGTGCGACCTGTCGGCGTCGACCAGGCGGTAGTACATCGCGTTGTCGATGCCGCGGAAGGCGATGGTGGGACCCAGCTGGTTGCCTTCGGCGGTGTGGTTGTAGACCACGTCCAAGATCACTTCGATGTCGGCGTCGTGCAGCGCCTTCACCATGCCCTTGAACTCGGTGACCTGCTGGCCACGGGTCCCCGACCCGGCGTACCCGTTGTGCGGAGCCAGGAAGCCGATGGTGTTGTAGCCCCAGTAGTTCGACAGGCCCTTCTCCACCAGGTGCGGGTCGTTGACGAACTGGTGCACGGGCAGCAGCTCGACAGCCGTCACCCCGAGGTCCTTCAGGTGATCGATGATCACCGGGTGGCCGATGGCGGCGTAGGTGCCGCGCACGTCGTCAGGCACCCCCGGGTGGGTCATCGACAGACCCTTGACGTGCATCTCGTAGATCACCGACTCGTGGTACTCGTGCATCGGTGGGCGATCATGACCCCAGTCGAAGTACGGGTTCACCACCACCGACAGCATGGTGTGGTCCTTGGAGTCGTCCTCGTTGAACTGGTTCGGGTCGCCGAACCGGTAGGAGTAGAGCGACTCGTCGCCGTCGATCATGCCGTCGATGGCCTTCGCGTACGGATCCAGCAGCAGCTTCGCCGGGTTGCAGCGCTGGCCCTGCGTGGGGTCGTACGGTCCGTGCACCCGGTAGCCGTAGCGCTGACCCGGCTGCACGCCGGACAGGTAGGCGTGCCAGACGTAGCCGTCGACCTCGTTCAGCTCGATCCGGGTCTCGTTGAGGTCGTCGTCGAGCAAGCAGAGCTCGACCCGTTGCGCCGCCTCGGAGAACAGGGCGAAGTTGACTCCGCTCCCGTCGAAGGTCGAGCCCAGGGGGTAGGGCTTACCCGGCCAGCTTTCCATCAGGTCGTTCCTCTCGTCTGTCGAACGAGCCATTGTTACCCGGTGGCCACGATGCCGTGAAACGGAGCAGCAGAAGATACCAGCCGGTAACCGCTACGCCGTAAACTGCGCGGCCCTGCAGCGAACGACCCGTCAGAATGGTCCGGTGCGATCCGAGCCGTCCGTGCTGCACCTCGATCTCGACGCGTTCTTCGCGGCGGTCGAGCAGCGCGACAAGCCCTCGTTGCGCGGCAAAGCCGTGGTCGTCGGCGGGACGGGCCAGCGTGGCGTGGTGGCCACGGCCTCGTACGAGGCACGCCGGTTCGGCGTCCGCTCGGCCATGCCGGCTCACGAGGCCAGGCGGCGGGCACCCCACGCCGCATTCCTGACGCCGCGGTTCGAGGCCTATCGCACCGCCAGCGGTGAGGTGATGGGCATCCTCCGGGCGCTGTCGCCGGCGGTGGAGCCGCTGTCCCTGGACGAGGCGTTCGTCGACCTGGCCCAGGCCGGCCGGACGATCGAGCTGACCGACGCCGGGCTGCGGACGCTGGTGGCCGAGCTCAAGGCCGCGGTGGCCACGGCCACCGGCGGTCTGACGGCGTCGGTCGGCATCGGCAGCTCGAAGTTCATCGCCAAGCTGGCCACCGAGCTCGGCAAACCCGACGGGCTGGTGGTGGTGGCCCCGGGCGCCGAGGTGCCGTTGATCGAGCCGCTGGGGGTCGGTGTCATCCCGGGCGTGGGGCCGGTGACGCTGGAGAAGCTGCAACGGATCGGGGTCCGGACGGTCGCCGACCTGCAACGCGTGTCGACCCTCGAGCTGAGCCAGATCCTGGGCAAGGCGCACGCCCAGGGCCTGTCCGAGCTCGCCTACGCCCGCGACGACCGGCCGGTGGAACCCGAACGCGAGACGAAGTCGATCTCGGTCGAGGACACCTTCGAGACCGATCTGGTCGACCGGGACTCCCTCACCGCGATCTGTGCCAGGGACGCGCGTCAGGTCGCCGCTCGGCTGCGATCGGCGGGACTGTTCGCCCGCACGGTGACGCTGAAGGTCCGCCGCCACGACTTCTCCACCCACACCCGCTCGACCACCCTCCGCTCCCCGATCGATTCCCCGGACGCCATCGTCAACCTGGCCCGCGGGTTGTTGGACGGGGTCGACCTGACCGGCGGGATCCGGCTGCTCGGGGTGGGAGTCGCTGGTCTGACGGATGCGCTGCAGGACCAGCTGTTCGAGCTGGACGAGGCCGGCCAGGCCGACCACGTCGGCGATCGCCCCGCGACCGAGGAGACCGACCCCGCCGTCGTGGCCGAGGAGGACGGGATCGGCGACGCCGGGGTCGCCGAGCTCACCGGACGCCGCGGCCACCGCTGGCCGCCCGGCGTGGACGTGGAGCACAGCGAACACGGCCGCGGCTGGGTGTGGGGAGCCGGGCTCGGCCGGGTCACCGTACGGTTCGAGACCTGGCAGTCCGGGCCGGGTCCGGTACGGACCTTCGCCGAGGACGATCTCGCGCTGCGTCGGGCCGAGCCGCTCCCCTACCGCGCCGGCGGTGATCCGGCGCCGCCGGTGGCGGCGGCGACCAGCCCGCGGAACAGCCCGTAGTCGTCTCCGTATTCGGGGTGCCACTGCACCGCCAGCCAGAACGGCCGCTCGGGGTCCTCGATCGCCTCGATCGTGCCGTCCGCCGCGCGCGCGGTCACCTCGAACCCCGGGTGCCGGACGACCGCCTGGTGGTGGGCGCAGTTGACCTGGGACTCCTCCCCGATCAGCCGCCGCACCAGCGAGTCGGGGGTGGTGCGGATCGGAGTCCAACCGAACGCGCCCGGGGCCGGGGAGTGCTCGGAGTGACCGACGACATCGGGCAGGTGCTGCTCCAGGGCCCCGCCGGCCCGGACGGCCATCAGCTGCATGCCGCGGCAGATCCCCAGGACGGGGCGGCCGGCCTCGGCCGCCGCGCCCAGCAGCGCCAGCTCCCAGGTGTCGCGATCGGGACGCCAGGTCTGGGTCCGCGGATGTGGCGAGGCCCCGTAGCGGGCCGGGTCCACATCGGCTCCGCCGGCGATGATCAGCGCGTCCAGCCGGGTCACCACCTCGACGGCCCCGGCGTTCTGGGGCGGCAGCAGCACGGCCACCCCACCGGCGGCCTCGACGGAGCGGGCGTACGTCGCGTGCAGCAGGTCGGCGGAGCTGTTCCAGGCGCCGAACCGCGCCTGCTCCCGATAGGTGGTGATGCCGATCAGCGGTCTGGGTGGGTGGGCAGGTGACCCTGTCATGGCGGCATTCTCGGGCATCGGTGCTACTGGCTCCGACCGGAGTCGGCGATCGTGCCCGGTTCAAGCCGAGAGCCCCGTGGCACCTGGGCACCGGGACCGATCCGGCAGTCGGCCCCGATCAGGGCCAGCAGCTCGGGCTCCAGGGTCTCCTGAGGGTTGCCGTTGCCGACCTTGGCGCCGGTGCCGATCTCGGTGCCGGTGTCGACGATCGACCAGTCGACGGTGGCCGCGCTGCGGACGATCACGTCCGCGAAGATCACGCTGTCCCGGACCTGCCCCCCGGCCTCGACGACCACCCCCGGTCCGAGCACGCTGTTGCGGACGGAGCCGTAGATCTCGCAGCCGTCCGCGATCATGCTGTCGGCGACCGAGCACCCCCGGTGCAGTCGAGCAGGGGCCCGCTTCTCCACGGTGGTGGTGATCGGCCAGTCCGGAGCGAACAGGGACACCTGCCCGGCCAGCAGCTCGCGATGGGCCGCCAGGTAGGACTCGGGCCGACCCAGGTCACGCCAGTAGCCGGGCATCGGGTATCCGTACGTGCGGCCCCGGTCGATCATGGCGGGCAGCAGGTGCTGGCCGAAGTCGCCCAGCGTGCTGCCGTCCTCCGGCTCGTTGTCCGTGCTCGCGGACGCTGCCGCCGACGCGGACCGGTGCAGCTGCTCGAGCACGTCGACCAGCGCCACCGGGTCGTACACGAAGACCTCGGTGGCCACCGTCGCCGCGGCGGGCTCCTCGGGTTTGTCCTCGACCCGACGGATCCGTCCGTCGTCGTCGTCGATGATCATCACCGCATGGTGGGTGGCGTCGGTGAGCGGCACCTCGGTGGTGACCACCGTGCACTCGGCCCCCCGGCGGAGATGCTCGGCCACGACCAGGGCGTAGTCCAACCGGTAGACGTGGTCGGCGCTCAGCACCAGCACGGCGTCGGCGCCGTGCCGGCGGATGGCATCCCGGTTGCTCAGCAGCTCTTCGGCGTTGCCGCTGACGAAGCCCTCCTCCGACGGCGGTCCGGCCTGCTCGGGCATGATCACCCGAAAGCCACCGCGATGGCGATCCAGATCCCAGGGCTTGCCGTTGGCCATCACGTCGGTGAGCACCTGGCCGAGGTACTGCACCGAGACCCACACGTCGTTGATGCCCGAGTTGCGCAGGTTGGACAGCGGGACGTCGATCAGCCGGAAGGCGCCGGCGAACGGCAGCGCAGGCTTCGGAGTCTCCCGGGTGAGCACATCCATCCGGCTGCCGGCGCCGCCGGCCTGCAGCAGGGCCAGGACGCGGGGGGCGTGGGCAGGCGGGTCGTGGGGGCGGGAACTCACTCGTCTCCTCGGTCGATGAGCGCCCAGTCTGCCCAATCCCTTTCTCGGACTGGTCATCCCCTACCGTGGCGAGCATGTCGGCGTGGGTGGGCGTACTCGAGTTCGACCTGCTGCTCGGAGACGTCTTCTCCCTCAAGCAGAAGCGCTCCGTGGTGCGACCGCTGATCGCGGAGCTGAAGCGGGCGTACGCCGTCAGCGCGGCCGAGGTGTCGTACCAGGATCTGCACCGTCGCGCCGGCGTCGCGGTCGCGGTGGTCGCCGGCGATCCGGCGCACCTGACCGAGGTGCTCGACACCATCGAACGTCAGGTGGGTGGGCACCCGGAGTTCACCCTGGTCAGCACCCGGCGGCGGTTGCGCGGTCCGGAGGACTGACCGCCCGAGACCCGTCCCGGAGGTCATCGAGCGCGTCGCGCACCGGATCCCGGGTGCTCTGCCCAGTACCATGAGGCTCAGGATCGACCCGACCCGGGTCGCCGAAGTCCCCCGAACAGCGAAGGCCAGCCGGACGTCCACGATGAAGATCTCCTTGTGCACGACCTGCATGGGCCGCGCGCATCATCTGAAGCAGACGCTGCCGCGCAACCTGGCCGACAGTGTCGACTGGGCCCGGCCGGAGGCCGTCGAGTTCGTGGTGCTGGACTACAGCAGCCCCGACGACCTCGCCGAGTGGATCACCACCGATCCCGGACTGCGGCCTTATCTCGAGGCCGGGATCCTGAAGTTCGCCCGCTCCGAGGGCCACACCAGCTTCCGGCACAGCCACGCGAAGAACATGGCGCACGCCCTGGCCACCGGTGACTACGTCTGCAACGTGGACGCCGACAACTTCGTGGGCTTCGGCTTCGTGCACTACCTGCGGGCCGTCTTCCGCCGCCGTCCGAACGCGATCGTGGCCACCAACCGCCTGGACAGCCGTCTCAACCTCGGCGTGCACAAGGGCTCGATGGGCCGGATCGCCATGTCCAGGGCCAACTTCGCCCTGCTCGGCGGCTACGACGAGAGCGCCCGGTTCAAGGGATGGTCCGGTGAGGACTCCGACCTGTTGATCCGCGCCGTCCGGATGTTCATGCGCGTGGTGTTCATCCGCGAGCGGCGCTTTCTCCGGGTGGTCCAGCACACCGACCTCGACCGGGTGGTGCTGACCGAGTGCGACGACGCGGCCACCGAGATCGCCAAGATCGAGTCCTTCGACGGTTCGACCATGCGACCGATCATCAAGTACGTGGTCGGACGCGCCGTGGCCCCGCGGATCGCCAACCGCGGGACGCCGACCGGAGCCGGCACCGTCCAGTGGCACGGCCGGCGCCGCAGCGCCTGAGCTTCCGAGCGCTCGAGGTCAGCGAGTGCGGCCGATCGCGGCCAGCACCCGCCACACCGCGTCGGCGATCGCCTGTGGTTCGTCCATCATCACCATGTGCCGCGACTCGGGCAGCACCGTCTGTCGGCCGCCGAGCAGGTTCACCAGCTCACGCTGAGTGGCGACCCACTTGTCCCCGCCGCTGCGGCGGGCTGTGATCACCTCGACGGGAAGATCCGAGGGCCAACGGGTGGCCACCCGCACCCGCGCCAGGTCCAGCGCCTGCCGGCGGTAGGCCGCGGACTCCGCGATCACGCTGGCCACCGCGTCGGCCCGCGCATAGGTGGTGAACGACCGTCTGTCCATCGGGTCCAGCAGCCGTCGCCGGCTCTGAGCGGTGATGGTGACCCGATCCGCGAGCGGGCCGAGGGCCGCCAGCGGCGGGATCCCGGCCAGCCACTCGGCACCCCGGGCCGCCGCCAGCCAGGCGCCCTCGCCGACGGGTCGACGTGGCGTCGTCTCGATGCTCCCGTCGACCAGCACCAGCCCGGACACCAGATCGGGGCGGCGCCTGATCGTCGCCTCGGCGTGGAACGAGGCCATCGAGTGCGCGACGAGGACGCCACCGGGATGCCTCTCGGCCAGCCCGATGACGGTGGCCGTCTCGTCCGCCAGCGTCGGCAGCTGATCCGGCCACGGGGTGCCACCGAGGCCTGGCCGGTCCAGCCGTACCAGCTGGTGGCCCACCAGCAGCCGGGCGACGGGATCCCACGCGTACGAGGGCATCCCGCACCCGCTGAGCAGGAGCACCGGCGGGCCGCTGCCCGGTTCGACGATCACGTTGACCGTCCGATCGCCCAACCGCTCGTGGCGCTCCTGCCGCACGTTGTCAGCCATGGCGCGGCACCAGCGCCAACCAGGCGGCGGCCTCGTCGATCCGACCGCGGTCCCGGCCCCCGACCGATTGCGCACCGTCCGCCGCCGGCGCGGTCAGCCGGTCCAGCAGCTCGAGGGTCTGCCGGTGGGCCAGCAGGCTCGGCGTCGTGCCCCAGGATCGGGTCACGGCGACCAGTCCCGGTTCGGCCGATCCCTGCTCGGGCAGCATCCGGAGCACCGCGACGAGGTGGGCCCGCTGGATCACCGGGGGCGGGGAGAGCAGCCGCCCCGGCAATCCGCCGCCGAGGGCGGCACCCAGCACGCGGACCAGGGCGGGCACGCGTCGCTGAGCCGGGTGGTCGTCCGACAGCAGCGGCCGGACGGCGAGCAGCAGCTCCAGCTGCGCCGCCTGGGCGGCCACGTCGCTCGCCGCGGGGAGCCTCTGGACGCGCTGCACGGCCCGGTGCAGGAGTGCAGCCGCCCGGTCCCGACCTCCGGTGCTGCCGACGGCCAGCACTGACCGCAGCACGGCCAGCCCGAGACCAGGGGGCGGTGGACCGTCATCGGCCAGCAACAGGCCTTCTCGGTCCAGGGCGGCGGCCAGCACGTCGTCGTCACCGGTGCGACCGTGCTCACCGAGGAGGTACAGCACCGAGAACGGGTTCGGGCTCGTCGGCGCGCGCTCACTGGACGCCTCGTCGACCAGGCGGGCCGTCAACCGATCGAGCGCGTCACCGGCCTGCTCGACGTCGTCCACGTCGCCGGCACCGACTGCGGCCTGCAGCACGAGGGCGTCGGCCAGCGACTCCACGGCGACGATCCCCGCCGGAGTCCGCGGACCGGCCAACACGTTCGCCGCCCAGAGCGCGAGCTGCTCCGCCAGCGGGCGGACCCAGCTCAGGTCGAGCCGGACGTCACCGTCGGCCGATCGCAGCTCGACCCGGTGCCGCCCGGGCTCGTCGGCGAAGACCTCGCGGCCCGCGTGCTCGACGTCCTCGACCGAGTCCACCCCGACCCCCGGCGGGGTCACCAACGCGGCATCGGGGTCGGCGGGGAGCAGCGCCGGCTCTCCCACCTCGTACGTGGTTCGCTCGATCAGGACGTCGCGACCGGGTCCGATCACGACCGACCGCGGAGTGGCGAACAGCTCCCAGCGGAGCTGGGCGACGTACCGCCGGCCGGCGGCGAGACGCAGCGGGCCGAGCTCGAGTGCCTCGTGGGTGACCCGGTCGACCGCACCGGTGGCCAGCCGGGCGGCCAGGACCGGTCCTTCGCCGTCGGCCGGCTGGACCGCCCAGCAGAGCCGCGACCCGGCGGCCAGGGCGCTCACCCGGTGGCCGGCGGCCGGTCGGGCGATCAGCGGGACCCGGTCCAGCAGGACGTCAGCGGAGCCGGTGTTCACGATCAGCAGTCTGGTCGTCCATCCTGTGCTGAAACTGTGCCGCAGCGTGATCTCCAGGTCGATGCTGCGCAGCTGCAGGCCGATCTCGTCGGTGTCGATCGTCACCTCGCGGTCGGCCCAGCTGAGCTCGGCGCCGTCCCGCCGGCAGGTGCCGAGATCCACCTCGACCAGATAGGCGCGGTCGGGCCGACGGCGTGCGGCCACCGAGGTGAGCCGACCCGCCGCGTCGACCTCGACGACCAGCCGTCCGGCGTCGATCTTCATCCGCGTCGCTGGCAACGGCCGCACCAGAACAGGTTGCGACCGGCCAGCACCTCCGTACGGATCCGGCTGCCGCAGACGAAGCACTGCTGACCGTTGCGGCGGTAGACGTACACCTCTCCCCCGTGGTCGTCGACCCGGGGCGGGCGGCCCATCGCCTCGGGGGTGTGCTCGTCGCGGACCGTGTCGATCCGGCCGTCGCGCACCCCGAGCGGCATCAACATCACCAGGTCGGCCCAGATCGCGCGCCAGCTGCGGCGGGTCAGCTCCTTGCCGGGGCGGTGGGGGTCGATCCGATTGCGGTACAGCACCTCGGCACGGTAGACGTTGCCGACGCCGGAGAGCACTGACTGGTCCATCAGCAGGGCCGCGATCGGCCGACCCGACCGGTGCAGGCGCGTCCAGGCCAGCTCGGGATCGGCATCGGGCCGGAGCGGGTCGGGGCCCAGCGTCGCCACCACGGCGGCCACCTCCGCCGGGGTTCGCAGCACGCACAGCTGGGGCCCGCGCAGATCGGCGACGGCGGACTCGGTGGCGACCCGGACACGGACCTCGCCTCGGACGGGAGTCGGTGGACCGACGTCCAGCGACCCGATCAGGCCCAGGTGGATGTGCAGGATGCGGTCCTTGTCGAAATCACAGAACAGCTGCTTCCCGTGCGCCGAGGCAGTGATCATCATCGTCTCGTCGAGCTCGGCGGCGGAGGCCACGAAGCGGCCCTGCGGGCTGCTGACCCGGACCAGACGACCGGCAAAGCTGTGATTCAGCTCACCGGCGAGGCGGTGCAGCGTGTGACCTTCGGGCATGTCACCAGTTCAGCGGGTCGGAGGCCATAGGCTGATCACTATGACAGGTGCTCCTGCTCGCAGTGCCGAGGCACGTGAGCTCTGGCCCCGCGACTTCGGTCGCGACGGAGTCTCCGGGCTCCTCACCCTGGACCGCGCGATGCGGTCGCGCGATGTGTCGCGACCCGACGACGAGGACGAGAAGATGGCCCTCGAGGTGCTCGAGAAGCTGCTGGCGAGAGTCGACGGACGACGTTGACGTGTGCGCGATCCGCGTGCGAGCGGAGCGAGCACCGAGAACGCGTCAGCGTGCCTCTTCGTAGGCGGTGAGCAGGTCGATCCGGCGCTGATGCCGGGGATCCTCGCTGAACGGCGTCTCCAGGAACAGCTCCACGAAGTGGGTCGCCTCTTCCTCGGTGTGCATCCGGCCGCCCACCGAGACCACGTTCGCGTTGTTGTGCTGCCGGCCCAGCGTCGCGGTCTGCTCGCTCCAGGCGAGCGCGCAGCGGACACCGTCGACCTTGTTGGCGGCGATCGCCTCACCGTTGCCCGAGCCGCCGATGACGACGCCCAGCGAGCCGGGGTCCGCGACCACGGCTTCGGCGGCCGGCAGGCAGTAGACGGGGTAGTCGTCCTGGGCGTCATAGCTCGCTGCCCCGTGGTCGACGACCTCGTACCCCTTCGCGGTCAGCTCGCCGATCAGGTGCTGCTTGAGCTCGAAGCCCGCGTGGTCGCTGCCGATGTGTACGCGCATGGGAGCACTATCTCAGCCCACCTACTGTGGTGAGGTGTCAGGTCTTGACGATGCCGAGGTCGCCTGGACGGCGCCCCGGCTGCTCTCCCGGCGCGGACTACTGGGCCTGGGTCTGGGTCTGAGCGCCGCGGCCGGTGGCCTCGCCGGCTGCGGATCGGACGGCTCGACGCTGCCCGACCTGCCGGGCGTGGCCGCCGAGCGGCCGACCTGCGTGTCCCGTGCCTCCCTCCCGAGGTACGGCCGACTGGCCGGGCTGCCGTTGGTGTACGAGGTGGACCGCCGACGCAGCGAGTTCGCGATCGACAAGGCGTTCGCCGGCCAGCTCGACGCCTGGCTGACCGAGCTGCGCGAGCTGACCGGCTGGAAGCTGCAGCAGGTGCGGACCTATGGCAGCTGGACGAACGGCGGATCGAGCTGCTCGTCCTGGCACAACGCCGGCCGCGCCTTCGACCTGGCCCGGCTGCGGATGGCCGACGAGCGAGACGTCTCCTGCCGGTACGACCTGTGGCGCCACACGTCGGGCCGAGAGCTCACGGAGGCCCGGCGCGCCTACTGGGCCGTGGCGGCCTCGGCGCACCGCCACTTCGCGTACGTGCTGACCTACCTCTACAACGCCCAGCACCACAACCACATCCACCTGGACAACGGACGATCGGGTGCGGGACCGTCGAGCTTCAGCAGCCGGTCACCGGCTCAGGTGCAGGCGGTCCAAGGCATCCTCACGCACCTGTGGGACGCGCCCGTCGAGGTCACCGGTCGCTGGGACTCCGTCACCCGTGCCGCGACCGAGTCCGTGCTCGCCGAGCTCACGGTCGGTGCCGACCTGATGGAGCCGTCGACCTGGGCCGGGTTCCTGACCGCCAGCGTCACGCGCGGAGCCGAGCCGGCCTGACCGACGGCAGAATCGCGCTCGCGTTCCGAGGGCCGAGCCTGGGTCGGGCGGGTCGTGCCGAATGGCCGCGTGATTCTGCCGTTCGGGCCCGGCTCAGTCGAAGATCGGTCCCTGCGTCCGGGTCCGCTTCAGCTCGTAGAAGCCCTCGAACCCGGCCAGGGTGACCACCGAGTCGAACAGTCGCCCGGCCGCCTCGCCCTTCGGCCGCGGGGTGATCACGGGTCCGAAGAAGGCGACTCCGCCCACGTGGATCACCGGGGTGCCGACCTCCATCCCGACCGGGTCCATGCCGGCGTGGTGGGACTTCCGGAGCGCGTCGTCGTTCGCATCGGTGTCGCCCCGGTCGGCCAGGGTCACCGGCACGCCGACATCCGACAGGGCGGCCTCGATGGTCGCCCGGGTGCGCTCCTGCTTGCCGGGATGGAAGCGCAAGCCGATCGCGGTGTAGAACTCGCGCAGCTTGTCCGACCCGTACTCCTCTTCGACGGCCAGCGCGACCCGGACCGCGGCCCAGTTCCTGGCCAACCCCGCCTTGTAGTCGGCGCTCAGGTTGTCGCGACCCTCGTTGAGCACCGAGAGACTCATCACGTGGAAGACGGTGGTCACCGGCCGGACCTTCTCCACCTCCAACATCCAGCGGGAGGTGAGCCAGGCCCAGGGGCAGGCGGGGTCGAACCAGAAGTCGACGGTGTCGCTCGTGTTGGTCATCGTGTTGTCGAAAGTCACTTACCCAGCCTATGCACTGGCAGAGCACCCCTCTGCCGCTCTGCCGGTCCGTGGGCGTGGCAGGATCCCCTTCATGTTTCCCGACAACTTGACCCGGGCCGAGACCAGGGCACGGGCCGAGCTGGTTCGCACCCACCGCTACCAGATCGAGATCGACCTGAGCGGCCGCGGCGTCGAGGACCCCGAGCGGTTGTTCCGGAGTGACACCACGATCACCTTCGACGCCACCGCGGACGGCGAGCTGCACGTCGACCTGATCGCCGATCACGTCGAGTCGGCCAGTCTCGACGGGGTGGATCTCGACCCGGGCTCGTTCGCCGACTCCCGGCTGCCGCTCACGCTGACCGCGGGACCGCACACGGTCCGGGTGCTGGCGCACTGCCGCTACAGCCGGACCGGTGAGGGCCTGCACCGCTTCGTCGACCCGGCGGACAAGGCCACCTACCTGTA
Source organism: uncultured Actinomycetota bacterium (assembly GCA_963707005.1). Lineage (GTDB taxonomy): Bacteria > Actinomycetota > Actinomycetes > Propionibacteriales > Propionibacteriaceae > Microlunatus. Next base: position 219,757 of record CAVPPP010000016.1, read on the forward strand.
CACCCAGTTCGAGCCGGCCGACGCCCGCCGGATGTTCGCGAACTTCGAGCAGCCCGACCTGAAGGCCGAGTACGCGATCAGCGCGATCGCGCCCGAGGACTGGACGGTGGTCAGCAACGGCGCCCAGCTCACGGTCGAGCCGCTGGGCGACGGCAACGCCCGCTTCGAGTTCGCCCGGACCAAGCCGATCTCGACCTACCTGACCGCCCTGGTCGCCGGCGACTACCACCGGGTGGACCACACGCTGCAGACACCGAGCGGGGACGTCCCCGCCGCGCTCTACTGTCGGCGCTCGCTGGCCGAGCACCTGGACGCCGACCGGATCTTCGCGATCACGCAGTCAGGCTTCGGCGTCTTCGAGCGGCACTTCGCGCAGCCGTACCCGTTCGGCAAGTACGACCAGGTGTTCGTGCCGGAGTACAACGGCGGCGCGATGGAGAACGTCGGCTGCGTCACCCTGCGGGACGAGTACGTGTTCCGCAGTCGGGCGACGCCCGCCTCGTACCAGGTCCGGGACGACACGATCCTGCACGAGCTCTCCCACATGTGGTTCGGCGACCTGGTGACGATGCGCTGGTGGGACGACCTGTGGTTGAAGGAGTCGTTCGCCACCTGGGCTTCCAACTTCGCCCTCAGCCAGATCGTCGAGGACCCGGAGTCGGCCTGGGCCTCGTTCACCAACGGGTTCAAGACGTGGGCGTACCGGCAGGACCAGCTGCCCTCGACCCACCCGATCGCCGCCGACATGGTCGACCTGGAGGCCGTCGAGCAGAACTTCGACGGCATCACCTACTCCAAGGGCGCCTCGGTGCTGGTCCAGCTGGTCGCGTTCGTCGGTCAGGAGGACTTCCTGGCGGGCTGCCGCCAGTACTTCCAGCGGCACGCGTACGGCAACACCTCGCTCAGCGACCTGCTGGCCGCCCTGCACGCCGCCTCCGGACGAGACCTGTCCGACTGGTCGGCGCAGTGGTTGGAGACGACCGGGGTGAACACCCTGCAGCCCGAGCTCGAGGTCGACGGGAACGGCACCATCACCTCCTTCGCCGTCCGGCAGAGTGCCGCCCCGGACCACCCGACGCTGCGGTCGCACCGGATCGCCATCGGTCTGTACGCCGACCGCGACGGCGCGCTGACCCGGGTCGAGCGGGTCGAGACCGACATAGCCGGCGAGCGCACCGAGGTCGACGAGCTGGTCGGACTCCAGCAGCCGGACCTGTTGCTGGTCAACGACGATGACCTCAGCTACGCCAAGGTCCGCCTCGACCCGCGGTCTCTGCAGACAGTGGTCGGTCGGCTGGCGACGCTGGAGAGTGCCTTGGCTCGTGCCGTCTGCTGGTCGGCGACCTGGGACATGTGCCGGGACGGCGAGCTCGCCGCCGACCGGTACGTCGAGCTGGTGCTGGCGACCGTGGCCGTGGAATCGGACCCGGTCGCTGTCCGCACCGTGCTCGGCCAGGCCGCCAGCGCCGCTCGGCACTACACGCCGCTGGACCGGCGCGCCGAGGTGCTGCTGCGCTGGCAGGACGGGGTGACCGCGCTGATGGACTCGGCCGCGCCGGGCTCCGATCTGCAGCTGGCCCTGGTCAAGGCGTTCCCCAACGCCGCCGAGGACTCCCGCGGAGCGGACCGGCTGGCGGGTTGGCTGACCGGCGACGGCGTCCCGGACGGCGTCGAGATCGATCACGAGCTGCGCTGGTCGAGCGTGCTGAACCTGGCCCGACTGGGGCGGCTCGACGACGCCGCCATCGACGCCGAGGCCGACCGGGACAACACGGTCACCGGGGCCGAGCAGGCGGCCGCGGCCAAGGCGGCCCGGCCGACCGCGGAGGCCAAGGCCGAGGCCTGGCGACTCGCCGCCGAGGCCGACGACGTCCCCAACGGGACGCAGCGCGCGATCACCCTCGCCTTCTGGCAGCGGGGGCAGGACGACGTGCTGGCTCCGTACGTCGAGGCCTACCTGACCGCGGCCGGGGAGATCTCCCGGGGCGAGGGCGACTGGCCGACCAAGGGTTTCGCGCTGCGGGAGAACCTGCTGCGCTACCTGTTCCCGGTCCCCGAGCAGCTGGCCCCGTTCATCGAGCGGCTGGACACCTGGCTGGCCGACCAGCAGCTGGTCGACTCGGTCCGTCGCCCGATCGTGGAAGGCCGCGACAACGCAGCCCGCGCCCTCCGCTGCCAGCGTTAGTCGTCGTCGACGACGAGCGCCAGCGAGGAGGAGCCCGTCGCGAGCGGCCGCGCAGCGAAGGGCCCGATCCTGTCTGGACCGACGAGCGAGCAGACACGCTTTTCCGTCTGCGAGCGAGGAAGGAAGACAGGATCAATCGGCCCGCAGCGGAGCAGCGAGTCGACGATTACACAGCGTGAAGGGTTTCGGGGTGGTGGGCGGCCTCACCCAGCTGCAGGATGCCGCGGACGAGTCCGCCGACCACGTCGCCGGCCAGGAACGATGACGTCATGGTCGCCACGGCGAGCCGGCAGGCGGTGTCATCCACGTACTGCCGAGTGCTCTGACCGGTGACGATCTCCAGCGCACGGGCGGCCGGGTCGCAGAGCACCAGCACGGACAGCTCGGGACGGCTGAGGTGGCTGTGCAGCGCCAACGCGTGCTCACGGGCGTCGTCCCCCGCCGACCCGACGAAGGCCGCGAAGTCCAGGTCGCTGACCCGCTCGGCCGTCGAGAGGGCGGCGTCGACGCGCCGACGATCGCCCAGGCTCAGACCGTCACCAACGAGCACTGGTGCCGCCGGTCCCTACGTCGGCCCGGGGCTTGGCCTCGATCCCGGCGGGCACCTCACCGGACGCGTTCTCGATACCCGGGGCACCGGCGAAGGCGGTGTTCGGGTTGACGGCCGGACCGTATCTCTTGAGCTCCCGGGTGGAGCCGAGGTAGGAGGCTCCGGCGATCAGCAGCCCCAGCACCAGGGGCACCCCGATCAGCAGCAGGAGAAACTGCAGCACCGACGGATTCGGCACAGCGGGCCAACCCGATAGCGTTTCCAGGGGCACTAGCATGCTCTGCAGTCCACTCACCCCCCATACGGTAGCGGCTCCGATCCGCGCGCACACCGAGACCGTGCCCACCACAGGAGGACCCTGCGTGTCAGAGACGTCGCCCGACCGAGCGACCCCCACGCCTGAGTTCCCGACGCACGACACCGGGGAGACCCGCGTCGTGATGGACGCCGACCAGATCTCGCGGGCCTGCGCACGGATGGCGCACCAGATCCTGGAGGCCAACCGCGGCGCCGAGGACCTGATGCTGCTCGGCATCCCGACCCGGGGCGTGAATCTCGCCGACCGGCTCGCCGCCGCGATGGCCGAGGTGGAAGGCGTGGCGATCCCCACCGGCGCCCTGGACATCACCATGTACCGCGACGATCTGCGCCGCCACCCGACCCGGGCCGTCGGCCGCACCCACCTGCCGCAGGGAGTCGACGACGCGGTCGTGGTGCTGGTCGACGACGTGCTCTACTCGGGCCGTACGGTTCGGGCTGCCCTCGACGCCCTCGGCGACATCGGCCGACCACGCGTGGTCCGGCTGGCGGTGCTGGTCGACCGCGGTCACCGCCAGCTCCCGATCCGCGCCGACCACGTCGGCAAGAACCTGCCCACCTCGGCCGCCGAGCGCGTTCGGGTCCGGCTGGAGGAGGTCGACGGGGTGACCGACGTGACCATTTCCCGCCCCGCGGGGACGTCCCCCGGCTCGGGGTCCGAGACCACCACCGACGAGCACGGAGATCCCGCCTGATGCGCCATCTGCTGTCCGCCGGCGACCTGAGCCTGGACGAGATCACCGAGATCCTCGACCTGGCCGAGGAGATGTCGGCCGTCCAGGGTCGACCGGTCAAGAAGCTGCCCGCCCTGCGCGGCCGGACGGTGGTCAACCTGTTCTTCGAGGACTCGACCCGGACCCGGTCGTCGTTCGAGCTCGCCGGCAAGTGGCTGTCGGCCGATGTGATCAACGTGTCGGCCAAGGGCTCGTCGGTGTCCAAGGGCGAGTCGCTGCGGGACACCGTGATGACGGTCGCCGCCATGGGCGTGGACGCCCTGGTGATCCGGCACATGGCCTCCGGAGCACCGTGGCAGGTGACCGGGTGGGTCGACACGCACGTGCTCAACGCCGGCGACGGCACCCACGAGCACCCCACTCAGGCGCTGCTGGACGCGTTCACCATGCGACGACACTTCCGCGCCCTCGACGGCGGGGACCTGCGCGGCCGTACGGTCGCCATCGTCGGCGACGTCACCCACTCCCGGGTCGCGCGCAGCAACGTGCTGCTGCTGCAGACCCTGGGCGCGAAGGTGGTGCTGGTGGCACCGCCGACGCTGCTGCCGTCCGGGGTGGGCACCTGGCCGGTCGCGGTCAGCCACGACCTGGACGCGGTGCTCCCCGGCGTCGACGCCGTGATGATGCTGCGGGTGCAGCGCGAACGGATGAGCGGCGGCTACTTCCCCACTCCCCGGGAGTACACGATCGGGTACGGCCTGACCCGGGGCCGGCTGGCGGCACTGCAGCCGGGCACCCCGATCTGCCATCCCGGCCCGATGAACCGAGGGCTGGAGATCTCCGCCGAGGCCGCCGATGCGGCGTCGTCGTTGGTGCTGAACCAGGTCGCCGCAGGCGTGGCCGTGCGGATGGCGGTGCTCTACCAGCTGTTGGGCGGGGCGGACGAGCTGCCCCTCACCCGCGTACGGGAGGCGGTCGCGTGAACGAGCTGTTGATCACCGGAGCCGACCTGGTCGGGGCCGGTGCGGGTGATCTCTACCTGCGCGACGGTGTGTTCGCCGATACCGGTGACGCGGGCCCGGACGTCGAGCGGATCGACGCCGCGGGTCTGGTCGCCCTGCCCGGACTGGTCGATCTGCACACCCACCTGCGGGAGCCAGGACGGGAGGACGCGGAGACGGTGTCGACCGGCACCCGGGCGGCCGCCCGCGGCGGCTTCACGGCGGTCCTCGCGATGGCCAACACCAACCCGGTGACCGACACGGCCGAAGCGGCCGAGCACCTCTGGGCCGTCGGTCGGCGCGACGGCGCGGCCGAGGTGGTCCCGGTCGGTGCCGTGAGCAAGGAGCTCGCCGGCGAGCAGCTGGCCGAGCTGGGGCTGATGGCGCGCTCCTCGGCCGCCGTCCGGGTGTTCTCCGACGACGGTCACTGCGTCACCGACGCGCGGCTGATGCGGCGCGCCCTGGAGTACGTCCGCGCCTTCGACGGGGTGATCGCCCAGCACGCCCAGGATCCGCGGCTGGCGGGCACCGACGCCTGCTGTCACGAGGGTGAGCTGTCCGGTCGGCTCGGGCTGCCCGGCTGGCCGCCCGCCGCGGAGGCCACCATCGTGGCCCGGGACGCCGAGCTCGCAGCCCTCACCGGCTCCCGGGTGCACGTCTGCCACGTGTCGAGTGCCGAGACCGTCGACGTGCTGCGCTGGGCACACGGACGGGGCATCGACATCACCGCCGAGGTCACCCCGCACCACCTGATGCTGACCACCGACGAGCTGGCCTCCTACGACCCGACGTTCAAGGTGAATCCGCCGCTGCGGCCGAACGAGCACGTGGCGGCTCTACGGGAGGCGCTGGCCGACGGCACCATCGCCGCCGTCGGCACCGACCACGCGCCGCACGCGCGGCACGACAAGGAGCACGCCTTCGTCGACGCCTCCCCCGGCATGCTGGGCCTGGAGACGGCACTGGCAGTGGTGATCGAGACCATGATCACCACCGGTCGGCTGACCTGGGCGCAGGTGGCCGAGCGGATGTCGTACGCGCCGGCCCGGATCGCCCGGCTGACGGGGCAGGGACGACCGCTCGCCGTCGGAGAGCCGGCCAACCTGGTGCTGATCGATCCAGCGGCTCGAGCGGTGGTCGACGCCGCAGACTCCGCCTCGCTGTCCCGCAACAACCCCTGGCACGGGCGTGAGCTGCCCGATCCGGTGACCATGACGGTGTGGGCGGGTCGGGTGACCTACCGCCGCGGGACGGAGGCCTGAGATGCCCGAGTGGCTGCTGGCGGTGTTCGGCAACATCGCCGTCGTCAAGACGACGCGGATCGTGTTCCTGCTGCTGATCGCCGTGGTGGCCCGGTTCGTCATCCACAAGGTGATCGACCGGGCGGTGGAGCAGTCGGTCCGACGACCGGTCAAGATGCGCGCCGCCGTGATGATCGGCAACGCCTCCGGGCTGCCCGTGGAGCGACGCAGTCAACGGCTGCGAGCGCTGGGTTCCCTGGCCAAGAGCATCACCACTGTGGTCCTCGTCATCGTCACCGTGGTGGCGGTCCTGTCGGAGATGGGTTTCAACGTCACCACGATCGTGGCCGGAACCTCGGTGGTGGCCGCCGCCATCGCGTTCGGCACCCAGAGCATCGTCAAGGACCTGCTCTCCGGGGTGTTCCTGCTGGTCGAGGACCAGCTGGGCGTCGGCGACTACGTCGACATGCAGCTCGCGTCCGGAACGGTCGAGGAGATCGGTCTGCGGGTCACCCACCTGCGGTCCGACGACGGCACCGCCTGGTACGTCCGCAACGGTGAGGTGCTCAGGCTGGCCAACTACAGCAAGGGCGGGCCGGACCGACCGCCTCCGTCGATGCAGAACGTGGCCGTGAAGATGGTGCAGCCCGAGCCTGTCGAGGGCGACGCGGCGGCCACCGACGGGAGCGATCCCGCCGACGGCCCGCGTTGAGTCAGCTCACTCGACCAGGGTGGCGTCCAGCGTGATCGTGGTGCCGGTCAGCGCCTGAGAGACCGGGCAGTTCTTCTTCGCCCCTTCGGCCGCCTCGGCGAACTGCTCCGCGGTCAGACCCGGGACGACTGCCTTGACGGTCAGCTTGATGCCGGTGATGCCCTGACCGGGCTGGAAGGTCACGTCGGCGGTGGTGTCGACAGTGGTGGGCGGGGTGCCGGCGCCGGCGAGGCCGTGGGACAGCGCCATCGAGAAGCAGGTCGAGTGGGCCGCAGCGATGAGCTCCTCCGGGCTGGTCTTGCCGTTGGCAGCCTCCGCGCGGGCCGGCCAGCTCACGTCGAAGGTGGCCAGACCCGACGAGGCGAGCTCGACGGTGCCGGAGCCCTCCATCAGCGAGCCCTCCCAGTGGGCGTTGGCGGTACGGACAGTGGCCATGCTCGTTGCTCCTCGTGTGATCGGGATGTTCAGACCCGACCATCCTGCCAGCGGACCGAATCCGGTCGGCGAACCGGGGTGGGCGTCTCGTGGGAGACAATGGCGGCACCATGTCGACCTCAGCCGTGCCCACGTTCTACGACGCCGTCGGCGGATACGCGACCTTCGAGAAGCTCGTCCACCGCTTCTACGCCGGAGTCGCCGGCGACCCGCCGCTGCGCGCTCTCTATCCCGAGGAGGATCTCGGACCGGCCGAGGAGCGCTTCCGCCTGTTCCTGATCCAGTACTGGGGCGGGCCGACCACCTACGGCGACCAGCGCGGACACCCGAGGCTGCGGATGCGGCATGCGCCGTTCGCCGTCACCCCGGTGCAACGGGACCGCTGGCTGACGCACATGCGCGACGCCGTCGACTCCCTGGACCACCTCACCCCGGAGCAGAGCGCCGAGCTGTGGTCGTACATGGAGCGCTCGGCGCACTTCATGGTGAACACCCTGGACGAGTCCGATCCGGACCCCAGACCGGGTCTGCAGATCGGGTGACACTGGCCCGATCAGTCGGTGAGTGAGTCCTCGTAGTCGACGATCTCCGACACGTTGCGGTTGGAGTGACTGGTCGGGTCGAAGGCGTACCCCAACCACTCAGCGGCCAGCCGACGCGCGAGCTGGAGTCCGATCACCCGCTGGCCCATGGTCAGGATCTGGCAGTCGTTGGACAGGATCGACCGTTCGACGCTGTAGGAGTCGTGGGCGACCGTGGCCCTGATGCCGGGCACCTTGTTGGCCGCGATCGCCACGCCGATGCCGGTGCCGCAGATCAGGATGGCCCGGTCGGCCTCACCCTTGGCGATCTTCTCGGCGGCCGAGATCGCCACCGACGGGTACGACGACGCGTCCAGGTCGTCGGCCATCACGCCCAGGTTCTCCACCACCTCGACCCGGTCGTCCTCGATCATGTCGGCGAGGATCGCCTCCTTGTAGTCGAACCCCGCACTGTCACTGCCCATCAGCAGCCGGATCTTGTTCATGATCACTCCTCGATCTCTGTGGTCGACGAATCGGAGGTGGCCTCGTCGAGCACCGCGCCGATCGCCGTGACGATGAGACCCATCGAGATCGCTCCCGGGTCCGGGGTACCCACACTCCGCTCGGCCAGCGGGCGGGCCCGGCCGATCTTGGGCACCAGCGACGCGGTCTCCTCGGCCGCTCGTCGACAGGTGTCCGCCGCGTGCGCCCAGGCGACCGCCAACGGCTCCCCCTGGGCCGCCCGCGCGGCCAACGTGTCCACGAAGGGGAACAGCGCATCGAGCATGGTCTTGTCCCCGAGCTCGGCCTTGCCGAACGTCTGCAGCTCCGAGGCCGCCCCGCGCACCGCCGCCACGACCCGCTCGGCGGTCACCGGTTCGGTGTTCCCCAGGCTCGTGCCGACCCGGTCGAGCAGCAGGCCCCACAGGATGCCGCTGGTCCCGCCGGCCTTGTCCCCGAACGCCGCCCCGGCTGCCGTCAGCACCGTCTGCACCCCGCCCTCGGTCTTCGCGGCGGCCTCGGCCGCCGCCCTCGCTCCCCGTGACATCCCGATCCCGTGATCCCCGTCGCCGGCGATCGCGTCGATCTGCCCCAGGTGCTCCTTGTGCTCCTCGACGACCGCGCTGATGGCCAGCACGGCGCGGCGGGCCACCGCCGCGGCCGCAACCGACTCCGCACTCGCCTCCTCGGTGACCGAGACCGACGTAGCCTCCTCGGCGACGTGGCGCTCGGTGAACCGGCTGGAGGCCGGCGCGTTGCCCCGACGGAAGGCCGGGGTGTCGGCCGGAGCCGTCCAGTAGCTTTCCAGCTCCTCGTCCAACCACGTGAGCGACAGCGAGCAGCCGGCCATGTCGAGACTCGTCACCAGCTCACCGACCTCGGGGGCCACGATCTCCACCCCGGCGTCGACCAGCAGGTCGGCCACGTCGCCGTACAGGGCGTAGAGCTCCTCGTACTTGGTCGCCCCCAGACCGTTGACCACCACGGCGGCACGGCGGGATCCCGCCGGTCGTTCCGCCAGCACCTTCTCCACCAGCGTCGAGGCCAGGCTCGCGGCCGTCATCCAGGCCACCGAGCTGATCCCCGGCTCGCCGTGGATGCCGAGTCCGAAGTCCATCTGTCCCCGTTCCACCTGGAACAACGGCTCCTCGGCCCCGGGCAGGGTGCAGCCGTGGAAGGCGACGCCGAACGAGTACGTCGCCGCGTTCGCGGCCGTCATCACCCGCTCCACCTCGTCCAGGTCGACACCGGCCTCCGCCGCCGCGCCCGCGATCTTGTACACGGTGAAGGTTCCCGCGATCCCCCGGCGCTTGCCCTGCTCCTCGGGAGCGGTCGAGGCGACGTCGTCGGTCACGTAGACGATCCGGGTGTCGATCCCCTCGGCGATCAGGCGATCCGCCGCCACCTTGAAGTTGAGCCGGTCGCCGGCGTAGTTGCCGAAACCGAGCACGATCCCGGCGCCGCCGTGAGCAGCCTTGGCGACCCGGTAGACCTGCTCGGCCGAGGGCGAGGCGAAGATGTCGCCGAGCACCGCCCCGTCGGCGAACCCGGCGCCGACCACCCCGTTGTAGGAGGGGTAGTGGCCCGAGCCGCCGCCGATGACCAGAGAGACCTTGCCCTCCAGGGGGCCACCCGCCCGGACGAAGCCGGAGGCGTCCGCCACCCGGTCGACGTACGCCGGGTGGGCCAGCGCGAAACCGCGCAGCACGTCCTCCTTGAAACCGGCCGGGTCGTTGTACACGTGCGTCATGGCATCCTCCACAGAGCAGCCGGGATGGTTCAGCAGAAACCGGCCGGCAGGGTAAGAGCGGGCCCGGGAGCGGCCGGTCCGCGGTCCGCCCCGGACGGCGTCACGGGATGAGCGAGACCTTGACCGACTCCTTGCCGCTGGCCACCAGGTCCAGGCCGCGCTGGAAATCGGCGAGCGGGAGCTGGTGGGTGCAGATCTCGTCCATCGGCAGGATCCCCGACTCGAGCATCCGGACCGCGGCCGGCCAGGTGTGCGGACCCAGGTGGGCACCCAGCACGTCGAGCTCCTTGTCGTCGCTGATGATGGACCAGTCGACGCTGACGTCGCTGCCGAAGACGCTGTACTCGACGTAGGTGCCCTGCTTGCGCAGGACGTTCAGGCCCTGACTCACGGCCGAAGGATGGCCGGTCCCCTCCAGGTAGACGTCGGCTCCGTAGCCGCCGGTCATCTCCTTGACCGCGGCGACCGCGTCCTCCTCTGCGATGTTGATCGCGATGTCCGCCCCGCACCGCAGGGCCAGCGCCAGCTTGTCGGGAGCCAAGTCCAGCGCGACGATCGTGGCCGGGTACTTCGCCCGGGCGCCGGCGATCATGCCGAGACCGATCGGCCCGCAACCGGCCACCACCACCACGTCGTCGAAGGTCAGGTTTCCCCGCTCGACGGCGTGCAGTGCGCAGGACAGGGGCTCGACGAAGGCGGCGTGCGCCGGCGGCAGCTCCGCGCTGATCTTGTGCACCAAGGCATCGCCGGAGAAGATCATGTAGCTGGCCATCGCTCCCGGCGTACGCCGCTTGAAGCCGTAGATCGCGTGCGGCGCGCACATGTGGTACTGGCCGCGGAGGCAGTAGCGGCACGTCCAGCACGGCACGATCTGCTCGCTGGTGACCCGGTCGCCGACGGCGACACCCCAGCGGGTGGCGGCGGTCTCGTCCAGCACCACGACTCGGCCGACGAACTCATGGCCAGGGGTGACCGGCGTCTCTACGTACGCCTCACGGTCGCGGTCGCCCCAGAACTTGGTCGCACCGTGATAGCACTTCAGATCGCTGGCGCAGATGCCGACAGCCTCCACCTCGACGAGCGCTTCGCCCGGTCCGGGAATCGGTACGGCCACCTCCTCGAGCCGGTAGTCCTCGGGTCCGTGGCAGACCACGGCCTGCATGGTGTCGGGGATCGCGGTCATGGTGCCTCCGAAGTTGTGAACGTCCACCTCAATGGTCCTGCTCGACCTTAACCCGACCGGTGTCGCCCCCAGCCGGTGCAAGTCGGGCGAGCGCTTCCCGCTGCCGGTCGGTGAGCGGCTGGCTGCCCACCAGGATCGTCCGGGCCTGGGCGAACACGGTGCCGGTGTCGGGATCGTCGATCTGGGCGGCCAACCTGATCGAGCGGTTGCCGACAGTGGTCACCACGGTGTTCACCCGGTACGGCTCGACCCGGAAGTCGAGCGGGCGCCGGTAGTCCAGGTCCTGGCGGACCACCACCCAGAGGTCGTCGGCGGACGGTGAGTCGCGCTCGAGCCAGCGCAGTGCCTGCGACATCAGAGCGACCCGCGCCTCCTGGATGTAGTCGTAGTACTTGACGTTGTTGGCGTGGCCGTAGGAGTCCAGATCGGACCAGCGCACCCGGAGTGGGTAGTCGTGACCACCGCCCACCCAGGCCAGCTTCGGCAGGTCGGGCAGCGGCTCGTGATCGGATTCCAGTCCCGCTGCGAAGACCGAGCGCTCCTGGTCGGTCAGTCGTCGCAGTCCCCCGCCGGCGAGGTCGTACGGTGCTCCGGTCGTCCGGGCCCGGATGGCCACCGCGCCGCCGTCGCGCACCTCGTACCCGATCACGAACCGGCTGCCGCCGACCGCGTGCACCCACAGGTCGATGGCCAGTCCGCGATCGTGGAACTGCACCGGGTGCAGGTACTCGATCTGGTGCTGGACCACCAGCACCCCGGTGTCGAGGAGCTGGTGCATCACCGGCGGACCGGTCAGCAGGAAGTCGACCCGCGCCTCCTGCAGGTAGTCGACGAAGGCGGCGTTGTTGACGTGCGCCTGAGCGTCCATGTCGCCCCAGCGCATCGGACAGACGTAGCGGTGCACCACAGGGGCGATCCAACCAGCAGGGGCCGATCCGAGCGGCAGCGGGCTGGACGCGGTCAGTAGGGTGCGGCCATGACGACACAGAGTCGAGTCGTACCCACCGGCCGGGTCGCTGTGGTGACCGGTGCCGCGCGCGGGATCGGCGCCGCGATCGCGCGCCGCCTGGCCCGCCAGGGAGCCGCCGTCGCCGCCGTGGACCTGGACGTCGCCGGTAGCGCCCGCACCGCCAACGCCATCCTGGAGACCGGTGGTCGGGCTATCGCGGTGGGTGCCGACGTCGCCGACGAGGCCGCCGCCGGTCACGCGGTCGAGCGGGCCGCCGCCGAGCTGGGTCCGGTGACCGTCCTGGTCAACAACGCGGGCATCATCCGTGACAACCTGCTGTTCAAGATGAGCACCGACGACTGGGACGCGGTGATGAACGTGCACCTGCGCGGCGCCTTCCTGATGACCCGCGCCGCTCAGGCCCACATGATCGAGGCCAAGTGGGGTCGGATCGTGAACCTGTCCTCCACCTCCGCCCTCGGCAACCGCGGTCAGGCCAACTACGCCGCCGCCAAGGCGGGCCTCCAGGGGTTCACCAAGACCCTGGCCCTGGAGCTGGGCAAGTTCGGGGTGACCGCCAACGCCATCGCGCCCGGCTTCATCGACACCGAGATGACCCAGGCCACGGCGGACCGGCTGGGGGTCGACTTCGAGGACTGGAAGACCGCCGCCAGCCGGGAGATCCCGGTCGGCCGGGTGGGCACCCCCGATGACATCGCCGCCGTCGCTGCGTTCCTGTGCAGCGAGGACGCCGGGTACGTCTCCGGTCAGGTCATCTACGTCGCGGGCGGACCCAAGGCCTGAGGGTGTTCTCGCGTGCGTCCAGGTCGAGGTCAGTCCTGGTAGAGGGCGTTCAGAGTGGTGGCGTGCTTCTGCTCGACAGCTTTGCGCCGGATCTTCAGGCTCGGCGTGACCTCACCGGACTCGATGCTGAACTCCTGCGGCAGGATCTCGAACTTCTTGATCGTCTCCCAGCGCTCCAGCTTGCGGTTGGCCTGGGCGATGTCGCCGTCGATCAGGTCCCGTACGACGGCGGATCCGGCCAGCGTCGCGACGTCGCCTGACTCCTGACCGTTCTCCTGGGCCCAGCCCTGGATCGCCTCGGGATCGAGGGTGATCAGCGCGCTGATGTACTTGCGGCCCTCGCCGTGCACCAGCACCTGCGAGACGTACGGGCTGGCCGCCTTGACCGCGGCCTCGACCTTCTGTGGTGCCACGTACTTGCCACCAGAGGTCTTGATCAGGTCCTTCTTGCGGTCGGTGATCCGCAGGTAGCCGTGGTCGTCCAGCTCGCCGATGTCCCCGGTGGAGAACCAGCCCTCGGCACTGAGCACCTCGGCGGTGGCCTCGTCGTTGCCGTGGTAGCCACGCATCACCCCGTCGCCCCGGACCAGGATCTCGCCGTCCGCGGCGATCTGGATCTCGGTGCCGGGCACCGCCGGACCGACGGTTCCGAACCGGGTCGCCCGCGGGTTGTTCACGAAGGTGGCCGCACTGGTCTCGGTCAGCCCGTAGCCCTCCAGCACCAGCAGACCGGCGGCGTAGAACCACTCCTGCACCTCGCGGCTCAACGCCGCGGAGCCGGAGACGAAGAACTTGATGTTGCCGCCCATCCGCTCCTTGAGCTTGCTGAACACCAGCTTGTCCGCGACCGCGTACTGGACGCCGAGCAGTCCCGCCGGCTGGTGGCCCTCGAGGCGCCCGGGAATCGTCTTGTAGCCAACGGAGAACGCCCAGTCGAAGATCTTGCCCTTGACCCCGGACTGGGCGCCGGTCATCACCTTGGCCCGGACCTTCTCGAAGATCCGCGGTGCGCCGGCCATGAACGTCGGCTTGACCACGCCGAGGTTGTCCACGATCTTCTCGATGGTGCCGTCGACGGCGGTGGTGAAGCCGATCTTGACCTGGATGGCGATCAACGCCTTGCCGAAGACGTGGGACAGCGGCAGCCAGAGGTACTGCACGTCGTCGGGGCTGATGATGTCGTACGCCTCGATCGCCGCGCCCTCGTACGTCCAGGCCGACTGGGCCAACCGCACACCCTTGGGCCGACCCGTCGTGCCGGAGGTGTAGATCAGCGTGGCGAGCGTGTCCGGTCGGGTGGCCGCGATGGCGTCGTCGACCACCGACGGCTGCTCGGCGAGATGGGCCCGGCCCAGGTCGCGGAACTCCGCCCAGGTGAGCACCAGCTCGTGGTCGGCCTTGCCCGAGAACTGCACGATCTTGACCACCGAGAGCTCATCGAGGTGGTCGACGACCTTGGCCACCTGGAGATCGTCCTCGGCGAACACGATCGTGGACTCCGAGTCGCCCAGGATGAAGGCCACGTCCTCGTGCTGGGTCGTCGGGTAGACGGTCGTGGTCGCGCCGCCGGCGCTCATGATGCCCAGGTCGGCCAGGATCCACTCGATCCGGGTGCCTGAAGCGATCGCCACCCGGTCCTCGAGCTGCAACCCCAGGGACAACAGGCCGGCGGCGACCTCGTCGGCCGCGGTCTTGGTCTCGGTCCAGGTGAGGGACACCCACCGCTCCCCGTCGAGATAGCGGAACGCCTCGCGGGGTCCGGACTCCTCGGCCCGGATCTTCAGCATCGCCCCGACACTCGAAGGACGGTTGGCGAGCAGCTCTTCCTGCTGCGCGAGGGGCATCATCGTCGAGTCACCTTCGGTCATCGGGGGCCGGCACCAACCGGCGCAGGTGACGTGCAGCCTAGTCAACTCGGGTCGGTGCGCGCCGCAGGGCGGACCGTATTCTCGCCGACCTCTCAGCGTCGCGCCGCTCAGCTCAGCCGCTGGAGGATGACCGCCATCCCCTGGCCGCCGCCGACGCACATCGTCTCCAGACCGAGCTCGACGTCGTGTCGCTGCATCGCGTTCACCAGCGTGGTCATGATCCGCGCCCCGGTCGAACCGAAAGGATGACCCAGCGCGATGGCCCCACCGTGCACGTTCAGCCGGCCCTCGTCCAGCGCGAGGGCTCGCGCGGACGCGATCACCTGGGCGGCGAACGCCTCGTTGATCTCGACCAGTCCGAGGTCACCGAGGGCGAGACCTGCCTGACGCAACGCCCGGCGGGTCGCCTCGACCGGTCCGACGCCCATGATCTCCGGACTCAGGCCGGTGGCGGCCGACGTCACGATCCGGGCCAGCGGGGTGAGTCCGAGCTCGGCCGCGCGGGCCCCACTCATGATCACCACGGCGGCGGCGCCGTCGTTCAGTGGGCAGCAGTTGCCGGCGGTCACGGTGCCGTCGGCGCGGAAGACCGGCTTGAGGCTGGAGACGGCGGCCAGCGTCGTACCGGGCCGCGGTCCGTCGTCGACGGCGACCACGGTGCCGTCGGCCAGCGTGACCGGGGCGATCTCGGACGCGAACACCCCGGCGGCGATCGCCTGCTCGGCGAGATTCTGCGATCGGACCCCGAAGGCGTCCTGGTCGGCCCGGCTGATGCCGTACGCGGTCGCCACGTTCTCCGCCGTCTGACCCATCGCGATGTAGATGTCGGGCAGCTCGCCGTCGGCCCGCGGGTCGTGCCAGGGCTCATTGGTCTCGGCGGTCCGCAGGGTGCGGGCGCCGGCCGCGGCGAACAGCGGGTTCTGGGTGTCGCTGGGATCGACACCGGCCGAGCCGAAGCCGCGGTAGCGGGAGACGCACTCGACACCGGCGGACACGTACGCGTCGCCCTCCCCCGCCCAGATCGCGTGGCTGGCCATCCGCGCGGTCTGGACACTCGAGGCACAGAACCGGTTGATCGTGGCGGCCGGCACGGTGTCCAGCCCCAGCTGGACCGCGACCCGGCGAGCCAGGTTGCCGCCGTGCTCGTCGCGCGGCTCGGCACAGCCCAGATAGAGGTCGTCCAGCGTGGCCGGGTCGAACCCGGGGAGCTTCGTCAGGGCCGCCTGGATCACGCCGGCGGCCAGGTCGTCGGGGCGCACGCTCGCGAGCGACCCCTTGACCGCGCGACCGATCGGAGTCCGCGCGGTCGCGACGATGACGGCGTCACGCTCGGCCGGGCGACGGTCGAAGCCGGTGTGGTCGCGGCCGATCTCAGAGACCCAGGTCATGAGCGGAGCCTCTCGGGAGTGCAGGAGCGATTCCGGGCGACACGTTCTTCGTCGTACGGAATCGCGACGAACGAGCGAGACGCCGCGGAGCTCATGACCGCGGAGCGCGGAGCGGGACCATCAGACACGGTCATGAGCGGAGCCTCTCGGGAGTGCAGGAGCGATTCCGGGCGACACGTTCTTCGTCGTACGGAATCGCGACGAACGAGCGAGACGCCGCGGAGCTCATGACCGCGGAGCGCGGAGCGGGACGATCAGACACGGTCATGAGCGGAGCCTCTCATCGCAGACCCGACTCTCATCAGAGACCGAGGTCACGGCCGATGATCTCCTTCATGATCTCGTTCGAGCCCGCCCAGATCCGGGTGACCCGCGCGTCGGCCCAGGCCCGGGCGACGCGGTACTCGTTCATGTAGCCGTAGCCGCCCCAGAGCTGGACGCAGGCGTCCAGCACCGAGTTCTGCACCTCCGCGGTCCACCACTTGGCCTGGGCGGCGTCCACCGCGGTGAGGGTGCCGTCGAGCTGCTGCATGATGCAGGCGTCGACGAAGGCCTGGGTGACGTCGCACTGGGTGACCAGCTCGGCCAGCTTGTGCTTGTTGACCTGGAAGGAGCCGATCGGCTGGCCGAACGCCTGCCGCTCCTTCGCGTACGCGAGGGTCTCGTCCAGGATCTGCCGGGCGTGGGCGAGGTTGCTGACGGCGGCACCGATCCGCTCGGTGACCAGCCGCTCCATCAGGTAGATGAAGCCCCGGTCGATCTCTCCGATGACGTTGGTCGCCGGGACGCGGACGTCGGCGAAGAACAGCTCGGCCGTGTCGGACTCCGGCTGACCTACCTTGTCGAGCTTGCGTCCCCGCTCGAAGCCGGGCATGCCGGTTTCGACGCCGAACAGGGTGATGCCCCTGGCCCGCTTCTCCGGGCTGGTCCGAGCCGCGACCACGACCAGATCCGCGGAGTAGCCGTTGGTGATGAAGGTCTTGGAGCCGTTCAGCACCCAGTCGTCGCCGTCCCGGACGGCGGTGGTCTTCAGGTTGGCCAGGTCCGAACCACCCGACGGCTCGGTCATCGCGATGGCCGTGATCAGCTCACCGGTGCAGAACTTCGGCAGCCAGCGGCGCTTCTGCTCCTCGGTGCCCAGGTCCACCAGGTAGGGCGCGACGCAGTCGGCGTGGATGCCGACGCAGGAGGAGTACGCGAAGGCGAACTTGGACAGCTCCTCGGCCAGCACCATCGCGAAGCGGGTGTCCTCCACCCCGGCGCCGCCGTACTCGGCGGGGACGTTCAGTCCGAGCAGGTCCTGCTTGCCCAGCTCCAGCCACAGCTCGCGACCGAACTCGTGGTTCGCGATGTGCTTTTCCTGGTTGGGCCGGAGCTGCCGCTCCACGAAGGTCCGGCAGCTGTCCCGGAAGGCCTCGTGGTCGGAGTCGAAGATGGTGCGCAACATTGCGTGAGACCCCCACTGCGTCGATGCTTGGCGAGCACTATGTTACTCGCCAGTAGCAACCGCGGACAGAGTCCGGCACGGCGGGATCGTCAGCGATCGTCCGCGGGTCCCGCGGACACCGCGGACGAATCCGAGCGCAGGTGGCCGAGACTCCCCGATCTCCTCGGCCACCCGCCTCAGCGGTGGTCAGGCCTGGACGGCCTCACCGGTGGGTCAGGCCTTGACGGCTTCGATCGCCAGCGAGATGTCGACCTTGTCGCCGATCAGCAGCTTGCCGCCGTCGAGCGGCACGTTGAAGGTGACGTTGAAGTCCTTGCGGTCGATCGAGGTGTGCGCCTCGGCGCCCAGCCGGGTGGCTCCGTACGCGTCCACCGCGACACCGAGGAACTCGGCGGCCAGGTCGACGGGCTTGGTGATGCCGTTGATGGTGAGGTCGCCGGCGATGACGTAGCCGTCAGCGCCCTGGCGGATGCCGGTGCTGACGAATGCGAGCGAGCCGCCGTTGGTCGGGTCGAAGAAGTCCGCCGACTTGAGGTGGCCGTCACGCTGGGCGTTGTTGGTGGTGATCGAGGAGGACACGATGGTGACCTCGACGCTCGAGTCGACCGGATCGGCCGATGTGGTCGTGATGGTGCCGCTGAAGTCGGCGAACGTGCCCTTGACCTTGCTCATCAGGTGGCGGACGCTGAAGCCCACCTCCGAGTGCGAAGGGTCGATGGACCAGGTGCCGGTGACGAGATCGGTGGTCTCGATCTGCTGAGTCATGAGGAGTCTCCTTGGAGGATAAGTTGATGTTTCAACTACAAGTACGACTCTATCACATCTAGTTGAAACATCAACCACTCTGGTAGGGTGTCTCCATGAGTACGCGGTGGTTGACGGCAGACCAGCAGCGGGTCTGGCGAACCTACCTGCTCGGGGCGGCGCGGTTGAACGAGCGTCTGGAAACGGACCTCCAGCGCGCCGGGCTCGACCTGCCGGAGTACGAGATCCTGGTCACGTTGGAGGAGTCGCCCGACCGTCGACGGCGGATGTCCGAGCTCGCCGACGCCGTCCACCAGTCCCGCTCCCGGCTGACCCACACCATCGCCCGGATGGAGAAGGCCGGCCTCGTGGAGCGGACGACCTGCCCCACCGATCGTCGCGGTGTCTGGGCCGAGCTGACCGACGCCGGCTTCGAGGTGCTCGCGGCGACCGCCCCGGGACACGTGGTCGCGGTGCGCCGCAACCTGGTCGACGCCGTCTCGCCGGAGGACTGGGAGGCACTCGGCCGGGTGTTCGCGGCGGTCCTCGCCGTGCCGCCGGACGACACCACGAAGGCCTGATCCGCTCACGTAGCATCGGGGTCGACCATGCCGACCTCACTCGCCATCTCCGCTCCGGCGGCTGACCTGTCGCACGCGTTGCGCCGGAGGGGTCTGGCCGACGTCCTCGACACCACCAAGCTCACCCGGGCCCTCTACTCCTCCGACGCGTCGGTCTACCGGGTCGTGCCCCTGGCGGTCGCCCGACCACGCTCGGTCGAGGAGCTGCTGACGGTGCTGGAGGTGGCTCGTTCGCTCGGGATGCCCGTCACCACCCGTGGGGCCGGCACCTCCTGTGCCGGCAACGCCGTCGGTCCCGGCCTGGTCATCGACGTCGCCCGTCACCTGAACCGGATCCACCAGGTCGATGCCGAGGCGCGGCTCGCGGTCGTCGACCCGGGGGTGGTGCAGGCCTCGCTGCAGCGGGGGGCGGCGCCGTACGGGTTGAGATTCGGGCCCGATCCCTCCACCCACACCCGCTGCACGATCGGCGGCATGATCGGCAACAACGCCTGCGGACCGCGGGCGCTGGGCTTCGGCAAGACCGCCGACAACGTGATCGCCCTGGAGGTGGTCACCGGCTCCGGCGAGAGACTCACCCTGGACCGTCGCACACCGCTGGACGTGGATTCGTCGGCCTCCCTGCACGCTCTGCAGTCGGTGGTCTCGCAGAACCTGGGCACGATCAGGACCGAGTTCGGCACCTTCGGTCGACAGGTGTCCGGCTACAGCCTGGAGCACCTGCTGCCGGAGCGGAAGTTCGACGTGACCCGGTTCCTGGCCGGCACCGAGGGCACCCTGGCGGTGATCACCAAGGCGACCGTCCGCCTGGTCGCCGACGCGCCGCACAAGATCATGATCGCGCTCGGCTACGCGTCCATGCCCGAGGCCGCAGACGCGACCCCGGCCCTGCTGGACTTCACCCCGACCGCGATCGAGGGGCTGGACCGCCGCATCGTCGAGGTGGTCCGTCGGACCCGCGGCGAGGGTGCGGTGCCGCCGCTCCCCCGCGGCGACGGGTGGGTGTTCGTCGAGCTGGTCGGCGACGATCCGGGCGAGCTGACGACTCGGGCCGCGGCGCTGGTGACCGCGTCCGGCTGTCTGGACGGCGAGGTGGTCACCGACCCGGCGCAGGCCCTCGCGCTGTGGAAGATCCGCGAGGACGGGGCCGGCCTGGCCGGGGTCTCGCTGGCCGACCCGGCGTACCCGGGTTGGGAGGACGCGGCCGTCCCGCCGGCGAAGCTCGGTTCCTACCTGCGCGACTTCGACGCGCTGTTGGACAGCTACGGGCTGCACGGCCTGCCGTACGGGCACTTCGGCGACGGTTGCGTGCACGTGCGGATCGACTTCCCGCTCACCTCCGCCGGCGGGGCCGGCCGTTACCGCTCCTTCGTGGAGGACGCGGCCCGCCTGGTGGCCGGCTACGGCGGCTCGATGTCGGGTGAGCACGGTGACGGCCGGGCGCGGTCCGCACTGCTGCCGGCGATGTACTCCCCCACCGCCATCGCGCTGTTCGGTGAGGTGAAGGCGGCCTTCGACCCGGACAACCTGCTGAACCCCGGGGTGCTGGTCGACCCGCGGCCCGTGGACGCCGATCTGCGGGTGGCCGCGTTGGTCGGACGCACGGCCGACCGCTTCTCCGCCGAGGTGCACAAGTGCTCAGGCGTGGGCAAGTGCCTGGCCGACAGCACCGGCAGCCTCGGCGTGATGTGCCCGTCGTACCAGGCCACCCGCGACGAGAAGGACTCCACCCGCGGGCGAGCCCGGGTGCTGCAGGAGATGATCAACGGGGACCTGGTCCAGCTCGGCTGGAAGTCACCGGCGGTGCACTCGGCGCTCGACCTCTGCCTGTCCTGCAAGGGCTGCGCACGGGACTGCCCGACCGGGATCGACATGGCGGCGTACAAGTCCGAGGTGCTGGACCACACGTACGCCGGCAAGCTGCGGCCACGCTCGCACTACGCGCTGGGCTGGCTGCCCCGGTGGGGTCGGCTGATCACGCGTTCCCGGCTGCTGGCGTCGGTCGTGAACCTGACCACCGCCACGCCGGGTCTGCGGCGGATCGTGCGCTGGAGCGCGGGGGTCGACCAGCGGCGGCAGCTGCCCCGGTTCGCCGACCGGCCGGCGCGCGAGCGGGTGGCGGTCGGGGCGAGGGCCGCGGCAGCGGGCCCGGAGGCAACGCCGGTGAACGCCGCCAACCGGGTGCTGGTCTGGGTGGACTCCTTCTCGGACTGCTTCACCGGCGGCGGGGTCGAGGCCGTGGTCGACGTGCTGCGGTCGGCCGGGTACGCACCGGAGTTCCTGGACCGGACCGCCTGCTGCGGGTTGACCTGGATCAGCACCGGTCAGCGCGAGGGGGCGCGGCGACAGCTGCGGCAGAGCCTGGACGTGCTGCACCCGTACGTGGTCGCGGGTGTGCCGATCGTCGGACTCGAACCGTCCTGCACCGCGGTCTGGCGCAGCGACGCCCCCGAGCTGCTGCCCGACGAGCCGCGGGTGGCCGAGGTCGCCGCCGGGGTCCTCACCCTGGCCGAGCTTCTCGCCCGTACGCCGGACTGGTCACCGCCCGACCTGTCCGCGATCGAGATCGTGGCTCAGCCGCACTGTCACCACGCCGCCGTGCTGGGCTGGCAGGCCGACGCCCAGCTGCTGAAGACGTCGGGAGCGACGGTGACCACCCTGGGCGGTTGCTGCGGACTGGCCGGCAACTTCGGGGTCGAGAAGGGCCACTACGACGTCTCGGTGAAGGTGGCCGAGCACGACCTGCTGCCGGCGGTGGCTGCCCATCCGGACGCCGTCGTGCTGGCCGACGGGTTCTCCTGCCGCACTCAGTTGGCCGAGCTGACCGGCACCACCGCCATCACCCTGGCCGAGCTGCTGGCTCGGCACGCGCCTGCGCCGACGCGGACCCTCGCCGCACCCGACCCGACCTGACCTCTGACCAGCAGGCCGCCCGTCGCCGCGGGTGCTATAGGCGCGATCGGGGCTCGTATTAGGGTCGGGCCATGGTCGGCCGCCCCAAGCTCAGCTTCTCGTTCGCGCTCGTCGGTGCTCAGGGCGTCCTGGATCAGATGATGACGCTGCAGTATCGCGGCCGGACCACCGCAGCCCCGATCCTGAGCTACCAGGCCCTCGACCGGGAGGGTCGCCCGCTGTCGGGGGTGACCGTCCACTCCTGTTACGGCACCGACCGGGGTGTGCTGGCACTCACTCCGGGCGAGAACACCGATCTGCTCTATCTACGTGGTGCCGACGCCCAGCACACCGCGGACGTCGCGGGACAGGTCGTCGAGCTCCGGCCCCTGGACCGTCGGGAGAACCCGGTCACCCAGGTGATCCAGCAGGACGAGCGTGGCACTGAGCTGCCGTCCGGCGGCGGGTTCCATCACCTGACCGTGGTCAACCCGTGGCGCCCCGAGGCTCTCTGCCACGTCGTGGCGGTGGCCCTGGATGCCCCCGTGTCCGGCCCCCAGGGCGCCATCGACGTGGTGCCGCTGACGCCGGAGCCGGTGCTGGTGCCGGGGAACAGCAGTCTCACCCTGCACCCCGTCGGCCGAGGCGTACGCGGCCATCAGCCGATACTTCGGCTCATCCTTCGTCACGGTCAAGGCCTACCCGGCGGCCGACTGACGCCTGATCAACCGGCTGGACGGTCCGGGCCCGGACTCGTACCGTCTCAGGGTGGTCGAGTGCCAGCGGCGTACGCGTCGGACCGGGCGGTAGCGCGTTCCGATGCCGGTCGAGATCGCCTGTGACGAGTCCGGCTTCACCGGCGGGAACCTGACCTTCCGGCACACGGTGTTCAGCCACGCCAGCCTCCGAGTTCCGGTCGAGACCGCACAGGCGGAGATGACCAGGCTGCGGGTGCGGGTGGCGGCGCACGGGGAGCTCAAGGCGAGCTGGCTGCTCCGATGGTGCGACGACGACGACCTGCGGCGGCTCCTCGCGCCGGATGGCCTGCTCGGGGACCAGGTGCGGGTGCATCTCACCGACACCCGCCTCTTTCTGCTCTGCCGACTCGCCGACGTGCTGCTGGGCTCGGGCGAGGTCAGCGGACTCGACCTGCCGGGCCAGGACGCGGACGTCCGGCGGGTGGCGCTCGAGCTGTACCGCCAGGGGGACGCCGTCTTCGGCCTGCAGCGCTGGCAGACCTTCCTGATTGCGGCCGGCAAGGCGCTGCGGGCCACCAGCCGGTGGGTGCCGGCATCCGCCGTCTCCGACTTCGAGGGTGAGCTCGAAGCGCTCGCCGCGGCACCCGCTCCCGCTCCGGTGCGGGAGGCTCTGCTCCGGTTGCGCGGGACCGCGGAGCGGGCGAGGGCGGTGCGCCGGTCGCTGGAGGTCGGCTCCCGTCGGCCACCCCTGGTCGAGCCGCTGCTGCCGGCGCTGACCCGGTGTGTGCTCGATTGGGGAGCGGAGCACCGCGATCTCGTCGTGGTCCACGACGAGCAGTCGGTCCTGACGCCGTGGCGGATCAGGGAGATCGCCGACCAGCTGGACCGTGCGCACCCGGGGCACGTTCTCGACCTGCGTCGGGTCGATTCCCGAGACGACCCCCGGGTGCAGATCGCCGACCTGGTGGCCGGCATCGCACGACGTGCGTGCCGCCAGCCTGCTCAGCGGTCGACCCGACGAACGGCTGATCGACCTCGTCAGACCGGTCGTCGATCCGAGATCGGTGTGGGCCGACGACGTCTGGCGGGACGATCTCAGCTGGGGACGTCGCGAGGCGTGGCTTCGTGGTGGGCCCGACCGGCCGTCCGCTCGTCCTGCTTGAGGCGTGCCTCGTACAGGTGGCGTCGACCGCCGGCGAGCTCGTCCCGCGCCTGCTTCTCCAGGGAACGGAACAGAGACCAGTACGTGTCGTCGTACTCCTCGACGATCTGGAAGGTCCACCGGCCGGCCAGCACGTTGCGGCCGACCAGCTCCGACTCGAGTCGGTCGGCGAGCTCGCGCGTGACCGGCCTCACGGAACGCGCTGACCGCCTCACCGAGCTCGATGTCGGCGGATCCGGTCAGCTGGTGGAACGCGTAGAGGTGCCCACGGGCACGCTCGCACGTCTCCAGCGCCTCCGACAGCTTGCCGAGGGCCTCGACGGTGGCATCGTCGACGCCCGCCGGGGTCCGGTGGTCGGGATCCGGCAGGTCGGTCGTCGGGACGTCAGCCATCGAGCACTCCTCGGTTTCGACCCGGCCGCTCGGTCAGCGGGTCAGGCGGCGGTGGGTGGCGCGGTGCGGGCGCGCCGCCTCGGCCCCCAGACGGGACAGCTTGTTGATCTCGTAGTCGGCGAAGTTGCCCTCGAACCAGAACCACTGCGCCTGGTCCTCGTCGTCGCCCTCCCAGGCCAGGATGTGGGTGGCCACCCGATCCAGGAACCACCGATCGTGGGAGATCACCACGGCACAGCCCGGGAAGTCCAGCAGCGCGTCCTCCAGCGACTGCAGGGTCTCCACGTCCAGGTCGTTGGTGGGCTCGTCGAGCAACAGCAGGTTGCCGCCCATCTTCAGGGTCAGGGCCAGGTTCAGCCGGTTCCGCTCACCACCGGACAGCACCCCCGCCGGCTTCTGCTGATCGGGGCCCTTGAAGCCGAAGGACGCCACATACGCCCGTGACGGCACCTCGAAGTTGGCGACCTTGATGTAGTCCAGGCCGTCCGAGACCAGCTCCCAGACGTTCTTCTTGGGATCCAGCCCGGAGCGGCTCTGGTCGACGTAGGAGAACTTGACCGTGTCGCCGAGCTTGAGCGACCCGGCGTCCGGGGTCTCCTCGCCGATGATCATCCGGAACAGGGTCGACTTGCCGACGCCGTTCGGACCGACCACACCGACGATGCCGGCTCGCGGCAGATTGAAGCTGAGCCCGTCGAACAGCAGCCGATCGCCGAAGCCCTTGACCAGCTTGCTGGCGTCGAGCACGTTGCTGCCCAAGCGTGGGCCCGCCGGGATGTTGATCTCCTCGAAGTCCAGCTTGCGGTTGCGATCGGCTTCGGCGGCCATCTCCTCGTACCGGGCGAGGCGGGCCTTGCTCTTGGCCTGCCGGGCCTTCGGGTTGGAGCGAGCCCACTCCAGCTCGCGCTCGAGGATCTTGGCGCGCTTGGCGTCGCGCTTCCCCTCGACCTGCAGCCGGGACTGCTTCGTCTCCAGGTACGTCGAGTAGTTGCCCTCGTACGGGTGCGTGCGGCCGCGGTCGAGCTCGAGGATCCACTCGGCGACGTTGTCCAGGAAGTACCGATCGTGGGTGACGGCCAGCACCGCTCCGGCGTACGCCTTGAGGTGGCCCTCGAGCCAGTGGACCGATTCCGCGTCCAGGTGGTTGGTCGGCTCGTCGAGCAGCAGCAGGTCGGGCTGCTGCAGCAGCAGCTTGCAGAGCGCGACGCGGCGCCGCTCACCACCGGAGAGGATGTCGACCGGCGTGTCCGGCGGCGGGCAGCGCAAGGCGTCCATCGCCTGCTCCAGCTGGGAGTCGATGTCCCAGGCGTTGCGGTTGTCGAGCTCGGTCTGCACCTCGCCCATCTCGGCCATCAGGGCGTCGAAGTCGGCGTCGGGCTCGGCCATGGCCATGCCCAGCTCGTCCATCCGGGTCTGCAACGCCTTGATGTCGGCGACCGCCTCCTCGACGTTCTCCAGCACCGTCTTGCCCTCGGTCAACGGCGGCTCCTGCAGCAGGATGCCGACCGTGGCGTCCTTGGCCAGCATGGCGTCGCCGTTGCTCGGCTTGACCATGCCGGCCATCAGCTTCAGCAGGGTCGACTTGCCGGTGCCGTTCGGACCGACGACACCGATCTTGGCGCCGGGATAGAACGACAACGTCACGTTGTCGAGCACGACCTTGTCCCCGAGGGACTTGCGGACGTTGTGCATCGAGTAGACGAACTCAGGCATACCTTCGAGGACCTTCACGTTGAGGGGGCGCCGGGGACGTCACCGGCACCCACCAACCTATCGGGACCGGGGACGGATCCCAACCTCGTTGCGCCAGACCCGGCCTGGCCACCCCTGCAGCCCCGACGCGGGCAGGGCCATGCCGCCGAATCAGGACGAGTGGGGCAAGTCCGGCTCAGAGACGACTCGAGCCTCTCTGCGCTGCAGGACCAGCCACCCGGCCAGCAGCGCGACGAACGCCAACGACCACGGCCAGAAAACGAGGTCGTCGTCGCCCGACCACCAGGCGTGCGTGAGAACTCCCAGCAGAAAGCCGCCGTAGACCCAGATGACCAGTCGAAGGACCTCGAGCGCCCGCCGCGTTCCCGACCGACCGCGCAGCCGGTCCGCTTGCGCGGAAGCCACGCCCTGGGTCTCGGCCATGGACATCCTCCATCCGTTATTGGGGCATCAAAGTTAACACCTGCAGACGGGCGCGAGAGGGTCCGATGAGTCGACGCATGACGTAGACGGCGTCGATGCTGCTGAGGTCACGGACGGCATCGATCCATTCCGCACTCGCTTCCATCAGGAATGCCGTGACGACTCCGATAGGAGCACCTGGACCCATCTTCGTCGCGATCAATCCGGCGGCGAGGCCGCCGTACCGCAGCGACCGCATGATGGCGGAGGTTTGGCAGGACGACAGATAGATGTTCCAGTTGCCGTTGCCGAACGACTCGTGTCCCGAACGGCCCTGGCACTGCGGGTACGCGTCGGAGCCGACCTCGACGAGGTCCGGAGACGGTCTCCGGCTGCCGAAGTACTTGTTGACGTACGACCGGACGATCTTGCGTTCCTTCTTGCTGATGTTCTTGATCGACTTGCCCGTCCAGAGCCAGCTCGCGGCGAACTGGCGCCGGACCGTCGCGTGACCCTTGTCGTACTTCCTGGCGAGCTTGTAGTCGAGAACCTTCCGCTTCGGCCCGGTGGCGTGCTGGTTGATCGACTGAGCGGCCTTGAGCTGCGCAGCCACCTTGGCGCCGACCAACCTGTACGGGTCCCCTTTCACCACCTTGCGCGGCGTGGCTGGGGCGCGGCCATCGTCAGCAGCGGCCGGAGGCGGGACCAGACCGAGAGTTGCCAGCAGGGCAAGGACCGCGGCGGCGATGGTCAGTCCTCTGGCCGGCGCCTTCTTGGTGGGACCGGCGTCTGAACCGATCCGCAGAGGGCTACGCGACACGGCTGACCACCCCGTCGTCGTCGATCCGCTCCTCGGCGTCCTCGTCGGCCGGCTCCGCCATCGACGCCACCTCGGCATCGTCCAGCCCGGCGGCCACGGGCTGCGACTCGACCCGTCCGATGACCTCACCCAAGCTGAGATCTCGATCCTCGTGGGACGCCTCTTCGGAACGCGCTCGGAAGAAGGTGGCCGTGCCGCGGGTGAGGTCGTGGCCCACGGCGGTGGCCTCCAAGGTCAGACGCTCGTAGGTGACGCCCTCCTTGGTCCACACGTTGGTCCGCAGTCGGCCGGCGACCAGCACCGGGTGGCCCTTGTGGATGCTGGCCTTGACGTTCTCGGCCAGCGCCCGGAAGCAGGTGACGGTGATCCAGGTCGTTGCGGCGTCGGCCCACTCCCCGTTGCGCCGCACGCGCGGTGTGTGCGCCAACCGGAAGCTGGCGATCGGCACCCCGTTGTTGCGGAACTCGACCGTTCCCCCGACGTTCCCAGTCAGCTGCACGTACGCGTCCATGTCCCTCGTCCCTCCTGCGGCCCGGACCACCCGGTGCTCTGCCTAGACACAAAGGACGGTGGGTCGGTTTCGTACGGGGGGTCGGGCGATCTGTGGATGACGCTCGAGGTGGGATCTCGCCTGTGGACAACTGCTGTCGGCTTCGGCGGCGGGCAGGAGCCGCGCCCGATCCCTCGAGAAGGAGGTTCGGGCTCGCCCTGAGGCCGTTGCGCGAGCCCGAACCTCCTTCTCGGCGTCGTCGCCGCAGCAGCCAAGACCCTCCGCCCGCCACGAGACCCGGACCGGACGGAAACCACCACCGAGCCACCCACGGTCCCCGAGGGCGCCCGGCATCAGACCGCATTCCGCCGCCGAGCCACGTCCGGCCCCACGCCAAGAACCCACCGCCCCCGGACCGTCACCCCGACCGGACCGTCACCCCGACCGGACCGTCACCCGGCGGACCGTCACCCGGCCGGACCGTCAACCCGGCCGGACCGTCAAACCTCGCGCTGCTCGGCGGCGCTCACGGTCTGGGCCAGCAGCACGGCGATGGTCATCGGGCCGACGCCGCCGGGCACGGGGGTGATCAGGCTGGCACGCTCGGCTGCCGATCCGAAGGCGACGTCACCGACGTTGCCCGGGTTGTAGCCGGCGTCGATCACGACCGCGCCGGGCTTGATCCACTCGCCCCGGATGAGCTCGGGCCGGCCGACTGCCGCGACCACGATGTCGGCCTCGGACACGAAGTGCGACAGGCCGCGGGTCTTGGAGTGGCAGATGGTGACGGTGGCATCGCGACCCAGCAGCAGCATCGCGGCGGGCTTGCCGAGGATCGGGCTGCGGCCGATCACCACCACGTGCTTGCCGGCGATGGGCACCTCGTACGCGTCCAGCAGGGCGACGATGCCCGCCGGTGTGCAGGCCGCGAAGGTCTCCTCGTGGCCGTTCGCCATGTCCAGGAACGCGTTGGCGGTGACCCCGTCGACGTCCTTGCCGCGACTGATCGCGTCGAACACGGCACGCTCGTCGATGTGCGCCGGCATCGGGTGCTGCACCAGGATGCCGTCCACGCTGTCGTCGGCGACCAGGTCGTCGACCGCCTCGACGACCTGCGCGGTGGTGCTCGCCGCCGGGAGGTCACGACGCAACGAGTCGATGCCGACCTGGCGGCAACGGTTCACCTTCATCCGCACGTACGTGTGCGAGGCGGGGTCGTCGCCGACCAGCACCGTGGCGAGCCGGGGCGTCCGTCCGGTCGTCTCGCGGTAGGCGGCGACGCGGTCGCGGGTGGCGTCCAGGGATCGGCGCGCGACGGCAGCACCATCCATCAGGGCAGCAGGCATTCCGGGTGTGCTCCTCCGTCAGAGGAGCACCCAGGCGGGCGATGCTCTCGAGTCGTGCTTCCCGGTGGTTCCCCACCTACGCCAGTCGCGGCGACAGCGTACGACAGGTCATCTTCTGGAGCGAAAACGCGAACAGTTCGTGGAACCGGCACAAAAGATGGGAGGGGTCAGCGGGCGGTGGCGCGGGCCAGAGCGGCGCGGGCGCGGGCGTAGCGGTCCAGCTCGGCGCGGACCGGTTGCACCACCAGCTCCGCGGTGACGGCGCCGACCGAGCGACGGAGCGCCGCCCTGGCCGCACGCTCGCGGCGGGTCGCGCCCACGACGACACCGATCCGGCTGAGACCGGCCAGCAGCAGACCGGCGAGCACCCCGCCGAGCACCAGCACGGTCGGGGCAGGCAGCCGTCCCCAGGTCACCGGCGGGAGGGGCGGCAGCTGCAGGTACGCGAGCACGAAGGCCGCGGCCAGCCACAGCAGGCCGGCGACCACCGCGGCCAGCAGGATCCACTGCAGCACCCGGACGACCTGCCACCAACGCCGACGCCGGTCCACATCCAGATCCGTCCGGGCCACCGCCCGGTCCAGTGCGTCCGGCAGCCGTGTCTCCTGCGACCGGGCCGCCGACTTGACCGCGTCCGTCCAGCCGCGGGTCAGTCCCACGCTGGCCTCGGCCGCCAGGTCACGCACGGCGGTGTCGACCCGCGCCTGCTGCACCCCAGATCGGGTCGGCAACGAGGTGCGTCCGACGCCGGTCGGGTCGATCTCCTTCGGTTGGCCCTTGCTCCCCGGAGACAGCCGGTCCAGATGCAGCCGGCGCAGCGGGTCGGGCTTCAGCCGGCCCATCCAGGCGATCACCGGCCAGCCCGTCGCCGCCGCCCCCCGGACCCGCCAGGCGTCCCGGACCGCGTCACCCACCACCCGGGCCCCGGCGGCCTCCGCCATCGCCGTGTTCATCGTCTCCAGGCTGCGCCGCATCAGCTCGGGCGCCTCGGCGTCACCGGACGCCGACGCCAGCCGATCGGCAGCCGTGGACACGTCGGCGGCCAGGCGGCGGGCGGCGGCTAGCTTGTCGGCCACCCGGGAGGCGATCAGCTCCCTCAGCTCCGGCAGGCCTTCTCCCGTTTCGGCCGAGACGGCCCGGACGGTGGTCTTCTGGAGACCCTCGGAGTCCAGCAGCCGCCGCAGGTCGCGCAGGCAGGCCTCCCGCTCGGCCGGGGGCAGCCGATCCACCTGGTTCAGCACCACGACCATCACCGGCGCATGCTCGACCAGCGGCCGCAGGTAGCGGTCGTGCAGCACGGCGTCGGCGTACTTCTGCGGATCGACCACCCACACCATCACGTCGACGAGCTGCACCATCCGGTCGACCTGCACCTGGTTGGACTTCTCGGTCGAGTCGTGGTCCGGCAGGTCCAGCAGGACCAGCCCGTCCAGCAGCCCAGCGATCCTGCCCGGCCGATGCGGCGGCATCCCGGGCCGGCCGAGCCGGACTCGGGCGGGAGGGCGTGTCGACGGGACACCTGCAACCAATCGAGCAGGTCCTCGGTCGACTCCTCACCCCAGGTGACCGCGAGCGGCTCCGAGGTCGTCGGTCTGGTCACGCCGACCCGGGCGAGATCCGTGCCCGACAGGGCGTTGAACAGCGAGGACTTACCCGATCCCGTGGCCCCGGCGAGGGCGACGACGGTCGACGAACCGGAGAACGCGAGCCGCCGGTCGACCTGGCGGGCCACCCGCTCCGCCTCGGTGATCGCCTCGTCCGGCACCCGTCCCCGGCACTCGTCGGCGGCCTCGGCCAGTGCCCGGACCCGATCGGCCAACCCGGCCGTCTCGTCCGGGCGCGTTCGCCGCCCGAAGATCGCCATCAGCGCAACCCGCCCGGTTCGTCGGTCTCCTCGACCAGCTCGGCGTCCACGATCTCGGGATCGTCGGCGCCCAGCAGGTCGCCGACCTCGTACGGGACCTGGCTCACCCGCGGCGCCTCGATCGCTCGGCTCGCGAGCTCGCCGTCCAGCGTGGGTCGCCCGCTGAGCTGCGCGGCCGCTGCGGCCGTGGCCGCTGTCGCCGCCGGCGAACCGGTCGCAGACAGCTCACGCTCGACCTCGTCGACCGCGGCCCGAAGCCGAGCGGCCAGCTGCGGGTCGCCGACCGCCTCGTCCAGCAACCGGTGGTAGCGCAGCAGCTCGTCCGACATCAGCACGGCCACCCGGGCGTCCAGCTCGTCCTTGGCGGTGGTCGCCAGCCGGCGTACGGCCTGGTCGCCGAAGACCGCCTCCAGCACCCGCTGGGCGATCACGGTCGTGCCGCCCGCGATCCCGACCTCGGCCCCGGTGATGCCGCCGGTCTGCGCGAAGACGACGATCATCAGCGCCGCCCCGACCCCGTTCACCCCCAGCGCCATGAACCGGGCGCGAGACCGCTTTTCCATCCCGGTGTCGGCGACCAGGTCCAGCACCGCGCCCTGCCAGTCCCGGATCGCCCGGGCGGACCGGTCGGCGAAGTCCGGCGCGGCGCGGGTCAGGTCCTGGGCGCTGCGGTCGAGCAGCTGCCGACCGGCGGCGTTGGCCTGCCAGGAGGCGTCGGCCCGTTCGGCAGCGGCGTCGGCCTCGCTACGCAACAACGCCTCGAGTCCCGAGCTGACGGCCACCTTGAGATCGCCGGTGCCGGACGGCTCACCCTTGATGGCCGCGGTGATCCGGTCCCGCAGCCAGCTGATCTTCTGCTCCATGGCCCGGAAGAACTCACCGGTGCCGACGAACTCCTGCCACCGGGCCAGCACCTCGCCCCGCAGCAGGGTGCCGTCGGCCGTCTGCACCCCGACGGTGCGGACGGCTTCGGCGTACGAGGCATCGACCTCGCTGCGCAGCTGGTCGAGGGTGGCAGCCTGCTCGTCCAGCGCCTGCGCGACAGCGGGTGTCCGGCGAGAGACCGCGGCGATGGCCCCGTCCAGCGTCTGGTGCACGACGGCCGACCGGGAGGCCTGGTCGGCGGCCAACCGGGCCAACCAGGTCCGGATCGGCTGGATCGCCGTGGTCGGCAGCAGGCCCTCGGCATCGACGTCGGTCTCCGGCACGGCGAACAGAGGCGACCGTCCGAGCCCCCGCTCCCCCATCAGCCGGCCGAGGTGGGCGGGCACCTCGACCATCGCGCGTGGCGGGATCCGATCCAGCACGACCGCAACGGCGGCGCTGCGGTCGGCGGCCGCGAGCAGGAAGTCCCAGGGCACGGCGTCGGCGTACCGCGCCGCCGAGGTGACGAACAGCCACAGATCGGCGGCGGCCAGGAGCTGGGCGGCGAGCTTGCGGTTGTCGGCCACGACCGAGTCGATGTCGGGGGCGTCCAGGATGGCCAGACCCGGCGGGATGCCGTCGTCGGGAACCAGCTGCAGAGACCTCGTGTCGTTGCTGGCGCCCGTTGAGCGGGCCAGTCCGGGCAGCACCCGGGCGCTGGTGAACCAGCTCGCGTCACTGCTGTGGTGGACCAGCACCGGCGATCGCGTGGTGGGCCGGATGACCCCGGGAGCGGTGACCCGTCGGCCGACCAGCGAGTTGACCAACGTCGACTTGCCCGCGCCGGTGGAACCGCCCACGACCGCGAGCAGAGGCGCGTCGATGGTCGCGAGCCGGGGCAGCACGTAGTCATCGAGCTGACGCACCAGGTCTGCGGCGGCGGACCGTTGCTCGGCCGTGCCGGGCAGGTCGATCGGCAGCCGGACTCCGGTGAGGCTGTCGCGCAGGCCGATCAGGGCCGTCTCCAGCCCGGTTTCTCGACCCGCCATCACACCTCCCGCTCGACCGCCGCCCCCATCGAGCGCGCTCTGTGGACCGACATCGGTCGGTCCACGGGAGGCGGTCAGCTCACTGACCGGGTGGCTTCCAGGTGGGGTCGACCTCGGAGTACTGGGTAGCAGTCTGCCCCAACGGTGCAGCGGCACTCGGGTGGGCCTGGGCGGGTGGCGCCGGGTAGTTGCCGCCGAGTCCGGCCGGGCCCGGGAAACTCGCCGGTGCGTACGCCGGCGTCGCCTCGACGGACGGGCGACGCCGGAAGGTCGGGTACGCCGCCCGGCCAGTCGGCGCGATGATGGCGATGCCGCGCAGGTCATACACCTTGTGCAGCAGGAGCTTCTCCCGCTCCAGCCCGGCGGCGTCGACCAGCCCGCGCGTCATGGCGTCCCGGAGGTAGGCCAGCTCGGTCACCGAGCGCTGCATCCGGAGCGTGGCCAGCAGCACATCGGGGCCGGCGAAGACGGCGTGCCAGAGGGCCTTGCCGCGGGTCCGCACCCGGGACAACGGGGCCGGGTCACCCTCGGACAACCACCCGAGTCGTACGTAGTCGCCCAGCCGGGTGCGGATCAGGCGGCCTTCGTGCAGGATCTGCCGGACGGTGAAGATGATCACCGCGATGACGAGCGGCAGGGCGACCAGCAGGTACATGAGCAGCAGGTTGGTGCCCTGCAGCAGCGACGCCGTGGCGTTGAACGTCATGTGCAGGAAGGCCGCGGCCGTGTAACCGGCCAGCGGCGCCACCACCCGTACGACCTTGCTCTTGGAGCGGAGACCGACCGCCAGACCGATGCCGGTCATCGCCGTGAACAACGGGTGACCGAAGAAGGTCATCACCCCGCGGAGCATGAACAGGCTCTGCAGCGCCTCCAGCGGGGGCACCTCGCCGAAGGTCCGCGACGCGTACCGGTAGGCGCGGCCGTAGTAGAGGATGTTCTCCACGAAGGCGAACGCGGCACCCGACAGACCGGCGAGCACGATGCCACTCACCCGACTGACCCACTGGTAGCGCATCAGGATCGCCAGCCAGAACAGCACGGTGCCCTTGGCGAACTCCTCGACCCAGGGGGCGACGAAGATCGCCGCCCGGGCCCCGGTGGCCGGATCGCCGTCGCCGATGATGGAGAGCTGCGAGGCCGCCCAGGTGTTCACCTGCGCGGAGAAGTAGGTGGCCACGCAGGCGCCCCAGCCGAACGTCATCAACCAGACCCAGAACCGCTGCGGGCGGTAGCGGTCGGCCCACAGGAACAGCAGCGACAGCGGGATGGCGGTGATCGCGGCGTACTTGGCCGCGATCGGCACGGCCTCGGTGCCCAGTCCGGGGATGGTGCCGCCCGGAACCTCCTGGTCCGGGACGACCTGCTGGTAGAGCAGCACCAGCATGGTCGCGTACACGAGCAGCATGACCACCGTCAGCCAGACCAGCGGGGAGCGCAGGATCCGTCGCGGGATCGGCTCGGCCGGGTTCGGCTCGGCCGGGATGTTGTTGCGCCGGCGCGCCTTGCGGGCCGCGACAACGGGATCGACCTGCTTGCGGGGCTTCTCGGCTCGCCGTTCCGGCTTCCCGGGGAGCGCCTCCGCCGGGGTGGACGACGGGTCCTCGCGCTGAGCAGGGCTCGCCGTGGTCGCCGACATGCGGGCCAGCGTACCTGCGCCCGGGAGCCGTTTCCCGGCCGACGACCGGACCTTGCGCCAGCGTTCGGGTGGTCCGGTGTCAGCGGATGGCGTCGTCCAGGAAGGGCCCGACGACGGCCAGGAACTCCCCGGGCCGATCGCCGTGGACGGTGTGGGTGGTGTCGAGTGAGACGAAGGTGCCGCGCGGGACGAGTCGGGCCAGCTCGGCCAGCCGATCCTGCGGCATGTACGACTGGGCGCCGCCCACCACGAGCGTGCGGGCGCGGATGTCGGAGGCGAAGTCCCACCACGACGGGTCCGGGTCGTTGCGCCAGGTCCGGAGCGCCGCGACGGCCCGCCAGTCGCAGGTTTCCCCGGGTTCGGCGCCGATCGGGATCTCGCGTGGCGGATCGGCCGGCAGCAACGGTGGCATGTCCTCCAGCACCAGAGCCCGTACCCGATCGGGGTGGGTGGCGGCGAGCAGGTACGCGACCACCGCCCCCATCGAGTGACCGACCACGGCCGCTGCGAGCACCCCCAGCGTGTCCAGCGCCTCGAGCACGTCGTCCCGCAGGTCGGAGAGCTCGTAGGAGGCCGCCCAGTCGCTCTGGCCGTGCCCGCGGGTGTCCAGGGCGATCACCCGGAACCGGCGGCCGAGACCCGGCCCGACCAACTCCCAGTCCTCGGCGTCGGAGCCGAGCCCGTGCAGCAGGACAGCCACCGGGCCGTCGGCACGACCCCACTCCCGATAGCCCAGGGTGAGACCGCCGGAGGTGGTCAGCTGGTTGCGTACGACGGCGGGCGCGACGCTCATAGCGGGAGGCTATCGGCACCGCCGCGCAACCAGGGCGTGTCTGTCGATCCGTGGTCACGAGCGAGCGGCGTCCAGGGCGCGGCCGGCAAGGCGGAGGAGGAGGTCGTAGCGGGGTTCTACGCCCCACGGCGACAACGCAGCCAGGCGCGTTCTGGGCGTCGCGCAGCTGACCAGGGACTGTCAGACATGTCCTAGGATGCCGATCCCAGCCCCCGTAGCTCAGCGGATAGAGCAGGAGCCTTCTAATCTCTTGGTCGCAGGTTCGATTCCTGCCGGGGGCGCTGGCTGAATCGGGCGGTTTTCCCCTGCTGGCAAGGGATTCCGCCGGTCGGTGTGTTCGGTGACGCTGAGCGTCCGGTGGGCTTCATAGGCGTTCCGAGCCGTTCATAGTGGCTCGTGAGCGGCTCGCGCGGCCCGCCATGGCCGAGTCGGCCGGAAATCGGCTCACTAGGGGCTCATTTATCGCTGCTCGTCAGGCTGCGACGGTCGCCTCGAGGGTGTCAGTGCCGTCGCCCTGCCCGGAGATCGATGATCGTGTACGTGCCAGGGGCGGCGCTCATGTCCAGAGCACCTTCCCGTCGACCCAGGAGTAGGCGTCGCCGAGAGTACGCGCTGGGTGAGTCGTCACTCGCTGTTCCGCTGCGCGCCAGTTGGAACTGTCTTCCTTCCTCGTTCGCAAACGGAAAAGCGTGTTTGCTCACTCGTCGGTCCAGACAGTTCCGGGCGCTCCGCTGCACGGCCGCTCGCGACGGGCTCGCTCGCTGACGCTCGCTCGAGAAAACGGGCGCCTCGTTCTCGGCCGCTCGCTCGGGATACGAGCGACGCGGTTGCGGCTGCTCGGTGGCGCTCGCTCCGGGCTCACCTCACGCGGGCAGGATCCGGACGGCGCCGCGGTCGGCGCTGCTGGCCATCGAGGCGTACGCGCGGAGGGCGCCGGAGACGACGCGGTCCCGGGCCGCCGGGCGGTAGCGACCGTCCAGGGCGGCACGCCGCTGGGCGAGTTCGGCCTCGTCCACGAGCAGCTCCAGCGCACGGTTGCGGATGTCGATGCGGATCGGGTCGCCGTCGGCGACCAGGGCGATGGTGCCGCCGGCTGCGGCTTCGGGCGACACGTGGCCGATCGAGAGCCCGGAGGTGCCGCCGGAGAACCTGCCGTCGGTGACCAGCGCGCACACCTTCCCGAGTCCCCGCCCCTTCAGGTACGACGTCGGGTAGAGCATCTCCTGCATCCCCGGACCGCCGCGGGGACCCTCGTACCGGATGACGACCACGTCGCCGGGTTGCACCCGCCCGATCAGGATCGCCTCGACGGCGTCGTCCTGCGACTCGCAGACCAGGGCCGGACCCTCGAAGGTCCAGATCGACTCGTCCACCCCGGCCGTCTTGACGATGCCGCCGTCGACCGCGAGGTTGCCGCGGAGCACGGCCAGTCCACCCTCGGTGCTGTACGCGTGGTCCAGGTCGC
The DNA here is from genome assembly GCA_963707005.1 of uncultured Actinomycetota bacterium. Classification (GTDB taxonomy): domain Bacteria; phylum Actinomycetota; class Actinomycetes; order Propionibacteriales; family Propionibacteriaceae; genus Microlunatus. The sequence continues at coordinate 256,202 of CAVPPP010000016.1, forward strand.
GGATGCAGCCGTTGGCCGCGTCGGTGTCCAGACTCGCCCAGCGCTCGGACTGCGAGAAGGCCTCGGCCGAGCGTCGACAGCCCGGGGCGGCGTGCCACAGCTCGATCGCCTGCGCGGTCGGCGACCCACCCCGCACGTCCCAGTCGGCCAGCCACTGCTTGATCGAGTTGGCGTGCACGGCGTGGACGTCCTCGTGCAGCAGCCCACCACGGTAGAGCTCGCCGAGGATCGCCGGCACACCACCGGCCCGGTGCACGTCCTCCATCAGGTACGTCCCGTTCGGGGCGACCTTGCTGAGGCACGGGACGCGGCCGGACAGCGCCTCCATGTCGGCCAGACCGTAGTCCAGCTCGGCCTCGTGGGCCGCGGCGAGCAGGTGCAGGATCGTGTTGGTCGACCCACCCATCGCCACGTCGAGGGCCATCGCGTTGTCGAAGGCGGCTCGACTGGCGATCGCCCGGGGCAGCACGGAGTAGTCGTCGCCGTCGTAGTGGCGCCGGACCAAGTCGACCACGGTCTGCCCGGCGCGAACGTAGAGGTCCCGGCGGGCGGTGTGGGTGGCCAGGACCGAGCCGTTGCCCGGCAGGGCGAGCCCGATCGCCTCGGTCAGGCAGTTCATCGAGTTGGCGGTGAACATGCCCGAGCACGACCCGCAGGTCGGACAGGCGTTCTCCTCGATCCGGGCGATGTCGTCGTCGCTCACGTCGCTGGCCACCGCGTCGGCGATCGCGGTGACCAGATTGAGCCGAGTCCGGACGGTGCCGTCCACCAGCGTGGCCGTACCACCCTCCATCGGACCGCCCGAGACGAACACGGTGGGGATGTTCAACCGGAGGGCGGCCATCAGCATGCCCGGGGTGATCTTGTCGCAGTTGGAGATGCAGACCAACGCGTCGGCGCAGTGAGCCTGCACCATGTACTCCACCGAGTCCGCGATCAGGTCCCGCGACGGCAGGCTGTAGAGCATCCCGCCATGCCCCATGGCGATGCCGTCGTCGACAGCGATGGTGTTGAACTCTCGGGCGATGGCTCCGGCGGCGGTGATGGCGTCGCCGACGATCCGGCCGACCGGCTGCAGGTGGGTGTGGCCGGGGACGAACTCGGTGAACGAGTTGGCGACCGCGATCACCGGCTTGCCGATGTCGGCGGCGGCCACCCCGGAGGCCCGCATCAGCGCGCGGGCGCCGGCCATGTTGCGGCCGTGGGTGACGGTACGAGAGCGGAGTGCGGGCATGCCGTGATCCTCCGGCCCCAACCCGACCGGAGGAAGACTGCGCTGATGCTAGTAGTGGCACCACCAGCATCCGCCCTACGATCACGACGTGACCGACATCGGCGCACGCGGGGAGCTGGCGGCCTTCCTGCGGGCCCGCCGCACCCAGCTCGACCGGACGGCGGTCGGCCTGCCCGAGGTGGGACGGCGGCGCACCGCAGGCCTTCGTCGCGAGGAGGTCGCGGCCCTGTCGGGGGTCAGCGTGACCTGGTACACCTGGCTCGAGCAGGCCCGCGACGTCCATCCCTCGCGGCAGGTCCTCGATGCCCTGGCGACCACGCTGCACCTCAGCCCGACCGAGCACCACTATCTGCTCTCGGTGGCGGGCTTCGCTCCGGGGCACGCCGCCGACTCAGCCTCCCAGGACAGCGCGCCGGCGCACATCCAGCACCTGCTCGACGCCCTGGCCGGTTCGCCCGCCTTCGCGATCGGATCGGACTGGACGATCAGCGGCTGGAACGACGCGTACGCCGCCCTCTACCCGGCGGTCGCGACCCTGCCCGCGACGGAGCGCAACCTGCTGTGGGTGGTGTTCACCGACCCGTTCGTCCGGGATCTGCTGCCGGACTGGGCGACCACCAGCCGCCGGTTCTTGGCCGAGTTCCGGGCCGAGGCTGGATCGCGACTGAGCCAGCCCGACTGCCGGCGACTGATCGCCCGCCTCCAGGCCCACAGCCCGGAGTTCCGCGAGGCCTGGGGGCGTCACGACATCGAGGGATTCGCGTCCCGGCTGCGGACGTTCCGGACCGCTGCCGGTGAGCTCGAGTTCGAGCACCATCGACTGGCTGCCGCCGACCAGCGGGACCTCTTCGTGGTGATCTACACCCCTACCGGCCGGGACACGGTCGAGCGGCTAGCACGGCTGGGGAAGCCCGGTCCCACTGGGTCCGGAGGTGCATCGGCCGGAGGTACGCCGTGACAGGATGGCCGGGCTATGGACCCGGCCCCTTCTGACTCCTTCAGCTGGCGGCAGGTGGCGGTTCCTGTGTACGGGCCGACGCTGCTGGTGTCGATCGGGGCGGGGGCGATCCTCCCGTTGGTCGCCCTGTCGGCCCGCGATCTCGGGGCCAGCGTCGGCATCGCGGCACTGGTGGTGGCGATGCTGGGCATCGGCCAGCTGGTCGGGGACCTGCCGGCCGGGGCGCTGGCTGCTCGGATCGGGGAACGGCGGGCCCTGATCATCGCCTGTCTGGTCGATGTGGTCGCTCTGGTCGGGGCCTTCCTCGCGCCCACCGTCGTCACCCTGTCGGCAGCTGTGTTCGTCGCCGGGCTCGCGAACGCGGTCTTCAGCCTCGCCCGGCAGGCCTATCTGACGGCGGTCGTCCCGATGAGGATCAGGGCCCGGGCCATGTCCACCCTGGGCGGCATCTTCCGGATCGGCAGCTTCATCGGACCGTTCGTCGGCGCGATCATCGTCCTTCGCATCGACATCGCCAGCGCGTACGTGTTCGCCGCGGTGATGAGTCTGGCCGCCGCCGGGTTGGCCGCGCTGCTGCCGGATCTCCCGGTCCCGACCGATCGGGTCACCGGCCTTGCCTCCCCGGTCGATCGACCCACCGTCTTCTCCGTCCTGGCCCAGCACCGGAAAGTGCTGCTCACCCTCGGCACCGGGGTTCTGGTGCTGTCGGCGGCACGGTCGACCCGACAGGTGATCGTGCCGCTGTGGGCCGAGTCGCAGGGCATCGACGCGGCCACCACCAGCGTGATCTTCGGCATCTCCGCCGGCGTCGACATGCTGCTCTTCTTCCCGGGCGGTCTGATCATGGACCGGTACGGTCGGGCGGCCGTCGCGATCCCGGCGATGATCACACTCGGGGTCGGCTTCGTGCTGCTGCCCTTCACCCACACCGCGCTGACGGTCGGTCTGGTGGCCTGCCTGATGGGCCTCGGCAACGGCATCTCCTCCGGCGTCGTGCTCACCCTCGGCGCCGACGCGGCGCCGGCCCACGGCCGGACGCAGTTCCTCGGCGGGTGGCGGTTGTGCGCCGACCTCGGCAACGCCCTCGGACCGCTCGCCATCGGAGGCATCACCGCGGTCGCCACCCTCGGCCTGGCGACCGTGGTGATGGGGGTGGTCACGTGGCTCGGATCCGGCTGGCTGGCGCGGTTCATACCCGTAAGATCGCGCGAGTGAGCGACGAACTGGTGTGGATCGACTGTGAGATGACCGGCCTCGATCTCGTCGCCGACGCGCTCGTCGAGGTCGCCGTGCTGGTCACCGACGCCGACCTCAACGTGCTCGGCCAGGGCGTCGACGTGGTGATCAAGCCGTCGGACGAGGCCCTGGCCCAGATGGGTGACTTCGTCCGCACGATGCACTCCTCGTCCGGCCTGCTGGATCTGCTCGCCGACGGCACCACGATGGCCGATGCGGAGCAGCAGGTGCTGGCCTACGTGAAGGAGCACGTGCCGGAGGCCCGCAAGGCGCCGCTGGCCGGCAACACGATCGGCACCGATCGCGCTTTCCTGGCCCGCGACATGCCGAGTCTGGAAGGACACGTGCACTACCGGAACGTCGACGTCTCCTCGTTCAAGGAGCTCGCCCGTCGCTGGTATCCCCGGATCTACTTCCACACCCCGGCCAAGAGCGGAAACCACCGCGCGCTCGCCGACATCCGTGAGTCGATCGAGGAGCTGCGGTACTACCGCGAGGCGCTGTTCGTGCCGCCCCCAGGTCCCGACCGGGCGACCTGCAAGGAGATCGCCGCCCGGCATCAGGGCGTGCTGACTCCGGTGCCGGCCACGACAGAGGCGGCGGTCGCCGAATCCACCGCCACCGCGAACTGATTTCAGCGCAGCCGGTCGCGACCGCTATGCTTCACGCTGCTGTCGGCGCCACTGGCGTACGAGCGTGGTGGGTGTAGCTCAGTTGGTAGAGCTCCTGGTTGTGGTCCAGGTGGCCGCGGGTTCGAGTCCCGTCACTCACCCCATGTCGCAGAGGAGCCCGGGTCGGTGACCCGGGCTCTTCGTGTCTCTGACGTCCCACGTCCGTACGGCTGCCCTCCGTAGACTCGACCGCGCCGGGCCGACGACGCTGACCGGTCCACCTGCGGCCGAAAAGGCAAGACGCGCCGCACCTGCAGACACCACGGGAGTTGACCATCACCACCGAGCTGACGACCACGAAGCGTTCACGGACGGGACGGCTCCGACTGGCCGCGGCGACCACCGCCGGTCGCGTGGCCGCGAGCGCCTCTCGCCTGCTCGGTCGGGGGTCGGGTACCGCGATCAAAGGTGCCGTGATGCTGAAGGTCGATCCTCAGGCCCTGCCGCACCTGCTGGTCGGCAAGCACCTGGCCATGGTCTCGGGCACCAACGGCAAGACCACCACCACGCACTTCCTGGCCGCCGCGGTCCGCGCCGGTCTCGATCCCAGCGGTGACCGGGTCGTGCACAACGCCGACGGCGCCAACCTGCACGGCGGCATCACCGCCGCGCTGTCCACCAAGCCCAAGGCCTCCTGGGCGATCATCGAGACCGACGAGCGGGTCGTCGCGGACATGATCAGACTGGGCCGGCCCGAAGTGCTGGTGCTGCTCAACTTCTCCCGCGACCAGCTCGACCGCCATCACGAGATCAAGGCACTGGGCCGGTCCTGGCGCAACGCGCTGGCTGCGGCCGGTGACGACGGGCCCGTGGTGGTCGCCAACGCCGACGAGCCGCTGGTCGTCTGGGCTGCGCAGACCGCCCACCAGGTGGTCTGGGTGGACACCGCGACCACGTGGACCCAGGACGCCTCGCTGTGCCCCGAGTGCGGCGCGCTGCTGGTGCGCACCCAGCCGGACGAGACCGGCGGCCACGGCGGTCACTGGCGCTGCTCGAACTGCGACCTGGCCCAGCCGGAGGCGACCTACCGGGTGGTCGACGGTCGGATCATCGATCCCGCCGGCGCCGTCCTCGATCCCCGACTGCAGGTGCCGGGTGCCTTCAACATCAGCAACGCGGCGTGCGCCCTGGCCGCGGCGGTCCAGCTCGGGGTGCCCGGCGAGACGGCGATCATCGGGATGCGTACGGTCACCGCACCGGCCGGACGGTTCGCCACCGCCCGGTTCGGGGACACCACCGCCCGGTTGCTGCTGGCCAAGAACCCGGCCGGCTGGGCAGAGGCGCTGCCGCTCGCCCAGACCTCCGAGGTCGTGCTGGCCATCGACTCCGCCGCCGCCGACGGCCGCGACGTGTCCTGGCTCTGGGACGTGGACTACGAGCAGCTGGCCGGTCGGACGGTGACCGCCACCGGACCACGCGCACAGGACCTGGCCGTGCGGCTGGCGTACGCGGGGGTGGAGCACCGGTGCGTGCCGGACCTGGCGCGGGCGCTCGCCGACCACCCCGAGCCGGTGGACGTGATCGCGACGTACACACCGTTCCAGCGGCTGCGCAAGATGGGTGGGGTCTGATCATGGGTGCACCGGTCGAGATCGTGCTGGTCTACCAGTCGCTGTTGGGGATCTACGGGGACCGCGGCAACGCCACCGTGCTGGCCAAGCGGCTGCAGTGGCGCGGGTACGAGACCACCCTCACCGTGGTGGAGCCCGGCGACCCGCTGCCGGACACCGGGCAGGTCTACCTGCTCGGTGGCGGCGAGGACGCGGCCCAGATCTCCGCGGTGAACGCTCTGCGGGCCGACGGCGGTCTGCACCGGGCGGTCGATCGCGGCGCGGCGGTGTTCGCCGTCTGCGCCGGCTACCAGATCGTCGGCTACAGCTTCACCGTCGGCGAACGGGACGAGGTGATCGAGGGGCTCGGATTGCTGGATGTGACCACCACCCGAGGCCCGGTCCGGGCGGTCGGGGAGATCTTGACCCGCTGGCACGGACACGAGGGCGATGACGCGCTGCTCACCGGTTTCGAGAACCACGGCGGCTACACCACCCTCGGTCCGTCGGCTACCCCGCTGGCCCGGGTCGAGGTGGGTGTCGGCAACGCCGCCGACGGCACCGAGGGCGCCATCGACGGCTCGGTGATCGGCACCTACCCGCACGGTCCGGTGCTGGCCCGCAACCCTGCGCTGGCCGACCACGTCCTGCAGCTCGCCCTCGGCGAGGAGCTGGCACCGCTCCCTCGCCCGGAGATCGACGAGCTGCGCCGACAGCGGTTGTCGGCGGTGCTCAAGCGCAACGGCTGACGAGGCGGCCGCGGCCCCTTTTCGACCTACTCTGGAAGAATGCCGCGCCGGGGCAGCAGAGCAGCCATTGCGTGCTTCGCGTTGATCGCGACCGTCGACCTGGTGGCCGAGCTCGCCGGTTGGCCGCAGGTCGCCCTGGTCTGCCGGTTCCTGCTGATGCCAGTGCTGGGCTGGTTCTGCTGGACCACGGCCGCCCGCCGCAGCCACCTGGTGATCTTGGTCCTGATCGCGCTCGGCTTCTCCTGGCTGGGTGACCTGAGTGCGCCCGTACTGATCAAGATCGGCTTCTTCCTGGTGGCCCAGATCGTCTACGTCGTGGCCTTCCGGCCGTTCTGGCGGCTGAGTCTGATTGCCCGCCCGCCGCTGCTGATGGCGTACGGGATCGCGCTGTCCGGACTGATCGGCGTGGTCGCCGCGGCCGCCGGTCCGCTGGCCGCTCCGGTCGCGGTGTACGGCGTCAGCCTGGCCGTGATGGCGGTGCTGGCCACCGGAGTCAGTCGGCTCACCGGCGTCGGAGGAGCGTTGTTCCTGGTCTCCGACATCGTGCTCGCCGTGGAGCTGTTCGTGGCGCCCGGTGTGATCCCGTACGCGCTGGTCGTCAACATGGCGCTCTACCTGCCGGCGCAGCTGATGATCACTCTCGGGGTGCTGCAGCAGGTCTCGGCGGAGGTCGAGTCGTCGGCGGTCGACCGGGTAGCGTGACGATCATGCAGACGCGCACTCTCGGACCCTTCACGGTCTCGGCCATCGGTCTCGGCGGCATGCCGATGTCGATGAACAACGACCGTGTCTATCCCAGCGAGGCCGATGCCTTCGCGACCGTGCACGCCGCGCTGGACGCCGGGGTCACGTTCATCGACACGGCCGACATCTACGCGCCGTCGTGGGACACCATGGGTCACAACGAGGTGCTGATCGGCAAGGCACTGCAGGCCTACGGAGGCAACCTCGATGGCGTGGTCGTCGGCACCAAGGGCGGCATCACCCGCGGTGACGGCGAGACGTGGGGCCGGGACGGCTCGTTGACGTATCTGCGGTCCGCCGTGGAGAAGTCATTGCGCAACCTGGGCGTCGAGCAGATCGATCTCTACCAGTGGCACCGCCCCGACCGCTGGCTCGTGTACGGCGAGGTGATCGGTCACTTCAAGACCCTGCAGGACGAGGGCAAGATCAAGGCCATCGGCATCTCCAACGCCAACGTCGAGGAGATCCAGGTCGCCATCGACGTGCTGGGCGAGGGCGGTCTCGCCAGCGTGCAGAACGAGTTCTCGCCGAAGTTCCGGTGCAGCACCGACACCCTGGAGCTCTGCGGCGAGCACGGAGTGGCGTTCCTGCCCTGGAGTCCGTTGGGCGGCACCGGCGGCGGTGGTCGCGAGGTCGGTGACCGTTTCGCCGTCTTCGGCGAGATCGCCGCCGACCACGGGGTCAGTCCGCAGCAGGTGGTGCTGGCCTGGGAGCTGGCGCTGGGTGACCACGTCATCCCGATCCCCGGAGCCCGGCGGCCGGCGTCGATCACCGACTCGGCCCAGGCCACCCGCCTGGTGCTCAGCCCGGATGAGCTCGATCGCTGCTCGGCCAGCACGGCCGCGCACTGAGCTCCCACGCGATGACCGAGCAACGGTTCGGTGGACGGGCGCCCGATCGCGAGGTCGTGATCGTCGGCGGTGGCCACAACGGTCTGGTCGCTGCCGCCTACCTGGCTCGGGGCGGACTCGACGTGACGGTGCTGGAAGCGGGTGACCGCTTCGGCGGCGCCGTCGCCGGTGCACAGCTCTTCGACGGGGTCGACATCACGCTGTCCCGGTTCTCCTACCTGGTCTCCCTGTTGCCGCAGCAGGTCGTCGACGATCTCGGTCTGGACCTGGAGCTGCGATCCCGGCGGATCGCGTCATACACCCCGGTCGGCGATGGGGGTCTGCTGGTCGAGCGTCGGCCGGGGCAGGCGACCCGGGACTCGTTCGCGGCAGGGCCGGGGCTGGAGGCGTACGCGGCCTTCCAGCGGCTGGAGGCCGACCTGCACCGGTTCGCCACCGTGGTGGCGCCGACTCTGACCACTCCCCTGCCCCGAGCGCGCGATCTGCGGGAAGCCGTCGGGAACGAGCTGTGGGCGGACTTGGTGACGCGTCCGATCGGCGAGCTGATCGAGCGGACCAGCGGCGACGACTCGGTGCGCGGGATCCTGCTCACGGACGCCTTGATCGGTACGTTCGCGAGCGCCCACTCCCCCGAGCTGGCCCAGAACCGGTGCTTCCTCTACCACGTGATCGGCAACGGCACCGGTGAGTGGAAGGTGCCGGTCGGCGGCATGGGCACCGTCGCGTCGGCCCTGGAGTCGGCCGCCTGGACGGCGGGCGCCGAGCTCCGGAGCAGTGCAGAAGTCGTCGGACTCGACCCGCACGACGGTGGCGTGACGGTCCGGTTGGCCGGTGGCGAGATGATCACCGCCCGGACGGTGCTGGCCAACTGCGCACCGGTGACCCTGGCCGGTCTGCTCGGCGAGACCGGGAGACGACCCGAGGGCGCTCAGATCAAGATCAACATCGTGCTCCGGCGACTGCCGTCGTTCCGCTCCGGCATCGATCCCGAGACCGGCTTCGCCGGGACGCTGCACCTCCATCAGGGGTACGGCGAGCTCGAGCGGGCCTACCAGGCGGCGGCCGCCGGACGGGTCCCCGATCCGCTGCCCTGTGAGAGCTACTGCCACTCGCTGACCGACCCGTCGATCGTGTCCCCGGAGCTGCGCGAGCGGGGCTTCCACACGCTGACGATCTTCGGTCTGCACACCCCCGCCAGGCTGTTCGATCATGATCACGACGCGGTCCGCGAACGAGCGCTGCACGCGGCCCTGGCGTCCCTGCAGTCCGTCCTGGCCGAACCACTGACCGACTGCATCGCCCGGGATGCTCGCGGCGAGCTGTGCATCGAGGTGATGAGTCCGCAGGACGTGGAACTCCAGACACGGCTGCCGGGCGGCCAGATCTTCCACGGCGACCTCGCCTGGCCCTGGCTGGCCGACGGCGAGGAGCCGACCTCCCCGGCCGAGCGATGGGGCGTGGCGACGACGCACCCGTCGATCCTGCTCTGCGGCTCGGGCGCCCGCCGCGGCGGCGCCGTCAGCGGGTTGGGTGGACACAACGCGGCCATGGCCGTGCTGGAGGCCCGGGGAGGTCGCTGACGACCCGCCGAGGTCGAGCGGAGTGACCCTGGTCACGAGGCAGCCCCAGCACGCGAAGTCGATTAGCAGCCCGGTGTTCGCTTTGCTAGTCTTTCTCCTCGCGCGCCGCTAGCTCAATTGGCAGAGCAGCTGACTCTTAATCAGCGGGTTGGGGGTTCGATTCCCTCGCGGCGCACCATAGGCCCTAGCCAGAGGCTAGTTCGGCCGTCCTTACGGCAGTGCCGAGGGGCAGAACCCACCCTTTACCCACCCTTTTGGTCCTCAACAGCCTGCCGCAGGACGTTCTCGGTGGCCCTTACGGCGCGCGGATTGCGGACCTTGCGTCCCATGTAGACGTCCTGTGAACCGCACAACGCGACGCGGCTGGTTGCGGTTTTTGATTGTGAGCAGCCCACACGGTCGTTGCGCCAGATCGAAGGTCCTGCCCGTCTTGGCACGCGAATTTTCCGGGCCAGCTCATCATCGACGGCGGCAAGGTGGACGACGCCGGCGCAGCCGCGCCCCGCGCCCCGACGGTCTCTGGATCAGTGACATCTTCGCGTTAACCAGATCCAGGCCCACCACGATCAAGCCGGCAGCCGTAGAGCTTCCTCGACGGCGCCCGAAGGCGGGGTGATGACAGCGATACGGGTGGGCGCAGCCTAACGTCACTACCGCGTGCTAGCCCTGAAGTAGGTCGGCTCGTCCGTGCGCGACAGCGCTCCCCGTACGTCATGGCCGAGCGAGCACCGCTCTGGACGGAATGCTTCGATTAGGTGATTTCCCATCCGGGATCCGTGAACGCCTACACCCCCACTGGCAGGAGGCCCTCGAGTCGGACTAGCAACCGAAGATGGAATCCGACGTCCGGAGGGTCGACAGGCATGACAGGCATGATCTTTCTGGGTGACTACTGCGGTACGACACGGACACGACACGAAGGTGCAGATCGACTGCGCAGCCGAAGCGTGAGCGGCTTCTCGACTGGCGGCGGGTTGCACCGGCCGGTCAGGTCCGGCTGACCGCCAGCTCGGCCAGACTCAGCGCCCGAGGTACCCAGGAACGACAGTCGACCATCAGCAGCGGGACCACCCGCCGCAGCCACAGCCCCCGCCCAAGGCCAGGCCAGGCCAGGCCAGGCCAGGCCAGCATCCACCCGCCGAGCAGAAGCACTGAAGCGGCGAGGCAGGTCAGCGCCTTCGCCGAGTGATCGGCGCAGCCGGGACAGCCTCCGTCCTCGGAGGCCGGATGCCCGTCGCCGGGGGAGACGGCAGGTGCGCATGGTCGGTCCCACCGGTGCCGGCTGTGTGAGCGTCGGCGTGCGTGACGGACGTCAGCGTCAGATGCGCGGCGTCGGTGCCAACGGACACCTGGGCGCCGGGGGGCCGGCGGCGGTGTGGTTGCTCGACAGTGGTGCATGGCGAGCACGCTCAGAGCGACAGGCCAGCAGCCGAGCAGCAGCCGCAGCCGCTGTCGGGCGCCGACGGCTGCCCTGACCCACTTCACGTTGTTCACCGCACCCAGCATTGGTTGGAATACCACCCGGGGGTACTGTCGTTCCCGAGCTACGGGATACCCCCCAGGGGTACGGTAGCCGCGAGGAGAACACGATGACGTCCACGGAGTTTCGGGTGACCGGGATGACCTGCTCCCACTGCGAGCACGCCGTTGCCGAAGAAGTCGGCCGGGTCCCGAGCGTGGAATCGGTCGACGTCAACGCTTCGACCGGCCGCCGGGTCGTCTCCAGCACCCCCACCCGTCTCCGATGAGCAGGTCCTGGCCGCGGTCCACGAAGCCGGCTACACGGCGACCCCCAATTCGTGAACGCACGGTAGCGACACCCGCACCTGCCGCCAGCGCGTCCCAAACCCACCCTGAGGTGACCCGATGAACGACTCCACCACCCACCACCAGCACACCGACCACCCTGCCGACGGGCACCAGCCCACCGATCCGGCCGGCCGCAGCCACCCCGCCCACGCTGAGCACAGCGAGCACGCGGGCCAGGGCGGTCCGGACGGGCACGGCGGTCCGGACGGGCACGGGCATGGGGGGCACGGGCATGGGGGGCACGGGGATCACGTGGGCCAGTTCCGGCGCCTGTTCTGGATCATGCTGGTCCTGGCGGTGCCGGTGATCGGCTTCTCCGGCATGTTCTCGATGCTGCTCGGCTACAGCCTGCCGGCCGCCGGCTGGGTGGGCTGGGTCTCCCCGCTGCTCGGCACCGTCATGTACGTGTGGGGCGGGCGGCCGTTCCTGACCGGTGCCGTCGACGAGCTCCGCCGCCGTCAGCCCGGGATGATGCTGCTGATCGCTCTGGCGATCACCGTGGCGTTCGTGGCTTCTTGGGCCGCCAGTCTCGGCATCGTCGACCCTGAGCTCGACTTCTGGTGGGAGCTGGCGCTGCTGATCGTGATCATGCTGCTCGGCCACTGGATCGAGATGCGGTCCCTGGCCCAGACCACCTCGGCCCTGGACTCGCTCGCCGCACTGCTGCCCGACGAAGCCGAGCGACTCCTCGGCGACGAGGTCGAGCTGGTAGCACCGACGGACCTGCGGCTCGGTGACCTGGTTGTGGTCCGGCCCGGCGGCCGGGTCCCGGCCGACGGCCGGATCCGCACCGGCTCGGCCAGCATGGACGAGTCGATGATCACCGGCGAGTCCCGACCGGTCCGCCGCGGCGAAGGGGACACCGTCGTGGCCGGCACCGTGGCCACCGACTCCGGTCTTCGGGTCGAGATCACCGCCGTCGGCGACGACACCGCCCTGGCCGGCATCCAACGCCTGGTCACGGAGGCGCAGAACTCCTCCTCCCGAGCGCAGCGGATCGCCGACCGGGCCGCGGCGTGGCTGTTCTGGTTCGCCCTGATCGCCGGTGTCATCACCGCGATCGTGTGGACCGCCATCGGGCTGCCCGACCAGGCGGTGGTCCGCACCATCACCGTGCTGGTCATCGCCTGCCCCCACGCCCTCGGCCTGGCGATCCCCCTGGTGGTGGCCATCGCCACCGAACGCGCTGCCCGCGGCGGCGTACTGATCAAGGACCGGCTCGCCCTGGAGTCGATGCGAACCGTCGACACCGTGCTGTTCGACAAGACCGGCACCCTCACCAAAGGCCAGCCGACCGTCACCGCCATCCACCCCGCCGGCGGTCACTCCGAGGACGAGGTCCTCGCCCTCGCCGCCAGCGCAGAGACAGACTCTGAGCACCCGCTGGCTCGCGCCATCGTGACCGCCGCAGAGAACCGCAGCCTCCGACTGCACCCGGCCACCGACTTCACCTCGTCCCCGGCCGTCGGGGTGAGCGCTACCGTCGACAGCTGCCGCGTGCAGGTCGGCGGACCGAATCTGCTGCACGAGAACGACGCGGCGGAAATGGCGGCCGGCGACGAGTGGCGCGCTGACGGAGCGATCATCCTGCACGTCCTGATCGACGGCCACGTGATCGGCGCCCTGAAGCTGGCCGACGAGATCCGCCCCGAGTCCCGGGCCGCCGTGACCGAGCTGCACGCCCGGAAGGTGCAGGTGGTGATGATCACCGGCGACGCCGACGCCGTGGCCGCCTCCGTGGCCGCCGAACTCGGCATCGACCGCTACTTCGCCGGGGTTCGCCCCGAGGACAAGGCTGACAAGGTCAAGCAGCTCCAGGCTGAGGGGCGGAAGGTCGCGATGGTGGGCGACGGGGTCAACGACGCCCCCGCCCTCGCCCAAGCCGACGTCGGCATCGCGATCGGCGCCGGCACCGACGTCGCCATCGCCTCGGCCGGGGTCATCCTGGCCAGCGACGACCCCCGGTCGGTGCTGTCGGTCATCGAGCTGTCCCGAGCCAGCTACCGCAAGATGAAGCAGAACCTGTGGTGGGCCGCCGGCTACAACCTGATCTCGGTGCCGTTGGCCGCCGGCGTCCTCGCCCCGATCGGCTTCGTCATGCCCATGTCGCTCGGTGCGCTGCTCATGTCGGCCTCCACCATCGTGGTTGCCCTCAACGCACAGCTGCTGCGTCGCCTCGATCTCCGACCCGAGGCAGTCGTCCCCGACACGACAGGGCGGTTCGCCACCCCGCGCGCCGACCAGGCCACCGGTGCCCACCACTGAGGAAGAGCGAGGTCACGGATCATCTGGTCAGCGGCACCGCGCTGCGGACGGATGCGACGACGTCGATGATCGCTTGGGTAGTGGAGGCGGCGTCCGTTTGGTCGGAGACCATGGATCCATGGGTGGCACCGTCGATGACGCGGTGCGCGGTGTTGGTCGACAGCTTGGCCATAGCGTTCTGCTTCTCGAACCATCCGGCGGCACTGCCACTGCCGGCGGTCAGGACGACGAGCGGCTTGTTGTTGAAGTCGTGCAGGGCTGCGGCTTCCTGCACGGAGGCTCCCCCCTGGATGTACTCCTCGATCGTGCTGCGGATCTGACGTGAGGTCGCTGCATGAGCGCGCGCTTCCTCCCGGGACTGCGGCGGCAGGGTGCCGTAGTCGGTCAGGCCCACGACGCGGCCCAGACCGAGCCGAGCTGAGGAGGACACCAGCGCCGAGACACGGCTCATGACGTCAGTCGAACCCGCGCCGGCGGACGGTGCGGACGGCGGAGTGGCCGCGGGTGCCGGTGCGGTGGAGTCCACCAACACCATGCCGGCGACCTCGTCGGGGAAGCGGGCGGCAAACGTCAGCGCGTAGAGGCCGCCGAAGGAATGCCCCGCCACGACGTAGGGTCCGGGAACGTTTCCACGGTGCAGCAACGTGCGGAGGTCGGCCGCGATCTGAGCGCCGTCCTGGGGTGTGTCAGCGGGCTCGCTCCATCCACGTCCCGCCCGGTCGTAGACACAGACTCGCGTGTCGTGGGCCACCGCGGGTGCTATCCATCCGAGATCGGAGGAGGTCCCGCCGGCTCCGGGTTCGAGCACGACGGTCGGACTGCCTGAACCGGTGCAGTTCAGGTGCAGGCGATGGCTGCCGACCTCGATCAGCTGACCGGGCCTGGGATAGGCCTGGGCATCCGCCGCTTCACGCACGGTCTCGAAGCCGCCACTGATAGAGCACAGGGCCAGCATGGCCAGGACGGGGTAGAGCACGAGGCGTCTGCGTCTGCCGGGAAGCTGTCGCCGGGTGCGGACCATCATCCAGATCACCAACGCCAGCAGGGCCGGCGGCCAGATCCAGTTGAGCAAGCCCTGAACAGTGGAGCCGAACATCAACAGGAGAACACCACCCACTCCCAGGAACAGGGCAGGCGCCACGGCCCATCGCTGCGGCTGGTCGGTGAACCGCACCGAGAACACGGCTAACACGACCCAACCCACCGCCGACCCACACAGCACCGCGCCGATGGCCTCACCCTCCCCGGCCGGGATGAAAGGGGCGAGGACGAGGAGCAGAGCAGCGAGGACGCCGGCGGCCATCGCACCAGCTACAACCGCACCGATGGAACCTCGCAAGGCTGTGGCGATGTGGTCGTCGGTGAGCTTGCCGGTCGGCGTGCGGGTGGCGGCGGTCATGTCTTCAGCGTGCGCCTCGGGCGTGGTGGCCACAAGGACACAAGGTTGACGATCCCGGCCATGGCCGCCAGCGGGCTATCGTGCACGGATGGAGCGGCGATGAGGGAACCTCGCATCGTCATCGCGACCTTCGACACGGCTCAGATCCTCGACGTCACCGGCCCCCTCGAGGTCTTCTCCACCGCCTCCCGGTTCCTTCCGTCGGTGCGGTACCGAACTGATGTGGTCACGACTCACGGCGGCCCGGTCACCGCCAGCTGCGGCCTTGAGTTCGCGTCGTCGCCGATCGGTGAGATCACCGGACCCGTCGACACGGTGATGGTGGCCGGCGGCGCGGACATGGACACCGCGACCGGCGACGAGCAGCTTCTCCATCAGGTACGACGGCTCGCCGCGAATGCCCGCCGGGTCACCTCGGTGTGTTCGGGAGCGTTCGTACTCGCCGCAGCCGGACTGCTCGACGGGCGCCGAGCCACCACTCACTGGGCTGAATGTGGCCGGCTCGGCAACCACTACGCCGACATCACCGTCGACGCTGACGCCATCTACGTCCGCGACGGGAATGTGTGGACCTCGGCGGGAGTCACCGCCGGCATCGACCTCGCCCTGGCCCTCGTCGCCGACGACCACGGACGCAAGGCCGCTGCCGTTGTCGCCCGCCAGCTCGTGGTGTACCTACAGCGTTCGGGCGGGCAGGCCCAGTTCTCTGCCCTGCTGGCTGGGCAGGCCGCCGACACCGCACCCGTGCGTGACCTGCTGTCATGGCTGCCAGACCACCTCACCAATGATCTCTCCGTCGCCGCACTCGCCCGTCAGATCAACCTGTCCGAACGCCAGTTCACCCGGGTCTTCAAGTCCGAGACCGGTGTCACCGCCGCAGACCACGTCGAAGCCGTCCGACTCGACTCGGCCTGCCGCCTGCTCGAAACCACGAACCGAACCATCGAGCAGATCGCCAAGACCTGCGGCTTCGGCACGCCCGAAACCATGCACCGAACCTTCCGGCGGCGGCTGAACACCACCCCCGGCGACTACCGACACCACTTCCGCGGAGACCTCGCCGAGCCACCGCCCAGTTGACTCCACCGTCGTGCAGGATCACACGGGTGGCGGACTCATCCAGGCGTGGATCAGCCGTGCTGGGCGGCTGCAGGACCGGTTCCCTGGCTCCGCGCTTACGCCGTAAACTCTGTATCCGAGGGCTGACCAGAACCTCGCGGCGTACACCACACCACCACCGCCCAGGTCCGATAAGCCGCCGTATGACAGCACCTGTGGTGCACGCCCAGATCACTCCCCCGCTGAACCCCACCGGGCCACAAGATCACTACCAGCGTCTTCGCAAGACGCTCGTGATTGAGATCCGTTCCCGGGCAGGTCGTACGACGATCGGGCTCAACCTGAGGATGACCGGCGGTATCTACCGTTCGATCTCGCGCTGGCCGGACGCCTTGCGGCAACGGCTCGAGGAGGCCAGCGTTCGGCCAGCTAGCGGCGGGGTTGCCACGCGGGGGCGTACTGGCCGCCTCCGGACTGCAGAACCGGGCGCTGGTCGCTGCCGTCGATGGCAGCGGTCCAGACCTCGCGGCTGGTTGGCAGCAGGCGTAGGAACGCCAGCCGGTGACCGTCGGGGGACCAGGTCGGCGCGAAGTCATCAGCTACGCCGGTGACCACGGCACGTTGGCGGCTACCGTCGGCCCGCATGACGTAAATGTCGTCTGCGTCACCGATCCGGGCGGCGTAGGCGATGTGTCGTCCGTCTGGTGACCAGTCGGGCAGTTGGTCCTTGGGCTTGCTGTCTGTGGTCAGCTGGCGTTCCCGCCCGCTCCGGAGGTCTCGAACCCAGACTTGTCCGTTGTCGGCAAGGGACTCCCCGCGCAGGAAGACGAGGCGGCGCCCATCGGGCGACCATGCGGCATTGTCTTCCGACAGGTTTGGCGTGGTGGTGAGGGGCCGCGGGTTGCGGCCGTCGACTCCAATCGTCCACAGATCAGTCGAGCCGTTCGCGGTCACCAACGTGAAGACCAACTGGTGGCCGTCGGGTGAGAAGTCGGGGAAGGTGGCGTACCCGTCGAGCCGTGTGACCTGCCGCTGGTGGCGACCATTGGCGCGCATCACCCAGATCTCGAGGCGTCGTTCCGGAGTGACGGTCCCCTTGCACCAAGCGATCCACCGGCCGTCCGGTGAGTAAGCGGGGCAGGCATCGAATTGATCGTCGTTGGTCAGCTGTTGGGGTCGTGTGCCGTCGGCTCGCACGGTGTAGAGGTCGGGTGCAGTTGCCGCCTTCCCGACATTGTCAGCTAAAGCCAACCGGCCGTTCCGCCCTGGATAGGTGGCATCTGCGGCCGGCGTGCCGGCCAGTGCCGCAGTCAAGGTGAGCATCAAACCCGCGACGACGAGCCGGAGAAGATGGTTTGTTCGGTGGCTGAGGTTCATGACGTGTCCCTCTCATCGTGAGTGCAGGGGCCAGGCTTTCGGGCCCCCGCCTGGTCTATCGGGTCAGGAGCGCGAGGGCATCGGGAAGTCGCGTCGGGATACTGCGCCGTAGTCCTTAGATCAGTCGGACTGGTGGCCTCGGGTGAGGCCTAGCCGCTCGGCAATGGCTGCTGCTTGGACCCGGTTGGTGGCGTGGAGCTTGCGGAGGATGGCGGTGACGTGGACGCTGGCGGTCTTGGGGCTGATGTAGAGACGGGCGCCGATCTCGGCGTTGGTCAGACCTTCGGTGAGCAGCCGTAGGACGTCGAGCTCGCGGCTGGTCAGCCCGAGCATTTGCGAGTCCGCCCCCGGATCTTCGTCCGGCGTTGCCGGTGCTGGTGTGGATGGTGGTTGCAGGCTCACTCGTGCCATCCGCGCCAGGTGTGAGACGGCGTCAATCAGCGGGGCATGCTGATCGGCGCGTTGGTACGCGGTCTGGAGGGCGGAGGTTGCCAGGCTGCGGTGACCGAGGTGCAGGAGGGCCTGCGCGGCGCGCCACCACGCGTAGCCCGCACGGTGCGGCCGGTTCAACGTGTCCCACTCCTGGGCGACCGCCAGCCACGACTCCGGCTGGGTGTGCCCCTGGCAGCGGTTGAGCTCGGCGGCCCACTCACCGCCTTCGACTGTGGCGGTGAGGAAGAAGGGATGCTCGGCGAACGGATCGGTCGGCATTCCGGCGCGCACCGCCTCCACCTGTTCCGCGATCTGGAGGGCGGCGCGAACCTGCGCCTGGTCGCGGTGGGCACGAGCGTCTTCGGCCAGATCGGCGCAGGCCCACATGGCCGTGGTCAGCAGGCGCGCCGCCCAGCCGTCGTCGGTGGCACCGGCCATGCTGTCGATCACCGGTAGTACAAGACCGACGGCTGCGCGCGGGTCGTCGCTCCACAGCGCCGCCTCGACCCGGAGCTGGGTCATGTCGCTGATGTCGTAGAAGGACCGCTGCAGGGACCGACTCGAGAATCTGGTCCACACGGTCGGTCACCGCATCGAGCCGACCCTCGCAGAGGTCAACCCAGCAGCGCTGCTGGTGCTGGATCCAGGACGCCGGCTTCACCGGTTGGTCACTGGTCAGCGGCTCCACGATGCGCCGCAGCTGGTCGAGCTGCCCCAGGCCTCGGAGGGCGTCGCCGACGCCGGCCAGGATCATGGAAGCCAGGTAGGTGTCTGCCAGCCCGTTGGCTTGGAGCCGGTGCCAGGCAGCGAGCCCGTCGGTGGCCGCCTCCTCCAGCCGGTTCAGCTTCAGGTTGATGTCGACCTCGGCCAGGGCCAGCCGAGTCACACCGTCGTGGTCGGCGTCTGGTCCTATCCTCTGCCTGGCTTCGGCCATGGCCGCCAGACCTGATGTCGACGTCTCCCGCCAACATGTGCGCGTGAGCCAGCGTGACCAGCGCCGCCACGGAGTTCGTTCCAGGGTTGCCTCGATCTCGACAGCACGGTGCAGATGCGGCATTGCCTCCGCGGGGCTGCCTGCCCCACGGTGCAGCCAGTACAGGCCGATCAAGGCACTGGCCTGTTCGGTCGACGGCGGCAGTCCCCGGAACGCGTCCACGGCGGCCTGCATCTGGGTCAGACCACGTTCCATGGTGGCGTCGGCGCTGTGCAGGGCTGCCGCTTGGAACAGCAGGACCGCGTACAGGTCCCGCTGCCCGTGTCGGAGCGCGGCAGACTTCCCGCGTTCGGTTTGGTCCAGGTACCGCTCGGCTGATCCGGCGCCGCCGGCGGCCCGCAGCGTACGTACCGCCAGGGCCGCGACGTGCTCG
>CAVPPP010000017.1:0-27401 GCA_963707005.1 uncultured Actinomycetota bacterium
TGGACAGATAGGACGGTAGGCTCCACTTTGCAATCAACGAAAAGCTCTTCGGAGCAATCTCAGCCGATAGCGTCTGCGCCGCCGTTAGATCCACAATGGGCTGGCCGAGTACGGAGGTGACAGTGACGGCACCCTTACCCTGGAGCGCCTGAAGTCCGCCTTTGGTGGTTGCGAAAATCGCCAAAGCCTCGGCTAGATCCTTCACGGCCTGATCGCGTGCCATGCCGGCCGGCATGGCACCGATGTCTCGTTGAGCCGTGTCGAGCAACGGCGGTACGCCGGCGACAGCCGTCTGGGCGGCGGCCAGCGGACCGCTGAGGTTCTGCTCGGCCGTGTCAATCGCGGTCTCAGCATCCTTCAGCGTCGCCTTCGCTTGGTCACGATCCGGCTTCTTAGCCTCGTCCAGATTGGCCTGTGCGGTGTCGCGCGTGCTCTGGGCCGAAACCACCGTGTCTCTTAATGGGAATGCAGTACTGATCAGCTTCAGGGCGGATTCAATTGCTGCCGCTGCCGTCAGTAGTGAGGCGGTCGGCCGCTTTCCTATAAGATCTGCCACCTGCTCTTCTGCGGGGGCCAACGCACCCTTGTCGGCATTCTGCTGCTCTTCCTCGGCCTTGATCACAACGTCCTTGAACCAGTTCTTTCCGAACTTGGTATTCGTGTGCAGGAGACTCGAGACGCCCCGCAGTAGAAATTCGGCACGTAGACCAAGGAACCTGGCGACGCCCTCGACGGCGCCCGAAACGGCGAACGCAAAGACGCCAAAGACGAAGACGAGGCCGACGATGGTGTCGAAGATCAGTGAGTCCATCGGACCTCCCGTGGTACGCTCGTGCCGGCTGCATTCGACCAGGCCTGCGTCGGTTACATACCCGTGCAGACCGACATTTGGGGCGGCGACGATACCAGGTCTTGAGCCGGACAATGAGTCCAGCGGCAACGACCGTCCCAAACAGATAGTCGCGTATTCGCCGATCTAAGGTCAATAGATTGCACCGGACAGATACGAAGCAACCGCGCAACTGGTCGGTCAGTCGCGTTCTACGATCGGGACCGGGTGAGGGCGGTACGTCTCGCACCGGGACCCTGCGCTGGGCCCGAGAGGAGCAAGACCAGATCAGCGACCCAGGCACGCTCACTACTGCTGCGGCGTACGGCTGCTTGGCCTCCTGCTCGTCCACGCTCTGCATCCAGTCGGTTGAGCGGGTTGCAGAGGATGTCCGCCGGTTGGACCGTCATTCGACCTCCTGGGGTGCGCGGAGGCGCTAGCCGGAGCGCGGGGTCCCCGGGCAGGTCGAATGACGGCCCAACCGCGAGCGCAGCGAGCCTTGACGGAGTACAGAAACTACTCACGACGCTGGATCGAACCCTGGTGTCTTGTGCCGGTAGGTGCTTGACAGTGCTGTGTCAGTAGGTGCTTGACACTGAGCCGTGATTGCGGCCTCGTGGTCGGCGATGTTCCGTGACGTCGTCTGGCTGGGAGGCCGGGAATGGCTCTGGTTGCGTTGTCGGTGGTCGAGCAGCGGTTGGACGCGGTGCGGGCGGTGTTGGCGGGGGCATCGGTGACCGAGGTCGCGTCGCAGGTCGGGGTGTCGCGGCAGTCAGTGCATACCTGGCTGGGCCGGTATCTATCGGACGGGATCGCCGGATTGGCCGATCGGTCGTCGCGGCCGGGATCGTGTCCGCACCAGGCGCCGGAACCGGTCGAGCGGGCGGTGTTGGAGATGCGACGGGAGCATCCACGGTGGGGTGCGAACCGGATCCGGTTGGAGCTGCTGCGGACCGGCCCGGCCTGGCATGCCGAGCAGGCATTGGCGGCGGAACTGGTGCCGTCGACGTCGACAATCAACCGGATCCTCCGCCGGCACGGGCTGGTGAGGTCACGGCCGCGGAAACGTCCCCGGGACTCGTTCATCCGGTTCGAACGTCCCGGCCCGATGCAGCTGTGGGGCATCGACATCGTCGGCGGGATCGAGCTGGTCAACCCCGTCACCGGGGAGGTGCGCGACGCCAAGATCGTCACCGGGGTCGATGACCATTCCCGCTACTGCGTGATCGCGAAGGTGGTCGAGCGGGCCACCGGCCGTGCGGTGTGTCTGGCCTTCGCCGAAGCGTTGGCCCGGTTCGGGGTGCCCGAGGAGGTGATCACCGACAACGGCAAGCAGTTCACCGACCGGTTCAACCGCTATGGCCCGTCGCGGGGTGAGGTGTTGTTCGACAAGATCTGCCGACGCAACGGGATCACCCACCGCCTGACCGCACCGGCATCGCCGAACCAGAACGGGAAAGTGGAACGCTTCCACGGCACCTTCCGCCCCGAGATCTCCGAGCTCGGCCCGTTCCTCTCACTCACCGACGCCCAGACTGCAGTCGATGGATGGGTGGCGCACTACAACGCCGAACGACCGCACCAGGCCCTCGACCCCAAGATGCCGGTCGTGCCCGCAGACCGGTTCGCCCCCGCCGACCCCGGCGGGCTCGAGCTGTGGCTGCCACCCACCCTCGACACGGCGCCACCCGTCCCCGGACCGGCAGCGGAACCAGACTCTGTCCAGCCCGTCGAGTCTGAACCCGAGGTGGCGATGGTGCGGACTCCACGCGTCGGGTGCACCGATCGAGGTCGAGTCGGTGGTGCCACCGTCGGGCAACATGTGCCTGCGGGGGCAGCAGTTCTGGCTCGGACCGGCCCGGGCCGGTCAGGTGGTCCGGTTCTGGATCGACTGCGACTGGATGCACCTGTCGATCGCCGGGCAGCGGATCAAGTCACTGCGGTCCCGGTTCAGCCCAGCCGACCTGGACGCTCTCGCAGCCAAAGGAGCGACACCCGCCGGTCCTGCACCGTTAGCCACCCACGGCGGCCCCGGCACCCGGTCCGGACGGACAGTCTTCGAGGTCGAACGGACCGTCGGCGGCAACGGCACCGTGTCCATGGGCAAGCACGTCGTGCTGGCCGCGTGGATACTCGCCGGCCGCCGGGTCGGGATCTATATCGAGGAAGGCTGCCCGCTGCTGTTCTTCGACCCGCAGACCCGTGAGCTGCTGCGGACCCGGCCGAACCCGCTCGAACCCGGCGAGGCCGCCCTGCTGCAACGCGGCCGCCCACCCGGGACCGTGCCCCGGCCGTCGACCGAGCCAGTCACCGCGCAACGACGGGCGTCGAACACCGGAGTGATCATGGTCGCCGGGCAGAAGGTCGCGCTCGGCCGCCAGTTCGCCCACCACACCGTCACCGTTCACGTCTCCGACACCACCCTCGCCGTCGACCTGCCCGACGGGGACACCCGAACCGTCCGACGGACAACAGACAACGCAGTGCGTAGCATCAAAGGACAGCGGCCACGGACCGCTTCAACAACAGTTTCCTAGGCGAAGTGTCAAGCATCTCCTGACACAGAACCGTCAAGGACCTACTGATCCAAGACATGGATCGAACCCTGGTGTCCTCCGTCGGGTGATGTGCGACAGTCGTCCGCCAGTTGATGTGCGACACCGGGCCGTCGAACAGTACCTGGTCGTGGCACGCCCGCGACTTCGTTGCCTCGACCCAGCGCCGCGCCTAACGCCGTTCCAGCCGTGGTCCGGGCAGACACTGAGATCGGCGGCTCCACCGATCGATGGCGCTATTGCCGTCGACCAAACGGCCGGGTCCCTCTCACAAAGGCGCCGTCCGCGATCGCCACGAGGCCCTCGAGCCTGGCACCCGACTCTTCGTGCCCGGCTCGGCCTGATCCGCGCGATCACCGGCGATCGCGAGCGCGACCCATGGATCTCCGTATCCGTCAGGCCGTCACGCAACGGTTCTGGGTGGTGTGCTGGCTGTAGGTGTCAGGAAACGGGGTGGAGCCCTTCACAGCACGACGTCTGTCCGCCTCTGTCCGCTAGGACTCGCAGCCGACGCCGTCGCCGTCCCGATCGAGCTTGCGGGAGTAGCCGGGGTCGCCCGCATAGATGGGTGCTGCGCCGGCCGCACGCACGGCGTCGCAGTTCGCGTAGTAGGCGTACGAGTTTCGCTTCTTCTTGGCTGCGGCCTTCTTCTTGGCTGCGGCCTTCTTCTTGGCTGCCGCCTTCTTCTTGGCTGCGGCCTTCTTCTTGGCTGCGGCCTTCTTCTTGGCTGCCGCCTTCTTCGCTGCCGCCTTCTTCGCTGCCGCCTTCTTCGCTGCGGCTTCTTCGCCGCTGCCGCCTTCTTCGCTGCTTGCGCCTTGGCGTTGGCTTCGGCCTTGGCTTTCGCTTCGGCGGCCGCGCGTCTGTCGGCCTCGGTCGGCGTTGCCGCACGTGATGTCGCCGGTGTTGGTGTGGTTGGGGTGGGGCTCTGAGTCGTCGGCGAGGATGTTGGTGCGCTGCTCGCTGATGGTGGGCTGGCTGGCTGCGCGAGGAATGTCGGCTCGGGGGCGGGGGCGGGGGCGAGTGCGCCGCCGGCGATGAAGGAGGCCACACCGGCGACGGCGGTGATGGCTGCCGTTCGGCGCTGCCGCGGCCTTGCAGCGGGCCGCAGGAAGCTCTTCACCAGCGCGACCACAGCCACGCCCAGCGCTCCCATGCCTGCCATGACGAGTCCGGAGGCGAGTCCACCTATCAGCCCGACCAGGAACAGGGCCGCGATGACCACATAGCCCCATCGGCCTCGCAGGCGACGCCGCAGGGTGGACCACTTGGACTGTCCGGCGACGGCCTGTCCGGGATTGAGGGGTGGTGGTGGATTGTCGGTGATCCACAGCTGCCAGCCCGGCGGTGGCGGGGGCCATTGAGGGTTGGGACTCCAACCCGGCGGCGGTGACCAGCCGGTCGGTGGAGTGGGCCACCCGGGTGGCGGGTTGATAGCGGGCTCCTACACGGTTCCCTGTCGGGGGTGGGGTGTTGTCTACAGAGTCCATGCGGCCACTTCTCCGGCGTCGTTGCTGTAGTGGATA
The DNA here is from genome assembly GCA_963707005.1 of uncultured Actinomycetota bacterium. Taxonomy (GTDB): domain Bacteria; phylum Actinomycetota; class Actinomycetes; order Propionibacteriales; family Propionibacteriaceae; genus Microlunatus. The sequence goes on from CAVPPP010000017.1 coordinate 4,908, forward strand.
GACGTCATCTTTGGTGTCTTTGGACTGGAGAACACGATCCGGCCCTTGACGCACTCCCCTGGCTTGTAGGTTTCGTCTGCAAGCGAAGGGGTATTCGGGCTTGGGGTAGCCGTCGTAGGTGGAGCCTGTGGCTGGGTACCGGCTGCCGACCGCGGTGAACGCCGACCACGGCGTCCCAGGTGAACGACACCGCCTCGTTGCCGGTGACACGGGACTCCACCAGCTCCGCCACGGTGCGCTCATCATCGGTGGCGGCGTCGCTGTAGACTTGATGACGCGAGTTTTCACCGCCTCCCGCGTCGCGCACGTGTTCAACGCCGACGTGGCGGGCGGAACAGGCGGCGGCGGAGGCACGGTGACGGTCGGGTGCTGGCCTGGCGCCGGTCGGGCCGTCGTCCGCACATGGCGCGGAGCAGGCCCAGAGAAGAGGGGCGGCACGAGACGACCAGCCGACGTGATGCAGGCATGCCGTTCCTCCTATTTAGGCGGATGAGGGACTTATCCTGGGCCGGTCGACGCGAGACGACGCCTGGCATCGGCGGATCGTGTTCTGATTGTGATGTGCCGTCGGGTTCGCGACCTGTGACGGCGGCGTGCGCCTGGGTCTCACCCCAGGACAGCGAGCCAGCGATTCGGTCGTTGAGTCGGGTCATTCACCAGCCGCAACGGGCACCGGCTCAGGCAGGATGATCTCATTGTGAGCAGGCGTTTCAATCCCCCGCCAGATTGGCCGCCGGTGCCGCCGGGCTGGGCGCCGCCGGCTGATTGGCGGCCGCCTCCAAGCTTGCCGCCCGTGCCGACAGGCTGGTCGCTGTGGGTCGACGACAACGCGCCCGACGGACGTGAGAAGCGGTCACCGCCGAAGGCAGCAGCGGCGGCGGCTCGCCATCGCTGGCGGTGCTGTCGCTGACGTGTGCCGCTCTTGGCCTGCTCGGCGGGGCTTCGGGGGCGCTCATCCTCGGTGGGATCGCCATCACAGTGATAGGACTTGTCGGGCTGATCCGTCCCCGGTGGGTCGGCTGCCTCACCCGCAGGGCCACCGGCATCACTGCAGGCGCCGGTGCGGTTCTCCTCGCCGTCGGCGCAACTATTGCTCCGCCTGTGGCCCCGACGGTCACCCCACCACCAGCCGCGTCGGTGTCGGCGTCGCCTGCTCCATCCAGCCCCGAGCACCCCACCTCGCCCGTCACGCCGTCGCCACCGCAGCCGACGCCTGCACCCTACCACCCAGCCGACAGCGAAGCCGGCACCGACCCCGGCTCCTCCACCGTCGCCACGTCAACGACCGGCCGCCGGGACGGCCCTCGCCGGTCTCGCCGACTTGACGGTGAAGGGCCGGAGCCCCAAGACCGGCTACAGCCGCGACCAGTTTGGGAGCGGCTGGGCCACCGGGCCGGATGGCTGCAGCACTCGGCAGACGGTGCTGCGCCGCGACCTCGCCAACGTGCGACTGCTCGCGGCCGATAGGTGCATCGTTCTTGGTGGACGGCTGAACGACCCCTACACCGGCGCCGCGATCACCGCGAAGACCACCAGCATCGACGATCTGGAAGCCGACCATGTCGTCGCCTTGTCCGACGCCTGGCAGAAGGGCGCCGCCCAGCTCAGTCAGACTCAACGAGAGCAGTTCGCGAACGACCTGCTCAACTTGCAGACCACGATCGGCGCCGTGAACGCCTCCAAAGGCGACGGAGACGCCGCCACCTGGCTGCCGCCCAACACCACCTACCGCTGTCCCTACGTCGCCCGGCAGATCGCCATCAAGACGACGTACAGCCTCTCGGTCACTGGAGCCGAGAAGGCCGCCATGGCCCGCGTCCTGACCCGCTGCCCCAACCAGCGGATGCCCACCGCCGCCAGCGCCCGCAGAGTCGTCGACACCAGCCCCACCCTGGTCGTCCCGACGTCAGAATCCGGGCCGAAGACCCCACCAAAGACGCCCACCAGAGACCCGCGGTTCCCCTCGTGCAAGGCCGCCAACGCCGCCGGCTATGGCAACTACCGCCGCGGACGCGACCCCGAGTACGACTGGTACCGGGACAACGATCACGACGGCACCGTCTGCGAACACTGACATCTCGGCCATCGCAGCGCCCGTCAGTCAGATCCCCTTCGCAATTCCAGCAACGGCAGCAGCTTCTGACCCGTCGCTCACCTAAGCCCTACCCGTTGGTACCAGCAGCCGGGCGGTCGGCGGGGCCTCTCGGCGGCTATCCGAGGCGGGCGAGTCGCTCGTGCAGGTCCGGGTAGGTGCTGTCCTCGGCCAGTACCCGCTCCAGGTCCTTGCGAGCCATGGCCCTCTTCCCCTCCACACGGTAGGTCTCCGACCGCTCAACCAGGGCAAGATGACGAAGTCCGGCGGGGCGGGACCTGGGGGCCAGAGCAGCCTTGAACGCCTCACGTGACGCGGTGAAGTGCCCCAGCTCGCGAAACGCTGTGCCGCGCTGAATGAGCAGGAAGGTAGCGAACTCATCGTCGTTGGCGACGTGATCGGTGAGAGCGACGACCTCGGTCCACCGCTGCTGCTGCATATACAGCTCGGCCAGAGAGACGGCGGCAACCGTCGACGGCTCGACCTGTTCGACGAGGTCGACCGCCCCCTGCAGATCACCGTCCTCTTGGCGAAGCTCGGCCAGTGACAGACCCAGCGCGTCGCGATCGATGGCGAGCGTCGCGGTGATGCCCTCAGCGACATCGAGAGTCATCCGGAGCGTCTGCACGTACTTGACCAGGAACTGATCAGTCGCGGGATCGTAGCCCTCCGCCCAGAGCGGCTCGAGCAGCTGACGGGCCCGCTGGTTGTTGCCGGCGGTGAACGAGACCAGCATCGCGTCGAGGAGCTGGCAGGTTGGCCGGGCCCGGGGGTCGGCGCCGGCGATCGTGGGCAGCGCCTCCCAATCATTGCCGGCGATCGCCTTGAACAGCTGCTTCTCCCACTTGGGACTCAACATCCCCGGCTTGACCGGTGCCGGCGCAGGCGGAGCCACCGGCGCCGTTGGCCGTGATGCTGCCCTACCGGTCGACCGGGTGCTCCTGGAGCCGGAGCTGAACGTGGTGGTGTGACTGATGCCGGTGCCGGGGATGGAGGCGCTTGCGGCCGTTCGGCCCGAGGAGTGCACGCGGACCCGTCCAGCGCGACCGCCGACCGAGGTGCCGATCCCCCGAGGGGTAACCGTCATCCGCACGCCAGGAGCCAGCTTGAAGGACTTCCGCATCCGAAACCCCATCCGAGGACCTCCTGGGCCGCGACCGATCACTGAGAACCATTGTCAGCGTCCGACCGGCGCAGGTGGAAGAGCCCTGACGCCACGGCGAGGCCTCAGATCAGTCCTCCCCCGCACACCACACCGACACACCCTGTGGTGGGGACATGGGGAACCGCGGCTCCGAACCACTCGGAACTGCTCTCTTAGTGGGCATATCTGCTCAATTGTAGTACACTTGAGTCATGCGAGAGGAGGTGAGAATCATGAATCTGCTGGAGGTCATCCGCGACATTGTCGTCATCGTCACCGCCGTTGTTACCGCCACCCACACACTCCGCAAGGAGATCCGGGAGACGCGCGAACAACAGCACCCAGACACCGACGACTAGCGGACGCCCCGCCAAGACGAAGTTGGCGGGGCGAACCCCCCAGCAGCCAGCAGCACCGAGTCACCCAGTGGTGGGGACACCACTGGGTGACTCGGACATCTCGGTCGTATCCGCAGCCGGTCGGACGGACCTGACCGGTCCGCCGTCGCGTCAGTGCACACCGAGCATGAAGCCACTCTCGGTCTAGGGCGCCTGCCGCTGTCGGGGCTGGGCGGGCATTCGACGGCTCTCGGCGGCTCGCGGTGGCGCGGCGACCCGCTTGACTGGCGTGGCCCCGACCGGTGTGGACCGCTCGATCACCAGGTCGCCGCCAGCGGCTTGCAGCTCGGCGCGCATCGTGTCCACATCGGAGCACCATGCGGTTTCGGCTTGTTGATCCTGGACGGTGTCGACGGTCGCGGTGAGGGCCACCGGCCGGACTTGGATGCGGGCGGCGGAGTGGCCTCCGCTGACTTCGACCCCGTAGCCCGGGGCGGTCGGCTTCTCGATCACGATGCGACCATCGCTGACCCACGCTGCTGCCATATCCGTGCTGACCTCGTAGCCCAGATTGGCCAGCTGTTGAAGGACAGCGTCGCGTCGAGCTTGCGCGGCCCGCGCATCCTGCCGTGTATGGAGGCGGCTGCCTAGAGTGGCGTTGATGGCGTCAAGCTGCGCAACGGTTGTCGCTTCCGCAATCCGCTGATTCCAGGTGCTGCTGGCGTCCGCGTCATACACGGTCAGCGCGGCGGCAGCGGCGGTGGCAGCATCCCGGGCCTTGGTGAGGGCACGAGATGCGGCCAGCTCACGGCTGACCCGCACGGCCAGCACGTCCAATGCCAACCGGCGCTCCGACTGCTCGCTGATACCCATGGCAGTGTCCAGCTCGTTCGCCCAGTCGATGCTTGGTTGCCGCACGCTGAGCTCGGCGAGGTGACGTTCCAGCGTGGTCTGCGCTGGGGCCGGATCGACTGTGTGGCTAGCCAGCCACGAGTCCCAGCTCTGCTCGGCACGGTCACCTCGGAGGCGTTCCGCTAGCGCTGCTGTGTCTGGACGGGGCGGGGTGGCCTGCCGGGTGAGGGCGCTCAGTGCCTCGCGGACGGCGCCGTCGTCGGCCGCGCCCGCCGCGACAGCCTGGAGGCGAGCATGCAGTGCTGCGCCGACGTCACCGCGGCCACCGGCCAGCTCGGTGAGGAGCGCTTGCGCGTTGCGCCGCCGACGTTGCTCGGCGGAGCGGGCCTCGGCCTGTTGGTGAGCTACTGCGTCGAGGCGCTGGTCGAGATCGTTGCGGAGCAGCTGTTCGAGAGCGGGCCCGTGCTTTTGGATCGGTCCGAAGCGCTCGGCAGCGAGTTGATGCTCGAGACGGTCGCGTCGGGCCTGCATGGAGGCGGCCACAGATTCGTCGAGGCAGTTGTTGCGTGCACACACACGAAGCCACTCCTGCAGGGCGGCATCAACGCGGGCCAAGATCGCAGAGCATAGGTCGATGATCTCGTCTTTGGTGACGATGGTGATCACTTTCGGTCCGCTCATGGCTGCCCTCCGGTCGTCGACGGGATCGCTTGGGTGAGGGCGTGGCGGAGCCGGTCAGCTTCGCCACGCGGATCGGCGTACCAGCGTTGCACCGACACGCGATGCAGCTGAGGAATGGATTTCCTGATCATGGCGGGCCGCCAGATGTCGCGGGATCTGGCGGTGCTGAGTAGCCGATGGTAGGGGGCGTCGCATTCGATGCCGAGACCGTAGAGGCCGGTGCTGGGATCGAGGACGGCAAGGTCGAGACCGAAGACGCCGTCGCTTCCAGGCTCCACGGCCTGGTAGCCGAGAGTGTGGATGTGGTCTCGGATCATCGCTCGGAACTGACTGTCGTCCCCTACCGGATCATCTGTCGGCTCGGTCATGTCGGCGAACCGGCGAAGCTGGTCACGGGCTGTGTCGAGGTGACCCTCAGAGACCAGCTCGGCGTAGTGCAGGTAGGCCTGCAGGTAGTCGCGAGGCGAGCTGGGCGGCTGGTGGGTACTGAGGAAGTCTGACACCTGCGCGACGGGGATCGACGTCACCAGCACCACCCGCTGATGGGCTCGGGTGACGGCCACATTGAGTCGATGCTCGCCGCCGTGCTGACCGAGGACACCGAAGTTGCGTCGGAACGTGTGCTGTCGGTTGCGGCCGAAGGTCGTGGAGAACACGATGATGTCGCGTTCGTCGCCTTGCACGTTCTCGACGTTCTTGACGAAGAAGCTGCGATCTTCGCCGTGCTGCCGCCGGTCCTGCTCGTGCCGCAGGACGGTGCGGAACACGTCGTCGACGAACGCCTCCTCGTCCAGCCGTCTGTTGATCAGCTCCGCCTGCTTCAGGTTGAAGGTGACCACGCCGACGGTGGGCCGCTCGCCGGGCCGCAGCCACAGCCTCCGCAGGTAGTCGATGACGGCGTCGGCCTCCTCGGGGTTGGTCTGCTTCTCGTAGGTGCCGTCAACGCGAACCACTTCCAGAGGTCTCGCCTTGATCACCTCGTGGTCCGGCTGCCGCACCGGCACACTCAGCCGTCCCCCGTAGAAGGCAGCATTCGAGAAGTTGATCAACTCGGCATGCCGTGACCGGTAGTGGATCTGCAGCAGACTCGACGGCAGACTCGACTTGGCCAGCTGCAGCAGGTCGGGGCAGTCCTTGATCTCGCGCTTGTTCCACTCCGACTGGTACTCGTCCGCGTCGCCGGCGTCGCCGTCGGGTCTCCATCTCGCCCACATCGTCGCCACCGGCGCCGGTGGTGAAGAACGCTGACGGCGGCATCTGCTTCTCGTCGCCAGAGACGATCATGGTCCGGGCCCGATACAGGGTCGGCAGGGCGTACTCGACAGGCATCTGCGAGGACTCGTCATAGATGACGACATCGAACAGCGTGGAGGTGAGCGGCAGCAGCCTGCTCGCCACATCCGGATTCAGCAACCACACTGGCCGCAACGCCATCAGCCCACACGGCACGGCCCGCTCCACGAACTCGCGTAGGCGTCGCGCCCGGGCGCCGCGGAGCCGCGTGATGTCCTCCCATTCGCGGGCTGGCCGCACCAGCTGCCGGTCAATCTGTTCGGCCAGCAGACGACGGTTCAGAACTCGCAGGCTGGCGTCGGCCTCGGCGAGATGCGCGATCTTGGTGTCTAGGTCAGCCGCATCGGCCAACACGGCCGGATGCGCCTGTTCCAGGCGCGCCCTCCACCCCATCAACGCCTCGTACGCCACGATGTGGCGTGTCAGGTCGTCCAGGGTGTCCGACGGTTGCTGGGCGAGCTGGTCCCGTACCCGCTCCAGCTCAGCGAAGACAGCCGCATCGATCTCCTGCAACCCGCCGGCTCGGAGTCGGAACTGCTGGAAGGCCGCCAGTGTGGGCATCGCCGCCTGCAGCGCCTGCCCTGCCTGGCGGGTCGACACGCCGGCGCTGATGGCCGCACGTGCCGTCTTGATCCATCCGGTGGACATCCACCGCTCGAGCCGGTCGACGGCGGCCCGGCTCGCGGTTTGCGCGGCCCGAAGCTGATCGCTGCGGATGATCCGCTCATGGATGCCGTCGAGGAAGTAGGCCCATCGTCTCCCGGCTTCCTGAAGCCACCACCGCCGCCAGCGCCGTGGGCTCGGGGAAGCCGGCTGCGTCCTGCAGCAGCGACATGATGCGGCCAAGCTCGGCGGCAGCGGCGTCGGCGATGCCGATCACCTCACCGGTGGCGAGCGTGGACAGATTGTGGGGGTAGGGCTCCAGCCGGGTCAACACCTCCTGACTCGTGTGGCGGGTTGGTCGGATCTGCTGTTCATATCGCAGAGCGGCACCCAACTGGGCCTGATCGGTGACGCCGAGCTCGACTGCCCAAAGTGGTCACCAACCGCACGGCATGGCGGTGGCGCGATCCCAGGCGCCGCAGCCACGACGCTGGCTGAGCGAGCTGCTCGAACCTGCCAATCCATGCGTCCAAGTCGGGGGTGGCCAAACCCGCTGCGAACTCGGCCACCTGCGGTGCCGTGTCCACGGTGGGCAGGGCTCGGAGCCGATCGGCGTCGTCCATGAGGCGCTGCCGGAACCCGTCCAGCACCGGGATGGGCGGCCTCCCGTTCCCCAGTGTGGACCAGCGGCTGAGTCGCGTCAGCCGCCCGTCGTCGAGTCCACGCCACCGGCCCTCGTGCTGAGCAAGCCACGCCCGGTACGGCTCCGGATCCGACATGGTGGCCGACCGCCGAGGCGGCAGTCTACGGCGCTGTCGCGGCGCAGCTCGGCGGAAAGGTACTGCTCAAGATCAGTTCCGATGTCGGCGATCAGCGCATCGTCGGCATCGAACTGCTTCACCTCCCGCAAGGGGCTCCCCTCGGCCCTGGCGGGAACCCAGTACCGCATCAGCGGCCCCACACGGTCTTGAATCAGCACGACATCCTCTGGAGTCCGGCAGGCCATCAGCTGCCGCAGCCCTGGCGCTCCGACGGCAGGGGCGGCGCCGTCGGCCAGGGTGACCAGCTGCAGCAGCACGTCGCGGTAGGTCAGCCCAGTCTCGGCATCCACAGCCACCATCGCCTCGTGGTGCTGACCTAGACTGGCCTCCAAGGCGTCGACTCGGCTCGCCACCTGCTTCCGCTGCCGAACCCAGCCCGGTGCCGCGGTCGACACCGAGCCAAGTCGCTCCAGCTGCTCACGGATCGCCCGCAGCACTGGCTCGCGGTCCTTGTTGACATCGGTCACCATGAGGACCCGCTGTCCGAGCCCTTCAGCTTCCAACCGCTTATGCACCACCTCCAAAGCGGCTTGCTTCTGACACACGACGAGCAAGCTGCGACCCGTGCCGATGCAGTCAGCGACGGTGTTCACAATTGTCTGGCTCTTGCCGGTCCCCGGGGGCCCCTCGATGACCAGCCCTCGTTCGCGTCGAGCAGCGAACACCGCTTCCGCCTGAGACGGATCGCTCGACGCCACGAAGTACTGCTGCGCTTCCGGCGGTCGGCGCTCCGGCGCGGGGATGCCGGGCTCCGCAAGCCGCAGCGCGAGCTCGAGTGCGGTCCCCGTCGGCGGCAGGGACCGCAGCCGTTGCAGGTCTTGCTGCACAGCCTGCCCCGGATACTCAACGTGGAACAGTGCCGCCGCCGGAACGAGGCGATCGTGGCCGACCCGAACATGCAGACTCGAATCCGGGACGGCGACCAGGTCGGTGCCAACCGGTCTGGCCAGATCAGCGAACACGTCGATGATGTCGCTCCCGGTGACCGATGAGCGCCCCAGGGCCTGGTCTGCGGCGTTCGACCAGCGTCGTGCCGCCTCCTCGCCCAGCAGCGCCGGAAAGATCGGGTTCAGCCGAACCTCCTCTCGGTCACGGTCAAACCCCACCTGTGCTTGGCCCTGAGCGCCCACCTCCATGACCAGCTTCATCGGCCAGAGCAACACCGGCGCAATCCGCGGAACTCGCACACTTGACTCGCGGAAGACTAGGAACGGGAACCCGAGATAGAGGCCGTCGATGCCGGTGTCACGGCGATACATGGCGGCCCGGGACTGCAGTGTCCGCAGCCGCGAGGTCACGGCTGGCTTGGCAATCAGCACGTCGGAGGGAATGGCGATCTTGCGGTCGTTCCGCAGCACCAGGTGGTCCAGCAGGTACTGGCCCGACTGGGTAGGGTGCGACAGCTCTGTCAGATCGATTCGTGGTGTGGTCTTCCCAATCACAAATCGGGTTAATGGTCCCCGCATCACGGCCGCGGAGATGCGGCGGGCATAGAAGTCGAGTAGGTCTGACACGTAGCCTTGCTGCGGGGGTTCATGCCAGCGATCTGCGGGGACGGCCAGCACGACCAGCGCTTCCGCCGCTGGCAGTCGACGCTGCATCCGGAAGTTGTCGACCCACCCGTCGATCTGCTGGTGACCAGTGCGGGCGAACCCTTGAATGAGCTGGTCGATTGCGCTGAACATCTCTCGCCGTGGCCCGGCTAGCCACTCAGCGGCACGATCTCGGTCGAGACTGAACCCCACTTGCTCGGCCTTGGCGACTGCTTCCTGGATGAGGGTCTCCCGAGCTGTGAACTGGCTGGGATCGGCGCTCACCAGCAAGATCAGGTCTTCTTCGCCGATGCTGCTGCGGTCCATGATGGCCAGCAGTCCGCTGGTATCAGTATCGGGCATGAGCTGGCGCTGCTGGTCCCACTCTGCGCGGAGCCGACCGATCTGGGAGGCGAGGACGTTGATCCGAAACCTCGCCTCATCAAGCTCAACCCCGAGCTGTTGAGCGCGCTGACGGATCCGTCGCTCACGCGCCTGCCATCGCAGCAGCCAGTTGTCGTCGTCATCGCCGCCGAGCATGGCTGGGACCGGACCCATCAAGAGTCGGTAGCCCTCGTCAGGATGAGCCAACAGCCACTCCGGTCCAACAATGGACCCGCGCACCACCAGCGGCATCGCCGGATTCAACGCTCGCAGGCTCAGCCCGAGCTTGATGTCGTCATCGAGCTCACTATGCCGTCGCAGACTGCCGATCTGATGCCGGGTGCTGTCGTCGACGGTCAGCCTCTGCAGCCACGTCTCGACGACACCACGGACCAGCTGGTCCTTGGCTTCTTCCCAATGCTCGGCTCGGGCAGCCTGCAAGGCGAAATCGGCGGGATCGGCGTAGGGGGTGCCGCCCAGCCGAATGGAGGGTCCGGTGGCGATCGTTGATTCCTGGCGGCTGTGCGGCGCGGCCGGCGACTCGCCCCGACACCATGCCTGCACCTGATCCCAGCCCCAGCGGTCGTGGCGGTCTCGGGCCAGCAGACCTCGCAGCAGCAGCTGCTGCCGGGTTTCCAGATCCGTGGGGATCGGGGCCCCGCGGGCGATCACCGCAATCGAGAACGTCTCGGGGTCGGCGCCGCGGAAGCATTGTCCCCGGGTGAGCTGTTCGAGCACGATCATGCCCAGACTCCACCAGTCGCTCTCGGCGGCGACTCCACCCAGCAGTGTCTCCGGGGCGGAGTAGTACGTCCGTTCCAAAGGGGCAACGATATCCAGGTCGGCCTCCGACAGCATCGACGACCCGTACTCCGTCACCACCAGATCCAACGGCTCCAGGGTGCGGACCAGGATCGAGTCGGGCGTCAAGTCCCGATGCCGGAGCCCGCATTCGGCTAGGTCCGCCAAGGCGCCACCGATCTCGGTCAGCACCACCGCCAGTGTGTCGTGATCGGTGGGCAGCATGCCCAGCTCGGCGAGAGTGCCGAAGCGAAGATCCTCGGCGATCTCATAGGCCCGTCCGCGTTCGTCATGTCCGCGCCCAAGCAGCTCAGGCACATGGTCACGCGACATGCTGGCGAGGACGTCATAGACCTCGGCGGCTGGCTCGGCGCCGTCTGTGTACATGATCAGCACCGCCCGCTGACCGTCGCTGTCGCGGGTGACCGCAAACCGCCGGTACACCGTGCTGGATGTCGGCAGCGATTCGAGCACCTCCCACCCGGGGACGCGAACCTCATGATCATCGACGACCTGATCGAGGTCATGATCATCACCCTTGCCGTCGACGGAGCCGGATGCGGCGGGTGCGGGGTCGCTGCCACAGATGCTGCAGATCAGATCGCCGAGTTCGAGCGGATGGCCATCGAGGCAGCGCAGGATGTCAGCGTCGGCCGCGTCGTTGACTGGGGCGGACGGCGCCGGGGGCCGCCATCCGGCTTCATGCAGCGATACCTCAGAGATGTCCCAGTCACACTCCATCCCATTGAATTCGCCGCCGCAGATCATCTCGTCAACGGGCCGCTCGGTGTGGCACTGGGGGCACCACCGGACAAGGACGGTGGGGCCGTCTCCTGCGTCGTGGCTACTCACCGCTCACGCACCGGGGCCAGGTCGGAGGTACGCGCGTGGTGACCGGCCGCAGCAAGGTCGCGTCTCAGCTGCTGGAAGGTGCCTCGGTCTGGAATGCCGGCAAACCAGAACTCGCCGTTCGGAAGCACGGTCAGGTCCAATGCTCGGTCCTGCGGCCCGCGGGGCCTCTCGTAGGCGCTGAACTGCTCCCCTAGCGGGGTCAGGATGTGCAGCTGCTGGTTGTCACTGCCGCGCAACGCCAGGGTCTGCGGCTGGGTGAGGTCGAACGGTCCGGTGATGATGGCGTCGACGAGACCATCCAGTGCGGCTGAGCTCAACCGCAATGTCGTCGAAGTCGCGGCCGGTGAACAGCAGCACCGACGTGGCGGCGCGCGACCGCCACCACCTCAACAGTGCGACCAAAGCCTCCCCCTGTTCCAACGGCTCCCCACCGGAGACAGTCAGCCCGTCTGCTTCCTCCAGCCAGCACTCCAACACACTCAGCAGGTCGTCGAGATCGGTGAGCGACGACGCCTCCGCCCAGGTGTCTTGCGAGATGCAGCCTCGGCATGCGAGAGAGCAACCTTGGAACCAGACCCCGACGCGTCGCCCGGGACCGAGCGTGGTCACGGGGAAGTGTGCCCGCGACAGCCCCACCCTCATGCGTCGGCCAGTTCCAGCTCGGTGATCGTCCCCACTCTGATGTCCGTGATCACCACTGCGCCGCGCGATTCGCGGGCGAAGAGGGCACGGGCCAGAGGGTTGATCAGGTGGGACTCCAGCTGGTTGCGGATGCCGCGGCCCCCGTTGCCGAGGTCGGCCGTGCACAGCTGCCGCAGAGTCTCTGTGGGCGCTGGCGCCAACGACACCATGTGGCCGGCGCGTGCCGTGTCCCGCAGGATCGAGGCCACCATGCCGGTGAAGATCTGGTCGGCCACCGCCGGACGGATGAAGTCGAACACGATGACGTTCTCGCCGAAGCGGTTCAGTATCTCGGGACGGTTCAGGACCAGCTTGAAGTAGTTGTCGATCTCGCTCCGAACCCGCTTCTGGACCTCCTCGAAGGGCGCGCTCGCGGTCACGTTCAGCTGGCGTGTGCCGTCGGCTGCGGTGGAGTAGATCCCGAGGTTCGACGTGAAGATGATGATGGCTTCGGAGAAGTAGACCCGATCACCGCGGCCCGAGGTGAGTACCCCGTCGTCGAGGATCTGCAGGAACTTGTCCAGGATTCGGGGATGCGCCTTCTCGATCTCGTCGAACAGCACGACGCTGAATGGCTTCTCCCGCACGGCGTTCGTCAGCTCACCCCCGACGTCGTAGCCGACGTAGCCGGGCGGGGCACCAACAAGTCGCTGATCGGAGTGCTCGGCGCTGAACTCTGACATGTCGAAGCGGATGTAGGCGCTCTCGTCGCCGAAGAGCATCGCTGTGATCGACTTGGCCAGCTCGGTCTTGCCCACCCCGGTGGGTCCTGCGAGGAACGCGACGCCGCGTGGACGGCCGCTTCCGCGCGCCGCCGACACCGGTGGTGGCCCGCTTGACGATGTCGAGCATGTGCTCCACCGCGTGATCTTGCCCGATCACTCGACGCCGCAGAGTGTCGCTGCCGTCCAGGATGGTGCGACGCTCGATCTTCGACCAGGCGTCGTCGGTGACACCGACTTTGAAGCGTCGCACCGCCTCATCAATGTGACTCACATTGACCTGCTCGGAACGCGCCAGCTGCGCGATGGCCTTCAGATCACTCAGCAGCATGCCCTCGGTCGAGTCGACTAGCGCATTCTGGGCCGACACGACGACCGACGCCTCGGCCTGGCGCGCTCCCGGCAGGATCTTGACCAGCGACGGCGCGATCTCGGCCCGGATGTTTCGATCGGGGACCGCGACGGGAATGTGTCGTATCCGCGGATTGTCGATGAGGAGCCAATCGGGGATGTCACCTTCCCGATCGACCACCCATACGATCGAGTTGTACCGGGCGACCCCGGTAGGCCCCGACGGCACCGGAACAGCGGTCAAACTGGCGATCAATGCTCGCGTGAAGAGGCGATTCTCTACATCGGACAGGGCGTCGCTGCGCACCACCAGCCGCGAGGCGAAGTCGATCATCAGCGCACCGGGTTGCCCCTGACGGCGAGCCAGCCGCTCAATGAGCGAGGCCAGCGTGTCCAAGGTGGCCGCAGTCGGCCCGACGCTGTTGGCGACGACGCCCAGTTCGGCCATCACCGTCGCGGGGTTCACACCCGGCGCAGCCCATTGCACGTCGACGCCCACTTCGGGCACGAACCGCAGCACGACGCCATAATCGGCGCGAGCGAAGATGTCGGCAACGACATCAGCCATCGGCGCGGTCACCAAGGACCCGCCGGCTGCCCGGACCTGCAGGTCACGCACATTGCCGCTGAGCACAAATTGACTCTTCAACGGTAGGAAGCGCTGCAGGTCACGGACCCACCGCGGTCTGCGATCTTCCGTCCGCGGATCACCACCAATGGCCCTGTCCTGCGTGTCAGGCTGCTGCACCGGCGCCGAGGTCATACCCCATCTTGACCCAATACCACGGGGCCCACACCGAACCCCCCACCACGACCGAGATCCAGCTTCACACGCCGACGCGCCCATGACCGCCCGATGAGCGCACAGCTTGACCTAGGCAAAGCAGCGGATCCAGCTCCTCAGAGCGCGACATCGTCCTCGACGCCGCGAACTGCTGCGTGGCAGGCGCGGGTCGCCGAACCCCGTGCTCCCCACCCGAAGGCGGACCGAGATCACGGTCCCGGCGTGGAAGGGACAGCAGTGTGCCCCGCCAAGACGAAGTTGGCGGGGCACCCTTCCATCGTAGTTGGCGCGAGGGTGGTGTCCACCGTCCCCAACCACATCGGTCCTAGGGCCCGCCACCACGGACGTCCCACGAAGATCTGTTCCGTTGGTAGGCATTTCTGCGCAATCTCGATACACTGGGGAAGGCGCTCCGCATCTTCAAGGAGGACTCGACAATGCAGGATCGACTTTGGCTCGCGCCGGTGGCGGCAACCGTCGGTCAGCGTCCTTGTGGGATCCCCGCCGTGGGTGATCCTCATGTGCGCTGTTCCTGCTGTTGCGTCCCTGGCAGCTGTGCTGACTGGCCACCTCCACCGGCGCCGGCACAGCCACCGGGGCGGCGTTCGATGAGTCTCCAAGACGTCGCCGCGGCAGCAGCCGAAGCGGACGCAGCCGAAGCCAAGCTGCGCCATGCCGTCGCGGCAGCACATCAAGCTGGAGTCCCCCAAGCCGCCATCGCGCGGGCGGCAGGCCGCGCCCGAAACACCATCATCCGATGGCTTCGCGACACGCCCTCCTGACCGGGACACCGACCTGGCATTCACACATGCCCCACCATCCGCTGAGGGCTCAGCGACGCGGCCGCCGCTATCGGACCGGCGCTTCTGGCTCGCGTCGATCAACAGCACCGTCACAGCGGACCGCTACCGTCATCGACATGCACCGTCGCCACCGACCCGACCCGCTGTGGGCTCCTGGCCGATGACCGTCACAGATCCCACATCGGCAGCCGTGGTGTGGTGGAGGACCAGTCTCGCTCTGGCCGAGATTCCCCGCCGCCACATCATTGGGTGGTCCGACATCAGCGGCTGCCCCGAGGGCACCATCACGATCAGCAGTCCCCACCCACGCCTCGATCGGCGCACCATCGAAACGGCCCTCGCCGCAGAGCTCGCCGCCACATACTCCGATCTGCCGCGACTCGGAACCGTAGAAGAACTAGGCGATCGGCTCACCGCAGAGGCGCGCCTCCGCGCAGCCGGACACCGAGTCCTGACCCGACAGCTCACCCGCGTCTACGGCGATTGTGCCGTAGGAGGGGTTGTTGCCACGTTGCTCGGCAAGGGCGTCGACGCCTACATCCTCATCGACAGCGAGGCCACGTCAGCGGCCCGGAAGGCAGTGTGCCAGACCGCTGAAGAAGCCCTGGCTCGCTTCGCTGCTAGCGCACCCCGACGAGCTGTATGCCAGCGGATGGGACCGCGGCCGGGAAGGCCGCTGGCAGCTCCTGCTGCAGCAGAGCTAGCGCCGAACGCTCGGCCGCGGTCACGAAGGGCTCGAAGATTCAGGCGCTAGAACTCCAGAACTCCTGTTGGCCGACCTGACTCCTCATTGCGCTGCGCGTCGGCGGCGGCCATCGCGGATCACGTGGAGAAGCTCGATCGTCTCGGGGTCGGGGTCGACACGGTTCTCGTGCGCGACCTGGACGATCTGCTCGGCGAGTCGTTGGACGCGACTGTGGTTGCCAGCCATGCGCTCGATCCGGATCTCGTCGCGCACCAGGATCTCGGTGAGCTCGTCAACGGAGCGTCCTTGGCGAACGGCCCAGCGGGCACCGTCAACGTCGCCGTGGCTCATGCGGCGCACGGCGAGGTCGTGGGCGGTGTCGACGATGGTGGCGATGGCTTCTTCGCGCCAGTCGTGGGCCCAGCGCCACATGCCTGCCGGGATGGTGGCGAGGGGGCGGCCGCGGACCAGCCGGAGCGCGGCTTCGAGGTTGGCGGTCGACGTCGTGTTGACGCCGCCGGCGATGAGGGATTGGAAGTGCGTCCAGTCGGAGTACATGTGGCTGTGCAGCCGGTAGTGACGTGCGGTGCCGTCGCGGCGGGCCGAGGGGAAGAGCTTGGAGCCGTCCGGTGCGGTTCCGAGGAACCGGCGTGCTCTCGATGCGAGCTCGTCTGGCTTGCTCGTCCTGCCGGCCATTGCGTCCTTGAACTTTGTGGTGGGGCTGTCGGGGTTCAGGTACACGTAGGCGATCGGCTCGAGCACCTCGTTCGCGGTGCGGGCGGCGGCGGTGGTGCCGCCGGCGTTGACGATCTCCACCGAGCCCAGCAGCAGCAGTGTGGGCCGGTGAAGCAGCCGCAGCTGGTGCTGGTGCACCTCGTCGGCTCGGCTTCGTCGGCGGCGGCAGCGTCATCGGCTCCGGTCGTTACGGCGGCCCGGACATCGACAGGACGATTGGCGTCGTCGGCGCCAGGGCCGGCCTCTTCCTGGGTGCTGTCGTCTTCCACCGCAGCCTGTCCGGAGATGGCGAGGACCAGGGGCTGGGGCTCAGCTGGCTGCGGTGGCGGGTCGGCTACCTCTACGGTTTGGGGCTCGTCGTCGGGCGTCTGGGCGTCGTCGGCGTGGTTCCACCACGGCGCCGGCTCGGTGTCGGTGCGCTGCGACTGGCTCAGCGCCGCGCAGACTGCCGTGTAGGAGGCTCCGGCAAGGCGCTGGGGTGTCAGATGCAGACCCAGCGGTTCCAGGTCAGCCCCGCCCTCCGAGACGGTCAGGGCCCAGTTGGTGAGCTGGCTGGCGCCGGCGGTGACCGCGGCGAGAGCGACGCGAGGTGTACGAGCCAGCACCTCGCCCAGTCGTTCCTGCATGGCAGCCGTGAGCTCGTGACCGACGAGGACGATGTGGGGTGTCCAGCTGTCGGCGCCATCGTCACGCCGGCGTCCCTGATGGGCGTCGGTGAGCCCTTCCTCGACCAGCAGGTTCGTGGACTCCTCGGCGTCGGCTTCGAGCTGATCGATCAGCTCGTCGATGTGGTCCAGATGACGGGCACGGTCGACGCCCAGGGCGGCCGGCAGCTCGGGGCACGCGCCGACCAGGGTGATGGTCAAGTCGTCAGCCCAGGAGGAGGTGGCGAGCTCGAAGGCCAGGGCGGCCAGGATCCCTGCTGCCTCATCCGGTGAGGACGTGGTCAGCGTCAGCGCGGCGATCGTTTCCAGGTCGACCAGGATGTGCGCGCCGTCATCGTCTTGGCCGACGAGTCACCAGGGCGGGGTAGGGGGCCGGGACCTGGTTGGCCAGGGCTGCGTCGAGGAGGAGCTCGGAGCGGTCAGCGGTCAGGGTCCAGACCGTGCCGTCGCTGGTCGTGAACGGCTTCGGCGGGTTCGTGTGTGGCTGCAGGAGCCGCAGGTCAAGACGGTCGTCGTCGAGTCGCACGGCCGTGATCAGCGGGAGCTCGCCATCTTGTGCGGCGACACCGGCCGACAGGGTGCGCAGCGCACGGTCCAGGTGGGCGACGGTCAGCGGCTGCTCGGCTTGGCGAAGCGCGGTCACGGCCTCTTCGGCGGCGGCGCTCATGGGGGCGAGCCGCTGTCCGGGCCGCCGGGTGATCGACTGGGCGCGGCGACGCTGGGCCAGCAGCCCGACGACTCCTGCCGCGAGAAGAGCAGACGCAGCCCCGGCCCACAGTTTCGTGTCGGAGAAGGCCGCAGAGTGTCGGCGCCTCCACCGGGACTCCAGTGCATCGGCCGGGTTGGACTGGGCTGGGCTGGTCGTCGTCGGGGTGGGACCGGCGGTCTCCTGGGGCGGTGTGGTCGATGCGGGACCGTGCTGGACGGGTGGCGCGTTCTCGCCTACCCGCTCGTGGTCGGTGGCGTCAGGCTCCGCGCTCTGCTTCCCGGTGTCCTGATCGGTGCTCTTCTCGGTCGGGCTGTCGTTCGTCGTGCTGTCGCGGGTGGTGCTGCCTGCCTCGCTATGCGCCCGGTCGCTGCTGGTCGGGGCTGGCTTCTTCGTCACCGCCGGCAGCTCGAGTCGATCGCCGACGTCGATCAGATCAGGGTCGTCGATCACATCGGGGTTGGCCTTCGCGATGGTGGGCCACTCTCTCCGGAGTGCCGTAGGCATCGTCAGCGATGTCGGAGAGTGTGTCTCCGCGTTCCACGGTGTACGTCGTCCCGGGCCGCGGATTGTCGATACTCGGAGCGTCCCTCTGGGTCGCCGTGTCGGGAATGGTCAGCGTCCATCCGACCTCGAGGTAGTTCGAGCCCGACTCCCCCACCAGGTCGGCGTTGGCCTTCGCCAGCTTCTTCCACTTCATGCCGTCGCCGTAGTAGTGCTTCGCCAAGCCCCACAACGTGTCGCCGCGCTCCACGGTGTGGCGGATGTCCTTCCGCGCCTCACTCTTCTCGGTGGTCGACCTGTGACGACGCCTTGGTGGGTGCGACTGCTGGGCGGTCCGCAGCGGCCTGCTGCTGGCTCGCACTAGCGGGAGCAGGGACGTGGGCGGGCCGGTGCTGTCGCCGGGGTTGGCGAGGGCCACGCCGGACGCGGCACCCACGATGACGGGGGCAGCGACGAAGACGGCCAGCAGCATCGCCACCAGCGGGGCCGCCGCCAGCTGCGGAACTCTGAGACCCGGCAGGTGGATGGTGCGGCCCGAGATCTGGGCGACGAGCTCGACGACCAGGCTGATGGCGAACACCAGCCAGGCCAGCCAGCCGACCCAGGTGATGATGCGGATCAGCAGCTGCCGTCGTCGGGTGTGAACAGTGCTGCCCGGAGGGCGTCGACGCTGATGGTGCTGGGCAGGGGGTTCCCGCCGAGGGCCCACAGAGCTGCGGGGATCCCGACTAGGGCGATGAGCACGCCGACCAGGCCGGCGATGGTGCGGAGAAGGCGACCGATCACGGGGTCACTTCCGCGACCCGGGCTGTGGCCTCGCCATGCCCCTGCAGTTGTCCTATCCCGACGAGCTGCAGGAACACGGTCTGGTAGGTCTCGGTGGCTCGCACCGTCAGGGTCCGGCCAGACACTGACACCGACCCGTTGACTCCCTGCGCAGCAAGCGATCGCCGAGCCGCACCGGCCGCCGACCGGCCCGGGGATGCGCCGGCGGCGACATTCGCGGCCGAGGCGTCGCCGCCGGCTCGCGCGGCGGCGACCGCGGCTGCGTTGGCTTCCCGCGCGGCCGCGACCTTTCCGTTGCCGTCGTAGACCAGGCCGAGCATCACGATGACCGCCGGAACCAGGATTGCCGCAGCAATGGATGTCGAGCCGCGCTCGCCGCGGGCCGGCTAGCTGCCGGCGCAGCCTCCAGAACCAGCGCACGATCAGCGCTGGCTCCGAACTCGCGTCCACAGGATTCTCGGGATTCATGAACTCGCGCTATCTCTCCCTGTACCGGTCGAGGACCGAGGTCTGGGTCGCGGACAGACTGACACTGCCCGGAAGGCCGGGGACAAGCAGATCACCCAGGCTCACGGTGCAGCGCACGGTGGTGGAGACCTGCGCTGGTTGGCCGACCGGCACCGAGAATCCACCGGTCGCGGTGGAGACGCTGGGGTTGCAGGACACGCTGTCATTGTTCAATGAGGCTGCTGCCACGTCCGAGGCGGCGGAGCGAGCTGCCCCGGCGGAGCGCTCAAGGCTTGCTGCTCGAGCGCCAGCGCCGGCGGCGGTCTGAACAGCGGTGCGAGCGTCGGAGACTCGACCAGCCGCGATCACGATCAAGATGAACACCATGAAGGCGGTGAGCACGATCGCCGCCTCCATGCTGGCCATCCCGCGCTCATCGCGTCGTCGTCGGCAATCCAGAAACTGAACCCGTCGTCTCATCGGGTGATCCGGTCCTTGGGCATGGCGGCAGTCTCTCGGATGCCGGACAGGCCCAGGTCGATGATGTCCATCGCCTGGCCGCTGACCGTGCACCGCACCTGCTTTCCCGAGCTCGACACCGACACCGAGTAGGACCTCATATTGCCGCCCTGACGGACGACGGACTCCCCAGACGAACGACCCTGTCCGCTGCCGGCGCGGTCACCGCGTGCCGCCTCCGCGCACGCCGCCGCCGCGGACCGGGCATCGCCACGGGCACGGTAGAAGAAGGCTCCTTGCACGACGGTGAAGACGATCAAGAAGAAGGCGACCACGATGATCGCGCACTCGATCGACGTCATGCCGCGGTCGTCACGGACGGGCAGTCGTCGAGAGTTCACTGGTCGCACCGGGTGGACCTCCTCGGCGGCTGAGAAGGTCAGCGGATCTGGTTTGCCTTGGAGGAGCCGACGGAGATCAGGATGGCAGCGATGACGGCGGCCACCACGAGCACAGCCACCGCGATCGCGGCGTACTCCATCGTGGTCATGCCGCGCTCGTCGTTACGCGCACGTCGGCGGGTGTCGGCGATGAAGAAGGTCGCCACCGCCCGGATCGTGGTCAGGTCAGGCATGGGGAGTACCTCTCGGACGTTCGATTAAGTTCGGGGATCAAATCACTCGTGATTATTCCTGGCAGGTGGCCTATTCGCTAGGCCACCCACGGGGCCTGTGGATCAAGACCACCTGTCACCGGTGCCAGGACCCGTGGCGTACGGCCACCGGGTCGTTCATCCAGGTCCCTGCCTGTGCCCGTCGGGCGAAGGGAGCGGCTCACCAACCGCGGAAGTAGTTCGGGTTGCCCGGCATCTGTCGCTCGAGCGCCGGCACAGGTCCCAGACGGTCTGCCTCGACCCATTCCTGGATGATCCGCTCGTCCTCGGATACCCAGATCACGAACGCCAGCCACACCCGCGCCCTACGTTGCTCCCAAGCGACGACAAGCGCCTGGACGGGTGGGTCATGACTGCCGGGACGAGCGAGCCAGGCGTGCCGGGTCCGCTTTGGCCGCGGCCAGGTTCGCTCCTTCTTGCGCATCCCCACGAGCTGATCCAAGGTCTTCTCTGGGCCGACGGCTGGTGGAGTCTAGAACGCCACTCGCCGTTGATCGACCTGGCGGGGTGGTCCCTCCCCGACAGATGCCGTGTGAGCTGGCCGCTTCGCTCGCTGCCGACCTACCTCGACCCAGCGGGCCAGCTCATCGACCCCTAGACCGCCGGCCGCCTCGAGCAAGACACCGGCAGACCAACAGCTCGGTCGACCGCATATCCGGTCGCACCGACCACGCTCCCACCGCAACGCCGGCCGTCTCGATCAAGACGTGTCGGGAGTCGCCCGCGATCTCGCGGATCTCCTCGACGATGTCGGCGATCGGCTCGCCCGCCATCACCCGTCGCCAGGCCTCGCCGTGAACCTCCGACGCGAGGATCCGGTCCCTCTTCTGCTGGCTCCAGCCCGCGCGACCACCCATACGCGCAGTAGAACACACATACGATTTACACTGAAGCCATGATCCGTCTGACCGCGTTTCGTCCAGCAGCGAGGTACCGGGGCCCGCGACGAAGGCCCCGGGAATCTCGCGAGATCAGCGTCTGACGCCGACAGCTACGCCGACGCGAAGCGCAGCATCCTCGAGCAGCTCCCCGACGGATGGGTCGTCGGGTCCTTCCGGGTGTCTTAGGCTCCCGACGTGATCGACGTCGACGAGGTGGTGGCTCTGTACAAGCAGGGCGCCTCGATGCTCACGTTGGCCGATCGCCACGGCGTCTCACGGCACACGATCCGCCGCATTCTGGTAGCCGCCGGCGAGCCGACTCGGCCCGCGGGTCGGCCCCGTCTCCCTGTGTCGTCGACCGACATCGCCAAACTCTACGAGGCCGGCGTCCCTTTCGGGGAGATCGCCATCCGCCTCCACATCCACCCTGATGCCGCCCGTACCCGCTACGAGGAGATCCGATCCCAACGAGGCCTCAACCGCCGCGGACGCTGGCATCAAGTCCTTCTCGACGCGCTCACTGACCAGCCGACGATCGCCGTGCTCCCCACCGCGGCCGCCTACCTGGGGCGAGAGCCGACCCGGAACGAAGCCCATGCCGTCCGCCGCGCAGCCCGCGACCTCGCCCGCGCGGGCGACGCCCGTTCCGATCACCAGCTGCGACCCTGGCGGGGAGGTCCGGCTCTGATGCTGGTGCTGGAGAGCACCGCCGGCGGACTCCGACCGTAGGCATCGAGACACCGCATCCGGTCGGCGCTGAACCAGGCCGCCGCTGGGAGTGGGTCGGGTCGTACGCCTTAGACTGCAGGAGCCAGAAGAGCACAGGGAAGCCGAGGAAGGCAAGCAGCCAGATCAGGAGCAGGGCGGTGGTCGCCGTCTGCCGGGTGGAGGCGGCACCGGCGCGTTCGACATCCTGGTTGAGGAAGGCGTTCCGGATGTCTCGGGCTCGCGCCTTGAGGGTCTCTGCGACGGGCGCGCTCTTGGTTCCTGACAGCTCCATGGTGTCGGCGAGCTGACGGAGGGGCGGCAGGTCGATGTCGTTGGCGAGGGTGCGGAGCGCCACCCAGGGGGCCTTCCGTTCGAGGCGGTGTCGGTCAATGCTCTGACGGATTCTGATGAACAGGGGCGACTTGGCGATGCTGGCCGGGTCGGAGATGGCCGAGGCACCCTGCTCCACCGAGCCGCTCGAGGACGACCAGGTCGATGTAGGCGGTGATCG
>CAVPPP010000018.1:0-501729 GCA_963707005.1 uncultured Actinomycetota bacterium
GGAGCTGTCCCTCGGCGGACGCTCCTATCCCCTGGCCGCCACCCCGGCGGCCAGGACCGCGCCGAGGGTGTGGCTGCTCGGTTCGTCGATGTACTCCGCCGACCTGGCCGCGTCGCTCGGTCTGCCGTACGTGTTCGCCCACCACTTCGGTGGCGAGCAGACGCTCACCGCCCTGCAGCGTTACCGCAGCCAGTTCCAGCCGTCACCCGAGACACCCGAGCCGACCACCATCGCCGTGGTCAACGCCGCGGTGGCGGACACCCAGCAGCAGGCGGACCGGCTGACCCTGGCCCAGCGCCGTACGATGTGGCGGCTCCGGAGCGGTCAACCTCTGGCCGCCCAGGAGCTGGTCGAGGAGGCGGAGGCCGATCCACTGCCCGCAGCCGCCCAGCAGGCCGCGGACGACTTCGCCCGCAGCTGGTTCGTCGGCACGCCCGAGTCGGTTGCCGCCGGGGTCACCGCCCTGGCCGCGGAGTTCGGTACGGACGAGGTGATGGTCTCCCCCATCGTCGGCGCCTACCGCGGCACTCCGGCCGACGCCAGCCCGGCCCGCGAAGAGACTCTCCGCCTGCTCGCCAAAGAGTTGTTGTAGGCCCAGACGCACAGCTGCTCGGGTTTGTCGGATCTGCTCGGTCTGTAGATCGAGCGAGTCCGACAAACCCGAGCAGCTGTGGTTCGAGAGCCCAGGAGCTAGCGCGCGGAGGTGATCTCCGCGTACGTCGCGTCGTCCAGCTCCAGCTCGGCGGCAGCCAGGTTCTCCTCCAGGTGCGCGATCGACCCCGTACCCGGGATCGGCAGCATGGCCGGCGACCGGCGGAGCAGCCACGCGAGAGCGATCTGGCCCGGGGTCGCCCCCAGACGCTGCGCGGCGGCGGCAACTGGTCCACCCGGCGCCGCGAGCTCACCGGCCGAGATCGGCGCCCACGGGATGAACCCGATGCCGTGGGCGGTGCAGTGGTCGAGGACGTCTTCGGAGGAGCCGTCGGTGAGGTTGTAGCGGTTCTGCACCGTGGCCACGGTGAAGTGGCGACCGGCCTCCTCGATGTCGGCCACGGTCACGTTGGACAGCCCGAGGGAGGCGACCTTGCCCTCGTTCTGGAGCTCGGCCAGCACACCGTACGACTCGGCGGCCGGGACCTGCGGATCGAGCCGGTGCAGCTGGAGCAGGTCGAGTCGCTCGGTCTTCAGCTTGCGCAGGGCCAGCTCGGTCTGCTGTCGCAGGTACTCCGGCCGACCCACCGGCCGCCAGATCCCCGGGCCTGGACGCACCAGACCCACCTTGGTGGCGATCCGCAGGCCCGGTGCGTACGGGTGCAGCGCCTCGGCCAGGATCTCCTCGCTGACGTTCGGCCCGTACGAGTCGGCCGTGTCGATGAAGTCCACCCCGAGCTCGACGGCCCGCCGGGCGACGCTGATGGCCACGTCCCGGTCGGCCGGCTCACCCCAGATGCCGGGACCGGTGAGGCGCATAGCGCCGAAGCCGAGCCGGTGGACGGTACCGAGATCCTTGACTTCGAAGGTGCCGCTGCTGATGGCGGGAGTCGTTGACGTCATGACGGCGACAACCGGGGGCGAGCCACCGCTATTCCGTCGTGGGCGGCTGGCCGGCACGGTGCTCGAAGATCGCCCGACGACTGGTCACCAGATGGGCCTCGGCCAACGTCTGTGCCCGTTCGGCATCCCGGTCGAGCAGGGCGCCGTAGAGCTCGGCGTGCTCAGTG
This sequence comes from uncultured Actinomycetota bacterium, assembly GCA_963707005.1. GTDB lineage: Bacteria > Actinomycetota > Actinomycetes > Propionibacteriales > Propionibacteriaceae > Microlunatus. The sequence goes on from CAVPPP010000018.1 coordinate 1,722, forward strand.
GCCATCGTGGTCATGTCGCTGTGCTGCCCCAGCAGCCACCTGATCCGACTTCCGGTGCTCGCGAACAGCTCACTCAGCAGCCGATTCGACGCCATCGCGACGACGGTCTCGTGGAAGTCGGCCGCCGCGCGTCGGGCGCCCGGGCCGTCGCCGTCCTGCACCGCTCCCTGCTCGGCCGCCAGGTGGCCGCCGAGCTCGGCCAGCTGATCCGCGGTCCCCCGCTCCGCCGCCCGCCGGAAGGCCAGCGTCTCCAGCGCCGACCGCACCTCGATCAGCTCCTCGATGTCGGCGGTGGTGAAGGTGCGCACGACCGCCCACGTACGGGGTCGGGGTGTGACCAGACCCTCGGCCACGAGGATCCGCAACGCGTCGCGCACCGGGATCCGGCTGACCGCCATCTCGGCCGCGATGTCGCGCTCCACCAGTCGGGAGCCGGGGGCTCGGGCCCCTTCGACGATCTGGTCGCGGAGGACCGCAGCCACCCGCTCCGCCTCGGGCGCGAACGTCGCTGCCGACTCGGTGCTCATCAGGTCTGACTCTCCCGCGGTCGTGGTCTACGACGGAAATGGTATACCATTTCTGGGTGCCTCCACCTCGCGCCGTGCTCCTCTCTGTCCTCGCGGCTGCGGTGCTGACCACCGCGTCCTGCGGTCAGGCGGGGCCGGCTCCGGCCGAGCTCGAGACCATCCCGACGGCGACGCCGTCCACCAGCTCGTCCAGTGCGAGCGCGACCCCCGCGCCCACCAGGACGCCCCGCTCCGACCCGACCACGAGGACCCCGATGACGCGCTCCGAAGCCACCCGTGCCCTGTTCCGAGCCGCTGCCGACGGCGACCTCCGGGCCGCTCGCAGTGCCGTGCAGGACAAGGCAGATCTCGAGGCCCGCGACGACGACCGGCGGACTCCGCTTCTCGTGGCCACCAAGGCGAAGCAGACGAAGGTGGCGGTCATGCTGCTGGAGGCCGGCGCGGATCCGGACGCCAAGGACTCGATGTCGGACTCGGCGTTCCTCTACGCCGGAGCCGAGGGCTACAACGAGATCCTGCGGGCCACCCTGCGCCACGGGGCGAACGTGAAGAGCACCAACCGTTTCGGCGGTACGGCCCTGATCCCGGCCAGCGAGCACGGCTACACCGAGACCGTACGGATCCTGATCAACGCCGGCGTCCCGCTGGACCACGTGAACGACCTCGGCTGGACCGCGATGCTCGAAGCCATCGTGCTGAACGACGGCTCCGCCGACCAGGTGGACGTGGTGCGGCAGCTGATCGGGGCAGGCGCGGACACCTCGATCCGCGACAAGAACGGCCGCACACCGCGATCGCTGGCCGCAGCCGAGGGCTTCGACGAGATCGTCGACCTGATCGACGACGCGGACACGATCCGCGAGCGCGGTCAGCGCCTGATCACCGCGGCACGGGACGGCGACGCCGACCGGGTCGAGAAGCTGCTCGACCAGCACGCCTCGATCGCCGCACGTGACCGTACGAAGGCGACCGCCCTGGTGGCGGCCGCGTACGGGAACCACGTGAAGATCGCTGAGCTGCTGCTGAAGGCCGGCGCCGACCCGAACGCCAAGGACGAGACGGTGCAGAGTGCGTACCTGATCGCCACCAGCGAGGTGGGCGACGACCCGCGCCTGCTGCGCCTGACCCTGCGGCACGGCGCCGACGTCCGTAGCCTCGACAGCTGGAAGGGCACCGGTCTGATCCGCGCCGCCGACCGCGGCTTCGACGCGATCATCGCGGTGCTGCTGGAGACCGACATCGAGATCGACCACGTCAACCGGATCGGCTACACCGCCCTGCACGAGGCCGTGATCCTGGGCGACGGCGGGGAAGCCCACCAGCGCACGGTCGCCGCCCTGGTGGCGGGCGGCGTCGACCAGAGTGTCGAGGATCCCAACGGGGACACGGCTCTCGACGTGGCCCGGGCCCGTGGCTACACCAAGATCATCGAGCTGTTGAGCTGACTCAGCGGCGGGCCGCCGCGATCTCGGCGTGGGTCTCGGGATCGAGGTCGTCACCCGCCGCCAGCAGACGCGGCAAGCAGGTCCCGCTCGGTGGTGAACGCGCGGAACATCAGACTCACCGTCACGTCGTGCGCCGGTCGGTGGAGAACTCGGATCTCGTCCCCGCCGCGGATCGTCCCGGGTGTGATCACCGACAGGTACGCGCCCGGTCGGGCGTCGGCCGTGAAGGCCTTCAGCCAGCCCCTCTCCCCCACCCAACCCCGGAAGGTGGAGCACGGGATCCGAGCCGAGGTCACCTGCAGCACCACCTCGTCGCCGATCTTCCACCGCTCGCCGATCCGGGCTTCGTTGACCTCCAGGTCGACAGTGGTCAGGTTCTCACCGAAGAACCCGTTCGCGAGCTCACGGCCGAGCCTGGCGGCCCACCGGTCCAGATCCTCGCGCTGGAAGGCGTACACGGCCTGACCGTCGCCGCCGTGGTGCTGGACGTCGCCGATGAAGTCGCCGACCACGCCGCTGCCCAGACCGCCGTGCTTGGGTCCCGGAGCCCGCAGCTCCACCGGACCGCTCTGCGGCTCCTTGCCGATGCCGGTGGCCTTGGTCTGCTTGTACGGGTTGGGTTGTGGACGACCCACGTTGACCGAGCTGAGATAGGGCACCGGACGAGCCTAGTGCGGCGGCGAGTGCTCGCGACGGAGAAATCGGCAGCCCCGCCGGCCCTGATACGGCAAGATCGGGGTCGTGGCAGAGGGCGGACGAGTCATCGTGATCACCGGGGCCATGGCGGCCGGCAAGTCCACCGTGGCCGAGCTGCTGGCCCGGCGGTTGCCGTCCTCGGTGCACGTTCGCGGCGACGTGTTCCGCAAGATGGTGGTCAACGGCCGGGTGGACATGAGCCCGGACGCCGGCCCGGAGGCGATGGACCAGCTGCACCTGCGCTACGCCCTGGCCGCTCACACCGCCGACGCGTACGCGGCCGCCGGCTTCGACGCCATCGTGCAGGACGTGATCATCGGGCCGGAGCTGGCCGGGTTCGTCGACCAGATCCGCTCGCCCGAGCGCTACCTGGTGGTCCTGTCCCCCACCGTCAGCGCCCTCGAGTGGCGGGAGCGGCAGCGGGCCAAGGAGGGCTACCTGCACTTCTCCCCCGGGGTGCTGGACGAGGTGCTGCGCCGTGAGACGGCCCAGATCGGCTACTGGCTCGATTCCTCGGCCCAGACCCCTGACGAGACCGTCGACGACATCCTGGCCAACCTGGAGCGGGCCCGGGTCTGAGCCGGTCCCGGCGCGTACGCGGCGATGCGGAGATCCGCCCCCATCGACGACACCAGCTCAGTGGCCGCTGATGGCCCGGTAGCGGCCGCGGAGGAACGGTTGCGGGTCGGTGTCGCCGAGGGTGAGGTCGATCGCGTACGTGAGGTCCTCGCCCTCGAGACCGAAGCGGTGTTCGGCCTCGCCGCGCTCGGTGGTCTTCGTCAGGACCAGCTCACCGTTCCGCCAGCCCCCGGTGGCCGGCACCGGTGGCAGGGCGTACGAGTCGAACAGCCACCACGACACCACGCCGTCGGCCCCGACCAGGAAGACACCGTGCCCGAGGAACTCCGAGCCGTCGTCGCGGACCTGGCGGTAGTCGTTGACCGCCGCCGCGCCGCCGATCTCGGCCCGGAAGGTCAGCGCCGCCCGAGCCGTGCCCGCGGCGCCCCAGGGCGAGGCGTACTGCTCCTCCGCCCCCTGCCAGTGACCGAACAACGGCGCGAACACCTCGAGAACACCCACGCCCCCACGCTAACCCGCCCCGCCGCGGCCCGGACTTTTGTGCCGCTATCCGTGACTGGTCGTGCTCGCGGCACAAAAGTCGCAGTCGGGTGGGCGGGAGCGAGGTACGACGCCCCCGGAACGACGAAGCGGCCGGGACCCGAAGGTCCCGGCCGCTCCACCGATCAGTCGTTCAGACTGCGCTCAGTCCGAGCTCAGCGGTAGTCGCCGAGGTCGAACTCCTCCAGCGGTACGGCCGCACCGGAGCCGCCGCCGAAGTCGTAGTCGAACTGGTCGTAACCGACCATCGAGTACGCCTGCGCCCGCGCTTCCGCGGTCGGCTCGACCCGGATGTTGCGATACCGCTCCAGACCGGTTCCGGCCGGGATCAGCTTGCCCAGGATGACGTTCTCCTTCAGACCCCGCAGGCTGTCGGACTTGCCGTGGATGGCCGCGTCCGTCAACACCTTGGTGGTCTCCTGGAAGGACGCCGCCGACAGCCACGACTCGGTGGCCAGCGACGCCTTGGTGATGCCCATCAGCACCGGACGACCCGAGGCGGGGGTACCGCCCTCGGCGACGACCTGACGGTTGGCTGCCTCGTACGACAGCCGGTCGACCAGGTCACCGGCGAGCAGGTTGGAGTCACCCGACTCGATCACCGTCACCCGACGCAGCATCTGCCGGATGATGATCTCGATGTGCTTGTCGTGGATCGGGGCGCCCTGGGTCCGGTAGACCGCCTGCACCTCTTCCACCAGGTGCTCCTGCACCCGACGCACACCGAGCACCCGGAGGACGTCCTGCGGGTCGGGAGTACCGGCCGTGAGCTGCTGACCGGCGATCACCCGATCGCCGTCCTCCACCAGCAGACGTGCCCGGCGGCTGACGGTGAACTCCGCCGGCTCCGAACCGTCGTCGGGGGTGACGATGATCTTCTTCAACCGATCCGAGTCCTCGAGCGCGACGCGTCCCGCGGCCTCGGAGATCGGCGACTTGCCCTTGGGCTGACGCGCCTCGAACAGCTCCTGCACACGCGGCAGACCCTGCGTGATGTCGTCACCGGCCACACCACCGGTGTGGAAGGTCCGCATCGTCAGCTGGGTGCCGGGCTCACCGATCGACTGGGCCGCGACGATGCCGACGGCCTCGCCGACATCGACGAGCTTGCCGGTGGCCAGCGAGCGGCCGTAGCACATGCTGCAGGTGCCCGTGGCCGCCTCGCAGGTGAGCACGCTGCGCACCTTGACCTGGCGGACGCCGGCCGCCACCAGCAGACCGATGTTGATGTCACCGAGATCGACCCCGGCGGCAGCCAGGACCTCACCGTCGGCCCCGACCACGTCGGTGGCCAGGGTCCGGGCGTAGACCGCGGTCTCCACCCAGTCGTGCAGCGTCAGCGCGCCGTCCTCGCCCTCGGCGATGATCTTGGTCAGGCCACGCTCGGTGCCGCAGTCCTCCTCGCGGATGATCACGTCCTGCGCCACGTCGACCAGACGACGGGTCAGGTAGCCCGAGTCGGCCGTCCGCAGCGCGGTGTCGGCCTGGCCCTTACGACCACCGTGGGTGGAGATGAAGTACTCCAGCACGGACAGACCCTCGCGGAAGTTCGACTTGATCGGCCGCGCGATGATCTCGCCCTTCGGGTTCACCACCAGGCCTCGCATGGCGGCGATCTGGCGCATCTGCACCATGTTCCCGCGAGCCCCGGAGTGGACCATCATGTAGATCGGGTTGTTCTTGGAGAAGTTGGCCTCCATCGCCGCCCCGAGCCGGCTGGTCGCGTCGGTCCAGATCTCGATGAGCTCCTGGCGACGCTCGTCCTCGGTGATCAGACCGCGCTCGTACTGCTTGTCGATCTTGGCGGCCCGGTCCTCGTACACGCTGAGGATCTGCGCCTTGTCGGCCGGGGTGCTGACGTCGCCGATGGAGACGGTCACACCGGACCGGGTGGCCCAGTGGAAGCCCAGGTCCTTCAGGGCGTCCAACGTGTGCGCCACGTCGACCTTGGGGTAGCGCTCGGCCAGGTCGTTGACGATCTGACCCAGCTGCTTCTTGCCCACCTCGTAGTCGGCGTACGGGTAGTCGGCCGGCAGCGCCTCGTTGAACAGGGCGCGACCCAGCGTGGTCTCGAGCAGGATGGTCCCGTTCGGGGCCAGCTCGAAACCCGCCGGCGGCACGATGTCGGTCAGCCGCAGCTTGATCTTCGCCTGCGGGCTCAGCTCGCCCCGGTCGAAGGCCATCAGGGCCTCCGCGACCGAGCCGAACAAACGACCCTCACCCGCGGTGTCGTCGTTCTGCATCGTCAGGTAGTACATCCCGATGATCATGTCCTGGGTGGGCATGGTCACCGGCCGGCCGTCGGCCGGCTTGAGGATGTTGTTGGTCGACAGCATCAGGATCCGGGCCTCGGCCTGCGCCTCCGCGCTCAGCGGCAGGTGCACGGCCATCTGGTCACCGTCGAAGTCGGCGTTGAACGCCGTGCAGACGAGCGGGTGGATCTGGATGGCCTTGCCCTCGATGAGCTGCGGCTCGAACGCCTGGATGCCCAACCGGTGCAGGGTCGGTGCGCGGTTCAGCAGCACCGGGTGCTCGGCGATGACCTCTTCCAGGACGTCCCAGACGACCGGGCGCTGACGCTCGACCATCCGCTTGGCGGACTTGATGTTCTGGGCGTGGTTCAGGTCGTCCAGCCGCTTCATCACGAACGGCTTGAACAGCTCGAGTGCCATCGCCTTCGGCAGACCGCACTGGTGCAGCTTCAGCTGCGGGCCGACCACGATGACCGAACGGCCGGAGTAGTCGACGCGCTTGCCGAGCAGGTTCTGCCGGAAGCGACCCTGCTTGCCCTTGAGCATGTCGGAGATCGACTTGAGCGGGCGGTTGCCCGGCCCGGTGACCGGCCGGCCACGACGGCCGTTGTCGAACAGCGAGTCGACGGCCTCCTGCAGCATCCGCTTCTCGTTGTTCACGATGATCTCGGGCGCGCCGAGGTCGAGCAGACGCTTCAGCCGGTTGTTCCGGTTGATCACGCGACGGTAGAGGTCGTTCAGGTCCGAGGTAGCGAACCGGCCACCGTCGAGCTGCACCATCGGGCGCAGGTCGGGCGGGATCACCGGGACGCACTCCAGCACCATGCCGGACGGGCTGTTCTTGGTGGTCAGGAACGCCGAGACGACCTTGAGCCGCTTCAGGGCACGGGTCTTCCGCTGCCCCTTGCCGGTCTGGATGGTCTCCTTCAGCGAGGTGGCCTCGGCCTCCAGGTCGAAGGACTCCAGCCGCTTCTTGATCGCGTCAGCGCCCATCGAGCCGGCGAAGTACTTGCCGAACCGGTTCTTCATCTCCCGGTAGAGCACCTCGTCGCCCTCGAGGTCTTGGACCTTGAGGTTCTTGAAGCGGTTCCACACGGCGTCGAGACGGTCGAGCTCGCGCTGGGCCCGGTCGCGGAGCTGCTTGGCCTCACGCTCGGCACCCTCACGAACCTTGCGCTTGGCGTCGGCCTTGGCACCCTCGGCCTCGAGCGCCGCGGTGTCCTCTTCCAGCTTCTTCATCCGGGTGCCGATGTCGGAGTCCCGACGACCCTCGAGCTGCTTGCGCTCGACGTCGATCTTGGCCTCGAGCGAGGACAGGTCGCGGTGGCGGGCCTCGTCGTCGACGGAGGTGATCATGTACGCCGCGAAGTAGATGACCTTCTCCAGGTCCTTCGGGGCGATGTCGAGCAGGTAGCCGAGTCGGCTGGGAACACCCTTGAAGTACCAGATGTGGGTGACCGGGGCGGCGAGCTCGATGTGGCCCATCCGCTCGCGGCGGACCTTCGACCGGGTGACCTCGACGCCGCACCGCTCGCAGATGATGCCCTTGAAGCGCACCCGCTTGTACTTGCCGCAGTAGCACTCCCAGTCCCGGGTGGGACCGAAGATCTTCTCGCAGAACAGACCGTCGCGCTCGGGCTTGAGCGTGCGGTAGTTGATCGTCTCCGGCTTCTTGACCTCACCGTGCGACCACTGACGGATCTCATCTGCCGTGGCCAGGCCGATGCGGATCTCGTCGAAGAAGTTCACGTCGAGCACTTGTTGTCTCTTCTCTTTAGTAACTCGTTGTTGCCTGTGTTGCTGTGTGGACTGAACTCCCGCCGGACTCCGCTCAGCCCCTCACGGGGTCTGGGGCGGAGCCCAGCGGGGGGACACGGGGGCAGAGCCCCCGTGCGTTCAGACTTCTTCGACGCCGCCCAACGACTCACCCGGCCGGCGGGAGAGATCGATACCGAACTCCTCGCTGGCGCGGTAGTTGTCGTCGTCGGAGTCCCGCAGCTCGACCTCGGTGCCGTCGCTGGACAGCACCTCCACGTTCAGGCAGAGCGACTTCATCTCCTTGACCAGCACCTTGAAGGACTCGGGGATGCCGGGCTCGGGGATGTTCTCGCCCTTGACGATGGCCTCGTACACCTTCACGCGGCCGTGGATGTCGTCGGACTTGATGGTCAGCAGCTCCTGCAGAGCCCAGGCGGCGCCGTACGCCTCCAGTGCCCACACCTCCATCTCGCCGAACCGCTGTCCACCGAACTGCGCCTTACCGCCCAGCGGCTGCTGGGTGATCATCGAGTACGGACCGGTGGAACGAGCGTGGATCTTGTCGTCGACCAGGTGGTGCAGCTTCAGCATGTAGATGTAGCCGACACCGACCGGCTTCGGGAACGGCTCACCGGAGCGGCCGTCGAACAGCCGTGCCTTGCCGTCGCCGTCGACCAGCTGGACACCGTCCCGGTTCGGCAGCGTGTTGCCGAGCAGACCGGTGATCTCCGCCTCGGTCGCACCGTCGAACACCGGGGTGGCCAGACGCTGGTCGCCCTCGACGTGACCCAGGTTGATGCCGCGCAGACGCTCGGCCCACTCGCCCTCGACACCGTCGAGGTCCCAACCGGTCTTGGCCACCCACCCGAGGTGGGTCTCCAGCACCTGACCGACGTTCATCCGGCTCGGCACACCGAGCGGGTTGAGCACGATGTCGACCGGCGTCCCGTCCTCCAGGAACGGCATGTCCTCGATCGGCAGGATCTTGGAGATGACGCCCTTGTTGCCGTGGCGGCCGGCGAGCTTGTCACCGTTGGAGATCTTCCGCTTCTGGGCCACGTAGACGCGGACCAGCTGATTCACGCCGGGCGCGAGCTCGTCGTCGGAGTCGCGGTCGAAGACCCGGACACCGATGACGGTGCCGGACTCGCCGTGCGGCACCTTCAGCGAGGTGTCGCGGACCTCGCGCGCCTTCTCACCGAAGATCGCGCGGAGCAGCCGCTCCTCCGGGGTGAGCTCGGTCTCGCCCTTGGGCGTGACCTTGCCGACCAGGATGTCGCCGGTCGAGACCTCGGCCCCGATCCGGATGATGCCGCGCTCGTCGAGATCGGCCAGCATCTCCTCGGAGACGTTCGGGATGTCCCGGGTGATCTCCTCGGCGCCGAGCTTGGTGTCACGGGCGTCGACCTCGTGCTCCTCGATGTGGATCGAGGTGAGGACGTCGTCCTGGACGAGGCGCTGCGACAGGATGATCGCGTCCTCGTAGTTGTGACCCTCCCAGGGCATGAAGGCGACCAGCAGGTTGCGACCGAGAGCCATCTCGGCCCCGTCGGTGCAGGGACCGTCGGCGAGCGGCGTGCCCTTCTCGACCCGCTGCCCGACCGCGACCAGCGGACGCTGGTTGATGCAGGTGCCCTGGTTGGAGCGACGGAACTTCGCCAGCCGGTACGTCTTGTAGGTGGCGTCGTCCTGGGCCACGTCGATCAGGTCGGCGCTGACCGAGGTCACCACGCCCGGATCGGTCGCGGTGGTCACGTCGCCGGCGTCGACCGCGCCGCGGTACTCCATGCCGGTGCCCACGAACGGGGAGTCGGACCGGAGCAACGGCACAGCCTGACGCTGCATGTTCGAGCCCATCAGCGCGCGGGACGCGTCGTCGTGCTCGAGGAACGGGATCATGGCCGTGGCCACCGACACCATCTGGCGCGGCGACACGTCCATGTAGGCCACCTCAGAGGCCGGAACCTCGTCGGTCTCACCATGACGCTTGCGAACCAGCACCCGCTCGGTGGCGAAGGTGCCGTCCTCGGTCAGCTTGGCGTTGGCCTGCGCGATGACGTACCGGTCCTCCTCGTCGGCGGTCAGGTAGTCGACGTCGTCGGTCACCCGGCCCTCGACGACCCGGCGGTACGGCGTCTCGACGAAGCCGAACGCGTTCACCCGGGCGAACGAGGCGAGTGAGCCGATCAGACCGATGTTCGGGCCTTCCGGCGTCTCGATCGGGCACATCCGGCCGTAGTGGGAGGTGTGCACGTCGCGCACCTCCATGCCGGCGCGGTCACGTGACAGACCGCCCGGGCCCAGGGCGGACAGCCGCCGCTTGTGGGTCAGTCCGGCGACCGGGTTGGTCTGGTCCATGAACTGGCTGAGCTGCGAGGTGCCGAAGAACTCCTTCAGCGCCGCGACGACCGGCCGGATGTTGATCAAGGTCTGCGGCGTGATCGCCTCGACGTCCTGGGTCGTCATCCGGTCCCGGACCACGCGCTCCATCCGGCCGAGGCCGGTGCGCAGCTGGTTCTGGATCAGCTCGCCCACCGTCCGCAGACGGCGGTTGCCGAAGTGGTCGATGTCGTCCTCTTCGACGATCAGCTCACCCCGCGGGGCCTCGAGGGTCTCCCGACCCTCGTGCAGCGCCACCACGAAACGGATCGCGGCGACGATGTCGGGGATGGTGAGGACCTGCTTGTCGAAGGGCTCGTCCAGGCCGAGCTTCTTGTTGATCTTGTAACGACCGACCTTGGCCAGGTCGTAGCGCTTCGGGTTGAAGAAGTAGTTCTCCAGCAGCGCCTGCGCGGCCTCGCGGGTCGGCGGCTCTCCCGGGCGGAGCTTGCGGTAGATGTCGAGCAGCGCCTCGTCCTGGGTGGACGTGTGGTCCTTCTCCAGGGTGAGCCGCATCGACTCGTACTCGCCGAACTCCTCCAGGATCTGGGCATCGGTCCAGCCCAGGGCCTTGAGCAGCACTGTCACGTTCTGCTTGCGCTTGCGGTCGAGCCGCACGCCCACCATGTCGCGCTTGTCGATCTCGAACTCGAGCCACGCACCCCGGGACGGGATCATCTTGCAGGTGAAGATGTCCTTGTCCGACGTCTTGTCGGTGGTCTGCTCGAAGTAGACGCCCGGCGAGCGGACGAGCTGGGAGACCACCACGCGCTCGGTCCCGTTGATGACGAACGTTCCCTTGTCGGTCATCAGCGGGAAGTCGCCCATGAAGACCGTCTGGCTCTTGATCTCGCCGGTCTCGTTGTTCATGAACTCGGCGGTGACGAACAGCGGGGCGGCGTACGTGACGTCGCGGTCCTTGCACTCGTCGACGGAGTTCTTCGGCGGCTCGAATCGATGGTCGCGGAAGGAGAGCGACATGGTTCCGGAGAAGTCCTCGATCGGAGAGATCTCTTCGAAGATCTCCTCGAGACCGGACTTGGTGTTCACATCGGTGCGACCATCCGCCAGGGCCAGCTCGACTCGGTCACGCCAGGCGGCGTTACCGACGAGCCAGTCGAAGGAATCGATCTGCAGATCCAGGAGGTCCGGGACCTCCATGGGCTCCGCGATCTTGGCGAAGGAGATACGACCGGTGGTGGAAACAGCGGGGCTATCGAGGGCAGTGCGCGAGGCGGCCAACAGTGGGTCCTTCCGAGACTCGCAGTATCTGGTTGTGGCTCTGCGCATGACAAACGGCCCGTGTCAAGTAGAAACGGGTCGTCGAAATGGCTAGGGCAAACCCCAACAGTACTGAGAAGGACGCGCGAAGTCAAGGACTCGACGCACGGCGGAGCAGAACAGACAAAATCACTTGCCGCTCGGAACGGAAGCATACTCGTCATCCGGTCGTTGACAAGGAGGGATGAGCCCAGGGCGCGTCGTCGGGTGAGTCCTTTTGGGTCCGCCCTCGATACGGTGACATGGTGCCCATCCCCCGCGCGCGACACGCCGGGCCCACCTCGACAGATAGGTCATCGATGCAACGCATCTGCGAGCTCATCCACGTCCGCCCCGAGGCCATCGCCGAGTACGAGCGGATCCACGCCGAGGTCTGGCCGACCGTCCTCAGCCGGCTGGAGGCGTCGCACTTCACCAACTACTCCATCTACCTGAGGCGGCCGGAGAACCTGCTGATCGCCTACTACGAGTACACCGGGGACGACCTGGCCGCGGACCAGGCCGCGATCGCCGCGGATCCGGAGACCCAGCGCTGGTGGAAGCTCACCGATCCGATGCAGCAGCCGCTGTCGTCGATGCCCGCCACCGACGGATCGGAGGCCGGGGGCTGGTGGGCCTCCACCGACGAGGTCTTCCACCTCGACTGAACGCTCCCGACCTCGACCCATCGGTCAGATCCCCGACTTCGCGGGGGATATATCCACCGCGGAGTCGGTATCTGACCGGCTGAGGAACGCAAAGGGCGCGGGACCCGGTCGGATCCCACGCCCTTCGCGTGTTCGGCGATCGCCGAGCGGTGAACTACTTGACGGTCACCGAGGCGCCGGCGCCCTCGAGGGCCTCCTTGGCCTTGGCGGCGGCCTCCTTGGTCACCTTCTCCAGGACGGCCTTGGGGGCGGCCTCGACCAGCTCCTTGGCCTCCTTGAGACCGAGGCTGGTGAGGGTACGCACCTCCTTGATGACCTGGATCTTCTTCTCGCCGGCCGCCTCGAGGATGACGTCGACCTCGTCGCTCTCCTCCTCGACCGGGGCGGCGTCGCCGCCACCACCGGTGGCAGCCGCGGCCACGGCGACCGGAGCGGCCGCGGTGACGTTGAAGGTGTCCTCGAACTGCTTCACGAACTCGCTGAGCTCGATCAGGGTCAGCTCCTTGAAGGCGTCCAGGAGCTCGTCAGTGCTGAGCTTCGCCATGATTGGCGTTCCTTTCGTTCTGTTCTGCAGCAGTGCTGCGGACTACTGGTCCGCGGCGGCGTCGGCCGCCTCGGGGGTGGGCTCTGCAGCGGGTGCTGCTGACTCGTTCGCCTCGGCGGCGATCTCGTCGTTGGTGGGCTCCTGGGTCTGCTCGGCCACCGGTGCACCAGCACCGGCGATGAGCGACGGGTTCTCCTCGGCTGCCTTCTCCAGGGCCGCGAACACACGCGCGGCCTGGGACAGCGGAGCAGCGACGAGCGAGATGGCCTGCTGCAGGACTCCCTGCATGCCACCGGCGACCTTGGCGAGGAGAACCTCGCGGGACTCCAGGTCGGCCAGCTTCTTCACTTCGTCGGCGGACAGGGACTTGCCGTCCAGTACGCCACCCTTGATCACCAGAAGCGGGTTCTGCCGGGCGAAGTCACGCAGCCCCTTCGCGACGGTGACCGGGTCACCCTCGATGAAGGCGATCGCTGTCGGGCCGACGAGATGTTCCTCGACGCCCTCGACTCCGGCCTCACGGGCCGCGATCGTGGTCAGCGTGTTCTTCGACACGGCGTAGGTGGCATCGTCACCGAGATTGCGCCTGAGTTCCTTCAGCGCCTTCACGGTGAGTCCGCGGTACTCGGTCAGCACAGCGCCCTGCGAGCTGGAGAACTTCTCCGCCAGCTCGGTGACCGCGGCTGCCTTGTCCGGCCTCGCCATACGTGTCCTCCACAACGTTCCGACTTCTGACGCGCTACGGGCGTAGCGCGGCCGTGTCACGCTGGCGTGGTCGGAACCCCAGAGAACAAGAGAGCCCCGGTGCGCAGGGCACACGGGGCGGCTTCGAGGATCTGCGCGGACCCGTGGGCCCGACGTCTCGTCGAGGACGATCATGTTCACCTGCGCGGGCCATCCCGTACGGGAAGTCTTCGGACCGAGCCAGGCTCGGTCGACCAGCGGTCTTCGGTAGGAGTCAGCGTACGCGACCGAAGAAGACCGCCCAAATCCACCGGCCGAGAGCGCTATCGCGCGGCACCGCCCACTGGACTGATACCCGTACCGAGATAATCCGGACGCTCCTCGACGGCAAGATCACGCGTCCGCATCCATCCGAGCAATATTTCCTGAACGTTGGCACAGAAAGTCTCGACTTGATAACGTGCGCCAGCCAGTCCACGGATCTGACCGTCAGGAGTCGATCCGCCGCGAGCTCGAGGGGAATGCCATGTCCATCATCGCCACGCGCGCCGCGTCCGGTGTCGCCGTGCTGGCCCTGGCCTTCGCCACGGTCGCCGGCGCCGGCCTGCCGGCCGCCGCTGATACCGCGAAGCCGACGACGCCGATCTCGGTGCTCCCCCAGGGCGGGTTCAGCGCCCGGTCCGTCGACGCTCTGACGATCGGCTCGGCCCAGGTCGGTGCGGCCCAGGTCGGTGCGGCGCGAGTCAGCCCCGACATGGCGACCAAGAAGAAGAAAAAGAAGAAGTCCTCCAAGGGTGCCAAGGCCCTGGCCTTCGCCAAGCGCCAGCTCGGGGACCGCTACCGCTACGGCGGCACCGGGCCCAACGCCTGGGACTGCTCGGGGTTGACCAGGGGTGCCTGGAAGCACGCCGGCAAGAAGATCCCGCGCACGTCACAGGGACAGTCGCGCGCCGGCAAGAAGGTGGCGAAGTCCAAGCTGCGCAAGGGTGACCTCGTCTTCTTCTACTCGGGCAAGAGCCACGTCGGCATCTACGCCGGCAAGGGAAAGGTGATCCACGCCTCCCGCCCGGGCAAGCCCGTCGCCTACATCAAGATGAAGTACATGCCGTACGCGGGAGCCCGTCGCCCGGCCTGACCCCAGAACTCGGTGGCCGGCGCCCCCCAGAACATGCCGACCACTCCGAGCGCGAGCGTCGTCTCGACCTGCCCCCCATCTTGGCCGAGACGGCGCTCGCTTCACCTAGGCTGCTGCGTCGTGACCGATCCCGTGCTACCCACCGGCATCCGTGCCGCCACCGCCGGTGACGTGGACGCGATCCACGGCCTGATCTGCGACCTGGCCGAGTACGAGCACGCGCGGGACGAGGTCAAGACGACCCCCGACCAGCTGCGCGCCGCCCTGTTCGGGTCGGCCCCCGCGGTTTTCGCGCTGGTGGCCGAGACCGATGGCGAGGTGGTCGGGTTCGCGCTGTACTTCCTCAGCTTCTCGACCTGGGAAGGCGTGCACGGGATCCAGCTCGAGGATCTGTACGTCCGACCGACGCAGCGAGGCACCGGGCGGGGCACGGCGCTGCTCGCCGCGCTGGCGGCCATCGCCGTGGCCCGCGGCTACGCGCGGGTCGACTGGTCGGTGCTGGACTGGAACACGCCGTCGATCGCGTTCTACCGCAGCCTGGGCGCGGTGGCGATGGACGAGTGGACGGGCTTCCGGCTCACCGGCGAGGCCCTGACGGTCGTCGCCCAGTCCGGGGCGGACCGAACGACGGCTACTCCGCGAAGCGACTGAGGGCGATCGTGCCGCCGATGGCGAGCACGAATCCGGCCACCGCCAGGATCTCGCGTCCGGGGAGGATGCTGTCACCGAAGACCAGCAGACCGAGCGCCGACGGCACGATCACCTCGATCACGAAGGTGATGGCGGCCACCACGGTCACCTTGCCGCGCTGCAACGCCACGCCGAAGAACCCGACCGCGAGGACCCCGTACACGATGATGGCGTAGAGCAGCGGGTTGGCCAGCAGACCGAGGTCGATGGCGTCGGAACCCATCGCCCGGGCCGCGACGGCGACACCGCTGAAACCGAGCCCGGCGGCGACGGCGCACAGGATGACCGAGCTCCGGCCGGCGAGCCGGTAGCCGAGGAGTCCCAGGACCAACGGGATCGCGGCCGCGACCAGGATCGCGATGGTGACGGCTCTGCTGGTCTCCTGCGCCGACTCGGCGGCGGCGCTGAGGCCGAGCAGCACCAGACCGACTCCGAGGACACCCAGCGCCCCCCAGTCCTTGCCGCCCAGCTTCTCACCCCGCAGCGCGGCGATGATCGCCGTCACTCCGACGCTGGCCGCCACGATCGACTCGACCAGGAACAGCGGCAGCTCGCGGAGGGCGACGACGTTGCCCAGGAAACCGACCCCGTCCAGGGCGAGCCCGGCCAGGTAGGGCACCTGGGTGACGATCCCCACGACCCCACCCACACCGGTGGCTGCCGCGGCTCGGCGGGCACCCACCGACTGGAGGACGGTCGCCACCCCGTACGCCAGGCAGGCGACGACAGCGGCGATCCAGCTCAGAGCCAGCACGTGGGACCTCTCAGCTCAGGGAGAGGCAGCGTGAGCGAGGCCGAGACTCACTCGGCGTCGGGCTTGGTCCTGTTCGGGTCGACCGGGATGCCCGGGCCCATCGTGGTGGAGATGGTGGCCTTCTTCAGGTACCGGCCCTTGGACGCGCTCGGCTTGAGCCGCAGCACCTCGTCCAGCGCCGCGAAGTAGTTCTGCGACAGCTGCTCGGTGGTGAAGGACGCCTTGCCCACGATGAAGTGGAGGTTGGCGTGCCGGTCGACCCGGAACTCGATCTTGCCGCCCTTGATGTCGGTCACGGCCTTGGCCACGTCGACGGTCACGGTGCCGGTCTTCGGGTTCGGCATCAGGCCACGCGGGCCGAGGACACGTCCGAGACGCCCGACCTTGCCCATCAGGTCGGGGGTCGCGACGACGGCGTCGAAGTCCAGGTAGCCGCCCAGCACCTTCTCGATCAGGTCGTCGGAGCCGACCTCGTCGGCCCCGGCGGCCTCGGCGGCAGCCGCCCGATCACCGGTGGCGAAGACGACGACCTTGGCCGTCTTGCCGGTGCCGTTGGGCAGGTTGACCGTGCCGCGGACCATCTGGTCCGCCTTGCGCGGGTCGACGCCCAGCCGGAAGGACACGTCGACGGTCTCGTCGAACTTGGCCTTGGTGCCGCTCTTGGCCAGCGTCAGGGCCTCATCCGGGGAGTACAGCGTCTCCTCGTTGATGCTCTCGGCCGCGGACCGGTAGTTCTTGCTGCGCTTCATGCTGCTGGTTCCTTTCACCAGTTCTGGTTACACGGGCCGCGCACGGCCCTCCCAGGATTAACAGGACTTTTCAGTTGTGGCTCCGGAGGAGCCGTTCTCGACTCCACCGACACCGATCTCCGCGCCGCCGAAGTGCAGGAGAGCCGGATGAAACACGCTTTTCGTTTCAGCCGGATCGACGAACGAGGCGGGTTCGAGCGGAGATCGCGACGGAGCGGAGCGGAGTCAATCAAACACAGCGGTCACCGACGACATCGGCTCACCACCACGTTGGTAACTCAACCCGAGACAGTCACTCCCATCGACCTTGCGGTGCCCTCGACGATCTTCATCGCGGCATCGACGTCGTTGGCGTTCAGGTCGGGCAGCTTCGTGGTGGCGATCTCGCGCACCTGGTCACGGCTGATCTTGCCGACCTTGTCGCGCTGCGGGACGCCGGAGCCCTTCTGGATCCCGGCGGCCTTCTTGATCAGCTCCGCGGCCGGCGGGGTCTTGGTGATGAAGGTGAACGAGCGGTCCTCGTAGATGGTGATCTCGACGGGGATGACGTTGCCACGCATGGGTTCGGTGGCCGCGTTGTAGGCCTTGCAGAACTCCATGATGTTCACGCCGTGCGGGCCGAGCGCCGTACCGACCGGGGGGGCCGGGGTGGCGGCGCCGGCGTTCAGCGCCACCTTGACGAGGGCTGCGACCTTCTTCTTGGGAGGCATTGCGTGTGGGTCCTTCTGTGGTTCGCGCCGGGCATCCGGCGGGTGTGCGGTGGTCGGGCTGGGCTGCCCAACCGGTCAATGGTACGTGAAACCGACCAGTGCTCGCTCCGGCGGCCGTCAGACCTTCTGGATCTGGGCGAAGGTCAGGTCGACCGGGGTCTCCCGACCCAGGATCTCGATCATCGCCTTGAGCCGCTGGGCGTTCGCGTTGATCTCGGTGATCGTGGCGTGCACGCCGGCAAACGGACCGTCGACGACCATCACGGAGTCGCCGGCGGTGAAGTCGGCGACCTCGACCTTCTTCTTGCGCCGGTTCGGGCTGTCCGATGCGGCGCTGGCCGCGGCGGCCACCGACGGCGCGAGCATCTTCTCGACCTCGTCCAGGCTGAGCGGCACCGGCTGGTTGGAGTGGCCGACGAAGCCGGTCACCGAGGGCGTGTGCCGAACGGTGGACCAGGACTCGTCGGTGAGGTCCATCCGGACCAGCACGTAGCCGGGGAGCACGGTCCGCTTGATCTGCTTGCGCTGACCGTTGCGGATCTCGGTCACCTCCTCGGTGGGGACCACGATCTCGAAGATGAAGTCCTCCATGTTGAGCGAGGACACCCGGTTCTCGAGGTTCTGCAGCACCCGGTTCTCCATCCCGGAGTAGGTGTGCACCACGTACCAGTCACCGAACTTGCTGTGCAGCTCCTCGTGGAACTTCGCCAGCGCCTCGTCGGCCGGGTCGACCTCGTCGCTGTCGGTCTCGTCGTCGGCCTCGTCCTCCGCCTCGGGCTCGGGGGCGCCGAGGTCGATGTCGAAGTCGTCCTCGGCGGTCTCCGGCTCGGTCTCGGCCCCGGCGAAGTCGAGGTTGATGTCGAGATCATCGGCGGGCTCGGGGGTGAAGTCGGACCCGAGATCGATGTCGAAGTCGTCCCCGCTGTCGGCGTCGGAGGAGCTGCCGGTGTCGGAGGTGTCGGTGTCGGAGGTGTCGGTCGAGCTCAGCTCCTCGACCGGAGTCGCGGAGTCCTCCGACTCATCAGCCGCAGGACGCGGCGGTTCGGTCGAAAAGGTCTCAGACACGTGTGTTTCTCCAGTACTTGCTAGGGATGTGGCAGGTGGTCAGGCGAAGATCCGGAAGATCACGGCACCGATGCCCAGATCGAGCAGGCTGACGTACGCGATGATGAACAGGACGAAGATCAGCACGACGACGAAGTAGTTGGCCAGCTGCGGGCCGGTGGGATAGACCACCTTGCGCAGCTCGGCCACCGACTGCTGCACGAACGTGACCGGTCCGGTCCGGTGGTGCTCCGCCGCGTCCCGCTTCTGCTTCGGGGTCGCCTTGTCCTTCTTGACGCGGCCGCTGCTGCCGGCGGGCTCGATCTCGCCGCTCTTCGACGCATCGTTCTCGGACTCGTCGGCCTGGACGTCGTCGACGTCAGGTGCGGAGTCCTCGGGCTCGTCGGGGGTGGCAGAGGTGTCCGGCTCGTCGGCCGGGTCCACCTTGTCACGGTCTGCCACGTCTTCGCCCTTCTACGGTCATCGTCTTCGCCCGCCCTCCGGGGCGTCGAGGACGCCCCGGACGGGCGGATCTGCAGGGCAAGAGGGACTTGAACCCCCAACCTTCGGTTTTGGAGACCGATGCTCTGCCAGTTGAGCTATTGCCCTTCGGTGCCAGTGCCCTGGCTCGGCCACCCCTCCAACCTAGCGGCTGGGTGAGGGCGCACCAGAGTCTGGGTGACCAGCACCAAGAGCCAGAGTGTAGTCGGCTCCGGCGCGACCGTCGAACCGAAACGGCCCGCGGCGAGCGCCGACGCGGGCCCGGCCGCTCTCAGCTCCCAGCGAGCCGCTGCTCGGTGGCGGCCAGCAGCACGCAGGTGCACAGCCCCTCGATGGCGGCCGCCACGTCGTCCGGCGACGGGAAGGTCGGCGCGATCCGGATGTTGCGATCCCGCGGGTCCTTGCCGTACGGGAAGGCGGCGCCAGCGCCGGTCATGGCGATGCCGGCCTCCTTGGCCAGCGCCACCACCCGGGTCGCGCAGCCGTCCGGGACGTCGAGGCTGATGAAGTAGCCGCCCTCCGGCCGAGTCCAGGTCGCCACCCCGTGGTCGCCGAGCCGCGACTCGAGAATCGTCTCCACCTGCTCGAACTTCGGTTCGATGATCGCTCGGTGCTTCCGCATCAGCTCCCGGACACCGTCCGCGCTGCCCAGGTAGCGGGCGTGCCGCAGGTGGTTGACCTTGTCGGGGCCGATCGTCCTCTTGCCGAGGTGCTCGAGGTACCAGGAGACGTTGGCCGGCGAGCCGGCGAAGAAGGAGACCCCGGCCCCGGCGAAGGTGATCTTCGAGGTGGACGCGAACACGAACACCCGGTTCGGGTTACCGGCCTCGGCCGCCAGACCGAGCACGTCGAGGGCGGGATGCTCGGCGTCGGTGAGGTGGTGGACGGCGTACGCGTTGTCCCAGAAGATCCGGAAGTCGGGGGCGGCGGCGGGCATCGAGACGAGCTCGCGGGTCACGTCCTCGGTGTACACCGACCCGGTGGGGTTGGCGTAGGTCGGGACGATCCAGATGCCGCGCACACTCGGGTCCTTGGCCACGCGCTCCCGGATCACGTCCAGGTCGGGACCGTCGGGACCCAGCGCGACGGGCTCCATGGTGATCCCGTACTGCTCGCACAGGGCGAAGTGCCGGTCGTAGCCGGGCACCGGGCAGAGGAACGTGATCGGCTCCTTCACCCAGGGTCCAGCCGAGTCGACGGTGCCCTTGAGCAGCGAGAACACCAGGGTGTCGTGCATGACCCCCAGGCTGGCGTTGTCGCCGGCCACCAGCTGCGCGACCGGCACGTTGAGCAGCTCGGCGAAGATCTCGCGGATCTCCGGCAGCCCCTGGCCCCCGCCGTAGTTGCGGCAGTCGGTGCCGTCGGCGGCCTTGTACTCCCCCTCGCCCGGCAGCGTCAGCAGCGCGTTGGAGAGATCGAGCTGGGCCGGAGCCGGCTTGCCGCGCGTGAGGTCGAGCTTCAGTCCCTGGGCCGCCAGAGTGGCGTACGCGGTGGTCTGCTCGCCATGCAGGGCGGCGAGAGCGTCGGGACTGAGTTCGGACAGGCTCATGGCGGGTTCCTCGATCGTTGGGGCGAAGCTGGCCGCCTCGGAGTCTAGGGGGCCGAGCTCGACCCGCTGCAGGGTCTTCAGAAGCAGAAACCACACCTGGTGTGGATAGCGGTGCAGAAGCCCCGGGTGGGGCCGTGGCGGAGCGGCGAGTGACGACCACACAGCGATGGCGCGGCCGGGCGCGACCCCCCGCACTCCGACCGCGCCCCACTCGCTGAACGCGACACCTCCCCAGACCTGGGAGGATCAAGTCACCGTGTCCGGCCCGGCTTCGCAGCTGACCGACAGATTCGATGAACGAGTAAGGCGAGCCTAACCTACTACGTTCGGCGTGGTCAACCGTGTCGGTCGGTTCTTTTTCACGGGTTCCGAAGCGCGTGCGGAATGTGGCGTACGCCACTACCGTCGACCGCATGAACTCCAACATCGCCTGTTGGCTGTCCGACCGCGCCTCCTCGGACCCGTCGCTGCCCGCCATCAAGCAGGGCGAGCACGTCCTCAGCTACGCCGACCTCGACGCCGCGGCCGCACGCTGCGCCACGCTGCTGGCCGCCCGCGGGGTGACGGCTGGTGACCGGGTCGCGCTGATCATGCCCAACGTCGCGTACTTCCCGATCGCCTACTACGCGATCCTCCGGCTCGGTGCCGTGGTCGTCCCGATGAACCCACTGCTCAAGGCCGGCGAGGTCTCGTACGCCTGGAACGACGCCGGCGCGAAGGTCGCGGTGGTGTTCGCGATGTTCGCCGAGGAGTCGGCCAAGGCCGCCGAGGCCACCGGTACCGATGTCTTCGTGGTGACGCCGGGAGAGTTCGAGCAGACGGTGGCCGGGGCCGAACCGCAGGACGGAGGTCCGGTCGTCCGCACCGGGGACGACACGGCCGTCATCCTGTACACCTCCGGCACCACCGGATCGCCGAAGGGCGCCGAGCTGACCCACGACAACCTGGGCAGCAACGTGCGGACCGACCTGGCCACGCTGATGCCGCTCGGACCGGGTGACGTCGTGTTCGGCGGCCTGCCGCTGTTCCACTCGTTCGGCCAGACCTGTGGCCTGAACGCGGCGATCGCGGGCGGCGCCTGTCTGACCCTGCTGCCGAAGTTCGACGGCGAGGCAGCGCTGCGGATCGTGGCGGAGGACCGGGTGACCGTGTTCCTGGGCGTGCCGACCATGTACATGGCCCTGCTCGGGGTGCCCGACCCGGGCCGGTTCGACACCAGCCGGCTCAAGCTGGCCGCCTCCGGCGGGGCGTCCCTGCCGGTCGAGGTCCTCTACGAGGTGCAGCGGCGCTTCGGTTTCCAGCTGCTCGAGGGGTACGGGTTGTCGGAGACCTCGCCGATCGCCTCCTTCAACCACCCGGACCGTCCGGTCAAGCCCGGCTCGGTGGGGATCCCGATCCGCGGGGTCGAGTTCCAGCTCTGGGGTCCCGACGACAACGAGGTCGCCCCCGGCGAGGTGGGCGAGATCGTCATCCGCGGCGAGAACGTGATGAAGGGGTACTGGAACAAGCCCGAGGCCACCGCGGAGGCCATGCGAGCCGGCTGGTTCCACAGCGGGGACCTGGCGACCCGTGACGACGACGGCTTCTACTTCATCGTCGACCGGAAGAAGGACATGATCATCCGCAACGGGATGAACGTGTACCCGCGGGAGGTCGAGGAGGTCCTCTACACCCACCCGGCGGTGGCCGAGGCGGCGGTGTTCGGGGTGCCGGATGCCTTGCACGGTGAGGAGATCGCCTGCCTGCTCACCCTGAAGGAGGGCGCCGAGGCAGGAGAGGACGAGATCCGCGACTTCGTCGCGAGCAAGATCGCGGTCTACAAGTACCCCCGGATCGTCCGGTTCGGCGCCCTGCCCAAGGGTCCGACCGGGAAGATCTTGAAGCGGGAGATCAAGATCGACGCCTGAGGCTGTTCCCGGCCCGTCGGGTGCTGGCTCGTCTCCGTCCCCGGAGATCAGCCAGCCCCGATCGGGACCACAGAGGCTCAGCGGCGCAGCACCGCCACCGCACTGTGCGGAGCGAGCCAGACCGACCCCTCGGCCAGGGAAGACTCCCCCACCGTCAGCAGCTCCTCGCAGACCCCGTCGACTCCGACCCGCACCTCGCCGCCGCGGAAGTTGATCAGCAGCGCCACGGTGCCGCGCTCCACCAGCAGCCAGCCGCCGTCGTCGCTCGAGGTGGCGGTGCCGTGATCGAACTGCGGATCGCACAGGTCGGGATAGGTGCGCCGCAGCCGGATCAGCCGCTTGTTCAGCTCCAGCAGGTCAGCGTGCACGGGCTCGGTCAGCTCGTCCCAGTCGAGCTTGGACCGCTCGAAGGTCGCGGGATCCTGCGGGTCGGGGACCTGCGAGAGGTCCCAGTCCATCTGGGCGAACTCCTCCCGCCGCCCGGTGGCGACCTTCTCGGCCAGCTCCGGCTCGACGTGGGCGGTGAAGAACTGCCAGGGCGTCGAGGCACCCCACTCCTCACCCATGAAGATCATCGGGGTGAACGGGCTGAGCAGCGTGACGAAGGCCGCCAACCCCAGCTGCTGCGGAGAGATCTTGCCCGACAGGCGCTGGCCGTCGGCCCGGTTGCCGATCTGATCATGGTTGTCCGAGCAGACCACCAGCCGCCAGGTCGGCGTACGGAGGGTGTCGATCTTGTAACCGTGACTGCGCCCCCGGAAGCTGGAGTGCGTGCCGTCGTGGAAGAAGCCGTTCTCGAACACCTTGCCGAGTGCCGCCATGGAGTCGAAGTCCGCGTAGTAGCCGGCCGTGTCCCCGGTCAGGCTGACGTAGAGGGCGTGGTGGAAGTCGTCACTCCACTGCCCGGTCAGCCCGTACCCGCCGCCGTCGCGGGTGGTGATCAACCGCGGGTTGTTCATGTCCGACTCGGCGATCAGCGACAGCGGCCGGTTCACGAAGGCGGACAGGGCCGCCACCTCGATCGTCAGCTCCTCCAGCAGGTGCGTCGCGCGGGTGTCGGACAGGGCGTGCACGGCGTCCAGCCGCAGACCGTCCACGTGGTACTCCCGCAGCCACATCAACGCGTTGTCGATGATGTAGCGACGGACCTCGTCGGAGTCCTCCCCGTCCAGGTTGAGCGTCTCGCCCCAGGTGTTCGACGGACCGTCGGCGATGTAGGGCCCGAACTCCGGCAGGTAGTTGCCGCTCGGGCCGAGGTGGTTGTAGACGACGTCCTGGATGACGCCCAGGCCGCGCTGGTGACAGGCGTCGACGAATTCCTGGTACGCGGCGGGGCCGCCGTACTCCTCCTGGACCGCGCACCACAGCACACCGTCGTACCCCCAGCCGTGGCTGCCGCTGAACCCGTTGACCGGCATCAGCTCGACCAGCGTCACGCCCAGCTCCACGAGATGGTCGAGCCGATCGATGGCCGAGATCAGCGTCCCCTCGGCGGTGAACGTGCCCACGTGCAGCTCGTAGACGATGCCGCCCGGCAGCTGTCGACCGGTCCACAGCTGGTCTGACCAGTGGTGAGCTGTCGGGTCGAAGGTGCGCGACAACCCGTGCACCCCGTGGGGAGCACGCCGGGCCCGCGGGTCGGGCAGCACGACGTCGCTGCCGTCGATCAGGTAGCCGTAGTCGAGCGGTCGGTCCGCCGGCGGTTCGGCCAGACCGCCGACCGGACGCCAGAAGCCGCCGCCGTCGGGTTCCATCGCCAGCGTGCGGCGGTCATCACCGGCCGGGTCGACGAGCACGAGCTCGACCTTCTCGGCCGTCGGGACCCAGACGGCGAACGGGTCGTTCTTCACAGGTCCTTCTTCGTCACAGGGAGCACTCCACCAGAACTGGTTCTTCGACGAGGGTGACACCGAACCTCTGCTGCACCCCGCCGCGCACCACCCGCGCCAGGCTCAGCAGCTCGTCGGCGGTGGCCCCGCCCCGGTTGGTCAGGGCCAGGGTGTGCTTGCCGGACAGGGTGGCCCGGCCGGCGCCGAGCTCGGCGCCGAAACCCTTGCCGTACCCGGCGTGCTCGATCAGCCAGGCCGCGCTCGTCTTCACCCGGCCGTCGGGCTGGGGGAAACGTGGCGCGTCGGCCGGCAGGCGCGCGGCCGCACCCGGATCCAGGATCGGGTTGGTGAAGAACGAGCCAGCACTCCAGGTGTCGCGGTCGGCGGCGTCCAGCACCATCCCCTTGCCGGCCCGCAGACCGAGCACAGCCCGGCGTACGTCGGCCGCGGGCACCCGGGTGCCCACCGGCACCCCGAGGGTGCGGGCCAGCTCGGCGTAGCGGATCGGCGCGGACAGGGATCCGAGGGTGAACTGGAAGGTCACCTCGAGCACGAGGTGACGATCGCGCTCGGCCTTGAACCGCGAGGTGCGGTAGCCGAACCCGCAGTCCGCCACCGAGAAGCTCACCTGACGCCCGGTCGACCGGTCGAACGTGCGGACCCGGGCGATGGTCTGGGCGACCTCGCTGCCGTACGCGCCGACGTTCTGGATCGGGGTGCCGCCCACCAGACCGGGGATGCCGGACAGGGCCTCGATCCCGCTCCACTCCTGCGCGACCGCGGTGGCCACCAGCGCATCCCAGTCCTCGCCGGCGGCGACGGTCACGGTGGCGCCACTGCAGTCCGAGACGTCCGCGGTGATGCCGCGGGTGGCGACCCGGACGACGGTGCCGGGGAACCCCTGGTCGGCCACAAGCAGGTTCGAGCCACCGCCGAGCACGAGCACCGGCTCGCCGTCGGCGTCGGCCGACCGGACCGCGTCGACCAGCTCGGTCTCGGTGGTGGCCGT
This sequence comes from uncultured Actinomycetota bacterium, assembly GCA_963707005.1. Classification (GTDB taxonomy): domain Bacteria; phylum Actinomycetota; class Actinomycetes; order Propionibacteriales; family Propionibacteriaceae; genus Microlunatus. Next base: position 26,931 of record CAVPPP010000018.1, read on the forward strand.
GACCACGGCGCGGGCCGGACCGCCGACCCGCAGCGTGGTGAGCTGCGCGAGGTCTCCGGGTGCCGTCGGGGCGCTCGGCGCCCGTACGGTCGGAGTCAGTGACAGCGAGGTGACGTCGCAGGACTCCCCCGCCGTCACCGAGATGCCGGTGACCACGGATCCACGAGAACGACTGTCAGGCACAGTCGACGACCGCCCGGGCCGCACCCAGCACCTTGACGTCGCCGCTGACCGCCTCGATGGCGATCGTCACCAGGGCGTCGTCGATGGCCTCGACCACGCCGCCGAAGACGAGCTCGGTGCCGTCGGCGTCGTCGGGCACCACGACCGGCTTGGTGAACCGGACGAAGTAGGACCGCACGCGGGACGGATCCCCCACCCAGTCGGTCACCACCCGCAGGGCGCTGCCCATGGTCAGCATCCCGTGTCCGATCACGCCGGGCAGACCGACCTGCTCGGCGTAGAAGCTCGAGTAGTGGATCGGGTTGAAGTCGGTCGACGCACCGGCGTACCGGACCAGGGTCTCGCGGGTGAACCGGACGGTGAGACTGGGCAGCCGGGTGCCGACCGTGATCTGGGCCAGGTCGATGGCACTCATGCGTCCGCCTCGTGGGAGTGGAAGAAGGTCGCTTCGGCGGTGCAGATCAGCTCGCCGGCCACCGTCTCCACCTCGACCGAGGAGGAGATGATGTCGGCGGCGCCGCGGTTGCGCACCTTGTCGATGGTCAGCGTGGCCTGCACCCGGTCACCGGCCCGCAGCGGACGCCGGTAGGTGAACCGTTGGTCGCCGTGCACGATCCGGCGCAGGGCCAGGCCGAGCTCGGGATCGTCGAACATCGACTCCCAGGCGGCGGACGAGATCACGGCCACGAAGGTGGGCGGCGCGATGGGCTGCTCGCCGGCGTAGGCGGGACTGTCGTCACCGAGTGCGCGGGCGAACTCGGCGATCTTGGCCGCCGACACCTCGTACGCGGGGGTCGGCGGATAGCGACGACCGGCGTGGTCGGCGGTGATGGTCATGGGCGGAGCCTCTCCATGGCCTAACGCTAACGGAGGTGGCCCGCGGTACCCAGTGCCGCGGTGTACCGCTGCGACACCACCGATGCCAGCAGCGTGCCCAGCGGATCCGCCAGCCGCCAACCCGCCGCCGCGACGGCGGGCGCGATGCCGTCCAGGAGCAGCCCGGGGGCCACGAAGAGCGGGACGACCGTGCCCGGCTGATCGGTGCTGGCGACCAGCTCGGCCAGGACGTCGGCGGCGCGCGGCTCGGTGGTGCCGAAGCCGACGCGGACCGGCGTACCGCGGTGGGCGGCCAGCCGGTCGGCCAGGTCGGCGACGGCTGCGTTGGCGTCGGGACGGGAGGACCCGACCGCGTAGAGCAGGATCGACTCGGTCGCGGTCGTGCCGGCGGCGCTCAGCCGGTCGGCGACCACCGCGACGACGTCGTCACCGGTGCCGAGGATCGGGGCCAGCACGAGCTCGATCCCGGAGCTGTCCGCGGCCTGGGCGACGGCCTCGGGGACGTCGATCCGGGCGTGGAACGCGTCGGTGAACAGCAAGGGCACCACCACCGCCCGGTGCACTCCGGTCGCCGCCAGGTCAGCCGCCACAGCCGCCAGGTCAGGGGCGGTCAGATCCAGGTACGCGGCGCGGGTCTCGACGCCGGCGAGGTGGGAGCTGGCGGCGAGCACCGCTTCGATCCCGTCGGCCACCCGGGCGTGCCGGCTGCCGTGGGCGAGCCCGATCAGCACGGCGTACCCCGATCGGGAAGGCGTCCGGACAGCACGAAACGAGCCGCCGAGGAACTCGGCGGCTCGTCAGCCCGGTGATCGCGCTCGGCGGTCAGCGGGTTTCGCGGTGGGTGGTGTGCGTGTGGCAGCGCGGGCAGAACTTCTTCAGCTCGAGCCGGTCGGGATCGTTCCGCCGGTTCTTCTTGGTGATGTAGTTCCGCTCCTTGCACACGGTGCAGGCCATGGTGGTCTTGGGGCGCACATCCGTGGACTTGGCCATCGTCGTTTCCTTCGGTTCTGTGAGTGAATCGTGGTAGCGGGAGCGGGACTTGAACCCGCGACACAGCGATTATGAGCCGCTTGCTCTACCGCCTGAGCTATCCCGCCGCAGAACCCTGCTGACATGACGCACCCGCCATGTCCAGTGTGCCCGCTCGATCAAGCCCCGCGGGACTCGTCACGACCATGCACACCGCCGACGCGCGGTGGCGCCGGAACTTGACTCCGAGCCCCCATGCGGAATCGAACCGCAGACCTTCTCCTTACCATGGAGACGCTCTACCGACTGAGCTATAGGGGCACTCGTACGCGCCCATCCCGCGGCGCGCCGACGAGGAAGAATACAGGCCGGAGCGCCCGCACGCGAATCGACGCGAGCGCGCGTTTCACCCATATTCGGTGACGCGCCGCGCGGCGGCCGGTGGGAGGGTGTCGTCATGTCGACCACCCCCGCTGAGGACCTGCAGGCCCGTGTGGCCACCCTCGAAGCCGAGAACGCCGCTCTCCGGTCCGCCCCGACCGGCTCCGGTCGAGCGCCTCGCCGCTCCCGCGCTGTGCTGGCGGTCGTGCTCATCCTGCTGGGAGTCCTGCTGGCGCCGGTGGCCGTGGTCACCGGCTGGGCCAAGTGGACGCTGACCGACACCGATCGGTTCGTCGCGACCTACGCCCCTTTGTCGAACAGTCCGGAGGTCCAGGCGTACGTCGTGGACGAGGCCATGGCCGCCGTCGATGCCCAGGTCGACCTCGGCCGTCTGACCCAGGAGCTCGTCGACGGACTGATCGCACTCGGTACCGGACCGCGAGCCACCACGGCGCTGCGGACCCTCCAGGCCACGGCGACCGACGGACTGCGGTCGATGATCCGCGACGGGGTGACTGAGTTCGTCGCCTCCGACCGGTTCGACGAGGCCTGGGCCGAGGCGTTGCGGATCGGTCACACCCAGCTGATCGGCACGCTCACCAACGATCCCGCAGCCGTGGCCACGATCAGTGAAGACGGCTCGCTCGGCATCCCCCTCGGACCGATCGTGGAACGGGTCAAGGCCAGCCTGGTGGAGCGGGGCATCACCGTCGCCGGGCGGATTCCCCCGGTGAACCGGACGATCGTGCTGGTGCAGTCCGACCAGCTGCCGACCGTGCAGCTCGCGTACGGGATCACGGTGGCCGTCGGCACCTGGCTGCCCTGGGTGGTGCTGGCCCTGCTGGTCGGCGGCGTTCTCGTCGCGAACCGGCGATCGCGCGCCGTGCTGTGGGCGGCCGGCGGTTTCGCGTTGGCGATGGCGCTGCTGGCGATCGCGTTCGCCGTCGGCCGGATAGCCCTGGTCGCCGCTGTGCCGGCCAGTGTGCTGCCTGGATCGGTGAGCAGCCTGTTCTACGACACGGCCACCGACGGCATGCGCGCGACCGCGGTCGCGGCCGCCGTGCTGGGGCTGGCGGTCGTCGTGGTGGGGTGGCTGGCCGGGCCGTACCGGATACCGACCCGGCTCCGGGACGCCTACGCGACCGGCGTCGGCGGGCTGCGTGGGACCGCCGATGAGCGCGGCCTCGGCACCGGGCAGGTCGGGGTCTGGGTGCACCGTCACCGCTCGCTGATCTTCGCTCTGATCGCGGTCGTCGCGGGGATCGTGGTGATGCTGACCAAACCTCTGACGGTCTCGACCGTGGGCTGGACGGCGTTCTGGGCGGTGCTCGCGATCATCGTGGTGACGTTGGTCGAACGTCCCGGCGTCACGGCCACCGCCGACCCACTCGGATCGGCGGGTGCGGCCGGCTCCGTCGCGTCCGGACCGGGACCGCTCGACAGCAACGAGGTCCACTAACGTTTCCGCATGCAGACGCGGATCGCCGGCACCACCATGCCCATCCTGGAGATCACCATGGGTCCGGGCGAGCACCTGATCGCCGAGGGCGGGGACGTCTCCTGGTTGACGCCGGGCTTCGCCATGGACACCTCCACCCGGTTCGGCTCGGGCGGCAAGGGTGGCTTCATGTCGGGTCTCAAGCGGGCACTGGGTGGCGGCCAGCTGTTCTTGACCGAGTACGTGGCCCCGGCCCAGGGCGGCTTCGTCGCCTTCTCCGCACAGCTGCCCGGATCCATCCGCGAGATCCGGATCGACCGGGCCGACAACTTCATGGTGCAGTCGGGGGCCTACATCTGCAGCACCCCGGACGTGGAGATCTCCGTCGGCCTGCAGAAGAAGCTGGGGGCCGGCATCTTCGGCGGCGCCGGCGTCATCTTCCAGCGCCTCTCCGGCGACGGGACCGCCTGGGTCCAGCTGGCCGGGGAGATCGTGGAGTACGAGCTGGTGCCCGGACAGTCGATGCTCATCCACCCGGGTCACCTGGCCCTGTTCCGGGCCGAGATGCCGCTGGAGTTCGCCTCCATCAAAGGCATCAAGAACAAGTTCTTCGGCGACTCCCTGCTGCTGGCCCAGATCCAGGGCCCGGGTCACATCTGGCTGCAGTCGATGACACCGGCCAAGCTGGCCGCCGCCATCGAGCCGTACCTGCCGGACAAGTCCTCGGGATCCTCGTTCAGCAACGACAACTGACCTCAGGAGGTCGGCTGACCGCCCGACTCCGCCGGCGGGGTCGGAGGGACGTACGGGCCGTACGTCCAGTTCGGCGGATCCTGGAGCCGCTGCTCGGCCGTGCGTGAGCGATGGATCACGATCAGCAGCCCGGCGACGCTGATGATGCCGACGGCAGCGCGGACGGGCCACAGGTCGGAACCGTCCCAGAGCGCGTGCAGCCCCACACTCGTCGCGAAGGCGGCGACGAACAGACCGACGGCTCGACCTCGCCGGCGCGCGGAGGGGATCCGCCAGAGCGCGGCGGTCGTGACGCCGGTCCACGCGACGTGGCCGGCCGGCGCGAGCAGGGCGCGGAGCAGCAGCGTCTGATCGAGATCGGCGATCGAGCGACTCTGCAGCAGGGCGGAGAACCCGTACCCCATCGTCTCCAGCGTGGCGAAACCCATCCCGGAGGCGATTCCGATGATCACCCCGGCGGCGGGGTCGCGGAGGCGTCGGGCGAAGATCAGGATGATCACCGGCACCACGAGCTTGGCCGACTCCTCGATCAGCCCGACCATGATCATCGGTACGGCTCCGAGGCGCTGCAGGGTGTCGTACTCGAGGGTTCCGGCCGCGACGGTGCCGATGACCCCACCGATCCCCGCGACGGCGGCGATCAGCCCGGCGCTCACCGGCGCGCGACCCGGTCCGGAGGCCGCGTAGACCAGCACCGCGGCCGGGACCACGGCGGAGCCGAGCAGCAGCAGGGACGGCACGTAGAGCGGGTTCTGGGTGGCGACCAGGGTGCGCAGCACGATCAGGTACGCCGCCACCCCACCCAGCAGAACCAGCAGCCAGGCCCACCGCACCGCCAGCGGTCGTCCGTCCAGCCCCGGGGCGTTCACCGTCATCGGACGACCTCTTCTCCACTCAGCAGAGGACGATCATGCCGTGGACGGTGCAGGAGAGGGACCGGGGGCCGGCGACGGGCTCGGGGGCGCCGGCTCGACCTCGCCCACCCGGGAGCTGCGCCGCGACGCGGCGAGCAGTGAGGCACCGAACGCGAACACCGTCCAGAGCGACAGCACCAGACAGGCGTTCACCAGACTGCCCCGCCCGCCGAGCAGCAGCTGGGCGGCACCACTGACGAACTGCGGCAGCGGCAACACGCCGTTGAGCAGCTGGATCGCGGCCGGGGCGGTCTCGATCGGCATCAGCCCACCGAGAGCGGCCGCCTCGACGAGCGCGAACGCCAGGCTGACGAGACGGCCGATGCCGCCGAACACACTCACCAGGGCCTGGTTGGTGGCGGCGAACGCGAGGGCGCCCAGGGCGGTGAACAGCACCAGACCCGAGGGTGAGGCGATCGGCACCTTCGCGATCGCCACCAGTCCGAGCAGCAGCCCGGCCTGCACCAGACCCACCAGCACCACCGGCGCCAGGCCGAACAGCACCCGTCGCGCCGGCGAGGCCTGCGCCCAGGAGAGCCCGACCGGCACCGGCGGGCGGGTCAGCAACATCATCAGGGTGCCGATCCAGAGCGCGAGACCGAGGACGACGGGCACCAGCCCGGCCGCCACGGTGCTGGGGTTCTGGGCGCTGGCCTTGACCGTCACCGGGGTCGTCACCACGGTGTCGAGCTGCTTGCGCTGGTCGTCGGTGTAGCTGGGCACCTGCTGGGCACCGCTGGTCAGCCCCGAGGCCAGCTGGTCCGCGCCGTCGGCGAGCTGGTCGGCGCCGTCGGCGAGCTGGTGGGCACCCGAGTCGAGCTTCGTGGTGCCGGTGGCCAGCTGGTCGGTGGCGACCGCCATCTCCTGCACACCGGACTCGGTCTTGACCGCCCCGTCGGCGACGCTGCGGGTTCCGGTGGCGACCTCGACCGCGCCGGAGGAGAGCGATCCGGCTGCCCGGTCGAGCTGCGTGGCACCGTCGCTCACGTCGTCGGCTCCGGTGGCGACCTTCTTCGCGGCCGGCGCGAGCTTGGTCAGTCCGCTGTCGAGACGGCCGGTGGCCTTGTCGAGAGCTGCGGCGCCCTTGTCGATGGCCTTGCCCCGGTCGACCTGGAGGCCGACGAGCTTGTCGAGGTCGGACGCCACGGCCGCCTCGGCGCCGACCCGGCGGGCGAGATCGGTGACCCGGGTGCAGTAGTCCCGTGGAGTCGTGAGCGGACAGTCCCGGGCGATCCGGTCGGCCCGGCTCGCCACGGCGGCGGCACCGGTGGCGTGGGCGCCGGCGAGCTTGTCGGTGCGACCCAGCCCCGTGTTCTGCCGATCGGTCACCCTCGTCAGGTCACTCGCGCCCTTCGCCGTCCCGTCGGCCAACCGGGCCAGGTCGGAGGTCCCTTTCGCGAGATCGTCCGCCCCGTCGGAGGTCTTGCCGGCGCCGGACGCGAGCCTGCCGGCCGCCGTGGTCAGCTCGCGACTGCCGGACGCGACCTGGGCCGCCCCGGTGGCCGCGTCCTCGGCCCCGGAGGCAAGCGTCTGCGTACCCGCCAGCAGGGACTTCGTGCCACTGTCCATGCTGGACGCACCGTCGGCGACCTGGTCGGCGGACTCGGCCAGGGAGTGGCTGGAGCTGGCCAGGTCGTGGGCGGAGCTGGCCAGGGAGTCTGCGCTCTTCGCCGAGCTGGTCAGGTTCTTGTTGATGGTGGTCAGGTTGGTCAACATGGCGTCGACGTAGTTGGTGGTGACCTGGTCACCCAGCGTGCGCGCGGCCTGGTTGACCGACAGCTGGGCCAGGGCGGCGACGGCGGCGCTGGCCGCGTCGTCACTGACCAGCGTCAGCTGGGCCTGCTTCGGGTCACTGCCCGATGTCGAGGTGATGCCGGCGGAGAAGTCCTTCGGGATGGTGAGCACCCCGTAGTAGGTGCCGTCCCGCAGTCCCGTGGCGGCGTCGTCGGAATCGACCAGCTGCCACGACAGCGGGGTCTCGTCGTCGCTGTCGGGCGAGCTCAGACCGGCGGCCAGCTGACGTCCGGCCGCGATCGTCTTGGCGTCGGAGCCGGTGCCCTGGGTCACCGGGGCGTCCAGGTTCACGATGGCCAGTGGTACGGCGGGACCGCTGTTCTGGTGGCCCTGCACGGCCCACAGCACGACGCCACCGGCGATCGCCGTCAGGATGACGGCGATCATCGGCACCAGCCACCGCGACGCGGGCTCGTGGGCCCTCGACCTACTGTCCGGTGAGCTCATGGGTCTGCTTCCTGGTTTCGGTGTCGTCGTCGGGTGCGCCGGGTGCCTCGTCCGGTGGCAGGTCACCGAGTGGCCCGGATTCGGGAGACCCGGCCTCAGGCGGGGCCCCGTCCGGAGGGCCGTCGTCCGGAGGGCCGTCGTCACCTTTGTCAGAGTCGCTCGGGTTCGAGGGAGTCGCTCCATCTGCAGATAGAGCGACAACGGGCAACCCGAGCGACGTCAACTCAGGAGGCATCGGGGAAGCAGCCCGGTCCGCCAACGCGGTCACCGTCGAGCCGACCAGCAGCACGGTCGTCCCGGTGTCGTGCACCAGCTCCGCGCAGACCCCGGCGAGCCAGGACATGGCGCCCGGATCGAGGTCTCGATCGGGCTCGGCCACCACGATCAGCTCCGGCGACTGGACGGCGGCGGCGCTGAGGGTGACGAGCCGGCGCTCCAGCGAGTCCAGGTCCCCGAGCCGGCGGTCCGCCAACCGCTGCCCGCCGGCTTCCACCCGCAGCGGAGACAGCCAGCTCTCGGCCTGCTCGAGGGCCTGGTTGGTGGTCCGGCGCGACGGCCAGGGCTTGTCGGACTGGGCGACCAACAGCGTCGAGACGTAGCGCCGGACGTCGACGGCATCGTCGTCCGGGCTGGGGAGCGGCACCACGCGTACGCACTTCCGGACGCCCCCGGCCTCTTCCGGCAGCACCCGGCCCAGCACCGCCAGATGTCCGCCGACGGGCTTGCGCCACCCGCCCAGCGTCCAGACCAGCGCCGCCCGGACGGCCGGGTCGGGATGGTCGTAGCTGACCGTCGTCCGCCGCGCCACCGACAGGTCGACCGCGACCGGACCGCCGTCGGTGGCGATGGCGGCGGCCTCGGCTCGAACGGCGACCGCACCGTTGGTCTCTTCCCACTCGACCTGCTCGACGTGACGGACCAGGGCGGAGCCCTCGACGTCGATGTGCGGCAGCGCCCGGTCGAGCCGCTTCGGCATCCACCATGCCTTGCTGCCGAGGAGTGCCAGCACAGCCGGCACCAGGGTCATCCGGACCATGAACGCGTCGACGAAGACCCCGACCGCCAGACCGAGGGCGATCGGCTTGATCGTCGAGCTGCCGTGCGGGATGAAGGCGGCGAACACCGAGATCATGATCACCGCCGCGGCCGTCACCACCCGGGCGCTCGAGATGAAGCCGGTCCGGATGGCGTGCCGGGCCCGCTCCTGCGCAGAAGCGTGGCCACTGTGGACGTAGTCCTCACGGATCGCCGAGACCAGGAACACCTCGTAGTCCATGGCCAGGCCGAAGAGCACACCCATCAAGATGATCGGCAGGAAGCTGACCAGCGGTCCGACCTCGGTGATGCCGAGCGGGCCGGCGCCCCACCCCCAGATGAAGGCTGCGGTCACCGTACCGAGGGCGGCGGCGATGGAGAGCAGGTAGCCGAGGGCGGCCTTGATCGGCACGGCGATCGAGCGGAAGACGATCATCAGCAGGATCAGGGCGAGGCCCACCACCACCAGGCCGAACGGCACCAGGGCCCCGGCCAGGCGGCTGTTCACGTCGATCGCGACGGCGGTCTGCCCGGTGACGGTGATGTCGGAGATCTTCAGCGTGGTCTCCCAGCCGGGAGCCTGGGCGCGGATCCGACCGACCAGCTCGGTGGTCCTCGGATCGCTCTGCGACCACTGCGGCACCACCCTGACCAGACCGAGATCGGCGGTCTCGTTCGGGGTCTGCTTGGTGATGGCCACGACGCCGGGGATCTTGGCGATGTCGTCGGCCAGGTCCTGGACGGTGCCCTTCGGATCCGTGCTGGTGATGATGTCGGCGGTGACCAGCAGCGGGGCGTTGTAGCCGGGTCCGAACTCGGTGGCGATCAGGTCGAAGGTGGTGCGCTGCGGCGATCCGACGTCGGCGCTGCCGTTGTCCGGCAGGGCCAGGGCCAGGTCCTTGATCGGGAGGGCCAGCACCCCGATGACCAGCAGGACGGCCGCGACGGTGACCGCGGGGACCTTGGTGGCGATGGCGACCCAGTGCGCACCCATCGTGCGGCCCGCGGCGGCCTTGCCGACCAGCTTGACCGCGTGCGACGTCGGCTTCGGTCGCAGCCCGTTGCCGCAGATCGCCAGGAGCGCGGGCAACAGCGTCAGCGCCGCACAGACCGCCACCGCAACGCCCCCGGCCGCCGCCACCCCCATCACGGTGAGGAAGGGGATGTTCGCGACGGCCAGTCCGCAGAGGGCGATGATCACCGTCGTACCGGCGAACACCACCGCCGAGCCGGCGGTGGCCGAGGACTGGGCGAGGGACTCCTCGACGCCCATCCCATGGGCCAGCTGACGGCGGTGCCGGGTGACGATGAAGAGGCCGTAGTCGATGCCGACGGCCAACCCGATCATCAGGGCCAGGGTGGGGGTCGTGGTCGAGATGGTGGCAACCGAGGCGATGGTCAAGATGGTCGACATCGTGATGCCGACGCCGAGACCGGCGGTGATCAACGGGAGTCCGGCGGCGATCAAGGAGCCGAAGGTGACCGACAGCACGATGAAGGCGACGAACACCCCGATCAGGTCGGTCAGGCCGACGCCGGCTCCGGTGGAGGTGTACATGTCGCCGCCGAGCGTGGTGGTGTAGCCGGAGCCGGTCTCCGTCGTGGCCGCCCTCTCGACCTCCGCGATGGTGGTCGGGCTCAGGTCGGTCACCGACACGTCGAACTGGATCTGCGACTGGGCGAACTTCTTGTCGGTCGAGATGGTGCCCACAGCACCGGAGGCGAACGGGTCGTCGACGCTGCTGACGTGCTTGACCTTCTCGATGGCCTTGATCTGGTCCTCGATCGGGGCCTGGTGATCGGCGATCGGCCCGGAGCTCGACTCGAAGACGAGCTGACCGGTCGTCCCGGACGCCTGCGGGAACCGCTCGTCCAGGGTGTCGATGCCGTGCTGGGACTCGGTGCCGGGGATCGTGTAGTCGTTGACCAACGCGCCTTTGGCCACGCTGGTGACCCCGAAGCAGACGCCGGCCAGGAGCACCCAGACGATCAGCGCGCGCCAGCGATGACGGGCGACCGCGTGCCCGAGGGCGTACAGGAAGGTCGACATGGCTCATCCCCTCGGCGACACACCCGCCGTGCCTCGCTCGTCTGCCACCCAATCGGGGTCGCCTGACGGAACCACGTCCGGGAACCTGACGATTGGCTGACGACGCCGCAGGACCCTTGCTCCCGGAGCGGGCAGTGGAACACTGTCGCCGTGACGCCACCCGGTGAGGCCCACGTGCTCGTGGTGGACGACGACGACGGCATCCGGGAGATGCTGCAGTCGTCGCTGTCGTTCGCCGGGTTCCGGGTCACCACCGCACCGGACGCCCAGACCGCCCTCACCCTGTTCGGCACCGACGACCCCGACGCGATCGTGCTGGACGTGATGATGCCGGGGATCGACGGCTTCGACTTCCTGCAGCTGCTGCGGCATCGGGGCGAGACCCTGCCGGTGCTGTTCCTGTCGGCCCGGGACACCGTGGAGGACCGGGTACGGGGGCTGCGCCTCGGCGCCGACGACTATCTGACCAAGCCGTTCAGCGTGGTGGAGGTCACCGTACGGCTGGAGGGGCTGCTGCGTCGGAGTCGGCTGGAACGGGATCTGGCCCGCGCGACCGCGTCCTCTCGCGGAGCGGGCGGCATCCTCCGCTGCGGCGATCTGGAGGTCGACGAGGACCGGCACCTGACTCGCCGGGGTGACCGCAGCATCGACCTGTCCCCCACCGAGTTCCGGTTGCTGGTCTACCTCCTGCTGCACGAGGGCCGGGTGCTGTCCAAGGCCCAGATCCTCGACCAGCTGTGGCAGTACGACTTCGGCGGCGACAGCAACGTGGTCGAACGCTTCGTCTCCAACCTGCGGCGCAAGATCGACGTCGATCCCCCACCGTTGATCCACACGGTGCGCGGCTTCGGCTACACGATCCGGGCACCGGAGGCGTCGCCGTGAGCCCCGTGGTGTCCGGATGAGCGAGCTGGCGAGTCGGTCTCGCGGCCGACGACGCTGGAGCACCCGCAGCCGGCTGATCGTCACGCTCGCGATCACGCTGACAGTGATCGTGACGATCACCACGACCCTCTCCATCCTCTACATGCGCTCCTACGTCCGGGACCGCATCGACGACCGGCTGCTGGGCACGTCGCAGCGGATCCGGGCTTCTCTGGTCGGGCTCGGCGGTGTCCAGCTGGACGCCACCACTGTCGAGAACATGGCCCGACCCGAGGGCGCCGCAGTGGTCTTCGAGCGCAACGGTCGCGTCGTGCAGATCGCCAACACCGATCCGTCGACGGCCGCGATGTTGGTCGAGGCCGGTCAGGACGACGGTCAACCGCACCAGGTCCCGGACCGGCCGGCGATGACGGTCATCCGCCTGGACCTCGCTGGATCGGCGCTGTCGGTGACCGGGCCCGGCGGGGAGGTCCTGGTGCCCGACGGGCTCGTGATCGGCTTCGACACCGGGTCCAGCCTGGCCACCGTGCAGCGGTTGATCCTGGTCGCGGCGGCTGGGGTGCTGGCCGCGATCATCGCGCTGGTGGCCGCGACCGTGATCATCGTCAGCCGCAGTCTCCGGCCCCTGAAGGCGATGTCGGAGCGGGCGCACGCCTTCGCCGAGGGGGACCGCTCGGTCCGGCTGCCGGTCCCCGACGACGACCCGGACATGCGGCGGTTGGCCGTCGCGGTCAACGAGGCCTTCGACGTCCAGGAGACCGCGGAGGGACGACTCCGGGCGTTCGTGGCGGACGCCTCCCACGAGCTCCGTACGCCGCTGACCACGGCCACCGGGTGGATCGAGCTCTATCTGCAGGGTGGACTCACCGACGAGGTCCGACGCGACCACGCGATGGAACGAGCGATGACCCAGCTGGGGCGGATGCGCGTGCTGATCGACGAGCTCGCGCTGCTGGCCCGGTTGGATCGGGCCCGCCCGCTGGACCTGGATCCCATCGACCTGACCGCACTGGCCGGTGAGGTGCTGGAGGACGCCCGGGTGATCAACCCCGACCGCCAGTTCTCGCTGCACGCGGCCGGGCCGGCCACGTTGCTCGGTGATGCCCCGAAGCTGCAGCAGGTGCTGCAGAACCTGCTCGGCAACGCAGTCCAGCACACCCCGGCGGGCACGCCGGTCGAGGTGATCGTCCGGCCGGCGAGACCGGACACCAGCGGCACCGCCGGCTCGGTCGGCGCCCTCCACACGTTGCTCGTCACCGATCACGGCCCGGGGATCCCGGCCGCGGACCAGGAGCACGTCTTCACCCGGTTCTGGCGGGGCGACACCAGCCGCACCCGACACACCGGCGGCGCCGGTCTGGGTCTGGCGATCGTGTCCTCCATCGTCACCGCCCACGGCGGTACGTCGGACGTGATCAGCCAGACCGGTCAGGGCACGACGATCCGGGTACGGCTGCCGGCCCGGAAGGTGTAGCGGGCGGTCAGCGAGGCGCCGCGCTGACCAGGGCCGGTTCCTGCTCGGCGATCCACGCGAGGGTCAGCTCGGCGACATCCCGCCAACCGCCGTCGATGGTGAGTGAGTGGCCGCGCCCGTCGACCTCCCGGTAGTCGGTTACGGACGGGTTGTCGGCGTACAGCTTGAAGACGGCTTCGGTCACCGAGCGCGGGACGGTGTGGTCCTCGGTGCCGGACAGCAGCAGCAGCGGTCCGCGGATCGCGTGATGGGAGTCGACCGCTGCTGGTGAGTCCTTGACGAAGTTGGCCGTGGCGTCCTCGAACAGGGGGCGGCCCGGTCCCGGGATCGTCCACCGCGTGAACAAGTCGTCGGACTCCTCCTCGGTCAACGTGTTGCCGAAGCTGTAGTGGAACTGCTTGGAGGTCAGCGAGACGGTCCGCTTCCTGTTGGCCGGGTTGCCGAGCACCGGGAGTCCCGATCGGAGCTGGGAGAACGGCAGCACCTTGACGCCCTTGATGGGGGCCGGGTCGATGGCCACGGCCGCGGTGGCGTAGCCGTTGGCGAGGAGCTCCTGCGCAATCAGTCCGCCGAAGGAGTGCCCCACCACGATGGGCTTCACCGGCATGGCGTCGATCAAGTCGGCGTAGTGGCGACAGATGGCTTCGAGGCCGACGCCGTCGAGCGGACTCGGGTCGTCGCGGGTCGCCTGGACCGTGGCGGCGTCACCGGGCCAGCCCGGCGCCGTGGTGACGTAACCGTGGGTGTGGAAGAGCTCCTGCCACGGTTCCCACGCGCTGGCGTGGATCCAGAGGCCGTGGATGAACAGCACGGGGTACGGACGGTTGCTGGTGGGTTCAGACATGGTGGTTCCTTCGAGTCGAGTGCCCCGCACGGGAAGGCTGGGGTCGGGCGTGCCGAATGGTGGGAGACGACCTGGCCTACAACGTCTGGACCAGGCCGCCGTCGATGGCGAAATCCGATCCGGTGACGTTGCCGGTGCGGTCGCTCGCGAGCATCAGAGCGAGGTCGGCGATCTCCGTGGGGCGGGTGAACCGACCGGTGACCGCCCCTGCGGCGGCCTGGGCCGCGACCTCTGCCGGATCGAGACCACCGGCGTGGGCAACGGTCTGGGCCACCCCGTGGTCGCCCAGCCAGAGGCCGGTCTCCACCGGTCCGGGACTGATCGTGTTCACCCGGATGCCGGCCGGCCCGACCTCCTTCGACAACGCCTTGCAGAAGTTCGTCAACGCCGCCTTGGCGGCCGAGTAGTCGATCACCAGTGGGTCAGGGAGGTAGGCGTTCACCGAGCTGATCGTGACGATGCTGCCTCCACCCCGTCGGATCATCTCGGGCAACGCCGCCCGCGTCGTGCGTACGGCGGCCATCAGGGTGAGAGCGATCGAGGACTCCCAGTCCTCGTCGGTGACGGCCCGGAATCCCCCGGGGCGGGGCGTGACGGCTCCCGCGTTGTTGACCAGGACGTCGACCCCGCCCAGCTGTCGCGCCGCCTCGATCAGGGCGATCGGTCCGGCCGGCCCGGAGAGATCGACCGGTACGAAGACGACGTGACCGTCGGCCACCAGGGCGGGCAGATCCGGCCCCGCTGAGCGAGCTCCTGCGACGACCACGACCCCTTCGGCGACGAGTGCCCGGGTCACGGCGAGGCCGATGCCCTTGCTGGCTCCGGTGACCACCGCGATCTTGTCCTGCAGGTTCAGGTCCACGGTCGTACAGGTCCTATCGTCATCGCTGCTCCTTGGTGTGGACTGCTGGGGAGTTCATCGTCCGGCAGGTCGAGCCAACACCGCCGTACCCGGTGGCGTCCAAGACCTGCTGGACGTGAATCGATAACCAAACGAGCATCGTCGGGCACGGCGTCAACGCCTGCGAGCGCGCCGGGGCCCGGCTGGGTCAGCGACCGCCGAACAGAGCCTCGGCTCGGTCTCGGCCCTGCTCGATGGTCCAGGCTTCCGGTTGTTACCACTACCGTGAACCCGAGGAGGGCCGATGGAATTCGATCTACGCCTGGTCAGGTACTTCGTCGCCGTCGCCGACGAGCTCCATTTCGGCCGGGCCGCAGCCAAGCTCTACATCAGCCAGCCGGCGCTCTCTCAGCAGATCCGCCGGCTGGAGGCCGCCGTCGGTGAGCCGCTGCTGATCCGCAACAGCCGCCACGTCGGGCTCACGCCGCGGGGCCAGCACTTCCTCGAGGGCGCTCGCCGGCTGCTGCTCGTGGCCGAGGAGATGAGCCGACCGCGCGAGGAGAATGTCGTACGACTCGCGCACATCTTCGAGCTGACGACCAGTCGGCACGTCGCCGACGCTTTCGCGGCGGCCCACCCGACCGTCGAGGTGGTCGAGCGCTCGATGGACAGCGCCCGCCAGCTGGACGCCCTGCTCGACCACCGTCTGGACGTGGCCATCCTGCGGGTGACCCGTCAGATGGTGGCTGAACACCCCGGCGGCTGGCACCACCGGCTGATCCGGCTCGAGCCCATGCTGCTCGTCGGCAGGCCCACGGACCCGCACCGGGAGACGGTGTCTTTCCACGACCGACCGGTGACGGTGTTCGCCGACACCCCCGCCTCCGGCATGTACAACGTCCACGGCGAGTACGTCAGCGCGTTCGAGCGCGACACGGGGATCTCGTTGCGCTGGCTCGGCAACCCGGGCACGTTCAACAACTGCCTCGCCGCTGTGATGCGGTCGCCGGTACAAGCCTTTCTGCTGGACTTCGCCAGCTACACCGAGCGGTACGCCGAGGTCGGGTTGCCGGTGCACCAGCCGCTGGAGTACCAACCGGTCTACCCCTGGTCCATCGCGTGGCGGGACGAACAGCTGACCGAGCCGGTCGCCGGCCTCGTACAGGAGGCTGTTGCGCTCTCGCGCCGGAACGGCTGGACGTCCCCGCCGGTCGGACCCGGGGCGGTCTGGCTGCCCCCCGACGATCCCGCGACGGGTCACACCGCTGCCCCCGGTGATCGGCAGCGCGCCCGTACGGGTTGAACCGATCGGTAGGGTCGGGGGCTCGCCCCCGCCACGCCGAAGGAATTCGACATGACCATCACCCCGCTCGTCTGGGGCGTCACCATCGCCATCATCATCGCCTTGCTGGCGATCGACCTGGTGGTGGCCGCCGTGAAACCGCACCGCGTCGGGTTCAAGGAGGCGGCCGGTTGGTCGGTCTTCTACATCGCCGTGGCGATCGGGTTCGGGGTCTGGTTCGCCTCGGCCTTCGGCAGCGAGCTGGGCATCCAGTACTTCGCCGGCTATCTGGTGGAGAAGAGCCTGTCGGTCGACAACCTGTTCGTCTTCGTGATCATCATGACGACGTTCGCGGTGCCGGAGAAGCACCAGCACAAGGTGCTCACCTTCGGCATCGTCTTGGCGCTGATCATGCGAGCCATCTTCATCGCCCTCGGCGCGACCCTGCTGTCTCTGTTCTCCGTGGTGTTCCTGCTGTTCGGCCTGCTGCTGATCTTCACCGCGATCCAGCTGTTCCGGCACCGGGACGAGGACCCCGACATCGAGGACAACGTGGTGGTGAAGGGCGCTCGACGACTGCTGCCCGTCACCGACGACTACGTCGACGGCAAGCTGGTCACCCGCGTCGACGGCCGTCGGATGGTGACGCCGCTCTTCCTGGTGCTGATCGCGATCGGCAGCATCGACCTGCTGTTCGCGCTCGACTCCATCCCGGCGGTGTTCGGGGTGACCTCGGAGCCGTTCATCGTCTTCACCGCCAACGCGTTCGCGCTGCTGGGTCTGCGGGCCTTGTTCTTCCTGGTCCAGGGCCTGCTGGATCGCCTGGTCTACCTGTCCACCGGACTGTCGATCATCCTGGCCTTCATCGGCGTCAAGCTGATCCTGCACTGGCTGCACGTCGACATCAACCCGGCCGTGCCGGAGATCCCCACCATGATCAGCCTCGCCGTGATCCTGGTCGTGCTCGCGATCACCACCGTGGCCAGCCTGGTCAAGACGCGGAACGATCCCAGCGCCAAGGCGCATGCGGGTTCCATCCGGGCGCACAAGCCGAAGGTGACGGAAGGATCCGACACCCTGCGCTGACGCTCAGGGCTGGGAGTCGCCGCGGCCTCTCGGCGAAGCTGCACCCCCTCCGCACAGCTGCACCCTCCAGCCGTCCGGGCACCGGCAGTAGCCGGTGCGCCGTCGGTCGGAGGGTGCAGCTGTGACCGGAGGGTGCGGCTGGCTCAGGCCAGGCGCTCGGCGAAGCTCGAGCGGCTCCGCCGCCGGGTGACCACGGTGGCCACCACCACCGCGATCAGACCGATCACCACAGCGATGGTGAGGGCCGGCTGACCGGCGTCGAGGGTGCCGATGATGGCTCCGACCAGACCCCAGCAGACGGCGACGGCGTACGAGAGCAGCCCCCCGGTCCAGGCCAGGATGACCAGGACGGTGCCGAGCGCACCGGCCAGCGTCGCGATCTGCGCGGTGATGCCCAGGGCGCCGGTGATCGGGGCTCCGGAACCGGCGAAGGCCGTGGTCAGGTTGAGCCACATGGCCACGCTGAGCCAGCCGGCGTACAGACCGAGGGTCCACCAGAGCAGCGCCCGGCCGAGCCGCGGCCAGCCGGCGATCCGGGACCGTTCGGCCAGCGCGATCTGCAGTGCCCGGACCAGGGCCACGAACATGATCACGATGACGACCAGGGTCGACCAGACGGGCTCGAGCTCCGCGGCCAGGATCCAGACGCTGAACCCGGCGAAGACCACGAGCAGCGGTACGGCCAGTCGGTCGATCAGGTCGGCGTCGCTCTTCTTGCGGCGCAGCACGAGGTAGATCGCGAACGCCACGCTGACGACCTCGATCAGACCCCAGATGGAGAAGGTGTAGCCGGCCGGCGTGAGGGGCGGCTCGCCGTTGCGGTTCGAGGTGGTGAACGAACCGCCCAGCAGCGCGTTGAAGACGGGTGAGACGAACTGACCGATGGCGAAGAACAGCATCGCCGCGATCACCGCCTTGGTGCCGGTGCGTTCCTGGGTTGTGGTGGTCATCGTGTCTCCTGGATGTCTGCGTTGTCGGTGACGTCGGCTTCGACGACTTCAGCGGTGCTGTCGGGGTGATCACGCCGCACGGCGTAGACGACCCAGTCCCAGCCCGCCCGGCGCGCCTTCCGCTGCAGGAAGAACCAGGCCACTCGGTTCGTCGAGGTGATCCGCCGCCGTCCCTGGTCGGCTTCGGCTCCGGTGATCTCGGTGGCGACACCGGTGACGGCCGGGCCCTTGACCGCGCCGCGGAGCGTGCTGGCCGCAAGCGCCACCGCCGCCGTGTGCCGGAGTCGCTTGACCTTCCCGGTGCCGGGGTCGGTCATGAAGTAGAGCGTCGGACCGTCGATCCCGTAGCCGACGGGCGTGTCGACCGATCGACCGTCTCGTCGGTACGTCGTCAGCATCACCGCCCGCTGACCACGGACGGGAGCCCAGGGATCGAGAGTGCTTCGGACCGTCATGAAAATCAACCTTCTATATGTTTCGGTTACTTAACCACCTGGATCTACTATAGGTCCTGTGGATGACGAGACAAGCGGGCCTCCTCCCGGGCGCTGGCGGGTGGAACCGGAGACGATCGCCCTTCGCGTCCTCCAGACCTCGATGACCGACGCCGAGACGGCGATGGCCCGGCGGATGCGGCTGGGGCAGACCGACATGGCCGCGATGACGCACTTGGCGTCCGCCCGTCAGGCGGTCGGACCCAGCTGGCTGAGCGCCCGCCTCGGTCTCACCCCGGCCGCGGCCACGGAGCTGGTCGACCGGCTGGAGAAGGTCGGCCACCTCACCCGCGTACGCGACCGCACGGACCGCCGCCGCGTCAACCTGATCCCGACCGCCAGCACCCTGATCGAGGTGAACGACCACCTCCGCCCTCTGCTGGACGCGGTCGACGCGGTGGCCGAGGAGTTCACCGACGAGGAGCGGGCGGCCATCCGCCGCTTCCTCGCCCAGGTGAGCGCGATCTACGACGATTTCGCGTCGGGCAACTGAGCCTCTCCGCCGGTGGGATCTGCTCGGGTTTGTCGGTTCTGCTCGGTCTATAGACCGAGCAGAACCGACGAACCCGAGCAGTTCTGCCGCCGAGGGTCGATCCAGGCGGGGACTCAGCCGATCGGGTAGGCCACGAAGGCGAACCGCGTGCTGTCCGGACCCCAGCTGTTCACGTTGATGGTTCCCTGGCCGCCGAACAGCGGGTACCGCTGCAGCGGCGTGGTCCAGTCCTGGGTGGAGACGACCCGGACCTCGACGTCCAGATCGGCCGGGTGCCCGAGCGTGCCGGCAGGGAAGGTGATCGAGGAGGCCAGCTGCCCGTCCGGGGACAGGTGCGGGAACCAGTCAACGGATTCACTCACCACCAGACGCTCGACCTCGGCATCGCCGCTCGCCAGGCCGTCGTCACGCAGCCGGGCCAGCTGCGCATGGCCGGGTGCGTCGGTGAACGCCTCGGTGTTCAGGTAGATCCAGGCACCGTCGGGTGACCACTCGGGTCCGTCGATGTGCCCGGCGCCGGTGTCCACGACGGTCGTCGGTCCGTGCGGTGCCATGATCGCCAGCCGACCCGGGTCGGTGAAGTCCGCCAGGCGTACGTACGCGAGCCGGCCGCCATCCGGCGACACCCCGTGGAGGAAGTGCCAGACCCCCTCGTCGGCGGTGACCTTGTCGACCGGCCCGCCGGCCAGCGCGGCCCGGTAGATCTGACCGTCGTTGGCCGACAGGTAGATGTGGCGACCGTCCGGGTCGAGCACGTGGTCGTTGTTGATCGCCGGCAGTCCCTCGTGCACGACCTCGGTCAGCCCGCTCCCGGCGCCGGTCGAGAGGTCGAGCCGCCAGAGCACGCCGTTGCCGTTGAGGTAGAGGGCGTCACCGTCCAGCGACCAGTTCGGCGCCTCGACCAGCAGCTCCTCGGTCTCCAGCACCAGCTCGGGTACGGGGAGGTCGGGTCCCCCGATCCAGACCTGCGAGCGCTGACCTGGGGCAAGGGTGCGATAGGACACGGGGACCTTCCGAGCGGCGGGAGACGGACTTCGAGCCTAGTGGCCCTCCCCGCCCCATCTGCTCGGGTTCGTCGGATCTGCTCGGTCTGTAGATCGAGCAGAGCCGACGAACCCGAGCAGATCCGTGTGGGGTCGGACTCAAGCCCAGCAGAGCCGGGTCAGCAGCACCTCGTCGCTGGGCGCATCCACCAGCACCGTGACGATGCCGGCGCCGGACAGCACCAGGGTCTCGGGCGTCTGCTGCGGCACGGTCATGCTCGAGGTGGCGACCGGGGTGCCGGCGTTGTCGTACGCGGTCAGCTTCGGGGCCGTGGAGAAGTGCACCAAGGTCAGCTCGACCTGGCTGACGGGCTGAGCGAAGGCGATCGTCGAGGTGTGCCACAGGTGCAGTCCGGTCTGCCCCGCCCAGGTCACGACCTCGGTCTGTACGGGGTTCACACCGCTGGGGTCGCGGGTCTCGATGGTCACCGGGCCGACGACCCGGGGATTGGTGTCGGTGCCCACCGTGCCGAAGGTGACGCACTCGGTGGTCGGCTCGCACGACCGGACGACCAGACCCTCGATCGTGCCGACGAGCTCGCCCTCGCCGCCCTTCTCGGTCGGCTCGAACGCGAACCGGTACGCCGCCGTCACCTGGGCGCCGGCCAGCTTCGGGTCGGCGGCCCGGACCAGACGGCCACACAGCTTGCCCTCCATCACCCCGCGCTCGCCACACTCCTGACATCCCTTGAAGGCGGGCTCTCGGTGGGTGCCCTCGTTGGTCATCCCGGAGAGCCGACCCTGCACCACACCGACCGACGTGCGCCAGACGAAGGTGGCCGCGTGCAGTCCCCGCGCCATCCCGGTGCCGTGCGCGAACACGGTGGTCAGGTCCTTGACCGAGAAGCGTCCGTCGAACAGCTTGCCGATCTCGGAGTCGCACGCGTGCGACTGCACCTCGGCCCGGATCACCTGCTCACTGGTCAGCGTGACGCAGTCCAGCTTGTCGCAGACGTCCCGATCGGCGTCGACGATGATCAACTCACCCTTGACGTCCTTGGACAGCTCGTCCAGACAGAGCACCGCCCGAGCCAGATCGGCCGGTCGGGCCTCGCACACGCTGAAGGCCATGATCATCTCCCCTGAGTCGCACCGGCCGCCCGCCGCGGCCTCGTCCCTCAGAGGACACTCGAAGGGGGTCTCCCGATACGTCGAAACTCAGCCCTCGATGACCTTGCCCGGGTTGAGGATCCCGTACGGATCGAGCGCCCTGCGGATCGCGCGGTGCAGCTCGACCACCGCCGGGGAGAGCTCGCGGGCGAGTCCGGCCCGCTTGAGCAGACCCACGCCGTGCTCGCCGGTGACCGTACCGCCGACGGCGATCGCCTCGGTCAGGATCTCCTCGAACGCTTGCTGGGCTCGGATCCGGGCCGGCTCATCACCCGGCGGGGTGATCAACAAGGGGTGCAGGTTGCCGTCACCGGCGTGCGCGATGTTGGCGATCAACACGTCGTACCGCTGACCGATCTCCTCGATCCGGGCCAGCATCGCCGGCACCTGGACGATCGGCACGCAGACGTCCTCGGTCAGCACCGGGCCCAGCCGCTCGACGGCCGGGTAGGCGAGACGACGGGCGGCGAACAACGCGTCCGCCTCGTCCGGGTCGGTCGAGCGGGCCGCCCAGGTCGCTCCGCTGCCCTCGAAACAGGCCAACACCGCGGCGGCCTCGCCGTCCCCCGCGGCACCGGGCGCGTCCAGCCGGGCCAGCAGGATGGCGGCCGAGTCGGCCTCCAGACCGAGGTTCTTCCAGTCGTTCACCGCGGTCAGACAGTGCCGGTCCAGCAGCTCGAGTGCCGACGGCATCACGCCGGCTCGCGCGACCGCCGCCACCGCCTCACCGGCGGCGACCAGGGTGTCGAAGAAGCCCACCACCGTGTGCTGGGGAGCCTGGGCGGGGCGCAGCCGTACGGTGATCTCGGTGACCAGACCCAGGGTCCCCTCGGAGCCGACCAGCAGTCCGGCCAGGTCGTAGCCGGCGACACCCTTCGCGGTCTGCCGGCCCAGCCGGACCAGCTCGCCGGTGCCGGTGACCACCTCGAGCCCCAGGACGTAGTCGCGGGTGACGCCGTACTTGACGCAGCAGACGCCGCCCGCGTTGGTGGCGACGTTGCCGCCGATGGTCGACCACGGCGAGCTGGCGGGATCGGGTGGGTACCAGAGCCCGTGTTCGGCGGCGGCGGCCCGCAGGTCGTCGTTGATCACGCCCGGCTGCACGACCGCGAGCCGCTCGACGGGGTCGATACGCACGATCGCGTCCATCCGCTCGAAGCTGATGATCACCGAACCGTCGATCGCGTTCGCGCCGCCGGACAGCCCCGTCCCGGCGCCACGCGGCACGATCGGCACCCGGTGCTCCACGCACCACCCCACCACCGCCTGGGTCTCGGCCGCACTGGTCGGTCGCACGACGGCCAGCGGTGTCCCGTACGGCGCCCACTCCGCCTCGTCGTGGCTGTAACCCAGGAGGGAAGCGGGGTCGGTGATCACGTCGGTGGCCGGCAGGGTCGAGACCCCGGGGGCGCTCATGCCGACGGCTCGGTGTCGCGCAGCAGCTGCACCAGCTCCTCGACCAACCGGTCGGGCTGGTCGATGGCCACCGTGTGACCACAGTCCTCCACGACCACGGCCCGCCCGTTCGGGTTGTCGGCCACCGCCGCCGCCGCGTGCTCACAGGGCCACAGCTGACTGTCCCTTGCGGCGAGCATGACGAACGTCCGGTCGAAGCGGGCCACCACGTCCCGCCAGTCGGCGAGGGCGTGATCGTTCAGCAGCCCGATCGTCTCCGGGGCGGCGGCATCGCGGAACGCGGGTGGCCCGCCGAGGCGCTCCACCAGGCGCGTCACCGCCGGCACCGACTTCGCTTGGTCTCGGCCCCGACCCGTCGACGTCACACCGGTCGCGAACTTGGTTCCGGCGTTGTCCGGTGTGTAGTCGTAGAAGCCGTGCGGCCAGTCCTCGGTGGTGATCATCTTCGGGGTCTGGTCGTCGATCAGCACCCCGGCCAACCGCCGCGAGCCGAACTGATCGACGTACGCCCAGATCGCATTCCCACCCATCGACGAACCCACGAGGGTGACGTCGTCCTCGAGACCGAGGTGATCAAGCAGCTCGCCGAGGTCGCGCCCGTGGCGGGCCATCCGCTGCCCGTGCATCGGTGTCTCGGACTCACCGTGCGACCGCCGGTCGAACGCGATCACCCGGTAGCCCTGAGCGAGCAGCGCGTCGGACACCAGGGCCCAGGCCGCGGCCGGCGCGGTGTAGCCGTGGATCAGGACGACGGGGCGGCCGGCGCCGTCACCCACGGTGTCGGTGTGAGGGGCGTTGTCGGTGTAGCTCAAGGTGACACCGTCGTTGGTGCGGAAGGTCGCCATGGCGCGAGCCTAGTGTTGCGCGTCCCGAGTTCGTTGACGGATGGCAGCGTTCAGGTGCGTGCATCGCCAGGCCGACGAGGTGGATCAGCAGCTGCCAGATCTGTTGGCCGTCGAGCGCTGAGCGGTCCGAGGATGACGTCGCCCCGGCTGACACCCCGCCGGATCCTGCTGGGTGGGGTGCTGGCCAGCGCCATGCTGACCTTCCTGGTCTGGCTCGGTGGCTTCGGCGTCGCCGATCAGTACCTGCTGCCCGATCGGGGCGCTTCCTGGTATCGCTGGAAGCTGCCGGACCCGACGATCTGGACGCGACTGTCGGCCTGGTCGGGCTACGTCGCCCACCAGCTCGCGGCCTGGGGGTTGATCTTCTATGCCCAGACCCGGGTGCGGACGTACAGCAAGACCCTGCACCCGATCAACGTGGTCGCCCTGCTCGCCAGCCTCGTCTTCATCGGACTGCACGAGCTCCAGACCCAGCTGTTCTACGACGGCCTGGCCCAGGACGTGTCGATCTTCAGCTCCCAGGGATCGGTGGTCCTGCTCCTGGTGGTCGTGCTGCTGATGGAGAACCGCCGGCGCGGGATGATCTTCACCAAGCCCATGCCGATGAAAGCGCAGGTGATCGACTTCGCGCGGAAGGACCACGGCTACCTGTTCAGCTGGGCGGCGATCTACACGTTCTGGTACCACCCGATGCTCAACACCTCCGGGCACCTGATCGGCTTCTTCTACATGTTCCTGATCTTGATCCAGGGCAGCCTGTTCCTCACCCGGGCGCACACCAACCGGGTGTGGACGCTGTGCCTGGAGCTGCTGGTGGCCGTGCTCTCGCTGCTGATCTGGGGTGGTCTGGCCATCGCCCGCGCCGTCCGCCGCCGCCCCGACCCGGCGGACGAGGCCGATCCAGCCAACCCGGCCAACCCGGCCAATCCGGCCGACGACGAGTCCGTCTCGGCCTGATCCCGCCTGCCTGGGCCCACCCGAAACACCAACCCCGAGAACTGGCTCACCCAATCAACTCCGCGGGGGATATATCACCCGCGGAGTCGGGGTCGGATGTGACATCGGATGATTCGCGCGATATATTCCACGTGAACTATTCGATCCGAACCATCAAGGGGAGTCTGCATGTCGTCCTCTGGCGCGCCACTGACACCGCTGACCCTGGCCGCCCTCGCCCTGCTCGCCGAGCGGCCGATGCATCCGTACGAGATGTATCAGCTGTCCATGCAGCGACGGGACCACCGACTCGTCAAGATCAGGCCGGGCACGCTGTACCACGCTGTCCGCCGGCTGGCCGAGAGCGGCTTGGTGGCCGTCGTGGGCACCGAGCGCGAGGGCAACCGGCCCGAGCGCACCACGTACGAGATCACCGACGCCGGGCGGGACCACCTGCAGAGCAGCGTCGCCCTGATGCTGGCCCAGGTCGCGGCTGAGTACCCGGTGTTCCCCTTCGCCCTGGGCGAAGCCCACAACCTGCCCGAGGACGAGGTCATCCGCCTGCTGACCACCCGACGGTCCGCGCTCCGGGAGACGCTCGGCGAGATCGAGGCCGGCATCGGCCTGGTCCGCGGGAAGAACCTGCCCTGGGCCTACTGGCTCCAGCTCGAGTACCTGCACACCGTGCTGAGCGCTCAAGCCAGCTGGCTCGAGAGCGCCATCACCGACATCGGAGCCGGCCGCTTCACCGTCCCCGCAACCTTCACCTCGCTCGAGAGAGAAACAACCCCGTGAACGAGACAGTCTCCAAGCCGTGGCCGGCCCTCTGGGCCCTGGTCATCGGCTTCTTCATGATCTTGGTCGACTCGACCATCGTGTCGGTGGCCAACCCGGCCATCCTGCGCGACCTGGACGCCGACATCACGTCGGTCATCTGGGTGACCAGCGGCTACCTGCTGGCGTACGCCGTCCCGCTGCTGATCACCGGCCGGCTCGGTGACCGTTTCGGACCGAAGCGGATGTACATGATCGGCCTGGTGGTCTTCACCGCCGCGTCCGCCTGGTGCGGCTTCGCCGGTGACATCACCTCCTTGGTGGCGGCCCGGGTCGTCCAGGGACTCGGCGCCGCCCTGATGACCCCGCAGACGATGGCCGTGATCACCCGCATCTTCCCGCCCAACAAGCGCGGCGCCGCGATGGGCCTGTGGGGTTCCGTCGCCGGCATCGCCACCCTGGTCGGCCCGATCCTCGGCGGTGTCCTGGTCGACAACCTCGGCTGGGAGTGGATCTTCTTCGTGAACGTGCCGGTCGGGGTGGTGGCCTTCGTGCTGGCCTGGCGGCTGGTGCCGAACCTGGAGACCCATGCCCACAGCTTCGACCTGCTCGGCGTCCTGCTCAGCGCGACCGGTCTGTTCCTGGTGATCTTCGGCATCCAGGAGGGGTCGACGTACGACTGGGGCACGATCACCGGACCGATCACGGTCTGGGGTCTGATCATCACCGGCATCGTCGTGCTGATCGGTTTCGTGGTCTGGCAGCGTTACAACCCCAAGGAGCCGCTGCTGCCGTTGGGGCTGTTCAAGGACCGCAACTTCGCCCTGTCCAACGCCGCGATCGCTCTGGTCGGTCTGGCCATCACCGCGATGCCGCTGCCGATCAGCTTCTACTACCAGGTGGCGCGCGGGATGCTGCCGACCCAGTCGGCCCTGATGCTGGCGCCGATGGCGGTGGCCACGTTGATCATGGCGCCGATCGTCGGTCGACTGACCGACCGGGTCAACCCGAAGTGGGTGGCCGTCGCCGGCTTCTCCGTCTCCGCTGTCTCGCTGCTCTGGCTGTCGTCGCTGATGGATCCCGGACACCGCCCTGTGGAGGCTGCTGATCCCGGCCGCCTTCCTCGGTATCGGCATGTCGGGCATCTGGTCGCCGCTGGCCGCCACCGCCACCCGCAACCTGCCGATGGCTCAGGCCGGCGCGGGCTCCGGCGTCTACAACATGACCCGCCAGGTGGGCGCGGTGCTGGGCAGCGCCGCCATCGCCGCCCTGATCAACGCCCGACTGGCCGTCGAGCTGCCCGGCTTCGAGACCGGCATGGCGCGCGAGGCGGCGGGGTCGACCCTGCCGGCCGCGGCCCAAGCCGGCTTCAGTGCGGCGATGGCCCAGTCGCTGCTGCTGCCCGCGGTGGTGATCGCCCTGGGGGTGATCATCGTGGCCTTCTTCGCCAAGCCGGCTCAGACCGTCGCCTGGGGTGCGCCGGTCGAGAAGCGTGAGCCGGCGGCCGTGGCGGAGTGAGCCAGGGTCTGAGTCCGTAAGGTCTGCGTAATAGGTCGGTACCGACGGGCGGCCGAGACTGAGTGGCATGCCCCGCAGCCCCGCCCCGGTCCGGCCGCACTGGTGGCCGCGGTTCACCAGCAGCGTCCGCTCCACGGCGCTGACGGCACGTCTCGGGCGCGTCCTCGGCATCGCTTTCGGGATCTGCTTCCTGACCGGTCTGCTGAGCGCCCTGCAGTATCAGCCGCTGACCTGGCTGCCCTGGCCGGCCAGTCCGCCGTGGCTCTACCGGATCACCCAGGGTGCCCACGTCGCGACCGGCACCGCGTGCCTGCCGCTGATCATGATCAAGCTCTGGTCGGTCTACCCGAACCTGTTCCGGTTCCCGCCGCTGCGCTCGCTGGTGCACGCGCTGGAGCGAGGCTCGATCGCGGTGCTGGTCGCCGCCTCCCTGGTCCAGCTGGCGACGGGCTTCTTCAACGCCCTCAACTGGTACCCGTTCGGCTGGGACTTCGTGGTCGTCCACCACTACCTGGCGTACGTGGTCATCGGCGCTCTCCTGCTGCACGTCGGGATCAAGCTGCCCGACATCGTGTACGGGCTACGCGCGCGGCTGGCCGATGCCGACGTGCTGACCGAGATCCCGTGGGACGAGAACCCGGTCTCCCACAGCAACGCCGGTGACGTGCCGCCACCGACGACCCCCGGCATCAGCCGGCGGGGGGTGCTGGCCGCCTCCGGCATCGGGGTGGGGATCGTGGTGGCCACCTCGGTCGGTCAGACGCTGACTCCCCTGGAACCGATCGGGTTGCTGGCCATCCGCCGTTGGCGCCAGGGTCCCCAGCAGGTACCGGTCAACCGCACCGCGGAGCAGGCGGCCATCACCACGACGGCCACCGCCGCGGACTGGACCCTGCGGGTGGACGGTCCGCGCCCGTACGTGATCACGCTCGACGACCTCGCGCACGCTGCACTGGTCGAGGATCGGCTGCCGATCAACTGCGTCGAAGGGTGGAGCGTCGGGGCGACCTGGCGCGGTCTCAGCCTGCTCGAGCTGGTGATGCGGGCCGGCGGGACTCCCGACTCCACGGTTCGGGTCGAGTCCCTCGAACGGGCCTGGACGTTCAACGCCTCCGAGATCAGCGGACCTCAGCTCGGCCGCGCGCTGCTCGCCACCCATCTCAACGGCGAGCGGCTGGATCTGGACCACGGCTACCCGCTGCGGCTGATCGCACCCAACCGGGCCGGCGTGCTCAACACGAAGTGGCTGGCCAGGGTGGAGGTACGGGTATGAGCAGGATCGACGTGATGCTGGTGGGTCGGGTGGTCGCGGTCGCCGGCGGGGTGGTGCTCGCCGCGTACGGCGCGGTCCGGCTACTCACCGATGTGCCCGGGGCGAGTCTGCTGCGGCTGGCCGTCTGGTTGGTCGGCGCCGTGGTGATCAGCGACCTGGTCATCTCCCCGCTGGTCGTCGTGGTCGGGGTGGCGCTGCGGCGCTGGCTGCCCGACCGCGGTCGACGGTACGTGCAGGCTTTTCTGATCATGGGCGCCATGATCACGCTGGTCGCCGCACCGATGATCTACCTGCAGGGCAGCGCGCCACCGGAGAAGGCGCTGCTGAACCAGGACTTCGGTATGAACCTGCTGATCCTGCTCGGGTTGGCGGCGGTGATCAGCTTGCTCGGCTACGCAGCAGACCGAGTGCGGTCTCGGTCCGCCCACCCTTCCGGCCACTGAGCCGGGTGCGTCGCAGGGTCCCGAGCAGGACGACCACGAGGGCGCTCTCCGTAGGCCGCGACCTGGACGGCTGTCGAGTGGTCGAAGACGAACGCCACGTACGCCGCCGCCCAGACCGCCAGCCACTCCCAGCGCTGGCTCATGATCACCAGCACGGCCAGCGGCAAGGCGTACCAGGGATAGACGGGCGTAGCCACCAGCAGGCTGGAGCCGAACAGCCAGCAGCAGGTCACCGGTACCGGGTCCCGAGCAGATCGGGCGAAGGCCACCGCGGCCAGCGCGGCGGCGATGCCGAGCGCGACCACTGGCCGCACCTCGGCCGGCAGCCAGCTGAGCAGCGCGAAGCGACCGCCGCTGTCGTAGCCCTCCTCGTCCAGGTAGCCCGGCAGGTAACCCAGGACGAGCGAGCCCACCACCAGCAGGTGCGGCACGTAGCCCGCGATCGTGATCAGCACCGCGGTCAGACTGGTCCGCCAACGACCGCGACGCAGCAGCACGGGCACGAGCAACAGAGGCACCAGCTTGAGCGAGGCCGCCAGACCCAGGAACAGTCCCGCCCACCAGAGTCGCCGAGCGATCGTGCACCAGACCACCCCGAGCACCGCCAGAGCCACCAGGGCGTCGAGGTGACCGCCGTTGGCCGCCTCGATCATCACCAGCGGGTTGGCCCCGTAGAGCAGTGCGAGACCACGCCGCGGACCCAGGTAGTGGCCGAGCAGCACGGTGGTGACCACCACGGCCGCGCCGGCCACCACCCGCAGGCCGGCGAGACCGAGCGACGTGGGCAGCAGGAAGGCCACCGCGGTGAACAGCGCCTGGGCCCCCGGCGGGTAGATCGTGTGCACCCCGGGCCGGTTGATCGCGGGCGGCCCACCCGGCGGGAAGAGCTGGGCGTCCCGCAGGAACGACAGCGCCGGATCGATGGGGACGAACCGGTACGGGTCGATGCCGGCGAGCTGGACCCGGCCGTCCCAGACGTAGCGGTAGATGTCGTCGCTGGTCAGCGGGAAGACGAGCAGGCCGGTGGCCTGGACCGCTACGGTGATCATCAGCAGCGCCGGCCGCGACACCGTGCCGAGGTCCCGGCGGACCCACCAGGCCAGGGCGCCGAACACCAGCGCGGCCGCCAGCAGGTGCCAGCCCCACTGGACGTGGGCGGCCAGGGAGAACACCAGCGCGACATCGGCGATGACCATGATCACCGCGGCGGCCAGGATCCGGCGACTCGGCCCGCCGCCGGTGCCGATCATGACGCGGTGCGGAGCGCGACGAAGCTGCGATGATCCGCCTCCCACACCTCCGTGACGATCAGATCGAGGGCGGACGCGACCCGCAGCAGCGGACGCACTCCGATGGCCGCCCACGGCACCGGCGCGGACTGACAGCCGGGGCGGCTCAACACCACCGCGTACGCCTCGTCCCGCTCGGGATCGGTGTCGATCTCGCAGATGATCAAGCCACCACCGCCCACGATCTGCCGACAGCGTCGCAGCAACCCACCGACGTCACCGCCGATGCCGATGTTGCCGTCGAGGAGCAGAGCGGTCCCCCAGCGACCCTCCGCCGCCAACGGCAGCGCCAGGTCTCGACGCAGCACCTGTCCGCCCGCCCGGCGGCCCACGTCCACCGCAACCGCCGAGATGTCGATGCCCAGGGCGGCCCGGCCCGAACGGTGCAGGGCAGCGACCATCCGGCCCGGCCCGCACCCGATGTCGAGCACCGGGGGCTCGCACCGAGCCACCACCATCTCGTCGACGTGATCGGCCGGTCGGGTCCACCGAGCAAGATCGATCTCGAGCGTCGCTCCCCCCGCCCGGCCCGAGACGGTGTGCACCGCCACGTCGGCACCGCCGTACAGGTCGTCGAACAACCGGTCGGTCGGCTGCCGGGGGCGGGTCCCGATCAGCTCCCGGTGCCGACGCGAGAAGCGCAGGTCGGGCCAGCCGTCGGCCACGGCGTCGGCGTCCGCTGGCACGTCGACGTCCCGCAACGGCGGCAGCAGCGCGACCGACAACCCGAGGTCGATCAGCCGACCGAGCTGGGCCGCTCCGGTACGTTCGGTGGACATCTCGATGCCGGCGAACACCGGCATCGGGTCCACTCCCCGCAGCCCGATCGCCCAGAACCCGCCGTCCTCACTCAGCCCCAGCACCGCATCGGCCGAGCCCCAGGACGACTCCAGCAGCTCGGGCGTGACCTGCGGGGTGTCCATCCCGATCAACAGCACGCGGTCCTCCGAGCGGGTTTCGCCGACGTCCTCGAAGGCCGCGGCCAGCCGGTCCGCCAGGTCGCCGGGCCGCTGAGGCACCACCTCCAGGCCACGCGCCCAACCGGTCGGGTCGCCGTCGAAGACCAGCACCCGCCGCCGGATCCCGCTCGCCCGGACGGCGGCGAGCGTGTCAGTCAGCGCCGCCGTGGCGAGGCTCGCTGTCTCGACCGCTGTGAAGGCGCTCTGCAGCCTGGTCTTGGCCCGACCCGGCAACGGCTCCTTGGCCAGCACCAGCACGGTGTCCGGCCTCGTCGTCCGCGAGGTCGGTTCGTCGGTCAGCGCCGCCATCGCGGTCAGCCGACCGGGCGGGTCAGCGCCGCTGACATGTCCCGGACGGCCTGCAGCACCCCACGGGGGGTGCCCGTCACCTTGGATCGCCCGTGGCGTACCCGGTAGTCGACCCAGACCTCACCGATCCGCCAGCCGGCGTCCGCCGCCCTGACCACGGTCTCCGCCGGGTAGCCCGAGCGGCGATCCTGCAGGTCGAGGGCCAGCAGGGCCGTCCGCCGAGCCGCGCGCACCGGTCCGAGGTCGTGCAACCGGACCCCGGTCCTGGCGGCCAGCCGGGCCGCCAGGGCACGGTTGGCCAGGCGGAGGTGCCACGACTGAGCCCCGCGCTCCACGGTTCGTCGAGCCCCGACCGCCAAGTCCAGCCGGCCCTCCCGTACGGGATCGAGGACCCGGTCCAGCTGCGCCGGATCCAGGGTGCCGTCGGCGTCCATCACCACCACGATCTCCGACCGCGCGGCCAGCAGACCGGCGTGGCACGCGGCCCCGTAGCCGCGCTGCGGGACGTCGATGACGCTGGCCCCGTGGTCGCGGGCGATGTCGCCCGACCCGTCGGTCGAGCCGTTGTCGGCCACGATCACCGCGATCCCCCGCGGCACCCGCGGCAGCAGCCAGCGCAGTCCGCCGGCTTCGTCCAGGCAGGGCAGCACCAGCGCGACCTCGGGTGGGTTGTCCATGCTCCGACGGTAGGGCGGGGCGACCGCGGTCGAACCGGTCGGACGCTTTCGGTTCGCTTACGTCTTCGCCGGCCGTGAGGGACGGAACGGCGGCCGCGGCCTAGAGTCGATCATCATGTCCGGGCGGATCCTGGTCGTCGAGGACGACCCCACGATGGCCGAGGTGCTGGTGGCGTACCTGCGCCGGGCCGGCTACCGGACCGAGTGGACCGGCGACGGCAGCGAGGCCCTGCTGCTCTGGCAGCGCACCCAACCGGATGTGGTGATCTTGGACCTGATGCTGCCCGGCACCTCCGGTCTGGAGCTGCTGCGACGCCGGCGAGCCGATGCCGATCAGGCGGCGGTGATCATCTTGTCCGCCCGGGGCGAGGAGGAGGACCGACTGATCGGGCTGGAGACCGGCGCCGACGACTACGTGGTGAAGCCGTTCTCCCCGCGAGAGGTCGTGCTGCGGGTCGAGGCACTGCTCCGACGGGCGGAGCGGCTCTCGGGCGCCGCGCTGCTGAATCGTCGGCTGGAGGTCGGTGCCCTGGTGGTGGATCTCGGACCGCGCCGGGCCACGTACAAGGATCGTGAGCTCTCGTTGACCACCCGGGAGTTCGACCTGCTCGCCTTCCTCGCCGCCCATCCGGGTGAGACCTTCAGCAAGGCCGAGCTGCTGCGCCGGGTGTGGGGGTGGGAGTTCGGGGACAACTCCACGGTCACGGTGCACGTCCGCCGGCTGCGGGAGAAGCTGGAGACGGATCCGTCGGATCCGCGGCTCGTGCTCACGGTGGGCCGCTCGGGCTACCGGATCGTCGGAGAGGACGAGGAGCGATGACGGACTTCGTGATCATCATCGGGCTCACGCTCGGCGCCTGCCTGCTGGTCGGGGTGCTCGGCGCCGTGGCCATGTACCGGTTGCGGGGCCGCTCGTTGCGCTACCAGCTGATCATCGCCACTCTGCTCCCGGTGGCAGCAGTCACCGCCACGGTGATCGTGAACGTGTGGCTGATGTTCCTGTCACCACACGACTCGACGGTGATCATGATCGCGCTGATCGTCGCCGTGCTGGTCGCCGCGTTCGGCAACATCGTGGTGATGCGCCGGGTCGGGCGAGGTTCGGCCGAGCTGGGTGTCGTGCTGCGCCGGATGCGGGCCGACTCGACCGGCACCCCCTCGACCGTGACCGAGGACCCCACACCGTCTCAGCTGCCGGAGGAGCTCGCTCTCGTCGTCGCCGACCTCGAGGAGACCCAACGGCTGTTGGCCGAGACTCGCCGCCGTGAGCAGGCGGCCGAGGACGCCCGACGCGAGCTCGTCCGCTTCATGTCCCACGATCTGCGGACGCCGTTGGCAGGTTTGCGTGCGTTGACCGAGGGGCTCGAGGACGGCGTGGTCCACGACGTCCCCCGCGCCCTGGAGCACATGCGCGCCACCATCAACCGGATGACCCACCTGGTCGAGGACCTGTTCGAGCTGTCCCGGGTGCAAGGGGCCCGCCCGGCCCGCCCGAGCTCGCTGGTGTCGCTGACGGAGCTGATCGTCGACGTCTCCTCCGAGTCCTCGGCCCTGGCTCGCAGTCGCGGCGTCATCCTCGATGTCCGGGTGCCCGATGACGACCGGCTCGCGGTGACGGGTTCGGCGGACGACCTGGCCCGGGCGGTCTCCAACCTGGTGGCGAACGCGGTTCGCCACACCGGAACGGACCAGGTCGTGCGGCTGCACGGTCACCGGGCCGACGACGGCCACATCCGGGTGGAGGTGAGCGACGGCTGCGGCGGTATCCCCGAGGAGAGCCTGGACCGCGTGTTCGACGCCGGGTGGCGGGGCAGCGGCGAGCGTACGGGCGACGGCGGCGCCGGTCTGGGGTTGGCCATCGCCCGCGGGGTGGTGGAGTCCCACGCCGGCCGGATCGACGTGGCCAACATCGACGGCGGCTGCCGGTTCGCGGTCGAGCTCCCCGTGCCGGAGGCCCCGGCCGCGGACGGTCGCGTGCACACGCCGGAGGCGTCCCTGTGAACACGTCGGAGTCAACACCGTGAAGGTGCTGGTGACCGGATCGGCGGGGTTCATCGGTCGGGTCGTGAGCGCCCGACTCCGCACCGCGGGTGACGACGTCGTGACCTACGACCGGGCCGTCGAACCGGCGGACGACATCACCGACCTGGAGCGCGTCCGTTCCGCGGCCGACGGCTGCGACACCGTGGTGCACCTCGCGGCGAAAGTGGGCCTCGGCGTCGGGATCGCCGACATCGACGACTACGCGCGGCACAACGATCTCGGCACCGCCGTGGTGCTGCGGGCCAGTGCGGAGGCGGGCGTCCGTCGCCTGGTCTTCGCCTCGTCCATGGTGGTCTACGGCGAGGGCGCGTACGGCTGCTCGCAACACGGTTCCGTGCGCCCGCTGGCACGTACCGCCGACGATCTGGCCCGGGGTGACTTCGAGGTGCACTGCCCACGCTGCGGTGCCGACCTCGAGCCCGAGCTGATCGGCGAGGACGCCCCCCTGGATCCGCGCAACGCCTACGCGGCCACCAAGGTGCACGGCGAGCACCTCGCCGCGACCTGGGCCCGGGAGACCGGT
The DNA here is from genome assembly GCA_963707005.1 of uncultured Actinomycetota bacterium. GTDB lineage: Bacteria > Actinomycetota > Actinomycetes > Propionibacteriales > Propionibacteriaceae > Microlunatus. The sequence continues at coordinate 61,239 of CAVPPP010000018.1, forward strand.
GGGGTTGCTGCGGCCCTGCGGTTCCACAACGTGTACGGACCGGGCCTGCCCCGCAACACCCCGTACGCCGGAGTGGCCGCCCTGTTCGCCTCCCGGCTGGCGGCCGGCGAACCCGCGCTGGTCTTCGAGGACGGGAAGCAACGCCGGGACTTCATCCACGTCGACGACGTCGCCCGTGCCGTGTCCGCCGCCGTGCGGGCGCCATTCGGCCCGGGGGTGACGGCGCTCAACATCGGCTCCGGCCGGGTGACCACCATCGGCGACGTCGCCGCCGCCCTGACCGATGCGGTCGGCGGGCCTCCCCCGGTGATCACCGGCGACTTCCGGCTGGGTGACGTCCGGCACGTGACCGCCGACTCCGCGGCGGCCCGACGGGTGCTCGGCTGGAGTGCTCAGATCGAGCTGCGGGACGGCGTACGCGATCTGATCGGGTGATCTGTTGGCGCACGGGCTGACCGTTCCTGACTCCTCGGCGGCATCCGGCGACCCGGCCTCGCGTACGGGCTGACCGTTCCTGACTCGGCGGCGACATCCGGCCGCGACACACGCGTGAGCGCAAGCCGTCCCTGACTCCCCGGCGGCATCCGGCGACATCAGTTGGCCCGACTCCGATGAGTTCCGGCCATTTCCACGGTCCACCTGGATGACCCGACCGAAAGGACCGCGATGCGCCCCGTCGTGCTCTACACCCTGCTCTCCCTCGATGGCGTCGCCGAGTCGCCCGACCAGTTCGTCTTCGACTGGGACGACCGCCTCGACGCCAACCTGGCCGTCGTGATCGCCGACCAGGATGCGGTCCTGCTCGGCCACCAGATGTACGACGAGTGGGCGGGGTACTGGCCGACCTCGGACGTCGAGCCGTTCGCCACGTTCATCAACGGCGTCCAGAAGTACGTGGTCGCGTCCAGCGAACCGGACGGCGACTGGGGTCCTCGCACGGTGGTCACCGACCATCTCGAGGGCTTCGTCGCTGAGCTGAAGCAGACAGACGGTGGCACCATCGGCATCCACGGCAGCATCCAGTTGGCTCAGTCGCTGCTGCGGGCCGGTTTGGTCGATGAGCTGCGGTTGGTGATCGCCCCGGCCACCGTGGGGTCCGGCCGGCGGCTGTTCGAGGAGGATGAGCTTCGCCGGTGGGAGCTGATCACCTCCGAAGGGTCACCGTCCGGCGAGTTGCTGCTGCACTACCGGCGGCGTACGGACTGAGGTCGGGTGGATGGCGACCCTGACGCCGCCACCCACTCGACGGCGATCCAGCAACAGACGAGGGGAGCTCGACCATCACTGGATCCGGGCACCACAGTGCCGGAGTGGGCGAACAGAATTCCGCCGACCGATCACTCGCACCGACGGGAGGCTCAGATGTACCGCTGCCGGTACGCCGACAGGGTCGTCGCAAGATCATCGGCGGGCCGCAACCCGAGGGACAGGCCACGGGCGCCGTCCACCTGGGTCGGCCAGGTGGCCACGATCGCCTGGACCGCGGGGTCGGGATCGATCGTGACGGACCCCAGGTGGTCGGCGGCGACGGCACCGCGGAGCACGTCGAGCATCTCCGCGAAGCTGGCCGAGGTGCCCGGGAACGTCACGGTCCTCCTGCCCTCGAGCAGCTCGCCCGGCAGCTCGTGCAGCGTGATCAGGTTGTCGATCACCGACTCCACACTGGCCACCGCCATCACGGTCTCCGCCGGCAGCGGGAGTCGGTAGTCCGTTCCCGCCAACGGCTCCCGGAAGATCGCGCTGGCCGCTGACGAAGCGGCGGCGTTGGGAGCGCCAGGACGGATGATCACCGTGGGCAGCCGCGCCGCCCTCCCGTCCAGGAAGCCCTTGCGGCTGTAGTCGTTGATCATCAGCTCGAGCATCGCCTTGGTCATCCCGTACGTCGTCGCCGGCTGCACCAGCGAGCCGTCGTGCACGGGATCGCCACTCGCCGGACCGAAGACGGCCAGCGAGCTGGTCGTGGTCAGCCGTACCGGATGCGGGTGAGCGCGGCAGGCTTCCAGCAGGTGCCGGGCACCGTCCAGGTTCACCCTCAGCGCGAGATCGAAGTCCCGCTCCCCCATCCCACTCACCACCGAGGCCAGGTGGAACACCGCGACCGGACCGTCGCCGAGCAGCGCCGCGGCCACTGACGCGTCCGAGATGTCGCCACCCACCGCCTCGGCACCCGTCGGCACCGAGCGCAGCCGAGCCACACTGTCGGGCTGGTCGAACAGCACGACCTCCTCGATCGGCGCCTGAGCGCCGTCCGCTCCGACCAAAGATCCCTGCTCCAGCAGGGCTTCCGCCAACCGGGAGCCCAGGAAGCCGGCACCACCGGTGATCACGACTCTCATCGCTGCCCCTCCTCCGCTGCCGGGATGTTCTGCTCGATGTCGGCCAGCCAGACGGCCGCGTTGCCGTCCGACGGCGCGCGCCAGTCGCCCCTCGGGCTGAGGGAACCGCCGTGGGACACCTTCGGTCCGTTCGGCATCGCGGACCGCTTGAACTGGGCGAACCCGAAGAAGCGCTTGACGAACACGATCAGCCACTCGCGGATGGCCGGCACGTCGTACGCGCGGCGACGTTCCGGTGGGAAGGCCGGCGGCCAGCTGCCACCGTCGACGTCGCGCCAGGCGTGATGGGCCAGGAACGCGATCTTGGACGGCCGGAACCCGAACCGCAGCGTGTAGAAGAGGTTGAAGTCCTGCAGCTCGTACGGCCCCACCGACTTCTCCGTGCTCTGCGGCACCTCACCGGGCTTGACCGGGATCAGCTCGGGAGAGATCTCGGTGTTCAAGATCGACAACAGCACCTGCTCGGTCTCGCCGCTGAAGGCGTCCAGCCCGCTCGTCCAGCGGATCAGGTGCTGGATCAGCGTCTTGGGCACTCCACCGTTGACGTTGTAGTGCGACATCTGGTCACCGACGCCGTACGTGCACCAGCCGAGCGCCAGCTCAGACAGGTCCCCGGTGCCGAGCACGATCGCCGCCTGGTGGTTGGCCAACCGGAACAGGTAGTCGGTGCGCAGCCCTGCTTGGACGTTCTCGAAGGTGACGTCGTAGACCTCTTCGCCCCGACCGAAGGGGTGATCGAGATCTTTCAGCATCTGCGTCGCCGTCGTTCGGATGTCCAGCTCGTGCGCGCTGATGCCCAGCGAGGTCATCAGCTTCCAGGCGTTGGACTTGGTCGCGTCGCCGGTCGCGAAGCCGGGCATCGTGTAGCCGAGGATGTTGGTGCGCGGCAGGCCGAGCAGATCCATCGCCCGAGCAGCCACGATCAGCGCGTGGCTGGAGTCGAGACCACCGGAGACACCGATCACGACCTTCTCGGTGTGGATGGCCCGCAGCCGCTGAGCCAGGCCGTCGACCTGGATGTTGTAGGCCTCGTAGCAGTCCTGGGCGAGACGGTCGGGATCGGCCGGCACGAAAGGAAAACGCTCCACGACCCGGCGCAGACCAAGATCATCTGTCGGCGGCTCGAGGGTGAACTCCACGGTCCGGTAGACCGCATCGGGGATCGCCACCCGGCGGTTGTCCTCGAAGGTTCCCTGCCGGGCCCGTTCCTGGCGGAGCAGGTCGAGATCGACGTCGGCGATGGTCAGCTGCGGATCCTCTTCGAACCGAGCACCCTGGGCCAGCTCCAGCCCGTTCTCGAAGATGCTCGTCTGCCCGTCCCAGGACAGATCGGTGGTCGACTCCCCCTGACCGGCGGCGGCGTAGAGGTAGGCGGCCAGGCAGCGCATCGACTGCGTACGACACAGGGCACTGCGGGTGTCGGAACGGCCGATGGTGATCGGGCTGCCGGAGAGGTTGACCAGCACGGTCGCCCCGGCCAGCGCGAGACCGCTGGACGGCGGCACCGGCACGAACATGTCTTCGCAGATCTCCACCCCGACGGTGAGTCCGCGGACGTCGGCGGCCGCGAACAGCAGGTCGGTGCCGAACGGGGCGCGCTGCCCGGCGATGGTGATCTCCTCACCGGTGATCCCGTGGCCGGAGGCGAACTGCCGTCGTTCGTAGAACTCCCGGTACGTGGGCAGGTGGACCTTCGGGACCACGCCGAGGACCCGGCCCCGGTGGATCACCACGGCCGCGTTGAACAGGCGGGCCTGGTGCCGCAGGGGGGCGCCGACGACGATCACCGGGAGCAGGTCGACGCTCGCCTCGACGATGTCGGCCAGACCGACGAGCACGGCATCGAGCAGCGCGTCCTGACCGAGCAGGTCCTCGACCGCGTACCCGCTCAGGGTGAGTTCGGGCAGCACCGCGACCGCGACGCCCTCGGCCGAGAGCCGACGGCTGACCTCGATCACGCTCGCGGCGTTGCGGGCCGGCTCGGCGACGTACACGTCGGTGGTGCAGGCCGCGACGCGGGCGAACCCGTGGGCGTACAGGGACGCGAAGCTCATGGGTTCATCCTGCCCGACCGGGCGAGGGCGGCGGTCACTGCATGAGCGAAGCGAAGACCTCTCCGAGCACCGGACCCAGGAACTCGCCGATGTCATCCGTGCCCTCATCGGAGGCGGTGACGACCACCACGGTCTGCCGGGCGGGGACACCCCAGATGCGCTGGTAGTACGCGCCCGAGGCGAGGAACGAGGTCTGGCCCTCGATGTCACCCATCCACCACAGATACCCGTACGGTCCGTCCGACGCCTCCTGTTCGGCCGTCAGCTGGCTCGTCGTCGACGCGTGCACCCATTCGGCCGACACGATCTGCCGGCCCTGCCAGCTCCCCTCGTTGAGGTACAGCTCGCCGAGCTTGACCATGTCCGGAGCAGTGAGCTTGAGGCCGGCGAATCCCAGGTGGACGCCGGACCGGTCGGTGGGCCAGGCGAAACCAGCCTCCTCGTAGCCGCCGCTCGGCCCGAGGTCCCAGCCCTCCCAAGCCGGATTGGTGTCGATGCCGAGCGGCTCGAACAGCCTCTCCCGCGCGTAGTCCAGGATCGACCCATCGATCGCGTGCTGCAGCACCGCCGCCACCAGGTGCGCCGAGCTGTTGGAGTAGTGGAAGGCCGCCCCAGGCTCCTCGATCAGCCCGTAGGTGAGGATCAACGGCACGGTGTCCTCGACCGCGGTGTTCAGGATGTCGTCGTCGGTGGGGAAGCCTGCCGTCATGGTCAGCAGCTGCTTCAGGGTGACCGCCTTCTCCTCGTCGGTCATGGCTGCGGCGTGCTCGGGCAGCAGCTCGGCGAGCGTCTGATCGACGGTCAGCAGACCTTCGTCGACGGCGATGCCCACCAGGATGCCGGTCACGCTCTTGGTCACCGACCAGACGTCGGCGTGATCGGTCGGGGTGCTCTCGTGGTAGTACTCGACCACCGTCGTGCCCGCCACGCTGACCAGGACCGATCGGACACCCTCGAGCTCGGGATCGCCGTCGGTCAGAGCCTGCTTCAGGTCTCGCTCGATCGCAGCGAAGTCGGCATCGGGCGGCGACGGGACGACCGACGAGCTGCTCGGAGCGGCCGGGGACGGGCTCATCACATCGACGGGAACGGCCGTGCAACCCACCAGCAGGAACGCGGCGACAAGCCAACTGGCGCCGGCCCCACCCACTGCCCTGGTGCCTCGGCTTGGGCGCCTCGTTGCGGTGGTCATGGCAGCTCCCCGTGATCACGGGTTCGCTCGGTCGCCGGGCGGTCCCCGTCCCTCAGCTCTGAGGGTAGTGCTCAGCGCTCCCGGGAGATCCAGGAACTTTCGGCGATCGTGACGCTCAGTCCTCGGTCGCCCGGTCCTCGGCTGCCTCGTCGTCGGTCACTGCGATCCCGATGGTGTCGTCGCCGATGGCGTCCGTTCGCTCCACCCGCTTGACGGCCTCGTGGGCGTCGTCGATCGTCGCCTGGGACTGCTCGAGCAGGGTGCCCTCGGCCTCCACTCCTTCGTCGTCCTCGTCGATCTCGTCGGCCGCCTCGGGGGGAGTTGCGGTCTGTTCGAGCGTCGTCTCCTCGCTCGTGACCCCCTCCGCCGAGGTCTCGTCAGTGGGTGTGGGCTCGTCGTCGGGCGTCATCCGATCACACTAACCCGCCACATGGCACGGCCGGATGGTGCCGTGGCAGGCTCGGGTGATGCGCGTCGTCGTGGTCTCCGACACCCACGCCCCTCGGTTCTGGAAGGGCTGCCCGCCCGCGGTCGCGGAGCGGCTCGAGGGCACCGATCTGATCCTGCACGCCGGCGACGTGTGCACGCCCGAGGTGCTCGACGAGTTGTCCGCTTTTGCTCCCGTACGGGTGGTGCTGGGCAACAACGACGGACCGGAGGTCGCCGCCTGGGGTGCACCGGAGACGCTGGAGCTCGATCTCGACGGGCTCCGGGTCGGCATGATCCACGACGCCGGACCCAAGGACGGACGGCTGGCCCGGATGCACCGGCGGTTCCCCACCGCCCAGCTGGTGATCTTCGGCCACTCCCACATCCCGCTCGACGCCGCCGACGACCAGCTGCGGATCCTGAACCCGGGCTCGCCCACCGACAAGAGGCGTCAGCCGCATCGGACGTTGGCCGAGCTGACCGTCACCGACGGCCGGTTGGCGTCGGCGCGGATCCTCGAGCTCCCCTGAGGCCGACCCACCCGACCCGGAGTTTGTGCCGCCGTCATCGTCAATTCGTGCTCGCGGCACAAAAGTCGTCAGGGGTGGGCGGGGCCGGCGAGGCCAGAGGTCAGGGTGCGGGTCAGCAGACCGGCCGCCTCGTGCCACGTGTGAGTGCCGGCGCTGACCACCAGGTGGGCCGCGAAGAGGGAGGTCCAGACGAAGGTGCCGATCCAGTCGCCCGGCAGGTCCACGGCCAGCGAACCGTCCTCGTAGCCCCGGGCGACAGCTGCCCCCAACGGGTCGTCCTCCTCGTCGAACCAGGTGTCCGGATCGACCAAAGCGTTGTCGGCGAACACCAGACCCAGCACCGGCCCGAGCTGGATCAGCTCGGTGCACATCCGCAGCAGCGCATCGCGACCGGTGCCCTCGGTGGGCCGCGACCGGACGACCGCCGCGCCGTAGCGGGCCGCACACTCCTGGTCGACCGCGGCCATCAGCTGGGCGCGGTCGGTGAAGTACCGGTTGAGCGTGGTCCGGCCGACGCCGGCCTGCTGGGCGACCACGCCCAGCGACGCCGCGTTGTCGGCCGCCCACACCTCGATGGCGGCACCGACGATGTCCCGGCGGGTGCGGTCGGCTTTGCTCGCTCGAGGGTCTGCCACAACCACGATCGTAGCGGACACCTCTTGCCCTTTTCGGAACATTAGTGTTCCATTATGGGTATGACCTCTTCACGACGCCACACCTGGTGGTTGGTGCTGTCGCTGCTGGTGCTCGCGCCCATCTGCGCGGAGTACCTGTCGGCGTACGACGACTCCACCGGTCACCCGGCCACACTGCTCGGCAACCTGGTGATCTTCATCCCGCTGTACGGCTGCTCCGCGCTGCTGATCCGCGAGGTCGCACGTCGCGCCCGGCTCGGCTGGATCGGGATCCTGTTGCTCGCCGCCGCCTTCGGCTTCGTCGAGGCCGGGCTGATCGACCAGTCACTGTTCAGTCCTGACTACCGCGGACTCGAGGGCTGGGAGGCCACCTACGCCGCCACACTGATCGCCCCGCTGGGACTGAGTGCCGTCAACCTCCTCAGCTTCGTGGGCGGTCACGTGATGCTGAGCATCTGCGGACCGATCGCCCTGGTCGAGTCCTGGCGTCCGAGTCGGGCCACCGAGACGTGGCTGCGGCTCCCCGGACTGGTGATCACCGCGCTCGCGTACGCCGTCGGGTCGGCCTTCGTGCTGTTCTGGCACCTGCAGACCGAAGACTGGCACGCGAGCGTCGGGCAGCTGGTCGGTGCCGGGCTCATGGTGGTGACACTGATCGTGGCCGCGTGCCTGCTCGGTCGGCGGGTTCGCCCGCAGCGGGTCGCTTCCGGACCCGGTCTGGGGATCACCGCGCTCCTCGCGCTGGGGCTCGGTGGGGCCTACAACATGATGCCGCAGAACTGGCTCGGATTCGCGGGATCCGTTGTGCTGCTGGTGATCGCGGGGGTGCTGGTGGCCCGTGCCTCCCGGACCCGACGCTGGAGTCCCACGCACGTCGCGATCATCGGTGCCACTCCCCTGTTCCTCACCGCCGCCCTGGCCTTCACCTACGACCCGATGATCGGTGAGGTGACCGAGCAGGCGAAGTACGCTCACAACGCGGTGATGGTGGCGATCGTGCTGGTGGCGGTGGCGTTCTCACTGCTCCGGCGGCAACCCGAACAGGCAGCGGTGAACGAGGCCGTACGTGAATCTACGGATTGCTCGACGTCACCAGCCCGAGCTGACTGAATCGGACTGTCGACACGATCGGCGGGCGGGAGTAGCGTCGAAGGCGAGTTCTCGGGGACGGAGTCGATGATGACCGCAAATGCCGACACGCAGGCACTGCTCGAGGATCCGGTCGCGGTGGAGCTGCTGGCTTCCACCGTGCCGGCCCGGCTGGCGTACACGTGGTTCGACGGGACACCACGCGTGGTGCCCATCTGGTTCCACTGGGACGGCGCCGCCCTCACCCTTGGGTGCCCGATCAAGGCGCCCAAGATCAGAGCGCTGGAAGCCAACCCGGCGGTGGCCATCACCATCGACTCGGCCACGTTCCCTTACCACGCCTTGTTCCTGCGAGGATCCGCCGAGGTGACCCGCGTCGACGACGTCACCGACGAGTACGCCTCATCAGCCGAGCGCTACTTCGGTCCGGACCAGGGCCGCGCCTGGGCCGACTCGCTCCGCGGCAAACCGATGGCGCGCATCCGGATCGTGCCGACCTGGGTGAACATCCTCGACTTCGAGACCCGGTTCCCGAGCGCCCTGTCGGCCTGACCCTCGCGATCAGCGCAGCGAGCGGGTGGCCTGCTCGGCCTGCTGCCGGGACAGCTCGCGGGTACGGGCGCACCAGGTGCAGGTGTCGGCGTAGGTGGTGCCGACCGAGAACAGCGGGACGAAGAACAGGGTGAACCGGCGGCGGCGCCGCAGCACTCGGTGGGCGGCCTCGTTCCCGCACGTCTCGCACACGTAGCGGAGGACGCCGAGCACGTCCTCTGTCACGCGAATACCGAAGATCACCAACATGGTCAGACTCCCCCGTGGCGTCCGGATCGGTGGAAACGCCGTGCCATCCGTTGTACCCGGCTGGTCCAATCCTGACCTGCGTCAAGCGCCTGCGATGCGACGACGGCACACTCAGCCGAGCTCTCTGGCCAACAGCCGACCCAGCGCGGTGATGCCGTGCACCAGTCGATCGTCCGGTACGCCGGAGAAGCTGACCCGGGCGTGGTGGGGCTGCTGGTGGACGGGGAAGAAGGTGCCCCCCGGCACGTACGCGACCTTCGCCTCCGGCAGCAGGACATCGGCCATGAAGGCAGCCGCGTCGAATCCGCCCGGGAAGGTCAGCCAGATGAACAGGCCGCCGTCGGGCCGGGTGAACTCGACCCCCGCCGGGAACGTCTCCGCCATCGTGGCCAGCATCAGATCGCGCTTGTGCCGGTAGACCGGCAGCGCGTCGGCGATGTGGGCGTCGATGTCGTACCGGGCGAGGTAGGCGGAGGTGGCCGCCATGTTGAGGGTGCTGTTCTGGGTGTCGGCCGCGAGCTTCAGCAGCGCGATCCGTTCGAGGATCTCCGGACTCGCCGTCGCCCAGCCCAGCCGCACCCCCGGGGCCAGGATCTTGGAGAAGCTGCCCAGGTGGAGCACCCGACCCTCGGTGTCCAGACTCTTCAACGTGGGCAGGGATTCCCCTTCATACCGCAACGGCCGGTACGGCGTGTCCTCCAACACCAGCAGTCCGTACGCGTTCGCCAGCTCGATCAGCCGGCGCCGGCGCGGCAGGCTCAACGTCGTACCGCTCGGGTTGGCGAAGTCGGGCACGGTGTAGATCATCTTCGCGTCCGGGTGGGCGGCCAGCACCTCCGCGAGATGGTCGGTGTCCATCCCGTCGGCGTCCGAGCGCACCGGCGCATACCGCGGCTCGGTGGGGGCGAAGGCGATCAGCGCCCCCAGGAACGTGGGGTTCTCGGTGATGATCACGTCGCCGGCGTTGATCACCAGCTTGGCGGCCAGATCGAGACCCTGTTGACCACCCTGGATGATCAGCACGTCGTCCGCACCCGCCGGCATACCGTCCCGGGTGAGCCGCTCGGCGACCTGGGTCCGCAGCTGCGGCAACCCGTTCGAGGCCGTGTACTGCAGAGCCCCCGCATGGTCGGGGCTGAGCAGGTCCGCGTACACCTGGTGCAGCTCCTCGATCGGGAACAGGGCCGGGTCAGGGTAGCCGCCGCCGAAGGAGACGATGTCCGGGTCGGTGCCGAGTCGCAGCAGCTCCCGGATGGCCGACGGCTGCACCCGACTCATCCGGTTGGCGTAGCCGACGACCGCACGGGTCGCCCGGTGCGTAGCAGCGGTCATGAGAAGGTCAGCTTGCTGGGCTGGCCCGCCCGCAGCCCGGCCACGTGCTCGTCGTAGTTGAGATGGTCGAACAGGGACTCACCACCTTCGATGGCCGCCCGCAGCGCGCCCTCGCGCTGCTGGATCGTCTCCGCTCCGTCGATCGCCGCCAGCACCTCGGCCTCGCCGGCCACCAGGATGCCGTCGTCGTCGCCGAGGACCAGGTCACCAGGCCGGACGACCACGTCGCCGATCACGAGCGGCACCTGGATCACCGGCACCGCCCGGGCCGGGCAGGCGGACGGCGCCACCCCGCGGGCGAACACGGGCAGGTCCAGGCCGGCGAGGATCCGGCTGTCCCGACACCGCCCGTCGATGACGATGCCCGCCACCCCTCGGCGGAGCGCCTCGGTGGCGAACAGCTCGCCGGCCACCGCGTGGTCGGGATGGCCGGCGATGACCAGGACGTCGCCGGGCCCGGACTCGGCCAACCCGGCCAGCACCGGCATCAGGTCCTCCCGCGCGTCGACCGTGAGCGCCCGACCCAGCAGCCGGACGCCCGGGCGGATCGGTCGCAGGGCCGCGGGCAGCACCCGCAACCCCGGTCCGGCGTCCTTCAGCGACGTGGTGTCGATGGCGGCGAGGCGCTGCAGCAGGTCGGCTGACTCGGTGGAGGGCATAGGGGACAATATCCGCTGGCACCGGGGCAACGCTCCGCTCCCGCCAGCGCTGAACAGCACCACACCGGAGGTCACAGATGGGCACCATCGCCGTACACGAGTTCGTCGCCCTCGACGGCGTCTTCGAGAACCCCGCCTGGACCTTCGAGTTCGGCTTCGACCCGGCGATGGGCGAGACCCTCGCGGCGGTCACCGGGGCCGCTACGGCCATCCTGCTCGGGCGGACGACGTACGAGATGTTCGCCCCGGCCTGGTCGACCCGCACGGTCGAGGACGACCCGGGGGCGCCGTTCTTCAACGACACCACCAAGTACGTCGTCGGCGCCCAGGAGCCAGCCGTGGAGTGGGGTCCGTCGGTCCGGCTCGGCTCCTACGACGCGGCGGCGATCCAGCGGCTCAAGGACGAGACCGACGGCGTCATCTACGTCTCGGGTAGCGGCACCCTGGTCCGGGCGATGCTCGCCGACGGGCTCGTCGACCACCTGCACCTGTTCGTCTACCCGATCGCGGTCGGCGCCGGGCAGCGCCTCTGGGGCGACGGGGTCGACGCCACGAAGCTGAGGCTGCTCGACAGCCACGTGTACGCCAACGGCGTCGTGCACCTGGACTACGGACCGGCCTGACACACCGGCCCGGCCCGTCTCGGGTCCACCCCTGCGGGTGTAACGCTTCGGCGACAGGCTCGCTACGGTTCCAAGCATGGCCGCCTGCGCTCCCGCCGGGACTCGATGGAGTCGGCTTCGGTCCTGTCCTGAGCCGCCGTCGTCGTTCGGACTTCCGTGACGAGGACCGAGCGCCCCGCCGACCCGGACTGGGCAGCGAAGATCCGCCATGCCGCCATCGGCCTCGGCTGTGTCTGGCTGCTCTTCGGTGCGGGGGTCGCGATGTACTACGGGGTGACGGGCCGATCCGACGACGTCGTCAGAGGCGTGCTGGCGATGCTCCTCGGCGCCGCGACAGCACTGGTCGGTCTGCTGTCGGGCCGGCGCGGTCGGCACCACACAGGAGTCTGACCAACGCCCGTTGCCGGGGTTCAGTCCCTGGGCAGCGTGTCCAGCAGGTCGTTCTCGGCTTCCTGCCAGCGCACCACCCGCTTGCGGACCTTGGCGAGGTCGCGCTCTGAGAGCGCCTCCGCACCGTCGGGGGTGATCCGGTAGACGTCGACCGGACCGCCCACGCTCGGTGAGGTGGTGCGCAGCGCGTCGAGCACGCGGACGGCGACCAGCACGCCGTGGTCGACGTCCCGCTCCGTCATCGAGAAGTGGGCCAACAACGCGCCGGCCTGTTGGGCCATGGCCGAACCGCTGCCGATGGCGTGGAAGCCCACCTCCTCGTACCGCCCGATCAAGCCGTGCGGGTCGATGTCGACGATGAACGGCGTATCGCCGGCGTACCCGGCCACCATGACGTAGGTGGCCGGCGTGGACCCGCCCTGCTTCTCCCCCGGCACCTCGGCGATGAAGCTGTCGTAGTGGTGCCGCAGCAGGGGAACGACGATCTCCTGGACCGCGCGGCTGACGTCCTCGCTGCCGACCAGGATGCCGGGTGCCTTCTCGTCGAAGGCCTTCTCCACCTCGGTCAGGACGGCGCGGGCGCCGCTGCCGCCCCAGGCGCCGGTGTCGCCGAAGCCGTGCAGCTTCTGCGACGGATAGCTGAGTCCACGCGCGCTGTCGGTGATCTGGGAGTCGGCGGCGAGAACGAGTCCGTCCGCGCAGCGAAGGGCGAGTACGACGGTCACGAGGGCCTCCTTTGGTCCGTGGCGTCCGACCGACGCTACCGGGTGCCCTGCTCGCCCGGGCTCAGCGGATGCCGCTGCGCGCGAAACCCTGGATGAAGTAGCGCTGGAAGATCAGGAAGATGGCCACCATCGGGGCCACGTTGAGCAGCGCGAACGCCATCGTGCCGCCGTAGTCGGAGCCGAACTGCCCCTGCAGGTAGAGCAGCCCGATCGGCAGGGTGAACAGCTCGTTCTGCTTCAGCGCGATCAACGGCCAGGCGAAGTCGTTCCAGGACTGGAGCAGGCTCATGAAGAACAGCACCGCGATCAGGGGCTTGGACAGCGGCAGCACGATCCGGGTGAAGACCGACCAGCTCCCCGCCCCGTCCAGCCGGGCCGCCTCGATCAGGTCGCGCGGGATGGCCAGGATGAACTGCCGGGCCAGGAAGATCCCGAAGGCCGACGCGGCTGACGGCAGGATGACGGCCCAGTAGCTGCCGTACAGGCCCATCCCGGTGACCAGCTCGAACAACGCGACCATGATCACCTGGACCGGCAGCATCATGGTGGACAAGCAGAGCAGGAACAGCACGTTCGAGCCGCGGAACCTCAGGTGGGCGAAGGCGTAGCCCGCCATCAGGTTCACCGTCACGGTGAGCAGCGACACGGTCAGCGAGATGGCCACCGAGTTGCCGAACCAGGTCAGCACCGGGAACGACGCGAACACCCGCTCGACGTTGTCCAGGGTGAGCTCCCGCGGCCACAGGCGGAGGGTGCCGCCGAGCAGCTCGGCCCGCGAGGACAGCGCCACCACGACCATCCAGTAGAGCGGGAACAGCAGCACCGCGCACATAGCGAGAGCCAGAACGAGACGAAGGGCGATACCGGCACGCTGACGGCGCCGACGGGTCCGCAGTCGCGTGCGGTCGCGGGAGACCGGTGGTGGGGTCGACGGGGCGGGGGCCGGCGTGTCCACGGCGACGCGTTGGCTCATCCGACCAGATCCCTTGTCCGACTGATCCGCCACTGCACGGCGGTGAAGGCGAGCATGATCAGCAGCAGCACCAGCCCGAGGGCGGCGGCGTACCCCTGATCGCGGGTGACGAACCCGTTGTCGTACGCGTACGTGACCAGCACCGAGGTGGCGTTCTCCGGGCCCCCGCCGGTCATCACGAACACCAGGTCGAACACCTGGAAGGAGTAGATCACGTTCATGATCAACAGGAAGAACGACGAGGGGCCGACCAGCGGCACGGTCAGGTGCCGGAACAGCTGCCAGGTGCTCGCCCCGTCCAGCCGCCCGGCCTCGTACACGTCAGGACTGACCCCCTGCAGACCGGCCAGGTAGATCAGCATGTTGAAACCGACCCGCCACCACAGGGTGACCAGCACCACCGAGGCGAAGGCGGCCGCTCCCCCGGACTGCCAGCTCACGCCCGGCAGTCCCACCGAGCGAAGCAGCAGGTTGATCAGACCGCTGTTCTCGTCGAAGATCAACAAGCCCATCAGGGCGGTGGCCACCCCGGAGATCGCCATCGGCACGATCACCGCCGACCGCAGGGCGGGCCGCGCCGGCAGCACCGAGTTCAACAGCACAGCCGCGAGCAGCCCCAACCCCATGGAGATCGGGGTGACCAGCAGGGTGAACAGCACCGTGTTGGCCGCCGAGCGCCAGAACAGCGGATCGCCGACCAGCCGCAGGTAGTTGTCCGCCCCGACGAAGGTTCCCGAGCCGAACCCGTCCGTCTTCTGCAGGCTGATCACGACCGTGCCGACCAGCGGCACGAACACGAACAGACCGAGCAGCACCAGGTTGGGACTGAGGAACGCATACGCGGCCACCGACTCCCTGGTCCGCGCCGCGGTCAGCGACCGCACGCTCATCGGGTCGGTCTCACTGAGCGGTCGCGCCGGCGATGCCCTTGGACAGCCCCTGCACGGTGTCGTCCACGCTCTGGCCGCCGACGAACGCCTGCTCCAGCTGGTCCTTGAGCACGGTGATGATCTTCGACATGTTGGGCGAGGCGACCTGGCTGGAGTCCTGCGCCTTGACCGTCGACGCCTGCCCGACGAACACCGGCGACAGCTCGGGCCGGACGGCGAACTCGATGCCCTTCTCGACCAGGTCCTTGCGGGTCGGCAGCAGCGAGGAGGAGGCACAGAAGTCGCGCATCGGTCCTTCGGTGGTGACGAAGTCGAGGAACTTCGCAGCCAGCTCGGGCTTGGCGGTGGCCTTGGTGGCGACCAGCGCGTTGCCACCGAAGTCGCCCGCCGAGCGCACCTTGCGCGGGGAGAAGGTGGCGCCCCACGCGAAGTCCAGGGTGGAGTCGGCGTCCGGGATGAGGAAGGCGCCGCCGAAGGTCATGGCGGCGGTCTGGGCGTACCAGGTGTCGGCGGCGTAGGTGGTCGACTTGACCGAGTTGTTCTTCGGCACGAAGTTCTTGGCGAAGAAGCTGGAGGTGAACTCGACCGCCTGGCGGCCCGCGTCGGAGTCGATGGCCGGGGCGATCAGGTCCTCGGCCAGGAAGCGGCCGTCGGCCTCGAACAGCCAGCTCAGCCAGCGGGTGACGCCGTTGCCCTGCCAGTTGTAGGCGAACGGGTACTTGCTGCTGGGCAGGCTCTTGCGCAGCGTCTCGGCGAGGTTCGCGAACTCGTCCCAGGTCCACGCCTCCTCCAGCGTGGTCGGCACGCTCTTCACCCCGGCGGCGTCGAAGGCGTCCTTGTTGTAGAGGATCACCGAGGTGTCGGTGTGGTGCGGTACGCCGTACGGCTTGTCACTGTTCTGCACCGCTGCCCACGCCTGGGGGGTGAACCGGTCGGCGAAGTCGCCGGGCACATAGCTGCTCAGGTCGAGCAGCTGGTCGCGCCCGGCGTAGGCGCCGAAGGTGTAGTAGGGGACGCGGAACACGTCGGGCGGGTTGCCGGCCTGCAGCTGGGCGTCGATGTTGGTGAACATCTGCTCGTACGGGACCGCGTTCAGCGTCACCGTGGAGCCGGGGTTGGCGGCCTGGAAGCCGTCGATGGCCTTCTTGAAGCCGGCCAGCTCGCTGTCGGTGCCCCAGGTGGTGAAGGTCAGCGTGCCGCCGTCGCTCTCGCCGCCGGCGTCGGATCCTGCGGTGGAGAAGCCGCCGCAGCCCGCCAGGGCCGGGACGGTGGCCGCGGCGGCGGTCGCCGCGAGGAAGTGTCGTCGAGTGAGTGTCATGGTCGATCCCCTGCCGTTTACGAAATAAACCTGAGCCGTGGTTCTTCCTGAGAGATGGCTGGGTCGGATGCAGGAGGTCGATCAGTGACGGTCCCTCGGCGCCTCGATCATGAGGCTGGCCCGCCCTCTTGCGCGGCGAAATGACTCGACTCCCGGAAAGGCTCGGGTCTACCGTCAGACCTGACGCAGGGAGAGTCACGTGGACGTCGCCGGCACCGCCACCCATCTCGACGAGCTCGGGATGGAGACCTGGACCGATCTCGTGCGACGCCTCCTCGACGACGACCGCGCCGAGGTCCTCGAGCACCACCAGGAACCGATCTTCATCGGCGTCGGCACAGGTACGCAGCTCTACCGGGTCGCAGGCTCCGCCGGAGTCGGTGGGAGCGCCCCGCGGGCGTGGTCGCTGGTGATCAAGGTGTTCACCACCGAGCACTTCGACTTCCAGTCGGTGAGCGACGAACCCTCGGCCTGGGACTACTGGAAGCGGGAGTGGCTGGCCTACCAAGCGCCGTGGTTCGACGAGCTGGCTGGTCCGTTGGTCCCTCCGCGTTGCCTGGGCGCCGGTGAGATCCATGGCGGCACGGGACCGGTGGCCTGGGTCGCGCTGGAGGACCTGGGTGATGTCCCCCACCAGTGGCCCCTCGCAGACTTCGGCGAGGTCGCGCACGCGCTCGGAACCTTCGGTGGTCGCTACCTGACCGACACCGCGCCGCCCTCCGATCCGTGGCTGTCCGACCACTGGCTGGTCGGCTGGACCGACCAGGCCGGCGCGACGATCGGTGTGCTGCCGGCCGCCGCCCAACACCCCGACGCGGGCCGGATCTACCCGACCGAGGTCGGCACCGCCTTCACCGGACTCTGGGACAACCGACAGACCGTGTACGCCGCCCTGGACCAGCTGCCGACGACCTTCACCCACAACGACGTCTTCCCACGGAACCTGCGGCGCGTGCCGGCCGGGACCGCGACGCGGAACGTGGCCTTCGACTGGGCCTACTGCGGGACGGCTCCGCTCGGCGCCGAGCTGGCACCCCTGGTCGGGGCCACGATGGCGTTCCTCGGCAGCAGTCCCGGTCAGTGGGACGAGCTGGAGCGACTCTGTCTCTCCGAGTACGTCCGCGGGCTGCGCGAGGAAGGGTGGGACGGTCCCGCAGAGGAGGTCAGGTTCGGCTACGCGGCGACGCTGGTGCTGCGGTTCGGGCTCGGTCCGCTCACGCCGATCCTCGGGCTGTCGATGGTCACCGAGAACCGGGATCTGGTTCCGTTGGCTTTCGGGTGCTCGTTCGAGGAGTTCGTGGCGAACGGGTCGGCGATGACCAAGTTCCAGTGTGAACGGATCCGCGAGATCAGTGCCACGTCAGGAATCTGACGAGAAGTCGCTCGCGGTTCACGCTCTTCAGCATTGATGACCAACAAGCTGAGCAGCCGATCCGTCAACCCCGCTCGAACTCCTGCGCCGGCTTGCCGACGACGCCACGCGCCTGACGCCCGGTCGGTCTGACCAACGGCTGCATCCGACGCCGGAACGTGTCCCGCATCAGTCGCTCCCCCGCGACCGCCTCGTGCAGTCGCTGCAGCTCGAGAAGCGTGAACGGCTCGTCGAGCAGCTGAGCCGGATCGGGGGCGACCAGATAGCGGGAGCGAAGCTCGTCGACGGCCAGTCGGACGATCTCGGCGTGGTCGTAGCGCAGATCGTCTACTCCCTCCACAGGGACGAGCTCCACCGAAGCAGCTACGCCCGTGAGCCGGGAAGCGGTCACAGCCGCCCAGTGCGCCACCGACAGCACCCACCCGCGGTCATCCCGATCGAGCGCGTCGAACACCTGCAGCTGATGCGGCTCGATCCCGAGGACTCCTGCCTTCTCGCGCAACGATCTCCGGACGGCATCAGCGAGCACCTCCCCCTCGTGCACGAAGGTTCCCGGTAGTCCCAACCTCCCGTCGGCTGGCACCAGCAAGACCTGCAGCTGGTCATCGAGCACGGTCAGCACCGCGGTGTCGACCGCGACCGACGGTCGTGGGTAATCGCTGAGTCGTCGTCCGGAGGCGTCGCGATAGACCATGTGGGAATTGTCGCACTATCGCGCTAACATTAGTTAACGCAATCTCACGCTAACTGAGGAGACGCCATGACCGCCACCAGCTGCACCCTGCCCCGACTGCACGTCGGGGCCGGCACCACCATCGGTGCCTTGACCACCTTCCCTCTCTGGGTGCAGGCACCCAGCGTTCGAGGACTGCACTGGTCGGGCACCGAGCTGACCATCGCCGAGATCGCCGGTTCACCGTCGGTCGACGAGCTCACCGTCATCAACCGGTCGAATCGGCCCGCGGTCCTGCTCGAAGGAGACCTCGTCGAGGGAGGTTTGCAACACCGCATGGTGGCGGCCAGCGGCCTGGTGGCCGCGGGCACGACGGGCCTGCTGGCCGCCAGGTGCATCGAGCAGGGCCGCTGGGATGGCCAGCAGGTCACCAGGTCACTCGGCGCCGCGCGCCCTACAGCGTGTACGCCGCCGAGCGCGACCACGGTGGAGCTGCCGATCAGGGCGACGTGTGGCGCCGGATCGACCGCTTCGAGCAGCGGCTCGGTCACACGCCCAGCGCCTCGATGATCGACCACCTGGCGCGACGACCGGCACCACAGATGCCACTCGTGGAGGGGCAGCGCGGCGTGATCATCGGGATCGGTGGTCGCGTGGTCGCGGCCGAGATCTTCGGACGATCGCATGGCCTCGCGAGCCGCTGGGCGGGAATCGTGGGTGCGGCCTGGCTGGACGCCCTCAGCGCGCCGACCCTGCCGACGCCGGCCGAACAGGCGCGCGACCTGGTCCGACAGATCAATCCGGTCAGCCTCCGGACGATCAGCGGCGCCGGCCTCGGCCGTCGGATCAACGCCCAGGTCGGACCACTTGCCCTGCGTGGGTTGACGATGGACGGCACCGTGGGGAGTCGCAACCTTGTTCACCTGTCCGCGATCGACTTGAGCCACCCGTACGTGCTGGCCGCCTGAGCGGAGACTTACAGACGAACGGCTATCTGGGGCTTTCCTCCGTGACATGGCCTTTGCGTCCCCACGGGTGTGCGACCACGGCTACACCTCCGGCCGCAGCTACGGTACGTATCGCATCCTCGATATCGGGCTTGTAGCGGGCGACTTAGGTCGGGCTGGTGGGCAGCAGATACGGCTAGTACGGCTCCCACGTTGGTGGCGCCGGACCCGTCCGCCGAACAGAACACGTTCGTCAGCGTTCGCACACGAGTCCGTCGTGGTCGCGGTCGACGTACCAGTTGTACTCAGTATCGACGCCTCGCTGATAGGGCCCGTAACCCGCTCGGTTGGCCGCCGCACAGGTCGGGAACCTGGGATCCGTCACGGACGACCCGGTCTTCTTCTCCGTGGACTTCTTCTCCGTGGACTTCTTGGGTGCCGAGGTCTTCGGAACCGATGTCGTCGGAGTCGTCTTGGGCTGGGCGACCGTCGGGTGCGGATCCCGCTGGTCGCGGGCATCGGCGGCGCTGATCAGCTTCTGGTCGGGGCACCCGGACAGGACGCGGGTCATGGCCTGCTGCTCGGCGTGGGTGACCGACAGGTGGTACTTCGTCTTCACGCTGACCTGCCGCGCGACGTAGGCGCAGCGGAAGCTCTTGTTCGGCGGCAGCCAGGTGGCGGTGTCGCCGTCCCCCTTGCTGGCGTTGATCGACTCGCTGGTGACGAGCAGGTTCAGTGGGTCGTTCGCGAAGCGGACACGTTCGGTCCGGCTCCACTGCTGAGCGCCCTTCTGCCAGCTGTCCCCCAGCGCCACGACGTGGTCGATGTCTGCGGTGTGAATGGTCGCAGCCGACAGCCGCTCGGTCGTGCCGGTGTACGGGTCGTGCAGGGTGCCGGCGACCACGGCGCAGTCCCCGGACCGCGCCACTGTCACCTTGTCCAGGTCGCGTCGCAGGATGATCTCGCGGGTGGAACATCCGTCGACCGTGCGCCAACCGGTGCCGTAGGCACTCCGGTCGTAGCCAGACTTCGGGGCCCGCCCCTTGACCCTGAGCTCGTCGACGGCGGCCAGGGCGGTGCCGGCGGCTGCCTTCGGGCGATCCGGCGTCGTGGTCGGTGTGCTGGTCGTCGTGGTCGGTTTGCTCGGGGAGGGTGTCGAACGGTCTGTCGGCTCCACCGACGCGGCCGTGGTCGGCACCTGGGACGGCTCGGTGGTCACTGTCGACGGCGCCCCGGTCGGGCCGGACCCCGGAGGCGAGGTCCCGGCGAGCGCGGTACCACTGATGGCGCCGGCCAGACCGATGGCCGCAACAGCCGCCGCGACGGCTCGCGTCCGCGCGCCGATCCAACGCGGCCGGACGAGGGCCACCAGCGCAACGAGCAGCAGCGCGAAGCCGCCGAAGAGGAGCACGCCGCCAGCGCCGGCCAGCGCGCCGATCAGGATCGAGACCAGGACGAATCCGGCCCAGACCCACACACGGCGCCGGATCCGTCGCGGAGGCGACGAGGGCAGCGGACTGACGTCGTAGCGTGGTTCCTGGAACGCGGACACGAGTGGTCTCCTGGGGGTGGTTTCTCCGTCACCGTAGGCAGAGCCCCGAACAGAACCCGTGGGATCCGGAGTCGGATCGCGCAGAGACGCAGACTCTCGTCTAGAGGAAGGGCCAGATCAATCGCCCGACACCGTCACCCGTACTGTCCGGTTCTGCGCAGCCTTCGCCGGGTCGAGGCTGCCGTCCTTGCGAACGTCCTTGATCCGCTCCGGGAAGTCGTACCCGGCACCCTTGACCGTGATCGCGTCCTCATCGACCTTCAACGCCTTGGCCAGCAGCACTCGGAATGCGGTCGCGCGCTGGAGTGAGACGCGCTTGCGGCCCTCCTCGGTGCCGTACGAGCTGGTGGTGCCGGTCACCGTGAGGTTGCCCGGGCACTTCCGCAGGGCCACCGCCACCTCGCTGGCCACCCCCGCCGCCTGCTTCATGTCGACGAACTCGGCGCTGTCGCCCGCGAACTGGATCCGGGTCTGCGGCACCACGTACGGCTCACACTTCTCGGCCTTGGGTCGGGCTACGACCACCGGCTTCGGAGTGACCACCGGGACCGGCGTCACCGTCGGCAACCCCGCCGGGGGAATGTCGCCGAAGGAGGGGTACTCGAAGGTGACCGAAGCAGCGTTGGCCCGCGTGAGGATGTAGCGGGTCAAGCCCTCCAGCGTCTTGCGGTGCGACTCGTCCAGGGGTTGCTGCGGAGCGCTGACCTGACCCAGTCCGACCACCACGACGTCGATGCCGGTCAGATCTGGCACGTTGTCGTTCTGGGCGATGCTGCCCCAGACGTCCTCCGCTGCTCCGTCCAGACCGAGGTGCTGCAGCTGCAGCAGGCCGGCCGTGGACAGCATGGAGTCGATGATCACCAGCCTCTTGGTGCCGTCGACCTCACGGATGCCGAGAGCGGCTTGGGCGATTGCCGCGTAAGGATCGGACTCGGCCGTGTCGGCCTTCGCGCCCGCGTCCTCATACTTCCCCTTCAACCGGCCGGCAACCGAGGCAGCTGCCTCTTCCGCGGCGAGCGGGTCGGCGGTGCTGGGGTCGTCTTCCTTCTTGATCGACTTGTCGTAGATCGACACTCCGTCGGCGCTTCCGTCGATCCCGACGATCACCACCCGTGAGCCGCCCGGAAGGCGGTCCGGAATGAGCTGCTGCAGCTCGGCTACCGGCACGGCCGGCCCGTTCGCGTGCTTGCTGACCGCCACGGCCAAGCCGAGCGGCGCCTCCGGCTCCGGGTGGCTGCAGCCGGCCAGACCGATCCCGGCCACCAGAGCGGCCACGCCGACGAGCGCACCGAGGCTCAGGCGAGAGCTACGTCGGGCCATCTCAGCGCTCGCCGGAGATCGCGAGGGCGGTGGTGAAGTCCGAACGACCGACGAGGCGCGTGAGCGTCGTGCGGTAGTGGGACTTGACCAGCTGGCCAGCGGCGGGGAGCACTTCGCCGTACATGCGGCGGTAGGCATCGAAGGTCGCGGTCACCTCGGCCTGACGCATCTGCCGGCCTGGCGTCGGCATCATCCTGGCCGGCGAGGGTCCGCAGCCGGCGCTCCCGCAAAGCCATGGCGGTGTCGAGCTTGACGGCCTGCGACCGGTACGGGTTGTAGGTCAAGCACTTGATGGCGAACAGGGCGAAACCGATGCCCAGCGCGATCGAGGTCCAGAGCCCGAAGTGGATCCAGAAGGGGAAGACGGCTGAGATGTCGACCTGGTCAAGGGGAATGTCCTGATCGGCAGCAGCGGCCAAACGGGCAAGGCGCTCGGCGGCCTGGGTACGCAGCAGACCGATGAGGACGCCGATGAAGACCCAGATCGGGGTGAGCAGGAAGATCGTCAACTTGTCCTTGCGCTCCATACCGTCGGCGCTTCGGCGACTGGCGATCACTGCGGCACCCACCGCGTGCGGCAACGCCGTCATGATCAACGCCAGGACGAGCGCCAGAATGAGCGAGAAGACCTCGGTCTCCCCGCGGATGAACATCTTGACGTTGCGCATCATCACGTACGTCTCCGCGAACAGCAGCAGGGCGGTCGCGCCGAACGTGATCATCCAGGTCCGCAGCACCTCACCGCGCAGCACCGTACGGAAGTAGCCCTCCCCGGTGGGGGCGGCCGGGTCCGTACCGTGCCAGTCGACCCCGTCGGCCGTTAGCTTCTCGCCGTTCAGCACCCGGGTGAGCTCACGCCGCTTCTCCCGCTCGCCGTCGAGCAGCTGCTGCTCACGGCCGCGCCGGGACCGGGCCTCTCCCAGCGAGCCGATGGGCTCGAGGTCAGCGGCGGACGGAGCCGGTAGCCGGTCGGCAGCGCTGCGCTGCAGCATGACGATCTCGTCATCGATCTGCTGCTCGTACGGCAGCGTGGTCAACGCCTCGATGGCTATCCGGTCGTAGGCACCACTGGCCGCGTCGATGCGCGCCTGCTCCTCGGCCGCCGCCGTGCGTGCGTCCAGGTCGAACTCGGACGTCAGCACCATCCGGGGTGGGACGCCGTCGTGCACGCTCAGCTCGGTGATCTCCGGCCGGCGGGTCTTCTTCTTGGTGAACATCATTCTCACTCGGATTCTCGGGCCGCTCAGGCGGCGATGGCGTACGGGAAGAGGTGGGGCTGCTCGGTCGCGACGACCGGCGAAAGCTCGAGCGGCGGAACCGGCTGCGATGCGACCGCGGCCGATCGAGCGGTGGCGCGAGCACCGTTGTACAGGTGGATCCGTTGCAGATAGGCCTGTTCGTGCACGCTCGTGACGTGGGCAACGCGCTCGCCCAGCCGCTTCAGCTCGGCGTCGATCGTCTTCGACCGGGTCTCCGCCGCACGGTGACGCTCGAGGTCCTCGGCATCACGACGGGCCTGCAGCGCCCACAGGTGCCGGTCGAGTGGTTCGGACGGCTCTGCGGGTCGCTCCGCCGGAGTCGAGGGGCGACCCTGACCAAGCACCACCAGCAGGCGGTCCCGCTCCTGCTCCAGGGCGAGACGGCGGTCGAACACGAGCTGCCGCGCCTCCAGAGCCAACCCGAGGTAGCGCGCGTGCAGCTGCCTGGTCCACGGGGTGTGCACGTCGAACGGCAGTCCGCGAAAGCGGACGCGATCGTGCCGGCCAGCGCGCTGGGTGCGCCGCCGTTCGAGCCATCGGGGCTCGGCGAGCGCGCGGGCTGATGTCGAGGACATGCTCTCTCCTGAAGCTGAACCGGGTCGGTCGATCCGGTATGGGAAGAAGGTAAGTCCGGCCCCGAACACAACTCGGTGACTCAGGTCGCCCGGCACCCTCGGCACCGGATGAATCTGTTCGAGATCCCGGGCAGTCCTCGGCGGACGAGACGCTGGAGGCACCGACAAACGCTGTGTTGCACTTATCGCATGATCGCGCTAATCTCGATTTACGCAATATTGCTCAAATTAGCTCTGAACGAGATGAGGATCCATGATCAGACTCACTTCTGCGCAGACCCACCGGGCCGCCGGTGTTCTGCTGTCCGCCGCGGCCGGAGACGCCCTCGGCGCCGGCTACGAGTTCACGTACCCGGCGGCGAACCAGCCGATCGGCATGATCGGCGGCGGTCTGGGAGGCTTCGCGCCGGGTGAGTGGACTGACGACACGGCCATGACGCTGGCGATCGCCGAGGTGACCGCCACCGGCGCCGACCTGCGCAGCGTGGCCGGCCTGGATGCGGTGTCCGCCGGTTTCGTGCGCTGGTACGAATCCGGGCCGAAGGACATCGGCATCCAGACCAGTCGGGTGCTGTCCGCCCGGGACAGGACCGCGGCCGCGATGGCAGCCACGGCGGCAGGTCTGACCGGGCGTACGGGTGGGAACGGGTCGTTGATGCGGACGGCACCCGTCGCGCTGGCCTATCTGCACGACGGGGCTGCGCGGGCCGACGCGGTGGCCGCGGTGAGCAGGCTGACTCACGCCGACCAGCGGGCCACGGAGGCCTGCCAGATCTGGTGCGAGCTGATCGCCCGTGCCGTGCTGGACGGCCAGATCGACCGTGACTGGGTGTTCCTGGCCTCGCTGGGTGACGGTTTCGAGGAGTTCTGGCGACCACTCAAGGTCACTGCCGAGACCGGCAGCCCTGCCGACTTCGCCAACAACGGGTGGGTGGTGCATGCGCTGCAGACGGCCTGGTGGGCGATCACGCACACCAGCCGTGCAGACGCCCACCAGCTCGCCGAGGGTCTGGAGCTCGCGGTCCGCGCAGGCGGTGACACCGACACGACGGCAGCCATCGCCGGTGCCCTTCTGGGGGCCCGGTGGGGTGCGTCAGCGGTACCGGCCGCCTGGCGTCGCGTCCTGCACGGTTGGCCCGGCCTGCCCAGTGACGACCTGGTCCGGCTGGCGATCGAGACAGCACATGGCGGAGCCCGGCCCGGGACCTGGCCGTCGGTCGCGATCATGGTCAACGCGGGCTACGACACCGGCCACGCCACGGTGCACCCGCACGACGACGGCCTGCTGGTCGGGGGCAGCGACGCGGTGCTGCGCGGTGGCTACGACGCGGTGGTCAGCCTGTGCCGGATGGGAACCGAAGACCTCGGTGTCGAGCACATCCGATTCTGGCTCATCGACGCCGGTCCAGAGGCCAATCCCCACCTCGAGTTCGTGCTCGACGACGCAGCCAGGACCGTCAGATCTTTGCGGTCGGAGGGCAAACGCGTGCTGCTGCACTGCGTCGAGGGACGCAGCCGGACGCCGAGCGTGGCGGCCCGCTACGCAACGGATCTTCCAGCGCTCGGGCCTGCTGCCCGAGTCGGTGGCCGTGTTCACCCTCGAGCACAACCTGCGCAACAGCCGGTCGATCTGCGAGTCGTTGCAGGGACTGGCCGCCGGCATCATGCGTCCGCGCGGTGGGCTCGGCCCGCCGGTGCGGCTCGTGCCGTGCCCACCCTCGGATGCCATCGGTACGGCCGACGACCAGGTCGACGTGCTGCTGGACGCCGGTTGGCGACCCGAGGACATCGCACTGCTGACCACCGGGACGCGGCACCCCGAGCACGCAAGCCGGCTGGCGGCGGGTGTGGACGCGTACTGGGCGTCCTACTGGGACGCCGAGCAGGTCTTCTACGGCAGCGTGCTGGGCTTCAAAGGGCTGGAGCGGCGTGCGGTGGTCCTGGCTGTGAACAGCAGCGGCCGCAAGGACCTCGACCGAGAACGCCTGTACGTGGGGATGAGCCGCGCCACCGATGAGCTGGTGTGTGCGGAGACCCGGCGTACCTGACGGAGATCGGCGGAAGGGCCTCGCTGAACCGCTTCCACGCGTAGCCAGGCAGCGGCCCCTTCGGTCGTCGACGGGCGTTGTGTTCGACCTCCCTCGCACACTGTGGAACGAGTCGAGGGTTTGGGGAGATCCGAGACTCGGATCGGGACCGTTTCGCACAGCGTCACGTTGTGCTGACGGCCCGGTTGCTTGGAAGGGCTCAGGTGCAGCCGATACCTCGCGACTCGGGGGATCGTGGGGTGCGGCTGCCAGGGGCTGAGCCACCCAAGCGACGCAAAACCGAAGGGCCCGGCCACGCGTCACGAGTGGCCGGGCCCGACTCGGTCACGCGGCCACCAAGCAGGGGCTGCCCACGAGCGGCTGGAGGCCGACGGTCGAGATTCCGCTCTCCCCCAGCCCCCCCATCCCGATCGTCAGCCAGTCTCGGTCATGGGAACCTGACACACATGCCTCAGGCAGCAGCGGAAGCCACCTGGCTCTGGCGGCCGATGGCCCATCCGGCGACCATGATCACGTTCCTGCGCGCGTGGGGTGTCCGCGAGGTCTTCGTCGGCGTGCCGTGGACGGGACCCGACCCGAGGATCGTCGCAACGGCGACCGCCCTCCGAGCGGCCGGCTTCGCGCTGAGCTGTCTCGGCGGAGATCCCGGCTGGGCTGAGAGTCCTGACCTGGCGGGCACGTGGGTCACTCGGGCGGTCGCCACCGGATTGTTCGCCGGGATCCACCTCGACATCGAGCCGTGGACCCGGTGCGGCTGGCGTGGTCGAGAGGCTGAACTCCTGGGCGGGATCGCGCTCGCCATCGAGGCCGCGCGGCAGGCTGCGGAAGATCAGGTCGGTGCCGAGTCAGGCGATCGCGTACCAGTCGACGTCGACCTGCCGGCGTGGGTGGCGATCGATCACCCGGTCGCCTTCGGCCCGATCGCTCACGCCGCCGATCGACTGACGATCTTGGCGTA
Organism: uncultured Actinomycetota bacterium; assembly: GCA_963707005.1. Lineage (GTDB taxonomy): Bacteria > Actinomycetota > Actinomycetes > Propionibacteriales > Propionibacteriaceae > Microlunatus. Next base: position 87,919 of record CAVPPP010000018.1, read on the forward strand.
CCGAGACCGAGCCACCGACATCCTCGCCTTTGCCGCAGCTGGTCGGCGGCAATCCACCGCGGCCACGCGTGCCTACCGGATCGCGGTGGAGACACTGCCTACGCGCGAGCCGCACACGACCTTCGCCGACGACGGCATCCACGTCCTCCGCCGAGAAATGACCTTGCTGGCCACGGCGCTGGCCGACGAACCAGACTGTCGGGGTATCGCGGTGCACGACGTCATCGGCTGGCAGGGGCTGACGGCCAGGAACCAACCGGGCCCGGGAGCCGGGTCGCCCCTCGTCTGATCACGACCGGCCCGTCGCCGTAAAGGACGTCGAGCTCGGCCGTCGTGCTGCCTGCCGATCGCGCCAGGCGATGCTGCCGGCCGCTTGGCCCTCGATGCGTGCCACCCAGAAGGCTGAACCCGGGGGGGTGAAGCTGGTGGCGTCGTACGGGTCGGGCGCGACGAAGTGGTAGCGACGCTGGATCTCGCCCCACAGTGCCGCACTCCAGGCGACGGCTTCGGCGCCGGTCGGATCGATGGACTCGATGGCGATGTCCGGCATCGTCCCATTCTCGTTCGTCAACCCAGTTGACGATCTAGACCTTGTGATCCATGATGGTCAACACAGTTGACCATTACGACCTTTCCGCCCGCAGGAGGATCCATGCCCGTCATCCATGCGCCCACCGAGCCCACCCACAGGCTCGAGGGCACCAGCTTCACGTCGCTGGCGACCCCGAGCCGCGGCAGCACCGCCGAGACTGCCATCTGGCGGGTGGCGATCGCGCCGGGCACCAAACCGACCCCGCACGCCCTCACGCGCGAAGAGATCTTCGTCGTGCTCAGCGGGTCCGCCGACGTGACCATCGACGCCGCCCGGGCGACGGCCCAGGCCGGCGACGCCATCGTCGTGCCGCCGGGAGTGCCGTTCCGGCTGGCGAACGCCGCCGATGAGCCGCTCGAGCTGTTGTGCTGCCTACCGGTCGGCGGACAGGCCCGCCTCGACGACGGCACGCAGTTCACCCCGCCGTGGGCCCAGTGAGCCAGGCCGCCGACGAGGCGCAGCCGCCGCTCGCGCGACTGTTCGCGATCGCGTACCGGCAGCTGATCACCGACCTGCACGCGCGAGCTCGCCCGTCGCGGCTGGACCGACGTGCGGCCGGCGTACGGGTTCGCCTTGCTCGCGCTGCGAGAAGGTCCCCTGTCCAGCGGTGAGCTCGGAGTCCTGATGGGGATGACCAAGCAGGCCTCCAGCAAGCTCGTCGAGGCCCTGGTGGACGCCGGGTATGCCCGACGTGGCGCTTCCATCGGTGACGCCCGCGTCCGCCCGATCGAGCTGACCGATCGTGGACGGGATCTTCAGAAAACCGCAGAAAGGATCTACACCGAGCTGGAGGACCGCTGGGCTGACGTCATCGGCCAAGATCGCCTCGCCGCGTTGCGCGCCGACCTGATCAGCGTCACGAGCGACGAGGCCGGTGAGCTGCCGCCCGTCCGCCCGCTGTGGTGACTCGAGTTGGTGCACGGATCCGGCGAGTGCGGTCAGCTCGAGCCGAGCAGCTGCGCGGTCCGTCTCAAGGATCTCAGGGTCTCCACGTCCTCGGTCGACGGCGAACCCACAGCAACGGTCGTCCGCCGACGCTCCCCGAGCACCTCAGCTGCGGCGCGCGCCAATCCAGCGGCACCCCAGCCGTGCAGACGATCCCGCTCCTCGTAGGCGTCCAGCGCGGCCGGTGTGTCCTCGCGGGCGTACTGCAGGACGGCGACGATCAGCGGCGGCGAGGTCAAGTGACCCTGACAGGTGCGGAGTGACGCGTGGACGGCGTCGCTGAGCTCCGGTCGTGGACGAGCGATCGCATACCAGGCCCCCATCACCCGGGGCCGCCAAGCATCCAGCAGCAGTCGACGTACCTCGTCGACCGACAACTCGCCCGCTCGGATGCGAATCTCCCGCAGCACGACCTCGTCGGCCACGGCAGCGTTGAACGCCATCAGCTGCAGGTAGTACGGGATGACGTAGCGGTCGTCGAACCCGACTGGCTCCCCAGGGTCTGGCACGGTGTCCAGTGTGGCTGATCACGAGAAGCCGCGAGCCGACGAACCCATTGGTTCCCACTCTGCCGCGATGCATAGTGGAACTAAGTAACAACCTCCAACGACGGAAGGAACGTCCATGAGCACAGGTGTGACCGTGCTGATCATCGCGATCGTCGTGATCGCCATCGTCGTCATCATCGCCCTCGTCAGCAGGTCGAAGAAGCAGCAGAAGCCGCACATGGGACTGCCCGATCTCGGCGCTCTCTCCACCGACGGGTTGGACAAGCAGCACGCGTCCGCCCCACACGCCCCGTCGCCCACGAACCATGCGCCCACCAACCAGCCGCCGAGCAACTCGTCGACGACCGACACCGCCCCGCCCGAGCGCCGCGCCTGAGTCGCTCTCAGACCCGGCTGCCCGAAGCTCGGCTGCCCGAAGCTCGGCTGCCCGATCGGGCAGACAGCCCGGTTCCGCCTTGTGCAGAACCCCTGCTGGCGTGACCATGACCGACGTGACCAGCCGCGACCGGGCGAGGATCCGGCGCTCGCCCACCCCCGGGTCGGCGGCGTCGGAGCCGACGGCGGCCGGGGAGCCACCGCCCCTGCTTCGCCTGCAACGGCTGGCCGGCAACGCCGCCGTCGCGGCCGCGGTACGCGACCGTATCGTGGCCGTCGACGTCCAACGCCGTACCGAGCCCGGCGACGGGCAGACCACCGGCGGGGTGCTGCCTGGCCAGGGCGGGCCGACGCCCACCGGAACAGCGACGCGTGCCGGACCGGTGCCGGGGGTGGCCGAGCACCTGATGTCCGACGCCGAGCTCGCCGCCATGCCGAGCGTGGGTGACACACCGGCGCTGAAGGCGGAGTACCAGCAGATCAAGGACGCCTGGAAAGCCCGGGTCGCGACCGCCGAGGCGGCCGAGAAGGCGGGCCAGACCGTCGATCAGGCCACCAAGCAGCTCACCCCAGTCGAGAAGAAGCGACTCGCCGAGATCGACAAGCTGATGGTGCTGCGCAAGCGGGGCGACGAGGAGGAGACCCTCAAGGCCAACGGCATCACCACCGGGACCGCCGCCTGGTTCGCCGAGGTCACCAGCACCACGTTCCTCAACCACTCGATCATCTGTCACCGCCTCCTGGCCGAGCGGCTGAAGCTGGCCGAGCAGGCGCTGGCGAACGAGACACCACCCGCGGCAGGCTGGTTCGGGGGCGCCCACTCGCTCCGCAAGGTCGGCGAGAGCCTGCACTCCTTCGGTCTGGCCATCGACATCGACGGCGGTCGCAACCCGTACCTGGTGAACCCGTCGGCGACGAACGCGAGGTTACGTGGAGAATCCGGCGCGCAGCAAGGCGATCTCGGACGTGATCGGTCGGGCCCAGCTGTTCGTCGAGGGCACGACGCCGGCGGAGGCCGACTTCCACACCCGTCCGACCAACGCCGACAAGGACGCTCGAGCAATGGCCAGCTACGACAAGCTGCAGACCGCCTCGAACGCGCTGGCGACCTACTTCACGCTCGCCACCGCGGCGGGTCGGGCGGATCTGGACGCGAGGATCACGGCGTTGGCGGGCAAGGACAGCCGTACGGCGACCGCCTGGGTCCAGCAGATCAAGGCCGACCGTCGGACCTTGGACGCACAAGAGTCCGCCAAGAGCTGGAACCAGCCCGAGACCGGCTTCCTGCACCTGGACCGTCGGCTGGTCTCCGCGCTGACCAGCTCCGCCGGTGGCGGGCTGACCTGGCTCGGCGACGACACAGTCGGCTCGGGCCGCGACATCATGCACTTCGATCTGCGTGGACTCGGTCCGATCCGCCGGATCGTCAAGACCATCGAGGGCCAGACGATCTCCCTCGGCAACGGCTGACGATCATCGCCGGCCCGGCCCCCGCCTGTCACGGCCGCGGCACCGACAGCCCGAACCCGGGCCGGTCGGCGAGCGTCAGCCGCCCGTCGGCGAAGACGTGCGCCGAGGTGTCCACACCGTCGGTGCTGCCCGGCACGCCCTCGACGATCTCGACGTTGCCGAGCCCGGCCGCCAGGTGCGCGGCGTAGATCGTCTTCAGCGGCCGGCCCCACGCGTGGGGTGAGGCCGACACCCCGAGCTCGACCAGGGTCGGCATGATCCGGCGCCACGGAGTGAGTCCGAACGACATGACGTCCATCAGCAGCACGTCCAGGTGGTGCCGCTCGGCGATCGGCAGCAGGACTGCCAGGTCGGGATCGAACTCGCCGTCAGCGATCATGGTCGCCGGACTGACCGCATCGAGATGGCGGCGCAAGGCGGCGAGATCGTCGGCGTCGTCGGGGAACGGCTCCTCCAGCCAGTACAGACCGACGTCGGCGACGGCGTCCAGGTAGCCGCAGATGCCCTCGACGTCGTAGCCGTCGTTGGCGTCCACCAGGATGGTCGCCGTCGGGAACGCGGCGCGGACTGCGCGGGTGACCTCGATGTCACGGCGGTCACCCTCCGCCCGACCCAGCCACCGGTGTCCCCGGCCGATCTTGAGCTTGAAGCCGCGGTAGCCCAGGGCCTCATCGGCGCGGCACTCGTCCAGCAGGACGTCGATCCCCCGCGGATTCCGAGGCCGGATCGAGATCGTCGAAGTAGATCGCCCCGTCGTACACCTCGACAGTGGTGTCGCCGCTCCCCCCGAGGATCGCGTGCACCGGCAGGTCGAGCACCTGACCGAGCAGGTCGTGCAGCGGTACGTCCAGGAAGCCGTGCGCGTCGTCCCGGAGCCCGGAGTCGGGGTCGATCAGCTCCGACAGCGGCCGGCCGATGATCGTCTCCCTCCAGTCCCCGGCACGCCTGCCCTCGACCAACCCCCAGCCCACCTGGGACGTGTCCGTGCGGAGGATCGCGACCGTCGACGTACCCCCGCTGCCGTGGCTGGCCAACCGCGCGTTCCGGCCGACGGTGCGCGGATAGCGGGTGGGCAGGTCGACCAGGTCGATCGCCGTGACGGTGGGATCCGCACGTGTCACGCGCGTTCCTCGGACACCTCGTACGACCGCAAGATCATCCGGGCTGCCTCGACCCCGACCTCGCGCAGCTCCTCCGGTTCGACGACCCTGGCCGACGGTCCACCGGCGACCAGCATCAATCCCACCCGGAGCCGGTACGGCCGCAGCAGACGCACCGTCAGGCGGGTCAGCTCCGCCCGGTCCTCGACCAGCTCGACCCGTTCCGCGTACTTGTCCACCGCCCAGCGCGCGCTGGGCGGCACGTCCATGATCACGACCAGCTCGGTGCGGTGCTTGGTGATCAGGGCAGTCAGGTCGTCCGGCACCTCGAAGGTCTCCGACAGCACCGACATGGAACGGATGTTGGCCAGCAGGTAGGTCCGCAACGCACTGCGGGCGTCGCCGGGACTCGCGTCCAGCTCCCAGCCACGACGGGTCCTGATCAGCAGGTGCGGTTCGATCACGAGATCCTCGATCACCGGGGACCAGGCACGGGCGTACGTGATCGCGAGTCGTCGACGTCCTCCGATCGCGGCCCGCAGCTCCCCCAGCCTGGACCACGGTTCGGGTTCGATGATCCGGAAGCCAGGCAGCACACCATCTGCCAGCTTGCCGACCGCCGACGCCAGCACCCGGTCCTCCGGTTGCAGTGCCAGCGCATCGCTGGCCACCCGATAGAGCCGGGCCAGGTCCTCCAGCTTCACGTGGGCCACCCCCAGCTCCTCGCCGAAAGCGGACCCTCTGAGTCTCACCTGCGTCGCCGTGGACGGGTCCCCGTCGTCCTCGGGATCGTCGCCCAGGAACTCGAGCACGTCGGGCCGCGCCACCAGGTTCGGCAGGTAGTGCGCCAGATCGGTCAGGTGATAGACCCGCAACGTCTCCCGGATGTCGGCCTCACTCCGGCCGACCTCGTGCGCCAGGTCGGAGAACCGCATGCCGTCGGGGTGGTAGTGCAGGATCTGCAGCAGCTGGGGCAGCAGCGCGACCCGGTCACCGTAGATCGCCATCGATCCCCCTCACGACCCGGTCCCGGCCACGGCGCGCAGGTTCGTCACGATCTCCTCGACCAGCGACGCCGGCTCGAGCACCCGCGCCCGTAGGCCCAGGGCATAGAGCCGAGAATGGAAGGTCGCCTGGTTCGTCACGATCAGGTCGACCAGTGTCTCGTCCGGATCCCGCTCATCGCCTCCCGTCGGCACGATCGCCGACCTCGGCAGCAGGGCCAGGACGTCCTCGACGAAGGGGGTCGGCACGGCCAGCCGGACCCGCATCGGCGGGTCGAGATGCCATCGCATCGGGTCGAGCCGTTCGGCCGGCAGCTCCGGCACGGGACTCGCGGTGCCGGGCTGGTCGACCCAGAGGTCGTGGATCCATGCGGACACGAACTCCTTCGGCGGATCCGCTTCGTCCTCCCGGGCCAGCAGCACCCAGCCCGAACCGGTCGCGTAGAGCGCGTCGGGGTGCACGACGCGGCGGCGTCCGTCGTAGCCGAACGACGTCAGACTGCGGTCGCGTACGGCGTGGTGCAGCCGACCCAGAAAGGGCGGTGGCTTCGCGTGGTCCACGCTGGCCGCGGTCCAGACCTCGCGCAGCGCTGCGAGCTCGCCCGGGGTCAACAGCAGAGCGAGCGTGTTGTCCTGAGCGTGCAGGACATACCGGCCGTCCTCACCCTCGCCGGCCACGTTGCGGATGTCCCAGCCGCCCTGCCGCAGGATCGCCAGGTCCCGACGCAGCTGGGCCCGGGTGGCGTCGGTGTCCTCGGTGAGGTCGGCCATCCGCAGCAGTCGACCGATGGGCACACCGCGACGATCACCGTCGGCCAGGCAGATCAGGATCCGGATCAGCCGCTCCATCGGCCTCAGCTGATCGCGTCCAGCCGTCCGCGCCATCGATCCTCCTCCCGCCGGTAGGGACTCCGGGTGAGTTTCGCACCTCAGTGCCTTCCCGGCCACCCAGGCGTCCGGAACGTGGCTGGTGGGCGCCGCTGCCGCCTCGGGTGCCGGCGTCGAGGAAGCCACCGACGACCCTCGCGCCGAGGTCAGTGAAGGCGTCGCCAGTCGTTAGGATGGCGCCCTCTGAACCGTGACACCTCCCTAGGAGCTGAACTGTGCTGTCGGCCCTTGGGCAGCTGCTGCCCATCGCGGTCGCGGTCGCCTTCAGCTCGGTCCCGATCACCGCCACGATCTTGATCCTGCTGTCGCCACAGCGGAACATCTCCGGCGCCGCCTTCCTGATCGGCTGGGTCGCCGGACTGACGCTCGTGGTGTCGGGGGCTGCCTTCTGCGCCGAGGCCCTCCCGATCACGTCGCTGCGGACCCAGGAGTCCGCGTTCGGGATCGCCGAGATCGTCATCGGCGGCGCCCTGATGGTCCTCGGCATCGTCTCCGGCATCCGAGCGGTCCGTCGTCCCTCCACGTGCCCAGGTCCCCAAGTGGTTGAGCGCGGTCAAATCCTTCGGCCCGAGACCGTCCTTCGGACTCGCTGTCATCCTGAACTTCCGCCCCAAGGGTCTGCTGCTCGGGGTGGCGGCCGGCCTCGCCATCGGAGGCGCGGCGGGGATGTCGGCCGGTAACGCGGTGACCGCTGTCGCCTTCTACGTGGTGATCTCAGCCAGCACGGTGGCCGTCCCGATCATCTCCACCATCGCCATGCCCGAGCTGATGCAGCCCCGGTTGGTCAGCGCCCAGCAGTGGCTGGAGCAGCACGGCCGGCTGGTCACCGCACTGCTGATGGGCCTGATCGGTGTGGTGATCCTCGGGGCCGGCATCGGCCAGCTGTAGGTGTGGCCCGGCCCGGGCGTCTGGCCGCGGATCCGGGGAGCTCACGGCGTCGCCGGAGCAGCCGGCGCGGTGGCGGCCTCCTTGGTGTACCAGAAGGCGTCGGTATCGGCCGGCGGCGCGATCGGAGCGCCGCTCTTGTCCTTGATCACCACGTGCTTGAGCTTCCACTCTGTCCGCTTCGACGTCACCGTGACCACGGTCTCCTTGCCCTGCTTGGCTCTCTTGGCCGTGAACGTGTAGGCGCCCGGCCGACCCGATGCGTCCTGGGCGGCCTTGATCGCGGTCGCGTCGTCCGGCGGCATCTCCACCGAGATCGCGCCGGTGACCGCCTGGGCAGACCCACCGACGAGCTTCTTGGCCCCGTACTCGTAGTCGTACATGGTGCCGTTGACGGTGCGCTTGATGAAGAGGATGGAGGTCGCGCCCTGCTGGGTGAGCTCGGCCACCTGGGCCGAGAATCCGGCCTTGAAGCCCGCGTCGGTGGCGTCGGGCACGATGCCGCGGTACGCCTCGAACTCGACGGTGTCGGCCTCGGGGGTGACCTTCCCCGCCACCCCCGCCCAGGCCTTGGTGTCCATGTTGGGCACGTGGCTGCCGTACTTGGCCTCGAACTCCTTGCCGAGGGCGGCCGGTCCGAGCGTCACCGATCCGGGCTTCTCCACGTAGTACTCGGCCAGGTGCTCCTGCCCGCCGCCGAACTGCTGCGCGTGGGTGGACGCGGTGACGCCCGCCCGCCCGCCGAACGCCTCCTTGAGGACGGCGACCATCCGAGGGCTCCGGCCGATGTTGCAGCCCTTGATGACGATCTTGGTCTGGGCGTCGATCACCTTCTCCCCCGGCGTTGACAGCTTGCCCTGGCTCACCGCGGCCTTGGCCGTGTCGTACTGCGTCGGGGTGCCGCCGGCGGCGGTCACCGGCAGGGTGGTGTTCGGTGGCGCCTCCGGCGTCACACCGAGGTCGAACATCAGCCGCCCGTCGGGGTGTCCGTGGGACACCACGATCAGCAGCCCGACCGGGTTGCCGTCCGCGTTGACGGTGCTCATCACCTCCTGCAACGTGCTGACGGTCAGCACGTGGGAGTTGGCCGCCGATCCGTACTGGCCGTCGTAGTAGGCCTTGGCCTGGGCGTAGAACGGGTTCTTCGACCCGGGTGGGTCCGCGCCCATGATGAACACCCAGGTGTGTCGCGGCGCGGGTGTGGCCGGAGCGCCCGTGCCGGCCGGCGTGCCGTCTCGTTGGACCGTCATGGACGGTCTACGCAACAGACCACTGACGGCTCGGTTGCCCGCCAGCACGGACAGCCGGGAGACCAGCACCGGGTTGAGCGCTGCCGCGGGCAGGTCGAGCCGGGCCACCACGGCCTCCGGTGTCGCCGGGGCGGAGGTCGCCGCCCGCCGGGCAGCGGCCTCGGGAGACTGCGCCAGCTCGCGCATGCACGGTCCTTCCTGGCACCTCTGACCGACACCTGAGGTCATGGTCGACGGCATCGGCACCATCCGGCAACCGTCGACCCGTCTCGGCACCCCATCGGGAAGGGTGTGTGCCCCCTCGACGGCCCGATCGGGCACCGGGCGTCCGGCAAGGCGTCCGGGAACGGGCTTGACCTGGAGTCCACTCCAGGTTGCAGAGTGGTTCCCGTGCCCGACCCGAACACCACCACCAGCGCCCCGTCGAACGCCTCGACCTCATCGATCGGCGAGGTGTCCCAGCGCACCGGCATCCCGATCGAGACCCTCCGGTTCTACGACCGCAGCGGTCTGCTGGGCGACCTGCCCCGCACCGCCGGCGGCCACCGCGTCTTCGACGAGCTGTCCCTCGGTCTGCTCGATGTCGTCGTACGACTCCGGCGCACCGGGATGCCGGTCGACGAGGTCCGGGCCTTCGTGGCCCGGGTGCGAGCCGATCGCGACCGGGCCGGCCGGATCGAGCTGCTGCGCCGTCACCGGGACCGCGTCGCCGGGCAGCTGGAGCAGCTGCAGTCCGACCTGGCGGTGATCGACTGGAAGATCACCGCCTACACCGCCAACGAAGCGGGTCGACCGTCGCCGCCACCACCACCGGGCTGGCCCGGGACCGGCCCACAGCTGGCCGCGCCGGAGCGCCTCGAGCACGGTTCCGCCGGATCCACTGCGTCAAGCCAGGAAGGAACAACGACATGATCACCCACGCGTTCTCCCCCACTCATCAGCTCGGTCCGCACGGCCCGGAGGTGTCGGCCCTCGGCGTCGGCACCTGGGCCCTCGGCGGGCCCTGGACCTTCAACGGCCGGGACGCCGGTTGGGGGGACGTCGACGACGACGTCAGCGTCGCCGCGCTGCACGCGGTGGTCGACCACGGCGTCCGGTTCGTCGACACGGCCAGCGCGTACGGCACCGGTCACTCCGAACGGGTCATCGGCCGCGCCCTGGCCGAGCTGCCCGGCGCGATCCGGGACGAGATCGTGGTGGCCACCAAGTTCGGCCTGGTCGTCGACGAGGCCACCCGCACCGGCGGTGGCGAGGACGTCTCGCCGGCCGCCGTGCGCCGGCAGTGCGACGACAGCCTGCGACGGTTGGGACGGGACCGTCTCGACGTGCTGCAGCTGCACGGCGGCGCCGACGGTGCCACCGGTGCCGAAGGCGTGGTCGCGGTGCTGGAGGAGCTCGTCGACGAGGGCAAGATCCGCTGGTTCGGCACCGCCCAGGACACACCCGAGGTGATCGAGGTGTTCACCCGCTCCCCGCACTGCCTGACCGTGCAGACGCAGATCAACGTGTTCGGCTGGTCGTCCTCGGTGCTGGACCTCGCCCGCGCCGCCGGGTTGTCGGTGCTGGCCCGCTCGCCGCTGGCCATGGGTCTGCTCGGTGGCCGCTACTCCGCCGAACACCGGCCGGCGCCCGGTGACGTCCGGCTGGACACCCCGTGGTGGAACTACTTCGACGACGAGGCGATGGCCGACTGGTTGGCCCGGCTGGCCTCGGTCCGGGAGCTGCTCACCGTGGGCGGACGGACCCTGGTGCAGGGAGCGCTGGGCTACCTGTGGACCGTCGACCCGGCGATCATCCCGCTGCCCGGGATACGGACCGTCGAGCAGGCCGAGGAGAACGCCTCGGCCCTGGCGCTGGGACCGTTGCCGGCCGCGGAGGCGGCGGAGATCACCACGCTGTTGGCGGACTCGCCCGAGCGCACCTGAAGCGGGCACCGCCGACCCGGCCCACCGTTGTTCTTGGAGCATTATGCTGATAGCGCTATTCTCTGAGCAGCTCCCGTTCAGCGGGCCGAACGCCGCGTCAGCGGCAGACAGGACGACCACCATGCACCTCTCCGCCCAGCTCGACCTGGATGTCCTCGCCCACGAGACCGACGACCAGCTCTCCGTGCTGGTCGAGCTGACCGCTCCGGAGCAGCCGACCGACGCGACGCGCACCCCGAGCACGCTGGTGGTCGTGCTCGACCGCAGCGGGTCGATGGCCGGTCCCCGCCTGGAACAGGCCAAGGTCGCCCTGACCACCCTGATCGACCAGCTCGACCCGCACGACCGGTTCGGTCTGGTCACCTTCGACCAGCACACCGCCGTCGTGGTCCCGGCCGGTCCGTTGACCGACAAGGCCGCGGTCAAAGAGTCGATCGCCCGGGTCCGTGCCGGCGGCTCGACCGATCTGTCGGGCGGCTACCTGCGTGGACTGCAGGAGGCCCGGCGCGTCGCCGCCGGACGGGGAGCCACCGTGCTGCTGATCAGTGACGGGCACGCCAACGCCGGGATCACCGATCCCACCCAGGTCGGAGGTCTGGCCCGCAACGCTCAGACGGACAAGATCACCACCTCGACCCTGGGCATGGGACTCGGCTACGACGAGCGTCTGCTGTCGGCCATCGCCTCGGGCGGTGCCGGCAACGAGCACTTCGCCGAGACCGCCGACGAGGCGGGGAAGCTGATCGCCGGCGAAGTCGACGGGCTGCTCGCGCTGGTCGCCCAGGCCGGTTCCCTGCAGGTGCGGATGTCGCCGCAGGTCAAGGCGGTCCGGGTGATCAACGACCTCTCCGTGGTCGCGCTGGCGGACGGGATCATGATCGAGCTGGGTTCGTTCTACGCCGGTGAGACCCGGAAGCTGATCATGACGTTCGAGGTGCCGGGCGTTCCCGCTCTGGGGCTGGCCGAGGTCGCCACCCTGGAGCTGGGGTACCTGGCGGTCTCGACCCTGGAGCAGCAGACCGTCACCCTGCCGCTCTACGTCAACGTCGTGCCGGGTGATCAGGCAGCCGGTCGGATCCCCGATCCCGTGGTGCGGACCGAGGCGGCCTTCCAGCGGGCGCAGCAGGCCAAGCGCGCCGCCTCGTCCGCGCTGTCCGCCGGTGACCCGCAGGCCGCCGCCGCGGCCCTGGGCCGGGCACGCGCCGTGCTGCGGACGGCCGGGTCCGGAGCGCCGGCTCCGCTGGCGGCGGAGCTGAGGGACGAGCTCCGGCTGATCGATCGGCTCGCCCACGAAGCCGCGTACGGTGACGTGGCCCGCGCGGCGAAGCTGAGCTCGGCCGACGCCGCCCTCAAGTCGCGGACCCGCGGTCGGCGCTGACAGCGGGGGTCGCCGCCGGGCTCAGCACCCGCAGGTGCGACCGATCACGAGATTCCCGGTCAGCTCGACGTGGGACGGGGCGCTCCCGGGCTGCCGGATGTCGGTCAGCAGCCGGTCGCACGCCGTGGTGGCGAGAAACTCGACGTCCTGGCGCATGGTGGTCAGGGCCGGGATCGCGTAGCGCGCCGCCCGGGTGCCGCCCATCGACGCGATCGCGATGTCGGTCGGCACCCGCAGGCCCAGCTCCCAGCACGCCGACAGCGCACCGATGGCCTGCACGTCGGAGGCGACGAACAGGGCCGTCGGGGCCCGCCCGTACACCGCCCAGGGTCGTCCGTGCTCGCTCAGCAGCGTCGACGCCGCCTGGTATCCGCCCTCCTCGCTGACCTCACCGTAGGCGACCAACCCGTCGCCGTACGGCAGACCGGCACGCTGCTGGGCCTCGCGCCAGCCCTGCAGCCGGAGGGCCTCGGTCGAGGTGTGGGGAGGGCCGCTGATGCAGCCGATGTGCTCATGGCCGTGCACCTGCAGGTGGTCGACGGTCGTGCCCGCGTCGGCCAGGTCGTCGGTGCAGACAGTGGAGAACGGCCCGTGGTTGGTCAGTCTCTCCAAGATCACCAGGGGTTGCTCGACGACCTCGAGGGTCGCGTTCACGACCGACACCCCCGGGGCCACGATGATCCCGTCCACCTTGCGGTCGACGAAGGTCCGCAGCAGCCGCTCGGCGATGCCGCTGTTCCCGTACGTGCTGCCGGTCAGGGCGAGGTAGCCCTGCTGGCCGAGCGTCTGCTCGACCGCCTCGGCGAGCTCGCCGAAGAACGGGTTGCTGCGGTTGGGGGTCAGCACACCGACGGTCTGGGTGCTCCCGCCCCGCAGTGCGCTGGCGATCGCGTTCGGGCGGTAGTCCAGCCGGGCCACCGCATCCAGCACCCGGGCCCGGGTGGCCACCGCCACCGGGCGCGGACCGTTGTTCAGCACGTAGCTGACCACGGCCGGTGAGACGCCGGCGGCCCGGGCGACGTCAGAGCGCGTGACAGCCATGGGCCGAGCCTCGCATGCCGCTCGCCGCGGCGACGATCACGACACCGGGGCCACGGTGTCCGCCGGTTCCAGGCCGATGTCTCTGGGCGAGGGGTAGGAGGACTGGGCACCCGGGCTCTGCACGGCGAAGGTGCCGGCCCGGACTCCCACCGCCACCGCCTCCTCCACCGACGAGCCCCCGGCGAGCTGGACCGCCAGCGCACCCACGAACGCGTCGCCGGCTCCCGTGGTGTCCACCACGGCCGCCGGACGCGGCGCCGGGATGTGCCCCTCGCCGCCGGCGTCGATCCAGTAGGCACCTTCGGCACCGACGGTCACCACCACCGAGCGCGCGCGCTCCCGGAGCTCGCGGACCGCCTGTCGCGCGCTACCGGCGCCCCGCACCTCCCAGCCCAGCAGGCCGGTGGCCTCGGCTTCGTTCACCACCAGGGGATCGCACCGGGCGAGCACGTCGTCACCGATCGGCGTGTACGGCGCCAGGTTCAAGATCGCGCGTACGCCGGCGTCCGCCGCCGCCGTGATGGCCGCCGCGATGATCTCGGGCAGCACCTCCGCCTGGGCGACCAGGATGGCGGCTCCCGTCTCGGCGGCGATCCGCGCCACGCTGCGACGGACCCGGTCGGCGGTCAGGGAGAAGTTCGTGCCCGGGACCACCGTGATCGAGTTCTCGCCCGACTCGTACACCGACACCAGGGCCAGGCCGGTCCGACCGCGGCTGATGATCTCGACGTTGGTGGTGTCGACGCCCTCCGAACGCAGCTCGCGGATCAGCTGCGCGCCGTCCGCGTCGTCGCCGACGGAGCCGACGAAGCTGACGTTGCCGCGCAGCCGGGCGGCCGCGACCGCCTGGTTGGCCCCCTTGCCCCCCGGTTGCTTGAGCAGGCTGGTGGCCAGCACGGTCTCGCCGGGCCCCGGCGGCACCGCGACGCTGACGATGTAGTCCTGGTTGGCGGATCCGACCACGATGATGCCGGCGACCGTCGGTTGGTAGGCGCTCACTTCTCCCCGCTTCCGATCGACAGACGGCCGAAGAACCGCTGCAGGACGAACATGCTGAGCGCTGGGACCAACGCCAGCAGGATGGTGCCGGCGAAGTTCTGGCCGTAGTCGGCCGCGTGCTCGCCGAAGGTGCCGGCCAGGGCGACCGGCGCCAGCTGGAGATCGTTGTCGCTGACGATCAGCAGCGGCCACAGGTACGCCGTCCACTGACCGAGGAAGATCAACAGGGCCGAGTTGGTCAGCGCCGGACCGCTCAGCCGCAGGTAGAGCGAGAACAGGATCCTGGGCTCGGAGGCCCCGTCCAGCATCGCCGCTTCCCGGTAGGAGGTCGGGATGCCGAGGAAGTACTGGCGGAGGTTGAAGATCGCGAGGCCGTTGCCGATGCCCGGCAGGATCAAGCCGACGTAGGTGTTGCCGAGACCCCAACCGGTGAACTGCTGCGCCAGCGGGATCGCGATCGCCTCGAACGGGATCATGAAGCTGATCACGATCACCGCGAAGACCACGTTGCGGCCCGGGAAGCGGAACACCGACAGCGCGTACGCGGCCATGGCCGACATCAGCAGACCGGCCAGCACCGACACCAGGCAGACGACGAAGCTGTTGATCAGGGCCCGGGAGAACCCGGAGTCGAACAGCAGCCGACGGTAGTTCTCCAGCGTGACCTCGGTCGGGATGATCGTGTGCCAGCTCAGCGGCGACATCGTCGTCAAGATCTCGAGGTTCGGGCGGAACGAGCCGATCAGGATCCAGATCGCGGGCAGCACGAACGCCGTGCCCATGACGACGGCGATCACGGTCAGCACGACGGTGGCGCCGGATGACCGTTGGTGCTGGCGGGCCGGCTGGGCGTTCCCGGGGGCGGCCCCGGGCGTGGCGACGCCCTGTTGGGTGAGCGTCACCGGTCTCCCTCCTCGCGCAGCAGCCGGAACTGGAGCAGCACGAAGACGAGCATGATCGCGGTGAGGATGACGACCTCGGCCGCGCCCAGGTTGCGGCTGCCGTAGCCGTAGGTGGTGCGCCAGGCGTCGAACATCAGCAGGGTGGTGCTGCTCTGGGGGCCACCCTGGGTCAGCAGCTGGACCGGGACGAAGAGGACGAAGTTGGCCACCGTGTCGGCGACCAGGACGAACAGCAGCGGCCTCCGCAGCAGCGGCAGGGTGATCGCGAAGAAGGTCCGCACCGGACCCGCCTGGTCGACCCGGGCGGCGTCGTACAGCTCGTCCGGGATCGCCTGCAGGCCGGCGATGAGAAACAGCATCCAGTAGCCGATGCCGATCCAGGAGGCGAGCACGATGATGCAGGCCAGGGCCTGGTTCGGTGAGGTGAAGAAGGGCTGCGGGCTGCCCCCGAGCGCGGTGATCAGGCCGTTCACCGGACCGTCGGGGCTGAGCGCCGCTCCCCAGGCGATGCAGGATCCGACGATCGGGATGGTGACCGGGATGAACAGCATCGTCCGCCACAGGCCGACCAGGGGGATGCGCTGGACGAACAGCACCGCCACGACCAGCGCGATGCCGATCTGCACCGGGTTGATGATCAGGTTGAAGACGAGCGTGCGGACGATGGTGGCGACGAAGTTGGGGTCGGCGAACAGGCTCTGGTAGTTGTGCAGGCCGGCGAAGGTCGCCGGGATGATGCCACCGGGGAAGGCCTTGTAGAGGCTGTCGATGATGGCACCGACCGTCGGGGCGATGCGCAGCCCGACCAGAGCCGCGACAGCCGGGAGCAGGAACACCACGGCCCAGAACAGCTCGCGGCGTCGGACGGTCGACCGTCTCCGGGGGACGACCGACCGTACCGACGTCGTACCGGTGGGCACTACCGGTACTTCTGCCAGGCCGTGGTCAGCTCGGAGGAGGCCTTGTCCAGCGCGGTCTTGGGATCAGCACCGTTCCTGATGTCGGCGAAGGCTTGGTTCAGGATGGTCTCGAACTCGATGTAGCCGATCGTGGGCACCCGGTTGACGGCGGTGTTGGAGCTCTCGAAGTCGATGATGCCGGCCGCGTTCTTGCCTTCCGGGGAGGCGAACACCTCCTTCTGGAAGTAGATCTTCTTGCCCTCCAGGCTGGCCGCCAGCTCCGGATCGGAGCGGTACTTGATGTAGCCGCCGCCGTCCACCACTGTCATCCAGTTCAAGAAGACCGCCGCGGCGTCCTTCTGCTTGCTGAACGGGTTCATGCCGAGGGACCAGGAGCCGGTCGGGGTGGCCGGTTTGCCGCCCTCGAACACGGGCTGGGGCGCCACCCCCCAGTCCACCTTGGATGCCTGGAGCTGAGGCAGCAGCCAGGGACCCTCGACCATGTACGCCGCCTGGCCGGCCAGGAACGCCGGATCCGTCTGCTCCGACTTCATCCCGCGCGGGGAGACGCCGTCCTCGAACAGGCTGCGATACCAGGTGAACGCCTTCACCCATGCCTCGGAGGTGAAGTCGGGGGTCAGGTTCCCGTCCCCGGTGGCGCCCACCGAACCGCCGAGCTGCACCGGCAGCGGCTCGAGCTGGTAGTAGCGGTCGAACTGGCCGAACAAGAACCCGTACTTGGCACCGGCCGCCTTGGCCTTCGTGGCGTCGGCGGTCAGCTGCTCCCAGGTCATCCGCTGGTCGGTGGACGGGGAGGGATCGGTCAGTCCGGCCTTCTTCAGCAGGGTCTTGTTGTAGTAGAGCAGCTGGGTGGAGTTGGCGATCGGCAGCGCCCACAGCTTGTCCTGGTAGACGCCGGCGTCGTAAGCGGTGGGATCGAACGCGTCCTTGGTGCTCGCGAAGACCGAGGTCAGATCCTCCGCCTCACCGCGGGCCGCCAGCGCCGAGACGCGTGGCTGATCGGCCCAGTAGACGTCGGGATCGCCGCCCTTGTTGGCGATCCGCGAGTCCAGCGTGCTGTTCAGGGAGTCGAACGGCACGCTCTGGTAGTCGATCTTGATGGTGGGGTGCGCCTTCTCGAACGCGTCGATCACCGGCTGCATGTTGGCGGTCTTGAGGTCGAGGATGCTCAGCACCTTGATGGTGGCCGTCGGGTCGGTGCTGGGCAGCGACCAGCCGGAGGAGCCAGAGGTGGGCGGGGTGTCACCGCTCGACGAGCAGCCGGCCGAAGCCAGCACGCCGCCCACGGTGAGGGCGGCCAGGCCGCCGAGCAGCTGACGCCTGCTGAAGGGGTTGGACGAGGTCATGGACAGATCCGTTCTCGAGTACGGCGGGAGGCGTTCGGCTCAGAGGCCGGTGAGATGGCCCAGGAAGTGGGTGATGAAGGCGTCGGCATCGACGGAGGCGGCAACGCGACAGTTGGCGGGTGGCGGATCGGTGGACTCGAGCAGATCGGTGACCATCACGCCGCGGTCGTCGCCATCCCCGGTGCCGATGGAGACGGAGGCCTCCTTGAACTCGACCAGGTCCGGCCGGGTGAGCACCGCCACCGCGAGGGGATCGTGCATGGCGCAGGAGTCCGCTTCGGAGGGGTCGCCCGGGTGCTGCTGCTCGAGGTGGTCGATCCAGCCGAGTGTGGCCTCGCCGGCGAACGGGGCGAACGGGGTCGTCGCCGCCTGCATCTGGCGAGCGTGGTCCCGGGTGAGGCGTACCTGCAGGGTGACGTCCAACCCGACCCAGCGCTGCGGCACTCCCGACCGCAGCACCGCGGCAGCGGCTTCGGGATCCACCCAGACGTTGAACTCACCGGATATCCCCCAGTCCGGCATGGGTTTGAGGAAGATCCCACCCATGATCACGATCTCCTTGATCGCGGCGGCGACCGCCGGATCCAGCATCAGGGCACCGGCGACGTTGGTCAGCGGACCGATGGCCACGACCGTGATCTCGCCCGGGTTGGCCAACACGTGACGGGCGATCTCGACCGCGGCGTAGCCGGGCGTCGGTGGGGGCAGCGAGTCGGCCAGGGCGGCCACGTGGGGCGCGGGGGTGCGCTTGATCTCGGGATGGGTGAACGCGGCCGCGGCTCCCTTGACGATCGGGATCTCCTCGATCCCGAGCCGACGGGCGAGCTCCGCGGTCAAGATGGTGGCGCTCTCGACGTCGGTGTTGCCGTTGACCGTCGTGATCAGCTCGATCGAGATGTCCGGGTCCGCGTGCGCCAGGGCGAGGGCGAAGCCGTCGTCGACGTCCGAGCCGGGAGCACCCATGGCGAGATCGGTGTCCAGGATGATGCGCACCATCGGCGAACTCCTTCGTTCAACTCGTGTTGCGCAGGAGTAAACACGAGTTGAATGGCCCGCGCAAGGACAAGATCGGATTGCTCTGGTCACGATTCCGTTGCGACCGACGGGCGGGCCACGGCTGCCAGGACGGGCCGGCGGCTGCGCCAAGCCGTCGCGCTGAGGTTTCTGTTCGGCCCCTGGGTCAGGCTGTGACCGTCACCCAGATCCGCACCCGAAGGGACCCCCATGTCGTCCAGCACGGCGATCACCGCACCCGAGTCGGCAGCGACCTCGGTCGTCACCTCCGTCGGTGCACCGCTCGAGGAGATCGCCGCCATCGCCCGCCGCCGCGCCGGCTCACTGGACAGCGACCTCGGCCCCGACGTGCTGGTCCAGTGGACCCTCGAGCGGTTCACCGAGACGTTCGGCACGAGGTCGTGCCCCCTGGACCTGGACGGGTGGATCAGGCGGACGATGAGCGAGGTCGCCGCCGGTCCGGCCCGTCGTCCTCGTCCGGCTGAGCGCTCCTCCGTCGCCCTGAGCCGCATCCTGGAGGGTCTGAGCGCACCGGTGCGGTCCCCGGCACTGAGCAAGCAGCGCAAGCTGCTGCTGCGTCGGGTGAGCGAGCTGATCGGCGGACCGGAGTGCCGGGTGGTGCTCGCCATGAGCAGTGCCCGGTCGCTGGACCGGGTCGGCACCCAGCTCGGTCTCACTCCCGTGGACGTCGCCCGACTTCAGCGGCAGGGCCTGGTCCGACTGCAGACCCAGCTCGACAGCGATCCGGGGCTGATGCGGCAGCTGACCGACGCCAGCCGGCAGCCCCGGAGGGCCCGCACAAACCGGTGACGCCTCCGCCGACGGACGGTCGCCGATCGGGCCGCGAGTCCGCCCTTGACGACCTGACCCGGCGGCCGAAAGGATCAGACTGGGTCGGCTGAGCGATCCGGATCAGGCATGCCACCGGCGGCCGGCTGCGCCCCCGGCCTCGACCACGCAAGCCCCGACCGGGCAGTGGGTCCTGATCCCCGTTGACGGAACAGGATCGTGATCATGAACGAGCCGCGCGCGTACGCCGACGGCCGCGCTCCGCGTTCCGCGCCGGCTATCGCGGGTCGGACGCTGGGGCTCGGCCGGTCGCTGGCGGTCTACTACGGACCGTTCTGGCGGCGGCGCCGGCTGACCCGCTTCTACGGGCAGTTCCTTTCCCCCGGTGATCTCGCCTTCGACCTGGGAGCCCACGTCGGCAACCGGGTCGGGGTCTTCCGCCGGCTCGGCGCCCGCGTGGTCGCGGTCGAGCCGCAGCCGGACCTGCTGACCGTTCTCCGCCTGCTCTACGGCCGGGATCGAGGCGTCCGTCTGGAAGCGTGTGGCATCGCGGCCACGACCGGGATGAGCACCCTGCACCTGAGCACCCGCACGCCGACCGTCTCGAGCTTTGCCGAGACCTGGATCGAGGACGTGTCGACCGATCCCAGCTTTCGACGGGTGCGCTGGGACACGGCGCTGCCGGTGCCGATGATCACCTTGGACGAGCTGATCGCCCGTCACGGCGAACCCCGCTTCTGCAAGATCGACGTCGAGGGTTTCGAGCACGAGGTGCTGAGCGGTCTCAGCCGGCCCCTGCCGGCACTGTCGTTCGAGTACATCCCGGTCGCCGCCGAGCGCGCGGTCGCCTGCGTGCAGCGCCTGGCCGTCCTCGGCGACTACCGGTTCCGTCGCTCGCGGGTGGAGACCCATCGGTGGTGGGACCAGCGGTGGTGCGACGCGCCGGCCATGATCAGCGCGCTGCAGGCGCTGCCCGACGGTCGATCCGGCGACGTGTACGCGGTACGGCGCGACCGGCTCGACGCGGAAGCGTGACGAACCTGCGGCTCAACGGCGCCCAGGGCCTGGGTGAACGTTCCCACCGGCAGTGAACCCCCCGTTTGTCACGTCGAGCGGCCGGCACCCTCGATCCGCTCCTGCACGATCCGATCCAGGACGACGTTCTGGATCCGGCTGAGCGCCTCCAGTCGCTCGTCGGCCGGCAGACCCGAGAGCAGCACGACCACCTGATCGATGACGTCCGGCGACGCCTCGTCAGGCTGCCCGGGCGCAGGACGCGCGGACAACGGGGCGACGGCCGACGGCGGGACGGCCCGGGCCGGTCGTCCGGCCGGTGACGCAGGGGCGGCCGCAAACCCCGGGTTGTCGTGCCACGAGCCGGCGGCCCGGAACCGCTGTGCGCTTCTCCCCCGAACCGGTGCCGCCGACGTGGGCGCATCTGGTCCGCCGAGCTCACCATCGGCGGCCAGCACGTCGTACAGCTCCTTGGGGTCCAACCCCAGCACCCGGGCGATGACGCCGAGCCGGGAGGGGGAGACTCCGCGGTAGGCGGTCTCGATCTGGGCGATCGTCGGGTACGGGATGCCGGTCGCGTCGGCCAGCTGCTGCCGGGTCCAGCCGAGGCTCTCGCGTCGCTCCCGGACCACCCGGGCCAGCTCCTCGCTGCCGGTCTTGCCGTTGCCGTCCGGTCGCTCCGACGGTCGTGCCATCAACATCTCCATGGGGTCTGCGCGCCATCGGCCTGTTCGGCACTGTGCTCTGAGCACTCTTTCAGTCAGCATAGATCGGCCGCGTCAGACAACCGCGCGGGTGCTGTCACCGGTGACGTCGGGATGGTGTGCGCGCACACCCAGGTGGAGCCGGGCGACTGCTGGCGCGAGAATGTCCCCGCCAACGCAACGCCGAGCCCCGCCCCGCGAGTCGGGGCCGCGCTCACCCACCAGCCGGAGGAGATCCCATGGGCAAGGGCAAGAAGAAGCACCACCGCGACGACCAGGCGGCGGCCGCCCAGGCCGAGTCCTCCTCCGCCCCGGCCGCGCCGAGCCCGCCGGGGAAGCTGAAGACCAAGGTCTACGAGGCCGAGATGGAGCGCCTGCACGGGGAGCTGGTGGCGATGCAGGAGTGGGTCAAGGCCAGTGGCGCGAAGATCTGCATCGTGTTCGAGGGCCGCGACACGGCGGGCAAGGGCGGCACGATCAAGCGGATCACCGAGCGGGTGAGTCCCCGGGTCTTCCGCATCGCCGCCCTGCCGGCGCCGACGCCGCGGGAGGCGTCTCAGATGTACATGCAGCGGTACGTGTCGCACTTCCCCGCCGCCGGTGAGGTCGTGATCTTCGACCGCAGCTGGTACAACCGGGCCGGGGTCGAACCGGTGTTGGGCTTCTGCACCCAGGAGCAGTCGACGGAGTTCCTGGAGATGGTGCCGGCGCTGGAGTGGCAGATGATCAACTCCGGCATCATCTTGATCAAGTACTGGTTGGAGGTCAGCTCGGACGAACAGACCCGCCGGCTGAAGGGTCGGATCAACGACCCCCGGAAGATCTGGAAGCTGTCCGACATGGACCTGCTCTCCTACAGCCGCTGGTACGACTACTCCCGCGCCCGGGACGCCATGTTCGCCGCCACCGACACCGGCTGGGCCCCCTGGCACGTGGCCGTCACCGACGACAAGAAGCGGGGCCGACTCAACATCATCAGCCACCTGCTCGATCTGGTGCCCTACGAGCCGCTCGAGCACCCGGACATCAAGCTCCCGCGTCGCCAGCGCGCCGGCAGCTACGTCGAGTCGGACCGGCCGAAGAAGTTCATCCCCACTCCCTACTGAGAGCTACTGAGAGCCACTGAGAGGGCGACACACCAGGCATGAGGATCCTGTTCACGGCCGCACCGGCGTACGGGCTGCTGCTGCCGATCGTCCCGCTGATCTGGGCCGCGCGCGCCGCCGGTCACGAGGTGGCCCTGGCCACCACCAGCGACATGACCGAGGTGGCGGCCCGGGCGGGTCTCACGGTGATCGACGTGTTTCCCGACCGGGCGCGCTGGGGCTCGCTGATGGGTCTGATCGGGCACCCCGACGCTGTGCCGGCCGATCTCCCGCCGGAGATCACGTCGGCGGCCCGGGCCCGGGCACCGTTCGCCATGTTCACCGCCACCATGACCGAACCCACGATCGCCGCGGCCCGCGCCTTCCGACCGGATCTGGTGGCCACCACCGGTGATCATCTCGCCGGGGCCCTCACCGCGGCGGCCGTCGACGTACCGGTGCTGGAGATCGGCAACCGGATCTCCTGGTCCGACCGCGACGCCGACTGGCAGGCCAGGCCCAGTCCGTTCGCCGACGAGGCGGTCGTCCGGCCCGTACGGGAGCGACTGGGCATTCCGTCCGGCGGACCCGCGATCGTCGCGCGGATCGATCCCCGGGCACCGAGCATGGGTGGACTCGCAGCCGACCAGGCGGATCCCCGCGACGGGCGGCCCTGGTGGGCCATGCAGTACGTCCCGTTCAACGGGGGAGCCGTCGTCCCGGACTGGGTGCACCGGCCGCCCGATCGTCCCCGGGTCGGCGTCACCCTCGGCACGGTGGTCCCGCTGCTCACCGGTACCACCAGCCTCGGCGTCGTGGTCGAGGCGTTGGCCGCTCTCGACGTGGACGTCGTGCTGGCCGGCGGCTCCACGGATCTCACCGGACTGGGCGCCCTGCCCGACAACATCCGCTCGGTCGGCTACCTGCCCCTGTCCGTGTTCCTGCCCAGCTGTTCTCTGCTGATCCACCACGGAGGGTCCGGGACGACGGCCGCTCCCCTGTTCTACGGTGTGCCTCAGCTCGTGCTGCCCGCCTTCGCGGACAACCCCCTGTCCGCGCAGCGGGTCGTCGACCGGGGCGTCGGGCTCGCCCACGACCCCGGCACGATCGACACCATGATCATCCGCGATCTGGTCGACCGGCTGCTCTCGGAGCCGGCGTTCGCCGAGGCCGCTGGGCAGGTTCGCGACGAGATCGCGACCCAACCGACCCCGAGCGCGATCATCGCCCGGCTCGAGACGGCGCTAGCGGACCGGCACTGACCGGACGAGAATCCTGCAGTGCCACGGGCAGCTCCCGGCACTGTCCGATCCGGGTGCCGAGGATGCTGAAGCAGGCAAGGGCGTGCACACCGGCCAGCACCATGATCGCGGGCTGGACCCCCAACCAGGAGCCCAACAGGCCGGCCGCCACCCCGGCCAGCGGCATGGTGCCGTAGTTGACCACCTGCATCGTCGCCAGCACCCGACCCATCACGGGCGCCGGGACGTAGCGCTGACGCCAGGCGCCCCTGATCACGTTGCCGCCGACGACACCGACGCCGACCAGCAGCAGACCGGTCGCGGTCAGGTACGCGTGGCCCGCGTCGACCGCCGAACCGACGAGGAGAGCGCTCGGCCCGGATCCCACCAGCAGCAGGGTCGATGCCCGTCCCGTGCCGAGGCGACGGGCGAGCGCCGGGGCGATCAGGGCACCGAGCAGCCCGCCCACGCTGCCGACCATGATCACGATGCCGACGCCGGACTCCGGCAGACCCAGCTCGGTGATCAAGAACAGCACCAGCAGCGCCGCGTAGCCGGTCAGGCCGAAGTTCGACACCCCGCCGATGATCGTCACGGTGCGCAGGTACCGGTCCCCGATCACCAGCCGGACACCCTCGGCGATCCTGGTCCGGAGGGGCTCGGCGGCCGTCGGTGGCCGTTGCACGCGATCGACCTCGATCCGGGCCAGGCAGCCGGCCGACACGCAGAACCCGACGACGCTACCGATGATGCCCGTGGCGGCCGAGGTCAGCTGGGCTATCAGGGCGGCGACACCCGGTCCCACGACCTGCATCGCCGACTCCGTGCCGAGCACCCGGGAGTTGGCGAGCTCCAGCCCGGCGTCCGGCACGATCAGGGGCAGCAGCTTCACGTAGGCGGTGCGGAAGAAGACGGTGCAGGTTCCACCCAGCACGGCCACGATCGCGAGCTGCGTCAGGCTGAGGACCTGCAGCCACCAGGCGAGCGGGACGCTGGCCAGGGTGGCGGCCGCAACCAGGTCGGCGATGATCATGACCCGGCGCGGGTCGCGCTGGTCGAGCCAGGCGCCGGCGGGCAGTCCGATCACCAGCCAGGGCAGCCAGCTCGCCGCGGTGAGCACGCCCATCCAGAGCGGCCCGGCCCCGAACTCCGTGACGGCCACCAGCGGCAGCAGCACCGACGTGGTCGCGGCGCCGAGCAGGCTGACGCCTTCGCCGCCCCAGAGCAGGGAGAAGCTGCGACCCAACCGGACGCGTCCCCTCGCCGGGGCAGCGGTCGGCGCGGTCACGGCTGTGCGGGGAAGCCGCGGGCGAACAGGAACACGGTCTCCCGCTCGGCCCCGTCGTCGGGGATGTCGCGGTGTCGCCAGCGCCGGGTCAGGGCGACCAGCTCCACGGACAGCTCGCGCAGCTCATCCGGGGTCAGCTGGATCCACGTCTGGGTGGCGAACGCGGCGTCGTCCCACTCCCCCGCTGCCTCGGAGTTGCCCAGCCAGTCCCGGGCCCGTTCGAACTGTCGCTGCAGGGTCAGTGCTTCAGCGGCCAGCGCGGCCGTCACGGCACCGGCGTCGCCGGCGAACTCGGCCCGCGACCAGCGGGTGGCGGGAGCGACCAGCCGCCACCAGCGCTCCCGTCGGTCGCGGGCCAGCTCCGGCGCCTCCACGATGAGTCCGGCCTCGGCGAGCACCTTGAGGTGGTGGCTGGCGCTACCCACCGCCTGTCCCGTCCGCAACGCGATGGCCGACGCCGTGGAGGGACCGTCGACCGTGAGCACGTCCAGCATCCGCGAGCGGTAGGGATTGGCCATCGCGGCCAGCGCCTTCGCGTCGGTGACGGTCTGCACCCTCGCGGCATCGGCGGGCTGCTCCGGGGGGTCGGTGACATCGCTCATGGATTCAGAGTAGATGAACAAGATCTGTTGTACAAGAGTTGTTGCACAAGAGTTCTCGTGCGTTTCCTGTTAGTCCAACGGTGGCACCGGCGGCCTCGACGCCCCCGGATCCTCCAGCTCCGCCAGTCGCTCCGCCAGCCAACCGGTCAGCGCGTCCAGGTCCAGTCCGTACGTCGGCTGGTCGGTGGCCGCGTACGTCGTCAGCCGGCGAAGTGCCCGCTGCCACAGGGTCCGGGCTCCCGCGCTGTTGCCCCGCTCACGGTGCGTGCTGCCCACGCACAGCTGGGCCAGGCCCTGCCAGAGGTCCCGCTCAGCGGTCGGTGAGTCCTTCCACCGGGCCTCGAACACCTCGTGCGCCGAGAACGGCCTCCCCTCGGCCAGCAGGGTCCTGGCCGCCTCGATCGTCGGGCCGGGCGGCAGCGGGTCCTCCGACACGGGCTCGACGCCGACACTCCCGTACGGCAGCGGTCGGCCGAGCCGGTCCCGGGGTCGGGCCTGCCGGGCCCGACCCGCGGCGTCGCGATCGCGGCCGGCGTCCATGCCTGCGATGATGCCACCGGCCGATGGGCAAAGCGGTCCGCCCGATCGACGTGAGGACCACCATGGACAGCACCTGGTTCGCGGTGCTGCTGGCGCTGGCCTCGGCCCTGGTCGGCGCGATCGGCACCGTCCTGCAGCAGACCGAGGCCGCCGCCGCCAGCCAACGCGGTCTGCGGCTCCTCCGGGCGATGATCGCGCGACCGCGGTGGCTGCTCGGCTACGGCCTCGGCGTGCTGGCCGTCGGTCTGGGCGCCTGGGCGCTCGCGGTCGGAGCGCTGCTGGTCGTCCAGCCCGTCGGGGTGACGAGCCTGTTGTTCGCGCTGCCGCTGGCGGCCCGGTACGCAGGGCAGCGGATGACCAGGACCCAGTGGATCAACGCCGGCATCCTGACCATCGGCCTGGCGGCGTTCGTCGCGATCGGGCGCCCGACGGAGGGTGTCTCGGTCCAGCCGTTCACCGCCTGGGTACGCGTGCTGGTCCCGGCCTTCGCGGTGGTGGCAGTGGTCTGCGTGCTCGGCCGCCGCCAGCGCGGGCATCGCCGGGCGCTGCTGCTGGCCGTGGCGACGGGGATCATGTTCGGCGTCCAGGCGGCGCTGTCGAAATCGGTGCTCACCATCGGCACCGTCGGTGGGCTGCACCTGGCGGCGGTGGTGACCAGCTGGGAGCTGTACGCCCTGCTGGTGATGTCGGTGGCCAGCGTCGCCCTGCAGCAGCTGGCCTTCCAGGCGTCCGACCTGTCGGCCTCACAACCGGCGATCACCGTGCTCACGCCGCTCTCGGGAGCGGTCTGCGGGGTGGCGATCTTCGGCGAGAGCCTGCAGACGACACCGGTCGGTTGGGTCGTGGTAGTCGCGGCCGTGCTGGCGATGGGGTGGTCGACGATCGCCCTGGCCCGCACCGCCGGAGCCCGGCCGGCCGTCCGGCCACCGGTGAGCACCGGCCTGCGCGCCGCCTGACGCACGCCGCAGCAGCTCTTGCTCTCTCGTCCCCAGCGCAGGTGGCCCGGTGAACCAAAGCCGACGACCCCCGGGAGGGCGCTGACCACCGTCGGAATCCGACCGCGGTCGGGAAACGCACGCGGCGCGGGCGGCCCCCGAGAAGACCAGCGGCACAAAAGGTGGCAGGCTGCCCTGTTGAGACGCCCGCGCCTCGGGTCTCAACGCCGATGCCCTCCGGAGGTAGACACTCGATGTTCTCGCGCATTGCCATCGTCAATCGTGGCGAGGCCGCGATGCGGCTGATCCACGCGGTGCGAGATCTGAACGCCCAAGCCGGCCCCGACGGAGGTCGGATCGCCACGGTGGCGCTGCACACCGAGGGCGAACGGCGGGCGATGTTCGTTCGCGAGGCCGACCTCGCGTACGACCTGGGACCGGCCGCGAACCGGCCCTACCTGGACTACGCCGTGCTGGAGAAGGCGCTGGTCGAGACCGGCGCCGACGCCGCCTGGGTGGGCTGGGGGTTCGTCGCCGAGGACCCGAAGTTCGCCGAGCTGTGCGCCCGGATCGGGGTCACCTTCATCGGCCCGAGCCCCGAGGCCATGCGCAAGCTCGGGGACAAGATCGGCTCCAAGCTGATCGCCGAGGAGGTCGGCGTCCCGGTTGCGCCCTGGAGCGGTGGTGGGGTCGACACCCTGGACGACGCCACCAAGGCGGCCGCCTCGATCGGCTACCCCCTGATGCTCAAGGCGACGGCCGGCGGCGGCGGCCGCGGCATCCGGATGGTGGCCTCCGATGCCGACCTCACCGAGGCGTACGAGCGCACCCGGGACGAGGCCCAGCGGGCCTTCGGCTCGGGGGTGGTCTTCCTCGAGCGGCTGGTCACCGGAGCCCGGCACGTCGAGGTCCAGGTGATCGCCGACGGGCAGGGCACGGCGTGGGCGCTCGGTGTCCGGGACTGCTCGGTCCAGCGGCGCAACCAGAAGGTCGTCGAGGAGTCCTCCTCCCCGGTGCTGTCCCCCGCGCAGGTGGACGAGCTGAAGGCCTCCGCCGAACGCCTCGCGATCGCGGTCGACTACGCCGGGGCGGGCACCGTCGAGTTCCTCTACCACCCGGGCGATCAGTTCTTCGCCTTCCTGGAGGTCAACACCCGGCTCCAGGTCGAGCACCCGATCACCGAGATCACCACCGACACCGACCTGGTGAAGCTGCAGATCCACATCGCCGGCGGCGGTCGCCTCACCGGCGAACGGCCGGTGGAGGTCGGGCACGCCGTGGAGGCCCGTCTCAACGCCGAGGACCCCGACCGCGACTTCGCGCCCTCGCCCGGCCGGATCGCCCTGCTCGAGCTCCCCGCCGGACCGGGGATCCGGGTCGACACCGGGGTCGGCGAGGGCGACGCGATCCCCGCCGACTTCGACTCGATGATCGCCAAGATCATCGCGTTCGGACGCGACCGCGACGAGGCGCTGGCCCGACTGCGGCGAGCGATGCAGGAGACCACCGTCGTGATCGAGGGCGGCTCCACCAACAAGAGCTTCGTGCTCGACCTGCTGTCCGCGCCCGAGGTGATCGACGGCAGCGCCGACACCGGCTGGATCGACCGGGTGCGGGCCGAGGGCGGCCTGGTCGCCCACCGGCACTCCGGCGTGGCCCTGGTGGCCGCCGGCATCGAGGCGTACGAGACCGAGGAGGCGCTCGAGCGCACCCGACTGATCGAGACCGCCCGCGGCGGCCGGCCGCAGGTCCAGCACCGGACGGGTCGTGGCATCGACCTCAAGCTGCGGGGCAGCGCGTACAAGGTGACGGTGTTCCGCACCGGTCCGCAGCGGTTCCGGGTGGTGATCGCCAGCGGTGCCGACGAGCAGTCGGTCGAGGCCGAGATCGATCGGCTGGACGAGTACAAGAGCCGACTCACCGTCGGCGGCAGCACCCACCGGCTGGTCACCGCCACCCACGGTCCGATCCAGCTGGTCGAGGTCGACGGCGTGACCCACCGGGTGAGCCTCGACGAGGGCGGTGTGCTCCGTTCGCCCGCCCCCGCGCTGGTCGTGGCCACCCCGGCCGCCGTCGGCGACGAGGTGACCGCCGGGGCTCCGGTGCTGGTGCTGGAGTCGATGAAGATGGAGACCGTGCTGAACGCGCCGTTCGCGGGGCGGATCCGGGAGCTGCTGGTGTCCACCGGCAGCCAGGTCGAGACCGGCGCCCCGCTGGTCCGGCTCGAGCCGGTCGGTGACGCCGACGAGGTGGTGGCCGAGACCACAGGCATCGACCTGGACCTGCCGGGCGACGGGGCGCCGTCGTCCGATCCGGAGCCGCGGGCCGAGGTTCGACGGCGTGACCTGTACGCGGTGCTCCGCGGCTACGACGTGGATCCGCGCGACAACGGGGGCACGCTGGCGGCGTACCTGGCCGATCGTGATCAGCTGGTGGCCGACGGCCGGTCACCGCTGACCGGGGAGCTCGGTCTGCTGGAGGCCTTCGCCGACTTCGCCGACATCTCGCGCAACCGACCGGCGGGTGAGGACCGGCACCTGGAGAACCAGGTGCACAGCCCGCGGGAACACTTCCACACCTACCTGCGGAGCCTCGATCCCGAGCGCGGTGCGTTGCCGGACGACTTCCGCGACCGGCTTCGCCGGGTGCTCCGGCACTACGGCGTGACCGACCTGGACCACACGCCCGAGCTGGAACGGGCGGTGTTCCGGGTGTTCCTGGCCCAGCAGCGCTGGGCGCCCGACGTCCAGCTGGCCACAGCGATCCTGCAGCGCTGGATCGGTGAGCAACCGCCGGCACCGCAGCTCGAGCAGACCTACCGTGACGTGCTCGACCGGCTGGTCACCGCGACCCAGCTGCGGTTCCCGGTGGTCGGCGAGCTCGCCCGCAGCGTCCGCTTCCGCTGGTACGACCAGCCGCTGGTCGACGCGGAGCGGCAGAGCGTCCTGGACAGCGTGGCCGCCGATCTGGTGACCCTGACCGGGATGCCCCAGGGGGCAGAGCGCGATGCCGTCATCGATCGGCTCGCCGCCATCCCCGAGCCGATCGTCCGGTTCCTCGCCGAGCGGATCGACGGGGGCAGGGTCCCCGCCGACGAACCGATGCTCGCGGTGCTGATCAAGCGGCACTACCGCGAGTACCAGCTCCGCGACCTGCACGAGGTGAGTGTCGACGGCCGCCCGTTCGCCAGCGCCGACTACACCACCGATCGGCGACCGACCCACCTCGTCTCCACCGTCGGCCGGTTCGACGAGCTGACCCCCGGCAGCAGCCTGGTCACGGCGCTGGCCGCCCAGATCGCGACAGCTCCCGCCGGTCACCGCAGCGTGGTCGATCTGTATCTCTCCTGGGCCGAGGCGCCCGACAACGCCGACCGGACCTCGGAGCTGATCGCTGAACGGCTGGCGGGTCTCGGTCTGGCCCGGGAGGGCAGCCGCCTCACCGTGGCCACCTGTCCCGGCGCCGGCCGCCCGGTCGGCTACTTCGTCTTCCGCCCACGCCCCGGTGCTGACGACCCCGACCAGGCGCTGACCGAGGACACCCTGGTCCGCGGCGTGCACCCGATGGTCGCCCGCCGGATGACCCTGGGTCGGCTGCGGGAGTTCGACGTGACCCGGCTCGACGCCCCCGACGACGTCCTGCTCTACCGCTGCGTCGCTCCCGACAACCCGTCGGATCAGCGGCTGGTGGCGATGGCTCAGGTGCGCCAGCTCGCCGTGGTCCGCGACGAGCAGGGTCAGGTGATCGGTCTGCCCCACGCGGAGCGGGCGATCTCCAACTGCCGGGAGGCGATCCGACGGGTCCGGGCCGCGGCCGGTGCCGCCGGTCAGCGGCTGGACATGAACTACGTCTGGGTCTACATCTGGCCCACCATCGACGCCGATCCCGAGCAGCTGACGGCGCTGCAGGGCCAGATCGCCCCGATGACCACCGGCGCGGGCATCGAGGAGCTGCTGGTCGGCGGCACCGTGGCGCTGCCCGACGGCACCGACCAGATGATGGTCGCGGGCTTCCACTACCAGCCCGGCTCCGGGGTGGTGACGACGCTCGGTGCACCGCCGCTCTACCGGCTCAAGCCACTCGACGACTACGACCAGAAGGTCGTCCGGGCCAAGCGTCGTGGGGTCGTGTACCCGTACGAGCTGCAGGCGATGATCGCCGGACCCGGCGGCAGCGCAGAAGAGTACGACCTCGACGACACCGGTGCGCTGGCACCGGTGCATCGACCGTACGGTCAGAACAAGGCCGGCATCATCGCCGGTGTCATCTCCTCACCGACCGATCGCTACCCCGAGGGCGTGCGGAGGGTGCTGCTCTGCGGGGACCCGCTGCGGGCCCTGGGAGCCGTGGCGGAGGCCGAGTGTGCGCGGATCATCGCCGCCCTCGACCTGGCGGAGGAGATGGGTGTGCCGGTGGAGTGGTTCGCGATCTCCGCTGGGGCCAGGATCTCGATGGAGTCGGGCACCGAGAACATGGACTGGGTCGCGCGGGCCCTGAAGCGGATCGTCGAGTTCACCCAGGCGGGCGGCGAGATCAACGTCGTGGTGGCCGGCATCAACGTCGGCGCGCAGCCCTACTGGAACGCCGAGGCGACCATGCTGATGCACACCAAGGGTGTGTTGATCATGACCCCGGACAGCGCGATGGTGCTGACCGGGAAGCAGTCGCTGGACTTCTCGGGTGGTGTCTCGGCCGAGGACAACTTCGGTATCGGGGGCTACGACCGGGTGATGGGTCCGAACGGGCAGGCGCAGTACTGGGCGCCCGATCTGGCCGGGGCCCGCGAGATCTTGATGGCGCACTACGACCACACCTATGTCGCTCCGGGCGAGGACGGGCCGCGGCGGGCCGAGACCACCGATCCCCATGATCGCGACGTGACCACCTTCCCCCACGACCCGACGGGTTCGGGCTTCGCCACCGTCGGCGACATCTTCTCCCCGCTCACCAACCCCGATCGCAAGAAGGCGTTCGACATCCGTACGGTGATGGCCGCGGTGGCCGACCAAGATCATCTGACGCAGGAGCGGTGGGCCGGGATGGCCGACGCCGAGACGTCGGTGGTGTGGGACGCCCACCTGGGCGGGCTACCGGTCACCATGATCGGGATCGAGTCGAAATCCGTGCCCCGGCGAGGATTCCCGCCCACCGACGGACCGGACGTCTACACCTCGGGGACGCTGTTCCCGAGGTCGTCGAAGAAGACGGCGCGGGCGATCAACACCGCCAGCGGCAACCGGCCCCTGGTGGTGCTGGCCAACCTGTCCGGCTTCGACGGCTCACCCGAGTCGATGCGCACGCTCCAGCTCGAGTACGGCGCCGAGATCGGCCGGGCCATCGTGAACTTCGACGGCCCGATCGTGTTCTGCGTGATCTCGCGCTATCACGGTGGCGCCTTCGTGGTGTTCTCCAAGGCGCTCAACCCGCGGATGACCTCTCTGGCCGTCGAGGGCTCGTACGCCTCGGTGCTCGGCGGAGCCCCGGCCGCAGCCGTGGTGTTCAGCCGGGACGTGGACGCGCGCACCGCGAAGGACCCACGGGTGGTGGCCCTGGACCAGCAGCTGGCCGCGGCCTCCGGGGCCGCGCGAGCGGCGGTGGCCACGGAGCTGGCCGACGTCCGCCGCGACGTGCGCAGCGAGAAGCTCAGTGAGGTGGCGACCGAGTTCGACCGGGTGCACAACATCCACCGGGCGGTCGAGGTCGGCTCGGTGGACGAGGTGATCGCCGCGACGGAGCTGCGACCCAAGATCATCGCCGCACTGGAGAAGGGGTTGGGGCTCGCCTAGGAGCCCTGTCCGTGGTCGGTGGCTGAGGCCGCCGACGCTCGTCTTCGGTGCTCACGTGTCGGAGGTGCACTACGGCTTGTCGGGCTTGGGCTTGTCCTTCGGCGCGTCCGCGCTGTCGGCTTGTCCGGCTTGGGATTCGGCTTGTCCGGCTTGGGTTTCGGCTTGTCCGGCTTGGGCTTCGGCTTGTCCGGCTTGGGCTTCGGCTTGTTCGGCTTCGGCTTGTCCGGCTTCGGCGTGGTTGGCTTCGGCTTGTCGGGCGTCGGCTTTGGTCTATCCGGTTTGCTGGGCCCCGGGTTGCTGGGCCTCGGGGGCTCGGCGGGCTTCGGCTTCGGCTTCAGCGGCGGCGTAGGCTTGCTCGGTTTCGGCGCCGGCTCCGCCCGCTTGACCGGCTTCTGCTTCACCGCAGGCGCTCGCTGCTTCCGAGGTCCGGGCCGAGCTGCCACACCCACGGGCTGCGGGCTGGACCGGGGTGCGGCGGCAGGACGGCTGCCGGCGTTCGATCGAGCGCTCGCGACGGCCGCGGCGGCGGCTCCCTCCACGGCCCTGCGTGCAGGCACCTCCACAGTGCCGCGTGCAGGCACCAACACAGCGTCGGCCGCGAGCTCACAGCTCCGGTCGACCCACGCCGTCGACAGCAGGGGTGGCGGTGACCAGATGGTCGACCCGCTCCCCCCGGCGACCGAGCTCCCCCGGGAACACCGCCCAGACTCAGGGCCATGGCGGCGCCCTCCATCTGGTCCGGTCCGCGGAGGTGGAAGACACTGAAGCCGGCGAGGGGCAGCAAGGCGGCAGCCACGCCGCTCATCAGGCGAACCGTCCTGCGCCGACGAGCCGGACGGGCGGGTCGGAGCACCCTCACCGCCGGCCAGTCCGCACTGACGGCGGCCGGGACGTCTCGAGGCACCACCGGCGGAGCGGCCGGCGCCCGGCGCGACCTCATGACCCCTTCGAGATCGCCCTTCATCGCCTCCGCCGACGGGTAGCGGTCGACCGGATCCCGGCGGAGACTGCGCAGCACGACGGCGTCGATGTCGGGACTGACCTCGGGATTGTGCGCGCTCGGAGCCTTCGGCTCGTCGACGAGACGCTCGAAGAGCACGTCCTGTTCCTCACCGACGAAGGGGGGCCGGCCGGTCAACAGCTCGTACAGCACGCAGCCGACCGAGTAGAGATCGCTGCGGCTGTCGGTCGGAGACCGCTGCGCCTGCTCCGGCGAGGCGTACGCCGTGGTGACGAACCGCGAGGCGTCATCCAGCTGCTCGCTCGCGTCGCCGACGTGCCGGGCGACGCCGAAGTCCACCAGTCTGACCCGACCGGACGGGGTCACCATGACGTTGCTCGGCTTGATGTCGCGGTGGACGAGACCGGCCGCATGGCAGTACGCCAACGCCTCGAGCAGCTGGACGGTGAGGTCGAGAGCACGGTCCAGCCCGACCGCCCCATCCTGGCGCAGCACGGTGCGCAACGAGTCTCCGGGGACGAACTCCATCACGATGTACGGGATCAAGGCCCCGGTGGCGAGGTCCTCGGCGGTCCCGGAGTCGAGGACGCGGACCACCCCCGGGTGATCGAGTCCCGCGGTCGTCGCCTCGGCTCGGAACAGGCGTCGGGCGTTCTCGTCGCGCAGCGACGCCGCGTTGAGGTACTTCACGGCCACCGCTCGACCGTTCCGCACGTCCAGCCCCAGCCGGACGTGCGCCATGCCTCCCCGGGCCAGCAGTCGACCCACCCGATAACTGCCTGCGCCGATGACCTGGTCGATCATGTGTGCTCCCCCGAGAGCGAGCACCGGGGCCCCAGATCCCTGGTTAACTCGGGGCTCACGCTAATCGGCTTGGGGACCGCCGTCCAGTGGGCAGTACAGGTCCCGGACAAAACCGAGGGAACTGGGGTTCCGTGGCCGCTCCCCAGGGGGAGCCACTGCGTTTGCTCCTGGTCAGAAGACGGTGGTCCAGCCCTCGGGGACGTCGGCGGCGGTGTAGGCCACGCCGTCCACCTTCAGTCCCTGGGCGTCCAGCAGCGTGATCAGGCCGCCCTTGTTGCCGAGCGAGACCGGCTCCCGCACCGCCACGTGGAGGGCGGCGCCGGCCCCCAGACTCTGCGCCGGCAAGGCGAACCGGCGCTTCAGCCGATCGGCCACCGACCACCCGGTCAGGTCGATGCTGTCCGGTGTGCTGTTCAGCAAGCGTGATGGTCTCCAGCTCCGGCGCCGGTCCGACGGGGTTGACCAGGGCCGCGATGATCCGCACCCGGCGGTCACCCGCGTCACCCGCCACCGGGATGATGTGTCCGGTCCGGTCGTCGGTGTGCCAGCCCTGCGACTGGAAGGCGAGGAAGAACCCCACCCACTGGGACTGCGCCGGAAAGTGGATCAGCAGCGCCCCGTCCTGCCACACCCCGTTGTCGCCGGCGAACTGGCCGCCGTTGCCCTGGTTCATGTGGATGTCGTGGATCCCGTTGCCCGGCAGGAATCCGAACACCTTGTCCGCCAGGCCCGACTCCGGACCCCAGCGCTGCCCGAACGCGTACACCCGGGCCTGCGGGTCGGCCAGCGCCCGGCTGACGAAGTGGTCGAGCCGGTCCGACAGGTCGTTGTCGGGACCCGGCAGGTTCGACGGCAGCGGACGGAGCAGGGTCCGGTCGAAGAGGTTGCCGCGGATGAAGTCGAGGGCCGCCCCACCCGGGCTGCTGGGCAGCCCGTGGAACCCGTCGTCGAGGCCGACGAGACTCGCCACCACCGGGTGCGCAAAGGCCTCGTCGGCCAGATAGAGCAGGTCCGGCGGGTCCTGGGCCGACCGGACGTTGACGGCGATCCGGTAGTCGGTACCCGAGGCCCTGAGCTGGATCTGGAAGTGCGGCGTCCGATCACCGGCTTCGATCCGCTTGTCCACCGCGGCGCCGACCAGCACGCCGTACGCGTCGAGGGGCATGTCAACCTCCGAGAATCCGTTGTCGGGTGGAGGAGGCAGCGCGCCGCCGAATCAGTACGCGACCTGGTGACAGCCGCCGCCCGATCCAGATCGTCAAGTTTGACTTGACGACAATCGTCAAGTAAACCTTGACGCATGTCCCGTTACCCCTTCACCTTCTTCGGCATCCACGAGCCGACCCCCGGTCCTCGCTGGAAGGCGCTCTTCGACGCCACCTGGCCGGCCTACCGCTCCTTCTACCTCCGCGACGGACTGCAGGCCCGACCGTCGCTGCGGACCGCCGGCGCCGCCCTGGCCACGCACATGCCCGAGCTGCTGCCCGCCTGGGCGAAGCTGTCCGAGCAGACCGGCCACGACGACATCGCCGCCGCCCTGTTGACCGGCTGGGACCTGCCGACCTTCGCCCCGGCGGGCTGCAGCCAGGTCACCACCGTGCACCCGTCGCCGTCCTTGCTGCGCAACTACGACTACGCCCCGGACCTGTTCGAGCAGGTCAGCCTGTCCAGCGACTACCTGCAGCCGGTGATCGGCACCGGCGACTGCCTGTGGGGTCTGCTGGACGGCATGAACGGCTCCGGTCTGGCCGTCTCGCTGGCGTACGGTGGCGACCGGACCAGCGGGCAGGGTTTCGCGATCCCGATCGTGCTGCGCTACCTGCTCGAGACGTGTGAGACGACGGCACAGGCGGAGGCCGCCCTGACGCGACTGCCCATCGCGATGGCCTACAACGTGACCATGATCGACGCTCAGGGCACCGTCCGCACGGCCCACCTGCGGCCCGGTCACGAGGCCGAGTTCGCCGGTCAGCCGGCCGCGACCAACCACCGCTGGCAGCAGCCGGTCGACGTGGCCCACGCCACCTACTACCGCAGTGTCGAACGGGTCGAGCAGCTGAAGGACCTGGTCGCCGAGCGCGCCACCGCGGACGACCTCGCCGATCAGCTGCTGACCCCGCCGCTCCTGGTGGGCGACTACGCCGGTGGCTTCGGCACGCTCTACACCGCCGACTACCGGCCGGCGGAGCGCACAGTCGTCTACCGCTGGCCGGGGCGCGCGTGGCCGCGCACCTTCGACTCACCCTCGGACAGCGTGGACGTGGTCCTGCAGGACGCCTGAGAATGGGTCACCATGGCGCCACCGCAGGACTCCCTCGACCATCTCAGCGACGACGAGCTGGATGCCCTGATCCGGGCCGCTCTCGCCGAGCTGACCAACCGGGGCACGACGGAGGCGTTCGCCATGCTGGTCGCGCTGAGCGGTCTGGTGGGGACCAGCCTGGGCGAGGCCGCCCGGCTGGTCGCCGAGCGCGGTTCCTGGAGCCAGGTGGCCCAGATCTCCGGCACCACCAAGCAGGCCGCCTGGTCGCGCTGGCGATGACGGCGCCCGGCGTGCACCAGTGAGCGGTCATCCGCGGCCGTCCTCTCGCGGTCGGCCACCGCAGCTGAGCCTCTCCACGCTCGCTCTGGTGGCGGCCGGTGGCATGGCCGGCACGGCCGCCCGCTATGCGATGACTCTCCTGGTGCCGAGCCACGCCGGATGGCCGGTCGCCACCTTGGCGGTGAACCTGATCGGCGCGTTCGTGCTCGGTCTGCTGCTGGAGGCGCTGGCCCGCCGCGGACCGGACCAGGGCACCCTCCGGCGGGCCCGACTCGTCGTCGGTACCGGCTTCTGCGGCGCCTTCACCACCTACAGCGCGCTGGCCGTCGACGTCGACCTGCTGCTGCGCGCCGGACAGGTCGCCACCGCCGTCGCGTACGGGCTGACGACGGTGGTCGTCGGCTTCGGCGTCTGCGCGTTCGGGATCTGGATCGGCGCGCGCCGCGGACCGCGAGCCGCCGCGTGAGTCCCGCCATCGTCCTGCTGCTCGTCCTGGCCGGCGGCCTCGGAGCCGTCGCCCGCTTCGTCGTCGACAGTCTGATCCAAGCCAGGGCCGGGGCCGCGTTCCCCCTCGGCACCCTGGTGATCAACATCTCCGGCTCGCTGATCTTGGGTCTGCTGACCGGACTGACCATGGCTCAGCTGCTGCCCGACGCCGTACGCCTGGTCGCCGGCACCGGCTTCCTGGGCGGCTACACCACCTTCAGCACGGCCAGCTTCGAGACCGTGCGCCTGGTGCAGGAACGTCGTGTCCCGACCGCCCTGCTCTACGGACTGGGCACGCTGCTGGCGACGACCGCGGTGGCCGGACTCGGGCTGGCCGTCGGGTTGTCGCTCTGAGCTCGGCAACCGGTGACGAGGGGCAGGGAGACGCTCAGCGCCGAGACATCGCCCGAGTCAGCTGCGCGCCCCAGTGCGGCGCCCAGGCCGGCGCCAACCGGGTGACGAGGTCGACCTTCCGGCCGTGGGTGCCGACGATGATCCGGGGACGGCCGCGAGCCACGCCGGTGAGGATCCGCTCGGCCACCGACGACGCGCTGGCCAGCAGCAGCTTCTCGTTGTAGAAGTCGGTGTTCCGCTGATCATCGGCCGTCACCGGGTACCCGGTCGATCGGGAGTGCTCCAGGGCTGCGGTGGCGATGTTGGTCCGGACACCGCCGGGGTGGACGACGGTGACCCGCACCGGATGCCGATCGACGATCATCTCGGCTCGGACGGTCTCGGTGAATCCCCGGACCGCGAACTTCGAGGCACAGTAGGCGGACAGTCCGGGTTGAGCGAGGAACCCGTTGATGCTGGAGATGTTGACCAGGTGCCCGTCGCCGGAGGCGATCAGGTGCGGCAGGAACTCCTTCGTCCCGTGCACCACGCCCCACAGGTTGATCTGCAGCACCCGGTCGAAGTCGGCGTACGACATCTCGCTCAGATGCCGACCGGTACCCACCCCCGCGTTGTTGTACAGCTGGTGGACGACGCCGTAGTGACCGGCGACCCGGCTCGCGTAGTCGATCACCGCGGCCCGGTCGGCGACGTCGAGCCGTCCGACGTGCACCTCCACGCCGGTGGAGCGCAGGTTCGTGGCGGTCTCCGCCAGGCCGTGTTCGTCGACGTCACTGATGGCCAGTCGACAGCCCCGGCGGCCCAGCCCGTACGCGAGCTCGCGGCCGATACCCGATGCCGCCCCGGTGACGACGGCGACCTTGCCGGTCGTGCTGGTGATCATGACGCTCCCTGTGAGGTACGGCGGCGCAAGCGGTCGCCTCGATGACCATGCTCCACGACGCGTCATCTCGGTGCGAGCGGGCCCGCGCTGCGGCGTACCGTGACGGTGGTGATGCTGCGACGCGGCAGGCGGAGGTCGAGATGTTGACGGTGATGACGTGGAACCTGGAGAACCTCGAGCGTCCGGAGTCCACCGCGACGCCCGCGGAGCGGGCCGCCTACGCGGTGAAGCTCGAGCAGACGGTTCAGGTCATCGCCGACGCCGACCCCGACCTGCTGGGTGTTCAGGAGGTGCTGGCCCGGGCCGACGACCTGCAGCCGCAGGTGTTCGAGGACCTGAGGTCCGCGCTGTCCCAGCGGACCGGGTCGGCGTGGACCGGTCACCTGTCGAAGATCCCCGATCCTCGGGGCATCCGCGTCGGCTGGCTGTCGCGCGGAGCGCTGACGGAGCCAGTCGACGTCGCCGCCTACCCCCCGCTGGTCCCGCCCACGGTCATCGACGACACCGGTGAGACCCTGACCGCGGCCAAACGTGGCGCCCTGGCCATCACCTACACCCACGCCGACGGTCAACCCGTCCAGGCCCTCGTCACCCACCTCAAGTCCAAGCTCCTCACCTTTCCCGGCTACACCCCGGACCGGCCTCGCTTCGACACCCGCGACGAGGGTGAGCGTGCCCGCTACGGGCTGTACGCGCTCGACCAACGGGCCGCCGAAGCAGCGACAGTGCGCGCCTGGGCGACCCAGACGCTGGACGACGCGGGCCAACAGCGCCGCGTGATCGTCTGCGGCGACCTGAACGACCTGCCCGAGGCCGCGACCACCCAGCTGCTCCTCGGTCCGCCCGGGTCGCAGCTCGGCACCGGCGGCTACGAACGCCCCGATCGCGGCGACGCCGCCAGGCTGTGGAACCTCGCCCCGAGGATGCCCGCGGGAGATCCCGACACGGGAGACCCCCCGGCGAACTGGTCCCGGATCAACAACGGGGTCAAGGAGCTCATCGACCAGATCCTGGTCTCGCATGCTCTGGTTCGGGCCCTGGACAGCACGTACGCGATCCCCGTCGACGGCATCCGCAGCGTCACCGCCGACCCTGCCTCACTCGAGGCCACCACCGCGCCGTCCGATCACCGACCCGTCGTCGCCCGGTTCCTGCTCTGACCGAGCCGAGCGGTCCGGTCCGGTCTTGCCGCAGGAATCCGGCGATCAGACCTTGGACTTGCGGTAACCGGCTCGGTGCGCGGCGCCCTCGGTGCTGAAGCAGATCTCCGGACCGGTGATCTTGTAGAACCTCTGGCCGGGCATGTGGTAGATGTGCGATGGTCGGTTGCCCTTGATCGGGGCCGACTTCGGGCAGTTGTGCCCCTGTGGCTTGGTCGAGAACCCACCGGACGACTTCTTCTTGTTCTTCTTGCACGAGTAGTTCGGGTGCGCCCGGTCGGCCTTGTGGTATCCAGACTGGCGCGGATGCCACTGGTAGCCGTCGGTGGAGTCATAGCGCGCCTTGGACCCCTTGACGATCTGCGACCTGCTGAGATCGACGTTCTTGCGCACCACGTACCGCAACGACCGGCCGTAACGGTCCTCGTCCTTGACGCTCGTCGGGTTGCCGAGCCGAACGGTGCTGCCGGCCGGGGCCCACTTCTTCGCCCAGCTGGTCGCGGTCGCCGCGCCACAGCGACCCGTCTCGGGAGTGTCGACCCCGATCAGCCGGATCGTGCCGCGGCTGGTGACCACCGTGTCCCCGTCCTTCCAGCGGATCACTTTCGCGTTGTTCCAGCTGACCGTTCTCGACGTCGCCGCCTCGGCCGGGCCGACCGCGGCCAGCCCCACCCCCGCCGCCAGTCCGATGCCCACAAGGGCTGCAACGACGCGTCTGAGTACCTTCACTGCTGCTCCGATGATTCTGGTGCTGCGGCCAGCTGCTGCTCGTGACCACCTGCTGCGCGAGTGTGGCAATACCGTCGAACAGAACTGCCGAAGACGATGAGCCGCGCCCCGACCGCGCGTCCTCGCGTCACCCCGAACGGGTGAACGGGACCAGAAACCCTCGTCAGGTCACCTCCGAGGCCGGACACTTGGCTCGACAATGCTGACAAGAGGGTCTCCATGGACTGGTTGCTGGTCGCCATCGTCGGCGTCATCGTGTTGGCGCTGCTGTTCGACTTCACCAACGGTTTTCACGATGCCGCGAACTCGGTGGCGACGGTGGTGGCGACCCGGGCGATGCCGGCTCGCTGGGCACCGTGGTTCTCGGCGTTCTTCAACTTCCTGGCCTTCTTCGTCGTCGGGACGGCCGTGGCCAACACCGTGGCCAAGGTGGTCAAGCACGACGCCGAGGGTGTGGCGGTGGTCTTCGCCGCCCTGATCGCGGCGATCACCTGGAACTACGTCACCTGGTACGTCGGTATGCCGTCCTCGTCCAGCCACGCGATCATCGGCGGACTGGTCGGCGCGGGGCTAGCCGCGGGTGGGCTGGCGGCCATCAACTGGGGCGTCGTCCGCACAGCGGTGATCGCCGTCGTCGCGTCGCCTGCCTTGGCCTTCACCGTTGCGTTCGTGGCGATGGCTCTGGTCGCGCGCATCCAGCGCCGGTTTGGTGTGCCGTCCGACGCGAAGGCGTTCAGGGGCCTGCAACTCGTGTCGGCCGCCGCGGTCTCCTTCGGTCATGGCGCCAACGACGCCCAGAAGACGATGGGCATCATGGCCGCCTCGTTGTACGCGGGCGGCTATCTCGCCTTGAAGCCGGACGGCAACCTGGACATCGACTGGTGGATCCCGCTGCTGGCGTACTCCGCGATCGCGGCGGGAACGATCTGGGGCGGGTGGAAGATCATCGAGACGATGGGGCTGCGGATCACCACCTTGCGAGCGAGCTCGGGTCTGGCCGCCAACGTCGGCGCGGTGACGGCCATCTTCGGTGCCACCGGCCTGGGCATCCCGATCTCGACCACCCATGCGGCCGCGTCGTCGATCACCGGCTCCGGGGTCGCTTCGGGTCAAGGCGTCAACCTCAGGGTCGTCGGTGAGATGGCGCTGGCCTGGGTGGTCACCATCCCGTGCACCCTGGTCATCGGTTGGGTGATGTTCCGGCTGACCGTGCTGCCTTGGCCGGCGGCCTTCGTCGCCGTCGGTGCGGTGCTGTTGGTGCTGTTCGGCTGGATCGTGTGGGCGATGTCCAAGGCCCTGAAGGCCGAGGACGTCGCCGCCGAGATCCCCGCCGCTGCCGTGCTCGCCGAGCCGGTCGGGGTGGCACCGCACGTCGAGGGCCTCGGACCCCCGATGTGAGCCTCGCGGCTCGCGAGGTCGTGGGCCGGATCACCTGATGAGGTGGTTCCGAACTGCTGGTTCTGCGGTCGGAACCGACGACGTGTCTCCCTCCGTCACCTGCGCGCTCGCTTCGCTTTAGGGATCTTGGCCTGGCCGCTGGTGGCGGCCGGGACCTTGATGGTGGTGGTGACCGAGACGCCGTGCGAGACCACGGTGGCATCGACCTTGGGGACGATGGGGGTCTGGCCGCCGGTGTAGCTCGGGAAGCGGTCAGGGACCGCCAGCTGCACCGCGTACGCGGCCGTCGGCGCGTTGATCACACTGCTGGCCAACGTGGGTGCGTAGGTGGCGGTCCAGATCAACGGCAGCGAGCCGACGGCTGCAGTCTGGGCCTGGGTCATCAGCTGCATCCCGAGCAGCGGTCCGAGTGGGTTCTCGCTGGATCCGGCTTGGTAGAGCGCGGGCGAGGTGTTCGCACTGGTGGGGTTGTCGGGATTGACGATGGTGGGCAGCACGCAGGTGCCACCAACGTTGAAGTCGTTGCAGCCTTCGATCGAGAAGCCGTTCCGCCCGTCTCCACTGGTGGCCAACGGATTCGGTGCGCCGGTACCGGCGCTGACACCGAGGGTTGCGGGAGTGCTCAACTGAGCCGAGCTGAGCCCCACGTAACCCGTGATCGTGATGGTGCCGTCATCCTTGGTCAAGGTGTTGCTCACATAGTCGTACGACGCCAGGGCGCCCCGCCGGGTAGCGGTCTGACCGCCGCCCGGGTATGCGGTCGCCGACGGCTGGACACCGATGAACGAATCGTACTGGTTGCCGACGTCGCCTAGCTTACAGGTCGGCGGACCGGCGGTCGGGCAGTAGTCGTACAGGTTGGTGATGAGGGTACTGCCGGCGCGATAGTAGACCGACTTGTACGTCGGATCGCTGGGCGGCAGGGCCGGTGGGTTGGTCGCGCCTGTGTTCGGGGTGATCGCCACCGTCACCTGCGCGGCGTCGACGCCGTTGGGCACCACCGGGTTGGCGCTGGCTGTCGGCGGCGTCAGGGTCATCTGACTGAGGTTCACCGGCGTGCCGTAGGTCGGCGCGCCCGCGAGGGTCACCGACGAGGAGCTGACGCCGTCCGGGTCGGCCCCGAGCGTGATCCGCAGCTGGGTGTACTGGGTGCCCGTTCCCCAGGGATTCTCCCAGTAGAAGGTGCCGGGGCTGACGGTGACGTTGGTCGTCACCTTGTGGTTGGCGTCTGTGGTCGTCTTGGCTCTGAGCGGTCCCGGTGGGAGGAACCCCCCGAGGTCGAACCAGTTGCCGTTGAACAGGCCCTGGGCTCGGTACGGAGGTATGACAGCCTGGATCTGCGGGGACGCCGAGCTCGATCCGGTGAAGGTCCAGGCGGTGCTGCCGACATCGAGCCGGTACACCCCGTTGCCGATGTTGCGAGTGGGCCCGCTCAGCTTGTGGACGGTGAGGGTCGGCGCGGCCTTGGTGGCGGGTGCAATCGGCACCGGGACGGGAGCAGGCGGGCCGCCGATCGTGAAGGTCTGGTACCCGTACGGCATGCCTGGGGCGCCGGTCGGTGTCGGATCGGCAGCTGGTGGCGGTGTCAGGGTGATCGACCCGCCGGTCTGGTCGGAGGCGGCGTCGATGGTCCAGTTCCGGTTCAGCTGCACGTTGACCAGACGGGCGTCGGCCCTGCGGTCGGTCGGCGTGATGCTGAGGTAGCCACGCCACGCCCCGGATTTGTCTTGGGGGCTGGGGACTGTCGAGCAGCCGCCCTCCCCCACCCCGGCGGTATAGGCGCCGACGGTGTAGTACTGACTCTGCGTCTGGCCGGGTTCGAGCACGACCCCGACGTCGGGGAACGCGTTCGGGTCGTTCGACGGTTCGTACCAGCAGCCTGCTCCGGCCGCACTGTCGGAGGCCAACTTCACGGTGACCTCCTCAGCGGAGGAGTTGATCAAGGCGATACGTCCCAGCTTGTAGCCGGGGAACCACTTGCGGTACGAGGCCGCGTCGGCAAGCTGGGTGACCTGTTTGCCTTGATCATCGACGGCGAGATTCTGCGCCTTCAGCGTGGTGGTCCCGATGTCTTCGAACATCACCCCGACCACCTTGCCGATGTCGTCGTCGCCGCCCCCGTTCTGGGTCGCCACGGCCCAGTCCGTGCCGCCGCTGCCGTCGGACCGAGGCACCGTGTTGACCGCGACCCCGCCGTTGGGCAGGGTGCCGGTGCTCAAGGACTGACCGCCAGTTTGGGTCGTGTCGACGAGTTGGAGGGTTGAGTTGGACTGGCCGAACCCCGCCACTGGGGTGGGGTCGTCGGGTCGACGCCCGATCGCCACCGAAAGCGGGACTTGTTCGAACTGCTCGCCCCCGTAGGCCGTGTAGACCCGGAAGTCGGATTGGGTGGTGCCGTCGGCGTTGACGTCGAACATGTAGCCGTAGAAGCCGGAGTTCATGATGCCGAGAGCGATCAGGCCGTCGGTCCCGGGGTCCTTTCCGGCCGGATCCCAGGCCAGAGCCGTGACGGCGGTCTGGGTGACCGGATCCCCCGCGTTGGCCATGCCGGCGAAGCTTCCGACACCGTTCAGGTCCGTGTCGAAGATGCTCACTCCGTAGTCGCTCTGGCCGACCGCCAGGTACGGCTTGCCGTGGGAGTACCCGGTCGCCAACGATGTCGCCGCGACCGCCCGGTACTCCGTGATGCTGGTCGTCGGGTCCCGGCCGGCGAAGAAGTTCGGCAGGTTGATCGCCTTCGCGCAGGCCGCGACGGCGCAGGACCCGTCGAACGGCACCTTGTAGAGCCAGCTCTGGTACGGGTTTGGGCCCGAACCGGATCCGTAGATGACGCTGCCCGTGGTGCCGGCGATGTAGATCGAGCCGTCGATGGCGGCCAGGAACACTGAATTGAGATGGTAGGTCTCGGCGAACGTCCGGGGCCAGCCCTCCCCAGTCTGGAACCGGATGCTGGTGTACTGCGAGAACTGGTATGCCGCGACCGGCGGTGGCGGGAGATCGGGCAGGTAGTAGAGGGCACC
Organism: uncultured Actinomycetota bacterium; assembly: GCA_963707005.1. Classification (GTDB taxonomy): domain Bacteria; phylum Actinomycetota; class Actinomycetes; order Propionibacteriales; family Propionibacteriaceae; genus Microlunatus. The sequence goes on from CAVPPP010000018.1 coordinate 132,783, forward strand.
GCCGCTGGGGGCGAGGTCCGTGGGCGTCGTGTGCAGCAAGCCGCCGCCGAGGGCGTCGGGAGCGTAGATGTTCAGCGCTCCGTTCTCAACCCGCATCCGCTGGTCGTAGCCCTTCCCGAGGAAGTCGCCGGTCAGATCGTCTCGCGTGCTGTTGGGCAGTGTCCCCGACAGGTCGACCTCGCTGTCGGCCACCGCCGCCTGGGCTCGGGTGGTCGGCGGAGGCTTCGGCTGGGCCTCGGCCGTCGACAGTGGGGCCAGGGCAGCCAGGATCGCGAGCACCAGCGCGAACGCCAGCACCGGCCGGGGGCGGCGACGGTCGCTAGATGTCTCGGAGATCATTACTTTTTCTCGTTCCTGATCGAATCGGGGGGCTGCGGGAGGTTCTGTCGGACCTGCTGCAGCGGTTGAGACTGCTCGGGCGGTACTTCCACGTCTTGTCGGGGAGGCCCTTCGAGGCTGTGGCGAGGATCGCGGTCTTCTCGAGCAGGTTCTTGCCGTTGGACTCGGCCTCGTTCGTGGAGAGGACGGCGGGAGCGTCAGCGACCACCTGGTTGCCGACCGGAAGCGGCGGGGGTGGATAGTTCGGCGGCACCATGTTCGGCGGCGGCGCGGCGGGTCCCCCAGGCGCAGGGATCGCAGGCACGTTGACCGGAGCGGCTGGCGGACGGCAACGTTGTTGTTGTTCGCGTTGTTCACCGCGCCGTCACGTTGGGCGGCAGGCGTTATCGTGCCCCGGTTGCGGGGCCGGTGCCCGGGCGCCGGCCTGCTCGTGTCGTCGATCGTGGTGAAACCGTCGACATCGGTTCAGCCCCGGGTGCAGCCGGCCCGGTGCGGCCGCAGGCGCGGCAGCGTGAGCGGCGGCGGTTGCGGTCTCCTCGGCTTCGATGGCGGCGTCGGCTCCGGACGCACCCATGCCGGCGACTCCGGCGATGGAGCCCAGCACGGTGGAGATGTTGTTGACATCCTGACGTTGGTCCGCGGTGAACAGCTTTCTACCGCCCTTGAAGCCGGACACGTCGTTGGTCAGCAGCAGGCTGTTGGCGACGAAGCCGCCGGCGTTGGCGGCGGTGCCGATGGCGTCGCTGGCGAAGCTGGCCACGAGCAGGGCGGTAGACGTCTCGGCCGCCGCGGCGCCGAAGCAGGACAGCACCCGCGCCGAAGGTCGCGATGCCGGTCAGGACCGCAGCGATGGCGAACACCACGCAGTACAGGACGTCATCGGCGATGTCGGCCTGCGGGGAGAGCCCGCTCGGGTCGGACTTGGTGATCGGGTTGGCGTCGAAGCCGGCGTACCGGTTGTGGACGTTCGCCGCGTCACGGGCGGCGAATCGGCCCTGAGCCGGATCGTAGAAGCGAGCCGGCGTCATCATGGTGCCGAGGCCGACGTCGGTGAACATCGCCCGGTGCGCGGCACCGGCGTACTGCAGGCCGTTGCTCTGTCCTTGGCCGGTGCCGGCTGCCGCACCCACCACGGCTCCGGGTCGTCCGTCGAGCAGTGCGGGGGCGCCGTAGTCGCTGTAGGAGTAGGTGTTCGTCACGCTGCCTGCGCTGTCGACCAGAGCGGTCACCGAACTGTGCCGGTCGCGGAGGAAGTAGCCCACCCCGGCTCCGGTGGTGACCGGCGCCGCCGCCGCCGCCCTGATCCCCGTGCCGGCTTTCGCACCGGCCCTCGCCGCGGGCAGGCTCACCGTCTGCAGGGTGCGGGCCTCTCGGCCGGCGGTGAGCAGGTACGACGCGCTCGTCGCCGCCGCCTGCGCGCCGCACGAGGTGGACGTCGTGTCGTTGACCAACGACCCCTCCGCGCCGTAGTAGAAGTCGACGCAGCTGTTGCCGTTCGCCGGGTCGGTGGTGCTCGCTCGCCGACGGGTGCCGTCAGCCCAGTAGCTGAAGCTCGTCGTGGCCCCAGCTCGGGTGACGGTCGCCGGCAACCCGTCGGGCCGGTAGCTGGTGGTGGTACCCGAGACCGACTTCAGCACGCGGCCGTCGACGTCATGGGTCTGGGCAGTGGCGGCCGAGCCCACAGTCTGTGCTGTGAGCTGGCCGGCGGCGTCGAGGGTGTTGGTCGTGACCGTCTTGGTGACTGTGGGTCGGCCTCCGGTGGTCGTCGTGGTGGTCCGGGTCGTGTTCTCGACGTTGCCCGCGACATCGAGGTCGTACGCCAGCTTGGTGATCGGAGTGCCGGCGGGGGTCGCACCCGAGTAGACGGCGGAGGCTGTCAGCCGGTCGTAGGAGTCGTAGGAGTAGCTGGTGGTGTAGGTACCGTACGTCGTCGGGCTCGGCGTGCAGATCACCGAGCAGCGGCTCGGCTTGGCTGTGGTCGAGGTCTTGCGGGTCACGTTCTTGTGGCTGTCGTAGGCGTAGCTGTAGGCCTCGACCTGGTTGCCGGCGCTATCGGCGGTGATCTGGCTGGCCACCATCCCGTTGGCGGTGTAGGCGTTCGTCGTGGTGAGACCGTTGCCGCGCTTGATCGTCTTCACCCGGTCCAGCCCGTCGTAGGCGTACGTGACCGACGCCAGAGTTGCGGCGCCCCGGCTCTGCGTCGCCGACTTCAATGAGCTGTCGGCGTAGTAGCCGAAGGTCGTCGTCGCCCCGGTTGCGTCGGTGCTGCTCTGCTGCAGCCCGTTGGCGCCGTAGACGCTGCTCGTCGTCGATCCGTCCGGATAGCTGACCGACACCCGGTTGCGGTCGGCGTCGTAGCCGTACGTGATCGTGCCGGACTCGTTGGTCACGGTGGCGACCATGCCCGCGCCGACCTTGCCATTGGGGACGTAGGTGTAGCTCGTGGTGGTGGCGGTCCCGTTCGGGGCGGTCGCGACGACGGAGGTCAGCTGCCCGGTCGTCGGGTCGTAGTTCCGCTTGCTGACATTGCCGCTCGGTGACGTCTGGGTGATCAACCGCCCGTCGTCGGCGTAGCCGTAGCCAGTGGTCTTCCCGTTCGGGTCGGTGCTGGTCGCCACCTGACCGGCGGCGTCGTAGGTGACGCTGATGCCGGCACGGTTGTCACCGTTCTGCGCGAGGACGTTGGCCGTCGCGTCGCCGGCGAGGGCGCTGGTCACGGTGGACGTGATCGGCGCGCTCTGCACCGGGTTCGACTTGGCCGGCGAGACGGTCGTGGTCAGCGACACCCCACCCGGTCCGGCGTAGTCGGGCACCATCGTCAGGTCCCGGTCGGTGATGGCGACCGGTCGACCGAGAGCCTCGTAGCGGGTCTGCTGGACCGGGTCGTTGAGGAACGTCGGACGGACCCCGCCCGGGATCGGGTAGGTGGTCCGGGAGTAGACCTGCCGGCTGAGCGCGTCGAACTTGGTGTTCGTGGTCTGCGTGGGCGTCTGGCCGGTGTCGACGCCGTCGGCGTAGGTCTGGTTGATCACGGCGTGAGCCACGTCGTCGTACGTCGAGGTGTAGGTGATGCCGGTTGGCCCGACCTTGATCAGCGGTCGGTTGATGGCGTCGTAGGTCGTGACCGTGCTCCGGCCGGCCTTGTCGGTGGCGGTGACGTTGGTGCGGGTCGGGTCCGTCGACGGTTGACATCCGTCCGCGTCGACGGTGCCGTAGCAGAACGCCGATGTCGTCCGGCTGGTCGGATCGCTGGTGAAGGCCACCGGCGCCCCGGCCTTCGGGGCAGCGACGTTGTCGCTGATCTTCGTGATCCGGCCCACGCCGTCGTAAATCGTCTGCTCGATGTGGCCGTCGGGACTGGTCACGGTGGTCAGTGGCGGGTTCGTCCCGGACGGGGCCGTGTAGGCCGTGCTGGTGACCAGACCGGTGGGCTCGGTCTCGGTGACGATCCGGGCGGCCGCGTCGTAGACGCGCTTCGTCACCCGGCCGAGTCCGTCGGTGATGGTGATCGGCTGCCCCGAGACGAGGTCCACCTGGGTGGTCGTGGTGACCGCGTCGGTGGTGCCGGCCCCGACCGTGACCGCGATCGACCGGGTCAGGTTGTCGGCGGACAGCGTCGTCGCATACGTCGTGGTGCTGCTGGCCGGACCGCCGCCGTTGTCGGGCGGAGCCGCACCCGGGGCCCAGGTGCTCTGCCGGCTGGTCAGCTGGCCGTGGTCGTCGTAACCGTAGGTCTCGCTGGTCCGGGCCGTCAGCTCACCGTCAGCTGACGCAGCCGACGTGGTGGACTGGTACACCGCCTTCTTGTCCGCCGAGAGCGTGCTCTTGACGACCTGGACGACGTCGGTGCTGAGCATCGTCGTCTGGTTGGTGATCATCCCGTACGCGGGGTCGTAGGTCGTCAGGGTCTCGGCACCGGTGGGGCCGGTCTCGTCGACGACCCGGCCGTGGTTGTCGTACTCGGCGGTGGAGGTCTCGATCCGGGGCTTGTCGGCGGCGACGATCCCGCCGGGACCGCTCCGGGTCCAGTTGGTCAGCGTGGTTTGCTGCGGTCGGTCGTAGGCGGGCGGCAGGTTCGCGGGGCTGGCGAACCCGGTGTAGGCGAAATCGTGCTCCTGGACGATGTCGTTCTCGCCGTCCTCCTGGGAGTACGCCGAGATCTGCCGGTTGACCAACCGGTGCAGGGAGTCGTAGGTGGAGATGGTGGCGGACGCGGTGGTGGAGATCGAGGTCGTGTACCGGTAGCCGCTGTCTCCACTGGCGAACAAGGCGTCGGATCCCGTGGTGCTCAGATGGTTGGGATAGCCCGCGTAGTTGTGGTTCGAACCCGTCGGCGAGATGTCGAAGGTCCGGGTCGGTGAGAGGAGGTTGCCGTCTCCGTCCGCGACCTGGAGAGTGTCGACGACGAACAAGGTCAGATCCGGCGAGGTGTAGGTGACCGGCTTGATCGAGATGAGGGAGGTGGCCCCCGCCGGACCCTTCACGGTCTGCAGGTACTGCTCGGTGGCCCCGGGCACCGGACCGTACTGGAACGTGGTGATCCGCCCGACCGGGTCGGTGACGGTCGACACCCGCCGACTCGCGTCGAAGACCACCGAGGTGCTGGAGACCACGCCGTCCTGGCGGGTGGGCGACGAGACCTTCAAGGAGCTCGTGCCCGTCCAGCTCAAGGTCGTCGTCAGACCGTAAGCGTCGACGATGGACGTCGGGCGGAACTGGTTGACCCCCAACGACTGGTACGTCAGATCGCTCCGGTTGCCGAAGCGGTCGATCCGGGCGACGTGATTGCCGTTCGCGTCGAAGTAGTCGACCTTCCCGTCGTCGTGGTAGCTGATCGTGTACGCGAAGGTGACCGGTGCCGGCACTCCCTCCCGGGCGGCCAGGGTGCAGTCAGAGGGGTCGCCGCAGTCCGCGATGGCGAACGTCAGATCCCTCAGCGGGTAGTTGGTGAGGTGTGAGGCGAAGGCCCCAGTGGTGTCGTAGGTGTACGAGCCCCCGGTCGCCGGATAGACCTCCAGCGCCCCCACCGTGTTGATGAAGGTGGCGCCCAGCCCCCACCCTGCTCCGGCGCCGGCCCGGTCGACCCCCGCGAACGCACGTGACTGGGAGTACGACATGGCCAGACTGATCCCGCTGTCGCCGCGGCTGGCGACGTTCACCAAGGGCACTGACACCGAGAACTGGCCCGTCCGTGGATCGACCGATCCGTTGACGCCGCCGCCGAGCCCGAACGCGCCGGAGACCGGCTGCGGATCGGCATTCGCCCGATGCAGCAGCTGCGGCTCGATGGCCTGCACGACGGTGCCGAGCGAGACGATCAGCGTCACCGCGATCAGGAACCGGACCGCCGTCCAGCGGGGCAGCGGGTCGAAGACGCCGGTGCGCGAGGGGATGCCGTTGACCTTCACTTCGGGCCGCAGAGCCTAGCGGGAGAGACGGCCGAGGACGCGTGCGGCGAGGGTCGAGCGCAGCCGGCCGGACGTGGCCCCCGAGGGCTGGGTCCGACGGGCCTTCGCTGCGGCCTTGTTGTTCGGGGTCGCGACCGTACCCTCGATGGTGACGCCCGTGAGGTCGAGAATCACGTGGCTCGCGGCGGATGCACGGACGCGGACCGCGAATCTGCCCAGCACGATCCCGGTCGCGACGAAGGTCCCGTTGGCGATGGTGGCGCCCTTGCCGAAGTTGACGGTGGAGGTGCCGGTGAAGTCCCCGGGCGGATAGGCGGTGAGGTAGCCGACGGCCTCGGTGCCGGTCGCCGTGACATTGAGGTAGGCCCCCGGGATCCGGGAGTCGGCCTCCTCGACCGCCACTTCGACGTCCAACCAAGCGCCAGGCTTCAGCCGGAATGCGGAGTCGTAGGCGCCGGATGACGTCCGGATCACGCCGGCCCGGCCCGCGGCCGTGCGGGTGTCGAGCAACCGCCGCGGACGAGGCAGTGGGTACGGCGTCGGGATCGCGGCCAGGTCGACGCCGGTGGCCAAGTACGTCGTGGTGGGACCGAACTCAGAGTTCACACCGAGGACCGGGCCCAGCTCCGTGTTCGCCACCTGCCCGAGCTCGAGCGCAGCCGCGTAGTCGGCAACCTGTGGCTGCAGGTACAGAGTAGGTCCGTCGGCGTTCTGCAGGGCCAGGGTCGGCTCGGTGGAACCAGCTGCATCGCCGATGGTCACGCTGGTGGCAGCAGTCGCCGCGTTCTCCGCGCCCAGCTCAACCGGATCACCGTCTGCAGCAAGGGCAGCGCCGGGGGTTGCCGCGGCCACCACTGCGGCACCCGCGGCGACGACGCCCCCGCGGAGTAGCCAGCGCCGGCTCGTGGCCGTGCGGGATTCGGTGGATCCGGACAGTGAATCAGCCATCGGGAGCTCCAGTCAGGTCGTGCTGGCAGAGGGACTCCGATGCTCACCGTGCCGACGAAAGCGCCCTTGAGTCCTGATCTTTATACGACGCATCCGCGGTATCCCCCCTAGGGTGAATCCCTAGTTCTTGCGGGGATGGCCAGGCGGTGCGGTGACCCACACATACTCCCTCGGCGACTCGGGCGCCCCGGCTCCGCTGCGCGTGAAGCTCCACCGTCGGGGCGAATTCGGGCACCACTGCCGGTACCACGCAGCCCGTTGCGGGGACCCGGGCGCGGCCCTGAAGTCGTTGTACAGCGAAGCAACGCTCGACACCATGATGCCTATGTGACCGGTGGGGCCGCGCCGGCGGCCGCCCCGGCCATCTTCGGCAGCTGACGGGGCCGGTCGAGGTCCGGAGGCGGCCTGTTGGCAATTGCCACCGCCGGACCGGCGACCGTCAAGGCGTCTCGTCGGGCTGGCGCCGGGGCCGTTCTACCAGCACAATCGGTGTTCGTGCGGGAACCGGCCCAACCGGCGGCGCCGGAGTCCCCGGCCACGCCGACCTCTGCGAACCGCCTCGACCTGGCCCGCCGGGCCGGCGTCGACGTGCTAGCCGGGCGCGAACCGGAGCTGGCGGTTCTGGATGCGGCGCTCGAACGGGCCCGGATCGGCCGTCTCGAGGTCGTCCTCATCGACGGCGGCCTCGGGATGGGGAAGTCGCGGTTGCTGGAGGCGTTCCTGGAACAGCGAGACATCGGTCGGGTCCTGCTGCTGCGCTGCGACGAGCTCGAGGCGGAGGTCGCGTTCGCCACTGTCGGCCTGCTGGTCGACCAACCGACGTCGGCGTGTTCCGAGGTCGAGGCCGGGCAGCGGCTGCTCGCGCGGTTGAGCGATGTGCAGAGCTTCACGCGTGGGGTGACCGTCCTCGCCGTCGACGACGCCCAGTGGATGGATCGCGCCTCCGCGCATGCTCTCCGGTTCGCGCTGCGCCGACTTCAGTTCGAGCGCCTCGTCGTCGTCATCGCCGGCCGGTCGGTCAGCTCGACCGGGGCCGGTGTCGTCGAACCGGAGAACGCCGGAACGGTGATCCGGCCCGACGCCCTGGATGCCGACGCCGTCGTGGTGCTGGCGTGGGAGCTCAGATCCTGGGAGCTCGACCGGGCAGCCGCCGAGCGTCTGGTGCAGCGCGCCGGCGGAGTGCCGCTGCTGCTGGTGGCGGTCCTGCGCGGGACCACGGATCGGGGGCGATTGGAGTCCGACACCGCTACCGCCGACGCCGCGGTCGCGGCCGCGGCCCGGATGCTGAGCTCGGTGCCGCGCGCGGCCCAGCGTCTCGTCCGCGCGAGCGCCGTTCTCGCCGAGGCGACGGATGCCGTGATGCTCGGTCGGCTGGCGGGCGTCGACGACCTGTTCGCCGCCGTCCACGCGGCGGTGTCCGCGGGCCTGCTCGTCCTTCGACCCGGCGGCGACATCGACTGCGCCCACGATCTCCTCCGCGAGGCCGTCTACCTGGCCATTCCCGCCGACGACCGCCGGGCCCTCCACGCCGAAGCCGTGCGGTGGACCAGCGGCGACCGCCGGCTGACTCATCGCGCGTCAGCCGCAGACCGACCGGACGCAGACCTGGCGGCGGAGCTCGACGAGGCTGCCGATGCCACCCGGGCCGACCTCCGCTACGCGCTCGCCGCCTCCCAACGACTGCAGGCTCGCAGCGTCTCCGACGATCCACGGCGTCGCGACGACCTGCTGCTCGAGGCCCTGATCGACCAGGTCTCCGGGCAGGATTTCGCCGACGCCGCCGGTCTCGCGGGAACCGCCGAGCACCTCCCTCCCAGCGCGTTGCGCAGCCTCGCGCTGGGTCTGCTGGCCCGCGAGACGGGACGGATCGGTGAGGCCAGGACGCTGTTGCACGACGCCCTGACGCGGGCTCGCATCGGCGGTGACCGGGTCACGGTGCACCGCGCCGGGATCGCCGCCGCCACCTTGTCCGTACGGATCAACGAGGGGCGGGCCGCGGTCGAGGCGATCGGCGACATCGACCTCATCGCCGACCCGGCGGTCGCCGGTGACGCGCGCAGTGTGAAGGCCCTCGGCCTGTGGCAGATCGGCGACTCGGACGGGGCCCTCGCGCTGCTGGACGGAGTCCAGCTCAGCTGGGGTGGCACCGCGTGGGAAGCCGATCTGCTCGGCGTACGGGGGATGATCCGGATGTATGCCGGCCAGCTGACCCAGGCCCTGGCCGACTTCAACCGAGCCGTCGACCTCCAGCACCTGTGGAGACCGTCGACCAACCAGAGCCGGGTCTACGTGATGCGGGCCCGAACCCGCTACTGGCTGGGCGACTGGGACGGCTCGGAGCTGGACGCGGGGACGGCTCGTGCTCTCACCAACGGTGCAGCGCAGGCCTGGAGTGCGCCCCTGGTGCGCAGCGTGTCCAGCGACGTGCCGCTGGGACGCGGACAGTGGAGGACCGTGCGCGAGCACCTGAGAGTGGCCCAGACCGAGTTGGCTCGGCTTCCCTCTCCGCACAGCGGCGACGCCGTCGCCGAACGGAAGACCGACCTGTTGCTGGCCAAGCAGAACAGCGCCGGCGCTCTCATCCTGCTGGAGCCGCTCCGGCAGGACGATCATCTGGCGCAGGGGGCACCGTCACGGACGTACCGTTGGATCCTGCCGGCCTGGATCCGAGCCTGCCTGGGGACGGGACGGCAGGCCGACGCGGAGCGTTCGCTGGCCGACTACACCGCGATGCTCCAGCGGTGGCCCGGTGGCCCGACCCCGGACCAGCTCGGCCTGCTGCGAGGCCAGCTGGCCGAGAGCCGCGGAGACTCGGGCTGTGCCCGGGATCATTACGTCGAGCAGCTGGACGACCCACACCTCCGCCAGCTGCCGTTCATGCTCGCGCAGGTGCGGGTCGCGGCCGGGCGACTCGAACGCTCCCTCGGCGATCGGCGCGCCGCCATCGACCACCTGTCCGAGGCCCTGAAGACCTTCGTCGAGCTCCAGGCCCGTCCCTCGATCGAACGCTGCGCCGCCGAGCTCGATGCCTGCGGCCACCGCCCGAGCCGGGCGAGCACGCCGGCGCTCAGCAGCCGCGAGGACGAGGTCGTGGCCCTGGTCGCCGGCGATCACACCAACAAGGAGATCGCCGGGCAGCTGGGTATCACCGTCAAGGCCGTCGAGTACCACCTGAGCCGGATCTACGCCAAGCTCGGGGTGAGCGGTCGTCAGCAGCTCCTCCGGCTGCATGTCGGCTAGGGCCGAGAAGAAGCATCACGAGTCGGCGCGCTGCCGACGGAGCTCTCGACGGTTGCTCACTCCGAGCTTGGCGTAGATCTTGCTCAGGTGGTACTCGACGGCTTTGACCGTGACGAACAGCTCGGCGGCGGCCTCCTTGTTCGTGTAGCCGCGGGCGATGAGGGTGGCCACGTCCTCCTCCCGCTCGCCGAGTCCCGAGGGGCCGGCCGCGGTGAGCTGCAAGCCGCACGCGTTCAGCTCGGCGACGCAGCGCTGGAGGTGCGGGTGCGCACGGAGACCGGCGAACATCGACTGCGCGTGACGAAGGTGCCCGACCGCCCGACGTCGATCGCCCAGGATCCGTTCCAGCCGACCGGCGGCCAGCAGCACCTGGCCGTGCTCGTACGGCGTCTGGCGCAGCGCCGGATCCTGCAGATCCTGGGCGTAGTGGTCGCGAGCCGCGCGAGTGTCGCCCCGACTCTGCGCCAGCTGCCCCCGCAGCCAGCCGATCCGGCTGGGCGTCGGGCCGCCGGGCCAGCGGTCGATCATCTCCCGATAGCCGGCGAGCGACCGCTCGGCGTCGGCATGGCGACCGAGTCCGAGGCACGCGAGGATCCAGGCCGGCTGCAGCCACCGGTGGGAACGGAACGGAGCCATCTGGGCGAGGTGGTCCTCCCCGTGCAGAGGTCGCAGGAGGGTCAGCACGGCGGCGTAGTCGTGCCGGGCCAGCAGCAGGTCGGCCCGGCGGGCGGCGACGGCATCGGCGCTCTGGATCCAGGGCATCCTCTCCGCCGCCGCAGCGGCCACCGTCAGGTGCTCTCCGGCCGTCGCCCACTGCCCGCGGCCGGCAGGGACGTCCACCGACACCGCGCGGGCGATCGGGAGGGCCCACCCCTCCGTGTCGCCCTCGGCCAGGGCCCGGGCCGCGGTGGCGTCGACCGCCGCGCCGTCCCAGTCGCCCAGCCAGAAGCGCGCAGACGACCGCATGGCATAGATCCGGCTCTGGTTGGGCGATGGTCGCCACAGATGGGCCAGTCCCACGGCACGGTCGAGGTCAGCCAGCGCCTGCGACAGCTGACCCGAGTACATCCGGACCGCCGCCCGGACCGCCAGCAGGTCGGCTTCCCAGACCGTCCCGTCCCGGCTCAGCCGGGCGTCGTCGAGCAGAGCCAGCGCTCCGGCCGGGTCACCGCTCTGCCACAGGCCGATGCCCTTGATCGTCCGGGCGTCGCCGGCCAGGTCGGTGTCGGCCGACCGGTCTGCCCGACCGATCGCCTCGATGGCGGCCCGGTTCTCACCGATCCGCACGTACAGGAGACCGGCGGCGATCCCGGCCCGCTCCGTCATCAACGGATCGCCCTCCGCGCGTGCGCGGGTCAGCGCATCGTTCAAGAGCGTCCGAGCTACGCCGATGCGGCCGCTGTCGCGGGCCAGGACGCCGAGGGCCAGACTGCGCAGGGCGCTCGCGGACAACTGCTCGGCCGTCTCGGCCAACAGCGCGGCGCCGGACAGGTCCTCGGCGGACACCCGATCGAGGAGCGCCTCCAACAGCTGGGTGTCGCGCTGACCGGCATCGCCGGCCAGCGAGCGTGCGCGGAGCCGCTGACTGGCGGCCAAGCCGTATCGCCGACCGGTTCGGGCGGTGTCGGCTGCGCACACCAGCTCAGCGGCCAGGGCGGTATCGGGCTCATTCGCCGCCACCGCCCGATGCGCCAGCCGGCGGTCGCCGACTGTCCACTCGGCCGCCCGAGCGTGCAGCTCCTGTCGCCGGGCCGGGGAGATGGCCTGGTAGACCGCTTCGCGGAGCAGGTCATGGGCGCAGTCGACGACTGAGCTGGACGTGAGCGTGAGAAGCCCGGCAGAGACGGCCGGACCGACGGCACTGTACGGGTCCTCCACCCGGGCCAGCCGATTGAGGTCGACCAGACCGGTCGGCTGGGCCAGCACAGCGCTGGCTTCGACCAGCAGCTTGGACTGATCCGGCACCGCGCTGAGCAGCCGGGCCGCCGCCGCAGCCGCCGTGGCCGGGATCTCGGCACCCACATCCAGCTGCCGCACCGACGCCGCGTCGCGCAGCACCGCGACGAGCAGCAGCGGCAGTCCCCCGGTCCGCACCACCAGTCTCTCGGCCACCGCGGGCGACAGCTCCCACGACCTCAGGTTCCAGGCCAGCTGGCGTACGGCGTCGCCGTCCAGCGAGACCAGGCGCAGGACGGCGGTCGCGATCTCCGCCAGGCCACCATCGGTGTCGGCCGGCACAGGGCGGCGAACGATCACCGCGAGGATCCGGTCGTCCCGGAGTCGTCGCAGGGCGAACCGGAGGGCCTGTGCGGACGAGCGGTCCAGCCACTGCGCGTCGTCGATGGCCACGATCGTCACGCCGCGCGGGTCACGCTGGGCCTCGCTCAACCTGGCCAGCAGGCGACGCCCCGCCTCGATCTCCGAACGGATCGGCTCTGTCTGGCCGAGCAGCACCCCGACGGCACCGAACGCGAGATCGGCCTCGAACTCATCGCAGCTCGACCTGACCACGTCGGCAGCGTCGTAGCCGTCGAGGAACACCTCGAGCAGCGCGGATTTGCCCGTCCCCGCCTCGCTCTCGACCAGGACCACCTGGCCCCGTCCGCCGCGGGCCTGCTCGACCGCGGCTCGCAGCTGAGCCAGCTCGTTCCGCCGGCCGGGGAGCACGGCCCTGGCCCGACGGCTGACCGGCCCGACCCGGCTCTCCCGGGTCAGCAGCACCGGAGGCACCGTCGGTGATCGTTCAACTGCATTCCACACACCCTTCGACGCTAGAGCGCCAGACCGGGCGGTGACAACGCTCGGGTCGCTGCGGAGTTGCTCGAAAGTTGCTCGACCGGCTGACGGCGGAGCGGCGCCCGCTCCGGCTGGGTCCTGCGCGTCCGGCGGCGACGTCACGAGTCGTCGGCGGCCCTCCTCTAGAATCGTGCCCGAAAATAGTCGATGCGGGCGTGCCGCCGTCAAGAGCAGGAGCGTCGGTGTCTGAGCTGGAGGCCTTTCGGGACAGAGTGCGTACGGCACGCCGCTCCGTCGGCCGGACTCAGCAGCAGCTCGCCCGCGAGATAGGTCTGCACCCCCACGCCCTGAGCCACAAGCTCAACGGCGCACCAGGGACGGTGCTCAACAGCCGCGAAGCGGTGGCGATCGTGCTCACGCTGGCGGATTGGGGCGGCATCTCCAGTCGTCACGATGCCGAGCAGCTGCTCGAGCTGGCGGCCGTGCCTGCGCGCATCGTCGCCTCCCAGCCCTGGGACCAGCCCCCGCTGAGCGACCTGTCGGCGGCGATCCCCACCGTCGCTCCGTCGGCCCAGTGGTGGACCGATGAACACGTACCGACCTTGCGGCCCGCCCCGCTACCCGAACCACTGACCACCCTGGTGGGCAGGACGGACGACGTGGACGCGGTCATCGCACTCCTGCGTCAAGCCCGGCTGGTCACGTTGCTGGGTGCCGGCGGCACCGGGAAGACGCGGGTTGCGCTCCAGGTCGCCACGATCGCCCAGAGCGACTTCGCCGACGGCGCCACCTTCGTCGACCTGGCTCCCGTGACCAGCCCAGACCTGGTCGGCGACGCCCTGCTGCGGTCGCTGGGGCTGGCGCCCGAGGCCGGTGGCGCTGCTGAGGAGCAGCTGCTGCGAGCGCTGCGCCCGGCTCGGATCCTCCTGGTGGTCGACAACATGGAGCACCTGACCCCAGCCGCCGGCCTGCTGACTCGCTTGCTCGCCGCCGCTCCCGAGCTCCGCATCCTGGTCACCAGCCGGGCGGTGCTCCGGCTCTACGGGGAGCAGGAGTTCCGGGTGCGGCCGCTCGGCCTCCCCGACGACTCCGGGACCTTGTCACCCGCGGCGGTTCGAGCCAGCGACGCGGTGGAGCTGTTCTGCCAACGGGCCCGCGCCGTTCGTCCCGACTTCGACCCGACCGGTGCCGAGCTGGCGGACGTGGCCGGCATCTGCCGGGTGCTCGATGGTCTGCCGCTGGCGATCGAGCTGGCCGCGGCCCGCATCCGCACGTTCTCACCGGCTGCCCTGCTCGAGCGGCTCGAGGATCGTCTGGGGTGGCTCGGTGACGGCCCGCGCGATCTCCCCGGTCGACAGCAGAGCCTCGCCGCGGCCCTGGAGTGGAGTGACGCACTGCTCACTCCTGAGCAGCGTCGCCTGTTCGCTCACCTGGGCGTCTTCGCCGGATCCTTCGACGCCACCGGGGCCGCCGCGGTGATCGACCAGTCGGCCGACCACGTGCTCGATCTCCTGGAGCAGCTCGAGTCCCAGAGTCTGCTGGAACCGGCCGACCGGTCGGCCGCCACCTCCGTGCCGCGGTTCCGCCTCCTCGAGCCGATCCGGGAGTACGCCATGTCCCGACTGCCCGACGTCGCCGATGCCGACGACGTCCGGCGGGCACATCTGCGCTACTACCGACGCACGGCTCAGACGATGGGCCCGCCTCGACCCGGAACCGATGCAGATCCTGAGCTGTACCGCCTGTTCCTGGATCAGGCGAACATCCGCGCCGCCCTGGCCTGGGCCGCTGATCACGCGGCCCGGGATCGTGACTGTCTGCTCGACGCACTCCAGCTGGTGACCGCCTGTGGCCGGATGTGGAGCCGCCGGTCCCTGCTCGCCGAGGGCGCGGCCGTGCTGCAGCGGCTGCTCGACATCGAAGCCCGCACCCATGCGGCGACGCCGGAGCTGCGCCTGATCGCCCTGGTGCAGGGCGCGGAGTTCAGTCGTTCGAGCAACGACATCGAGAGGACCCGACGCCTCGCCGGCGAGGCGCTGGAGATCAGTGATCAGCTGGGCGACCAACGCGCAACGAGCAGAGCGCATCGACTGATCGGTGAGGTCGACCTGGCAGCCGGGGACACCGATCGGGCGCTGTCCCACTTCGAGCGGCAGCTCGAGTCCGCCAGACTCTCCGGTGATCCCGCCCTGACCGTCGACGCCTTGAACATGCTCGGCCAGTGCTACGGGCGGATGGGCCGCCTGGCGGACGCCCGCGCAGCCTTGGTGGCCAGCCTGGACGGGGCACGGGCCGGTGGTGACATGGACGTGGTCGGCGCCGTGATCGGCAGCCTCGCCGAGATCAGCTACCTCGCCGGCGAGCTCGACGAGAGCGCCGCCCTGTGGGTCGAGGATGTCAGCATCCACCTGCAGACCCGGACCTACCGCGGCGTCGCCTACGGTCTCGAGGGATGCGCCAAGGTCGAAGCCGTGCGCGGTCATCCCCGGGCCGCGCTCGAGTTCGCCGCCGCCGCCCAGCGGATCCGCGACAGCGGAGGGTGGGTCCTGCCCGATCCGGAGCGACGCCAGCTGATGACCGCCATCACCGGGTCGGTGGCCGCCCTGGATGACAGCGAGCGGCAGCACGCGATCGCGAACGGCCGGTATCGCGACCTCGACGCCGTCGTCGCTGAGGCACTCGCCATCGCCTCGCCGCACTCGGTTCCGCTGTCGCTGGGCGAGAGATCACAGACCGACTGAGGTCAGTGAGGAGCCACGGGCTTCTCCAGATCGTGCAGAGCGCGTCGGCCATCCGATCCCTGGTGTGTCACGCTCCCGGGTTGCCGGCGCTGGCCAGTGAGTCGCCGAACCGGCTGCCCCCACCCGGGACGCCGCCGCTGCCGGGCACCCATGCTCGGGGGCTCGGGCCGCGGCCGAACGGGATGATGTTGATCATGCCGGTCGGGTGCTCGACGTCGTCCGGTACGCCGATGATCAGCGCGCGCTCGGTCGGTCCACTGATCATCGCCAGGCCCGTACCGAACCGATCGCCGGCGTCGACCCGGCCGGGCACGCCCGCGCTGGCTTGGGACCAGCTGGTCTCGGCGTCGAGGTCGGTCACCGGGAACACCTGGACCGAACCGCTGTCCACAGCGCTGCCGTCTTCGCGGGGTGCGCTGACCGCCAGCCGGGTGGCGGAGTCGCCGAGCCCGGGCGGAGCGAAGGCGAGCCGGTCGCCGAACAGGTCCCCGGTCTCGGCCACCCCTGCGACCCCGGCGGTGTCCTGGCTCAGCCCGACACCGGGGGCGAGGTTGGCGCCGCTGCCGCTGAACAGCTGGACCGATCCGGCATTGCCGGCCGACCCGATGTCCTCGCCCGGGACGCCGACGGCCATCCGGGTCGTGCTGCCGACCCGTACGGTGTCCAGCGTGCGGCCGAACTGGTCACCGGCCTCGGCGGTTCCCGGAACGCCGCTGCTGTCCTGGTCGTAGGCGACCCCGTCCGGTGGGAAGTAGATGTCACGGACGACGGTGACGGCACCGGCGTCGGCGCGGCTGCCGATGTCCTCGTTCGGTGTGCCGACCGCCGCGTCGACGGTGCCGACCTCGCCGAGCAGGTAGTTCAGGGAGACCGCAGCGCCGAACCGGTCACCGCTCTCCGCGGCGCCGGGGAGCCCTGGGCTGTCCTGGGTGACCTCGATCTCGACGTTCTCACCGTCGTAGGCGACCTGGAAACCGACCCAGCCCGCGTCGGCGCTCCTGCCGACGTCCCAGCCGGGGGCACCGATGGCCAGGGCGTAGGCACTGGGGGCTGGTGTGCCGCCCTGCCCGACGTCCTCCAGCGCATCGACGGCGTACCCGAGCTGATCACCGCTGTGCGGCGCGTTACCGAACGTGGCTTGGGTGATCGCGGTCGACCGCTCGGGGCCCGTTCCCAGGCCGGTGGCAGCACCCCAGATGATCTGCACGTAGCCGGAGTCGGTTCCTCCGGCATCCTCGTACGGGCTGCCGACGACCAGGTCGGTGTAGGCGTCGCAGTCGAGATCGGCCTCCGCGAGGGCGAAACCGAACCGGTCGCCCGTCTCGGGAGCATCGGTCACACTGTGCGATCCCTGGTGCACCACCTGTCGGGCACCCTCGCCGATCCGGCGATCGCTGTCACCGTAGAAGATCACCAGGCGACCCGCGTTGGGGTGCCCCGCCACGGTGGCCCACGGGTCGGCGACGACAGCGTCGGCGTAGCCGTCCCCGTTGAAGTCCGACGCCGTGCTGGGCACGCACCCGTCCGCCGCGGCAAACCCTGCCGGCGGCATGGTCAGCTGCGTCGCACCGATGGCGACGGCCACCGACAAGACTGCGGCTGGGATTCGGCGAACACTCACGACATACCTCCTTGTGCGGGCGACCGGGTCGGGTCGCGCCGGGGCTACCACCTGGCTGAAGTACGCGCCGGACGGTGGACCGGTTGCATCAGAGATCTGCACGGGCCAGCCTCGGAGTGCCCTCAGGTCGGCTCCGGCAGCCCGACGGCGGGTTCGTTCGGCGCCTGCTGATAAGCCTCGTATCGCCGTAGCCACTGCGCACGAACGTGCGGCGGGTGGACGTCCTGCACGCAGAACTCATTGCCTTCCGGGTCGGCCATCACCACCCAGGACTGGTCGCGGCCTTGACCGAGATCGACGCGGCTCGCCCCCAGACCTTCGAGCCGGGCGATCTCTGCGGACTGGTCCTCAGGTCGCAGGTCGAGGTGCAGGCGATTCTTGAGCGTCTTGGGCTCCGGCACCTTGATGAACAGCAGGTCGGCCACCACACAGTCTTCACGGCTACCTTCGCGAGGCTCGACGACCCACTCAGGATCCTCGTCCTGGCTGATCACCCAGTCCAGGGCCAGTGCCCAGAACCTGGCCAGTCTTCCGGGATCACGGGAATCGACGACGAGAGCACCCACACGCAGACCCATCACATCACCGTAGGGCCTGGCGACCGCGGCTCCCAAAGAGTTCAACCCTGCGCAGAGTGCTCACCGGCAGCTGGAACCCGATACGTGAGCTGGACGATGCCGCGGCTGAAGTCTCGACGCTCGACGAGCTGCAGATCGAGTCGGAGGTCCTCTGGGATCACTCGCAATCCGCGCCCGATGATCACCGGGAACAGAACGAGGGTGAGCACATCCACGATGCCGGCCCGCAGTGCCTGGCCGCCGAGGTCTGCACCGCCGATCCCCACTTCGGAATCGGCCGCATCGGCGAGCGCTCGCGCTGCGGCCGGGTCGAACTCCCGCTCGATCCGGGCGTTCGGGCCCACCTCGTCGATCGATCGCGAGTAGACGACTTTGGCCGAGGACGCCCACGCGCGCTGGAACTCGGCCTCCACCTCGGGAGCATCGTCGCGCTCCTCGTCCCAGTACCTCATGACCTCGTAGGTGCGTCGTCCGAGCAGGTGGACACTGGTACGGGCCGCGACGTCGTTCGCCGCGCGGTGCACATCCTCGGGGGGAAAAGCCCAGGAGAAGTCGCCGCCCTCATCCGCGATGAGTCCATCGAGCGAGCACTGTGAGTAGTAGACGAGATCGGCCATGCGTCCACCTCAACACCCAATCCGGCTTCGTACAAGGGCGCGACGTCCTCTGGCCGTTCCAACACCATGTCGCTCAGGCGGACGGCGAGACCGCAGAGCGTTCTGCCGGTGTCGGCGGCTCGCCCGCTTTGTAGCCGATCCCGCGCACCGTCACCACGATCTCGGGGTGCTCGGGGTCTCGTTCGATCTTGGCGCGCAGTCGCTGGACTTGGACGCTGACGAGCCGGGTGTCGACGGTGTACTGGAAGTGCCAGACCTGTTCGAGGAGCATCTGTCGACTGAAGGCCTGCTGAGGTCGGCGGACAAGGGCGAGGAGCAGGTCGAACTCCATCCGGGTGAGCGAGATCAGCTGGTCATCGCGTGTGACGGTGTGTCCGCAGGGGTCGATCACCAGGTCGCCGATCCGCAGCACGTCGTGATCGACACGTTCGGGTGCGGGTCGTAGCCGGGTCCTGATCCGGGCGATCAGCTCTTTGGCCCTGAACGGCTTGGCCACGTAGTCGTCGGCGCCGGCCTCCAGGCCGGCGACGACATCGCCCGTGCCGGACCTGGCGGTCAGCATCACGATCGGCACCGGCGACTCGGAGCGGATCTCGCGGCAGATGGCCATGCCGTCCTTGCCCGGGAGCATCAGGTCCAGCAGGACCAGATCGGGGCGGGCCCGACGGTAGGTGTCCAGTGCCTTGTCGCCGTGGGCGCACCAGATCGGGTCGAATCCCTCCTTGCGCAGCACCAGGGACAGCATCTCGGCCAGTGCCTCGTCGTCGTCGACCACCAGCACTCGCCCCTCGGGACCCGATCGGTCGCGTCTGGGGGCTGCATGCTGCCGAACCGACGCCGCTGCGCGTGACGGCTGTCCTGCCGTGCTCGGACCTCTTCCCGCCGGCGTACGCCGTGTCCGGTCGTCGTCGGTCCTGGGTGACGTCGCCCCCGTTGCCTCCGTTGCTGGCAGCATCGGTCGATCTCCTTGTTCTGTGGTTGAGCTCGACGTTGCCTGACCGTTCATGACTCTCGTCTGCGTCGAGCTGCGGTTCGTTGGGTGTGCGCATCGTCGCCGGCGATGTGAGTCGGTGCTGTCGCATCACCGGCGTCGTCGAGCGTGCGTGCCGTTGTTGATCTTGGTCCACTGAGCGGGTGGTTCATGTCGCGAACCACGGCGACGGCAACCTCGATCGAGAGGGCCGGTCGGACCCTCGCATCTCCTCAGCCCTGGAGGTTCGAGTTCATCTCGTCGACGAAGCCCTGCGCCGCCTCTGCGCTGCTCTGGCGACCGAACAGCACCTCGGTCGCGAAGCGCTGCATCACCTCGTCGGCCTTGCCACCACCGGGCGGCGGCGCGATCGGGGTGTCGGCCAGCTCCGGCTTGATGTCGGTCAGGAACTGCTGCACCGTCTGCTGCTCCTTCGAGAGCTTCGCCTTGATCCCCGCCTGCATCTCCCCGTTGGCCGGCTGACCACGCTCGGCCAACAACAGATCGGCAGCCTCCGGAGAGTTCACCAACCAGTCGACGAAGGCCACCACCGCGTCGGGGTTCTTGGTCTTGGCCGACGCCGACCACAGCATCGACGCCTTGTACCACGCCTTCCGCTCAGCCGAGTCACCGGCGATCGTCGGATACCGCAGCATCGTGAGATCCGTGCCCGCCGCCGCGGTGATCGCCTCCAGCTGGTTGGAGTTGGACAGCGCCATCGCACCCGTGCCCACCACGATCGCGCTCTGGTCCAGCGACTTCGCCGAACTCCTCGCTGATCTGGGAGGGCGAACCGATGGCCCCGGCCTTCTGCGCCTTGACCAGGTAGTCGAACCAGGCAGTGACGTCGGCGACGTCGAAGCCCAACGCATCCGGGGTGAACAGCTGCTTGCCCTGCTGCCGGATCCAGGCCTGGAACAGGTTCGCGCTGACCAACGACTGGAACCCGAACGTCACCTTCGCCTTCGACGCCACCTCCGCGGCCGTGTCGATCATCGAGTCCCACGTCCAGGACTTGTCGTCGGGCACCTCCACGCCCGCCTTCTCGAACACCTTCGGGTTCGCCAACACCACCAGGCAGTTGATGCCGGCGTTGATGCCGTACAGCGTGTCGTTGATCTTGCCCGACTCCACGGTCCCCTCGATGAACTTCGACGTGTCCACCTTCGACAGATCCAGCAGCGCACCCCGGTTGCCGTACTCGGCGATGTAGGCCATGTCCATCTGGATCAGATCCGGAGCGGTGTTACCGGCGACCTGGGTGGCCAGCTTGTCCCAGTAGCTCGCCCACTCACCCGGCTGCGGAGAGATCTTCACACCCGGGTTCGCCGTCGGTGTACGCATCGATCGCATTCGTGGTGTTCTTGTTCCGAACGTCGTTGCCCCACCACGCGAACGTCAGATCGGCCGTGCCGGCGTCACCGCCACCCCCACCACCACTGTCGCTCGAGCCCGGAGCGCACCCCGTCAGCCCCATCGTCGTCGCGGCGGCGGCCAGACCCAAGCCCCCGAGCAGGAACTGCCTGCGGTTCACACCCATTACCTATTCCCTTCATCGTCAGAATTGCTTGCATGTAACGCATGTCGGAGGATCCGACAGACACAGAGATCACCCACCCGCGCTTGCTGTTGGGTGGCTGAAGCACACCGGCAGCTCGGCCGGCGGCAGAGCCCGGCGACCAGACTCGCCGGACCAGATCAGGCGATCGGGCTCGCGGCCAGGGTGATCGTCGCGGTGTGATCGGTGCCGCTGCCATCACTCCAGCGAACGGCGACTCGGTCGCCGACGTCGTGGGCCTCGAGCAGATCGCTCAGCCCGTCGGCCGTCGTGATCGACTGCGCATCCACAGCGGTGATCAGATCGCCGGCCGCCAGCCCAGCCTGGGCCGCCGGGCCGTCGGGAACGACATCCTCGATCATCGCGCCCTCGCCACCGGCACCGGTACCGTCCGTACCCCACGGGCCGTAGACACCGCCGGGCATGTCGTCCTGAGATCCGTTGGACGCGCCGGCCGTGTCGCCCAGCAGAACGCCGAGCAACGGACTGGCGCCGACCTGGACCGTGTCGGTCTCGGTGCCGGTGTTGATCTGGTCGACGATGCCCAGGGCCTCCTTGATCGGGACCGCAAAGCTGTCGATCCGAGGTCCGTTGGAGCCTGCGGTGTTGATGCCGGACATCTCGCCCTGGGTGTCGAACAGCGGACCACCAGAGTCGCCGGCGACGACGTCGGCATCGGTCTCGATCATGCCGGTCAGGGTCTCGGCGGCGACGGCGCCCTCGGCGGCCGTGGTCACGGTCGCGTTGAGGCCGGTGACGTTCCCGTCGGCCGCGGTGAGCGTGCCGGTTCCGCCCGCGTTCCCGACGGCCGTGACCTGGTCGCCGACGGCCACCGGATCGCGATCGACTGCGACGGTGTCCAGCCCGGAAGCGTCTTCGAGCTGGAGCAGTGCGACGTCATGCGTCTGGTCGTGTCCGACGACGGTCGCCGAGTAGGTGGTGCCGGTGCTCGCCACCGTCACTGTGATGCTCGTGGTGCCTTCGACGACGTGGTAGTTCGTCATGATCTGGCCCGAGGAGGTCAGCACGACCCCGGTCCCGGCGCCCCGTGCGCCGGCGTACCGGAGCACGGTGTCGATGAGTACGACACCCTTCGACTGGGCAGCCGAAGCGGGCCGAGAGCTCTGTGTCTGTGCACCACCGTCCTGACTCCCCTCCCACGGCTGGCCGGCCCAGGCGTCGTGTGACACGTCCGCAGCGTGCAGTCCTGCTGCGTTCGAGGCGGCGACGGCCACCGGCGCGGCGGACGCGGAGATGCCGGCGACGCCGAGCATCGCACCGGCCACCAGCCCGATGGCCATCATCCGCACAGGTCGGGACCTGCCGATCCGAGGGACAGGTTGATGTGCGGCGTCGACCGGTGGGGTCGCCTTGTCGGGTGCGGTGCCCATAGCTACTCCTTTGTACGGCTTGGGAGGTCCCTATGAGAGAAGCGCGACTTCCCATGAAATGCCCGCGCAGTGGCTAGGGATTGGCTGTGAGCTGGCCATCGGCCGAGCAGGATCGCCGTCGACCGGGTCGCCGGGTTGTGCCTAAGCCGGTGCCCGCACCTCGGGTGCCGGTGCGTTGTCGACGTGGCGGTCATCGAAGTGGACAGGTGTCATGACGGCCGTTCGGCGGGCGTTGGCGAGCACCAGGGCAACGAGACCGATGCTGATCACGATCGGGGATCCGACTTCCAGCGCCTCGAGCAGCCCGGCACTCGTCGCGATGGCACCGATCCCGAGGGCGGCCAGCGCCTGCAGGAGATATCCGACGACGTAGGCCGACGACATCACGGCCGCGCGCTGGCGGGCGGGGGCGCTCCTGGTCACCAGGCCGAGCCCACCGGCGAACAGCAGGCTGTACCCGGCGCCACCGATCACCGAAGATCCCAGGAACAGCGCGATCGAGTGGGCGAGCCCGGCCCACACCAGAAGAGCGAGACCCGCGGCGGCGACCGGCGGGCCGATGGTGACGGCCAGCCGTGGACTGAGCTTTCGGCCGAGGACGGCGACGACACCGATGGCGGCTGCGGACACCGAGATGACGGCACCGCCGACGAACGCGTCGTCGGAGCCGACGAGGTCACGCGCCACCTGGGCGCCGAGGGCCAGATAGATCGCACCCATCGCGTAGGCGCCGCCGATGGCGAGTGCTCCCGACCAGAACACCGTCCCCGCTCCGGCGGGCAGGCTCGGCCGACGTGGACGCCAGCGCTCGCCGGTCGACACCGGCCGCGGGAGGAACCAGACCAGAGTCGCCGCGACCAGCGTGATGACCAACAGCACCCAGAAGGTCAGGTGCATCGGCGCGGGCGCATGCTCCACCAGCGCGCCGCCGACCAGCGTCGCCAGCACCAGGCCGGTGGCCGTCGCCGCGGTCGTGGTCGTGGTCGCCCGCCGCTGGGCTCCCGGCGGACTGAAGTCGACCAGTGCGGCGCTGGCCGGACCGAGCGACAGACCGACTCCCACTCCCATCAGGGCACGACCCACCAGAACCCAGCCGAGGTCTGGGGCGAGGCCGAAGGCGACCGACCCGGCCGCCAGTGCGCCGAGCCCGGCGAGCATCGCGGCCCGCCGACCCACATAGTCGGAGAGGTTCCCGAACAGCACCAGCACGGGGATCAGGGTGAGGGGATAGATGGCGAAGATCAGCGTCGTCACGGTGGGCGACAGATCCCACGCCTGGGCGTACAGCGGATACACCACGGTCGGCGCGCCGCTTGCCCACAGGGCCAGGCCTGCGACGAGGGCTGCGGTCCAGAATCCGGCACGTGGTCCGAGCTGGGTCATGTGGGTGACTTCCGACGAGGTGAGATGACGAGCCGACGCTGGCTTTGAAATAGCAACTTAGCACGCTGGATAGGAACTACCAACTCAGGCTGGTAGGCTCATCGGCATGGTTCGCGCACTCACCACTCAGGAGGACACGCGTTGCTCGATCGCGCGCAGTCTGGAGGTCCTCGGTCAGAAATGGACCCTGCTGATCGTGCGCGAGGCGATGTGGGGGCGGACCCGGTACGCCGAGTTCCGCTCGCGACTGGGGATCGCGCCGGATGTGCTGTCCGACCGGCTGAACACGCTGGTGGAGCACGGCATCCTGCAGCGGCGCGCATACCGTGCGGACGGCGAGCGGGAGCGGGAGGAGTACATCCTCACGCCGGCCGGTCGCGACCTGCTGCCGGTGCTGACCGCCCTCCTGGCCTGGGGTGACGACCACCGTCCGACCGGATACGGATCAGCCGCGCTGGCCGTCGAGGCGGCGACGGGTCGTCCACTCCGGATGGCGTACCTGGGTGATGACGGGGTCGAGGTTCCGCTGTCCGAGGTCGCGGTGGTTCGCGGACCTGGTGCAGCAGCATCCTGATCCGAGGCAGTGGTCTCGTCGGTGACCGGCGCTTCACGACACCCCGACCACGCCGGAACGAACCGGCCATGTGACAACTTCGACGGGCATCACTGCCACAGTCCCGATCAAGAAGGCGAGCATCAATCCCGGGACGGTTCAGGTCAGACAGTCTGATCGGATGAGGTTCGTCGTTGGATGGCCTTCCAGATCTCGGAGACGACGAGGATCGTCAGCGCCATTGCGAGGCAGATGAGCCATTCCTGCAAGCTCAGGCTGACCGTGTCGAGGAATGCCTGCAACGGTCCGAGCACGGTGGCCAGGATCAAGGTCAGGATCGAAAGCCCAGTGGCTCTCGTGAAGGTCTTGTCGGAGACGGTGTCGAGGGTGAACGCGGTGCGTCGTTCGTCCTTGGTGGCGATCGAGAACAGCAGAGTGAACAGTGAGAAGGTGACAACCCCCATGGTGTGGGCGACGGGCTCGCTGTTCACGCGTTCGGACCAGGCGATCACACCGAGGGTGCCGGCACCGATGATGACGCCGGCGCTGACGAGCCAGATCAGAAGCCCTCGGGTGAGGATCGGTGTGTCGGGTGAACGGGGCTGTCGTTGCATCAGCCCCTCGGATGGTTGACCGTAGCCGAGGCCGATCGCCTGGAACAGCAAGGTGGTGAAGTTGATCCACAGCGTCTGAAGCGGGAGGAACGGGACCCCCCCGAGGATGTAGAGGATGCTGGAGCCGAGGAAGGTGACGATGAACCCGAACAGGCATCCCATCTGGAAGCGTATGTAACGGGTCAGGTTGTCGTAGAGACCGCGCCCCAGCTCGACGGCCTTGACGATCGTGGCGAAGTTGTCGTCGGTGAGGATCATGACCGCGGCTTCCTTGGACACCTCGGTGCCAGTGATGCCCATGGCGATGCCGATGTCGGCCTTCTTCAACGCCGGCGCATCGTTGACGCCGTCGCCGGTCATGGCGACGATGTCGCCCTTGCGCTGCAGCAGGTCTACCAGCCGAACCTTGTCCTGGGGGGTGACCCGAGCGATCACGCCGACGTCGTCGATCTCCGCCAACGCCTGCCTGTCATCCAACGACGCGAAGTCGGCGCCGGTGATCACCTTGCCGTCGATGCCGAGCTCCGAGGCGATCGCAGCCGCGGTGACCGCGTGGTCGCCGGTGATCATCCGGACCCGGATCCCGGCCGACCGTGCCGTCGCGATAGAAGTCTTCGCTGCTGGTCGGGGCGGGTCGACGATGCCGACCAGCCCCAGCAGCTGGAGATCGGTGACCGCAACGAGCAGGTCGCCCGTGGGATCGAAGGTGGCGGGGTCGAAGTCCTTTCGGGCGGTCGCGATCACCCGGAGGCCCTGCTCACCAAGCCGCTCGTTCTCGGCCAGATACCGCTGCGTGGCGTCACCGTCGACCTGGACCGCACCACGGTCCGCGTCCCAGACGGTGGCGGCACGGGCGAGCAGCTGATCGGGGGCGCCCTTGACGAAGCACCGCACGATGTCGCGACCCGCCAGGTCGCGCATCTGGTGGAAGGTGGCCATGAGCTTGTAGTCGGCGTCGAACGGCAGCTCCGCGATCCGCGGGTAGGCCTGCCGGGTAGCGACGGCGTCGACGCCACCCTTGGCCGCCAGCGCAACCAGGGCGCCCTCGGTCGGGTCGCCGATGAGCTCACCGTTGCTGATGACGGCGTCAGAGGCCAGGACCATCGGCAGCAGGAAGTCATCCATGTTCACCGGCTGCTCACCGGCGACCCGGGTGATGGTGCCTGCGGTCGAGTAGCCGGTGCCGTCGATCGTGAATCGACGGCCGACCAGCGCCATCTGCACGGCGGTCATCTCGTTCAGGGTCAACGTCCCGGTTTTGTCGGAGTTGATCGCCGAGGTCGACCCGAGTGTCTCGGTCGACTGCATCCGTTTCATGATCGCGCCGGCCTTGGCCAGTGCCTGCGTGCCGGACGCCAGGATGGTGGTGACCACTGCGGGCAGGTTCTCCGGGAGGGCACCGATCGCGAACGCCACCGCCCCGGCGAACAGCACCGTGAACTCTGCACCGCGGGCCAGGTTCAAGGCCATCGACACGACCAAGGCCACTCCGGCGATCCACAGGATCTGCCGGGTCAGCTTGGCCAGCTGGCGGGTGAGGGGAGACTTCGTCTCGTCCTGGGACTGCAGCAGACCCGAGATCTTGCCAACCTCGGTCCCCATCCCGATGGCAGTGACGACGAACTCCCCCGACCCGCGGGTGACGTTGGTGTTCATGTAGACCATGTCGGTTCGATCACCCAGTGGTGTGTCGGCTTCAGCGACCGCATCGATGCCCTTGGCGACGGGAAGGCTTTCCCCAGTCAGGGCGGACTCGGCGGCCTCGAGCGCCGCCACCCGTAGCAGGCGCCCGTCGGCCGCGACGACATCACCGGCCTCGATCGCGACCACATCGCCGGGCACGAGCTGCTCCGCGGGAATCTGTTGGAGCTCTCCGTCACGCGTCACCTTGGCCGTGACGATCATCATCTGCTGCAGGGCGGCCACGGCGGCGGCCGCCTTGCCCTCCTGACGCAGACCCAGCACAGCGTTGAACAAGGTCAGGAGAATCAGCACGATGCCGGTCTCCAGTTCCTTCAGCGGGTAGAGACTCACGACGCCGCCCACCAGCAGCACGACCTGCATCGGGTCCGCGTACTGCCGCAGGAAGGCTCGCCACCGCGGCTCGACCTTGCCCGCCGCGAACCGGTTACTGCCGTAGGTGGTCGTCCGAGACGTCACCTCGGCAGCAGTCAGACCCCGTACGCGGTCCACCTGAAGGACTTCCAGAACCGTTGCCGCCGGCATCGTGTGCCAGGCATGCTCGACCCTCTTCGCCGACGTCGCCATGGATGTCCCAGATTCCGTTGTCATCAGTCCCCTTAGCAACGCTCAGTTGATGTGATGGTTGCACAGTGATGTCCGGGCGCGCGTGGAGCCTCCCAGAGCCAGCTGCCACCACAGATCCGAACGCGCGGCTTGGAGTCCGGTCCGTACCGTCTGGATGTCTTCGGCGTCTCATGTGAGTGGACCCGGCAGCGCAGCTGACGTTCTCGCAGAGACCGTGCCGGCCGGACTACTCAGGTGGGCTGGCGTCGCGGGTTCGGTAGTGGCCGGAGAAGGTCAACGGTGCCTCCGTTGCCACGGTGAACGGGGTGCCGTAGTGGCGCAGCGTGAGCGGGTGCCCCGATCGAAGGGAGTAGGTGACTGCGTCCTCGGTGATGTCGAGGTCGAGCTGCGAGCCCTGGATCTGCAGCGGAATGCGCAGTCGTCTCGCCCGGGTCGGGAGCATGGGCGCGAAGTCGCCGGTACGCCACCGATAGCGGGCGAAGCCGTACACGACCGCCATCCAGGTGCCTCCGGCTGAAGCCACGTGAATGCCGTCGCGCAGGTTGCCTGCGGTGTCGGCGATGTCCAGGGCCACGGCGTCGATCAGGTACTCTTCCGCGCTGCGGTACTTGCCGGCATCGGCGGCGGCGATGGCTTGGATGCACTCCGAGAGCGACGAGTCACCGGTGGTCATCGGATCGTAGTATTCGAAGATCCGTCGACGTTCCTCAGCGCTGAACCGCTCCGGCAACAAGACGGTGGCGAACACGACGTCGGTCTGCTTGATCACCTGATGTCGGTAGATGACCAGCGGATGGTAGTGCAGCAGCAGCGGATACCTGTCGGCTGGCGTGCCCGCGAAGTCCCACGGCGCCTGGTCGAGGAAGTGGTCGTCTTGAAGGTGGACACCTGCCTGTTGGTCGTAGGGGACGTACATGTGGTCCGCTGCTCGTCGCCAGGTGGCGGGCTCATCGGGGCCGAGCTGTGTTCGCTCCACCAGCTGTTGGAAGTCCAGGGCCGAGTTCGCCTGGAGGCGGTCGACCCAGTCAGCGGCCGCGCGAAGGTTGTGGGCGGCCATCACGTTGGTGTAGAGGTTGTTGTCGACGACGGTGGAGTACTCGTCGGGCCCGGTGACCTTGTGGATCACGAAGTTGCCGCCGTGTCGGTGGGAGAAGAATCCGAGATCCGCCCACATGCGTGCGGTTTCCACGAGCAGTTCGACGCCGTGCCGAAACATCAGGTCGGTTTCACCGGCGACATGTGCGTATTGGTCCAAGGCGTAGGCGATGTCGGCGTCGATGTGATACTGCGCGGTGCCGGCTTCGTAGTTGGCGGATGCTTCTTCGCCGTTGATGGTGCGCCAGGGGAACAGTGCGCCGGAGCAGCCCACTTCGCGGGCGCGGCGTCGCGCGTCCGGCAACATGCGTATCCGGTGCATCAGCAGGCTGCGGGCCACCTCGGGCGAGGTGTGGGTGAGAAACGGCAGCAGGTAGGCCTCGGTGTCCCAGAAGTAGTGGCCTTCGTAACCTGTTCCGGTCAGGCCTTTGGCCGGCACCCCATGACCCTCCGCGCGGAGCGAGGCCTGCATCAGACTGAAGAGGCTGAAGTGGAGAGCCTGCTGCGCCTGAATTCCCCCCTCCCAGACCAGCTCGCTGCGATCCCAGAAGCTGGTGACGTGGCGTTGGTGGTCGGCGAGGGCAGCGGCAAAGCCCTGGGTGAGCGCACGGTCGAGGGTCAGCTCCACGCGGTCGGCGAGCTCCGTCGGTTCGGCTTCCCCGTAGTGGTAGGCCAACCACTTCGAGATCGTGACGGTTTGCCCCGGCTCTGCCGCGACGTGCAAGATGATCTGCGCCCTGCCGGGGTCCATTCGTGTGTGGGCATGCGTGATCGTGCTGGGATCGAACTCATGATGCATGCCGGCGGCCACCGCGAGACCGCTGCTCGTCGTCCGGTAGGTGCGAATAACGCGCCTACCGGCCGCGCGTTCGACATCGGCCTGAAGCGTCGCCGTGGTGAGGGTCCGGCTCTGCCGGGGGTCGTTTCCTGCGTCGCCGGCCCCGACCCGCGTGGTGGTCAGCTCGGAGCAGACGACGAGACGGCCGGGTTCGTCCAGTGCTGTGATCTCGTAGCGGATACCGACGAGGTGGCGCTGGGCGAGGGAGACGAATCGCGTGCTGTGAACGCGGAATCTCCGACCGTCGGACAGCTGATAGACGACGGACCGTTCGAGGGTGCCGCGTTCCATGTCCAAGGTGCGTTCGAACTCGTGGACCTCCGTTGTCTCGCACGTGATCGGGTCCTCGTCGATGAACAGGCGGATGGTGGTGCCGTCCGGAACCGGCATGATGGTCTGACCCGTGGTGGCGAATCCGTAGGCCAGCTCGGGATAGGTGATCGGCCAGGTCTCGTGGAAACCGTTGAGAAGGGTCGCCGGCCGGTACGACGGCTCCCCTTCGTCGAAAGAGCCACGCAGTCCGAGGTAGCCGTTGGACAGCGCGAAGATGGTCTCGGTCTGCTCCACAGAGTCGGGGTTGTAGGAACGCTCCACCAGCCGCCAGGGATCCGCCGGGTACTCCGAGCCTGTGGCGAACATGCGTTCCGCGGCAGCCTGGAGCCGGTTCCGTCGCGGGCCGGAGCGGTGGATGCCGTTCCTCGGGTCGACCAAGAGCTCGCTCAGGTCGGAGACCACCACGTCGGCTCCGTGAGCGGCCAGCTGGTGAGCGTCTCCGGTGCGATCAACGCCGATGACCAGACCGAACGAACCCGCGCGACCAGCCTCCACTCCGGCGATCGCGTCCTCGACAACAACAGAGCGCTGTGGTGAGACGCCCAGACGTCGGGCCGCCTCGAGAAACCCGTCGGGTGCAGGCTTGCCGGCCAGACCCAGCTCGAGTGAGATCACCCCGTCGACCCGGGTGTCAAAGAGGTTGGTGATACCCGCGGATTCCAAGACGGCCGCACAGGTGCGACTGCTCGAAACAACGGCGGTCTTGATGCCGCCCTCGCGAAGCTCCCGGACCCACGCGACCGACCCAGGAATGGCCTGGGCACCGTGACGCTTCAGCTCCGTTTCGACCAGTCGATCCTTACGATCGGCCAGGGCCCAGATCGAATCCTCCGCCGGCGGCGAATCCGGACCGCCCTCCGGGAGCGCGATGCCACGCGAAACCAGGAAATCGTGGACTCCTGCCTCGCGCGTCTTTCCGTCGACGTACACGGCATAATCGGACTGGTCGTCAAACCGCTCCGTGCTCGTTCCGTGCACAACGTCCCACGACGCCAGAAAGCCATCGAAGGTCTGCCTCCACGCGGCCGCGTGCACAGCTCGGGTCGTCGTCAGCACACCGTCAAGGTCGAACAACACCGCATCGAAATCCTCCACGGTGACGACAGAGGACATTCGCTATCCCTTCTGGAACGCATCCGGTCGACTCTTCAGGAACGCCCGAGTGCGGACCAACGGGCCATGTGGTCGGGTGATCAAGGTGCGTGCCACCCAGCAACCTACGCTCCGGCTTCGAGGGAGTTAGGCGCGCCCGCCTGACATCGTCCGAGATCACGTCCAACGTACCGTCCCGGAAATCGAGCACGACCTCGAGCAACGCGTCGGCGCCGACCGCTGGAAGGTGTTCTGCCAGGTCTGTCGGCTTCACAAGCCATGCCTCACCCGTCTTGGCCGGGTCACGCAGCCGCAACGCCCCGGATCCGCTACGGCGTGGCGTTCTCCACGGCATCGTCGTCGTGGAGGTGGTTGCGGGAGATCCTGTCCGCGCGCGTCAGTGCCTTCTCGACCTCGCTCACCCACTGCTCGTCGAAGACCACGACCACACCTGACCCACCGTTGGGCACGGCCCACTCAACATCGGATTTGATCTTCCGCTTCGTCACCCGATCGATGATCGTGCCAGTACCCGCACCCACACCTGCCCCGACCACGGCCGAAGCCAGCAGTGCCGGCGGGAAGATCAAACCCACCAAGGCGCCACCGACGGCGCCGACCACGGCCCCGATGCCTGGCTCGTTCGTGGTGTCCTTGACGTGAAGCTTTCCGTCGCTGTCCCGGTTCACCAAGGCCAGCGCTCCGACCTTGATCACGTCATCGGCGGCGAGCCCCTTCAACGTGTTCCAGTCCTCTTCGGCCGTGCCGGACTCGCGGTAGGCGGCCACATACAGATCCAGCGTGGCGTCGTCCTTGTCGCTCATCAAGTCTCCCTCTCATCGTCCTGCCACCGTCGGTCGGCGGCAGCGAAATGCTGTCACATTCGTGAGCAGTACGCGTTGCCGACCATCCTCTTGGCGTACCAACCGGTCGGTGCGGGCTCTGGCGTCGCTCATAGGTGTCGTACCGGCGGCATCGACGCAACCCTTCGCGCCGGGACGGGTGCTCCGCGAAGGATCCCCGGCTGCCGACACGCCCGAGGCGCCATCTCAGCGCCGCTGCCACGACCGCTCCGCATCGGTGACCGTGCGGGACAGCACCGCTGTCAGCAAGGTGCCGATCGCGATGCCAACAGCCAGATTGATCAACGCCGTGCTGATCTTGCCGGCAAGGCTGCCCTCGGAGGCAAACGGCATCACCATTGCGGCCGCCGTGCCCAGCCCGACAAGCCAGCCGAAGAACACCCGCGGACGAGGAGTCGTCAGAGACAGCAGGTGGGCCGCACCAGTCGCCACCAGCGCCAGCACGAACGCGGTCATCGCGTAGTTCCACGCCAGTGAGTCGGTGATCGACAACACGAGCGTGGGAACGAGCCTGACATTCAGCACAGAACTACAGAGCAGCACGCCGACCGCCGCCACCAGGGCGGCGATGCAGCCGGTGGCCACACCCCCCGCCCACAGGCGGCCGGCCAGCACCGCGACGCCACGGCCCGCGGCCGAGCCGGACGGTTCAGGGATGGACATGAGTACTCCCTATCGAGCATCGCGAGGATTGTCTAGACCGGTCGATGCACCGGGCCGTCAACGGCATGGTCCGTCTCGCTTCGGTTTCACTGGTCTCGCAACATGCACTCGTGAAAAGCTCAACCATCGGTGAGTCACTCCGAGGCAGGTTCGATGGTGCGAGCCAGTGTGGACTCCTGGCCAACTATCGCCGGTTCTCGCCCTGAAGGCCAAGTCAGGAGCCTGACCAAGCACTCATCGCCGGCGGACGACTTGCACGCTAGTCGACCTCGACGGCCCGGCACCGATGGCGTCCGCAAATGGGACGCACCCTAGACAACCGTGCTGAGCAGCAGGATGGTTGTCACACTCGGCCGTGCCGGTAGTCGCAATAGCGGGTTCCGACGTTGTCCGGCCCAGCAGCCGTCAGGCACCTGTGTCATCCGCATTGCCTGACCAGGAAGGTTGTGAGCATGCGCAAGACTGCCTCGATCGTCGGTGTCGTTCTCGGGTTGATCTTCGTCGTCGCCGGCATCGTGACCTGGATCGTGATCACGAACACCCTGTCCGATCAGAAGATCACCGTGTCCGACGACGCCAGCTGCCGGGCCGGCGCGACAGTCGCCGGACCGATCAGTGCGTACTGCCAAGCGAGCGTCATCGACAAGCACACCATGGAGATCACCGGCGGCAAGACCTACGCCGAGCTGGAGAGGGAAGACCCCAACCGCGACACCGCGATGACCTCCTCGTTCCTGCAGGCGTCGCTGTTCACCTCGGTGGTCGCCTTCGGGGTTGCAGCAATGGCCGTCGCGGTCGGCATCGCCTTCGTGCTGTTCGGACTCGCGCTGCGCGACCCGCAGCCCGCTGCCGCGCGCGCCGCAACGGTCTAGGGGTCGTGCCAGCAGTTCGTCGAGGGAAACTGACGGTGGGGTCGTTGAGGTGCAGGCCGAAGCTGGTTCGGACCCCTGCGATAGTTTCGGGCTTGGAATTGGACCCCAGACACCCAGCGATCGAAGGGACACCATGAGCAAGAAGAGCAAGACGATCGAGAAGATCACCGCGGCCAACCTCGAGCTCAAGAAGACCCTCGCCGTCGTTCGCGGCAAGCTGACCAAGACCCAAACCAAGCTCACCAAGGCGACCGAGAGCGCCGATCGTTGGAAGAAGGAAGCAGCCGCGCACCGCACGGCCGCAGCACGCTCCGACGCCCGGGCAGAGAAGCTCCGGCACAAGCTCGACCGCGCCACGGCTGCCCTGAAACCCGCACCGGCGACCAAACCGAAGAAGGCCCCGGCCTCCGGAGACTCGACCCCCGAACCCAGTACCGCCTTCGGGCTCACCACCCCAGACGAGAACTGGACCGTGGTCCAACTCCGAGCCGAGGCTCACGCCCGAGGACTGACGGGAATGTCAGACAAAACGAAAGATCAGCTGCTCGCCGCCCTGACCTGACCCATCGGCACACCAACGAGCCACCGAAGACGTACATAACCCGAGCCCGGGGGATGCCCCGTCTGGTGGTCACGCGATCAGACGGCCAAGGTAGCCGTCAGTTGGTGGGCCAGCTGCGTCGGTTGCAGGTGTTCAGTCATCAGAGTGGACCAGAACGACCGGTTGGCGGCGTTGTCCCCCAACGGCGGGCGCAACCAGCGAGGAGCTGGCTGAGACAAGGAGCCGAAGGCCAAGGTCCGCACTCGAACACAGAGGTTGCGCAGCATGCCGATGGTGGTTGTCTGAGCCAGCTCCCGACCCCAATGAGCAATCGGTCAGAAGCAGCCTTGACAGGAGATGCGCCGATACACGTGAATGGCTTCGAGGAGTGGTACGCGGGCCGGCTCTGACGAGGTCACACCCACAACGGAACAAGGATCTCTCGGTTGATGCAACACGACAGCGCGGCGCTCCGCCTCCTCTACATCAGTGGAACGGGCACGATCAGCTCGTCCTGCGTGCGCCTCACCGGTGGGGACGTCTACACCTGGGATCAGATCTATGCCATCGTCGCTGACGCGCTCGGTGTCGAGGCGAAGCTGGTGCATGTCGCGTCTGAGCTCTTCCCCGTCGTGGCCCCCGAGTGGTTCTGGTCCGGCGAGATGCTCGGGGACATCGGCCACAGTGCCATCTTCGACCTGACCAAGATCCGCCGCTTCGTGCCGGGCTTCGCGCCGAAGCTCACCTTCCACCGAGCGGCCCTGCGGATGATCCAGTGGCGGACCGACCACCCGGACACGACCGGCGTGGACGAGACGACCGATGCTGTCCTGGACCGCATCGTCGACGCGTACCGCGCAACCCGGGACGTTTTCGCCGGTTTCGCTCCGCAGCCGGTCGGAGCGGGCCGTTGAGCAACCCGCCACTGTCTCCCCGCCTGCTGGGCCAGACGGGACTCGGGGTGACCCCGATCTGCTTCGGGACCAGTCCGCTGGCGAGCATGGAGAAACTCTATGGGTACGCCGTGGACGAGGACCGGGCCGTCGCCACCGTTCTCGCCGCCTTCGAGAGCTCGATCAACTTCATCGACACCTCCAACGGCTACGGCGAGGACGGCACCGCGGAACGTCGCATCGGCGAGGCGATCCGTCGCGCCGGCGGGCTCCCCACGCAGGTCGTGCTCGCTACGAAGGTCGATCCCGACCCGCACACCGGTGACTTCTCCGGCGACCGAGTCCGGGCCTCCCTCGAGGAGTCCATGGAGCGACTAGGGATCGACCGGATTCCGCTGCTGCATCTGCACGATCCGGAGAGGATCTCGTTCGAAGAGGGAGTGGCTCCGGGCGGGCCGGTCGACGCTCTGGTCGACCTCCGCGATCGAGGGCTGGTCGAACATCTCGGTGTCGCCGGGGGCCCGGTCGGACTGCTCCAGCGCTACCTCGACACCGGTGAGTTCGAGGTCGTGCTGAGCCACAACCGGTACACCCTGCTCGATCGCTCGGCGGAGGCGCTCTTTCGTTCGGCGGCCGACCAGGGGTTCGGCGTCCTCAATGCGGCCCCGTACGGCGGGGGCATGCTCTCGAAGGGACCGCGCGTCCACCAGACGTACGCCTACGGGACCCGCGACGATCAGATCCCGCAGGCGGCCTCGGCCATGGAGGCGGTCTGCCTGCGCCACGGCGTACCGCTCGCCGCCGCGGCACTGCAGTTCTCGATGCGGTCCGAGGTGATCACCTCGACCGTGGTCGGAATATCCTCCCCACGACGGTTCGCTCAAACGCTGCACCTGGCCACCGTGGAGATTCCCGACGACCTGTGGTCCGAGCTGGAACTGCACGTTCCCCCGCGCGAACTCTGGCTGGACTGACCGACCAGTCGCCTCAACGTCCCGCCACCCCCGGCAGCGGCGTAGAGGGCGTCGACAACGCGCATATTAGCGATCGAGTCGCGGCCCTCGGTCTGCCAGGGCAACGAGGTCACGCTGGCTGCCACTGCACTGCAGTTCTCCTTGAGGCCGCTCCGAAACCATGCTGTGGCTGAGCTGAGCCAGTTCTCCGGATCTGGAGCGTGCTAGGTTCGGCGCGGCGAACGGGAGGCCGATGGTACGTCTGTTCAGAACGGATCACCGGGTCGACACCGACGTTGACATCTCGAGTGTCGCATTCTGGGGCCAGCCCTTTCACGTTCGGGATGCGGCCTTCAGCCGGCTACGCACGGAGCGGCCCGTGAGTTGGCACCCCGCGCTGGAAACGCCCGGCTACCCGAGGAGCAAGCACCACGAAGCGGGCTTCTGGGCGGTGACGACTGCAGAGGACATCGCGTACGCGAGTCGTCATCACGAGCTGTTCAGCTCTGAGCTCGGCCAGGTCAACCTACGCCCCGCCCCGTTCCGGGTTGACCCGAACATGCTGGTGCTAGACCCACCAGACCACGACAGCCTCCGGCGAGTGGTCAGCACCGCTTTCACGCCCAAAGCCGTCGCACGACTTGGACATACGATCGAGCGGCGGTCCAAGCAGATCGTTGCCCGGGCCGCCGCGCAGGGCGAGTTCGACTTCGTGCGCGACGTCGCGGCTCAGCTTCCGCTGCGAACGATCGCCGACCTCTTCGGATTGCCACCGAGCGAGCACGACGCCTTCGTCGCCGCTGCCGACGCTTACGTCGGGTCAGGCTTTCCGGCCCAGCTTCCGACGGGTATCACGATGCAGGCGTTCTACGAGGCCCAGGTCGCGTACTTGACCAACCTGTGCACAAGCCTGGCCCGCTACCGCCGCAGAGTGCCTGCTGAAGACCTCGTGACCTGTTTGGTGAACGCGGAGGTCGATGGCCGGTCACTCAGCGACGCGGAGATCCTTTCGACGATGCTGTTGCTCGTCGTCGCGGGTGATGACACGACCAAGCAAGCCACCACGCTGAGCCTGCTCGCACTTCACGACAACCCGGCCGAACGCGATTGGCTCGGCGACGACTTCGAGCGGCGAATCGATGACGCGCTGGAGGAGTTCCTGCGATACGCCTCACCGGTCATCGTCTTCACCCGGACGGCCACGGTCCGCACCGAGCTCCATGGTGTTCGGATCGCCGCCGGCGACAAGGTTGCCTTGTTCTACTGTTCCGGCAACCGAGATGCAACCGTCTTCACCCTACCGGGGACCTTCGACCTGAGACGACCCCGAGCCCAACACGTCGCATTCGGTGGCGGCGGCGTGCACTTTTGTCTGGGGAGCGCCGTCGCGAAAGCTCAGTTGAAGTCGCTGTACCGGGAGATCTTCCGCCGGATGCCGGCGTTGGAGGTCGGCGAACCCGAATTCATCTTCAGCGAGTTCGTGCACGGGGTGAGAGCGTTGCCCGTACGGGTCGTCCGGTGATTCCCCGCGGGGTGGATCGCTTGCGAGGCTGCCTACGCGCCAGCCAGTGACCCGCCGATCCCGCCCACACTGAAGTACTTGTTCAACGTCGCGAACAAGATCACCGGTGGCAACATCATGACCACAGCCACTGCCATCACCAGGCCCCAGTTCGTCGAGTTCTGCTGGAAAAAGCTCTGCACGCCCACCGGAAGCACGAACTTCTCACTAGAACGCAAGAAGACGAGGGCGACCAGATAATCGTTCCAGGCCAACAAGAAGGAAAAGATGGCCGTGGACAAGATGCCCGGCAGTGAGTTCCGCAACACGATGAGGCGGAAGCTCTTGAAGACCGTGCACCCGTCCATCCATGCCGCCTCCTCGAGACTGATGGGGATGGAGTCGTAGTAGGCCGCCATCATCCAGATGGCCACTGACATGGTGGAACCGACGTAGATGATCATGATGCCCGTCAGGGTGTCGACCAGGCCGAACTCGGCGAACAGGATGAACAGCGGGATCACCGCGGTGACGATGGGCAGGGACTGCACGACGAACAACACCAACGAGAATCCGGAAACCAACCGGCTCCGGCCCCGCGACAACACATATCCGGCCGGCGCCGCAACGGCGGTGGCCACCACGACCGTGACCGTCGTCACCAGCATGCTGTTCTTCAGCCAGGTCAGAACTTCAGTCTGGCTGAAGACGTTGACGAAATTCTCGAGTGTGAAGGCCGCCGTGCTCGTGCTACCCAGCGCCGGCTGGAGGGAGAGTATGACAACCGCGACGATCGGAACGAGTACGACCGCGGTGATCACCAACATGGCGAAGAACCGCAACCAGCTGCTGCGCGTATGGGGTTCCTTCTTGGTGGCGGTGGGCGCAACGCGTGATTTCGTCGCGCCTGCGCTGCCGGTGATCGATGCTGTGCTCATAGGATCTGCACCTTCCGGATGCGCCGGTACAAGACGACGGAGATCACGACCAGGACGAATGTCATCAGGAAAGCAATCGCCACACCGGGCCCGGTCTGGAAGTTCTGGAAGACTGTGACGTAGGCCAGCACGACCAGCGACTGGGTGGCATTCACCGGTCCGCCGCCGGTCAGCAGGAAGATCGTGGAGAAGTCGTTCACACAGAAGATCGTCATCAGGATCCAGCTGATGTACGTCGAGCGGGAGATGATCGGCAAGGTGATTGCCGTGAGCGTCTTCCACTTGCTCGCACCGTCGACCTTGGCCGCTTCGTAGACGTTGTTGTCCACCGACTCGAGGGCTGCGGCCATCATCATCATCATGAACGGGAAGCTGATCCAGACCTTGAACAGGCAGACCGTCACCTGAGCCAGCACGGGATTGGCCAGGAAAAGGACGTTACCGAGTCCGAGCGCTTCGGCCAGGATAGGCATCGGGCTCTGCGGAGTAGCGACCAGCCAGTTCCACGAGGTCGCGGACACGACGACCGGGACCACCCATGGAAGAAGCAGCAGCACCTTGAATCCAGTGTTGAAGGGGAAACGGCCCTTGAGCATGATGGCGAGTGCGAGACCCACCAACCAGCTGCCGAATACGCCGACCACCGTGAAGATCACCGTGAAGCGGGCTGCCTGCCAGAAGACTGGATCGGTCAGTACATCTTTGTAGTTCGCCAAGCCGACGAAGTCGCCGGCCGAGATCAGACTGCCGTCCCGCAGACTCTGGTATCCCGCATAGAGCAACGGATAGAGGTTGATCAGCAGCAGCAGGATCAAGGATGGCGCCGCGAACGCGAGCAGGATCAATGGACTGGGACCGGTCCGCCGAACCCTGCGCTTTCCCGGTGGCAGCCCCGAGCCGCCGACCGCGACGCCCTTTCGCGCCTGGGCCAAGCTCTGCCCAGCTGTTGGAGTTGACACTTGCCTCACATCCTTGGCTGCGGGCGCGACTCGGTCGCGGCCATCATGGTGCGACGCTCAGGAGGCGGACCTGTCCTGATCGGCTGTAACGCACGTCAGGACTTCATGTTGGCCTTGATCGCATCCTGAAGCTTCGTCAAGGCTGAGGTTGCGTCGGTTGACCCGCCGAGGATCGACTGGGTGAAGACGTTCATCGCCGGGGTCGCGTCGACTGTCGTCACGTTCAAGAAGTTGGCCTCCCCGCCCGGGGCGGCCCACGTCTTGGCAATCGGCTGCCACTCTTCGATGATCCGGACCTTGTTCTTGTCCGCCTGGAACTCCGCGGTCTGACTGATCGACTTGAGCGGCGGCAGTCCGATGCCGGTGTTCTCGGTCCACAGCGGTGCCATGTTCTGGTAGTAATAGGTGAGGAAAGCCTCGGTACCCTTGATGTTCTCGTTGTTCTTGTACACCATGATGTTGTTCGGGAAGTAGAGGGCGCCTTTCTTGCCCGAGGGTGAAGTGAGCGGGCTGATGACCGCCAGGTCCTTCGCCACATCGCCACCGATATTGTCCGCCAGACCACCGCCGTTGATACCCATGGCGAACTTCTTGGCTTTCCACTGGCTTTCCACATTGTCCGAGGTGTAGGTGGCGCTGGCCGGGTCGACATAGCCCTTCGACACCATCTCGAGAACGAAGTTTATGGCTTCGGTGTTCTCGGGCGTGACGCAGTTCGGTTGCTGCTGCTCATCGAAGAGCCCACCCCCGTTGTTGATCATCCAGCAGACCAGCGCGTGCTGTCCGGTGTAGGCGCCGGCGCCGGCGCCGGTCCCGTACCCGTAGATGTTGTTCTTCTTCAGGGCTGCGGCAGCGTCCAGGTAGGACTGCCAATCCGTTGGTACCTTGGCCCCGGCCTCCTCCATCAGGGCCTGATTGACCCAGATGATTCGCATATCGAGGTTGTAGGGAACTGCCGCGTAACCCTTCTCCACCTTCAGGGTGTCGATCAGTCCCGGCAGGAAGTCCTCGTACAGTCCGTTCTCTTTCCAGGTCGCGTACATCTCGTCGAGGTACTCGATACCGCCCTGATCTTCGAACTGGAAGACCTGGGTGCCGCCTCCGGAGCTGACCGCTGGGTTGGTCTTGGAGGCAACCGCCGATGCGAAGGTCTGCGTGAAGTTCGCCCATTGGATGACCTGGTAGGTCATGGGAGGCGAACCCTCGGCCGGCTTGTAGGCCTCGGTGATCTTCTGGTCCAAGGTGTTGAACGCCGGTGATCCCCAGGGCATGTTCCAGAACTTGAGCGGCTCGGTGCTGCCACCACCTCCCCCACCTCCGGCACTGGTGTCATCCGAGCATCCGGCCAGCAGGGCCGGCCCGGCAACTGCAGCGGCACTGAGTGCCAGGAAAGAACGACGTGACAAACCTGAGTTGCCTACCATCGGATGGGCCCCTTTGCTCGGATGGACTAACGGTTTCGCGGTCTTGGCTGACGTGACTCTCGCGTGATTCTTCATGTTGTCGGCCGGCGTGGCGCTGCAGGCTGCGGTGACGATCAGCGGGTGACGCCCGAGCCGCGGTGGAGGCATGGCGACCGCGCCAGACCCCGTCGAGAGGTTTCGGTAGACTTCGAAACCCCCTCTCCAATGAGCACAGTAGGGCCCTCCCCCCACCGCGTCAACAGGTTCGGGCAAAGTACTTGACAGCCCTACTGGGAGCCGCTTCTCTTGGTGCTGATGGTTCACCAGCTCAAGATCAAGATTGAGCATCGAAATGTTTCGAGTTGCTCGACGTGATGGCCCGGGCACGGACCAGTTCCACGGGAGTTGCGGGCCACCGAGAAGGAACGGACCAGTGACCAAAGCCCACCGTCCCACCTTGCAGACCGTGGCGGACGCCGCCGGTGTGTCGTTGGCCACCGTCTCCAAGGTGCTCAACGACCGCGCGGACGTCTCGGCGGCGACCCGCGCGCGGGTGCAGCGGCTCCTGATCCAGTACAAGTACGTGCCTCCCGGCCGACCCATGGTCACCCGGTTCGCGGGCGGGCGGCGGTTGATCGACCTGATCTTCACTGCCCTCGACAGCCCGTACTCCGTCGAGATCCTGCGCGGGGTCACGTCGAGCCTGATGGATGTCGTGGTGTCGTCGATGCCGAAGCCTTCCGACTCGCGCCCGTGGTCCAGGGACCTCGCCTCGGCGGGACGGTCCGGCGCCATCATCGTGGCTTCCGAACTGACTCCGTTGGATCAACGCATCCTCGCCCAGGCTCATGTTCCGTACGTGTTGATCGATCCGGCCGCCAAATTGCCCGAGCCCAACGTCGCCACGGTAGGCGCGACCAACTGGGCCGGCGGGCTGTCGGCGGCGCGGCATCTGCTGGGCCTTGGTCACCGACGGATCGCCGTGATCGGCGGACCGGTCGCGATGCTGTGCAGCCGCGCTCGCATCGACGGGTACCGCGCTGCGCTGGAGTCCGCGGGCATCGAGGTCGACCCAGCCTTGATTCGTAACGGCAACTTCCACCACATCGGCGGGTATCAGATCGCTCGCGAGCTTTTCGAGTTGCCCGATCCGCCCACCGCGATCTTCGCCGGTAGCGACGAACAGGCGTTCGGGGTTGCCGAAGCGGCGCGAGTCACGGGGCGACGCATACCTCAGGACCTCAGCATCGTGGGTTTTGACGACCTCCCCATCTCTCGCTGGGTATCGCCCCCGCTCACGACTGTCCGCCAGCCTCTCGCGGACATGGGTCGCACCGCAGCAGAGATGCTGTTGACGATGATCGAGTCGCGCGAGCCCGTCGGCCGCCAGATCGAGCTGGCCACAGAACTCATCGTCCGTTCCTCGACGGCCCCGCCGTCCCCACAAGCGATCGAGTTTCCTGGTCACTCGACCCTGGCTCGAGGAATCGGTTGAGGTCACCCCTCGGGCTGACCTGGACTCGGGGGCGATCAGATTGGGAGGGACACATGTCCGGCGCTGAAGGCGCGCCCGGCGCACCGCGACGATGGCTCGAGGTCACCGGATCAGCCGAGCTTCGAGCAGCTGTCGACCGGGTCATCCCGGCCGACGAATGGCCGGGGGGCTGGCAGGGTGGTGTCGGTGAGTATCTAGCGGAACGCGGCAGCGAGCTGCAATGGGCTCTGAGCGCCGTGGAACGGCTTGTCGATGAGCTCAGGAGTCGTGGCTTTGCGGTGGCGGAGCCCGACGAGCAGGACCGTGTGCTGGAGAAGATCTCCGGGCAGCCGACTCTCGGTGCCGACTTCGCCGCATTGCGCCGATTGTGCTGGGAAGGCTTCTACGCGTCCCGGCGCAGCGCGGCCGATCGAGGTCACGATCAGTCGTGGCCCAGCGGGCTCTCCATGATCGGCTTTCGTGAGGTGCCCGACGGTGTGACGCCGGTCGATCCGGACCTGCCGGCGTCGACGGCGCCGAGTCGACTCCGGGCTCACTACGACGCGATCGTGATCGGCTCGGGTCCCGGTGGAGGTGTGGCGGCGCAGGCCCTGGCCCGGGCGGGACACAGCGTGCTGGTCGTCGAGCGTGCCCGCCCTCTGTCGAACAGCAACCTGCGCGGCGACCATCTGCACGGAAAGCGCAACGCGGTCTACGACTCCGTGGCCGGTCCGGGACGTGATCATCCCCGGATCGCGGTTCAGGACCTTGGTCACGGTCGCGTGAACGAGCGGGTCGTGGATGGTGACGGCGACGCGTGGGCGTACGGGTTGAACGCGTACGCCTTCGGCGGCGGCACCCGGCTCTGGCAGGGCATGGCCTGGCGGTTCTTCCCCGAGGACTTCGAGATGGCTCGCTTGTACGGGAACCCGGAGGGCGCGACGCTGGCCGACTGGCCGATCGACTACGACGAGTTGGAGCCGTACTACACGCTCGCCGAGTGGGAGCTCGGGGTCGCCGGCGAGGAGGGTGCCTTGACAGCGCGAACGCCGCGATCGAAGGGCTACCCGATGCCCGCGATGGGTACCGAGCCCGCCCGCGAACTGCTCGCCGGCGCCGCCGAGCGGCTGGGATGGACCTGGGGCGCGATCCCGTTGGCGATCAACAGCGTGCCGGCAACCGGCCGGGCGGCCTGTGTGCGCTGCTCGTCATGCGTCGGGCACGCCTGCCCGGTGGACGCCAAGAATGGTGCTCACAACACCTTCCTCCCGAGGGCACTGGCCACCGGCAATGCCGAGATCGTCTTCGACGCCGAGGCCATCGTCGTCCGTGATGGCCCACGAGGTGCCTCGGTCGATGTGATGACCGACTGCTCCGGCGAACCCATGTTGCGCACGGTGCGTGCCGACGTCGTCGTCGTCGCCGCCGGAGCGGTCGAGTCGGCGCGGCTGCTGCTCGCCAGCGGACTCGGCAATGATCAACTCGGTCGGCATCTGCACGATCATCGTTTCGTCAGCATCCGCTGTGAGGTCGACGAACCGATGAAGAACGGTTTGGGCCCGGGTCATTCGATTGCGACCCTGGACCATGTTCACGCCGACTCGATTCCCTGGGGCGGCGGCGTGATCGTCGATTTGATGAGTGTGCTCCCGTTGACCTCAGCGATCGATCCCACCAGCGGCGTTCCCCGTTGGGGCGCCGATCACAAGCGATGGATGCGAGCCCGGAGGCCGTACGCCTTCGGCGTGTTCGGGATGGGGCAGGAGATCCCGGATGAGACCTCTGGTGTCACCCTCGCCCGGGTTC
Organism: uncultured Actinomycetota bacterium; assembly: GCA_963707005.1. Taxonomy (GTDB): domain Bacteria; phylum Actinomycetota; class Actinomycetes; order Propionibacteriales; family Propionibacteriaceae; genus Microlunatus. The sequence continues at coordinate 175,972 of CAVPPP010000018.1, forward strand.
TCGACCGATGGGGCAAGCCCGGAGCGCGCCTGCGCAAGACCGCCCATCCGGCATCGCTCGAGGTCGAAGCGGGCATGGCCGACTACGGAACTCGCTGGCTGCGCGCCGCCGGCGGCCACGACATCCGCCGTCAGCTCGGCGGCGCAACCGCCTCAGCGGCCGGCGAGCACTCGTGCGGCACTGCACGCATGAGTGACGACCCGGCCAGTGGGGCCACCGACCGTCATGGACGGCTCTGGGGCAGCAACCGGGTGGTGGTTTGCGACTCGTCCTTGCATCCCACGAACGGCAGCGTGAACCCGACCCTGACGATTGTGGCGAACGCAATCCGAGTCGCCGAGCATCTCGTGGCGGACTGGCCGCGATGACGAGGTGAACCCTTCCGAGAGTTTCTGAACGCACGGCCTGCTCGTTGGGCATGGCGCGCAACCGATCCACCCCTGCCACCGGGTGCCTGACCCGGGGCCCTGACCAACCCGAGCGAGAGGCGTCAAAAATGTCATCTGAGTTTCATGTCGCGACCACTGGATCCGATCAGTCCGACGGGTCTGAGGTTCGTCCGTTTCGGACCATCAACCGGGCAGCCGCCCTGGCCCAGCCCGGAGACACCGTTGTGGTCCACGGCGGGGAGTATCGCGAGTGGGTCCAACCGCGTCGGGGCGGCCTCAGTGATCGGCGGCGCATCACCTACACCGCCGCCGTTGGTGAGCATGTGGTGATCAAGGGCTCCGAGCCGGTGACCGGCTGGGAGCAGGTCCGTGATGACGTCTGGACAATCACCCTCTCGAACGCGCTGTTCGGGTCGTTCAACCCGTTCGCGGAGGAGATCGACGGTGACTGGATCGTGTACGCCGACGCGTCCGTCCCGAAGAAGCATCTGGGCGAGGTCTATCTGAACGGGACCAGTTTCTACGAGGTGTCGACCGTCGAGGAGGTGTCGAATCCGCCGCTGCGCACCGAGATGATCGACAACTGGACCGGAACCGTCGACAAGATCCGTAACCCCGCACAGACCCAGCTGGTCTGGAACGCCGAGGTCGGGCCCGACCAGACGACGGTTTGGGCCAACTTTCCGGGCACGGACCCGAACGCCGAACTCGTCGAGATCAACGTCCGCCGATCGGTTTTCTACCCGGTGGAACATCATCTCGACTACATCACCGTCCGCGGGTTCGAGCTAGCCCAGGCCGCGACCCCGTGGGCTCCGCCGACCGCGGACCAGCCCGGACTGATCGGGCCGAACTGGGCCAAGGGCTGGATCATCGAAGACAACGTCATCCACGACGCGAAGTGCTCGGCGGTCTCCATCGGGAAGGAGATCTCCACCGGGCACAACTTCGCCACCGTGCGCCGGGACAAGCCCGGCTACCAATACCAGTTGGAGTCGGTGTTCACCGCTCGCCAGGTCGGCTGGGACCGGGAGCACATCGGTTCCCACACGATCCGCCGTAACACCATCTACGACTGCGGGCAGAACGGGATCGTGGGTCACCTCGGCTGTGTGTTCTCCACCATCGAGGACAACCACATCTACAACATCGCGATCAAGCGTGAGTACTACGGCTACGAGATCGGTGGCATCAAGCTGCACGCCGCGCTCGACGTGACCATCCGCCACAACCGGATCCACGACTGCTCGCTCGGCGTCTGGTTGGACTGGCAGACCCAGGGCACGCGGGTGTCGCGGAACCTGATGTACGCCAACAACCGTGACCTGTTCATCGAGGTCAGCCACGGACCCCACATGGTCGAGCACAACATTCTCGCGTCCCGGGTGTCGCTGGAGCTCTTCAGCCAAGGCGGCGCCTTCGTCAACAACCTCTTCTGCGGCACGGTCTACCTCGAGCCCGTCCTGGAGCGACCCACTCCGTACCACGTTCCGCACAGCACTCAGGTGGCCGGATACGCCGCCATCCTGGGCGGTGACGACCGCTACATCGGCAACATCTTTCTCGGTGGCGACCCGGCCCTGGCCTACGGCGAGACGTCACACCGGCGACTGCGACCAGTGGGCCACGGCACCGCTGGCTATGACGGGCACCCGCCGTCGCTGGAGGCCTACCTGGCGCTCGTGGCCGATCCCACCCGCGGCGACCACGAACGCTTCCGGGACGTCAAGCAGCCGGTGTTCATCCGCGACAACGTCTACGCCGCCGGCGCCAAGGCCTTCGAGGCCGAGCAGGGGGCGATGACCCTCGACGGCAGCGACGTCACGGCCACGATCGTCGACGAAGGTGCCGAGGTCTACCTGGACTGCCACCTGCCGATCGCTTTCGACATCATCCGCGTCCACTCCGTCAGCGGAGCCGACCTCGAACGCGTCCGCTTCGTCGACGCCGACTTCGAGGAACCCGACGGCACCCCGATCGCCCTGACCGCCGACCTCGTCGGCGCGGACAAAACCTCGACCAGCTCCTACCCGCCCGGCCCGCTCACCACCCTGACGTCAGATAGCCCGCGCATCCGCGTCTGGTAGACACCGTTGCCGTACCGATCGACGACGGCGCGGACCGGTGGTGGAACGCCAAACCCGATGGAAGGCCGGCTGCCTCTGCTCAAGCCGAGATGGCGGCGAATTCGCGGTCGGCCCGCCACGGCGGGCCGACCCCCGCCGACGCACATCCCGGCGGCTGTACGCCCGGCTCACCCCCACCGATCGGCGGTCGGGTGCTGCGTCGACCCCCGACCTTCGGCTACTCGCCTGCGCCGGCGCCTCGCGCTGTATTCGACTACCTCGACGGCGTGGCCGCCGAGGAGTTGAGCTGGGTCGTTCCCGGCAGGCGTACACCGGGTCGACTTCAGGCCCCGGGTGCATCGCAAAGTCTCACGCGTTGATCCGTAGACGACGATCCTGGGAGGCGGGATATCGGCCCTCATGCTCACTGTCGATACGCCGATCGATGCAGCGCAACTCCATCGTGCCCAGTCATGACGGGATCCAGCAGCTAGCGACCACCATGGGGAACTGGTGCAAGATCCGCAGAACCGACATCAACCGGACAGCGCGCCACCAACACGACGGTCGAACGCCCTGGTCAGAGGGCGTTCGACCTGGTGTGGCAGGTGTTGGGTTCGAACCAACGTAGGCGATGCCGGCAGATTTACAGACCGCCAGACAACCTGGCTTTGACTAGGAGAAACACCACCAGTCAATGGTTCCAGGGACCGTATAGGGACCGGACAGCCGTGAGCGGTCGGACATATGCGGCGTCAGCCGGATGCCGTCCGGGCTGGAACTTCACCAGGTGCCGAGGGTTGGAGTACCACTGCGTCTCCGTGGTGGTCGCTTACCCGTACTCCTTGCGGAGCGCCGATAGCCGACGCCGCAAGGCGTCTTGGCAACCTTCGCGAGATTTACTGGTGGATCGAGATCGGTAAGGACGACTGTCTCGAGGGCGTCCAGCGTGTCGGCGTCAGAGACGGGGATCGTCACGACGCTTAGGTGAGCGTGCATCCACCGAGTCAGCTGGGCCTCGTCGATCGTCGGCTGGCCATAGCGGTGAGCGAGGATGGAGCCGAGACTTCGGCGAAGTGTGGAGAACTCTTGGTTCTTGCCGAGGTGCATGGTGGCGATGCGGCCCCACAATGTGTTCGACGAGGCCGAGCCGCCGCTCCTGGTCGCTCCAGCCAAGCCCGCGTAGATCAGGCCGGGTTGGATCGGGTGACCCAGACCAGCAGTCAGGTCGGCGGCGCCTGCGGCGTCGACCCACCAGCTGTATAGACCTGGCGACCTTAAGCCGGCTCCGTTCATGGCTAGCACGTCGGTGAGGGACCGCGCTGAAGAAGGGGCGCGCAACCGTGACACGACATCGCCTATATCGACAGGTTGTGGCCGCTGGCGGTTGAGGTACCACGACAGGCGTCGGCCGATCGAAAGGCCTTGAAGTGGGTCGATCACCACTGCGCCGCGGGCAGTCAGGGGCGGTTGCACGGCGTCAACGTAAGCCGAGCCGGCATGCACCTCGATCACAATGCCAGTCAGATCGCCGAGAGACCCGTCCAGCATCTCAGCCACCTGCCGTCCCCAGGACCGACGGTAGTCACGAGGGGTACCCGACAGATAGCGTTCGTACGGTTCGAGCCAGTCGTCCGGACTGACCAGGCCATGCTCGGCCGACAGAATGAACCAGGGCACCCCGGCACGCTCGGCGTAGCGGCGCATCTTGACGAAGTAGTCCGACACATACAGTTCCTTCGCCGGAGCGCCGTGGTTCAGCTTGCGCTTCACACAACCCACCAGTACGACATCAGCGCGTCGGACGGGTTCCTCGCTGGCTAGCGCGGGCTCGATCACGGAATGGGAAGTCATGATTGGCGTGATGACCGCCGCAGCCAGCGCCGCGTTCCCGCGGCCGAGCGCGAAGCCGAGCTTCGCCAACCAGCGCCGTGCTGACTGCGACTGGAATCGCTGTCGATCGGTTACCCCAGTCGCGAGCGAGATCACCTGCTTGACTGGCCACCGCGTGCCGTCGATCTCCACCCAGTAGTCGCGGATTCCTTCAGGCATGTGCCCCATCAGGCGCGCCAGTACCAGTCCCGGGGTGAGTTCAAAGGATTCACCGTCGAGGATGAACGTCACGACTCCTTGATGCCTCATCGACGGCTCGCGGCCCGCGGTGTCGGTCACCGGGTCGGCTCCGTCGGACTCATCTTCGCCATTCCCAGAGGCCTAGCTGGCCTTTAGCCGGCACGCTGCGGGTATAGGGCCTCGGGTTACGGAGCACCCAGTGCCAGTACCCGTCGATGGCCCACGGCGAGGAGCTGTCTTGGACGCAATCAACCAGTTCGATTGTCCCGAGCACCCTGCCAGGGTCGTTGTGGCGCAGCCAGGCAGCAGTGATGGGCTTTCGGTACTTCGGCGGCATTTGGTCGAGGTCGAGGTCGTCGAAATCGGCACGTCGCAAGCCTGCGTGGACGGCGAAGCGACCTCGGAAGGCCGTGCGTCGAGATCGATTCTCCACATCCTTCAGCCCGGTGATGATCAGCTCAGCCCATGGCTGCTTGATGGTGAGAGCGCGCACGCTAACGCTCCGTCTCGGACGCGAACGTCGGCGGGATTGGATCCGAGATACCGACCGACTTGAGCACGGCAATAGCGGCGTCGGTACACCAGAACTTCGGCTTGCTTGCAACGTCGTAGATCGTCTGGGCTTCGCCGAGTCTCGTCTGGCTGGCCAACGAGGCAGGACCGACGAGTCCTGTCAGTCGTTGATGCCGCCAGCGGACACGCGTCGTTCCGGTCTTGCTCACGGTCACCAGGTCGGGCTTCTGCCACACCACCAACGCCCAGTCCCCCTTCGTGTTAGCGGCCCAGACGCCTACCCCTTGTCGGTCCTCGACTTGGCCGATGATCTCGAGTGCACGGTGGGCTGGGTTCGTGAGGTTCCCTTCCAAGCTGAGCAGGTGAACCGCTGGTCGCGTGATCGTGAAGTCCAGGGCCAGATCGTCGTCGAGGTCTCCGAACGGATCGTCCGTGGTGGCTGCGTCGATGCAGTCGTCGACCAGACCTTGCCAATAATCGAGCTTCGACATGGGCACGAGAGTGCTCAGGTATCTCTCGACAACCTCAGGCTGGGCAAGTTTCAGCAGAGATGCCGCTCGACCAGTCAGGTCGTTGTAGACCAGCGTTCGTTCGTCGTGGGACCGGGTGTCAACGACTCCCCGCATGAGGGCGACGGCGATCGCGCTTAGGCTGCCGACCCGCGTCGCGAGCTGGGCTGGGATGCCGTCGACGGTCAGCTTGCCGACCTGGGTCGAGATGAGTTGGAGTGAGCGAAGGTCATTCGCAGGCCAGTTGCCTGTCAGCCAGAGCCGCACTGTCACCAGCAGCGCGAAGAGGCGTACCTCGACCGGTAGGTGCGTCATCTGCGATGCGCGTTCGCACCAGTTCCGTCGACGGCTGCGTCGGTACTCGTCATCCTTGCTGTGGTCGACGTCGCCGCCTTCGAATGCCTCGACCTGCGGATCCTGATCTTGGCGGTTCTCGGCCGTGTCACCTTCCAGGCCGTCCTCGGTGTCCGGCACCACCGTGTCCACCCACTCCGGCTCCCAGCCGTCCAGTGCCCCTAGCGACGGTAGGGCGAGCGCGTACGGTGCCAGTCCTGGGCCGAGGCGGGCCAGGGTCTCCGACTGGATCCACAGCCACGGCTCGACGTGATGATCATCCTCGCCGGCAGAGGTGTACTCCGACTCGACATGATCGCCGGATCGCGAGGCCATAGCGCTGGCCGACGTCCGTGCGGCCAGTTCGCTTGCGACCGCAGACAGATCACCCATCACCGCATCGAGGAAGGAAAGGTCGTCACCCCACAGATCTGACGGCTTGGTCCGCTTCGAGCGCGAACGGCCCTCGGCTCCACCTCGTCGAGCGGCAGCGGTGCGCTGGTCGGTGACGAAGTGCACCGATGACCACGAGGGAGTCCCATCGGCGTTCGTCCACGTCAGCCGTATGCGGCTCCCGCCCGCTGTGTCCACATCGACCTCGACCAGTTCGCAGCCTGCATGGACGGCGTAGACCGTCTGCCACTGGTCGGGCTGATCGGCGAGGTGGGAGACCTCGACGTCAACAGGGCGAGTCATGCGAGCAAGCCGAAGAGTGACACCGCCGTCGCGGTCGATCACCGAGGTGATGAGGGGTGACGCGAGTTCCGAAGCGCTGCGACCCGAGGCCACCCGAATCGCTGGTACTTCGGTGATGTCGATCGACGAACCCGTCGGGAACAGTGATGCAACGGTTGGTCCGACCACGGCGAGCTCGAAGTTGCCGTGTGCTGGCGCTCCTCGCAGCAGCGCAGCAACTGACAGGTTCGGACTGCCTGACAGTGCAGATCGGGTCCGGTCAATCACCCATTCGATCAACTTGCCGTGGCGGTAGCGTCCGCTGCCCGGATCCTCCTCGTCCCTTATCACGCCGACGTCGGCACCCGTCGCCTCGGCATAAGCGTCCAGGACGGCCGCGAGCTTCGTCGGTTCCAGCGCCGTCCAACCGGGCTGCACGGCGATCCGCGCGCGCCTCGGTTGGAAGCGGTCCAGCAACTCACGTACCGCTGCGGCGGCCGGGTCGTGGAACGGTGCGCTGAGGCATAGTTCGTCGACCGGGCCGCGCGGCAGTGCGTCGATGATCGGTCCCTGCCAGCTTGCGGCTAGACGGTGACCGGTGTCGACGATCTCGGCGGTCTCCACCAGCCGGTCCAGGTGCCCTGCGCACCGGCGCACAGCTCGCAGGGCCAGCGGATCGAGTGGTGCCGCCTCGGCAAGACTCGAGAGGACATCGCGCAGATCCACCAACGCGCGGGGTGCCGCCGTTCGATCAGCACGCAAGACCGTGGCGAGCTCGGCGTTGTATTGCCAGCCGCCGAGGGTGAGGTTGCCGGATCCGATGATGGCCAGGACACGGTCGGGGCCGGCGAGTAGAGCAAGTTTGGGGTGGAAGGCGTTCGCCGTGGCGACTAGTCCGACGTGGTATTGACGGCCAGCGAACCGGACCGCGCGCACGTCAGGAGACCACGTGTCGGCGTCGGCGATGACGGTGACCGCCGCTCCGGCTGCATGGCAAAGCCCGAGCAATCTGGCCTCCAGGAAGGCGAGATCGACGTTGTAGGTCAAGAAAAGCGCATCGGTGGCCTGACAGTCACGCCGCGCTTCTTCGGCGGCAACATAGACCAGTGGGAGCACCTCCTGCAACGGCCCCGACTCCACCAGCGACTCGTGACCGACTTGCGTGCCGAGGTTCATAGGGCTCGGCCTTGATCGGTCAACTGCCACCGGTCGTTGTCGCGTCGCACCCAGCCGACGCCGGCCATCACGGTGGTCAACGTCTCCCAGCGCAGGGAGATCCCGCCGCCAGGCTCAACCCCATCGGCGTAGATCTGCTCGTCTCTCACGAACACCCGCGTCGGTATCCGGAGTTGACCCTGCTTGGCGTCGAACCAGGACTTCGACAGGGCGATCTGCTGGGATCGGTACACCGCCTGCTCGGTCAAGAAGACGGCGAAGTCGCGGAGGCGGCGGCTCCGCCAGTCGTCAAGCTGTCGGTGCAGCCAGGACGGGGTGAGCCGTTCACGCTGGTCGGTCGGACCTTCGAAGTACGAGCGAATACGGCTCGGGAGCTCATTCGACCGGAGGGCTCCGAGCAGGAGAACTCCCAGCAGACCCTCCGGACGTTCGCGGGCCAGCACCTCTGTCTCAGCCGGGAGCATTCGATAGTCGTCCCCCTTCCCCGCTCGCCGATCCGGTAGATCATCCAAGTAGGCGCCCACCGGGACGTCAGGAAGCTTGTCGGCGAGGAGGTCGCCCAGGGCGGTGACCGACATGCACCCGGCGACCTGGTCGACCAGCCACCGCCACAAGTTGCGCCACGCCTCAACGGACAAGCTTCGCAGCGCAACCCCCTGCCACGCCGGTGTGATCTCAAGCTGTTGCAGCACGGGGTCCTCGCCTACCGCATCGTCGTAGAGCAGGAACGGGACGAGGTCGGGCTGAGGCGAGGCGACCCCACCTGCCAGTTGCAGCAGTCGAAGCACCATCCGGATCGTCTGACCTCGGCGTCCGCCCAGCTCCATTGGCCGCGCATCCGTCGGGGCGAACCGGCGCCCTAACATCACACCGTCGGCGGCCCCCGCTGCCCGACACAGGCACAGCGACATATGTTCGCGCAGGACCGCCTGATCGATCGTGTCCCACTCAGCGAGCTCCAGCACCGCGCCCAATCCGTCACGGACCGCCGCCTCGTCCAGGCTCGGGCCCGGACCCGGCAGGCCACCCGACCACCCGACCAACCCCAACAACGACTCCGAGGCCAGGTACGGGCCCCAGTAGCCCCAATCAGCCTGCGCGTACCTGTTCGGCCCAGCTAGAGCAGTCACATCAAGAGGCCGGCCGCCGGCGAGAGCAGGACCAATCTTGTCCGACCCGTGCGCGCTGGACATTCCCGGATGCGGATCCTGATGCACCGTCGAGATGCCACCCATGACGACTTCGCAACGACGCGCCAGACGCTGTGCCTCAGCCGCACCCAGCCCACGGCGAGCCGTCTCCGCCGCTATCAGACCGTGCAGGGCGTAGTACCTGGCATGTGGCGTCACTGTGGTCACACCCGGCAGCAGCCGAGCGACCTGAGCCAGAGCATGCCGCTCCACTGCGAGCGGGTACCGGCCGGAGTATCGCCCGGACTCCCGAGACGTCCAGGAGGGTCCGACGACGACGTCGGAGATGGTCACACCCGGCATCGTACGGAGGACAACCCATTCAATGTGGGCGGGGCCGCAAGATTGTTCTCTGGCCGACTACTGGCCACCGCCAGCCGGAATCGACGGAGCTGATAAACGATGTGCTCCACCAAAGGAATGGCGGTAGGCGTGCGAACGGAGGCTCGGGGACTCTGTGGCGTCGAGTCAGACATCCCAGGTCTTGTCGGGTCTCTTCAGGTCGGCGGCGATGATCTCCACGTTCGCGAGATCCTTGAAAGGGCTCTCCTTCGCCAGGTCGGTGATCGACTCGAGGAATGAGCTGGCCTGCGCTGCGTCGTCGGCCTCCATCGCAGCATCGAGGCCATCGAACAAGCGACGGAAGTTCTCGCGCCTTTCGTCGAAGGTAAGATCGAGCGCCTTCAGCAAGACATCCCGCTGGGCCCGGATCTTCTCCGTCTGAACCTGCTCCCAGGCACCGATCTCAGCCCGCTCGCTCATCCCATGTTGGATCTCGGTGACCCACTTGTCGCCATACTCGACAACGGTCTGGAGCAGTTGGAACGGGTCGACGACGGCCCCGATCTTCTTCGAGACGACAACGGCTTGTGCTTTCACTGGTACTTCCTCACGATCTGCAGCGAGACGGCGGTGAGCTGACCGGTCTGCGCATCAATCAAGGGGGTGTTGACGACCTCGCGCATCCCTCGAACCAGTTGCAGGGTCTTCGCGAAGTCGGCTGCGTGGAGGTCAGGGTCGAACGACAGAGACTCCAGTGCGTGAAGCGCATCTTCGGCGCGATCAACAAGCGACTGGAGCACGGCGGACAACTCCACAACCCGCTCAGCGACCCGGGGCAGCAGGCTGATGGCGCTCTCGACGTGTTCTATGGCCACGTTCACCTCGGCGACGTACTTTGTCGCACTGGTCTTCTGCTTCGAGCCGATGATGGCGACAGTAATACCACTGATGAGCGCTGCCGGCGCTATGGCGATGAGGTTGAGCACGACCGTGCCCGCCGCCATGCCACCTCCGCCTGCGGCGATCGCCCCGCCGCCGAGCCAGGCCAAGGTCGCGTTTGTCGCCGCCGCGCCACTCAAACCAGCGATCGCCGATCCGGTGCTCGCGGTAGCAAATGCCGAAACTCCCATCAGCGCGACTCCAGGGGCCGTCGCGGCCGCACTCGCTCCCGCGACGCCGCCGGCGATCCAGCCCTTGGCCTGCTTCACTTCGCTCTTCATGTCCGGCAACTCGGGCACCGTGACCTCGACGCCATCGACAGCGTCATGCCCGAGCCGATTCACCGCCATCTCGTTCCGTTCGATCCAATCCGCAAATTGCCCGATCGTCTCGGTCACCGCTGCGAGCTGCTGTTCACCATACTCAGAAACACGATCGTGGACAGGCTTCTGCGCTGACTCGAGCGCACCCAGAATCGCCTCGTGTCGCGCGCGAGCGTCTTTGGCCAGCGAGCGAGCCTTGGCAATGTCAGCCACACCCTTCCCGGCGGCGCCTACCCCCGCCGCAATGGCAACGGCAAGCGGGATCGCGAGGGGTATCACCATCTGCTGACTTCCTTCATCGTGTTCAGGCCTTGACGTCGGCCGTCCGGGCCACCAACATTTTCACCGTCTCCGTACCAAATCGCTCCGGTGAACTCTATGACAGATGCACAGCTAGCGTAGGCATACCGCGGCGCCAGCTGCTCCATCACCAACTTGATCGCCCCGGCTGCTTCTCCGGTGGGTACTTGTACTTCACCAGGAGCCGCTTGATCAGTATCGATCCGAGCTGCTCGACGCTGGCGGTCAAGACGGCGCCGAACTGGTCAGCCCGGTGCTGGACCGGGCTGCGATTCGGTCCTCCAGCGAACAGATCGCGTGCAGCCGGGCGTGACTGAGGTCCTGGGTTGCACAAGCAGTAACCCAACCGCCAACGCACATCAAGGTCTAGCTCTGGTCGCCGTGAGATACCGCAAGCATCTCCCATCTTCAGATCAGGCTTGCGGCGGACATATTCGAGCCGTGAGCGGCGCGCCCGCGAGAGAGCTGGAGCAATAGATCATATGTTTGCTCATATCCACGGCGGCTAGATCCAATCAACCGCAAATTGTACCGGCTGATTCGGTAATGCCTCTAGAACATTGCGAGATCAGCTTTACACACCGAGAGGTGGAGTCGTGGACACACCGACGGCATGACCGATCCTGCTCAGGTGAGATGGTGCACACCGAGTCCGATGGCGCATGCGCACATACAGCCCGACAGTCGGCGTGGCGCAGTCCCTGACACCGATCCCCGCACGGATCCTGGACAGATGATGCAGAACTCTTCGACCTCTCCCAAGCATGCCGACCTACCGCGGGTGTGTGTGATCTATACCGGTGGGACGGTCGGAACCCGTCACCTCAGGCCGAGCTACATCCGATGGACCAGCCCATGCTCGAGATCGAAGAGATTTCGGCATTGCTCAGCTCACGATCCGACCTAGAGCGCGAGTTCGACCTCGTCGGGCTACGAGACCCGGATCCTGGTTCTCATTTCGCACCGCTGGTTTCGTCGAAGATCGAACCTCGACATTGGACGATGATGGCGCGACAGATATTTGCATCCTACGATCGATATGCTGGCTTTGTATTGCTGCATGGCACGGACACGATGGCGTGGACTGCGAGCGCACTGTCGTTTCTCTTCGCCAACCTCGGCAAGCCGATCGTTCTGACCGGATCCCAGCGCCCAATCAGAGAAGCTCCTTCAGACGCAGTCCCCAACTTCGTCAGTGCGGTGATGCTTGCTGGGTCTCAAGAAGACGTGCCAGTAGTGCCTGAAGTCGTCATCTGCTTCGGAGGCCGGATCCTCCGCGGCAACCGAGCTTCAGAAGGTCAGTGCTGCCTCCCTGCAGGGATTCGACTCCCCCAACTTGCCCGCCCTCGGCACAATCGGTCGCACGGTCGACATTGACGTCGACCGTCTCTTGCCAAAGCCAACGCAACGAAGGCCGTTCCTCCTTTCGGGCATTGAGAGCGAGGTCGCGGACGTCATGATGTTTCCCGGGATGCAGGCTTCTCAGCTGGCCAGTGCTCTCGAGCCAGTGAAGGGTGCGGTGCTTCGGACATTCGGGGCTGGGAACGCACCAGGCGACGAAGACGTCGAGACAGTGCTTCGAGAGGCGACAGCCCAAGGCAAGCTGCTCGTAAACGTTACCCAGTGCAACGAGGGAGTCGTCGAAAGCGGAATGCTTACCGGGTCTCGATCCTTGGCTGAGTGCGGCGTTGTTTCAGGGCTTGACCTGACCCCTGAAGCAGCCCTCACTAAAATGATGGTGCTTCTTGGCTCAGGAACGGCCGAAGCTGCGCGGCAACAGATGCAGGTCGGGCTCCGGGGAGAGCAAACCGTCGACCTCGTCGAACTGCGTCCGGTTCGTACGGACCGTCTCTACGAACAGGGAGTCGTGCGCTTCGTCCTCACCGATGCTTTGCAGGGTCGGGTTCGCGTCGAAAGCATCACGAGTGCAGTCCTTCGTATTCGCAGATTGCACAGCGCCGACGACCAGGTCGTGCACGGCCACGCCTACCTCAACCGCTGGACCGGTGGACTGGAGTCTGACGCATTCGGTCAGACGAACGATCTCCGACGCATTGATTGGGCAAACGGGATCGTCCCATTGCCAACCGGAGGGCGGGGCGCCGACGTGGTGATCGACGTCTCATCAGTGTGTCGCCATGTCCTCGAACCTGGAATGCCCGTCACTTTGAACCTGGTCATCGACCGGCCGATAACCGACCCGGAGCCGGTTCTCTCCCTGTACATGGAGCCGAAAGCCTGACCTGACTTCGATTCCACCGCAAATCGCACCTATATTGCATCCCTGTTGCCGCCGGTCAGGATCGTGCCGATCCGACGTCCGTCAACGAGGCCAGCCAGGACCGCGGCTACGCCCGTGGCGCCGCTTGGTTCCACGATCTCACCGCAGTGGTCCTCCAGCGCCCGCATGGCGGCCCGGATCTGGTCGTCGTCAACTTGGACTATCTCGTCCACTACCCGCTGCAGGATCGGGAAGGTGACTACACCGGGCCCGTTCAGCGTCTGCCCATCAGCGATTGTGCGCGGGACGGGACCACGGATCCGTTCACCGAGGGCAAGGGACCGGGCCGTCGACGCACCCACCGGCTCCACACCGATCAGCCAGCAGCGCCCGTCCCCTAACATTGCCCGTAAGGCTGCGCCGGTTCCAGCCAAGCATCCCCCGCCGCCGACGGTCAAGGCTGTGATGGGGTCTTCGTGATGAGCGACTGCGCGGCGGACCTGCACGGCACTATTCGATCGTCGATGTCGGATGAATCAAGAACAGCGTGTGCACACCTGGTCCGCGGGCATTCACCTGAGTGGAGCGGAGTGTAAATCCAAGGGCAGATAGCAGTCCGAGATGCCCGCGATTGGAACTCCATGTCTGCACACCGATCAGGTCGGTCGGTTGAAGGGCACGACCCAGTGCGAGATACAGCGATCGCCCGATCCCGCGCCTGCGATGGTCTCGGCGAACTATCAAAGTCGTAACGTATGCGCAACAAACCCCCTCTGGTAGCCGGCGGTCAAGATGGCTTGTGCGATATGAGAGAACACCGACCACCGCACTGGGAGTTTCCGCTAAAATCCACTCTTCGGTGGCCAAGGCCGACGCGTACGGCTCAACCCCTGCCGGCATCGTATCCCCGGCCGGAATTGACATCGTGCCTTGGCGGTCAGAGATCGCCGGCACGAACTCGCGGTCGGCCGCGACCAGCAACGCTCGCACTCCCCATCGAGAGGCATCGTCCTGGTCTCGCGGTTGCACGAGTCGGAGTGACACATTCTCGTTCATTGGTGCGGTACTCACCAATCGAGGAACCCCCGTTCCCCGGTGACTGTTGTGGTTCTGGCTGATCATGGGCGTCGCGCAGAGATGTACAGCCGATGCGTGTACAAGTCGGGCGGGCTGAACTCAGCGGTGTCCAGGAATGCCATGCGGAAGGAGTCTCGCATATTCTCCGGCAGTTTGCGCAAGTACGGTAGGAGACCTGCGCGGCTGAAGTCGTGTACGAGGTTAGGGAACTCGGTACCATCGGTGACTTGGGAATCAATCAAAATGTCAACGAAGCCAGCGTTCTTCAGAACCTCTCTCATCTGCAACTCGGTTGGATAAAAAGCCGGATACCAGCGCCCCGCTGGGAACCTGAGTCGGAGGTCGAGCTCATCGATGACCTCGTTCGCGGTCGCTCGCAGTCCCCGATAGGTATCGTCACCACCCTGATGCACGACTAGGGAGCCGCCGCTTTGCAGAAGTGAGAAGAGTCGTCCGTATGACTCGTTGCTCGGAAGGATCCAGTGCATGGTCGACGACGACACCACCAGGTCGAAGAGCATGTCGGGCTCGTAGTCGAGCAGGTCGGTGTCTATGAACTCAACACCTGCTACCTCATCCCCGCCGAGAAGCTCAGTTGCGTGGCCTATCATCTCTGGCGAGCTATCTATACCTACGATGTGAGAATTGGGATACTTTCGGGCCAGTTTGATCGCAAGCTCGCCCGTTCCGCAGCCGACATCAAGAATTCGGTGTGGGCTCTCCTGGGTGATGAGCCTCATGAGTTTGTCCGCCTGACGTCGTTGCGTGTCGGAGTGTCTGGCGTACTCCTCCGCCTCGTCGAACAGCACCGGCGTCGGCGACCCGGACCTCGAAACCACATATGGATTAACCGTGACACGCCGGGCCGGCAGCAAGTAGTAGTGTGTCGAAACGCCGAGTTGTGCTGCTGCCCGGTCATCGGTCAGAGCGAACGTGACTTGACGATGATCGGCATCGACTGCGCGGTAAATCCGACGACTGTACTCGTCGATGACGATTTCGGCGAGCTTGACCACTGTGGGATAACTCTCGTTGTCGAGGCGCGCAAGGACAGTGGCTGCGGATTGAATTAGTCTCCGGGCCTCGCCGATAGCGCGCGCGGAGGCCGGGCTCGGTCCCTGCAGAACAGCAGCGCGACCATGAATATAGCGATTACGCAGTTCGACGAAGTCATTGCTGGCCGCGAGCGCCCCATCTGAGAAAATTTCCTCGATCCCCAGCGTACGCAACCTAAGCCGCGTCTCCTCGGATCTCCTTGCATGTGCCTGGAGGAACCGTAGCAAACTCACCATGTCACCGAGGTTCAGTCGCTGCAGAACGAGAGGCTTTGACTGAGGACGGTTGCCATTGAATGTATTGACCGCTTGTTTCAGGGAATCGAAAAGGAATAGCGACCAAAAGTGCAGCAAGTCAGCGAGCGCAACCTCTAGAATTCCGATGGTATGACTGCACGCAAGATGGAGATCCTGACGGTTCGCATCCAATCTGACTGTCTCGTTGAAGTCCTGGTTCACGAGTGCCCGGAGCGTACCCAGTCCTTCGGGACTGTCAGTCACCGTAAAGCCCAACCCGCGCACCAGAAGGTTCGCCTTCTCTTCTTTTCCATCGAAATTCTCCTGTGGATCAAGATTCAAAGCGTCAATTTCTCGCGTGATCAGCGGCTCGCTCAGTAGCGCCTTCACCAAGTCTCGAGGTGAGGTTGTCACTGCAAGCGTGAGTAGTGCATTGTCGAAGTCACGCTCGGCGTCTACGAGAAATTCTTCGGGCCCGAAGCCTTGGAGCTTCTGACCTACCGTGATGAGGTCTTCGGGGCCGTTGACATTGCGCCGCAACAGCTCCGCGAGGAGTTCAGCCTTGTCTTTTCGTCGGAATCCCATCGAATTGTCATGCGTTGCATAGCCGCGTGGGAGTCGATGGCGCAGACTCTGGTCGGAGTCGATTAGCGCGCTCAGGTCGTCAACGCTAGCGGGTCTGTGTTCTCCCCGCGAGTAATTGATCAGTGCTCCACACACTTGCTGAAAGGCGCGGAAGTCCGTGCAGTGCTCGGACAGAAGCACCAACGCCTGGCGAAGTGGTCGAGTGAACGGATCCTCGACGACCTCACTCGCTGCGACCACCCTGTCGATGTACGCCTCGATCTCGGCCGGATCGGCGCGGCGACGGTCGAGCGCGATCTTACTGGCTAGGCTTGGGAGCCTGTCTGTTGCTAGGGGCGTCGACATCGTCAAGACGGCAGCAACACCATTTGCCTGCGCCAAGGACTGCTGCAGGAAAATGGCTATGCCAGCGTCCCTCAGATCATGGTCGATGTCGTCGTACCCCAGCACTGGATCGGCGTCGGACAAAGCCACCGCTTCGAGGATCTGATTCGTCAACCGCGGCAAGTCCCGCCCGTCGGCGGCAAGGCGCGGGGGTCGAAGGCCCTCGACGATCTCGCGGATATCTACGTACCTCGGTCCGATCTCGGCCCGTAGCCACTTGAGGATTGTCGACTTGCCTGAGCCGACTGAACCGGAGATCAGTGCTAGGACCGCATCTTCCGCATGCCCTTCCACCATGGAGCGAAGCTGCTCGCGAACCGCTTCGAAGCCGAAGATCTCCAGGTGTAGGTCTTCGTCGTCGGGGCGGCCCTTGCCGGGCATGTATCGGGACCAATCGACAACCATTGCTGCAACACTCCGATCCAAGAGCATCGGACCACTTCGGCCGATGGACAATCGAATTGACAGCGTAGATCAGGCGATCGAACTTTCGCATATGATCTGATAGAGCATGGGCTCCCCGACCTTCCGCACGGCCGTCGTAGCTGACGCTGCCGAGTCCCTGCACAGCGTTGCTGTCTCCGTCATTGCTATCGGTGAACTTAGAGACCAACCTAAGAGGTTGGCGGAGCTTGGCGACGACTGGTCTGACGGCCCGCTCCCCATGCGGTTGACGTCAGCTGGTGGGATCGACCACCGGACTGACCGGGCCGCGAGAGCGACCTACCTGGACTCAACTATTTCCGGGCTGATTCTCGGGGGCGGCCAGGGGACCTGGCGCGCGCATCGTTGGTTAGACGACACCTCAGGCGGCCTCGCCGTCTTCGGTGCCGAAGTCGTCGCGGTGGCTGCGTTCGGCATGCTCGGAGCCAGTGTCAGCGAAGCCAGTAGGCGAGAGCGGCTGCCCCGTCCCCCTGTCTCGCCCCCACAATACGCAGTCCTACTCCACGCAACCATCGACCCGCGGCACAAGAGCCTTTGCGACATCATCGAAGCGATCCGCGCTCTCGGACACCGTGTCCTGTCTACCGACTTAGGTGGTGGTTTCCTGGCCTCGTCGGTACATCACGGCGAGCCGGAGTTGGTGCGCTTGGTGTTCGTCTCTGCCGCTGACGGTGCACTCATCGACCAACTGCGCGCGGAATCAGCAGACGAGGCCGCATCGGCCGCACGCCAGTGGGGCTACACCTTCGCTGCAGCCGTGCTTCCAGTCAGCCTCACCGACGGGCGGGTGCCTGACTTCGATCTCGACGATGCAGTCCTAGAGGCAGATGTCCCCAGCGGGTGTTTTATCGCTCCGTCCGCCGACTGGCGAATCACGGTCCTCCGGTCCGGTGTCGCATGTATCGGGGTGCGCCCTGATCGTCGCCCAAGGTCCACCCAGTCAGCGTCGGCAATCTCAAGAGCGCGTCAAAGGACCGACTTCTATGACTCAGCCGAACTGTATCTCCACACCATTTATACCGATGCCGTTCTGCTCGGCATGTTGCAGCGCCATGCCCTGCTCGTCTTGCGCAATGTCGTGCTTGCCGCCTCCCGGGAGCGCGACAGCGTGTCTCGTGCGCGGGCCATCGACCTGGAGCTAGCTCGCTTCCGCGAACAATTCTGGTGGACCCAAGCCTCCCGCGGAGGCGTTGGCGATCGATTACTTCATGCTTATCACGTCCAGCACGCTATGCCTGAGGCATACGAATTGTTGGAGAGAGACGCTGCCAGTGTGGTCCAACGGGCCCGCTTCCACTCGGAGCGGGGGCGGACGGCAATCCTCGCCATGATCGGGCTGATCGGACTCTTTACCGCTTGCATCACCGTTGGCCGAGCCATAAGCCCAAACCTGTCTGGTGTTGCACTCATGATCCCCATCGGGACCTTCGTTTTCATCGCGATCGCACTGTTTGCAATCTTCCCTGACCTCTGGCGGCTTGCCAGGGATGCAGGGCAACGCTCGCGGTTCGCGCGAGGTCGACGATCTATGTGATAGCCGCGTCGGCCAGCTTGAAGACCGACTTGCATCGTAGGTCCGGCTCCCGTTCTCCTTCCCTAGGTACGTCTGATCCACCTGGCCGATGTGGTGCTGGAGGTCAGGCAGACTGCGCGAATGCTACTGCCGTCGACGCCGCCGCCGAGCAGGAGTCGCTCGACGCATCTGGAGCTGCGACGCGCCGACCCGGAGCCGGTTCCAGGGACGCATAGGGACGGACGGCCGTATTGTCGCCGGTTGCAGCCGTTACCAGCCGGACATCGGGCCACCAACACAAGGTCGAACGCCCTGGTCAGAGGGCGTTCGACCTGGTGTGGCAGGTGTTGGGTTCGAACCAACGTAGGCGATGCCGGCAGATTTACAGTCTGCTCCCTTTGGCCACTCGGGCAACCTGCCAGGTCGCCTCGACCCCGAACGGGGCGTCGGCAACGACCGCAAACAATAGCAACTCCCGCCGGGACCGCCCAATCCACTTCACCGGGTCGACGCTAACGTGGCCCAGAGCCAGGTACCCGACCCGCAGGAGGAGAGCCGATGGCCTCGGAGAGCTCGTTCGACATCGTCAGCAAGGTCGACCGGCAGGAGGTCGACAACGCGCTGAATCAGGCCGTCAAGGAGGTCCGACAGCGCTTCGACTTCAAGAACACCGACGCGTCCATCGCGTGGTCCGGTGAGGCGATCGAGCTGGAGGCGAACTCCGAGGAGCGGGTCAAGGCCGTCCTCGACGTGTTCCAGTCCAAGCTCGTACGCCGTGGGGTCAGCCTCAAGTCCCTCGACGCCGGCGAACCGCGCTCGTCGGGCAAGCTCTACAAGATCACCGCCACCACGTCGGAGGGCATCAGCCAGGAGAACGCCAAGAAGGTGTCCAAGCTGATCCGCGACGAGGGCCCGAAGGGGGTCAAGTCGCAGATCCAGGGAGATGAGCTCCGCGTCAGCTCCAAGAGCCGGGACGACCTGCAGACCGTCCAGGCCCTGATCAAGGCGCAGGACTACGACTTCGCCGTGCAGTTCAGCAACTACCGCTGAGTCCGATGCGCGGGCGGCCAGGCCCACTTCGTGATCGAGTGGTGAGCGGTGGTTGCTTCTGGGTGTCGGAAGCAACCACAGGTCACCACTGGGTGCACGCGATAGATCAGCGGACGAGGACCTGGACCTCGCCCACCGGCAGGGGCGCGCTGGCCGCTCGCGGCACGGTGATCACACCACTGGTGCCGTTGATGGTCCAGGTCACGGCCCAGTAGCCGATAGCCGTGACGGTGTAGTCGCCCTTCGGCAGGCTCGGCTTCTCGTAGCGATAGCCGCAGTCCGGAGATGGCGTCGCCGCCTTCGTGCCCTTCTTGTACGGGGTGCCGCCGCCGCGGCAGGTGACGGTCTGGCCGTCACCCATCCGGAAGACCGTCTTGGTCAGCTGAGCATCGAGGGAGACCGACAGACCAGCCACGTTGTCACTCACCGGTCCGACATGGGTCGGCCCCTCGGCCCACACCCACAGGGGGTAGCCGACGGCGGCCATCTTCCACTTGTTGACCTTGGGGTCTGGCCCGACCTTGGGCGCATTCAGGGGCAGCTGGAGACGAGCCACGGCAATGGCTCCGGCTTGGCCGGGTGTCATGAGTGGAGCGCTGCCCGCTGGTCTGGC
This sequence comes from uncultured Actinomycetota bacterium, assembly GCA_963707005.1. Classification (GTDB taxonomy): domain Bacteria; phylum Actinomycetota; class Actinomycetes; order Propionibacteriales; family Propionibacteriaceae; genus Microlunatus. Next base: position 195,919 of record CAVPPP010000018.1, read on the forward strand.
GTCCACGAAGCCCACGGCACCAAGCAGCACCGGCATGACAGCCGGCGCCGTGCACAGAAGATTTGCCTCCACGCAGGCATTCTCTGTAGTTGCCGACTTGGTTGTACGTACTTCTCGCTAGCCTTCTGGTATGCCGCGATTCGCTTCATGGCAATCTGCTTGGCAGATGGACCTCTAGGCTGCCAGCTTCCCTCGACCGTGAGATGACAGCGTTCCCCGTTCCGCACGCCTTGCCACCGTATCTTACTGCCATCGACTCGCCAGCTGCGTCGATATGACGCATTTGCGCACATCGCACAGCGACAACTGCTCACGAGAGTCCGCTTTAGATTCGTCATGACCGGCAACGAAGCTTCAGGACTGGAATCGCCGAGACCTTCCAAGTCGCGCCAAGCCAGGCAGCGCAGGACTTCGGAGATGCTGCTGTGTGAAGCACGATCTTGGAATCGCCATCAGTGATCTTCCAGATCCCTGTGGCCTCGTCGCCGTCAAGTTTGCACAAACCGCGATGGCGGTCCTTTCCTACCTCTTTGCCCTTCTGTCTAGAAGCCTGACCTTGCTGGCGTCCTCGCAGGCCGTCAGGCCAAGTTCTTCCGGGCTCCACCCACCATCCGCAAACACAGACGTCGGTGGAGGACGGTCTGCCTGCCAGCCGTTCTTCTTCAGCAGTCTCCAGATCGTTCGACTTGAACGTCCAGGTAGCAGCCGCCGGTATTGGCCAACAGGACTTTCGTCGGCCTTCTGGTCGCACCGCCCTCCATGCGCGAGCCGTCCCGACTCGGCGAAAGCCGTCAGGTACGCCTTCTCAGCAGCCTCGAAATCAAGCCTCTGCTGACGCTCCTGAGCGTTCTCCGTCGGCGTCGGTCTGGGCGTCGGCGACGACACAGCGGGGGTCGGCGAAGGAGTCGGCTCGGGCCCGGGTTCGGGCGTGCAGCCGGCCGCGAGCAGGCCCAGAACGAGCCCCACCGCGCAGCTTCCGACCGTCAGACGCTTGACCACACTGCCACCTCCGCTATGGCGCGCGACCTTATACAAGAGCGGCGGCCGATGCGAACCGGCGGCTCGCGGTGACCGCGTACACCATGACGAACATCACACCCTCCGAGTTCCTGTCACATCACGATCCCGCAGAGTTGTTGGCCGATCTGTTTCCCGGTCGGATCGAGGTGTTGTCCGGTCGAAGCACTGTGTTGTCCGAGCGGCACCTGCGGCTTCCGCACGGAGATTCTGCGGATTCCTGACCGGCTGTGCGGGGCAGCCCCCTCGGCACCTGCCCTGTGGGCGTTCTAGCATGTCGCCAGGATCCGTCCCGAGCTGCGCGGCGGGCGAAGAGAGAGGCATGCGGTATGGGTTTCCTGGACGACATCAAGAACAAGGCCGGAGAGCTCGGCGACAAGGCGGGCGACGCCTTCGGGGTGGCCAAGGACAAGGCCGGCGATCTGGTGGATGCAGCCAAGGACAAGCTGGACACCGATGACGACGGTGACGTGGACACGGCTGACGCGAAGCACGCGTTCGAGGGTCTGAAGGGCCATGTCACCGGCGGTGGCGATGCGCCGGCCGACCAGGTCGCGGCCACGGCGGGTGCCGCAGGTGCTGGCGCTGCCGCTACCGACGCGGGAACCGAATACACCATCCCCGAGGCGGAGACCGTCACCGACACCGCGGCCGACCCGGAGGGTTCGGACCTCGTCGCGGAGGAGGCCGTCTTCACCGAGGACGTGGCCGGAGATCCCGTCGCCACGCCGCTGGACGATCCGATCGCCACTCCCCTGGACGGGTCCGTCGACTCCGCGGAGGCCACCAAGGACGAGGCCCTCGCCGATCTGCAGGCCAAGGCCGAGGATCTCCAGTCCGACGAAGCCTGATCTCACCAGCACCAGCTGAAGCGCGCCACCCTCGTCGCCCCGGCGACGGGGGTGGTGTCGTCTCGGGCCGCAGACCTCACGTTCCGGCCCGCTGAGGCGTCTTCCTCTGTGATGACTGCGAAACCACCGTTCGATCAGCTGGTCCGTGACCACGGGGCCCGGGTCTGGCGCGTCTGCCGCGCCGTACTCGGTCCCCTCGACGCGGACGACGCCTGGTCGGAGACGTTCCTGGCCGGACTGCGGGCCTATCCGGACCTGCCGGCGGACGCCGACCACGCCGCCTGGCTCGCCACGATCGCTTATCGGAAGGCCATCGACGCCGTCCGTGCGCGCCAGCGGCGCGCGACCCCGATCGCCGACCAGGACGACCGGGTGTCCACGCTGGGCCAGCCCGGCGCCGGCGACGACGAGCTGGACGATGCGGTGCGATCGCTGCCCGACAAGCAGCGATCCGCCGTCACGCTCCACTACCTCGCCGACCTCCCGTACGCGCAGGTCGCCGCCGAGCTCGGCGGTACACCGGAGGCTGCCCGACGGGCAGTGTCAGACGGTCTGCGTACGCTGCGGAAACGGTTGGCGAGACCGACCACAGGAGGACAGGAATGACCATCACCGACAACCCGCTCGGCGCTCTGCGCGACGTCGACGAGCGCACGCTGGAACGGCTCCGCGGAGCGCTCGCTGAGAAGGCGGCGGAGGCTCAGCTGCTCGACCTCGCCTACCGCACGGTGGACTCGCCCCTCGGCCCGCTGCTGCTCGTGGCCACCGAGCGCGGCCTGACCCGGGTCGCCTTCGCGAGCCAGGACCACGATCAGGTGCTCGGCCAGCTGGCCGGCACGGTCAGCCCACGGGTGCTGGAGGCGCCGCGTCGACTGGAGCCGGCCGCCCGCGAGCTCGACGAGTACTTCGCGGGCACTCGGCGGGCATTCGACCTTCCCCTCGACCTGACCACGACCGGTGAGTTCCGACGCACCGTGCAGCTGCTGCTGCCGACGATCGGGTACGGGCACACGGTCTCCTACACCGAGCTGGCCACGCTGGCCGGGCGTCCGACCGCGGTCCGGGCCGTCGGCACGGCCTGCGCGACCAACCCGTTGCCGGTGGTCGTGCCCTGCCACCGGGTGCTGCGCGGTGACGGGAGCCTGGGCGGCTACTTGGGCGGTCTGGAGGCCAAGCGCACGCTGCTGGACCTCGAGAGCCGAGCGGCGGCATGACCCTGTCCGACCTCGAGCGACCGAGCGCACCGTACGAGGTCGCGCCCGGGGCACTGCACGCCCCGGGCTGGCTGTCACCGACCGAGCAACGGCAGCTCGTCACGGCGTTCGACGGCTGGGCCGCCGGACCGGTGCCGATCCGGTCGGCTGCCGTCCGGGGTCACCCGATGTCAGTCAAGACGGTCTGCCTGGGGTGGCACTGGCAGCCGTACCGGTACTCGCGCAAGGCCGACGACGTCAACGGCGCCCGGGTGCTCCCTCTCCCGACCTGGCTCGAGGAGCTGGGCCGCCGGGCGCTGGCGGGCGTCAGCTGGCCGGAGCCCGAGAGCTACCGACCCGACACCGCCCTGATCAACTTCTACGACGCGGCCGCGAGGATGGGGTTGCACCAGGACAAGGACGAGGTCTCGTTGGATCCTGTGGTGTCGTTCTCGGTCGGCGACACGTGCGTGTTCCGGTTCGGCAACACCGAGAACCGCAATCGGCCGTTCACCGACGTCGACCTGAGGTCGGGCGATCTGTTCGTGTTCGGCGGGCCGGCTCGGCTCGCCTTCCACGGTGTCACCAAGATCATCCCCGGCACCGCACCGGATGGCTGCGGGCTGACCGAGGGTCGGATCAACATCACGTTGCGCGCGACCGGGCTGAGCGACTGAGCGTGTCCGGATGGCGTCAGTGGCAGAGGAGCACGAATGAGTGACAACCCGGATCTGGTGATCGGCGAGGACGGGCGGGCCCGCCCGACCTGGGGCGCGACCGAACCGCTGAAGACCTACTACGACAGCGAATGGGGCCTGCCGATCCGCGACGAGCGAGGGCTGTTCGAGCGGCTCAGTCTCGAGGCGTTCCAGTCCGGGCTGTCCTGGGTGACGATCCTGCGCAAACGCGAGTCGTTCCGGGCGGCGTTCGCCGACTTCGATCCCGACACCGTGGCGGCGTACGACGACGGCGACGTCGAGCGGCTGATGGCCGACGCCGGCATCGTGCGCAATCGGGCCAAGGTCAGCGCCACCATCGCCAACGCCACGGCGACCGTCGCCCTCCGGGACGAGGGCGGGCTGCCCGACTTTCTCTGGTCGTTCCAGCCGGCCGAGACGCCCCGGCCGGTCCGGTACGCCGACATCCCGACCAGCTCACCGGAGTCGGTGGCCCTGGCCAAGGCCTTGCGGAAGAAGGGATTCCGGTTCGTCGGACCGACGACGATGTTCGCCCTGATGGAGGCCGTCGGCATCGTCGACACCCACCTGCTGGGCAGTCACCGGCGGGGCAGCTCGGGCGTCTGGCCGCGCTGATCCCCGGCCCCGGAACGACAGAGCCGCCGCGGACGTTACGTCCACGGCGGCTCGAAGAGATTCAGGTGATCAGTACTGCTGCTGGCCGGGAGGCGGACCGTAGCCCTGGTTCGGGGCCCCGTACCCAGCGGGCGGGTACACCTGCGGGTAGGGCGGACCGTACTTGGCGGCGGCGGGCGAGGTCTCCATCGCACAGAGAACCAGGGTCACGATGCCCAGGCCGAAGACGCTGAACAGGTAGAACCAGCCGCTGTAGCCGGCGTCGTGCAGCCGACGGACGGTGACGGCGATGGTCGGGATCACCACGGCCAGGGCCCAGACAACCAGCAGCACCGTGGGAGCGATGAGGGCCGGGCCGGGCTCGCCGTCGGGGGTCCGCCCCGCAAAGGCCAACGCGAGGATCAACGCGTACAGCACGGTGACGACGACGACGTTGCCGAGGGCCCACCACCAGAACTCGCTCCGGCTGGCCCGGCCGGTGAACGTGGCGTACTTCTGGAAGACGCGCTTCACGGCGGGGATGAATCCGATGCCGTAGTGCGGCCAGTCAAGCGGAGGAACGGGAATGCTCATAGTGATCACCATTCTTCCGGGTCACAGGGTTACCGCACGGGCCGTTCGCGCGTGATCTGCACCACGAAGAGGCCGGCCCGAGGCGTCCGGTCCGGCCGGCACCCTCAGGATCGCGCCGAAACCTCGGCCAGGGCGGCCCGATAGCGACCATCCAGCTCGGCGGCCGCGGTGGTCTCCCCCGGCTGCGGCTCGTAGGTGCCCGAGACCGGCGCCGACCAGTCCGGCAGCGTCCCGGTCAACGCCCACGCGGCCTGCCGCGCCGAGCCGACGGCCACACTCTCGTACGGGTCGGTGGCCAGCACCGGCACGCCGAAGACGGCGGCCGCGATGGTCCGGACCGCCGGCGACTGCGCGGCGCCACCGGTCAACATGACCTGGTCGACCGGCGAGGCCTGCTCCCGCAGCACCTGCACTCCGTAGGCCAGACTCCAGAGCACGCCCTCGATGGTGGCGCGGGCCAGGTTGGCGGCGGTGAGGTTGGACAGCGTGGCGCCGCGGAGCTCGCCGCGGGCGTCCGGCAGCGGCGGCGTCCGCTCACCTTCCAGGTACGGAAGGAAGACCAGACCCTCGCTGCCCGCCGGCGCGGAGGCGGCCAGCGCACTGAAGTCATCCAGCGAGACGTTCAGGGTCTTGGCCATGGCGACCAGGTTCCGCGCCCCGTTCAGTGTGCAGACCAGTGGCAGGAAGGCTCCGGTCGCGTCCGCGAACCCGGCCACCACCCCACTGGGGTCGTGGGTCTGGGTCTCGCTGCGCAGGCAGGCGACCCCACTGGTTCCGAGCGAGATCAACGCCGTCCGGTCGGGCACGATCATGCCGAGGGTGGAGGCCATGTTGTCGCCGGTCCCGGCGGCGATCTTGATGCCCTCCGGCGACTCGCCCACGACCTCGTCGGGCGCCGCCACCCGCGGCAGCTCGAGCCGCCGACCGAAGGCCAGCTCGACCAGATCGTCGCGGTAGGTGTTGGCGCTCGCGTCGAAGTAGGCCGTGCCGGAGGCGTCACCGCGATCGGTGGCGGGCGAGAAGGAGCGCCCGCCGATCTCCCAGGTCAGGTAGTCGTGCGGCAGCACCACCCGGTGCACCCGAGCAGCGTTGTCCGGTTCGTTCCGGGCCAGCCACCTGATCTTGGACACGGTGAACGACGCCACCGGCACGGACCCGACCGCGTCGGCCCAGGCCTGCGCGCCACCCAGGTCGTCGATCAGGTCCAACGCCGCCTGGGCGGAGCGGTTGTCGTTCCACAGCAGGGCATCGCGGACCAGCTCGCCGTCGGCGTCCAGCGTCACCATGCCGTGCTGCTGGCCGCCGACGCTGATCGCGCCGACCCCCTCCAGCAACGACGGATCGGCCGTCGCCTCGCGGTAGGCGGCCAGCCACGCGGCAGCCGAGACCTCCGTGCCGTCGGGGTGTGAGGCCCGTCCGGAGCGGACGACCTCCCCGGTGTCGGCGTCGCAGACGACGACCTTGACCGACTGGGTGGACGAGTCGACCCCGGCGACCAACGTCACCCGCGGGCCCCCATCAGGTGCTCGAGCATCAGCTGCTGCAGCTTCACGAACCCGAACCCCCGGCCGTTGAAGTAGGGCTCTGCGTCGAAGTCCTCATAGGCAGAAGCATCGGCCAGCAGCTCGGTGTAGGTCTCGCCGGGGTTGAGGGTGGGCTCCGACAGCTCGGCCACCCGGGCGTCGGCCAGGGCCGCCTGGACCTCGGGGTCGGCCCGGAAGGCGGTGGCGCGGTCCTTGAGGATCAGGTACATCCGCATGTTCGCGGCGGCCGACTCCCAGACGCCGTCGTAGTCCTCGGTCCGGCTGGGCTTGTAGTCGAAGTGGCGCGGGCCGGTGTAGGCCTGGCCGCCGCCGGGTCCGCCGTTCTCCAGCAGGTCAACCAGGGAGAAGGCGTTCTGCAGGTCGCCGTGACCGAAGACCAGGTCCTGGTCGAACTTGATGCTGCGCTGACCGTTCAGGTCGATGTGGAACAGCTTGCCGGCGTCCAGGGCCTGGGCGATGCCGTGGGTGAAGTTGAGTCCGGCCATCTGCTCGTGGCCGACCTCGGGGTTGACGCCGAACAGGTCCGGCTTGTCGAGGGTGTGGATGAAGGCGATCGCGTGGCCGACGGTCGGCAGCAGGATGTCGCCCCGGGGCTCGTTCGGCTTGGGCTCGATGGCGAAGCGCAGGTCGTAACCCTGGTCGGTGACGTACTCCGCCAGCATGTTGACGCCCTCGCGGTAGCGGGCCAGTGCGGCCTGCACGTCCTTGGCCGCGTCGAACTCGCTGCCCTCGCGGCCGCCCCACATGACGAACGTCTCCGCTCCGAGCTCAGCCGCCAGGTCGATGTTGCGGAGCAGCTTGCGCAGCGCGAAGCGGCGGACCGAGCGGTCGTTGGAGGTGACCCCGCCGTCTTTGAACACCGGGTGGCTGAACAGGTTGGTGGTGATCATCGGCACCGTCACCCCGGTGTCGGCCAGCACCTTCTTCAACCGGTCGATCTGGGCGGTGCGCTCGGCGTCGGACGCCTCGAACGGGAAAAGGTCGTTGTCGTGGAATGTCAGTCCGTACGCGCCGAGCTCCGCCAGCTTGGTGACCGCCTCGACCACGTCCAGCGGGGCGCGACTCGCACTGCCGAACTGGTCCTGACCGACCCAGCCGATGGTCCACAGACCGAAGGAGAACTTGTCGGCGGGGGTGGGCGTGAAGCTCATGGGGGTGCCTCCGTTGGCGTAAGAGATTAAATGTTGATGAACACAACTTATGGCTATGCTGCGGCCTGGTCAAGGACGATCTGCGTTACCGTACAGGGGCATGTCGGTGTCCGAGCCGACAACAAACCCAGGGGTACGCCGATGAGCCAGCCCGTCGCGTCGGGTGTGACCGCAGCCCCGGCGCGCCGCCACAACCTCAGCCGGCTGCTCACCCTGGTGCACCGGGAGGGCGCCACGTCGCGGTCGGCGCTGACTCGGCGAACCGGACTGAACCGTTCGACGATCGCCGGTCTGGTGTCCGAGCTGGTCGCGCTCGGACTCGTGACCGAGACCGACCCCACCGCGCCCGCCGGTGTGGGTCGACCGAGCCCGCTGGTGACGGCCGACGGGTCGGTGGTCGCTCTGACGGTCAATCCGGACGTGGACGCGGTCTCGGTGGGTCTGGTCGGCCTCGGTGGCGTGGTGCACAAGCGAATCCGCTATCCCGTAGCGACGGCCCCGACGGCCACCGAAGCGGTCAACCTGGTCGCGGCCCTGGTCGACGGGATGCGTTCGGAGCTCGAGATCCGCTTCCGGGTGCTGGGGATCGGTGTGGCCGTACCGGGCCTGGTCGAGCGGTCGACCGGGACGGTGACCCTGGCCCCGCACCTGGGCTGGCGCGACGAGCCGTTGGCCGACCGGTTGACGGCCGCGACCGGCTATCGCTGCGTGGTCTCCAACGACGCCCGAGCCGCCCTGGTGGCCGAGCTGTGGTTCGGTGCGGGCCGGGACCGCACCGACGTCGTCTACCTCAACGGCAGTGCCAGCGGGATCGGCGGCGGCGTGGTCAGTGGCGGTGAGCCCCTGCTCGGTGGGCACGGTTACGCCGGCGAGCTCGGCCACTCGGTGGTCAACCCGACCGGGCGGGTCTGCCACTGCGGCCGGACCGGGTGCCTGGAGACCGAGGTGACCCGGTCCGGTCTGCTGGAGATCCTCGGCCTGGACGACGTGGCGGCCGAGTCGTTGGGGCGTGTGCTGCAGACCGCCGTCGAGGACGGCGCGCCCTCGGTGATCGCCGAGGTCGACCGTCAGCTCGGCTGGCTCGCCCAGGCCCTCTCGAACACCGTGAACGTCCTCGACCCCGAGGTGGTGGTGTTGGGCGGGTTCCTGGCCGACCTGGCGGCCGCCACCGGATCGACGCTCCAGGACCGGGTCCGGCAGACCGGTTTCGGCGCGCTCAGCGCGCGCCAGGAGATCGTCCCGGCCGAGCTGGGCTCCGACGTGCTGGCGGTCGGTGCCGCCGAGCTGGTGTTCGCCGACCTGCTGGCCGACCCCCAAGCGCACCCGGCCCTCGCCTCCTGACCCAGGCCCGCTCCCATCTCGCCTGTCCTCAGCCCGTCCTCCCCCTCGCCGATCCCCACTTCGCACCAGCTACGTCATCTCCGCACCAGGTGTACGTGGTGCGGAGATGATGCGGCTGGTGCGAAGTGGGGATCGGGGCGGGGTGACACCCGGGCGGGGCGGGGTGACACCCGGGCGGGGCGGGGTGACACCCGGGCGGGCGGCGTCCAGCGGGCACGTCCGGCGAAGCGCCTAGGGTGAAGCGGGTGACCACCCCGACGACGTCGTCCACCCGTCCCGTCCTCCCACAGCCCGTCAGCACCGAAGCGCGACCCGGCAGCTTCACGCTGACCGAGGAGCTGGCGATCACCACCGACGAGCCGGGGTGGGCGGCGGTCGTCCGCCGGCTGCTCTCCCCCGGCACCGGCTTCGAGCTGCCCGCGGCCGCCGATGGCGCCCTGCAGCTGGTCAAGGACGCGAGCCTGGGCGACGAGGCGTACGTGGTCGAGGTGACCTCCGACGGCATCGTGCTCACCGCCGCCAGCGCCCGGGGACTCAACTGGGCCACCCAGACCCTGCGGCAGCTGCTGCCGGCCTCGGCGTTGCGACCGGCGCCGAACGGTGAGCCGCTCGGGCTGGCCGGCGTCCGGATCACCGACCAGCCGCGCTTCGGCTGGCGGGGCGTGCACCTCGATGTCGGTCGGCACTTCATGCCGCTGGCCGACCTGTTCCGCTTCGTCGACCTGATCGCGCTGCACAAGTACAACGTCTTCCACCTGCACCTGACCGAGGACCAGGGTTGGCGGTTCGCCTCGCAGCGGCACCCGAAGCTGCAGGAGCGGGCCAGCTGGCGCTCGGAGACCCAGCGGCACTTCCAGGACTTCGCCGACGGCACCCCGCACGGTGGCTTCTACACCCAGGACCAGCTCCGGGCCCTGGTCCGCTACGCCGCCGATCGCGGCGTCACGGTGGTGCCCGAGCTGGAGTTCCCCGGTCACGCACTGGCCCTCCTGGCGGCCTACCCCGAGCTCGGCAACCACCCCGAGACCGGCTATCAGCCGGCGACCACCTTCGGTGTCTTCCCCGAGGTGCTGAACCTCTCCGACGACGCGATGACTGTCGTCTTCGACCTGTACACCGAGCTGCTCGAGGTCTTCGACAGCCCGTACGTGCACGTCGGCGGCGACGAGTGCCCGCGCGAGGAGTGGCTGGCCAGCCCCGCCGCCCGAAAGCTGGCGGAGCAGCGCGGGCTGCCCGGACCCGAGTACCTGCAGCGCTGGTTCACCGAGCAGCTCCGGGACTGGCTGGCCGCCCGGGACCGCCGACTGGTCGGCTGGGACGAGATCAACGACGAAGGGCCGCTCGAGGGTGCCGTCGCCATGGCCTGGCGGGATGCGTCGTACGGGATCAAGGCCGCCGAGGCCGGGATGGACGTGATCATGTCCCCGGTCACCCACACCTACTTCGACTACTACCCCAGCGACGACCCGACCGAGGCGTACGCCATCGGGGGGCACCTGCCGCTCGAGCAGGTGTACTCCTTCGAGCCACTGGCGGGGCTGCCGGCGGAGGTGCACCACAAGGTCCTCGGCACCCAGTGCCAGGTCTGGCGGGAGTACATGCCCGACACCAGGCGGGTCGACTACATGCTCTTTCCGCGGGCTTGCGCGCACGCGGAAGTGGCCTGGTCGGCCCCCGAAGGTCGGTCGTACCCGGAGTTCCTGGACCGGCTACCCGCGCACCTGGACCGGTTGGCGGCCATCGGCGTCGAGTTCCGGCCGTTGGCGGGCCCGCTTCCCTGGCAGCAGGGCGGGACCGGCGCGCTGCGCCGACCGCGCGAGCACGGCGGTCCCGATGCCTGATCGAGATGGTCGCTCGATCGTACGCGTTGAATAGTTTCACAACCGATGCAGTGTTTTCCGCGGTAGGGGCTTCGCACGGCGGCATCTCATGAGTAAAGTCTCGACACGTTCGGGCAACAAGGCGCTGGGAAGCGACATCTGAGACGGCGAGGGCTCAACTCCACGCAGACCGGCTGATCATCGTTTCAACGTTGGATTCCGAACACTGACACTGACGTCGGACGCACTGGAGGACACGATGGAGCTTGGTCGAATTTCTCGCCGCCACTTTCTCTACGGCTCAGCCGTACTGGCGGGCTCGGTGGCGCTGGCCTCCTGTAGCGGGGGCAGCGGAGGAGACACGAACACCGGTGGCGGGGGCGGTGACAACTCGCAGGCCGTCGGCTCGGCCAACAAGCCGTTGGCGAAGCCGGGCAAGTACCAGCAGGCGCCCATGATCGACAGCATGGGTCTGCCGCCCGTCGAGGAGAGGCTGCCCGAGGTCCCGTACGTGCTCCCGCACGCCTGGGCGGTTCCCGGCAAGTACGGCGGCACGCTCAACATGAACACCTTCTCCACCACCGGAGCGGCCAAGGCGGACTCCAACCGAGAGTTCTTCTACGGCCACTCCCCGCTCCGTTACCTGAACGACGGCAAGGACGTCGTGCCCGGTCTGGTGGAGTCGTGGGAGTCCAACGACGACGCGTCGGAGTGGACGTTCCACTTCCGCAAGGGGCTGAAGTGGTCCGACGGCGAGCCGTGGAGCACCGCAGACATCATGTTCTGGTGGGACGACATCATCGCTGGGCAGTACATGGCGCAGACCGCGCCGGACGAGGCCCGCTCGGGTAAGGGCACACTGGCCAAGTTCAAGGCGGTCGACGACCTGACCCTGACGATGACCTTCGACGCGCCGGCGCCGCTGACCGCCGACCGGATGGCCATGTGGGTCAACGGCAACGTCGGCAAGAACGGCCCCATCTGGATGATGCCGAGCCACTACGTCAAGCAGTTCCACCCCAAGTACGGCAAGAACGTCCCCGACAACTGGGACTCGGTCGGCGGTCTGATGGAGACCAAGGGCGACTGGCACCGCAACCCGGACTGCCCCACCATGACCGGTTTCAAGTGCAAGGAGTTCGACAACACCAAGGGCGTGGTGCTGGAGCGCAACCCGTACTACTACGTGGTGATGCCCAACGGTGATCAGCTCCCCTACATCGACACGATGCAGATCAGCGTCGTCAGCGACGCCGAGGCCGGCAAGCTCCAGGTCCAGCAGGGTTCGGTCGACTACTGCCAGGGTGGCTTCAACCAGATCACCCTGAACGACGTGCAGGGCATCCGGGACAGCGCCGATCGCGCGAAGACCGAGGTGCTCCTGTGGGACAGCGGGTCGGGCACCGGGTCGATCTTCTTCTTCAACTACGACTACGTGGATGACGACCTGCGCAAGCTCATCCGCGAGCCGAAGTTCCGGCAGGCCATCTCCCACGCCTTCAACCGCGAGGCCGTGCAGAAGTCGGTGTACTTCAACACCGGCGAGCCCACCACCGGCACGCTCAGCCCCAAGGCCATCGAGTACACGATCAACGACACGGGCAAGCAGGCGTACACCAGCTGGCGCGACTCCTACGTCACGCACGACCCGGAGAAGGCCAAGTCGCTGCTGGACGAGCTCGGCCTCAAGGCCGGGAGCGATGGGATGCGGACGCTGCCCAACGGCAAGAAGCTGGCGCTGCGGATCGACATCCAGGCCGACGCGTCAGTGGAGCACAAGACCAAGGACAACCAGCTGATCTCCGACCTCAAGGCGGTCGGGATCGAGATGAAGAGCAACCCCATCGCTCCGCAGGCCTTCGACGACCAGTGGAAGTCCGGCAAGCTGATGGCCCACAGCAACTGGGAGGTCGGCGACGGCCCGAACCACCTGGTCTACCCGCAGTGGCTCGTCCCGCTGGAGTACACCCGTTGGGCCCCGCTGGAGGGTCAGTGGTACCAGCAGCTCGGCACGGACACCAACTCCAAGCAGCTGGACAAGGACCCGTGGGATCGCAACCCTCCGCGGGTGGAACCGGATGCCAACGGGCCGATCAAGAAGCTGTGGGACATCTACGACGCCAGCAAGGTCGAGCCGGATGAGACCAAGCGCCATCAGCAGGTCTGGGACATGATCAAGATCCATGTCTCCGACGGCCCGTTCATGATGGGTTCGGTGGCGAACTACCCGCAGGTGATGGTGGTCAAGACCGACCTGAAGAACGTTCCCCGCAAGGAGAACCTCGCGCAGGGCGGGATGGTGAACCCCTGGATCCACCCCACCCCGGCGGTGTACGACCCGGAGTGCTACTACTGGGACAACCCCGACCAACACAGCTGATCCCCAGCACTCGGAGCCGATCAACCCCCTGATCGAAGGAAACGCTGATGGTCGTCTACATCCTCCGGCGTCTCGTCTACGCCGTCATCACCTTGTTCCTGGTGTCGCTCCTGACGTTCTTCATCATCGAGCTGGCACCGGGCTCGGCGGTCGATTCCGAGATCGACCGATTGCGTGCCATGGGCAGCACGGTCTCGACCGCGCAGGTCGAGGCGCTGGAGGAGCAGTACGGGGTCAACGACCCCTGGATCGTCAAGTACGGCAAGTGGGCGGGCGGTCTGATCCGCGGCGACTTCGGCATGTCGTTCGCCTACCGGGAGCCGGTGGCCGACGTGATCTGGAGCCGCTTCGGTCTGTCCGTCGCGCTCGCGCTCTCGGCGACCATCATCGCCTGGGGGATCGCCATCCCCGTCGGGGTGTACTCGGCCACTCACCGGTACAACCTGGGTGACAACCTCGTCACCCTGATCCAGTTCATAGGGGTGGCGATACCGGAGTTCCTGTTGGCACTCGCGGTGATGGTGGCCGCCGTCCAATGGGGTGGGATCGACGTCGGAGGTCTGTTCTCCAACGAGTACCGGAACGCGCCGTGGAGCCTCGACAAGCTGCTCGACATGTTCGCCCACCTGTGGATGCCGTTGCTGGTGATCTCGGTCGCCAGCACCGCGTGGCTCACGCGCGTGATGCGGGCGAACCTGTTCGACGTGCTCAACCAGCAGTACGTGCAGACGGCCCGGGCCAAGGGCGTGGCCGAGAGCAAGGTCATCTGGAAGCACGCGGTACGCAACGCCCTGCACCCGTTGGTGATGACGCTGGGCACCACGCTCGGCGTGATCATCTCGGGTGAGGCCGTGGTGTCGATCATCTTCAACCTGCCCACCACCGGGCAGGCTCTGCTGCAGACGCTGATCGTCAAGGACACCTACGTGGCGGCCACCTTGCTCGTGATGTTGTCGGCCCTGCTGATCATCGGGAACCTGATCGCCGATCTGCTGCTGATGTGGATCGATCCCCGAGCCCGGGTCCTGGACTAGGAGACGCAATGACGATCGCAGGGGTCGAAGGACCCGGTCTGGACGACAGAACCTCCGTCGACGTCGAGACGGCCTTCGTCGCGACCGAGAACAGCAAGATCGGCGAGATCTCGCAGAGCCAGCTGATGGTCCGCCGGTTCAAGCAGAGCAAGCTCGCGATCTTCTCCCTGATCGTGCTGGGTCTGCTCTACCTGGCGGCCATCTTCGCGCCCTTGCTGTCACCGAACGACCCGGTGCAGGTGGACCAGGCCTTCAAGTACGCAGCACCGAGCTCGTTGACCTGGTCCGGCGGTCCGGCCATGTGCACGGTGAAGCAGGAGATCGACCCGGTCAACATCTCGACCACCTACGTCAAGGACTGCAACAACCCGATCCCGCTGCAGATCTTCGGGAAGGGCTTCGAGTACAAGTTCCTCGGCCTGATCCCGGCCGACCGGCACCTGATCGTCGCGCCGGCGGGCGGCGACGCGAAGCTGCTGCTCTTCGGCGCCGACGGCAACGGCCGCGACATCTTCGCCCGGACGCTCTACGGCAGCCGCGTCTCGCTGTCCATCGGTCTGCTCGGGGTGGCCATCGCCACGGTGCTCGGCTCGGTCATCGGCACCTGGTCAGGCTATGCGGGGGGCCGGACCGACAACCTCATCCAGCGCTTCATCGAGGTCATCATGTCCATCCCGACCCTGCCGTTGTGGGCCACGATGGCGGCCGTCCTCTCCCCGGACATGTCGGTGACCAAACGGTACTTCCTGATGACGCTGATCCTCGCCCTGGTCGCGTGGGCCGGGCTGGCCCGACAAGTGCGCGGCAAGGTGATGGGGTACGCCAAGTCCGACTACGTCGCCGCCGCCAAGTCCGCCGGGGCCAAGGGTCCCAGGATCATCACCACGCACCTGCTGCCGAACTCGGCCAGCCACATCGTTGCGGTGTCCATGTTGGCCATCCCCGCCACCATCATCGCCGAGACCACGCTGTCGTTCCTCGGCATCGGGATGCTCGAACCGGCCATCAGCTGGGGGGTGCTGTTGAAGGACGCCCAGCGCATCGACGTGCTCCAGCAGTATCCGTGGGTGCTGACGCCGGCCCTCTTCGTGATCGTGGCGGTCGCCAGCTTCCAGCTGCTGGGTGACGGCGTCCGGGACGCCGTCGACCCGTACAGCTGACCGGCGAAAGAGCTTGACGACCCCCGAACTGCTCGGCTGCAGACTCCAGGAGAGGCCATGACGACATGACCACGAGATACGACGCCAGCGACAGTCGCGATCGCGCTGACGGGCCCGACAGCGGTTCGCGCGACTCCATCATCACCGTGCGCGACCTCCAGGTGGAGTACAAGACCACCCTGGGCAAGGTGAGTGCGCTCAACGGCGTGAGCTTCGACGTGAAGCGCGGCTCGGTGCTCGGCGTGGTGGGTGAGAGCGGTAGCGGCAAGAGCGTGACGGCCCGGGCGGTCATGCAGATCCTCGAGCGCGCCGGCAAGATCACCGACGGTTCGATCGTCTTCCGCCGCCCCTCCGGCGACCGGCGCGAGTCGACGCAGCATGAGACCGAGCTCGAGGCGGCTCTGGACAGCTCCGGTGAGGTCGACATCACCCGGCTGAAGCCCACCAGCGACGCCATGCGGGCCATCCGCGGCTCGGAGATCGCGATGATCTTCCAGGAGCCGATGTCGTCCCTGAACCCGGTCTACAAGATCGGCTCGCAGATCCAGGAAGCGATCCAGCTGCACCAGACGCCGGACAAGAAGCAGTCCTGGGAGCAGGCCGTGGACATGCTGCGCCAGGTCGGCATGCCGAACCCGGAGCGGATCGCGAACTCCTACCCGCATGAGCTGTCCGGCGGCATGCGGCAGCGAGCCATGATCGCCATGGCGTTGTCCTGTCACCCCGCCCTGCTGATCGCCGACGAGCCGACCACGGCCCTCGACGTGACCACCGAAGCCCAGATCCTCGCCCTGATGCTGCGGCTCAAGGAGGAGATCGGCATGTCGATCATCTTCATCACCCACAGCATGGGCGTGGTCGCCCAGCTGTGCGACGAGGTGATCGTGATGTACCAGGGCCGGGTGGTGGAGCGGGCGTCGGTGGACGACATCTTCTACCACCCCAAGCACCCGTACACGCGCTCGCTGCTGCGCTCGATCCCCCGCATCGGGGCGGCCGAGCACACACCGCTCGAGGTGATCAAGGGCTCGGTCCCGGATCCGTACTCGCAGGTGCCCGGCTGCAGCTTCCACCCGCGGTGCCCGGACTTCATCGGCGAGGTGTGCCAGACGGTCATCCCACCCGAGACGCTGCTGCCCGGCGCGCACCGCCATGGCGTACGGTGCCACCTCTACGACGACGAACATGCGATGGCCGGCTCGACGACGGAGGCACGGCGATGACCGACACGACCCAGACCGCCGCGCCGAAGCGGGCCAAACCGGCCGCGGAGGGTGCTCAGGAACCGCGCGAAGCGGCCGAGGGTCCGTTGCTGGAGGTGCGTGGCCTGAAGAAGCACTTCCCCATCAAGGGCGGGGCGATGCGGCGCGTGATCGGCCAGGTCAAGGCGGTGGACGGGGTCTCCCTCAGCGTCAACCGCGGCGAGACCGTGGCCATCGTCGGCGAGTCCGGTTGCGGCAAGTCGACCACCGGGCGAACGATCATCCGGCTGGAGGAACCCACCGGCGGTGAGGTCATCTTCCGCCACCCGGAGCTCGGCCCCGTGCACCTCGAGGACGCCGACACCAAGACCATGGACGCGGTCCGACCGCGGATGCAGTTCATCTTCCAGGACCCGATGGCCTCGCTCGACTCCCGGATGACCGTCGGCCGGGTGATCGCCGAGCCCCTGGTGATCAACAAGGTGCTCAAGGGCCAGGCGCTGCGTGACCGGGTCGCCGAGCTGCTGACCATCGTGGGGCTGCGCCCGGAGCACGCGAGTCGTTACCCGCACGCGTTCTCCGGTGGGCAGCGGCAGCGCATCGGCATCGCTCGCGCGCTGGCGCTGGACCCGGACCTGATCATCTGTGACGAACCCGTGTCCGCGCTGGACGTCTCGGTGCAGGCCCAGGTCATCAACCTGCTGGAGGACCTGCAGGAGCGGATGGGCCTCACGTACCTGTTCATCAGCCACGACCTGTCGGTGGTGGAGCACATCTCCGACCGGGTGGTGGTGATGTACGTCGGCCGGGTGGTCGAGATCGCCGACACGAAGGAGCTGTACAAGCAGCCGCTGCACCCGTACTCGGAGGCCCTGCTGGCCGCCGTGCCGCAGCCCGACCCGCGGAACCGGCATGAGACCGAGCCGCTCAAGGGTGAGGTGCCGAGCCCGGCCAACCCGCCGTCGGGCTGCTACTTCCACACCCGTTGCAAGTACGCCCAGCAGAAGTGCTCGGACGAGACGCCGGAGCTGCGCGAGATCGCCACGGCCGAGGGCGGCTCGGCCGCCGGGGCCACTCGTCCGCGGATGGTCGCCTGCCACTTCGCCGAGACCCTGGAGCTGACCGGAGCCGTCGTTCCCTCGATGGAGGCTTTCCGGGCCGTCGACGTCGAGGCGTCGGAGCAGCAGCGAAACGGGGATCCGAGATGACTGTGCGTGCCGCCCGCACCGGGCGACCCAGGTTCACCGGGGTCACCAGCTACACCGACCCCCAGGGCCGGTTCGAGTTCCGGCATCCCTCGGACTGGTTCCGTTCGAGCCTGGACGACGACCTCGACGGCGTGATCGTCGGGCCGGACGTCGACGACCAGGCCACCCACTTCGCGGTCGCCGTCCGCGACCTCGGGGTCGCGGTGACCGCTGACGACCTGCCCCTGCTCCGTGAGGGCTTCGAGCAGGGGATCGCTGACCTGCCCGACGTCTCGGTCGAGAACATCGGCGACAACACGTACAACGACATCGTCAAGGTCGAGCGCACCCTCACGTTCAGTGATCAGGGTGAGGTGCGCAAGCGGCGGGTGTGGAGCATGTACGCCGACCACTGGCAGTTCATCGTCCTGTTCCAGGGGGCGACGGTCGAGGAGTACCACTACTGGCTCCCGATGGGCAACTACTGCTTCACGGCGTTCCAGCTCCCGATGGCCCTGTGGTTCGCGACCGATCCGGTGGTGAAGGGCTGAGCCCGCGCGGGTAGCAGCCGGATCCGCTCAGGTCAGGGGCGGTGGTCGGTAGCCCGGCCGCCCCGCGGTGCCGGCCGCGGCCACGACGCTGCGTCCGAGGGCTCCGGCCACCCGGGTCAGTGCCGACGGGGGCTCGCCCGAGAGCCGGGGAGGCATGGTGACCACCGGACAGTCCACGGCGTACAGCAGCCGATGGGCGAACATCGGTCCGGCGACCAGCTGCCGCGGTGCGTCCACCACCAGGAGATCGGCCTCCGCGGCGGCGCCGAGCAGCACCTTGAGCTTCCCGCCCCGGACCAGCCGCAGCTCGGCGGTGTGCTCGGCGCCCAGAGCGGCGACCACGTCCTCCTCGAGCGCGCGGCGGGCCCGGTCCTCGACCTCCTCGGCGCGCGGTATCCGGCCGGCCGGCGTCCCCGCCGGAGTGGCCTGCGGATTCGGCAACCGCCAGGCCCGGACGGCGATGATCCGGCCGCCGTGTGACTCCGCCTGGGCCGCGGCCCACGCCAGGGCAGCCGGCGACTTGGACGTCACGCTGACCCCCACCACGACCGTGTACGGCCGCTCGTCCACCTCTGTCACATCGCCTCCTAGACCGGTAGCTTGGTGAGTTGGTTGCCGTTCTCGTCGTAGCTGCTCAACGGCGGAGCGATGTCCTCCAGGGCCTTGCCCTCGGCGTCGACCCCGAACTTGAACGCCACCAGCCCGCCGAACAGCATGATCACCGACGCCAGCACGTAGCCCCAGAACAGCGGCTGGCGATCCGCACCCTCACCGATCAGCGCGCCGAAGATGAGCGGACCGATGGCGCCGAAGACCTGGGCGATGGAGAAGAAGTAGGAGATCGCCTGGCCGCGCACCTCCAGGGGGAAGATCTCCGACACCGTCAGGTAGCCCGCCGATGCCCCGGCGGAGGCGAAGAAGAACGACAGGCACCACAGGGCGGTGTGGGTTCCGGCCGTGAGCAGGTCGTTGTTGAACATCACGGCCGAGATGAACAGGACCACGGCGGCCAACGAGTACGAGCCGCCGATCATCTTGCGTCGCCCGACCGTGTCGAAGAAGCGGCCGAGCACCAGCGGCCCCAGCAGGTTACCCAGCGCGAACGGGAAGAAGTAGATCGCCGCACTGGAGGGGGTCTTGCCGTAGAAGTTCTGCAGCACCAGCGAGGAGGTGAAGAAGATGGCGTTGTAGAGGAACGACTGGGTGATCATCAGGGTCAGGCCCAGGAAGGTACGCGACGGGTAGAGCTTGAAGAACACGTACGCCAGCTGCTTCGGTCGGAGCCCCTCGTGCGCCTTGATCCACCAGGCCTCGGAGTCCTTGATCTCGGGCAGCTGCTTGCCCTGGGCCTGGACGTCCCGCTCGATGCCCTCGACGATCTCCTCGGCCGCCTCCGACTGGCCGTGGGTGACCATCCAGCGCGGGCTCTCGGGGATGTGCCGGCGCAGGAAGATGATGACCAGCCCCAGCACCGGGCCGATGAAGAAGGCGATCCGCCAGCCCACGTTCTCGGCGAACCGGTTGGTGTCCAGCAGCCAGTAGCTGCCCAGCGCACCGAGCATCGCGCCCGCCCAGTAGGTGCCGTTGATGGCCAGGTCGACGCGCCCGCGGTACTTGCCCGGGATCAGCTCGTCGATGGCGGAGTTGATGGCCGAGTACTCGCCACCGATGCCCATGCCGGCGATGAAGCGGAACACCCACAGGAACCACATGTTGGGCGACAGACCCGCGACACCCGAGCCGATCAGGTACACGGCGAGCGTGACGATGAACAGGCGCTTGCGCCCCAGCCGGTCGGTCATCCGACCGAAGATGAGCGCGCCGGTCACCTGGCCGAGCAGGTAGATGGTGGAGGTCAGCCCCACCTGGGTCGAGTTCATCCCGAGCGACTCGGCGTAGCCGGCAGAGGCCACCAGCTGGATCTCCAGGCCGTCCAGGATCCAGGCGGTGCCCAGACCCACGATCACCAACCAGTGGAACCGGGACCAGGGCATTCGGTCCATCCGCACCGGGATCAGACTCTTGATGGGACGTTCCTCCGCCACCGCTGCCGACATGGGATCTCCTCTCACCGGGTCGTCCACCTGGACGTCATGTCCAGACTCAGACGATTCTCAGTATCAACCTGAAAGCATAGATGTGTCATGCATCGGGTCATGCCATCGTGCGGCTCGAGACCCGATCCACCATCGCTCTACCCGCGCCCGACCGGCTCAATCACCGACGGGACCAGAAAGTCGTCGACGCCTCGTCGCCTCGGCGAGCGGCCGATCCTCCCCGCTCAGCCGACCGTGGCGTTGCTCACCCCGGCGGCTTGGGGCCTGAGAAGGGAATAGTTCGCGGTGAGGACGCCCTTATCATGGCTAGGGCGTTGACGCGCCCGAGCGGTGAGAACCGCTCCCGGTCCTGCGCACCACACCCGCGTGGGGCCGTCCCACGCCCACCGGCGAGGGGCAGTCCAGACGGAAGAAGGCTCCACGCAGTGCGACAGGTCCACACGCTCGACCGGGTGGTCATCCGCTTCGCCGGCGACTCCGGCGACGGCATGCAGCTGACCGGCGACCGGTTCACCGCCGACTCGGCGACCTTCGGCAACGACATCTCGACCCTGCCGAACTTCCCGGCGGAGATCCGCGCCCCTCAGGGCACCCTGCCCGGCGTCTCCAGCTTCCAGCTGCACTTCGCCAACTACGACATCATGACCCCCGGTGACCGTCCGGACGTCCTCGTGGCGATGAACCCGGCGGCCCTCAAGGCCAACATCGAGGACCTCCCGCGCGGGGGGCTGATCATCGCCGACACGGCGGACTTCACCAAGCGCAACCTGGCCAAGGTCGGCTACGACGCGAACCCCCTCGAGGACGGCTCGCTCGCCGACTACCAGCTGCATTCCCTCGATCTGACCGGGATGACCGTCGAGGCGGTCAAGGAGTTCGGGCTGTCCCGCAAGGACGCCTCCCGGGCGAAGAACATGTTCGCGCTCGGTCTGCTGTCCTGGCTCTACGGCCGGCCCACCGAGGGCACGCTCAACTTCCTGTCCACCAAGTTCGCCAGCAAGCCGGCGATCCGGGACGCGAACATCACCGCCTTCAAGACCGGATTCGCCTTCGGCGAGACCACCGAGGTCTTCGCGGTCACCTACGAGGTGCCCCCGGCCCCGATGCCGGCCGGCACCTACCGGCAGATCTCGGGCAACGTCGCGCTGGCGTACGGGCTCGTCACCGGCGCGCGCAAGGCCAACCTGCCGATGTTCCTGGGCGCCTACCCGATCACCCCGGCCTCCGACGTGCTGCACGAGCTGAGCAAGCACAAGCGGTTCGGGGTCACCACGTTCCAGGCCGAGGACGAGATCGCCGGCGTCGGCGCGGCGCTGGGTGCGAGCTTCGCCGGCCACCTCGGGGTCACCACGACGTCGGGACCGGGCGTCGCCCTCAAGGCCGAGACGATCGGCCTGGCCGTGATGACCGAGCTGCCGCTGGTGATCTGCGACATCCAGCGCGCCGGCCCCAGCACCGGGATGCCGACCAAGACCGAGCAGGCCGACCTGCTGCAGGTCATGTACGGCCGCAACGGCGAGGCGCCGGTCCCGGTGCTCGCCGCTCAGACGCCCGCAGACTGCTTCGACACCGCCATCGAGGCGATCCGGATCGCCGTCAAGTACCGCACCCCGGTGTTCCTGCTGTCCGACGGCTACATCGCCAACGGCGCGGAGCCCTGGGAGGTGCCGGACCTGTCCCTGATCCCGCCGATCGACCCCGGCTTCGCCACCGCCACCAACGCGACGGACCAGGCCGGCAAGGACGTCTTCCTGCCCTACAGACGCGATCCGGAGACGCTCGCACGTCCGTGGGCCATCCCGGGCACGGCCGGTCTGCAGCACCGGATCGGTGGCATCGAGAAGGCCAAGGACACCGGCGCGGTGTCCTACGACCCGGCCAACCACGACGAGATGGTCCGCACCCGGCAGGCCAAGATCGACGGCATCGTCCGCGACATCCCGGACGTGGTCGTCGACGACCCGGACGCCGACGAGGGCTTCGGGGCCAGCGTGCTGGTGCTGGGCTGGGGGTCGACGTACGGTCCGATCACCGCTGCCGTCCGGCGGGTCCGCAAGACCGGACGCCGGATCGCCCAGACGCACCTGCGCCATCTGAACCCGTTCCCCGCCAACCTCGGCGAGGTCCTGCGCCGCTACGAGCGCGTGATCGTCCCGGAGATGAACCTGGGGCAGCTCTCGACGATGCTGCGGGCCAAGTACCTCGTCGACGTGCACAGCTACTCCCGCGTCCGCGGTCTGCCGATCTCGCTGAGTGAGCTGGCCGCCGACCTGGAAGCCGAGATCGACTCGATCGAAGGAGTACCCGCGTGACCGCGCTCAACGGCCATGAGACCGACGGCCGGACCAGAACCACCACGCCCCGCACCGAGCGCCCCAACGGCCGACCCGGAGGCCCGGCCGGTCGTCGCGGACCGGCCGCTGCTCCAACGGCCCCGATCGGCCCGGGGATGGCGGGCGTACCGCTCGCGCTGGAGCCGCTGAACCGCAAGGACTTCACCTCCGACCAGGAGGTCCGGTGGTGCCCCGGCTGCGGTGACTACGCCGTGCTGGCCGCGTTCCAGGGCTTCATGCCCGAGCTCGGCATCCGCAAGGAGAACACGGTCATCGTCTCCGGTATCGGCTGCTCGTCCCGGTTCCCGTACTACGTGGACTCGTACGGGATGCACTCGATCCACGGTCGGGCGACGGCGATCGCCACCGGGGTGGCGACGGCCCGTGAGGACGCCGCCGTCTTCGTGATCACCGGCGACGGCGACGCTCTCTCCATCGGCGGCAACCACCTGATCCACGTGCTGCGTCGCAACGTCAACCTGACCATCCTGTTGTTCAACAACCGGATCTACGGTCTGACCAAGGGCCAGTACTCCCCCACCTCCGAGATCGGGAAGATCACCAAGTCGACGCCGATGGGCTCGCTGGACAACCCGTTCAACCCGGTCTCGCTGGCGCTGGGCGCCGAGGCCACGTTCGTGGCCAGGACCATCGACTCCGACCGCAAGCACCTCACCGAGGTGCTGCGCGCGGCGGCTGCGCACCGGGGCACGTCGTTCGTGGAGATCTACCAGAACTGCCCGATCTTCAACGACGACGCGTTCGCCTCGATGAAGGACGCCGAGACCTCGGCCGAGGCGATCATCCCGCTGAAGCACGGGGAGCCGATCCGCTTCGGGGTCGAGGGGTCCAAGGGTGTCGTCCGGAATCCGGTGTCGGGAGCGTTCGAGGTCGTGGACGTGGACTCCGTCGGAGCCGACCAGCTGGTCGTGCACGACGCCCACACCCCGGATCCGTCCTTCGCGTTCGGCCTGTCCCGGCTGACCGACTCCGGTGTCCTGCACCGGGCCCCGATCGGCATCTTCCGCGACGTCGACGCGCCCGCCTACGACGACCTCGCGCGCGAGCAGGTCACGTTGGCCAAGGACAAGGGCTCCGACGACGACGCGCTGCAGGCCATGATCGCCGGACCGGACACCTGGACCGTCGTCGGCTGACCGTCCTCGTTGTGGCGGGCTCTGACGCAGATCTGCTCGGGTTTGTCGGTTCTGCTCGGTCTATAGATCGAGCAGAACCGACAAACCCGAGCAGATCCGTTTGTGGGGTGGCTGCCGCCGAGGGCTCGCTCGTCAGCCGCGGAGGCGGGTCATCTCCGGGTCGTAGAGCGGCTCGGCGGTGACGGTGGCCGGGATCCGGGTGCCGAAGTACTCCAGCTCGACGGCGGTGCCCACCTCCAGCTCGGCCGGCAGCCACGCGTACGCGATCGGCCGGGCGATGCTGAACCCGTACGCCGCGCTGGTCACGTAGCCGACCGGCTTGCCGTCCAGCAGCACCGGCTCCTTACCCAGCACCAGGCTGCGCCCGTCGTCCACGGTCAGGCAGGTGAGCTGCTTGACCGGCGGCTGAGCCCCGACGATCGCCGTACGGCCGACGTAGCCGTCGCGGTCCTTGACGGCGAAGGCGAGTCCGGCCTCGGCGGGGGTGTGCTCGGTGCTCATGTCGGTGCCCCAGGAGCGGTAGCCCTTCTCCAGCCGCAGGGCGTTGAAGGCTTCCCGCCCGGCCGCGACGAGGCCGGACGATCTGCCGGCCGCCCAGAGCGTGTCCCAGAGGCGCTGCCCCAGCTCGGCGCTGGTGTAGAGCTCCCAGCCGAGCTCACCGACGTAGGAGACCCGCAACGCGGTCACCGGTACGCCGCCGACGGTGATCTCCACAGTGCGGAAGTAGCGCAGCGGTCCCTCGTTGGACAGGTCGTCGGCACAGACCTGGCTCAGCACGTCCCGGGCCAGCGGTCCCCACAGACCCAGGCAGCAGGTGCCGGCGGTGATGTCGCGGACCTGCACCCACCGGGTCGGATCCTCCGCAGTCAGCCGCCGTGCCTCGCGCGTCAGGTAGACCGTGTCGATGGCCGAGTTGGCGCCGACCTGAAAGCGTTGGTCGGCGATCCGGGCCACTGTGACATCGGAGCGGATGCCGCCGGCGTCGTCGAGCATCAGGCAGTACGTCACCGCGCCGGGCTTGCGCGCCACGTTGCCGGTCGTGGTGCGCTCGAGCAACGCGACCGCCCCCGGGCCGCTGACCTCTATCCGCTTCAACGGAGTCATGTCGAACATCGCCACGCCGGTACGCGTCTTCCACGCCTCGACCGCGGCGATGGGCGAGGAGAACTTCGCCGCCCAGTCATCCCGCTCCGGCGGCTGCCACTCGGTCGGCAGCTCGGGCAGCAGGGCGGCGTTGGCCTCGTACCAGTGCGGCCGCTCCCAGCCGCTCGCCTCGAGGAAGAAGGCACCGAGCTCGGTCTGCCGGGCATGGAACGGGCTGACCCGCAGATCGCGCGGCGACAGCTTCGGCTCCAGCGGATGCAGGATGTCGTACACCTCGACGAAGTTCTGCTGGCCCGTCTCCCGCACGTACGCGTCGGTGGTCTGCACCGCCTCGAACCGGGCGGCGTCGGAGCCGGCCAGGCAGATCTCCGAACGGCCGTCGACCAGCAGCTGGGCGACCGCCCGGGCGACCCCCGCGGAGTGGGTGACCCAGACCGCCTCGGCCAGATAGAACCCGTCGAGGTCCGGGCTCTGACCGACCAGCGGGTTGCCGTCGGGGGTGAAGGAGAAGATCCCGTTGAAGCCGCGCTGGATGTCCGCCCCGCGCAGACTCGGCAACAGGGCCCGGGCATCCGCCCAGGACGGGGCGAAGTCGTCGGCGGTGAAGGCCAGGCTGGACGGCATCGTGGCGGCAGTGACCTCCTCCGGCGCGTAGCGGCGCAGATCCCGGTCCAGATCGACCGGCATCGGGCGGTGCGCGTACGAGCCGATGCCGATCCGGTCACCGTGCTCGCGGTAGTAGAGGTCGGCGTCCTGGTGGCGCAGGATCGGCAGGCCGGCACCGTTCGGGTCGGCGTTGCGACCCTTGAGGGCCTCGACCGGCGTCGTCGTCACGTACTGGTGGGCGAGCGGCAGCAGCGGCACCGGCATCCCGACCATGGCCCCGATCCTGGGCCCCCAGAAGCCCGCGCAGGAGACCACGAGGTCTGCTCCGATCGTGTCCTCGTCCGCGCCCGAGCGGACCCGCACCCCGGTCACCCGGCCACCGGCCTGCTCGATCCCGATCACCTCGGTGCCGCCGCGGAACACCACCCCGGCGCGCTCGCTGCGGGCGATCAGCAGCTGGACCGCGCGGGCCGCGAGCGCGAGCCCGTCGGTCGGTGTGTGGTAACCGCCGAGGACCTGGTCCCGGTCCAGCAGGGGGTGCAGCCGCACGCACTCGTCGGCGTCGACCAGGCGGGCATCGATTCCCCAGGACTGGGCCCAACCGAGCTTGCGTGTCAGGTCCTGCAGCCGGGCCGGAGTGGTGGCGACCTCGAGTCCGCCGACCTGGTTGAAGCAGGATCGACCATCGGCCGACAGGTCGAGGAGCTTCTGCACGGTGTAGCCGGCGAACAACGCCATCGAGCGGGACGGGTTGGTCTGGTAGACCAGACCCGGGGCGTGAGAGGTGGAGCCACCAGGGGTGGCCAGCGGCCCCTGCTCGACGACGGTGATATCGGTCCAGCCGCGACCGACCAGCTCGTCGGCCAGGTTGGCGCCGACGATGCCGGCACCGATGATCACCACACGGGGGCTGCTCATGATCGACTACTCCTCTTGCTGGACGAGAGACATCGGCAGGTCAGCGGAAGACCACGGTGCTGGAGCCGTTGCGCAGCACCCGGCGCTGGCCGTGCCAGCGCACCGCCCGGGACAGGGCCAGCGCCTCGGCGTCACGGCCGACGGTGGCCAGTGCGTCGGGGTCGAAGGTGTGGTCGACCCGGATGATCTCCTGCTCGATGATCGGACCCTCGTCGAGCTCCGGGGTCACGTAGTGGGCGGTGGCGCCCACCATCTTCACCCCGCGCGCGTACGCCTGGTGGTAGGGCTTGGCGCCCTTGAAGCCGGGCAGGAACGAGTGGTGGATGTTGATCGCCCGGCCGTCGAGGCGGGAGCAGAGACCGTTGCTGAGCACCTGCATGTAGCGGGCCAGCACCACCAGGTCGACGTCGTGGGAGGTGATCAGCTCCTCCAGCCGCGCTTCGGCCTCGGGCTTGGTGTCGGCGGTGATCGGGATGTGCACGAACGGGAGCCCGGCCGCCTCGACCATCGGCCGATGGGTCTCGTGATTCGACGCCACCACGGCGATCTCCGCCCCCAGGCTGCCGGCCCGCCAGCGGAAGATCAGGTCGTTCAGGCAGTGACCGAGCTTGGACACCATGATCAACAGTCGATCCGGGGTCGCGTCGTGGAACCGGGCATCCATGCCGAACCGATCGACCACTGTCGCGAACGCCTGCCGGAGATCGTCGAGGGTGTCGGCGTCACGGCCGGTGAACGCCGTACGGAGGAAGAGCGTGCCGCTGATCCGGTCGTCGAACTGCTGGTGCTCTTCGATGTCCAGGCCGTGCTCGACCAGGAACGAGGTCACCCCGTTGACGATCCCGGACTGCTGCGGGCAGCGCAGGGTGAGCACGTCGTGGTGGACACCGGAGTCGGCGGGGCGTGGCCGGGGGGCGATCTCCCGTACGGCGGTCGCAGTCATCCGTCTCCTTCGCTCCGACTGCCGATCGCGCGATCCACAGCCAGATACACTAGTGATATATCAGTATGCGGCTCTATGCTGGCCAGGGTCAAGACCGATCGTCGGAAGGACGGCCCGTGAGCACCATCGACCTCGGACCGGCGCCGCAGTCCCTCGCCGACCTGGCCTACGACGCGCTGCGCGCACGGCTGGTCACCCTGGTGATCGCGCCCGGCTCCCCCATCAACGACGAGACCCTGGCCGCCGAGCTGGGTGTGGGCCGCACCCCCGTCCGCGAGGCGCTCAAGCGGCTCGAGCAGGACCGGCTGGTGGTCACGTACGCGCGCCGGGGGACGTTCGCGACCCGGGTCGAGATCACCGATCTGGCGTACCTGTCCGAGATCCGCGCCGAGCTGGAGCCGCTGGCCGCCCGGCGGGCCGCTCGGTTCGCCACGCCGGCGGCAGCCGACGCGTTGAAGGTGGCGATCGCCGATCTCGATGGTCTGGACGACAGCGTCGACGTGGTCACCCTGCTGCAGGCCGACGCCGCGGTGCACCGAGCCATCTACGGAGCGGCGGCGAACCCGTTCCTGGAGGACTCGCTGATCCGCTTCAACAACCTGGCCACCCGGATCTGGGTGCTGGTGATGGATCGCCTGGACCACGTGGCCGGCCACCTGCACAGTCACACCGACCTGGTGCACGCGATCCTGGACGGCGACGCCGATCGAGCGGCCCTGCTGGCGCGTACCCACGTGGAGCGCTTCGAGCAGTCGGTCCGCGCCGCCCTCTGAGCCCCAGCCACTCTGTGGTCAGGGTTCGTACTCGACGGCGGCGTCGAGCAGCCAGTCGGCCAGGTGCCGGGCGAACGTGGTCCGCACGATGATCGCCGCCGAGATCTCGCACGCCGATCCCAGAGCCGCGTCGCCGTTCTCCCGCACCTCGACGATCGCCGGCACGTGCGCGACCAGGGTCGGGACGGCGAGGCCCACCGCCGCCACCCGCGGATGCAGGTCGAGGGCGCAGCCCTTGGCCAGCACCTCGCGGGCGTGCGGTCCGGAGAGCTCGATCACAGCGCGCTGGCCGGAGACGTCCACCACCGCGCCACCGACCGGTCGGACGACCTCCGCCAGCGCCGCCTCGTCCACCGCGCCGAGGAGCAGCCACTCGTCCGGGCCGAGCCAGTAGACCCGTGTCTCACCGACCGATCCCGACTGACCGGCGCTCGGCAGCCTGGCCCCGATCAGCTCCTCGACCTTGGCCGCGCCCGGCAGATCCGGGTCGATGCGCAGCGACAGCTGACGCATCGGCACCAGCGCACCGATGGTCAGGGCCGACGCCGCGAATCGATCGGCGTAGCCGTCCAACGGACCTCGGGCGGTGAGTACCTCAGCCGTCACGGCGGGCTCCTTCCGGGTCGTAGAGCACGTGGGAGGTCACCTGGACGGGCACACCCACCCCGTTGTGCACGGCGGTCAGGGTCGAACCGATCCGTTCGAAGCCGTCGTCCAGCAGGGCCAGGGCGAACGGCCGCTCCAGGGCAACGCTGTCGTACGACGACGTGACGAACCCGAGCATCGGCACCGGTCCCTGCCGACGGGCAGCGTCCAGCTCACCCGCGTCCACCGTGACGAGCTGGGCGCCTTCGGTCAGCACTGACGACCGATCGGCGGGGAGCAAGCCGACCAGCTGGCGCCGGCCCGGGGCCGTGGTGATCGGCCGCGCCAGGGACCGCTTGCCGATGAAGTCGATCTTCTTCTTCGAGACCGCCCAGCTCAGCGCCAGATCGTGCGGGGTCACGGTGCCGTCGGTGTCCTGCCCGATGATCGGGTAGCCCTTCTCGGCCCGCAGCACGTGCATCGTCTCGGTGCCGTACGGGGTGATCGCGTACGACTGGCCGGCACGGATCAGGATCTCCCAGAGGTCGAGCGCGTACCGGGAGTCGACGTTCACCTCGTACGCCAGCTCGCCCGAGAACGACACCCGGGCCAGTCGCACCGGCACCCCGGCCAGCGAGGTCTCCCGCACCGCCATGAACGGGAACGCCTCGTTGCTGACGTCGACGTCGGCGAACACGGAGCCGATCAAGGACCGCGACTGTGGTCCGACGACCGGGAAGGTCGCCCAGTGATCGGTCAGCGAGCACAGGCGGACCCGCAGCTGGGGCCACTCGGTCTGCAGCCACTCCTCCATCCAGTCGAGGATCTTGGCGGCGCCACCGGTGGTGGTGAAGACGATGAACCGGTCCGGCTCGAGGCGCATCACCGTGCCGTCGTCGATCACCATGCCGTCCACCCCGCACATCACGCCGTAGCGGACCATGCCGGGCTTCAGGGAGCTGATCAGGTTGGTGTAGATCAGATCGAGAAAAGCCCCGGCGTCGGGACCCTGCACGTCGATCGTGCCCAGCGTCGAACCGTCCAGGATGCCCACTCCGGTGCGGACGGCGGCGGTCTCGCGCCGTACGGCGTCATCCATCGACTCGCCGTCGCGGGGGTAGTGGCGCGGCCGCAGCCACTGCCCCACCGGCTCGAACTCGGCGCCGTGGGCGACGTGCCAGTCGTGCACCGCGGTGACCCGGACGGGTTCGTAGAGGTCGCCGCGATCTCGACCCGCCAGCGCGGCGAAGGGCACCGGCGCGTACGGCGGTCGATGGGTGGTCGTGCCGAGCTGGCCCAGCGGCAGACCGGTGAGCTCGGAGACGATCCCGGACGCCAGCACCCCCGAGGTCTTCCCTTGATCGTGAGCGGTGCCGATCGTCGTGTACCGCTTGACGTGCTCCACCGAGCTCATCCCGGCTCCGACCGCGCGGGCGATGTCGGCGACCGTCGCATCGCGTTGCAGGTCGACGAAGTGGGTGGTCAACGTGGTCGGGTCCACCCCTTCGGATCGGATGCTCCAGCGCACGGCTCCCGGGTCGACCACCGCCGGGGTCACGACCGGACCGACCGACCCTGCGGGCGGCGAAGCCCCCAACCGGCGCACGACATCCTCGGCCCGCACCCGGGACTGGCGGAGCACCGTGCCCTCGTCGAGCACACCGGACGCCGAGCCGACCACGCTCACCCCGTCCACCGGACCGGCCGGCACGAAGGCGCCCAGTCCGTCGTCGTAGCGGAGCTTTCCGCCGGCTTGGCTGAACAGGTGCACGGCCGGGTTCCAGCCTCCGCTGACCAGCAGGGTGTCGCAGTCCAGGCGGCGACCGTCGGTCAGCACCACGCCGGTGACCCGGGTGTCGCCGAGCACGCCGGTGACCCCGACGCCTTCCCGGACGTCCACCACGGCGACTGTCTCCGCGCCGGCGGCTTCCAGGTCGGGCAGCAGCCGGGTCGCGGCATCGTTGGTGGTCAGCAGCACGATCCGGCGCCCGACCAGGACGCCGTACCGGTGCAGGAACTCGTACGCCGACCGCGCCAGCACCACACCGGGACGGTCGTTGTCGGCCAGCGCGATGGTGCGCTCGTGGGCGCCCGTGGCCACCACGATCTCGTGGGCCCGGATCCGCCAGATCCTCGTCCTGGCCGCGTTCTCGGGCGACGCGTCCAGATGATCGGTACGTCGCTCCAGCGCCAGCACCAGGTTGTCGTCGTAGAGGGCGAAGGCAGTCGTCCGCTGCAGGTGCGTCACATCGGTCGAACCGGCCAGCTCGGCCCTCGCCTCGTCGACCCAGGCGGGGACCGGCACCAGTGAACCGCCGGGACTCGGTCGCTCGTCGACCAGGGCGACGCGCAGTCCGGCCCGCGCCGCGACCAGGGCGGCCACCAGACCGGCCGGTCCGGCCCCGACCACGGCGACGTCGACGTGCAGGTGCACGCTGTCGTAACGTGCCCGATCCGGCTCCGGACTCAGCCGTCCCTGTCCAGGCAGACCCCGGGCCACCAGCCCGTCGACCAGCTCGATCGTGGTGGCCAACCGCATCGGTTCCGCGTACGGCGCCTCGATGTCCACCAGCGAGCACGGATCCTCCGACCCGGCGGCGACGATCCCCCGCGGGCGACCGAGACCGACACTGCGCCCGAGGGTGGTCACGTCGTTGGCCAGCAAGGCACTGGCCAGGGTGTCGCCGGCGAATCCGGTGTACGGGATGCCGTCGAACGTGAAGCCGATCGCACGCGACCGGTCCACCCGCTCACCGAAGACGTCCACCCGCCCGCCCACTGCACTCATGCGGTCACCGGCGGCCGCTGGTCGGGTCGGTAGGTGGCCAGGAACCGGTGGGTGGCCGTGTCCCGGGCCGCGTTGAACCAGCGGCGACAACCGGCGCTGTGGTGCCAGCGTTCGAGGAACAACCCCCGGGGGTTGCGCCGGACGAAGACGTACTCCGCCCACTCCTGATCATCGAGAGCGGCAGGGTCGGCCGGGTAGGGGACGTGCGCCTGACCCCCGTAGGCGAACTCCTCCTCCTCGCGGTCCCCGCACCACGGGCAGGCGATGAGCTGCATGATCGACTCCTGGATGTCCTTGTTCGGCGGGGACTCAGTGGGCCACGGCGGCGGCGCCGTGCTCGTCCACCAGGCGACCGGTGACGAAACGATCGAGGGCGAACGGCGCGTTCAGCGGATGGGGCTTGCCGGTGGCGATGGTGTGGGCCAGCACCCAGCCGACCCCGGGGGTGGCCTTGAAGCCGCCGGTTCCCCAACCGCAGTTGAGGAACAGGTTCTCGTACGGGGTCAGTCCGACGATCGGGGACGCATCGGGGGTCACGTCGACGATGCCGCCCCAGGTGCGCAGCAGGTGGGCCCGCGCGAAGACCGGGAACAGCTCCACCGCCGCCGCCATCTGCCGCTCGATGATGTGGAACGAACCGCGCTGGCCGTACCCGTTGTAGCTGTCCACCCCGGCGCCCATCACCAGCTCGCCCTTGTGCGCCTGGGAGACGTACACGTGCACCGCGTTGCTCATCACCACCGTCGGGTGGATCGGCTCGAGGAGCTCGGAGACGAGTGCCTGCAGCGGGTGACTCTGGATCGGGATCTTGATCCCGAGCCCGTCGGTCAGCAGCGACGTGCTGCCGGCGGCCGCCAGCGCGACGGCCCCGGCGGCGATGTCACCCTGGGAGGTGCGGACGCCGACGACCCGATCGCCCTCGGTCAGGAACCCGGTGACCGCGGTGTTCTGGATCAGGTCGACACCGGCCCGATCGGCGCTCCGGGCGAAGCCCCACGCGACGTAGTCGTGCTTGGCGATGCCGGCCCGTGGCTGGTACGTCGCACCCAGGACCGGGTAGCGGATGTCCGGGCGGATGTTCACGATCGGGCACAGCTCCTTGACCCCGGCCGCGTCCACCCACTCGGCGTCGACGCCGTTCAGCTGGTTGGCGTTCACCCGGCGGACCGAGTCGCGGACGTCCTGCAGGGTGTGGGCGAGATTGAGCACTCCGCGCTGGGAGAACAGGATCGGGTAGTCGAGCTCGGCCTCGAGACCCTCCCACAGCTTCAGCGCGTGCTCGTAGATCCCGGCGCTCTCGTCCCACAGGTAGTTGCTGCGGATGATCGTGGTGTTGCGGGCCATGTTGCCGCCGGCCAACCAGCCCTTCTCCAGCACGGCGACGTTCGTGATGCCGTGGTTGGCGGCCAGGTAGTGGGCCGTCGCGAGGCCGTGCCCCCCACCACCGACGATGACCACGTCGTAGCTCTTCTTCGGCACCGGGTTCCGCCACAGGAAGTCCGGGTGGGCCGGCAGATCCGCCCCGGGCGGCAGCGGTGCATCGACGGGCTTCACGGTCGCCCTTCCCACGGTAGATCGACGACTGATATATCAGTCATAAGACTAGGTCGCCCGGCCCGCCGGGTCAACCGCGCTGGATCCGGTGGACGGCGCGTCAGCCGTCACGGCCGTGCCCCATCCGTGCACTGGCGTCGGCGCCGGCGGCCACCAGGGCGGCGGCCACGACCGGATCCGCGGGGTCGAACCGGATGTCCGGCCCCGACAGGCTGATCGAACCGACCACCACACCGCGGTGATCCAGCACCGCGACGGCGACCGCGTTGAGTCCGGCGACCAGCTCACCGCGGGTGCTGGCCCAGCCTCGGTCAGCGATCGTCTGCAGCTCGGCGTCGAGCTCGCGCCGGCTGGTCACGGTGGCGTCGGTGCTCCGCGGCAGCGGCCGGCGACCCAGAGCGCGCGAGCGCTCGGCGGCCGACATCGCGGCGAGCATGATCTTGCCGCTGGCGGTGGCGTGCAGGGGGGTGGCGTTGCCGATCCAGTCGTAGGTCATCAGTGGCGACCGACCCATCGCCTGATCGACGTTCACCGCCTGTCCCGCGCGGCAGACGGCGAGGTTGGCCGTCTCGTCGAACTCGTCGGCCAGCCGCTCCAGCACCGGCCGGACCCGCTGCACGATGCTCAGCCGGGCACTGACCGTGCTGGCCAGTCGCAGCAGACCGACCCCCACGTCGTACTTGCCGCGGGCACTGTCCTGCTCCACCAGCCCGCGGGTCTCCAACGCGTTGAGCAACCGGGAGGCGGTGGACTTGTGCACTCCCAGCTCGGCGGCCACCTCGCTGACCGCGGTCCGCCCGTTGCGCGCGAGCAG
Source organism: uncultured Actinomycetota bacterium (assembly GCA_963707005.1). Classification (GTDB taxonomy): domain Bacteria; phylum Actinomycetota; class Actinomycetes; order Propionibacteriales; family Propionibacteriaceae; genus Microlunatus. Next base: position 229,868 of record CAVPPP010000018.1, read on the forward strand.
CTCCAGGATCTGCACCGCGCGATCGACGGACTGGATGCCACCGGTGCGGACCTGGTCGTCTTCGACGTCCATCGGCACCACGTCGGCGAGGCCACTGCGCACCGCCCTCACCTCAGGCCACCCGGCTGCCCCGCCCGAGCCGCCTCGATCGAGGGACCCACCTGCTCGAGGATCCAGTCGTGGAAGGCGCCGATGTGGTGCTCGCTCGGCACCAGCACGCCGCCACCGGCGTAGACCCGCGAGGACATCGCCGGCTGGCAGCGCTCACAGGCCTCGAAGTCCTGCTGGTTCACCCGATGGAACAGCTCGACGGACGCGTCGAGGTCGCGTCCGGACTCGACCACGCCGGGCAGGTACAGCCAGTCGCACTCGACCACCGTTCGGTCGGCGGCCAGCGGGAACATCCGGTGGATGATCACGTGGTCCGGCACCAGGTTGATGAACACGTTCGGCCTGATGGTGATCGCGTAGTAGCGCCGGTCCTGGTCCTCGGCGATCCCGGGCAGCCGGTCGAGCCCCTCCGACCCGTCGACGGTGAAGCCCTGGATCTCCTCGCCGAACTCGGCCCCGTGCCCGACGAAGTACTGCGCCGCCAGGCCGTCGGCGAACTCCGGCAGCACCTCGGTGAGCTCGGGGTGGATGGTCGCGCAGTGGTAGCACTCCATGAAGTTCTCGACGATCAGCTTCCAGTTCGCCGCCACGTCGTAGACGATCCTGCGACCGAGGGCGAGGTTGGCCACGTCGTAGCCGTCGATCAGGTGCTCGTCGCCGAGCCGCCCCCGCACCGCCCCGACCACCTCGTCGTCGAACGACGGCGGCTGCTCGGCCAGGCACACCCAGACGTAGCCCAGGTACTCCCGGACGTGCGGTTGCACCAGCGAGTACGTTCCCCGGTCGATGTCGGGCATCTTGGTCAGGTTCGGCGCCGCGATCAGCTTGCCGTCCAGGTCGTACGTCCAGGCGTGGTACATGCACTGGAACGCACGCTTGACCTGTCCCTCCGGCTCCGCGCACAGCCGGACGCCCCGGTGGCGGCAGATGTTGAAGAACGCGCGGATCTCGCCCCGCCGGTTCCGCGAGACGATGACGCTCTCCCGCCCGATCTGCACCGTACGGAACGATCCGGGGCCCTCGAGGTCGGCGGCGCGCACCGCGCAGAACCACCTCTGCTCCAGGATCGCCGCCTGTTCCGCCGCGAACACCTCGGGCGCGACGTAGCTGATCCCGGGCAGCGTGGAGATCAGGCTCTCCGAGATCTGCTCGCGAGTCGCAGCCAGCGACGGGTCGAGAACGGTCACGGTGCCTCCCATGGGGTCGAAGCGATGGAGTCGAGGATGCGGAAGACCTCAGCCGACGGCAACGGGATCGCCCGCCGACTGCGCGGTCGCCGTCAGGTCGGGCAGGTGCCCGAGGCTCGACGTCAGCTGCTTTCGCCAGCGGCTGAAGTCGCGCGGGCGCCCGACGGACACGACGGCGACCGGCTCGTCGCCGCGGCGGTAGAGCCCCAGGAAGCCGGCGGCCAGGTCGGTGGTCTCGCCGTCCACCTCGATCCGATCGGCCAGGCTCGGGTAGCCGGCCAGCTGGATCTTGCGGCCGTACTGGTCCGACCAGAAGTACGGCAGATGTGGCCGCGCCCGGACGAGCGGCACCCCGAGCAGGGCCGACACGACTGTCGCCGGCCGCTCCAGCGCGTCGGTCCAGTGCTGGGCCCGATGATGTCGGCCCAGCCGGGGATCCCACCAGGAAGCGCAGTCCCCGACGGCGCCGACGGCGGGCACCGAGGTCAGCCCTCGTTCGTCACAGACCACACCGTCGACGATCGCGAGGCCCGAGTCGGCCAGCCAGGCGACGTCCGGCGCGCCGCCCACCGACACCACCACCACGTCGGCCCGCACCCGCCGCTCGCCGTCGGGCGTGCCGACGCGGAGCTCGCGGACGCCGTCGGCCGACGCCACCCCGGTCACCGAGGTGCAGAACACGAACTCCGCACCGTGCTCGCGGTGCCAGTCCAGGAAGACCTTGCCCAGCTCGTCCCCGTAGAGCCGAGCCAGCGGGTTCGCCTCGTTGCTCAGCAGCGTCACCGAGCACCCCAGCACGAGCGCGGCCGAGGCCAGCTCGGAGCCGATCAGACCGGCGCCGATGATCGCCACCGAGGCTCCCGGGCGCAACCTGGCCCGAAGCCTGTCGGCGTCGTCCAGGGTGCGCAGGGTCAGCACGTTCGGCCCCTCCACGCCGGGCAGCCGCCGCGCCGCGGAGCCGGTGGCCAGCACCACCGCGTCCGCGGTGAGGACGGATCCGTCGGCCACCGTGAGGCTGCGCCGGCCCGCGTCGAACGCGGTCGCCACGGTGCCGAGCCGCCAGTCGACGGCGAGGTCCTCGGCCGCTCCCTCCAGGCCCACGTCGGCGACGCCGACAGTGCCCAGCAGGTAGTCCTTGGACAACGGCGGCCGATCGTACGGTCGGTGCGGCTCGGCACCGACCACGGTCACCGGGCCGGCGAAACCTGCCCGGCGGGCGGCGCGCGCAGCACCGAGACCGGCCAGACCGGCACCTACGACAAGCAGGGAGGAGGGCACGTTCAACCGCCTGAGAAGTAGCACATTGCGGAACGCGTCGATCCTAGCGCAACAACGCCTCGAGGCACCATCACGCGGCCCTCCTTGTCAGCAAGCCTTTCGACGCCGCTTTACAACTGTGTGACAGGTGCAGGTTCTGCATCCTTCGTCCTTGACAGAATTGGGTCGCGGGGCGGATTCTCTGGGTACCTCTGCAGTCGATCGACCCCCCACTACCTCGACGGAGGCTCGAGTTGCTCGAAGTCGGCCCCCTCTCTGCCATCCCGTCGGGCGAGGGCATGCGTGTGGACGCCGCCCCGCCCATCGCCGTCTTCCACACCGACGACGGTGAGCTGTACGCGATCGACGACACCTGCACGCACCAGGACGCCTCCCTGGCCGACGGTTGGCTCGAGGGCTGCCTGCTGGAGTGCCCGCTGCACGCGTCCACCTTCGACCTGCGGACCGGTGAGGTGGACCAGCCACCGGCCAAGCGTCCGGTCCGCACCCACCGGGTCGAGGTGGTCGACGGCGTGATCTTCGTCGAGCTGTCCGCTGCTGCCCCCAACCTGCCTCCGGGCGTCACCCTGGGAGACCACTCATGACCGATCTCAAACCTCCGATCACCGACGCTCCCGATCCCGCCGACGAGGAGGAGTACTCCGAGGAGTCGGTGAACCGGACGGAGAACGAGGGCGACCGGGCGCTGCTGCGCCGGCTCCTCGACCACCGGCCGGACAACCTCAAGCTCGACGCCATCGGCAAGGGCGTCGACAAGGTCATCTTCGGCGTGGTCGCCGCGCTGACCATCGCGTTCGTGATCTGGGGCTTCGTCGGGACCGACAGCCTGTCGACCGCCTCCACCACGGCGCTCGGCTGGGTGATGAACGCGACCGGCTGGGCGTTCGTGCTGACCGCCTCGATCTTCGTCGTCTTCGTCCTCTGGCTCGCCGCCAGCCGGTTCGGGAACATCCCGCTGGGCAAGGACGGCGAGAAGCCGGCCTTCAAGACCTGGTCCTGGATCTCGATGATGTTCGCGGCCGGCATGGGTATCGGGTTGATGTTCTGGGGTGCGGCCGAGCCGCTCTACCACTACGTCAACCCACCGCCGGGCACCGTCGAGGGACAGACCGCCGAGGCGGCCCGGATCGCCATGGCCACCTCGCTGTTCCACTGGACGCTGCACCCGTGGGCCATGTACGCCGTGGTCGGTATGGCCATGGGCTACGGCACCTACCGGATGGGACGACGTCAGCTCCTCTCCGACATCTTCACCCCGCTGTTCGGCAAGAAGGCGGTCAACGGCGCCGGCGGCAAGATCATCAACATGCTGGCGATCTTCGCCACGCTGTTCGGCTCGGCCGCGTCGCTGGGCCTGGGAGCGATCCAGATCGCCTCGGGTCTGCAGGCCAACGGGGCGATGGCTCAGCCGAGCGCCGTCATCTACGTCGTCATCATCGCCGTGCTCACCTGCGCGTTCGTGGCCTCGGCGGTCTCCGGCATCGAGCGCGGCATCCAGTGGCTGTCCAACATCAACATGGTGCTGGCCGCGATCCTCGCGTTCCTGGTCTTCGTCGCGGGGCCGACCATCTTCATCCTGAACGTGATCCCGACCGCAGTCGGCGAGTACTTCCAGGATCTGCCGGGCATGGCCTCACGGACCGCGGCGTCCGGTGGCCCCGAGATGTCCGCCTGGCTCTCGAGCTGGACGATCTTCTACTGGGCGTGGTGGATCAGCTGGACGCCCTTCGTCGGCATGTTCATCGCCCGGATCAGCCGGGGTCGCACCATCCGACAGTTCGTCTGCGGTGTGCTGCTGGTGCCGAGTGCGGTCTCGCTGCTCTGGTTCGCGATCTTCGGGGGCTCCGCCATCGGCCTCCAGGCGGCGGCGACGGCGGCCGGGACGACCACGCCCATGGTCACCGACGTCGACGGCGTGCCCACCGTCGAGACCGGCATGACGCTCTACAACCTGATGGACGCGCTGAACATGCCGAGCGCGATCACCGGGATCAGCATCGTGTTGATCATGGTGCTGGTCGGCATCTTCTTCGTCACCGGTGCGGACTCGGCCTCGATCATCATGGGGTCGATCAGCTCGTACGGTGTCGAGGAGCCCCGCAAGCCGATCGTGATCTTCTGGGGCGTGATGATGGGTGCTGTCGCCGCGGTGATGCTGCTGGCCGGCGGCGACGACCCGTCCGAGGCACTGACCGGTCTGCAGCAGATCACCATCGTGGCCGCGCTGCCGTTCGTGGTGGTGATGGTCGGCATGTGCATCGCGTTGACCAAGGACCTGTACGCCGATCCGATGATCCTGCGGCACAAGCTGGCGTCCTCGGTGGTGACCCGCAGCATCCGCTCCGGCGTCAGCCAGCACGGAGGCGAGACCTTCGACATCGTGACCCTGCCCAACGCGGTGCCCGGCTCGGGCTCCGACGACGGTGGCCACACCTCGGCCGACGTCACGCCCGCGGGCACACTCCTCTCGGACCGCAAGGACTGAGGCTCCGCCGACTCCGCGGGTGCAGCAGCACCCGCGGAGTCGCACGTCCGGCACCGTGCAGCGGACGTACACTCCGTCCGACCAGGTGGTCACTCGGGTTCCAGGTCGTCCCTCCAGATGCAGAGGGAGCGACAACGGCGACCCCGAGCGACAACGGGTGGGGAGGGTGAGTGGTGGACGAGCGGGAGCGGCACCGGCGCGGGATCGCGTACGGTCTCGGCGCCTACGGGATGTGGGGCCTCGTCCCGCTCTACTGGCCGCTGCTCGACGCCGCCGGGCCGCTGGAGATCCTGTCCCACCGGATCGTCTGGTCCCTGGTGCTGGCCGGGCTGCTGCTGCTGATCCTGCGTCGCCGCGGCTGGTGGCGCTCGATCGCTCGGCCGCGCACGCTCCTGCTGCTCACCGCGGCGGCCGCGCTGATCGCCGTCAACTGGGGCGTCTACATCTGGGCCGTGAACAGCGGCCACGTGGTGGAGGCCGCCCTCGGCTACTACATCAACCCGATCCTGTCGGTGCTGCTCGGCGTGATCGTGCTGCGCGAGCGGCTGGCCGTGGGCCAGTGGTTCGCCGTCGGTCTGGCCGGGGTCGCCGTGCTGGTCCTCGCGGTCGAGTACGGTCACCCGCCCTGGGTCTCGCTGATCCTGGCGGCCAGCTTCGCCACGTACGGGTTGCTCAAGAAGCAGATCGACTCCGGCGCACTGGAGACGCTCACGGTGGAGTCGGCGGTGCTCACCCCGGTCGCCGTCGGCTACCTGCTCTGGCTGCAGGCCACCGGCTCCCTGGTCTTCGCCCACCACGGGCTCGGGCAGTCACTGCTGCTGGCGTCCTCGGGGCTGGTCACGCTGATCCCGCTGCTGCTGTTCGCAGCCGCCGCGACCCGGTTGCCGTTGAGCACTGTCGGGCTGTTGCAGTACCTGACGCCGACCGCCCAGTTCCTGCTCGGGGTGTTCTACTTCGGGGAAGCGATGTCGCCGGCGCGTTGGTTCGGCTTCGCTCTGGTGTGGGCGGCTCTGGTCGTGCTCACCGTCGTCGGCCTACGCCGCTCTCGACGGAAGGAGCCGGCCGAGGTCGTCGAGGCCAGTGAGCTGATCTGAGCGAGCTCGGGTGCCAACCGGCGCGGGCGATACCAGAGGTCACGAGGACATAACCGTCCTGCTCATCCCGCGAGCCTGTCCGCCGACTGTGTCCCCAAAGCGCCAGGATGGAGTCGTCCCCTGCGAGAAGCGGGCCTGTCTGAAAGGACCGTCATGTCCACCCTCCCGTCCAACCCGATCTCCACGCAGTACTCCGAGATCGCCAAAGGTGCCTGGATCTGGGCCGTCGTCCGCGGCGCGCTCCTGATCGTGTTCGGCATCGTCGCCATGGTGGTGCCCATCGGCACCGCGGTGGTCCTCGCCGTCGTCATCGGCATCTTCGCCATCGTCGACGGCATCATCGACTTGATCGACGCCATCCGTCACCGGGGAACCTCCGGTGTGGGTCTCCGCGTCTTCCTGGGCATCGTCAGCCTGCTGTTCGGCATCGTCATCCTGGTGTGGCCGGGCAAGACGATCGGCTTCATGGTGATCTTGATCGCCATCTGGGCGATCCTGATCGGGGCCCTGCAGATCGTTGCCAACGTCTCCATCCGGAAGGAGGCCCCCGGCGCCTGGGTCTGGGGTGTCGTCGCCGGGGCGATCGGCCTGATCTTCGGCATCGTGGTGCTGTTCAACCTGGGCATCGGCCTCGTCGCCCTGATCTGGTTGATCGGCATCTGGGCGATCATCTTCGGCGTCGTCCTGATCGTGCTCGGTTTCCAGGTCCGGAAGGCCGCCAAGGCGGTCACCGTCGCCTGAGCATCGGCTCCATCGGTCACGGCAGCAACGGCGTCGATCCCCAGCGGGGTCGGCGCCTTTGCTTTCGTACGGAGAGCTCATTTTTCCGCCAGATCCTGCCGCTGCCCCTCTCGTTGGGTAACGTCTTCCGGGTCACTCGGAGTCCAGCGTCCATCTGCTGCGGCCGAGCCGCCCAGCTCTGGTCGGTTCGACGCACCCAAGGACGGCTGACCCACCACGACAAGAGCGAAGCGAGTCACAGTGAGCGGGAACAACCCCTTCGGAAACCAGCCCGGCCAGCCCAACCAGGGGCAACCTCAGGGCCAGCCCAACCAGGGGCAACCCCACGGCCAGCCCAACCAGGGGCAGCCTCAGCCGGGACAGCCCTACCCGGGCCAGCCGACGCCACCCGGGCAGCCCTACGGCGGGAACCCCGGTTACTCGGGGCCGGCCTATGGTCAGCCGACGCCGAGCGGTCCGTACCCGGCGTACGGTCAGGGCGGTCCGCAGGGACCAGGTGGACCGCAGGGACCAGGTGGACCCCAGGGACCCGGTGGACCCCAGCAGCCGTACGGGGGCTACAACCCGGGCGGTCAGCCGCCTAAGAAGTCCAAGGCCGTGCCGATCATCATCGGGGCCGTGGTGCTCGCCCTCGTCGTCGCGGCCATCGGCATCGGTGTGGCCCTCAGCCGAGGCGGTGAGGAGCCGGTCGCTGGTGGTGGGACCGGTGGCACCAGCAGCGCACCACCGGCCGAGGCCAAGAAGGCGTCCGACGCCGTGCAGGGCTACCTCGAGGCCCTGGCCGCCGGAGATGCCCAGGCAGCCCTCGGGTTCGCGAGCACCGCGCCGACCGACACGACGTTCCTGACCAACGAGGTGCTGGCCGCCTCCAACAAGACCGCGCCGATCTCCGGCATCAACGTGCCCGAGGTCGATGACGAGTACGCCTACCGCGTGGCCGCCTCCTTCTCCATGGGCAAGCAGGCCGTGAACACCGACTTCTCGGTCGAGAAGGACGGCGACGCCTGGAAGCTGCGCGATGTCGCGGCGGACCTGGATCTGCAGTCGAGGCGGTCCAAGACGCTGCCGATGTTGATCAACGGGGTGAACGTCGAGACCGACAAGGTCCTGGTCTTCCCCGGGTCGTACACGTTCACCACCGGCAACAAGTACGTCGACTACGGCAAGAGCAACACCTTGATCGTGAAGAGCCCGTCGGAGTACCCCGACGGCCTCTCCGACATCCAGGCCACCTTGACCTCGGCCGGTGAGAAGGCCTTCACGAACGCAACGGAGGACAGCGTCAAGAAGTGCATGAAGTCCAAGGACCTGAAGAACCCGGGTTGCCCGAACAACGTCACCAAGGTCAGCGGCGCCACACCGAAGGAGGGCACCTTCTCGTGGAGCTGGGACAAGGACTCGCTGGACAACCTGAAGGTCCGACTGGACTACGACAACCCGGCCGTGGCCGAGGCTTCGGTCTACCTGTCCATGAAGGCCGAGGGCGACTGCAAGGGCGGCCGCTGCCAGATCACGCCGTTCACCCAGCCGAAGCCGACCGCCAACATGACCCAGGATCCGCTCAAGATCATCTGGAAGAAGTGACGCGGACGGGCCGCTGAGGCGCCGACAGCACGACAGCCGGGGGCCGGGCGTGGGTAGCATCACAGACGTGACGCAATCCACCCCGGCCCTCGACTTCTCCACCTTCGACACCGACGTGCGGGTCCAGGACGATCTCTTCCGGCACGTCAACGGCGCCTGGATCGAACGGACCCCGATCCCCGACGACAAGCCGCTGACCGGCTCCTTCATGATCCTGCGGGACGCCGCGGAAGAGGCGGTCCGCGACATCATCACGGGGATGGACCGCTCGACCGCGCCCGACGGCAGCGACGAGGCCAAGATCGCCGACCTGTACGCCAGCTTCCTGGCCACAGACGAGATCGAGGCCGCCGGCGCGCGGCCGCTCGGCGAGGTGTTCGCCCGGATCGATGCGGTCACCGAGGTGTCGGAGCTGATCGAGCTGATGGGCGCGCTCGCCCGGGTCGGGGTCCGCGGGCTGGTCGGGGTCGACACCGAGTCCGATCCCGGCGATCCGAACCGGTACGTGATGTTCGTCGGCCAGAGTGGACTCGGACTCCCGGACGAGGCCTACTACCGGGAGGGCGAGTACGCGGAGGTCCGCGACGCCTACCTGGGCCACGTCGGCCGGATGCTCGAGATCGCCGAGGTCGACCACCCGGCCTCCCAGGCCCAGCGGATCGTCGAGCTGGAGACCGACGTCGCCGCCTGCCACTGGGACAAGGTCAAGACCCGTGATCTGCGGCTCATGTACAACCTGATGTCGCTGGCCGACTTCAGCGCCGGCAGCGCCGCACTGCACTGGCGTACGTTCATGGCCGGGGCCGACATCGACGAGCGCCACATGGCCGAGCTGGTGGTCGAGCAGCCGTCCTTCTTCACCGACGTCGCCGCGCTGCTCACCGACGATCGCCTGCCGACCTGGAAGGTCTGGATGAAGTGGCGGGTGATCGGGTCGTACGCGCCGTACCTGTCGAGCGCCTTCGTGAACGAGAACTTCGCCTTCTACGGCACCACTCTGCAGGGCACCCCCCAGCTGCGGGAACGCTGGAAGCGCGGCGTCGCGCTGGTCGAGGGAGCCCTCGGGGAAGCCGTCGGCAAGGTGTACGTGGATCGGCACTTCTCGCCCGTGGCCAAGCAGCGGATGGACGAGCTGGTGGCCAACCTGATCAAGGCGTACCACTCCTCGATCACCGAGCTGGAGTGGATGACCGACGACACCAAGGCCGAGGCCCTGACCAAGCTGGCCAAGTTCCGGCCGCACATCGGCTTCCCGAGCAAGTGGCGGGACTACTCGGCCCTGGAGATCAAGATCGACGACCTGATCGGCAACGTCCAGCGGGCGTCGTCCTTCGAGCTGGACCGGTCGCTGACCAAGATCGGGCAGCCGGTCGACCGCGAGGAGTGGCTGATGACCCCGCAGACGGTCAACGCCTACTACCACCCGCTGAAGAACGAGATCGTCTTCCCGGCCGCGATCCTGCAGCCGCCGTTCTTCAACGAGCACGCCGACGACGCGGTGAACTACGGCGGCATCGGCGCGGTGATCGGTCACGAGATCGGGCACGGCTTCGACGACCAGGGGTCGACCTGCGACGGCGACGGCGCCCTGCGCGACTGGTGGACCGAGACCGACCGGGCGGCGTTCGAGCAGCGAACCGGTGCGCTGATCGGCCAGTACGACGCGCTGACACCGGTCGAGGCGCCGGACTCGAACGTGAACGGCAAGCTGACCATCGGCGAGAACATCGGTGACCTGGGCGGCCTCTCGATCGCCCTCAAGGCGTACCGGATCGCGCGCGGTGACGCGACGCCGGAGCCGATCGACGGCTACACCGACGAGCAGCGGCTGTTCTTGTCCTGGGGTGCGATCTGGCAGTCGAAGTCGCGGCCCGAGCTGATCAAGCAGCGGCTGGCCACGGACCCGCACTCCCCCAACGAGTTCCGCTGCAACCAGATCGTGCGGAACGTGGACGACTTCTACGCCGCCTTCGAGGTGGCCGAGGGAGACGCGCTCTGGCTGGAGCCCGCGGAGCGGGTCTCCATCTGGTGACTGGCTCTTCTGTCAGCCGGCCTGCGCGGCCCTGACCGGTAATTTCCATCCATGGATGGGAATGCGATCCCACCCGGTCCCCCGGGAAGCGCACTTTCCATCCACGGACGGGAAGTACCGTCTCCAGCCACGGCTGGCAGCTCAGATGGCAGCCGTGGATGGAAATTGCCGGACCGGCGGCCACGGCGAACGACCTCCGCGGTGCAGGCCGGAGACCGGCTGGACGGACGCGACGGGCCCGCTCCCAGATCGGAAGCGGGCCCGTGTTGGCGACCTCAGTGCGCGTGCGTCAGCGGTGCAGGTCGAACCGGTCCAGCTCGGTGACCTTGCCCCAGGCCGCCACGAAGTCGCGAACGAACTTCTCGTTGGCGTCGTCGCTGGCGTACACCTCGGCCAGGGCCCGCAGCTCGGAGTTCGAGCCGAACACCAGGTCGACGCGGCTGCCGATCCAGGACGCTTCCCCGGTGACGTCGTCGCGTGCCTCGAAGGCGTGCGAGCCCGGGTCGAGCGGCTTCCAGGTGGTGCCGAGGTCCAGCAGGTTGACGAAGAAGTCGTTGCTGAGCACCCCGGCGCGATCGGTCAGGATCCCGGTCGACGTGCCGTCCCAGTTGGTCTCGAGCACCCGCAGTCCGCCGACCAGCACGGTCATCTCCGGAGCGCTCAAGGTGAGCAGGTTGGACCGATCCACCAGCATGAACTCCGCCGGCAGCTGAGCGTACTTGCCGTAGTAGTTGCGGAAGCCGTCGGCGACCGGCTCCAGGTAGCCGAACGACTCGACGTCGGTCTGCTCCTCGGACGCGTCCACCCGACCCGGGTGGAACGGCACCACGACGTCGACCCCGCCCGCCCGGGCTGCCTGCTCCACCGCGGCGTTGCCGGCCAGCACGATCAGATCGGCCAGGGACACCTTCTTCGCCCCGGACTGCGCCTGGTTGAACCGGCCCTGGATGCCCTCGAGGGTCTCCAGCACACCGGCCAGCTGGACCGGGTTGTTGACCTCCCAGTCCTTCTGCGGAGCCAGCCGGATGCGGGCGCCGTTGACGCCGCCGCGCTTGTCGCTGCCGCGGAAGGTGGACGCCGCGGCCCAGGTGGTCGACACCAGCTGCGCCGTGCTCAACCCGGACGCCAGCACCTGCTCCTTGAGCGTGGCCGCGTCGGCCTCGTCGATCAGCTCGTGGTCGACCGCCGGCAGCGGGTCCTGCCACAGCAGCTCCTCCGACGGCACCTCGGGTCCGCGGTAGCGGGTCAGCGGCCCCATGTCGCGGTGAGTCAGCTTGAACCAGGCCCGGGCGAAAGCGTCGGCGAACTCGGCCGGGTTCTCGAAGAACCGACGCGAGATCTTCTCGTAGGCCGGGTCGACCCGCAGTGCCAGGTCGGAGGTCAGCATCCGGGGCTCGCGCTTGGACGACGGGTCGTGGGCCAGCGGGACCAGATCGTCGCCGGCGCCGTTCTGGGGACGCCACTGCCAAGCGCCACCGGGGCTCTTGAACTTCTCCCACTCGTAGGAGAACAGGATGTGGAAGAACTCGTTGTCCCAGCGGGTCGGATGGTAGGTCCAGGTGACCTCGAGACCGGAGGTGATGGTGTCGTCGCCCTTGCCCGTGCCGAGGTCGTTGCTCCAGCCGAGGCCCTGGTTCTCCAGCGGGGCGGCCTCCGGGTCGGGACCGATGTGCTCCTCGGTCCCGGCCCCGTGGGTCTTGCCGAAGGTGTGGCCGCCGGCGATCAGGGCGACGGTCTCCTCGTCGTTCATGGCCATCCGGCCGAAGGTCTCCCGGATGTCACGGGCCGAGGCCAGCGGGTCGGGGTTGCCGTTCGGGCCCTCCGGGTTGACGTAGATCAAGCCCATCTGCACGGCCGCCAGCGGCTTGTCGAGCTCGCGGTCACCGCGGTAGCGATCGTCGGCCAGCCAGGTGGTCTCCGGACCCCAGTAGACGTCGTCGTCCGGCTCCCACACGTCCGCCCGGCCGCCGGCGTAGCCGAAGGTCTGGAAGCCCATCGTCTCCAGCGCCACGTTGCCGGTGAGCACCATCAGATCGGCCCAGGACAGGTTCCGCCCGTACTTCTTCTTCACCGGCCACAGCAGCCGGCGAGCCTTGTCGAGGCTGACGTTGTCGGGCCAGCTGTTCAGCGGAGCGAACCGCTGCTGACCCGCTCCGGCGCCGCCACGGCCGTCACCCACCCGGTAGGTGCCGGCGGAGTGCCAGGCCATCCGGATCATCAGCGGGCCGTAGTTGCCGAAGTCGGCCGGCCACCACTCCTGGGAGGTGGTCAGCAGCTCAGCGATCTCCGCCTTCACCGCAGGCAGGTCCAGGGTCTGGAAGGCCGCCGGGTAGTCGAAGTCCTCGCCGAGCGGGTTCGCCACAGCAGGGTTCTTGGCCAAGATCTTCAGGTTCAGCCGATTCGGCCACCACTTCTCATTCGCGGAGCCGCTCGTCGGGTGCGGCTGCTGCTGGTCGCCGTGGATGACCGGGCAGGTGCCCGCCGCCTCGGTGCCGTGACCGGTGGTGTTCGTCGACTCGGTCTCCACGTCGGAGACGACCGGGTGATCGCTGACGATCCCGTCGGAGTCGCTGACCTTCTCGCTGTCTGTCATTCTGTCCTCACTGTGGGTGGTTGCCGGGGCTGGAGCGTGATCAGGTGTGCGCGGTGGCGCAGGAGGAGCAGGTGCCCCAGAAGGTGACTTCGGCCATGCGCACGACGAAGCCGTGGTCATCGGAGGGCGTCAGGCACGGCGCCTCCCCGACCACGCAGTCGACGTCCTCGACCGCGCCGCAGTCGCTGCAGATCAGGTGATGGTGATTGTCGCTGACGCGTAGCTCGAAGAGCCCGGGGTGGCCCGCGGGTTCGATCCGTCGCACCAGCCCGGCGTCGGCGAAGTCACTGAGCGCGTTGTAGACCGACTGCAGACTGGTGCCGGGCACGGTCACCAGCACCCGGTCGAGCACGTCGTCCGCCTTGGCGTGCGGGTGCACCCGCAAGACGTCGAACACGGCTCGACGCGAGTCCGTCACCCGTAGCCCGACGGCCCGGATGGCGTCGTCGGCCGCGGCCTCTACATGGCTGGCTGTCATCGGTACGCACGCTAGCACTCTTTTGAATGACCCAAAAGAGACCCCCCACGTCGCGAGCGGTCCGAGGGAGCGTCACGTCGCGAGCGGCCGAGAGCGGAGCGACGGACTCCGTCTGGAGCGACGAGAGAGCACACACGCATTTCGTGTGCGAGCGAGGAGTGAAGACGGAGTCGGTGGAGCGCAGCGAACAGCGAGTGACGACCGCACCGCGAGCCCGTCGCGAGCGTCCGCGCAGCGGAGCGCCCGGTCCTGTCTGGACTGAGAAGCGCGCAGACACGCTTCACCGTCTGCGCGCGCCGAGGGAAGTCAGGACCAATCGGCGCGCAGCGGAGCAGCGAGTGACGATTACACAGCCCGGGTGACCACCGAGTCGCAGAGCTCGTCCAGGGCGTCCCGGGCGGGGCCGGCGGGCAGGTCGATCAGGAAGGAGCGGGCCCGGTCGGCACGACGCTGCACCTCGGCCCGCGCCTGGTCCACGCACGGGTGGGCGCGCAGCAGCAGCAGCGCCTCGGCCAGGTCGGCGTCCTCGCGGAGGTCGGAATCCAGCAGCTGGAGCAGCCGGGCGTCCACGGGTGCGCTCGGATCGGCGGATCGCCGGAAGAGCAGCGTCGGCAGGGTCGGGATGCCTTCCCGCAGGTCGGTGCCGGGGGTCTTGCCGGTCTCGTCGGAGGTGACGTCGATGATGTCGTCGGAGAGCTGGAAGACGGTGCCGATCTCTTCGGCGTACGCCGCCAGGGCCTGCTGCACCGGCAGCTCCGCCCCGGCCACCTTGGCCCCGAACAGGGCGGAGGTGGCGATCAGGGAGGCCGTCTTGTCGGCCACCACCGACAGGTAGTGCTCCAACGGGTCGGCCTCCTGCGGCCCGACCGTCTCGGCGATCTGGCCCTGGACGAGCCGGGCGAAGGTGCGGGACTGGAGCCGTACGTAGTCGGGTCCGAGCTCGGCGACCTCCTCGGACGCCCGGGCGAAGAGGAAGTCACCGACCAGGATGGCCACGGTGTTGCCCCAGCGAGCGTTGGCGCTGGCCGATCCCCGCCGCAACCGCGCCTCGTCCATCACGTCGTCGTGATAGAGGCTGGCGACGTGGGTCAGCTCGACGACCATGGCGGCGCGGACGACGTCGGCGACCGGGGCTCCTCCGGCCGGACCGTCCGCCGGCCCGAACTGCGACGCCAGCACCACCAGCAGCGGCCGGAACCGCTTCCCACCGGCCGCGATGACGTGTTGCGCCGCCTCTGTCACCATCGGCGAATCGGCCTGGGCGGCCCGGAGCAGCGCTGACTCGATCAGCTCGAGTCGTTCGCGGACGGTCGCCTCCAACGCGACCTCCCGCGCCCTTTCTGCCAGCACAACACTCCTCGATCCTCGTCCGCCGCGCCGCGGACCGCGGCGTGGGAGTCACCATTGTGACTCAGCGGACGAACTCCCCCGCTGCCTGAGCAAGCTCGAGCAGCGGCCCCGGGAACAGTCCCAGAGCCACAGTAGCCACCACGGCAACACCGACAGCCACCAACGTGGAGGCTCCCGGCCTGATCACGGCGACGGGTCCGGCCGCCGGCTCGGAGAAGAACATCAGCACGATGACCCGGATGTAGAAGAACGCGGCGATCACGCTGATCACCACGGCCACCACGACCAGCCACTCCGCGCCGCCGTTCCAGGCCGCCGCGAAGACGGCCCACTTGCCGATGAAGCCGCTGGTCAGCGGGATCCCGGCGAAGCTCAGCAGGAAGACCGAGAACACCACGGCGGCCGCCGGCGAGCGCCGACCCAGGCCGACCCAGCTCGACAGCAAGGTCGCCTCGCCGCTGGGGTCGCGGACGAGAGTGATCACCGCGAAGGCGCCGAGCGTCGCGGCACCGTACGCCACCAGGTAGAACATCACCGAGGAGACGCTGGTCAGACCACCGGCAGGGCTTCCCGTCGCCGCCTGGGAGGCACCGACGAACGCCGTCATCAAGAACCCGGCGTGGGCGATGGAGGAGTACGCGAGCATCCGCTTCACGTCGGTCTGGCTGATCGCGACCACCGATCCGACAGCCATGGTGGCCACGGCGATGATCGCCATCATCGGCTGCCAGTCCCAGCGGTCAGCTCCGAGCGCCACGTAGAACACCCGCATCAGGGCGCCGATGGCGGCGATCTTGGTGCAGGCCGCCATGAAGGCGGTCACCGCGGTCGGAGCTCCGGCGTACACGTCGGGGGTCCAGGAGTGGAACGGCACGGCGCCGAACTTGAACAGCAGCCCGACCCCGACCAGGGCCATCCCGGCGAGCAGCAGCAGGGAGTCCCCCGTGCCGGCCCGCACGGCGGTGTCGATCCGGACGAAGTCGAACGACCCGGCGTACCCGTAGAGCAGGGCCGCGCCGTAGAGGTAGATCGCCGACGACATCGCCCCCAGCAGGAAGTACTTCAGCGACGACTCCTGCGACAGCAGCCGCCGGCGGCGGGCCAGTCCGCACAGCACGTAGAGCGGCAGCGACAAGATCTCCAGCGCGATGAACATGGTGAGCAGGTCGGTGGAGGCCGGGAACAGCATCATCCCGGACAGCGCGAACAGGGCCAGCGGGTAGACCTCGGTGTGCTCGACCCCGGCGCGGATCGCCTCCGCCTCCGCCGCCGTGCCGGGCACGGCCGCAGCCTGCGGGGCGAACACGCTGGTCCCGTTCTCCGCGGTCCGGTCCGCGATCAGCAGGAACGAGATGGCGCCGAAGATCAGCAGGATGACCCACATGAACGAGGTCGGCCCGTCGATGCTGACCGATCCTTCAGCGGCCACGGCCGGGGGGTGCACGGTCCAGTTCCGCAAGGTCATGAACAACGCCGCCGCGATGGCCGCGTACACGATGGTCAGCTGGGCGACCCGTCGACTGGCGCGGGGGACGAAGCCTTCGACCAGCACCCCCAGGCAGGCGCCGGCGAAGATCAGGATGAAGGGCATCAACAGCCCGTACTCGATGTTCGGTGCAACGATCTCCATGGAGCTCACCTCCCCCCTTCAGCCGACACCCACGGTTGTGGATCGGACACCCCGACGTGCTGCATGGTCGCTGCCACGGTCGGCCCGATCACGTCGAGCATCGGCTTGGGGAAGACACCGAGCAGCAGGATCAAGATCACCAGGGGGGCCAGCGCCAGTCGCTCCCGGCCGTTCAGGTCGTCGGTGATCGTGCGTTCGACGTCGGCCGTGACCGGACCGGTCATGGTGCGCTGGTACATCAACAAGATGTAGAGCGCGGCCAGGACGATGGCCAGCGTCGAGACCGCGGCGTACGCAGGATGCCGACTGAAGGTGCCGGCCAGCACCATGAACTCGGACACGAAGCTGGACAGACCGGGTAGCGAGAGCGTGGACAGCCCGGCGAACAGGAGCAGACCGGCCGCCACCGGGGCCACCTTCTGCACCCCGCCGAAGGCGTACACGTCACGCGAGCCGCGCCGCTTGATCAGGTAGCCGACGACCAGGAACAGACCCGCCGTGGACAGACCGTGGTTCAGCATGTAGAGCGTCGAGCCGACCAGCGACTGGCTGGTGAACGCGAAGATGCCCAGCACGATGAACCCGAAGTGGCTGATCGAGGTGTACGCGATCAGCCGCATCAGGTCGCGGCTGCCGATGGCCAGGATCGCGCCGTACAGGATCGAGATCACCGCCAGCACCAGCACCACCGGGGTGGCCCATTGGCTGGCTTCGGGGAACAGCCCGAGGCAGAACCGGATCATCCCGAAGGTGCCGATCTTGTCCATCACGCCGACCATCATGGTCGCGCCACCGGGGCTGGACTCCTCGGCCGCGTCGGGCAACCAGGTGTGCAGCGGCACCAGCGGCGCCTTGATCGCGAAGGCGAACATGAAGCCCAGGAACAACCAGCGGCCGGTGTCGGTCGCGATGTCCAGCTTGCTGAGATCGGAGAGCAGGTAGCTCGCCGGACCGGCCTGGACGGAGAGGACGTACAGCCCGATCACGCTGGCCAGCATGACGAAGCCACCGAGCAGGCCGAAGATCAGGAACTTCGCCGCCGCGTAGCTGCGCCGGGCCCCGCCGAAGCCACCGATCAGGAAGTACATCGGGATCAGGATGACCTCGAAGAAGACGTAGAACAGGAACACGTCGGTGGCCAGGAACAGGAACAGGGCAGAGCTCTCGACGGCCAGCACGAGGCCGAAGAACACCCGGCTGTCGTACTTCGGCGGCGGGGCCGTCGTGTTGCCCGAGGCGACCCAGGCGGCTGCTCCGTCGCCATCGAAGTCGTTCCAGCTGGCGATGATCACCAGCGGGGTGACGATGGTGACCAGCAGCACCAGGGTGATCCCGATGCCGTCCAGACCGAGGGCGTAGTAGACACCGAGCGGCTTGATCCAGGCGACCTGTTCGCTGAACTGCATCCCGGCGCCCGGCCGGTAGGAGATCAGCAGCACCACCGAGATGACGAAGGCGATCAGCGAGACGGCCAACGCCAGGGTCTTGGCCGCCTGGCCCTTGACCACGATCAACGCAGCGGCGCCGACCAGCGGCAGCAGGGCCAGCACACTCAACCAGGGAAAAGTCATGTTCAGCTCCTTCCTAGCCGAGCCGTCCGAGGGCGATCACAGCACCGACCACCACGGCCCCGAGGACCATGGTCAGCGCGTACGACCGCACGAAACCGTTCTGCACCTTGCGGAGCTGGCCCGAGACCTGGGTGATCACCGAACCGGTCCCGTTCACCACTCCGTCGATGCCGTCGTCGTCCAACCGCAGCAGACCGTCGCTGAGCTGCTG
This sequence comes from uncultured Actinomycetota bacterium, assembly GCA_963707005.1. Taxonomy (GTDB): domain Bacteria; phylum Actinomycetota; class Actinomycetes; order Propionibacteriales; family Propionibacteriaceae; genus Microlunatus. The sequence continues at coordinate 248,213 of CAVPPP010000018.1, forward strand.
TCCGGGACGCATCAGCACCGCCTCGTTGAGCGCGTCGCCGTACAGGTCGTTGCGTCCGGCGAGGGTGAAGGGCGAACGGCTCTGTGGTGCGGTCAGCGGGATGTCCTTGCGGGGACCGAAGAAGACGAAGCCGATGGCCACTCCGACGGCCACCAGCAGCAAGGTGGCGATGCCGACCGGGGTGACGTGCAGCAGGCTCGGTGCGGGCTCCTCCCCGGGGGCGATCCCGAACGCGGGATCGAGCCAGCCGCTGATCCAGTTGTTCAGCAGCAGGCCACTGGAGAAGGAGAAGAAGCCGAGGATGATCAGTGGCACCGTCATCACCGCCGGCGACTCGTGCGGGTGCACACCGGCCAGCCAGCGCTTCTGACCGAGGAAGGTCATCAGCATCAGCCGGGTCATGTAGAACGCCGTCACGCCGGCACCGAGCATGGCCAGCACCCCGACCAGCGTGCTGTGCTCCCAGGCGGCCTCGATGATGTGGTCCTTGGAGTAGAAGCCGGAGAAGAACGGGAAGCCGATGATGGCCAGGTAGCCGGCGGCGAAGGTGATGAAGGTGACCGGCATCGCGCGGGACAGCGCGCCGTAGTGCCGCATGTTCACGTCGTCGTTCATGCCGTGCATCACCGAGCCGGCCCCGAGGAACATGTTCGCCTTGAAGAAGCCGTGGGTCAGCAGGTGGAAGATCGCGAAGGCGTACCCGGCCGGACCGATGCCCGCGGCCAGCATCATGTAGCCGATCTGCGACATGGTCGACCCGGCCAGCACCTTCTTGATGTCGTCCTTGGCGCAGCCGATCCAGGCCCCGGCCAGCAACGTGACGGTGCCGACGATGACCACGGCGGTGGCCGCCGTCTCGGTCTGCTCGAAGACCGCGAACGAGCGGGTGATCAGGTAGACGCCCGCGGTCACCATGGTGGCGGCGTGAATCAGTGCCGACACCGGGGTCGGGCCCTCCATGGCGTCCAGCAGCCAGGACTGCAGCGGCACCTGGGCGGACTTGCCGCAGGCCCCGAGGAGCAGCAGCAGACCCATCACGGTGGCCATGCCACCGGGCATCGCGGCGGCGCCGGCGTTCACGTCGACGAAGGCCGAGGACCCGAAAGCCGCCAGCATCAGCATGATCGCGATCGACATGCCGAGGTCGCCGACCCGGTTGACCACGAAGGCCTTCTTGCCGGCCACGGCCGCTGACGGCTTGTGCTGCCAGAAGCTGATCAGCAGGTACGAGGCCAGGCCCACGCCCTCCCAGCCGACGAAGAGCACCAGGTAGTTGTCGGCGAGGACCAGCAGCAGCATCGCGGCGATGAACAGGTTCAGGAACCCGAAGAAGCGTCGACGCCGCTCGTCGTGGGCCATGTAGCCGATCGAGTAGACGTGGATCAGGCTGCCCACGCCGGTGATCAGCAGCACGAACACGATCGACAGCTGGTCGACCAGCAGACCGACGCTGATGTCCCAGCGACCGGAGGTGATCCAGGTGTAGACCGGCACGCCCACCGCTCGGTCGGGCACCTCGCGACCGAGAAGCTGGACGAACAGCGCCACCCCGATCACGAACGACACGATCGGAGCCAGGGTGCCGAGCAGATGACCCCAGGCGTCGCCGGCCTTGCCGACCAGCAGCAGGATCGCCGCACTCACCGCCGGGATGGCGATCAGCAGCCAGGCGTACGAGAAGAGTCCCTCGGCCGCAACCGGGGTGACCACTTCGAGCAGATTCACCGCTGTCCCCTCAGAACTTCAACAGGTTGGCGTCGTCGACCGAGGCCGAGCGGCGGGTGCGGAAGATCGAGACGATGATCGCGAGTCCCACCACGACCTCCGCCGCCGCCACCACCATGACGAAGAAGGCAGCCACCTGTCCGTCCAACGTGCCGTGCACGCGGGCGAAGGTGACCAACGACAAGTTGGCCGCATTGAGCATCAGCTCGACGCACATGAACGCGACGATCGCGTTCCGCCGGGTCATGAAACCGATCAGTCCGATCGTGAACAGGATCGCCGACAGGCCGATGTAGTAGTCGGGGTTCACGAGTCGCTCCCCCCGCCGGCGCGGGACTGGCCAGCGTTCCGGGAGACGTCATAGCCTCGCCCGCTGTCGTCGGCGGCATCGTCGGGCCCACCCCCGCCGTCCTCGCCCGCGATCTCGCGCAGGGTGTGCTCGATGGGGGCGGCCAGCTCGCGGGCGTCGGCCACGGTCCCTCGGGCGCGCAGGGTCGCCGACACCGACAGCTCGGATGCGGTCCCGTCCGGCAGCAGGGCCGGGGTGTCGACCGCGTTGTGCCGGGCGAACACACCGGGACTGGGCAGTGGTCCGGGGTGCAGACCGGTCTCGGCGTACTTCTGCATCCGCTCGGCGACCAGCTCGGGCTGCTTCTTCTTCGGCGTCAACCGCTCGCGGTGGGCCAGCACCATCGCCCCCAGCGCGGCGGTGATCAGCAACGCAGCCGTGGCCTCGAAGACGAACACGTACCGGGTGAAGACCAGGGCTGCGATGCCCTGGACGTTGCCGCCGTGGTCGCTGTTGGCCGCGTCCAGACCCAAGGGGGAGGCGATGACCGCGTTGCCGACCGCGAACACCAGCAGCAGACCGAACGCGACACCGGCGATCACTGCCCAGACCCGCTGACCGCGGATGGTCTCCACCAGCGAGTCGGACGAGTCCACCCCGACCAGCATCAGCACGAACAGGAACAGCATCAAGATCGCGCCGGTGTAGACGATGATCTGCACCACGAACAGGAACGGAGCGTCCTGGGCGGCGTACTGCACCGCCAGCGAGATCATCACCGCCGCGAGGCAGAGGGCGGAGTGCACCGGTTTGCGGGACAGGATCATCCCGAGGGCGCCGAGGATCATCACCGGCGCCAGCAGCCAGAAGGCCACCTCCGCCCCGGTCACCATGGGCATCATCACCACACTCATCGGCCCGCCTTCTCCCGCTCGGCCGCGTCTTTCCCGGACTGATCAGCCTTCTCGGCCTTGGCCCGGGCCTTGCGGCCGGGGATGCCCTGGTTCGGCACGGGCGCGGTCCAGCCGCTGATGTCCCCGGCCCGGTCGTCGGGCTTGCCGGTGGCGGGCAGCCCGAGGAAGTACGCCTGCTCGTCATCGCCGAGGCGGCGCTCGTGCGGCGGCAGCTCCATCCCCGGCAGCAGCGGTCCGAGCAGATCGTCCTTCTCGTAGATCAGCTTGGCCCGGGTGTCGTCGGCCAGCTCGAACTCGTTGGTCATGGTCAGCGCGCGGGTCGGACAGGCCTCGATGCACAGCCCGCAGAGGATGCAGCGCAGGTAGTTGATCTGGTAGACGCGGCCGTAGCGTTCACCGGGCGAGAACCGCTCGCCGTCGGTGTTCTGCGCACCCTCGACGTAGATGGCGTCGGCGGGGCAGGCCCAGGCGCAGAGCTCACAGCCGACGCACTTCTCCAGCCCGTCGGGCCAGCGGTTCAGCTGGTGACGACCGTGGAACCGCGGCGCGGTCACCTTCGGTCCGTTCGGGTACTCCTCGGTGAACGTCTTCCGGAACATGGTCTTGAAGGTCACACCGAACCCGGCGATCGGGTCGAAGACTCCCATCAGGACTGCTCCTCTCGGGTTGTCTGCTCGGGGTTCGTCCGCTCAGCGGGCATGGCGTGCGCGCGCCGCGGCGGTGGGTTGTCCTGCGAGTCCTGCGGTTCCTCGCCGACCAGCAGCCCGGCGAGCTCGGGCAGCTGCTGGTTGCCCTGTGGGGGCACCGGGTAGCCACCGGCGAACGCGTCGAACGGGGTGTCCGGCTCGGTTTCGGCGGAATCGCGCTCTTCGCCGCCGCCGACGAAGGTGAGCACGATCAGGCCGACCAGCACGATACCGGCGATGACCCAGAACGTCGGGGTGGAGAACCAGCCCTCCCGGTTGCCGAGGCGGAATGCGGCCACGGCCATCAGCCAGACCAAGGAGATCGGGATCAGCCACTTCCAGCCGAAGCCCATGAACTGGTCGTAGCGCAGGCGGGGCAGGGTTCCGCGCAGCCAGACGAACAGGAACAGGAAGAACAGCACCTTGAGCACGAACCAGAGCAGTCCCCACCAGCCCTGATCCATTCCGGGCACCAGGTTGAACGGGAACGGGGCGTGCCAGCCGCCGAGGAACAGCGTGGTGGCCAGGGCCGAGACCGTGATCATGTTCATGTACTCGGCCATGAAGAACATGGCGAAGCGCATCGAGGAGTACTCGGTGTGGAAGCCGCCGACCAGCTCGCCCTCGGCCTCCGGCAGGTCGAACGGGGCCCGGTTGGTCTCCCCGACCATCGAGATCAGGTAGATCGCGAAGGACGGGATCAGCATCACGCAGTACCAGAGCGGGAAGGTGAACCCGAACAGGGTGAAGTTGGGCTGGGCCTGGGCGGCGACGATCTCCGACGTCGACAGGGACCCTGCGTAGAGGAACACCCCGACCAGGGCCAGACCCATCGCGATCTCGTACGAGATCACCTGCGCACTCGAGCGGAGCGCTCCCAGCAGGGAGTACGTGGAGCCGCCGGACCAGCCGGCCAGCACGATCCCGTACACACCGATCGAGGCCAGCGCCACGATGAACAGCACCGAGACCGGCAGGTCGGTGACCTGCAGCGGCGTGCTGATGTCGGTGAACGGGATCCGCACCACCCCGGCGATCGGGATCACCGCGATGGCGGTGACGGCGGGGATGGCCATCACGAAGGGCGCGATCATGAAGACGACCTTCTCGGCGTTCTTCGGAGTGAAGTCCTCCTTGAACATGAGCTTCATGCCGTCGGCCAGCGACTGGAGCAGACCGAAGGGGCCGTTCATGGTCGGACCCTTGCGGTGCTGCATCAGGCCGACCACGCGGCGCTCGTACCAGATGGTGAAGAGCGTCATCACCAGCAGGAAGACCAGGGCGAAGACGGCCTTGATCAGCACCAGCCACCACGGGTCGTTCAGGAACACGTCCACGTCACACCCCCTGGATCCGTACGGGATCGCCGGCGGCCGCGGCGAGATGCGTGGCCACGTCATGGCCTCGTGGGCGGGCCGGCAGCCAGATGACGCCAGGCACCATCTCCTCGGCGAGCTGGACCGGCAGGGTGATCGAGCCGCGGTCGTTGCTGACGGTGACGCGATCGCCGACTCCGGCGGCCGCGGCCGTCTGGGGGCTGAGCACCGCGACCGGCGCCCGGGCGGTGTCCAGCAGGTACGGCGCGTCGGCCACGGCGGAGCTGTCGTCCAGGTGCATCCGCCAGCTGGCCAGCACGACCTCGCCGCCGCCGGGCAGGGCCGGGGCGCCGACACCGACGGCCGGTGCCGCGGCACGCGGACCGGACCAGGCGCCGAGCTCGTCCAGCTCGGCTCGCGCCTGGGCCGCCGTACGCAGCTCGAGGGGAGCGCCGAGTCCGTCGGCCAGGGCCGCGAGCACGCGGAGATCGCTCATCGAGCTCGGCTTGGCGAAGACGGCGTCGAAGCCGCGGTGGCGCCCTTCCCAGTTGACGAAGGTGCCGGGCCGCTCCTCGATCAGCGAGATGGGCAGCACCACGTCGGCCCGCTCCGTCACGGCGGTGGCGCGAGCCTCGATGCTGACCACGAAGCCGACCTTCTCCAGCCCCTCCAGCGCGGCACCGGGATCGAACAGATCGTTCGGATCGACGCCGGCCACGATCAGTGCGCCGAGCTCGGCGTCGCCGGCACCCAGCAGCATCTCGTCGGCGTCTCGACCCCGTTCGGTCGGCAGGGCCGTGGGAGTTCCCCAGGCCACCGCCGTGTCCACGCGGGCCGCCGGGTCGTCCGCCGGACGCCCACCGGGCAGCAGGTTGGGCAGGCAACCGGCCTCGACCGCTCCACGGTCGCCGGCGCGACGAGGCACCCAGGCGAGCCGGGCACCGGTGCGTTCGGCCAGCCGCTGGACCGCGGTCAGGGTGCCCGAGGCCAGGGCTGCCCGCTCCCCCACCAGGATGACGCTGCCCGGACCCGGCTCGAGATCGGCCGGCAGCGCGGCCAGTGCACTCGCCTCGGCTCCCGGGGCGGTGGCGATCAGGGTGGCGTCGAGCTTGTGGTTGCCGTTGCTCAGGTACGGAGCCAGAGCCGAGACCTGGAGACCTCGCTTGAGCACCGCCTTGCGCAGCCGCAGGAAGATCGCCCCGGCCTCCTCCTCCGGCTCGAAGGCGACCAGCAGCACCCGGTCGGCCTGCTCCAGGTCGGCGTAGGTGACGCCCAGCCCGGTGCCGGCCACGGTGTGGGCCAGGAACTCGGCTTCCTCGTGGCTGTGCGGGCGGGAGCGGAAGTCGATGTTGTTGGTGCCGAGCACCGCGCGGGCGAACTTCGCGTATGCGTACGCGTCCTCCAGCGTGAGCCGGCCCCCGGTGAGCACACCCACCCGGCTGCCCGGGCTCGCGGCCGCGGCCGCCTCCGGCGCGTCGGGATCGATCGCCGGGTGCATCGCCGCCTGCAGACCGCGGACCGCTACGTCGATGGCCTCCGGCCAGGATGCGGGACGCAGCACCGAGGCGCCGTCCTCGTCGAGATCGCGGACCAGCGGGCGGGTCAACCGGTCGGAGCCCCGTCCGTAGGTGAACGCGAACCGGTCCTTGTCGGTGATCCACTCCTCGTTGACCTCGGGGTCGTCCCCGGCCAGCCGGCGCATCACCTGACCGCGTCGGTAGTCGACCCGGATGGCCGAGCCGCAGGCGTCGTGCTCGGCGATGCTGGGGACCGAGACCAGGTCGAAGGGCCGGGAGCGGAATCGGTACGCCGACGACGTGAGAGCCCCGACCGGGCAGATCTGGATCGTGTTGCCGGAGAAGTAGGAGTGCAGCGGCTCCTTCTCGTAGATGCCGACCTGCTGCAGCGCGCCGCGCTCGATCAGCGCGATGAAGGGGTCGCCGGCGACCTGCTCGGAGAACCGGGTGCACCGGGCGCAGAGCACGCAGCGCTCCCGGTCGAGCAGCACGTTGGCCGAGATGTTGATCGGCTTCGGGTAGGTGCGCTTCACGTCGTGGAACCGGGACTCGGCCTGGCCGTGGGACATCGCCTGGTTCTGCAGCGGGCACTCACCGCCCTTGTCGCAGATCGGGCAGTCCAACGGGTGGTTGACCAGCAGGAACTCCATGTTCCCGTGTTGGGCCTTGTCGGCCACCGGCGAGGTCACCTGGGTCTTGACCACCATGCCGGCGGCGGCCTCGAGCGTGCAGGAGGCCTGCGGCTTGGGGATCGGGCGACCGTTGCCGGCATCCGGGATCTCCACCAGGCACTGTCGGCACGCGCCCACCGGCTCGAGCAGCGGATGGTCGCAGAACCGCGGGATCTCGGTGCCGATCAGCTCGGCGGCCCGGATCACCAGGGTGCCCTTGGGCACGCTGACCTCGACGTCGTCGATGGTCAGGGTGATCAGGTCCTCGCGCTTCTCGAGGTCCTGACCGGGGGTTGCTGTGGCGGTCATCGAGACGTCCTCCCTGCGCCGGGGCGTGCGTTTTCCGACCACGGACGGCTTTCGCCCGCCCCCAGGCCAGCCGCGCGTGCGTTTTCCGACCACGGACGGCTTCCTCGCAGCCCCGAGACCTGTCCGCGCACGATTTCCGCCCGTGGTCGGAAAACGCACACTGACGCCGCCGCGTACGACACACTCATGCCGAGGCTCCTTCGCGGACGAAGATCGTGCTGCGCTCGTACGGGAACAGCTCCCAGGCCGGGGTGTGCATGGCCTGCTCGAACTCGTCCCGGAAGTACTGGATGGCCGAGCTGATCGGTGACGTCGCGCCGTCGCCGAGGGCGCAGAAGGAGCGACCGAGGATGTTCTCGCACAGGTCGAGCAGCTTCTCGATGTCGCCCTGCTCGCCGCGGCCCGCCTCCATCCGCTTCAGGATCTGCACCAGCCACCAGGTGCCCTCGCGACAGGGGGTGCACTTGCCGCAGGACTCGTGCTTGTAGAACTCGGTCCAGCGCAGCACGGTGCGGACCACCGAGGTGGTCTCGTCGAAGCACTGCAGCGCCTTGGTGCCGAGCATCGACTTCACGCTGGCCACGCCTTCGTAGTCCAGCGGGATGTCCAGGTGCTCGGCGGTCAGCATCGGCGTCGAGGACCCGCCGGGGGTCCAGAACTTCAGCTGGTGGCCCTCCCGGATGCCGCCGGCCAGATCCAGCAGCTGGCGCAGCGTGACCCCGAGCGGAGCCTCGAACTGTCCCGGACGGGTCACGTGACCGGACAGCGAGTAGATGGTCATGCCCTTGGACTTCTCGGTGCCCATCGAGGCGAACCACTCCGCACCGTTGGCCAGGATGCAGGGCACCGAGGAGATCGACTCCACGTTGTTGATCACCGTGGGGCTGGCGTAGAGGCCGGCCACGGCGGGGAAGGGAGGGCGCAGGCGCGGCTGACCGCGTCGGCCCTCCAGCGAGTCGAGCAGGGCGGTCTCCTCGCCGCAGATGTAGGCCCCGGCTCCGGCGTGCACGACGATCTCGAGGTCGTAGCCGGTGCCCAGGATGTTCTTGCCCGCATAGCCCGCGGAGTACGCCTCACGAACCGCCTGCTGCAGCCGGCGGACCACGTGCAGCACCTCGCCGCGCACGTAGATGAACGCGTAGGCGGCGCGGATGGCGTACGAGGAGATGATCACGCCCTCGACCAGGGTGTGGGGCGAGGCCATCATCAGCGGGATGTCCTTGCAGGTGCCCGGCTCGGACTCGTCGGCGTTGACCACGAGGTACTTGGGCTTCGGGTTGTCCTGCGGGATGAAGCTCCACTTCATCCCGGTCGGGAAGCCGGCGCCGCCACGACCCCGCAGACCCGAGTCCTTGACCTCGGCGACCACCTCGGCGGGCGCCATGCTCAGCGCCTTGCGCAGCCCTTCATAGCCGCCACGGCGCTCGTAGTTGTGCAGCTTCCAGGCCCGCTCATCGCCCCAGTTGGCGGTGAGCACCGGGGTCAACAGGTCAACCATGGTTCTCCTCCCCCTCGCGCCCAGACTCCTCGACCACGGTCTGGTCGCGTCCCGGCACCGGCGGCGCGGACCAGCCCTTCTCGGCCGCGATCCGCAACCCCAGCAGGGACTCGGGCCCGGACGTCGGACCCTCGTCGGCCCGGTTGTCGGAGAACCCGGCCAGCACCCGCTCGGACTCGCGCCAGGTGCACACCCGCGCCCCCCGGGTGGCCGTCACCGTCTCGCCGGCCCGCAGCTGGTCGACGACCTCGCACGCCTTCTGCGGCGTGGTGTTGTCGAAGAACTCCCAGTTGACCATCATCACCGGCGCGAAGTCGCAGGCCGCGTTGCACTCCAGGTGCTCCAGCGTGATCTTGCCGTCGTCGGTCGTCTCGTCGTTGCCGATCCCGAGATGGTCTTGGAGTCGGGCGTAGACCTCGTCCCCGCCCATGATCGCGCAGAGCGCCGTGGTGCAGACCCCGACGTGGTACTCCCCCACCGGGCGGCGCTTGTACATCGTGTAGAACGTGGCCACCCCGCTGACCTCGGCCGTGCTGATGCCCAGGATCTCCGCGCACACCTCGATCCCCCGCGGCGTCACCCGACCCTCGACGCTCTGCACCAGGTGCAGCATCGGCAGCAGCGCGGACCGCGCCTGCGGGTAACGGGCGGCGATCAGGTACAGCTCCTCGATCGTCTTCTCCTCGATCGCCGTCCCCTGGACGGAGTGATCGATGCTGGCCTCGTCGAAGTGGGTGGTGAAGTGCCCGTGCCGCGGAGCCTCTCCGCTGGTCAGCTGTCCGACCAGCTCCTCGCTCGCGATGTCACCGCCCGCGTGCCCGTTCGACCGCCCCGGCTCACTCGGCGGCGTGGGCTCGGTCAGACTCATCGGTCGACTCCTCCCATCACCGGGTCGAGACTGGCCACCGCGACGACCACGTCGGAGACCATGGCGCCCTCGCACAACGCCGGCATCGCCTGCAGGTTGACGAAGCTCGGATCCCGGAAGTGCACGCGGAACGGACGGGTGCCGCCATCGGAGACGACGTGGGCGCCGAGCTCGCCACGGGGGCTCTCGATCGGCACGTATGCCTGACCCGGCGGGACTCGGAAGCCCTCGGTGACGAGCTTGAAGTGGTGGATCAACGCCTCCATCGACTCACCCATGATGTGCTTCAGGTGCTCGTTGGAGTTGCCCATCCCGTCGCTGCCGATGGACAGCTGCGCCGGCCAGGCGATCTTGCCGTCGGCGACCATGATCGGATCGCCCTCCATCTTCTCCAGCCGCGCGATGCACTGCTCGATGATCTTGACGCTCTCCCACATCTCGTTGAGCCGGATCCGGAACCGACCGTACGCGTCGCTGGTGTCCCAGGTCTGGACCTCGAAGTCGTAGGTCTCGTAGCCGCAGTAGGGCTGCTTCTTGCGCAGGTCCCAGTCGTAGCCGGTGGAGCGCAGGGTCGGTCCGCTGATGCCCAGGGCCAGACAGCCGGCCAGATCCAGGTGGCCGACGCCGGACAACCGACCGATGAAGATCGGGTTGGCGTTGCAGAAGTCGGCGTACTCCGGCAGGTGCTTCTTCAACCAGGACACGAGATCCCGCAGGTGGGGCAGGGCGTTCGGCGGCAGGTCCTGGGCCACCCCGCCGGGCCGGATGTAGGCGTGGTTCATCCGCAGCCCGGTGATCAGCTCGAGGGCGTCCAGCACCTTCTCCCGCTCCCGGAAGCCGATGGTCATCACCGTGAGGGCCCCGATCTCCATGCCCCCGGTGGCGATGCAGACCAGGTGCGAGGAGATCCGGTTGAGCTCCATCATCAGCACCCGGATGACGTTCGCCTTCTCGGGGATCTGGTCCTCGATGTCCAGCAGCCGCTCGACCCCGAGGCAGTAGGTGGCCTCGTTGTGCAGCGGAGCCAGGTAGTCCATCCGGGTGCAGAACGTCACACCCTGGGTCCAGGTGCGGAACTCCATGTTCTTCTCGATGCCGGTGTGCAGGTAGCCGATGCCGCAGCGGGCCTCGGTGACCGACTCACCCTCCATCTCCAGGATCAGCCGGAGCACGCCGTGGGTGGACGGGTGCTGCGGACCCATGTTGACGACGATCCGCTCGTCACCCCGCTCCGCCTGATCGGCGACCAGGGCGTCCCAGTCCTGACCGGTGACGGTGTAGACCTGCCCTTCGGCGTCTTCGGTGAAGGCGCCGTACGGGTCTGTGGTCGTACCAGTTCCACTCATGAGTAGCTCCTCCGCTCGTCCGGGGGCGGGATGGTGGCGCCCTTGTACTCCACCGGGATGCCGCCGAGGGGGTAGTCCTTGCGCTGCGGGTGGCCGGGCCAGTCGTCGGGCATCAGGATCCGGGTCAGGGCCGGGTGACCGTCGAAGATGATCCCGAAGAAGTCCCAGGTCTCCCGCTCATGCCAGTCGGCGGTCGGGTAGGTCGGTACCACCGACGGGATGTGGGGGTCGTCGTCGGGGCAGGAGACCTCGAGCCGGATCCGACGGTTGTGGGTCATCGACTGCAGGTGGTAGACCGCGTGCAGCTCCGCGCCCTTGTCGGCCGGGTAGTTGACACCGGACACGCTGCTGCAGAACTCGAACCGCAGATGGGCGTCGTCCCGCAGCTGCTGCGCCAGCGTGGCCAGGTGCTCGCGGGCGACGTGGAAGGTGATCTCGCCCCGGTGGACGACGACCTTGGTGATCACGTCGGAGTAGCCCGACATGACCTGACCGATCCGGTCGTTGACCTGGTCCCACCACCCTCCGTACGGGGGCAGCGACGCGGCCGGGAACTCGATCGTCCGGGTCAGACCGCCGTAGCCGGAGGTGTCACCGGTGCCGTGCACACCGAACATGCCCTGCCGGGTCTCGATCACCTCGGCGCTGGCCCCGGACCGCTCGACGGCACCCTCGGCGGTCGACACCTCGGCCTCGGACTGATCGCTGGCCACATCGGCCGGGGCGCCGGTGGCCGACTCCGACTTGGTCCCGGCGTCCGGGGCGGACTCCCCCTCCGGCACCGCACCCTTGATCGGCGCCTGAGCGTCCGACTCGTTGTGCGGACCGGCCGGCTCGGTCGGCTTCTCACTCAACGCAGCAGACCCTTCAGCTCGTGGGCGGCCGGCGCCTCCAGCTGGCGCGCCTCGGCGGCCTCGTCGGCCGCGATCGCGTTCAGGCCGACGGGCGTGTGCGCGACCTTGTCCCGCAGCTTGAACATCGCGTCGATCAGCATGTCCGGACGCGGCGGGCACCCGGGCAGGTACATGTCCACCGGCACCACGTGATCGACGCCCTGGACGATCGCGTAGTTGTTGAACATGCCGCCGGTGCTGGCGCAGACACCCATCGCGAGGACCCACTTGGGGTTGGGCATCTGGTCGTAGATCTGCCGCAGCACCGGGGCCATCTTCTGGCTGACCCGGCCGGCGACGATCATCAGATCGGCCTGCCGCGGAGAGGCCCGGAAGACCTCCTGGCCCCACCGACCGGAGTCGTAGCGCGGCGCGCCGTAGGTCATCATCTCGATCGCGCAGCAGGCGAGCCCGAAGGTCGCCGGCCAGAACGAGGCACTACGCATGTAACCGAACAGACCCTCCATCGTCGTCAGCAGCACGCCGGTGGGGAGCTTCTCCTCAACGCCCATGGTGATCTCCTTCCCGGGGGTAGGTCTGGAGCTCTGAGTTCATGATCAGTCCCACTCGAGTCCGCCGCGACGCAGCACGTAGAGGTAGGCCAGGAAGACGGTGATCACGAACAGCACCATCTCCACCAGCGCGAAGGTCCCCATCTGGTCGAACGAGACCGCCCAGGGATAAAGAAAGACGATCTCGATGTCGAAGATGATGAAGAGCATGGCGGTGATGTAGTACTTCACCGGGAAGCGGCCGCCGCCCAGGGGCTGCGGGGTCGGCTGGATGCCGCACTCGTACGAGTCGTACTTGGCCCGGTTGTAGCGGCCCGGACCCACCAGCATGGAGGTGACGATGGTCAGCCCGACGAACGCCGACGCGAGCGCCAGCATGATCACGATGCCCAGGTAGGGGTTCACCACACCACTCCTCGCCCGCTCAGGCGGCCGTTGCTGTCTCTCATGCTGCTGTCACTCATGCTGCGGGGGCGATCCGACAGAGCGCGTTGATGATCTTGTCCATGGCGTCCCCGTCCCGGCTGTCGTGCAGGTTGGCCAGCAGCTTCAGGGTGAACCGCATCAAGGTCTTGCGGGGCAGCCCGTACTTCGTGCAGATGGACATCACCCGAGGGTTGCCGATCAGCTTCACGAACACGTTGCCGAGGGTGTAGTAGCCACCGAGATCCGCCTTGAGCTGCGCCGGGTACCCCTGCAGCGCCCGCTCCGCCGTGCTGGTGCCGACCCCGCGGTAGTGCGCCTCGGCGATCGCGTCCGCGGCCAGCTCGGCCGACTCCATCGCGTACGCGATGCCCTCGCCGTTGAACGGGTTGACCATGCCGCCGGCGTCACCGACCAGCAGCAGGCCCCTGGTGTAGTGCGGGGTGCGGTTGAAACCCATCGGCAGGGCCGCACCCATCACCTTGGTGGTCATGTTCTCGTCGCGGAAACCCCACTCCTCCGGGGTGTTGTCCAGCCACCGCTTGAGCAGGTCCTTGTAGTCGGTCTTCCCGAAGGCCGAGGACGTGTTGAGCACGCCCAGACCGACGTTGCAGGTGCCGTCACCCATGCCGAAGATCCAGCCGTAACCGGGTAGCAGGTCGCTCTGCCCGGGCGTGCCGCCCCAGAGCTCCAGCCAGGACTCGAGGTGGTCGTCGAGGTGCCGCGGGCTGCGGTAGTAGGTGCGCACGGCCACGCCCATCGGCCGGTCGTCACGCTTGGCCAGCCCCATCGCCAGACTCAGTCGGGTCGAGTTGCCGTCGGCGGCCACGACCAGCGGAGCGCGGAACTCTTCGCCGTCCCTGGTGGTCACGCCGACGATGCGGCCGGTGCGGTCGTCGAGGATCGGTGCGGTCACGTTGCAGAGCTCGTACAGCTTCGCGCCGGCGGCCACCGCGTTGCGAGCCAGCAGGTCGTCGAAGTCGGAGCGGGGACGAACCAGTCCGTACGACGGGAAGTCGGCGAGCTCGGGCCAGGGCAGCTCGAACGGTGTGGTGGACCCGCCGTAGATCCGCAGGCCCTTGTTGTGCAACCAGCCGGCCCGCTCGCTGGTGTCGATGCCGAGGCGGATCAGCTGCCGGGTGGCGCGCGGCGTGAGCCCGTCACCGCACACCTTCTCCCGCGGGAACTGCGACTTCTCCAGCAGGGCGACGTCCAGCCCACGACGCGCGAGGTGCGTCGCCGTGGCCGAGCCGGCAGGTCCGGCGCCCACGACGAGGACGTCGGCCTCGACAGACATCGTCCCTCCTGGGGCGTCGGCGGTGAACAGAGTGGGGGTTGGCGCGCTCGTGAAAACCTTCACGAACTCTGCGAACCTACCCTACGACTCGGACGCCCCGAGCGTCATTCGGGGGGCGGACCGCGTCGCGAGGATTCCCTTGCCAGACAAGAAATCCGTCAGCGAATTACGTGCGGCGGAGGTTGCGAAAATGCCTCAGCTGGTCGGCGGTGTCGATGTCGGCGCAGAGGTGGTCGGGCAGCGCGAGCCGTCCCGGGGTCAGTGTCGTCACCAGCCGACGCACGGACTGGTCGCGGCCCCGATCGGGCCCCGCCAGCTCGACCAGGAGCCGGGCGGCCGCCGGCCGCAGGCCGAGCTGCAGGACCTGATCACGCCCCGATCCGTCGACCCCGACCACGGCATCGCGCTCCTGCCGAGCGAGCTCGGCCCGCAGCAGCACGGCTGCCCGACCACCCCCGGGCGCATCGCCGGGCAGGGTGACGATCGTCTCGACGTCGCTGGTCAACGCCCAGATCAGGCCGGTGATCAGTCCTGCTGCCGGGCCGCCACCCGGCGGTTCCTCGCGCAGGAACGTGACCTCACGGGGGAGCTGCCGCGGTGGACCGACCACCGCGACCCCCCAGCCGTCGGGGAGTCCGTCCAGCGCGATCTCCAGCAGCGCCCGACCCGCCACGTCGGCGCTCAGCTTGTCGCTGCCGAAGCGACGCGACTCACCACCGGCCAGCACGATCGCCGTGACACGTGGGGGCGGGGGCACCGTCCGGCTCAGCCGAGGGCGTCGCGCATCGGCACGAGCTTGGCGTTCGACTCGGTCAGCTCGGCCTGGGGGTCGGACCCGGCCACCACGCCGCAGCCGGCGAACAGGCGGATCTGGCGGGGGTCGGTCTCGTCGACGATGCCGCAGCGCAGCGCGATCCCCCACTCGCCGTCGCCCTGGGCGTCGATCCAGCCGACCGGTCCGGCGTACCGCTCCCGATCCAGGTGCTCGAGCTCGGCCAGGGTCTCCCGGGCCGTCTCGGTGGGGGTGCCGCAGACGGCCGCGCTCGGGTGCAGCGCCGCCGCGAGTCCCAGCGACGTGCGCTCGGGTCCGGCCACGGCGGTCACGTCGGTGGCCAGGTGGAGGACGTTCGGCAGCTCGAGCACGTACGGGGCATCCGGCACGTTCATCCCGGAGCAGTACGGCGCCAACGCGTCCGCCACCGAGGCCACCGCGTACTCGTGCTCCTCCAGGTCCTTGCTGGACCTGGCCAGTGCGGCCGCCGAGGCCAGGTCGCGGGTGTTGTCGCCGCTGCGCTGGATCGTGCCGGCCAGCACCCGCGAGGTGACCAGGCCGTTCTCCCGGCGCAGCAGCATCTCGGGGGTGGCGCCCACCAGACCGTCGACCAGATAGCTCCAGCAGCGCTCGTACCGCTCCGCCAGCCGGGCCAGGATCCAGCGCGGATCGATCGGCTCGCTCGCTCGGGCCAGCAGGTCCCGGGCCAGCACCACCTTCTCCAGCTCACCGGCGGTGATCCGGCTGACCGCCTCGGCGACCGCCGCCTCCCACTGCGGACCGGTCAACCCACCGTCGGCGTAGGAGATGTCGCGGGGAGCGAGCGGCGGCGCGACCGTCGGCAGGGTGTCGTCGTGCACGAAGGAGGTGCCGATCTGGGTCATCCAGGCGCGTCCGTTGCGGCGGCCGAGCACGGTGCGGGGCACCACCATGGTCGATCGGGCCGCGGTCGTGGCCGGATCGAACACGAAGCTGCCGAACGCCATGAAACCCGCACCCGGGGTGTGATCCAGGTCGCTCACCGACACCACCTGGGACACCAGACCGGTCCACCAGTCCTCGGCCTCGGCCACCGAGGACGGCTTGCTGCGGACCACCTCACCCCAGCCGACCATCCCCTCGCCCCGCCGCACCCAGGCGTACGCATCCTGGCCGGGCAGCAGGGCAGCGAGCGGACCCGGATCGTCGATCTCGACCGTACGGGCGTAGAGCCGGGGCGGGTACGGGCCGGGACTGCTCACCTTGGCAGCGTATCTCCGCCCCCGTCACAGCCATCCGCACGACCGCTCGCTCCGAATGAGAGTCATGGGAACGCCACGGAAGTCGACGCAGGCACTGGCCGGGGTGCTGTCCGCGTTGGCGGCGCTCGGGGTCGGCCACGCTGTGGCTGCGGCGATGTCGCGACCGGCGGCTTCGCCGCTGATCGCCGTCGGCTCCGTGGCGGTGGATGCGGCACCGACGCCGGTGAAGGAGATCGCGGTCCGACTGCTGGGAAACTGGGACAAACCGGTTCTCATCAGCGGGATCGGGATCGTGCTGCTGGTCGCGGCTGCTGGGATCGGCCTGCTGGCCTGGCGGCGTCCACGCACGGCGTTGGTGGCCATCGGTGCTCTGGGCCTCGTCGGATCGGGGGCGGCGCTCCTCCGTGCCGGCCTCGCCTCCGGCGGGGTCTGGAGCGCTGTGCCGTCGATCGTGGCCGGAGCGGTCGGAGTGGCCTCGCTGGCCCTGATCACCCGGGCCTCACAGCCTCCTACCGCCGCAGCGGACCCTACGGACTCACCCACCATCAGCGACGGATCGCGACGCCGGTTCATCGCCACCCTGGCCGGGGTCGGCGTTCTCGCCGCCGTCGGTGCCGGGGTCGGCGAAGCCGTCAACCGCACCCGATTGGCGGCCCGCGAGCTGATCCGGCTGCCGCGGCCCAGGTCGGCGGCGCCGCCCGTCCCCGACGGTGTCCAGGTGGCCGGGGTGCAGACGTTCACCACCCCCAACGACGCCTTCTACCGGGTGGACATCTCCCTGGTCACACCGCGGGTCGACGTCGGCACCTGGAAGCTGACCATCGACGGCGGCGTCGACCGCCCGCTGGAGCTCAGCTACGACCAGCTGCTCGAGCTGCCGATGATCGAGCGGGACATCACGGTGGCCTGCGTCTCCAACGAGGTCGGTGGACAGTACGTCAGCTCGGCCCGGTGGCTCGGGGTGCCGTTCAGCGAGATCCTCGACCGGGTCGGGGTCAAGCCCGGCGTCGACCAGGTGTTCAGCTACTCCTCCGACAGCGGCTACACCTGCTCGACCCCGTACGCCGCCGTCAGCGACGGCCGGGACGCCATGATCGCGGTCGGCATGAACGGACAGCCGCTGCCCGACGCCCACGGGTTCCCGGCGCGGATGGTCGTGCCCGGACTGTTCGGCTTCGTGTCCGCCACCAAGTGGCTGGAGCGGATCGAGTTCACCACCTACGCGGAGCGGACGGCGTACTGGACCGAACGTGAGTGGGCGACCGACGCTCCCGTGCTGACCCAGAGCAAGATCGAGGTGCCGACGTCGCTCGGCACCCTGGGCGCAAGCAAGATGATCGGCGGCACCGCCTGGGCCCAGCACCGCGGCATCGACAAGGTCGAGATCCGGATCGACGACGGAGACTGGCAGGACGTGAAGCTGGCCGACACCGCCGGCATCGACACCTGGCGCCAGTGGTCCTACCGCTACGACGGTCCGGGCGGCCGGCACACCGCCCAGGTCCGCGCCACCGACGGCACCGGCAAGGTCCAGCCGGAGGAGCGCACCAAGGTGTTCCCCAGCGGCGCCCGCGGCTGGCACCAGATCCAGTTCAGCGCGGACTGAGCCGGGCTAGTGGGTCACGACCGCTAGCGCTTCTTCTGCTGCTGTGTGGCCGAGGCGGCCGCCCGCTGCTTCTTGGCCTGGTCCAGCTGGCGCTGCTGCTCGGCCTGCCGGGCCCGCATCGACTCCGCGTCCATCGAGTTGAGCAGGATCAGGGCGGCGATGCCGCAGATCGCGAGTGACCACATCGGCGAGAAGCCGAGCAGCATCGGCGCGGTGGCGATCAGGCAGACGTCGAAGCCGCGGAACACGTTGGACATCAGTCCGGGTGGGAATGCCCCCGACGGCGTCGAGATCATCGGCGCGCTGAAGTCGGGACCCTTGGCCTGGACCCAGCGGACCGCGGCCAGCAGCCCGGCGGCGCCGGTGGCGATCGCCATCAACCCGGCTTCGCTGGCGGTCCGCCCGACAGCACCGTCGCCGAAGCCCAGGTAGGCCGGGGTGGTCAGCACGGCCCAGGCCGCGACCAGGATGGCCGGCACGGTGATCGCGGAGATCTTGAGCTGGGCCAGCGAGAACGGCAGACAGCGCGACAGCCCACCGGTTCGGGTCAGCACCCGCAGGCCACCGAGCAGCGGCACGCTCGCGCCGAAGAGGGCCAGCGCCGCCACCACCGGGGTCAGCGTGCTCATCCCCAAGGCGTCGCAGGCGTACGGGACGACGAGGGTGATGGCCAGCATGAACAGCGGCTGCGGGAAGCGGAGCAGCCGCTGCCACTCCCGCCAGACCAGCGCCTGCCGCCCGAGCCCGCGCCCTCGCTTGGGCCGCACCGACCCGACCGCGACCGCCCGACGCTCGACCACGATGTCCCGCGCGAGCCCGAAGTCGAGGGCGAAGAAGGCACCGGAGATGCCCCGGACCAGGGCGCCACCACTGACCAGCCGGGTACGCCGGATGCGGCCCAACCGGCGGATCGCCAGCACCAGGCTGACCGCGAGCAGCACGGCCGCCACCGCGATGACGGCGTACCCGATCTCGGCGTCGACGTCGTCGCTGATGCCGAGGCTGAACCAGCCGGCCGCGATGCCGACCACCGACACCAGCGACGCCACCCCGAGGACGGCGAACAGGTAGGTCGCCACCGCCGTCAGCCGATGATGCTCGGCGCCCTGCTGGGCGGCGGCGCAGGAGACGGCCGACATCGCGGCCAGCGCGGTCGCTGCCGACCAGACGATGATGCCGACGACCGATCCACCGGTCAGGGCGGTGATCGCCCCGCCGACCAGGGCTCCCACCACCAGCGCCGCCACCAGGGCCGCGACCAGCCGTGGGCCGAGCAGGCGGGCCCGCCGCACCGGGGTGTCGAGCAGCCAGAAGCCCTCGGCGGCCGAGGCCAGCACCGGCCCGAACAACCGGGAGACGGCCAGGGCCAGGGCCACCGACAGGGCCAAGGCCGCCCACGGCAGCACGGTCCGAGCGGACAGGCACGACTCCGAGCTGCATTCGGAGACCACCCGCTGGGCGCGAATGACCACGTTGACCATCGCGCCGCCGATCATCAGCGCGGCGATCACGGCGATGTAGGCGTCCGAGAACGCCTCCCACAGGTTGCGGGTGGCCCGCCCCTTGCGCCAGTCCCGGATCAGGCCCTTCAGCTCCGCGGCCGAGGGAACAGCTAGGTGGGTGGGCTCCTCGGGTCCCTCGAAGCCGGCGTCGTGGTGCGCGGGGTACTCGGGATACTCGGGAGATCGGTCGCCTCCGGCTGGGGGGACGGCGTCTCCGGTGGTGTCGGTCATGCTCGTCACGCCTGGCCGAGCCGGACGACCCGGGTGGCGACCGACTCGACCAGGGACGGCTCGTGGCTGGCGAACACGATCGCCAGCCCACTCTTCCGTTCGGCTTGCAGGCGCTGGGACAGCCACGCGACACCCTCGACGTCGAGCCGCTGCTCGGGCTCGTCCATGATCAGCAGCTTGCGCGGCCGGACGAAGGCCGTGGCCAGGGCGAGCCGGCGACGCTGACCCGAGGACAGCGTGCCGGGCAGCTGACCCGCCTGCGGGACCAGCTGCACCTCGTCGAGCACCTCGTCGACCATCGCGTCCGGGTCGTCCTGCCCGTGCGCCCGGGCCAGCAGGTCGAGGTGCTCCACGACGCTGAGGTCGGGGAAGAAGTCGAGGTCGTCGATGACGGTGGCCACGTTGCGACGGATCTCCGGGGAGGTCTCCGACATCGGCGTGCCGAGCACGTCGATGGTGCCGTCATCGGGTCGGTCGGCTCCGACCAAGCAGCGCAGCAGGGTGGATTTGCCGGCGCCGTTGCGTCCGGTCAGAGCGATGGCCTCACCCGCCCGCACCTCGAGGTTGAACCCGTCGAAGATGGTGTTGGAGCCGAAGGCGCGCTTCAGCCCCGACACCTTGAGCACGGTGGTGCGTTTGGCCATGAGGGCGATTCTGCCCCCTCGCGCCAGCGGATCCCGCCCACGACCACCGTCACCGCGGTGACGCGTCGCCCCCGAACGGCACAGTTTCAGGGTGCCGCCGCGGACTACGCGATCGCGGACTGGCAGGTGAAACCGGCTTCGGCGACCAGCCCGGCGTCGCTCATGGCGATCTTGCTCGTATCCCCGTCCCGCATCGCTTCGAGGGTCGCCGGCTTGGCTTTGTCGTACGTCTTGTCGACCATGCACACCGCGAACTTGTCGGCCTTGTCGGCCGACAGTCCCTGGGTCTGCCGGTAGAACGTCGACAGCCCGGCCACGATCTCCTGCTTCGACGGCTTGTCCCCGTCGTCTCCGGGCTTCTGGTTCGGGGTGGTCGACGTACTGGGCGTCGTCGTGGCGCTCGTCGTGGTCGCCGGGCTGCTCTCCGCCGACGGCTGCGTCGCCGCCGAAGGTGGCGCCGACGGCTGCACGCCCCCGCAGCCCGCGAGGGCGAAGGTGGCGGCCGCGACGCCGGCGGCGAGGGTGAACGCAACACGGCGGTGCATCTGAGGTGACTCCTGTGGTGTCGCTGAGCTCACGGACGAAATCCCTCGAACTGTAGTCCGGACGGGCCCGGCGACCGGGGCCCCACCCGAGCTCGATCCCCACAGCGAAAGAAAATCCGGCCATCGGCCATCCGGCAGCCCCCAGGCTCCGAATCCTTCTGTGAGACGACCCCACCGGGGACGTTCAATCACCGGAGGACACGTCATGATCACGATGAAGACCCGAAAGAACGCGACCCGCTTCGCTGCCCTGACCGCTGCGATCCTGCTGCCGCTCAGCGCGGCCGCCTGTGGCATGGACAGCAACGCCGCCGCTCCCGCCGGCGGCACCTCGTCTGCTCCGATGAGCAGCCCGTCGATGTCGGCACCGGCCAGCCCCTCGGCATCGGCGGGCTCGATGACCGAGCCGTTCGGCACCGCCTGCGCCTCCATCCCGAAGACCGGCAAGGGCTCCTTCGACGGCATGTCCCAGGATCCGGTCGCCACCGCGGCGAGCAACAACCCCGCCCTGTCCACCCTGGTCACCGCGGTCAAGGCCGCCGGTCTCGTCGACACGCTGAACACCACCGACAACATCACGGTGTTCGCCCCGACCAACGACGCGTTCGCCGCGATGGACCCGGCCACCCTGAAGAAGGCGCTGGGCGACCCGAAGGGTCTGCTGACCGACGTGCTGACCGCTCACGTGGTGGCCGGACGGCTCTCTCCCGACCAGCTGGCCGGCGAGCACCAGACGCTGAACAAGGCGCAGCCCATCACCGTCAAGGGTTCCGGTGAGAGCTTCACGGTGAACGGCGAGGCCATGGTCGTCTGCGGCAACGTGCAGACCGCCAATGCGACCGTCTACATCATCGACAAGGTGCTGCTGCCGAAGTCCTGATTCTCATCGCACCCGGCGAGCGGCCCGCCGCAATCCGGAGAAACACTGAGAGGATCAGTCTGTGACCAGGTCAGTCGGGCCGGAGGGCGTCGGGGAGCCCGCCGATGCAGACGTCGGGGGACGTCTGCGCCAGGCGGCCCGACTGGCCGACCTCCTCGACCGCTCCGCACGCGGTCAGGAGGAGGCCTTCGCCGAGCTGTACGACGCCACCTCCAGCCGGATCTACGGCGTCGTGCTGAAGGTGCTCAGGTCTCCGGACCTGGCGGCGGAGGTCACCCAGGAGGTGTACGTGGAGATCTGGCGGCTCGCCAGCCGGTTCTCCACCGAGCGCGGCAGCGTGATGTCGTGGATGGTCACCATCGCGCACCGCCGGGCTGTCGACCGGGTGCGGTCGACGGTCAGCGAGACCAGACGGGACACCGACTGGGCCCGGCTCGACGCGGAGACACCGCACGACAAGGTCTGGGACACGCTCGAGCACCGGCTCGACACCGAGCGCGTACGCAAGGGAATGGATTCGCTGACCGCGGTGCAGCGGGAGGCGGTCAGTCTGGCCTACTTCGGTGGCTACACCCACCGTGAGGTGGCCGGGCTGCTGAAGCTGCCACTCGGCACCGTCAAGACGCGGATCCGAGACGGCTTGATCGGGCTACGAGACACGCTCGGGGTTGAAGCATGACCGCGGCGTCCAGACGGGAGGAGGTGCAAGATGTCTGACTCACAGGGCTACGACCCGTACGTGCACGATCCTCACGGGGCCGTCGGCGCGTACGTCGCCGACGCTTTGGACGATGACGAGCGCACCGTCTTCGAACAGCATCTGGAGGGCTGCGAGAGCTGTCGCCGCGAGGTGGCCGAGTTCACCGAGACGGCGGCCGAGCTGACCTGGCTGTCCGAGGCCACGCCACCACCGAGCCTGCGGACTGCGGTCCTGTGGCAGATCGCGACAGTACGACCGCTGCCGCCCGAGCAGCCGGTGGAGACGCCGGGTTCACCGGTCTCGCCGGGTTGGTGGGCCTCGACGGAGTCCCCGACGCCCGCGGCCCGAGGACAGGTGTCTTCCCGGGGCCTTCCGCAGCTGGACCCCGAGGCGACGGTGGATCGTCGGCAGCTGGACGAGCTCGCAGTCCGGCGGCAGCGGCGTACCCGCCGGATCCTGACCGGCCTCGTGGCTGCGGCCCTCGTCCTGGTCGTCGGTCTGGGTGGATGGGTGTCCGTGCTCCGCGGCAACCAACAGAACCAGCAGGTGGCGACCCAGCAGGTCAACGAGCTGCTGACCGCACCTGACGCCAAGGTGTACGCGACCACCATGAACGGTGCGCCCGTCTCCTTCGTGGTGTCGAAGGAGCGGGACCAGGCGCTGTTCCTGGGTGACAACGTCCCCTCGCCGGGCGACGGCAAGGCCTATCAGCTGTGGATGATCGGCGCGTCCCAGATCACGCCCAATGCCCTGGTCGATCAGGGCGGGGACGTGACCCAGTGGATGGACGACGGCCCGCTGGAGGACGCCCAGCAGCTGGCGGTCACCATCGAGCCGGCCGAGGGCTCGACCACTCCCACCATGCCGATCGTGGCCGGAGTCAAGCTCTGAGCCGTGGCAGGCTGAGCGTCGTGAACCCTCTCCCTTCGCCGAGTTGTCCGCACCGGTGGCGGCCATGACCACCACCCACGCTGACAACTCGGCGTCGGGTCGGGGAGCCCGGGCCAGTCTGGACAAGGGCCGGACCGAGGTCGCGGCCATGTTCGACCGGGTCGCCGAGCGCTACGACCTGGCCAACGACGTGTTGTCGCTCGGTCAGGACCGGGCCTGGCGGAAGCTGGTGCTGGAGGCGGTCGCTCCGCGGGCCGGGGACCGGGTGCTGGACCTCGCGGCCGGGACCGGCACCTCGAGCGAGCCCTTCGCGGCGGCCGGGGCCTTCGTGGTGCCGACCGACATCTCGCTCGGCATGCTGACCGTCGGCAAGCGCCGCAGCCCGTGGCTGGCCTTCGTGGCCGGCGACGGTCTCCAGCTGCCGTACGCCGACGACAGCTTCGACGCCGTGACCATCTCCTTCGGACTGCGCAACGTGTCCGACACCGCCGCCGCCCTGATCGAGATGCGGCGCGTGACCCGGCCGGGCGGCCGGCTGGTGGTCTGCGAGTTCTCCAACCCGACCTGGACACCGTTCCGGGTGCTCTACCGCAACTACCTGGTGGCGGCCATCCCGCGGATCGCGCGGATCGTCAGCTCGAACCCGGTGGCCTACGAGTACCTGGCCGAGTCGATCCTCGGCTGGCCCGACCAGGCAGGACTGGCCACCGTGATGCAGCATGCCGGCTGGCAGGACGTCGCCTGGCGGAACCTGTCCACCGGGATCGTGGCCCTGCATCGCGGCACGGCGTAGCCGATCGGGGGCCCGCCTGAGCCCTGGTCGAGCAGGTTCGGCCGGCCTCCGACGGGTGCAGGTCAGTGACCCCCGACCAACGACCGAACGGCGTCGGCGAACGCCGCGGGTGCCGTGTGCGAGGCGAAGTGCGAGGCACCCGCCAAGATGACCCGCCGTGGTGCGACCGGTAGGGCGGCGGCCAGGGCATCCATCGTCACCGGCATCGGGTCCCGGGTCTGTGAACCCTGCAGCAGCAGCGTCGGCACCTCGACCCCCTCGGGCCTGCGGGTTCCGTGTCACGGACGCGGGACTCATCCAGCTGACCGATGGGCAGTCGCCCGGCTGAGGGAGAACGTGCGGCTGCGGTGGTCAGGGCCACGCGATAGCCGTCCGTGGTCGGAAGACGTACGGCTGCGGCGGTCAGGGCCGCGCAATAGCCGTCCGTGGTCGGAAAACGTACGGCTGCGGCGGTCAGGGCCGCGCGACAGCCGTCCGTGGTCGGAAAACGTACGGCTGCGGCGGTCGGGGGACGGGCGACAGCGGCGACGCTGTCACGCGCCGGTTCAGACCGTGACGGTGAGCGAGCCGATCTCGTTGTCGAGCGTGCGCCGCAGGCGTCGGTCGATCACGGCCTCCACCACCTCGATGCCCAGCGGCGGCTCGGCCAGCACCTCGGCCAGCTCCTCCCCCGTCTCCACCCGGCGGTAGCCCGCCCCGGTGGAGGTGGCCAGCCGCTCCAGGTCGATGTCGTGCGGCGTACCGAAGATCCGCTCGTAGGCGCCCGACTGGATCGGGTGACCGTGCTCGAGGGTGGCGAAGATGGCACCGCCGTTGTCGTTGGCCACCACGATCCGCAGGTCGGGTCGCTGCTCGTGCCGACCGACGATCAGCCCGGTGATGTCGTGCAGGAAGGTCTCGTCGCCGACCAGCGCATGCGTCGGCCGCTCGACCACCAGCCCCACCCCGATCGCGGTGGAGATCGTCCCGTCGATGCCGGCCAGGCCGCGGTTGGCGTACACGGTCGGCGGCTCGGCAGTGACCGGTGCCAGATCGAGGTCCCGGACGGGTGAGGACGAGCCGACGACCAGGGTGTCCGCGGCTCCCAGTGCCGTCCAGAGACGAGCGGCGACCACCGGCCCGCTGAGGTAGGCGAGCCCGTCCAGCACCTCCGCCAGCCGAGCCGACATCGCCTCATCGGCCTCGGTCCACCGATCCCGCCAACCGTCGCCGGCCGGGTCCAGAGCCACGGCATCGGTCACCAGCCGGGCGTTGGTGCCGGGATCGATCCACTCGGCCGTGGACGCCACCACGACGAGCTCGATGTCCTCCCGCCCGAGCAGGCGCAGCACCGGGCGGGCCAACGTCGGGTGACCGAACATCACCACCCGCTCGATCTCCTCCCCCAACCCCGTCCGCAGCAGCAACCGGCCGGTGGCCAGCGCGTTCGGTCCGCCACGGGCGTTGCTGACCGGCTCCGCCAGCAGCGGCAGATCGGCCTGCTCGGCGAACGCCCGGGCGGCCGCACCCGCGGTCGGGGACAAGGCTCCCGCAACCACCAGGGTCTGCGGTCCGACCGGCAGGTCGACCGGATCGGGCCGGGTCACGCGCGGGGTCACCAGCAGCTCGGGCTGGATCGGCGCCGACTCCACGCCCGGCACCAACGGCTCGCTGAACGACAGGTTGACGTGCACCGGTCCGGGGTTCCCGGATCGCGCGCCGGTCGCGGCCGTCAGCACCCGTCCCAGCTCGAACCGCCAGGACCGAGGCGTCGACGGCGCGTCGTCGATCTGGGTCTCGGCGCGGACGTGGCGGGAGAACAGCCCGGCCTGGTCGGTGGTCTGGTTGCCGCCGGCGAACCGGGCCGCGCGCGGTCGGTCCGCGGTCATCGCCACCAACGGGACGTGGCTGTGGAAGGCCTCCAACACGGCCGGGTGCAGGTTGGCGGCGGCCGTCCCCGACGTGGTCACCACCGCGACCGGTCGTTCCGAGGCCTTGGCCAGACCGAGCGCGAGGAATCCGGCGGTCCGCTCGTCGATGCGCACGTGCAGCCGGAGCAGTCCGATCTTGTCGGCCTCGAACAGCTCGTACGCCAAGGGCGCGCTCCGCGACCCCGGGGACAGCACGACCTCCTGCACCCCGGCGCCGAGCAGCTCGGTGACCACCAGCTGGGCGCAGCGGGAGGAGTCACCCACGGTCGTCTCCCCTCGGCAGCCGGTGCGCCGCGGCTCGCCGCCGCGTCCCTTCCAGACGAGCCTGCCAGAACCCGTCCGTGTCGGCATCGGCGGCGTGCTCGGCCAGGCGCTCGGACGAGGGCGCGACCGATCGAACAGGCAGGCGACCGCCGCGGGCCACCAGCGGATCGTCGACCAGGTCGTCGGCGAGCAGTCGTACGGTGTTCAACCCGCACGCGTACGGCAGCTCGGGCAGGGCGGCCGCCAGGGCCACCCCGGCGGCGATCCCCACCGAGGTCTCCAGGGCGCTGGAGACGACCACCGGCAGGCCGATCTCGGCGGCGATCGCCAGGCAGGCCCGGACGCCACCGAGCGGCTGCACCTTGAGGACGGCGATGTCGGCCGCCCCCCGCCGCGCGACCAGGTAGGGGTCGGCGGCACGCCGGATCGACTCGTCGGCCGCGACCGGGACGTCCACGCCGGCGCGGGCCAGGGCGACCCGGAGGGCCACCAGCTCGTCGACGGTCCGGCACGGTTGCTCGGCGTACTCCAGCCCGTAGCCGGACAGCCGTCGCAGCGCGTCGACCGCGTGCGGCACGTCCCAGGCCCCGTTGGCGTCGACCCGGATCCGTCCGTCCGGACCGAGCGCGTCGCGGATGGCCGCGACCCGGTCGAGATCGTCGGCCAGTGTCTGCCCGGGTTCGGCGACCTTGACCTTGACGGTCCGGCAGCCGGCTTCCTGTACCAGCGCGGCGGCCCGCTCCGGCCCGACCGCGGGGACGGTCGCGTTCACCTCGATCTCATCGCGGACGGGCGCCGGCCACCCCTGCTCGGCGGCCTCGTCGGCGGCCCGCAGCCACGGCACGATCTCGTCCCCGGCGTAGTCCAGGAAGGGGCTCCACTCCGCCCAGCCGACCGAACCGCGCCACACCATCCCCTGTCGGGTGGTGATACCGCGGAACCGGGTGCGCAGGCGGATCGCGTACGTGTGCGGCACAGCCGTGAGCGTACGGGCCGGACGACAGCTCAGTCGCGGCCGAGCAGCAGGTGGAGACGGGCGGCCTGTCGGGTGAGGTGGTCGCGCTCGGCGACGTTCTGCGCCTGCCGGGCGGCGTCGACGTACAGCTGACCGGCCACGGGCAGGTTGCCACCCAGCTCGTGCAGGTGCGCGGCGACAGCTGTGTGGCGCGGGATCGTCGGGTCGACCGCGGCGAGCGCCGCCAGACCCGCGGGTGCCCCGTCCGCCTGGCCGACCGCCACCGCCCGGTTGAGCCGCACCACCGGGGAGTCGGTGAGGGCGAGGAGCTCGTCGTACCAGCCGACGATCTGCACCCAGTCGGTCTCCCCGGCAGTGCCGGCGTCGGCGTGCAGGGCCGCGATCGCGGCCTGGGCCTGGTACGGACCGAGTCGGTCCTCGGCCAGCGCCTCCTGCAGCAGGTCGACACCCTCGGCGATCAGCTCGGTACGCCAGCGGGTGCGATCCTGCTCCGCCAGGGGAACCAGTCGGCCGAGAGCGTCCGTGCGGGCGTCGCGACGAGCGTGGTGCAGCAGCATCAGGGCGAGGAGACCGGACACCTCCGGCTCGTCCCGGCCGCTCTGCCCGACCAGGGCGGCCAGCTGTCGGGTCAGCCGGATCGCCTCGGCGACCAGGTCGACCTCGCCGGTGTAACCCTCGTTGAACACCAGGTACAACGTGGTCAGCACGGTGTCGAGGTCGCCGGGCCGGTCGAAGCTGACCTCGGCGACTGTGCGCTTGGCCCGGCTGATGCGCTGGGCCATCGTCGCCTCGGGCACCAGGTAGGCGGCCGCGATCTGTCGGGTGGTCAGCCCGCCGACCGCCCGGAGCGTGAGCGCGACCGCGGACGCCGGGGTGAGCGCGGGATGCGCGCAGCGCAGGTACAGCTCGAGGGTGTCGTCGCTGGACTGAGCGGGTCCCGGGCTCGGTTCGTTGTGCACCAGCTCCTCCCGCCCGCGTCGCGACGTGTCGGCTCGGGAGAGGTCGAGGAACTTGCGCCACGCGACCGTGATCAGCCAGCCTTTCGGATCGCGGGGAGGCTCACCCGGCCAGGTCTGGACGGCGGACAACAACGCTTCCTGGACCGCGTCCTCGGCCGTCGCGAAGTCGGCTCCGCGACGGACGAGGACGCCCAGGACGGCCGGGGTGAGATCCCGCAGCAGCGTCTCGTCGGGTGGTTCGCTCACTCGTTGACCGTGGGCGGCTCGGCCAGGAACGGCCGGACCTCCAGCCACTCGTAGATCGGCTCGCCGTTCTTGCCCGGCGCAGCTGACAGCTCCCCGGCCAGCTCGATCGCCCGCTCGTAGGAGTCGACGTCGATCGCCATCCAGCCGGCGATCAGATCCTTGGTCTCGGCGAACGGACCGTCGGTGACCGGCGGGCGGCCGGCGCCGTCGTAGCGGACGAAGGTGCCCTCCGGTGAGAGCGCCTGCCCGTCGACGTACTCACCGTTCTGCTCCAGTCGGGCGGCGAAGTCGCCCATGTACGTCATGTGGGCGTCGATCTCTTCCGGCGACCACTCCTGCATCGGGATGTCGACCAGGTTCTCGGGACCGGCGCTGCGGCGGTAGTGCTTGAGCAGCAGGTACTTGGCCATGATGGATCTCCTTCGTGTGGGCGACCCCTGTGGGTCGCGCTCAACCCTGGGACGGAGCAGTCGGGACGTTCTCGACATGGAGCCGAGAACTTTTTTCGAGCGCATCGAGGGCGGTGATTCAGGGCCCGGTCGCGGCGATGCCCAGTTCGTTGCCTTCCGGGTCGGTGACGATCCAGGGCCGGGCACCGTCGCCGGTCTCGGCGATGCGGCCGCCGGCGGCCAGGGCGGCGTCCACCCGGGACCGGAGCTGGTCGGCGGGGACGAGCAGCTCGAGGCGGATCCGGTTGCGCTGGGCTCGCCGAGCATGGTCGGCCGCGTCCATCGACGAGAAGAACAGCGTGGGACCGAGTCGATGGGGGTGGAAGATGTCGGTGACGTGCGGGCGCGGATCCTGCTCGTAGCGCAGCGCCAGCCGCCAGAACTCCCGGACGGCGGCCACGTCGACCGCGTCGAACCCGATCTGCAGGAACCGCAACGGCGTCGGGTCGGCGCTCAGTCCGAGGTCGCGGGCCGCGGCCTGCACCCGACGGGCCACGGCCGGGAACCGCTCGTCCTCCCACAGGTCCTTGCCGCTGCCGATCCGCACCCCGGTCTCCCGGAGGTCGATCAGCAGCGGCAGCTCGGCCTCGTCGGCGGCCTCCGCCGCAGCCGCGACGAGAGCGACCACCCGCGTCTGATCGGTGGTCGGGTAGAACACCGCGGCGTCGAACAGGGCCCGCCAGTCGTCGACACCGGACCCGTCCAGCCGGTCGCCGTCCACCATGACGGGCAGCAGATCGGCCTCGTTCCCCTCCGGATCGGTGACCAGGGCGTGGTAGGCGCCGTCCGCCATCGACACCCGACCACCGACCGCCCGCAGGGAGTCCAGCCGAGTGAGGGCGAGGCTGGTCGGTACGGCGACGTCCACGTGGATCCGGTTCCGGAGCGGACGGTGCTGCGTCGTCGGGGAGAACCGGAATCGTGGATCGCGGGCCAACGGATCTCGCAGGTCGCCGACCCCCTCGTACCCGAGCAGGGTCCGCCAGAACGTGACGACCGCGGACCCGTCCAGGGTGTCCACCCCGACCCCGACGCTCTGCGGCATGGTGGCATCGGCCACGAGTCCGAGCTCGGCCGCGGCAGCGGAGATGGCGCGTGCGAGCCCGAGGTCGCTCGGCGAGCCGTCGTACGGCAGCCAGACCTGCACGCCGCCACCACGCAGGTCGAGGTCCGGCCGCCGGCCCCCTTCGGCGAGCTCGGTGATCCGTCGCACGAACGCCGCACCGGCGCTGTGGGACGACGACGCCGGGGGTGACGAGGATGCCGGCGTCGCGAACCAGATCGGACCTCGGGCGGTCTCGGATTCCATACTCGATCCTGACACCCCGGTGCTGGACGATGCCACCGCCCGGACGACCTCCGCGGTCGACCCGGGCCCGGTCTGGAAGGATGCGACCCGTGACTGCGCAGGGGCTGGGGGCGGTGCTCACGGCGATCGTGACGCCGTTCGACGACGATCTGAACGTGGACGAGGAGGCGTTCGTCGACCTGCTGAACCACCTCGCCACCCACGGCTCGGACGGCTTCGTCGTCTGCGGCACCACCGGCGAGGCCTCCACGCTGACCGACGAGGAGCACCTGCGGGTCATCGAGCTGGCGGTCCAGGAGCGGCCGCCGGGCAGCACGATCATCGCCGGCACCGGGTCCAACAACACCAGGCACGCGGTGCACCTGACCGAACGGGCGACCGAGCTCGGCGCGGATGCGGTGCTGAGCGTCACCCCCTACTACAACCGGCCCAACCGGCGCGGGCTGGTGGCCCACTTCCGCGAGGTCGCACGAGCGACCGACAAGCCGGTGGTGCTCTACAACGTCCCTTCACGGGTGGTCATCGACCTGCCCAACGACCTGCTGGCGGAGCTGGCCCAGCTCGACAACATCGCGTACGTGAAGCAGGCGAACAACGCGAACCTCGCTCTGGTCGACGGCCTGGGTCTGTACGCCGGCAACGACGACGCGTTCCTGGCCACCCTCGAGCTCGGCGGCTGCGGCGGCATCCTGGTCGCCAGCCACCTCGTCGGCGAGCACATGCGCCGGATGGTCGACGAACCCGAGCGCCGGGCCGAGATCGACGCCTCGCTGCGTGACGTGTACGCCGCGATGGGGATCACCACCAACCCCATCCCCGTCAAGGCGGCCCTGGCCTTGGCCGGCCACCGCGTCGGTGGCCTGCGGCTGCCCCTCGTCGACGCCACCGACGACGAGCGCGCACGGCTCCGCGACGTCCTCGGGCGGCACGGACTGCTCGCCGCCGGGTGATGTCGGTGACCGCGACAGGGGCCACCTCGCCGGTGCCGACGGCGGTGGCCATCGCGGCGGAGCTCGGTTTCGGCGGCGACACCGTCAAGGTGCTGCCCGGGGGGAACCAGAACCACGCCGTGCGGCTGCGCGGGCGGACCAGCGACGTGGTGCTGCGGTACGCCCGGGACACCAACCGGCTCACGATGGACCCCTTCGACGTCGAGCAGTGGTGCTCGCAGGCGGCCATCGCGGTCGGGATCGCCACTCCCCCCACCCTGGCTCGCGCGCACGTCGGCGGACACTCCGTGATCGTGCAGGAGTTCGTGCCGGGGTCCCGGCCTCCGCCGACGACCTGCGCGCGTGGCAGGCGATCGGGCGGATCGCCGCGAGGTTGCCGGAGATCGACCTCACCGACGCCCCGGCGGGGTTGTTCTCACGCTTCGGTCGCCGGCTGGACGCGGCCTGGCTGGCCCACGTCGACGACAACCTGGACGCGTTGGCCCCCGGGGATCCGCTGCTGGACCTCGGTCTGTATGCGCCGGACCAGCGGGTCGCGTTGCAGCAGATGATCACCGACCTGCGCGCTCGTCCGCTGCCGCAGGGCCTCTGTCACGGCGACCTCTCGACCCGGAACCTGATCGCCGCCGCAGGCGGTGGCTACGTCGTCCTCGACTGGGGCTCGGCCGCCGTGGGCCCGGTGCCCTGGACCGATCTCGAGCTGATCCAGCGGTGGCACGCCGGCGCGGACACGGTGAGTGCGGTGTCCGCCGCCGCGTGGCAGGCGGTGCTGCACGGCGCGGGCGTGGCCGGACCGTCCGTCGACGGTCTGATCGGCGAGCTGCAGATCCTGCACGTGCTCGATGTCACCCGCTGGGCCCTCGATCAGAAGCCGGAGCGTGTACCGGAGTTCGTCCAGCAGGCGCGCGCGGCGATCGTCCGGATCCTCCCGCCGGGCTGAGGATCAGGCCCGCAGCACCTTTTCCATGGCGCGGCCCTTGGCGAGCTCGTCCACCAGCTTGTCCAGGTAGCGGATCTTCTGCATCAGCGGGTCCTCGATGGTCTCCACCCGCTTTCCGCACACCACTCCGGTGATCAAGGAGGCGTTCGGGTTGAGCCGTGCGTCGGCGAAGAAGTCCTCGAAGGTGGTACCGGCGTCGAGGTGGTGGGTGAGCTCTGCGTCGTCGAAGCCAGTGAGCCAGCCGATGACCTGATCCAGCTCGTCCTTCGTCCGCCCCTTCTTCTCCACCTTGGTGACGTAGTGGGGATAGACGGAGGCGACGCTGACGGTGAAGATCCTGCTCACGTCGTTGAGCCTAACGTCGCACCGACCGTCGGCGTGCCCGCGACGGGGCGCACACTCCGGGGAGGAGCACGGGTGTCGGAGTGAAAAAGTGTCTCGGGGGGCGTCGGATCGAGTGGTCGGCGTTCGTTGCAGGAGTGAGAGCGGGGCCGACTCGGGCCCCCGATACCCGAGGAGACAGAGATGACGCGCTACATGATGGCGGTGTACGGAACGGCCGAGTTCAACGAGTACGGCAACTACCCCTCCGAAGAGGCGATGACCCAGGCCATGGCCGACACCGACGAGTTCAACCAGCGCCTCCAGGCGGAGGGCCACTGGGTGTTCGCCGACGGTCTGGGACCTGTCGCCACGGCCACAGTGGTCGACGGACAGGGAGCCGATCCGGTGATCACCGACGGCCCGTACCTGGAGTCGAAGGAGTACCTCGCCGGCTTCTGGATCATCGAGGCCCCCGACCTGGACGTGGCGCTGAGGCTGGCCGCCGAGGGCTCGAAGGCCTGCCGCGGCAAGGTCGAGGTGCGTCCCTTCGCGCCGCCCCTGTGACCGACGTCGCCGAGGCGATCACCCGGGTCCACCGCGAGGAATGGGCCCGGGTGGTGGCCGCGCTGACCAGGCGCTACGGCGACCTCGACCTCGCCGAGGAGATGGCCGCGGAGGCGTTCGCGATCGCGGTCGAACGCTGGCCGGCCGACGGCGTACCGCCCAATCCCGGCGCCTGGATCACCACCACGGCCAACCGCCGCGCCATCGACCGGCTGCGCCGCGAGTCACGTCGCGACGACAAGCAGAACGAGGCTCAGATGCTGTCCGACGACACGCCGCCCGAACCCGTCGGGGCCGTCGACGACGACCGGCTCCGACTGATCTTCATCTGCTGCCACCCCGCGCTGGCCATGGAGGCCAGGATCGCGTTGACCCTGCGCCTGGTCGGCGGTCTGACCGTGGCGGAGATCGCCCGCGCCTTCCTGGTCCAGGAGGCCACCATGGGTCAGCGGATCACCCGCGCCAAGAGGAAGATCACGGTGGCGCGGATCCCGTACCGGGTTCCGGCGTCCGCGGACCTGCCTGCCCGGGTCACCGGCGTGCTGGCGGTCCTCTTCCTGATCTTCAACGAGGGCTACCTCCCCTCCGATCCCCAGCAGGAGCCCGTCCGCAGCGACCTCACCGTCGAGGCGATCCGGCTGACCCGGCTGCTCCGGGTGCTGTTGCCCTCCGACGGTGAGGTGGCTGGTCTGCTGGGACTGATGCTGCTCACCGAGGCTCGCCGGCCGTCGCGGGTCTCGGCCTCGGGCGAGCTGGTCACGCTCGTCGAGCAGGACCGCGGCGCCTGGGATGCCGCCCTGGTCGCCGAGGGCCACGCCCTGGTCCGGCAGCGGATCGCGGCTGTGGCCGCCGGGCAGGGACGTCCGGGTCGCTACCAGATCCTCGCGGCGATCAACGCGGTGCACACCTCGGTCCGGGACGTCCGCGACACGGACTGGTCCCAGGTCGTCGCGCTCTACGACCAGCTCGCCGCCATCGACCCGTCACCGATCGTCGCGCTCAACCGGGCCGTCGCACTGGCCGAGCTGGACGGGCCCGAGGTGGCGCTGGCGCTGGTCGATCGGCTGGACCTGAGCGGCTACCACGCCTTCCACGCGACCCGGGCCGACCTGCTGCGTCGACTCGGACGCACCGCAGCTGCGCGCACCGCCTACGACCGAGCCATCGAGCTGGCGACGAACACGGCCGAGGTCGCTTACCTCCGTCGCCGGCGCGACCAGCTGGGAAGGACCTGACCCAGCCCTTCGCGACGGCCGCGGGCGGCGGGGCTAGTCCCCGATCAGCGGCAGGGCGGGGAAGCTGTGGTCCTGCCAGAGCCGGCGGGAGCGCCGCTGCGGATCGGCGACGACGGCCGGCTCGGTGTCGAAACGCTGGACGAGACGACGCTCGGTGTCGTACGCCGGCCAGCCGGGATCCCCGCCGGCCGCGAACGACGCCCAGGCGGTGAGCATCCGAGCGGAGAGATCCCCCGCCTCTGCGGAGGGTGGGTCGCCGATCAGCATCGCCGGTTGGCCTCGGTCCAGGTTGCCGAAGACCAGCGGGACGTCGAGACCGTGACACGCTCCGAACACCCCGCCCATGCCCGGGGCCGGCCAGGTCAGCTCGTAGACATGCACTCCACCCCCCGTCGCCGCCTGCGCTTCGGCGAGCTGGAGCGACGGCATCCGGAACAGCCAGTCGGACTGCACCAGCTCGTACAGCTCGTCCGGGCCCGACCCCGGGTAGGCCGCCCGATAGCGACTCTCGCCGTCGGGCCCGGGAGCCAGCACGAGGAGCGCCTCGGCGGCCTGCTCCTCGCTGATCTCACCGAGCAGACCGCTCATCGCGGTGAACAGGCGCTGCTCGTCCCGCGTGTGACCGACCAGGAGCTCCACGTCACGACCGGTGCCCTCACCCAGTGCCTGCCAGGGCGTGACGGCCAGGTCCTCTCCATCGACGACGGGTGAGAACGGGATCGACCGGTACGCCGGCAGACCCCACCGGTGCACCCGCTGGTCCAGGGCGGCACCGACCGCGTCGGCGGCGGCCGACAGTCGGCGCGGGTCCACGCCGGCCAGGTCGGCCACCCTCGGTCGCAGTCCCAGCTTCGCTGCGCAGACGGCGGCGATGTCCGCGGCCAGCGCCGCCGAGAAGAACGTGCCCGGCATGCTCTGCACGATCGCTCGACGGAACAGTCCGGCCGCTCGTGGCATCGCCAGCAACGCCGCGACGGATCCCCCACCAGCGGACTGACCGAAGACCGTCACCCGGTCGGGATCGCCGCCGAAGACCCGGATGGTGTCGCGAACCCACGCGAGGGCGGCGATCTGGTCGAGCAGACCCCGGTTCGCGGGAGCGCCCTCGAGCTGAGCGAAGCCCTCGACCCCGACGCGGTAGTTGAACGTCACCACCACGACGCCGCCGTCTCTGGCCAGGCGACCGCCGTCGTACTCGGGCAGGCCGGACATCCCGATCACGTACGCCCCGCCCTGGATCCACACCATCACCGGCAGACCCGCGTCGGGGCCGGGATCGGGTGACCAGACGTTGACCGTCAGCCAGTCATCGCCCGCCGCGTCCTGCGCCTGCGCGTCCATCCCGAAGTGCCCGCCCTGTGGGGGCGGTGGACCGAACGTCGCCGCGTCGCGCACACCCGTCCATCCCGCTACCGGGCCCGGCGCCGCGAAACGCAGGTCGCCGACCGGCGGCGCGGCGAACGGGATGCCACGGAAGACCGCCGTACCGCTCTCCCAGCGGCCCCGTACGCTGCCGGCCGCCGTCCGGACCTCGGGCCCTCGGCGCTCGTCGACGCTCATCCGCCGATCCTGCCGCAGACTGCTCCGGGCCAGGTAGGCCGGTCCGGGCCGGACGCGCCACCGAGCCGCGTACGGTGGCAGCCGTGACCGACCGGCTCGACCTCGCGGACGGCACCGCCGAGGTGCTGGACTCGCTCCGTCGCAGTCTGGCCGGCTCCGGCGTGACCGCTCCGCTGCCGAGCGACCGCGCCGAGCGGGAGCAGGTCCTGGCCATGCTCCGCCCCGAGATCTCCGTGACGGAGACCGACGCCGCGGCCGTCGTGGCCACCTCGGGCTCGACCGGGCGACCCAGGGGGGTGGTGTTGTCCAGGGCGGCCCTGATCGCCTCGGCCGAGGCCACCCACCGGCGGCTCGGCGGGCCCGGCACCTGGGTGCTGGCCCTGCCGGCCCACTACGTGGCCGGGCTGATGGTGCTGGTCCGGGCGCTGGTCGCCGATCGCCCGGTGCTCGAGCTGGACGGCCGCCTGGACGCCCTGGCCACGCTGCCGCTGGTCGATGACGGTCCGCACTACCTGTCGCTGGTGCCCACCCAGCTGAGCCGAGCCCTGGCCGATCCGGCCCGAGTGGCCGCCCTGCGTCGCTTCGACGCCGTGCTGCTCGGCGGGGCGGCGGCCGACCCGTCGCTGTTGGCGGAGGCGGCGGCGGCCGGGATCACCGTGGTCACCACCTACGGCATGAGCGAGACCTGCGGAGGCTGCGTCTACGACGGGGTCCCGCTCGACGGCGTGGACGTCACCGCGGACGACGGCGGGCGGCTCAGCATCGGCGGTCCGACGGTCTTCGGGGGCTACCGCCTGGATCCCGCCGCCACGGCCGACGCGCTGGCGGGCGACCGGCTGCTCACCCGTGACCGGGGAGAGGTCGGCCCCGACGGTCGGGTGCGGGTGCTGGGCCGGATCGACGACGTGGTCATCTCCGGTGGTCTGAACGTCGACCTGGCGGCCGTCGAACGAGCGGTCCGGGCCTGGGCCGGCGGTGTGGCGGGTGGCGTGGCGGGCGGCGGCGAGGCGGCCGTGGTCGGCGTACCGCACCCGGACTGGGGCACCGAGGTGGTCGCCGTCGTCGCGGATCAGCAGAATCAAGCACTCACCGCGACCAGCCCGCGGAACCCACGCTCGGTCGTCGCGGTGAGCGCGCGATTTTTCCTGTCGGACCTGCGCAGCGCCCTCTCCGCCACCCTTCCCGGCTACGCCCTGCCGCGCCGACTGGTGGTCAGGCAGGACCTGCCGCGGACCTCCGGTGGCAAGATCGATCGCCGACAGCTGATCGCCGACCTGACCGCCACGCCGGTCGACCCACCGGAGGAACCCTCGTGAGCACCGATCTGACCCGGCCGCGCCGCCCCACCGCGGCGGAGTGGGCGGCTGGAGCGCGCCCGCGGACGTTGCCCGCCGCGGTGGCCCCGGTGCTGGCCGGCAGCGGCGTGGCGGCCTGGGCCGGCGGCTTCGCGCTCGTGCAGGCGTTGCTCGCCCTGGTCGTCAGCCTCGCCCTGCAGATCGGGGTCAACTACGCCAACGACTACTCCGACGGGGTGCGCGGCACCGACGCAGTCCGGGTGGGTCCGCTGCGCCTGGTCGGTTCCGGCGTGGCCGAGCCCCGGTCGGTCAAGCGGGCCGCCTTCGCCTGCTTCGGGGTCGCGGCGGCGGCCGGTCTGGTGCTGGTCGTGCTGACCGGCCTGTGGTGGCTGCTGGTCGTCGGTGTCGCCTGCGTGCTCGCGGCCTGGTACTACACCGGCGGGAAGCGACCGTACGGCTACCGCGGCCTCGGCGAGGTGTTCGTCTTCGTCTTCTTCGGGCTGGTGGCCGTGTCCGGCACGGTGCTGGTCCAGGTCGGCGCCGTGCCGTGGCCGACCTGGCCGGTCGCCGTCGGCATCGGAGCGCTGGCCTGCTCGATCCTGGTGGCCAACAACCTGCGCGATCTGCGCGGCGACCTCGCCGTCGGCAAGCACACGCTGGCCACCCGCTTCGGCGACCGCGGCACCCGGTGGTTCTACGTCGCGCTGGTGGCTCTGGCCGCCGCCGCGGTCGTCGTGGTCGCGGCCGCGACCACGTGGTGGGCCCTGTTCGGGCTGGCCGGGATCGCCCTGCTCGTCCCCGCCGTCCGCCGGGTCCTCGGCGGCGCCCAGGGACCGGCCCTGATCGCCGTCCTGAAATCCAGCGGCACCGCCGAGCTGACGTACGCGCTCGGCCTCGTGGTCGGCCTGCTACTCGCCTGACCGCCGCCACCCCCTACCCACAGCTGCTCGGGTTTGTCGGTTCTGCTCGGTCTATAGATCGAGCAGAACCGACAAACCCGAGCAGATCGGCACGATCCCGAGCGAGAAGCGGTCAGGGGTGGGTGAAGGTGCCGGTCCGGTGGAACTCCGCGAGGGTCGCCGCGTACGGGGCGAGGTCCCAGCCCTGTGCCGCCACCCAGTCGTCGGCGTAGTAGGTGTGCGCGTAGCGCCGCCCGTCGTCGCAGATCAGGCTGACCACGCTGCCCCGCTGGCCGGCGGCGACCAGCTCCGCGATCAGCTGGACCGCACCCCACAGGTTGGTTCCCGTCGAGCCGCCGACCTGGCGATCCAACAGCGCCGTGCACCAGCGCATCGCCGCCACGCTCGCCGCGTCGGGGACCTCGATCATCCGGTCGACCACCTCGGGGATGAAGCTCGGCTCCATCCGCGGTCGGCCGATCCCCTCGATCCGCGAACCGCGGGCGGTCACCGTACGGTCGCCAGTGGTCCAGGCCGGGTAGAAGGCCGAACCTTCCGGATCCACCACACACAGACGAGTCGGGAACTGGCGATAGCGCAGATAGCGGCCGATGGTGGCGCTCGTGCCGCCGGTCCCCGCGCCGACGACCACCCAGGTCGGCACCGGATCCGGTTC
Source organism: uncultured Actinomycetota bacterium (assembly GCA_963707005.1). GTDB lineage: Bacteria > Actinomycetota > Actinomycetes > Propionibacteriales > Propionibacteriaceae > Microlunatus. The sequence continues at coordinate 286,838 of CAVPPP010000018.1, forward strand.
GAGCCGCAGCTGGTCGAACATCGACTCGGCGATGTTGTTGTTGCCCCGCCAGTCGGTCACCCGTTCCGCGTAGGTGAACTGGTCCAGGTAGTGGCCGCCGGACTCCTGCGCGAGCCGCTCCGCCTCGTCGTAGATGGCGGCCGGGTCCTCGACCAGGTGACAGCGGCCACCGTAGAAGCCGATCAGGTCGCACTTCTCCCGGACCACGCTGGCCGGCATCACCGCCACGAACGGCAGCCCGAGCAGCCGGGCGAAGTAGGCCTCGCTGACCGCGGTCGACCCCGAGGACGCCTCCACCAGGGTGGTGCCGCGCTGGATCCAGTTGTTGCACAGTCCGTACAGCACCAGCGACCGCGCCAGCCGGTGCTTCAGGCTGCCGGTCGGGTGCACCGACTCGTCCTTCAGGTAGAGCCGCACGCCCCAGTCCGGCGGCAGCGGGAACACGTGCAGGTGCGTGTCCGAGGTGCGGTTGGCGTCGGCCTCCACCTGCGCGATCGCCCAGGCCTGCCAGTCCCGGTCCGTCATCCCATCACCTTCGCCATCCCGGTCGACCCACCGCTAGATGATCGGCGGGTGACCGGCCCTGGTCATCCGCCAGACCGTCCGCCAGCTCATCGGGCGACGCACGCCGCACTCCTCGGTCAGCCCCAGCTGATAGCCCCGTACGGTCTCCCGCACCGCCGACTTCGTCCGCAGGCGTACGCCACCGACGAGCACCCAGGACAGCACGTAGAGCAGACCGACCGGCAGCGGCAGGTTGCGCCGGGCCAGCCACACCCGGTTGCGAGCCTGGAAGCGGTAGAACTCCGGGTGCCGGGTCGGGGTGATCGCCGGGTGGAAGACCTCGATGGTGCCGTCGTAGCGCACGTGCCAGCCGCCGTCCCAGACCCGCCAGGCGAGCTCGATGCCCTCGTGGGCGTACCAGAACGGGGCGGGCCAGCCGTCGGCGTACGCGAACGCCTCCCGCCGCATCGCCACAGCACCCTCCCAGACCGACATGGCCGGGCTGCTGCGGCCCGGATCGCTGGCCCGCAGCCGGGGCGTCCACCGCCGAGGCGCCGGCCGACCGTCCGGGTCGACCACCCGCGGCTGCACCAGACCCAGGGTCGGATCCGACCGGAACAGCTCGGCCAGCTCGTCCAGCACGGTCGGGGTGGGCAGTCGGGCGTCATCGTCGAGGAAGAACAGCAGCTCGCCGCTGACCAGGTCGACGCCGGCGTTGCGGCCGGCGGGGATGCCGAGGTTGGTCGGCAGCCCGTGGGCGCGGACCCCGTCGGGCAGTCCGGTCGGCTGCCACCCGTTGCCCACCACGACGACATCGAGATCCACACCGCTCTGCTCCAGCAGGGACTCCAGCCCACGCTGCAGATCGCCGCGCCGCTTGCCCATGGTCAACACGACGACGCCATAGCGGGGCCGGGTCGGCTCCGAGGTGGTCATCGCAGCCTCGGCGAGCTGAGCACCGCGGCCAGGTGGCCGACCAGGGTGATCGCCGCGGCGACGCACAGCCCGATCAGCAGCCACTGCGTGGCCACCCCGTCGAGCCAGAGATCGAGCACCGCGGCCACCAGGATCAGCAGCGACAGCTCGACGGAGTGGAAGACCCGGTGGAAGGGCACGAAGCGGGCGATCTGCCGGGCCCGGCGGAGCGCGCCCTGGGCCGGCTTGCGGACCGACTCGGTGTCCTGCATCTGCGGCAGACCGGCGTAGTGCCGGGACACGTGGACGAGGTCGTTCTCGACCTTGTTCAGGCAGACCAGCAGACCGAGCAGCAGCCCGAGACTGACCCAGACGTTGCCCAGCTCGAGCTCGCGGGCGGCCCGGATCCCCAGGGCCACGGAGATCCCGCACTCGGCGATGTAGTGACCGACCCGGTCCAGGTAGACGCCCTTCGGCGACGAGGTCTGGCGCCAGCGCGCCACCTCGCCGTCGCAGCAGTCGAGCAGCATCTGCAGCTGGATGAACACCACGACGAGGATCGCGCCCGCCAACGTCCACCAGGCCGTGCAGAACGCGGCGAGCACCGTGCACGCGATCATCAGCCAGGTGACGCCGTTGGCGGAGAAGCCGGCCTTGAGCAGGATCCGGGTCAGGTACGGCGAGACGTCCCGCAGGTACGCACTCGCCACCCAGTGCTCGGCCCCGGCCCGGGTCCGTACGCTCGGTGGCTGGGTGACCTCCCGCAGCTCGGCGATCGTCGGATCGGCCGGACGACCGGTCGCTGGCGTCCCCTCGAGCATCCGATCACCCTAGCCGTCCGGCTCGCGCCTGCCCTGCATCTGGGGCTCGCGCGCGGAGCCTGCTGCCAACTTCTCGCGCCGGTAGCCGACGTGCGGGTGCGCGCATACTCTAGGAGGATGGCGCGCTATCTACCGATCATCATCGTGGCGCTGCTGATGATCTACTGCGTGGTCGAGGTCGCCCAGGCGCAGCCGTACGCGGTTCGCCGGATGCCCCGCTGGTTGTGGGCCACCGTCGTCATCTGCGTGCCGCTGTTCGGCGCGCTCGCCTGGATCTTCTTCGGTCGCCCGAACGCGGAGTCGCTCGGCACCCGGAAGCGATCGACCCCTCGCGCCCCCGACGACGACGTGGACTTCCTGCGGGGGCTGTGAAGTCGTCACTCGCTGTGTTGTCGTCACTCGCTGCTCACTGCGCGCCTGACTGACTCTGTCTTCCCTTCTCGCTCGCAGACGAAAAGCGTGTCTGCTCCCTCGACGGTCCAGACAGAGTCGGGCGCTCCGTTCACGGCCGCTCGCGACGAAGCTCGCGCCGGCGCTGGTCGATCACTTCGGTGAGGGCCGCCTCGAAGCGTTGCGTGCTCGCGCCGTCGGCGGTGTCCCCGAAGTAGTACGCCGCCAGGTCCGCCAGCTCCGGACTCCGCTCCGGCAGCAGAGCGCGGAGGTCGCCCGCCCGCTCGGACGGCAGCAGGGGTAGCGCTTCCAGCAGCCGCGACGGGGGTCGGTAGGCGCCCGCGGCCGGCTCGGTGATCACCAGCGGCTTCCCGGTCGCCAGCCAGTCGTAGGCCACCGCTGACACGTCGGTGAGGCAGTGGTCGGCGAACCGCCACTGCCAGCCGTACGGGCCGGTGTCGATCAGGTGCCGGTCCCCGTCGGCGGCCAAGGCGGCCCTGATGCGGGCGTCGGCTGCCCCGTGCGCGGCGGAAGCCCGACCGAGCCGCGGGTGGGGCCGGTAGATGATCCGCACCCGAGGGTCGGCGCGAAGGGCGGCGATGATCGCGGCGCCGTGGCTGAGAAGGGAGCCGTAGCGGATGCTGGCCCGGTCGCCCTCCCAGGTCGGTGCGTACAGCACCCGCAACCGACCGTCGTCGGCCCAGTCGGGAGCGCCGCCGGCGTCGTGATCGAGCTGGGGCCGACCGACCTCGCGGATCCGCGCCTCGGCATCGAAGTCGTAGAGCGCGCGAGCCAACCGCTCGCGCCCGGCCGGTCCGCCGATGAAGGTGTAGTCGTACGCCTTGTGCTGGTTCGAGACGCTGCCGCCCTTGTCGCTCTCGCCGTGCCCGATCTGGATGTGCACCGGCTCGGCGAACCGGAGCATCCGGAAGTTCTGCTCGACCTGGTTGGCGTAGAGCACAGCTGCGAACCGGTGCCGCTCGACCAGGGCCTCGAGCTCCCCGCTGGCCCGGGCGAAGGCGACCGGCAAGGTGCTGGCGGAGACCACCAGCCGGCCCGTGTCGGGTCGGTCGACGATCACCACCACCGGTCGCCGGGTGGCGAGTGCCTCCAACGGCAGCCGCCACTGCTCGAACTGGTACGCGTTCTCCGGCCCGACCGCGAAGAACAGCGCCACCGCCTCGTCCGGCACCGGTCCGTTTGCCGTGACCTCGCCCGCGAACCGGCCCGCGGTCAGCCGGTTGCCCAGCTTCTCGCGAACCAGCCGGGCGTAGCCCCGCAGACCGGCCAGCCTCGTCACGAAGGCTCAGGCCCCTTTCGCGTCATCTCACGCAGGGGTCGGATCGGCCTTCTCGGCCGGTTCCGGGGGCAGCGCCTGGGCCTCGCCGGCATCCAGGGTCGACTCGGTGCGGTCGCCGCTCCACTCGGTGTGGAAGGTGCCCGCCTTGTCGATCCGGTGGTACGTGTGCGCCCCGAAGAAGTCCCGCTGACCCTGGATCAGGGCCGCCGGGAGCCGTTCGGCCCGGATGCCGTCGTAGTAGGCCAGCGAGGACGAGAACGCCGGCGTGGGGATGCCGTTCTGGGCCGCTCCCGCGACGACGCGCCGCCAGGCCGGCAGGGCCGTGGAGATGGCCTCGGTGAAGTACTCGTCCGAGATCAGCAGGGCCAGGTCGGGGGTGCGCTCGTACGCCTCGGTGATCCGGTTCAGGAAGCGGGCCCGGATGATGCAGCCGCCCCGCCAGATCCGGGCCATCGCCCCGCGGTCGATGTTCCAGTCGTACTCCTCGCTGGCGGCGGCGATCTGGTCGAAGCCCTGGGAGTAGGCGACCACCTTGGACGCATACAGGGCCTGGCGGACGTCCTCGACGAAGCCGTCCGGGTCCTTGATCGACCACTCCTGGGTGTGCCCGGGCAGCACGGACCGGGCCGCCTCCCGCTGCGGGACCGATCCGGACAGTGCCCGGGCGAAGGTGGCCTCCGCGATGCCGGTGATCGGCACCCCGAGATCCAGCGCGTTCTGCACCGTCCACCGACCGGTGCCCTTCTGCTCGGCCTGGTCCAGGATCACGTCGACCAGCGGCTGACCGTCCGCGCCGGTCTGGGACAGCACCTCCGCGGTGATCTCGATCAGGAACGACTCCAGGTCACCCTCGTTCCAGGACCGGAAGATGTCGGCGATCTCCGCCGCCGACTTGCCCGTCCCCTGCCGGATCAGGTCGTACGCCTCCGCGATCAGCTGCATGTCGGCGTACTCGATGCCGTTGTGCACCATCTTCACGAAATGCCCGGCGCCGTCGGGACCGACGTAGGTGCAGCACGGAGTGCCGTCCACCTTCGCCGAGATCGACTCCAGCAGCGGACCGAGGGACTTGTACGACTCGGCGGACCCGCCCGGCATGATCGAGGGACCCAGCAGGGCACCCTCTTCGCCGCCGGACACACCGGAGCCGACGAAGTGCAGACCCTGGGCCTTGAGCTCGTTCTCCCGGCGGATCGTGTCAGGGAAGTGGGCGTTGCCGGCGTCGATGATGATGTCGCCCTCTTCCAGCAAGGGCACCAGCTCCGAGATCACTGCGTCGGTCGGGCCGCCGGCCTTGACCATGATGATCACCCGGCGCGGCCGCTCGAGGGAGGCGACGAAGTCGGCCATCGACTTCGAGGCGATGAACGTGCCCTCGTCACCGTGATCGGCCACCAGCGACTCGGTCTTGGCGTAGCTGCGGTTGTGGATGGCGACGCGATGGCCGTGGCGAGCGAAGTTGCGGGCCAGGTTGCGCCCCATCACGGCCAGGCCGGTGACACCGATCTGCGCGAGTTCAGTCATGTCTGGAGCCTCTCGGTAGTGCGACGAACGAGGGAGATGCGCGGAACGTGATGACGGCGGAGCGCGGAGCGCGACCAGCCGGTTCGGTCATAGCGCGATGCTCCTACGGGTGTGTGAGACGATCACGGTCAAGTGGAGGTTGGTGCGACGCTCAGCGTATCGGGGGGCGACACGTCTGCTGCACCGGCGCCACAGCCCTACGCGGAGCTCGGAGGTGTCGCGCCATGCTGCAGTCGCTCGGGGTCTCGAGCAGCGCCGAGTCGTTCTACCTCGTGCTGGCCGCCTCGGAATCGGCCTCGGTCGGTCAGCTCGCCGAGCTGAACGGCGCCACCCCGGAGGCAGCCGCCGGAGCCCTCAGCGAGCTGCAGGCCCTCGGACTGGCCCGCCCGTCGGGTGCTGGCGTGTGGCAGCCGCTGCCGCTGCTCGACGCCGTGCACGCCCTCCGGCTGCAGAAGGTCGCCGAGCTCGATGCGGCCGCGGCGTCCGCCGAGGCGATCCAGAACCGGATCATCGCCGCGGCGAGGTCCCAACCGGAGGACAACATCACGGTGCTGATCGGCACCGAGGCGATCGTCGAGGCCAGGGACAGCATCTGCGACGGAGCGCTGAAGGAGATCTGCGCCTTCGACAAACCGCCCTACGTCCAGTCGCGACCGAACGCCAACGAGATCAACCTGAGCGACAACTCACCGGAGTGGCGGGCTCTCGAGCGAGGCTTGTCCCTGCGTTGCGTCTACCACCCCGGGTTCGACGCCGACCGGCTGGCCGAGCTGGCTCTGTTCGCCGACAAGGGCGAACGCTCGCGGACCGCTCCGGTGCCGATGAAGCTGATCCTGGTCGACGCCGAGGTCGCCCTGATCCCGTCGATGAGGTCGTACGAGCCCGGACAGGAGCTGCGGGCCTCGGTGGTCCGGCACCCGCAGCTGGTCGAGGCGCTGGTCTGGCTGTTCGAGTCGGTCTTCGACCAGTCGGTGCCGATCATCAGCTCGGCCGGCTACAACGCCAACGACCCCCGGCGGCAGATGCTGATCTCGCTGCTGATGACCGGGTCGACCGACAACGCCATCGCCACCCAGCTGGGCATCAACGTCCGTTCGGTGCGTCGCTGGATCTCGGAGCTGATGGACGAGCTCGGCGTGACGACCAGGCTCCAGCTCGGCGCAGCCCTGGTCCGCTCCGACAGCCTGCGCTCGAAGTCCCTGAACAAGTAGGTGTGGGCCCCGTCCGAGGAGTGCCCCACCGACGACGCCCGGAGACGACAAAGCCCACGGTCCGGAATCCGGAACGTGGGCGTTGTTCGTGTCTCGTCTCGATCACCGCGGAGGCTGGGTGGGGGCCCCGCCTTCGGCGATGGTCGAGGATGGATCAGAGACCGTTGGCCAAGCCGTTCGCCAGGCCGTTGGCCTGGTCGCCGCTGGTCAGACCGTTCGCCAGGCCGTTGGCCCGGTCACCGTCGCTGAGACCGTTGGCCCGGTCCCCGTCGCTGAGACCGTTGGCCCGGTCCCCGTCGGTCAGCCCATTGGCCAGACCGTTCGCGTCGCCGTTGTCCAAACCGTTGGCGTCGCTCCCGCTGGTCGTGCTGTTGCTGTAGGCGCCGTCCTCGCTGAGGTCGCCCAGGTCGTACGCGGCTCTCACCACGGACGAACTGCGAATTGCCGCCTCTGCCGGCAGCGCCGCGAGGGCGCCTGCCGCGAGCGCGCCACCGAGTACAGCTGCTCCCAACAGCCGACCCCAACGACGCGCATCAATAACTCGATGCATGTGATCCCTTCCTTGGTCATTCGCATCGTTCCCGCGACGCGAAGAGCCCCTGACGTATGGATCCAACTTAGGGTCAGCCTGTGTTTACGTCATCAGCGAAGAGATGGCAAAAAGATGACATGTCATCAAGTGGACACGCCTAACTCGCGTTAGTTCGGTCGACGAGCCAACGAAACGCGGAAGTCATTCACCCCGTCCGCCCCCAGCCCTGTGCTATAGGTGCCAACCGGGAGACCCGCAGAGGGCGGCGAAAAGGTTCCGCCCCGATAGCCTCGACCCGTCCGCCCCTCTCGGTCAACCCATTCCGGCGAATTGTCTCAACTTGTTTCTCGGTCCGTACGGATCCCGGTTCGTCACCACCGGCGGCCGAGCGGGCTGTCGGCGGCAGGGTGCACTCTGGACTCATGAGAAAGAGAGTCCTCGAGCCCGTGACCCCCGTCCCACAGCCGCAGCGGGTGCCGTGCGCGTTCGTGCCGCCCTACCTGCTGCGTCACCTCGCCAGCGAGGACCGTCCCTCCGTCGCCGCCGGCGAGCACCCCGGCGGTCACACGCTCCGCATCGACGCCGGGTTCCGGGTGCGCCGCGAGCAGGCGTCCGTCGAGCCGTCGGCACAGCCTGCGGCCGCTGCGCCGGAGACCGATCGTTGGGTGATCCACTCGGCCGGCAACGAGGAGACGCTGCCCGGCGCGGTGGTCCGGGCCGAGGGCGACCCCGCCAGCGACGACGCGGCCGTCGACGAGGCGTACGCAGGGTCGCAGCAGGTCTGGGACCTCTACGAGCGGCAGTTCGCCCGCCTCTCCTTCGACGGTGCCGGCAGCACGGTCACGGTCACGGTGCACTACGGCCAGGACTACGACAACGCCTTCTGGGACGGCGAGCAGCTGGTCTTCGGTGACGGAGACGGCGAGATCTTCGAACGGTTCACCAAGCCGGCCGACGTGCTCGCACACGAGTTCAGCCACGGCGTCGTGCAGTACACCTCGGCCTTCACCTACAACGGCCAGCCCGGCGCGCTGAACGAGAGCATCGCCGACGTCTTCGCCGCGATGTCGATCCAGCACGCGGCCGGGCAGACCGCCGACCAGGCCAGCTGGCTGATCGGCGAGGGACTGTTCAAGCCGGACATCAAGGCCACAGCCCTGCGCTCCATGCTCGAGCCCGGGACCGCGTACGACGACCCCCGCCTGGGCAAGGACCCTCAGGTCGGGTCGATGGACGACTACGTCGACACCACCGAGGACAACGGCGGGGTGCACCTCAACTCGGGCATCCCCAACCGGGCGTTCGCCCTGGCCGCGACGAGCGTCGGCGGCCACAGCTGGGAGCAGACGGGCAAGGTGTGGTACGCCGCCCTGACCTCCGAGGGGGTCGGCGCCTCGACCGACTTCCGGGAGTTCGCGGACGCCACCGTCGCCGCCGCGAGCCAGCTGTTCGCGGGTACGGCCGTGCCCGACCAGGTGCGCGCGGCCTGGGTGCAGGTGGGGGTCCTCGAGGGCACCGCTCCGGTCGAGGTGGTCGACCCGAGTCCGACCCCGGCCTCGCCGTCCGACCCCGAGCTCGAGTCGCCCTACGAGGCAGGTTCGGTCGGTGGGGACCCCGAGTCCTCCGGCCGAGACCGGCCGGCAGAGACAACGGCGGAGTCGCCGCAGATGGTGGCCGTGCGACGCAGCGGCGGATTCACCGGGCAGGTGCGCAGCGCCCAGATCGAGCTCGGCACCGACCCGCAGGGCGAGGAGGTGCGCCGGCTGCTGCGTCGAGTGGACCTCCAGCAGGTGACGACCAGCGACAGCCTGCCCGACCGGTTCGTCTACACGGTCGAGATCGGTGAGCAGTCGGTGACCGTCGGAGAGCGCGACCTGACGCCCGACCTGCAGCGCGTCGTCCAGATCGTCCTCGGATCGGGCGGCCCGGACCGCTCGGGCTCCGGTACCGACCTCGGCTGATCAGGTCGACTGCCGACGTCGGCACCGCAGCGCGGCCGCCGACGTCGCCAGCGATGGCGTCACACCATGCGCATGATCACCAGCACCAAGATGATGATCACCAGGACGCCGATGATGGCGCCGATCAATCCTCTGTTCATTCCTGCCTCCCAACCGAAGTCGTGGATTTATCGCGTAAACCTATCGGTTGGGTACGGGCTTGGCCATCACCGCCACATCACACTTCGGCCTCGTTCGATGAGTGGATCTGGCGGTCAGGCCGTCCACCCGAGCAGCCGTTCGCCGAGGGTGATGACGCCGAACCAGACGACCACGGCGACGACCGGGAGGACCAGCACCCGGAACGGGTGTCGACGGAACCAGAAGATGCCGAGGACGACGAGGGCCACCCAGATGATCACCAGTCCGATCACCGCCCACAGCGGAGCGACCAACCCGGCGGAGACGTAGAAGATCCCGATCACTACCAGCGCCGCCATGGCCACCCCGGCCGCGAGGTAGCCGGGCAACCGCGAACGCTCGGTGGTCATCGCAGCATGATCGCACCGGCGGGCGCCGCTGTCAGCGGCGGAAGACCTCGACCTCGGCGGTTCGGAACTGCGCGAGGATCTCGGGGATCGGAGCCCGGCCCACGCCCGGTGTCGTGTCCACGGTCACCTCGCCGTCGACCATCTCCACGGGTTCGGTGATGTCGAGCTCGTAGAAGCGCGCCGAGGCGGAGATGTCACCGGGCAGCACGAAGCCCGGCAACGAGGCGAGGGCGGCATTGGCCGAGCGTCCGAGGCCTGTCTCGACCATCCCGCCGCACCAGACGGCAACCCCGTGGGCCCTGGCGAGGTCGTGGATGCGGACAGCCTCGAGGTAGCCACCGATCCGACCGGGCTTGATGTTGATCACCTGGGCGGCTCCGAGGGCGATCGCATCGGCGGCGGACGCCGCGGACACCACCGACTCATCCAGGCAGATCGGGGTCTGCACCCGGGTGGCCAGGATGGCGTGCTGACGCAGGTCGTCCTCGGCCAGTGGCTGCTCCAGCAGCAGCAGGTCGAACTCGTCCAGCCGACGCAGGGTCGGGGTATCGAGCAACGTGTACGCCGCGTTGGCGTCGACCTGCAGCGGCAGGTCGTCCCCGAACATCGCGCGGACGGCCCGGACCAGCTCGACATCCCAGCCGGGAGCGATCTTCAGCTTGATCCGCACATAGCCGTCGTCGAGATAGCCGTCGACCACGCGCAACGTCTGCTCGATGGAGTCCTGGATGCCGACCGAGACGCCCGACGGCACAGTGGTCCGGACGCCACCCAGGTACTGCGCAAAGGACTGCCCGGCGGCTCGGAGCTGGGCGTCGAGGACCGCCATCTCGACCGCAGCCTTGGCCATCGGATGACCGACCACGTGTCGCAGGTGGTGGGCGACCGTCTCGGCCGTCAGGTCCTCGACCGCCGTCAGCGCCGGTACGAGCCACCGGCTGATCACCTGGGTGCAGCCGTCGACGTACTCCGAGGAGTACAACGGCTCCGCCATCGCCACGCACTCGCCCCAGCCGGTGACGGGCCCCGACGCGGTGTCGACCCCGATCTCGACGATCAGCGCCTCGCGGGTGTGCTCGGTGCCGAAGGACGTGGTGAACGGGCTGACCAGCGGCATCGACAGACGATGCAGCCGGACGCTGGTGATGATCATCGTCGTCTCCTGTGGGTCACGGAGCGCCCGTCGACGATCCTGGCACGAGGGCCGGCGGGTCCGCCGTGGGCGCTTCCACCCGGTAGCCGTGGTGGCGGTCGAACCCGGTGATCGACCAGCCGCGGTCGAACAGCGGCACCAGAGCCTCCCGCACCGCGAACCGCCACAGCGAGGCGGCGGCCGGGTCCCGCCGGCGGAGCGCGGTGACGTCGTCGGGCACCGCCACGGTCAGGGGCGTCGACGGGTCCAGGTCGTCGATCCGGGTGCCGACCGCGGGCACACCTCCACGATCCACCACCAGCGCCGCCGCCGGACGCCCCGATGCCGGTGTCGGCGATCCGGTGAGGGTCCAGCGGACCAGCAGCCGATCGCTCGGGTCCCCACGGTTGAGGTCGTCGGCGAGCGCGCCGTACAGGTCGAGGAGGTAGCTCTCGGGTCGCGCGCCGAGCCGGTTCAGGTTGACGTGCGCGTTGCGGGAGACCAGCGGGTCGAAGGTCCAGGTGATGGCGCTACCACCGCGGGCCAGCACCCAGTCCCGCTGATGGTTCTTGATCAGCGAGCCGACGCCCTGACCGGCGTACGCGGGCAGCACCCCGGTGATGTGGGAGTGCAGCGCCCCGTACGCCGGGGACCCCCAGAAGCCGAGGGCCGCCCCGATCATCACCCGGCCGGCGAAGGCACCGGCCACGTAGCTGCCGGCGTGGGAGAGGGCGACCATCAGCGACGGATCGACCTCGTGACCGGCATCGGCCCGCAGCCAGATCTGGTCCCACAGACTCGACGCGTCGGTCATCTCCTGGATGCCGGCCAGCTCGCGCACCGCCACGTCGTCGACCACGAGATCGGAGTCTAGAACCCCGACTGCGCCCCGTTTCACCCCTGACGCCCTGCTCTGAGATCCGGTCCCAACCCGCGCCCGCGGCTCCGCCGGACGTGACTCCCCGGCGGCATCCGGCCCAGGCCCGCGCCCGCCACTCCGCCGGACGCGACTCCCCGGCGGCGTCCGGTCACGGACCAGGGTGTTCGTACGGGACGAAATGAGTGGGTCAGCGGAAAACCGGTTGGCCGAGACTCCGCCGGCCCGTACGGTCTCTGACCATGATGATCCGCATGACGGTCTTCCGTGTCCGGCGGAGGCTCGCGGGACTGGTACCGCCTGCGTCCTGACTGGGCCGAGCGCGTGGTCGAGGCGGCCGACATCCGGCGCGGTGAGCTGGTGGTCGAGCTCGGCGCCGGCGACGGCGCGCTGACCGAGCCGCTGGCCCGCACCGGCGCCCGGGTGATCGCGGTCGAGCTCCACCCAGGCCGGGCCGAGCGGTTGCGCGCTCGGGTACGGGGTCTCGACGTCCGAGTGGCCGAGATGGACGCGACGGACTTCAGCTATCCCCGACGACCGGTACGGGTGGTGGCCAACCCGCCGTTCGGCATCGCGAGCAGCCTGATCCGGGCGGCGATCGGGCAACCCGGGGTCACCGCGCTCGATCTGGTCCTCCCGCGCTCGGTGGCGCTGCGGTGGGCCGACAGCCGAATGCGCGCGGCGCGTCGGTTCCAGGGACGGCTCGGGCCGCTGCTCCCCCGCAACGCCTTCAGTCCTGTGCCACGGGTCGACTGCGCGATCCTGCACCTGCGCCGGCGCCGGCGTTGACCGGCCGGGTGGAGGGTCCCGGTTTCACTGTCCCGGCGGCCGGAGGCGCAGGGCCTGCATGCCGCCGTCGACCGCCAGCGCGACACCTGTCGTCGAACCGGACCGCGGACTGGCCAGGTACGCCACGGCGCCGGCCACCTCCGCGGCGGTGACCAGCCGGCCGTGGGGTTGGCGGGCTGCCAACGCCGCGCGCTCGGCCGCCGGATCGGGGGCGCGGTCCAGCAGCCGACCCACCCACGGGGTGTCGGCGGTGCCGGGGTTGACGCAGTTCACCCGGATCCCCTCCCGCAGGTGATCGGCGGCCATCGCCTGGGTGAGCGAGAGCACCGCGCCCTTGGTGGTGCTGTACAACGCCCGCTGGGGCAGGCCCGCGGTCGCCGCGACCGAGCAGGTGTTGACGATCGCCGCGGCTCGCGAACGGCGCAGCTGAGGTAGCGCAGCCCTGCTCACCCGGACCATCCCGACCACGTTGATGTCGAAGGCCCGGTGCCACTCGGCGTCGTCGTTGTCGGCGATCGTGCCCTGAGCGCCTATGCCGGCGTTGTTCACCACGATGTCCAGACCGCCGAAGCGATCGACGACGCCCTGCACCGCAGCTCGTACGGAGGCGTCGTCGGACACGTCGCAGGTGAAGCCCACCTGCGGTTCCGGGACCAGGTCGGCCTGCAGGTCGAGGACGGCGACCTGTGCCCCACCCCGCACCAGCTCGGCGGCGATCGCCGCCCCGATGCCGGAGGCGCCGCCGGTGACCAGCGCGACGAGACCGTCGAAGTCGCCGCTCATGCGCGTGCCGACGCCGCGGGGGCCACCATGGTCTGGCGCTGGGCGCCGAGACCGTCGATCTCGATCCGGACCACGTCACCGGGCGTCAGGTACGGGAACCGCCCGGACAGCGCGACGCCCTCCGGGGTGCCGGTCAGCACGACGTCGCCGGCTTCGAGAGCCAGGTACTGGCTGAGGTGCCGGATGATCGTCGGACAGTCGAAGATCAGGTCGGCGGTCGAGGAGTCCTGCCGTGGCTCGTCGTTCACCCAGCTGCGGAGCCGGAGGTTCCGGTGGTCGACGTCGTCGGTGGTCACCAGCCAGGGTCCGATCGGGGTGGAGCCGGGCACGCACTTTCCCTTGCTCCACTGGCCACCCGACTCCTCGATCTGGTACGTCCGCTCCGACAGGTCGTTGACGACCGTGAAGCCGGCCACGTAGTCCAGCGGGTCGTCGTCCTCGTCGAGCAGGTAGGCGCGCTTCTTGATCACCATCGCGAGCTCGACCTCCCAGTCGATCTTCAGCGCACGGGTCGGGATGACGAACGGGTCGTCAGGGGCAGCGAGGGTGTTGGGTGTCTTGAGGAACATCACCGGCACCGACGGCGGCGCCGAGCCGGACTCGGCCGCGTGCGCGGCGTAGTTCATGCCGATGGCGATCACCGCGCCCGTGGTCGAGATCGGCGCCTCGAACTCGACGTCGGTGAGGTCGACCGCGTTCAGCTTCCCGTTGGCCGCGGCCACGGCGGCCGAGTCCAGCAGGTCCATGGTCTTCGGCGTGATGTCGCCGAGCAGCTCGCTGAGGTCGTACGCCTCGTCGCCGGACACCACCACGGGTCTGGTGCCGTCCTCGGTTCGCAGCCGAGCAAACTTCATCGGGTCTCCTCCAGGTGAGCAGCGAAACGACGCCGGGGCCGCCTCGCGGCGGAGGCGTTTGGCCGCTGACCACCATACATCGGACGGCGTCGGCGAAAAGGAGGAGCCTGACGGCACTGAGGACGGGTTGACGGCGCAGAGATCGGATGTCTAGGGTTTGCCTTCCCTGCAGGACACGTGGTCAGAACCGCTCGCCCGTCGACGAAACACCGCCCCGCACTCGACAGCTCAACGGAACGGACATGATCGATACCCATCTGCATCTGTGGCGCCTGAGCGCCGGGTGGTACGGCTGGAACACCCCCGAGCTCGGCCCCGTCCACGCCGACTCCGAGCTCAGCGACGTCAGTGCCGCGATGGAGCAGGTCGGGGTCACGACCGCGATCCTCGTCCAGGCCGCCGACCAGCTGGCCGAGACCGACTGGCTGCTCGACCTGGCGGCTCGGGAGCCGTCCGTCGGGGGCGTCGTCGGCTTCCTCCCGCTGGACGACACCGCCGCGCTGGAGGATCTGCTCGGGCGCCATGCCGGCTCGGGCCTCGTCGGCGTACGCCAGCTCTGGCACGACCACGACGACGCCCACGAGCTCGCCGCGGAGACGACGATCAGCTGTCTGCGGCTGCTCGGTGAGAGCGGGCTGCCGGTCGACGTCCCCAACGCTTTCCCCACCGTGTGGCCGGCGCTGGTCACGGCCGTGGACGCTGCACCCGACACGACCTTCGTGCTGGACCACTGCGGCAAGCCGCCGTTCGGCGATGCCGCCGCCTGGGCCCGGTGGGAACGCGACTTCGCCGAGCTGGCCGGCCGGCCGAACGTGGTCGTCAAGCTGTCCGGTCTCTTCGCCGGCAGCGGCCTGGCACCGGCACAGGAGACCGAGCTGGCGCGGGTCGTCGAGCTCACCCGTACGTCGGCCGGAGCCGGCCGGACCATGATCGGCAGCGACTGGCCGATGGCTCGCGGCAACACGGACTACGCCGGGTCGATGATCCGTCTCGACGGCCTGCTGAGCGGGTGGTCTGCGGCAGAACAGGAGCAGGCGACGATCGGCACGGCGCTGCTCACCTACCGACCGACGGCCGGTTCCTCCGATCGGCGCACGGGATGACGCAGAGCGCGCAACCGGCCGGCTCAGCGAGACCGGCCCGAGACTCCGGAGGCACCGCGCCGGACCGGGTGGTCCGAACCCGTGCCTGGCTCTGCGACCTGCCCGTCGAGCAGGTGCGCACGGACGCCGTTCAGTCGTTCGTGAAGCAAGAGACGATCTTCGTGGAGCTGGAGACGCAGTCGGGCGTGGTCGGCCTGGGCTACGCGTACACGATCGGCACCGGCGGCGGCGCTGTGCTCGACCTGCTGCGCACGACCCTGCTCGAGACAGTCGTGGGACAGGACGTGCACGGTCCGGAGCGGATCTGGACCGACGCCTTCACCAGCACCCGCGCGACGACGACCGGGGCGATCACCTCGCTCGCCCTGGCCGCACTGGACACCGCGGTGTGGGACGCCCGCTGCCGGGCTCTCGGCCTCGGGCTGTGGCAGCTGGCGGGCGGGTTCCGTGATCGGGTGCCGGTCTACGACACCGAAGGCGGTTGGCTGCATCTCACCGAGGACGAGCTGGTCGAGCACGCCCGGCAGTCGCTCGCCGATGGACTCGGCGGGGTCAAGATCAAGATCGGCAAGCCGTCAGCCGTCGATGACCGACGGCGGCTGGCTGCCGTGCGCGGCGCCGTCGGTGACGAGCTGGACATCATGGTCGACGCCAACCAGTCGTTCACCGCGGCCGAGGCGATCCGCCGCAGCCGCATGCTGGCGGACCTGGATGTCTTCTGGTTCGAGGAACCACTGCCCGCCGACGACATCGCCGGCCATGCGCGACTTGCGTCCCTCACCACCGTTCCGATCGCGGTCGGCGAGAGCCTGTACGCCGCCGCGGCGTTCCGCGAGTACCTCCAGCGAGGAGCCGCCGGCATCGTCCAGGTCGACGTGGCCCGGGTCGGGGGCATCACCCCGTGGCTGAAGGTCGCCCACCTGGCGGAGACGTTCAACGTCCAGGTCGCACCCCACTTCCTGATGGAGCTGCATCTGCCGCTGCTCTGTGCGATCCCGAACGGGCTCTATCTGGAACGCATCCCCCAGCTCCGGGCCATCACCACCAGCGACATCACCATCCGTGACGGGCAGGCGGAGGTGCCCCGCGGGCCCGGACTGGGGATCGACTGGGACCGTGAAGCCATCGACGCCCTGACCGTCGCCTGAGCCCTGCGGTCCCGGCGATCACCCGCACTGGATCGGCTGGCTGCACCCGCAGTCCGGAGAGTCGAAGCCGAAGGTGTACGCCCGCCACCGCCCCGAGGCGTACCGGAAGGTGATGGTGGTCGGCTGCAGCTCGTGTCGATCATGGTCGACGTCGGCATCGATCTGCCGGTTCGAACAGAACTGGAGGGCGGCGGAGACCGTGTCCTCCGAGCGCACCGACGGACGTACGACGATCTGGCTCAGCTGGGTCGACTGCCCCGAGTGGCCCTGGCCGGCCGCTCGTCGGTGGCGCACGGCCGACGTGAGGGCGTCGCGGGCCGGACCGACAGCCACCGCGTCGAGCCGGCTGACCGGCATCGTCGGATCCCCGTCGAGCCGATCGACGACCGCGTAGAGACGGCGGAGAGCGGCGACGGGCGTGCCCGACTCGTCCGGAGTCGCCGACGCGGTCGCCGACGCGCTCGGCGCACCGGCAGCCGCGACGTGGTCGGAACCCGTCGGACGCCACGCGCCGCAGCCCGCCAGCACCAGCATCACCGTGACGATCGACGCGATCGTCGCGACGCCACCTGATCCGCGGTGCTGGCCCGCTCTCATCTCGACAGTCCTCGCGGCGCGCTCAGAAGAGGCTCTGCTTCGCCACGCGGCGCGCGAGGTAGTTGGCCATCAGCAGCATCACGAGGGAGATGATCGACTTGAACAAGCCGATGGCGGTCGCGTACGAGTACTGCGGAATGGCCGACCCGAACGCGACCTGCAGCGAGTAGGTGTCGATGACCTGCGAGACCGACAGGTTCAACGGCGTCTGCATCAGCAGCACCTTCTCGAAGCCCGTGCTCAGGATCTGGCCCATGTTCAAGATCAGCAGCGTGATCGTCACGGGCAGGATCCCGGGCATGTCGATGTGCCAGATCCGGCGCCAGATGCTCGCCCCGTCGACCCGCGCCGCCTCGTGCAGCTCCGGGCTGACGCCGGCCAACGCGGCCAGGTAGATGATCGCCGAGTAGCCGACGGTCTGCCAGGCGCCGGACCAGACGTAGGTGTGGCGGAACATCGTGGCATCGAGGAAGTTGATGGTCTGTCCGGTCACGTCCTGGATGAACAGGTTGATCACACCGGTGGTCGGTGAGAAGAGCATGATGATGATGCCCACCACGACGACGGTCGAGATGAAGTACGGCGCATACGTGATCAGCTGAACGGCCCGGCTGAACCTCGGCGAGCGCAACGAGTTGAGCAGCAGCGCGAGGATGATCGGCAACGGGAAGAGCGCCAGCAGGGCGTAGATGTTCAACACGATCGTGTTCCACAGCACCGGCCAGAACTGGTACGAGTTCACGAACTGCTTGATGTACCTCATCCCGGCCCAGGGACTGCCGTTGATGCCTTTGACGATGTTGTAGTTCTTGAAGGCGAGCGTGAGACCGTACATCGGCCAGTAGAGGAAGACCAGCGCGAAGAACACGGGCACGAGCAGCAGCACGTACAGCTGCCAGGAGCGGCGCATCCGCGTTCTGAGCGGGAGACGACGGAGCTTGTCCCCGCGCGGCTCCGGCGCTGTCTTCTGCCCGCGCGACGACCTCCTGGACCCCAGTCGGTGCTTGTCATTTGATCGATCCGATCAGTGCGCCCTTGACGAAGTGCTTCTGGACGAACGGGTACGCGATCAGCGGCGGGATCATGGCGACCACGATCATGGCGTACTTCAGCTTGTCGAAGAGCTCCCGTCTGGCCAGGATCTCTGCCAGGTTCCCGCCGCCGATCATCGCCGGGTTCACCGCACTCTCCGAGAGCAGCTCTCGCAGCACCAGCTGCAGGGGCGCCAGACTCGGGTCAGAGGTGTAGAGGAACGCACTGAACCATCCGTTCCACTGCGCGAGCCCGTAGAAGAGAAGGTTGACGGCGATGATCGGCTTGCTCAGGGGCAGAGCGACCTGCAGGAAGAACCGGAAGTCGGACGCGCCGTCGACCTGGCCCGCCTCGAGCAGCTCCTGCGGCACGGTCATCTCGTAGAACGTGCGGGTGATGATGACGTTGAACACGCTCATCGCGCCCGGCAACAGGATGGCCCAGCGGGTATCGAGCAGACCGAGCTGCTGGACCACGATGTAGGTCGGCACGATACCCGCGGACACCAGGGTCGGGATCACGAAGAAGAAGAGGATCACCCGACGGAACGGGAGCTCGCGCCTCGACGCCGCGTACCCGGCCAGGACGGTGAGGATCGTGCCGATCAGTGCCCCGCCGATCGTGTACAACACGGAGTTGCCGAAGCCCACCAGCAGCCGAGGCGACGCGAGGATGGTCGAGTAGGCCTGCGTGTTGAAGCCGACCGGCAGCAGCCGCACCTCGTTGTTCGCGATCGCCGAGGCGCTGCTGAACGATGCGCTCAGCACGTAGATCAACGGATACAGCACCAAGATCACGAACACGATCAGCACCGCGTAGTTGAGCACGTAGAAGGTCCGGTCCGCCGGGGGATCCTTGATCTTCATTTCGGTGCGGCTCCAGCGCGACTCACTTGGGGGCCTTGTCGTAGGCGCGCTGGTAGATGTCGAGGTAGTTCTGCAGGTTCATCGCGTTGTACGTGTCGACGTACTTCTGCCAGTCCCCGCTGTTGCTCGGATCGAGCTTGCCGAGGGCGAACTGGGCCATCGACTGGTTGACGTGGTCATAGACCGCACTCGCCGTCTCGGCTGCCTGGGCAGCGTCGGCGTCGTCGATGATCACCGGCGGCAGCTGCTGCTCCTTCGGCTGCGCGAAGGGCTCGTAGCTCTTGCCCGCCTGGTACAGGCCGGCCTCGAACGTCGGCTCCTTGGGGTTGACCCGCTCACCGAGCCGGAAGTCGTTCGACCGGTACATCGCCGAGTACTGGTTCCACGACTGGCCCGCCGGCGCCGGCCACACCTTGTTGGCGTAGAGCGCTTGCTTGTCGTTGATCCCCTTCTCACCGGACTCGGACCAGGCCCAGTTGGAGTCCTGCACACCGGCGTATCCCCACATGATGGCCAGCAGGTCCATCTGGTAGTCCGCCCACTTGACCAGGGTCTGCGGATCGGTGCAGTTCTTGGTGATCTGCAGGCCGTTGGCCGCGAAGCCGTAGTAGTCCCAGCCGGCGATCTGGGTGCCATCCGGACCCTTGACCGGTGGAATGGCGACGTAGTCGCGCCACGGCGCGTTGGCGTCCAGGGTGATCGGGTTGTAGAACGAGCCCCACCAGTACGCACGGGCGAAGCCGATCTTCCCGTTGTTGCCCGACTGGGTGAGCTCTTGCGACGTCATCGAGAACGCCGACTGGGTCAGGGTGCCGTCCTTGCCCAGCTGGTTCAGGTAGATCAAGAAGTTGCGCCACTGGTCGGTGTTCGCCACGAACTCGACCTTGTCGCCCGCCAGGCGCATCCAGCCCTTGTCCCGGGTCCCGCTGGGCACGGGGTTGTAGCCGAAAGCACCCATGAACCAGCTGTCCAACGGGTTGCCGACGCCGGCGGCCAACGGCAGGAAACCGGAGTTGCCGGAGGGGTTCTTCTCCTTGAACGCCTGGAGCACCTGGCGGAGCTCGTCGGTGGTGCCCGGGACCGGCATGCCGACCTTGTCGAGGTACGACTGGCTGATCCAGGCTCGGCCCGGGCTGCTGCGGCAGTGGAAGCAGTCGTTGACGCCCGGGAACGTGTACAACTTGCCGTCGGTGGCGGCGACGACCTTCTTCAGATCGGGGTAGTCGGTCATGGCCTGACGGAGCGTCGGTGCCAGTGGCAGGAAGTCGTCCATGGAGACGAAGAGACCCTGCTGGCCGTAGAGGGACAGCTGCGCGGTGGTGAAGGGGATGCCGAGGAAGGCGTCCGGCAGATCGCCGCCGGCCAGCATCGCGTTGATCTTGGTCATGTCGGTCGTACCGTCGGGCGCGGTCATCAGCACGGCGTCGAACTGCACCTTGACCCCGGTGAACTTCTCGAACCAGGCGGTCATCTTGTTGGCGTTCCAGTCGCCCACGATGGTGGAGTCCTGCGGGACGACGACCCGGAACGTCTTGCTGCCGTCTCCGAAGGGCTTGCGCTCGGTGATCCGCGGGCCCAGATAGCCTTCCGGGAAGGTCGGGCCGCCGCTGGTGACCTCGGAACCCAGCTCGACCGTCGGGACCGAACCGGAGGATCCACTCTCCCCGGGGGTGCCCGAGGTGCAGGCGGAGAGCCCCGGGATCGCTGCTATCCCCAGCCCCAGCGCCCCGGCTTTCATCAGGTTCCTGCGAGTCAATCGAACGTCTGACGGACCGACCATTGTTGTCCTCCATCTACTGGCCAGCCATTGCCGCTGCGGCGCCCAAAGGACTGGCAACCTCATTGTCAGCGGCAGCCTTCCACATGAGTCATAGGATGTCTAGGTTCCCATCTCCGTTGAGCGCGCCGCCTTGCCGGGGTCGCGAGTCGGACCGAAAGGCAGCCGACATCCCACTTGGGCAAACACTTCGGCGACCCGAGACGGAACCCGGCCACAGACACCACAGTGTGCCAGAAATTCACCTCTTGACGACACATACATCCGATGATTGACTGCGGTCAAAGGTCGACCGGGGCCGGCCGCTCCTCTCGATGCTGACTTCCGCAGGCGACGCCCGACGGGGGCCCTCGGCATCGATCCGGGGACAATCAGGATCAGGGCCTTCGTGCTCCACACCACCGCCGACGAGAGGGCTCCCTTGTCCAGGATCACCGCAGCTACCACCGTCGACGTGCGCTTCCCCACGTCCGAGCAGCTCGATGGCTCGGACGCGATGAACCCTGACCCCGACTACTCGGCGGCCTACCTCTCGCTCGCCACCGACGCCGGGGACGGTCTGGTCGGGGCGGGCTTCGTCTTCACCATCGGCACCGGCAACAACATCGCGGCCGAGGCGATCCAGACCATCGCCGACGAGCTGGTGGGCGAGTCCGTCGAGGACCTGCTGATCGACATGGGCGCCACCTACCGACGCTTCGTGTACGACTCCAAGCTGCGCTGGCTCGGTCCGGAGAAGGGCGTCGTGCACATGGCCATCGGAGCCGTGGTCACCGCGCTGTGGGATCTCAAAGCCAAACGAGCGGGTCTGCCGCTGTGGCAGCTCGTCTCGGCGATGTCACCCGCGGAGCTGGTCAACCTCGTCGACTTCCGCTATCTGACCGACGCGATCACCCCCGACGAGGCGCTCGAGATCTTCGAGAAGGCCGTGCCCGGCCGGGCGGAGCGCACCGACCTGCTGCTCCAGCACGGCTATCCCGCTTACACGACCACACCAGGTTGGCTCGGGTACTCCGACGAGAAGATGCTGCGACTGGCTCGGGAGGCCGTGGCTGAGGGTTTCACCCAGATCAAGCTCAAGGTCGGCGGCAACCTCGAGGACGATGTCCGACGCCTGTCCCTGGCGCGCGCCGAGGTCGGTCCGGACATCCAGATCGCCATCGACGCCAACCAGCGCTGGGACGTGGACGAGGCGATCTCCTGGGTGAAGCAGCTGCAGCCCTACGACATCGCCTGGATCGAGGAACCGACCAGCCCCGACGACCTGGTCGGCCACGCCGCCATCCGCAAGGGACTCGACGGGGTCCCGGTCGCCACCGGCGAGCACACCGCCAACCGGGTGATGTTCAAGCAGCTGCTGCAGCTCGACGCCATCGACGTGATGCAGATCGACGCCGCCCGGGTGGCCGGCGTCAACGAGAACCTCGCCAACCTGCTGCTGGCCGCCAAGTTCGGGGTGCGGGTCTGCCCGCACGCCGGCGGAGTGGGCTTGTGCGAAGCCGTCCAGCACCTGTCCATGATCGACTTCATCGCCGTCAGCGGCATCTGGGACAACCGGTTCGTCGAGTTCGTCGATCACCTGCACGAGCACTTCGTCGATCCCGTACGGATCGAGCACGGTCGCTATGTCGCTCCCCTGACACCGGGGGCCGGCACCGAGATGACCACCGACGCACTGGAGCGCTACCGCTTCCAGGCCAACTGAGAGGTTGACCATGACAGTCACCGAGGTCACGCCCGCGCCGCCTAACATCGCCGCCTTCATGGACGACCGGCTGGGCATGTTCATCCACTTCGGCCTGTACGCCCTCGCGGGCCGGCACGAGTGGGTGCAGAACCGGGAGCGCATCCACCCCGACACGTACGCGAAGTACTTCGAGCACTTCGACCCCGATCTGTTCGACGCCGCGGACTGGGCCCGCCAGTGCAAGCAGGCTGGCATGAAGTACGCGGTGCTGACCACCAAGCACCACGAGGGCTTCTGCCTGTGGGACACCCAGTACGGCGACTACAAGATCACCAACACCCCGTTCGGTCGCGATCTGGTCCGCGAGTTCGTCGACGCGTTCCGCGCCGAAGGGATCAAGATCGGGTTCTACCACTCGCTGCTCGACTGGCATCACCCCGACTTCACCGTCGACGGCCTGCACCCGCTGCGGGACGAGGAGAACGTGGCGGAGCTCAACGAGGGGCGCGACATCGCCCGCTATCGCGAGTACCTGCACAACCAGGTGCGCGAGCTGCTGACCGGCTACGGCGAGATCTCCTACCTCTTCTACGACTTCTCCTACCCCGAGCGCCAGATGCCCCAGGTCTTCAACAACAAGGGCAAGGACGACTGGGGCTCGGTGGAGCTGATGGCTCTCACCCGGGAGCTCCAGCCGGGCATCGTGATCAACGACCGCCTCGACATCCCCGGTGACCTGGTGACTCCCGAGCAGTACCAGCCCGCCGAGCCGATGAAGCGGGACGGCGAGCTGGTCGCGTGGGAGGCCTGCCAGACGATCAACGGCAGCTGGGGCTACTTCCGCGACAACACCCTGTTCAAGACGCCGGAGATGCTGGTCCGGATGCTGGTCGACGGCGTGAGCAAGGCCGGCAACCTGCTGTTCAACATCGGCCCGACCGGTCGGGGCAACTTCGACCCCGTGTCGGCCGAGATCCTCACCGGGCTGGGCGAGTGGACCAGCGTGCACGGACGGTCCATCTACGGCGCCGGCCCGAGCGAGTACACCCCACCCACCGACTGCCGCTACACGCAGCGTGGCGACCGGCTCTACCTGCATCTGTTCGCCTGGCCGTTCGAGCACGTCCACCTGCCCGGGCTCGCGGGCAAGGTCGCCTACGCCCAGCTGCTCAACGACGCCTCCGAGATCGCGTTCTCGTCCATCGATCCGGATGCGGCGGCGCAGAACACCACCATGGGTGGCCAGCCGGCCGGCACGCTCACCCTGACACTGCCCATCCGCCAGCCCGCCGTCGCCGTACCGGTCGTCGAGCTCTTCCTCGCATGAGTGGTCCGGCACTGGACATCCCCGCCGGTCTCGGCCGGCTCGGACTCGGGACAGCCGGCATCGGCAACCTCTTCCACGCGATCTCCGACGACGACGCGCACCGGACCATCGACGCCGCCTGGGAGGGCGGCATCCGCGCATTCGACACCGCCCCGCACTACGGGCTGGGGTTGGCCGAACGCCGGCTGGGCGCTGCTCTGGCCCACTACCCGCGGCAGGAGTTCCTGCTGTCCACCAAGGTCGGTCGGCTGCTCGCGCCGACGCCGGAGAACGCCGACCGGACCGACGACGAGGGCTTCGTGGTGCCGGCCGCGCACCGACGGGTCTGGGATGCCAGCCCGGCCGGGGTCCGACGCTCGCTGTCGGAGAGCCTGGAGCGGCTCGGTACCGAATGGATCGACATCGCCTACCTGCACGATCCCGACGAGTACGACCTCGAGGGCGGTATCGCCACGGGGCTGCCGGCGTTGGCGGAGGCCAAGGCGGCCGGACTGGTCCGGGCGGTGGGCATCGGGTCCAAGTCCGTACGGGCACTGGCGACCGCGGTCCGCACCGGACTGTGCGACCTGATCATGGTCGCCGGCCGGCTGACGATCCTGGATCAGAGCGGGGCCGAGCTGATCGAGCTGTGTCAGCAGCACGGCGTCGGCATCGTCAACGTCGGGGTGTTCAACTCGGGAGCACTCGCGGCCGCGACCCCGGGACCCGAGCTGAACTTCGAGTACGCGCCGATCACCCCCGACCGGCTGGCGGCCCTGGAGCGGGTGCACGTGGTCTGCGCCGACTTCGGCGTCACGGTCGCCGACGCCGCGTTGCAGTACTCCTGGACGCTGCCCGGTGTGGTCAACGTGACAGTGGGTGCCGCGGCGGACTGGCAGATCCGCGCATCCCTGGCCGGCATGCACACGGCGATCGACCCGGCGCTCTGGCCGGCACTGGCCGCGGCCGTCCGCAGCTGAGCCGCGCCGGTTCGCCTCACCGCGGGATGGGGTCCTCCAGCAGGGCTCGGCGGACCCAGTCCTCGACGCCGGAGACGTGCGCCGTGAGCCGGGCCGCGACGAGGGCTGGGTCGCGCAGCTCCAGAGCCGCCACGATCAGCGCGTGCTCACGAAGCGTGCGCTCGATCGCACCCTCCTGGGTGATCCCGCGCCAGACGCGCACCCGACTCGTCCGCCCGGCCACCACATCGAGCAGGTCGCAGAGGAACTCGTTGTCGGCGAGACTCGCGATCTGCCGGTGGAACGCGAGATCGTGCGTGACGAGTGCCTCCACGTCGGAGTCGACACCCACCTCGCCGAGCATCCGCCGCAGCTCAACCACCTGGGCGTCGGTGATCTGAGCCGCGGCCTTGGCGCCGGCGGCCGCCTCCAGCAGGCGGCGCACCTCGAGCAGGTCCAAGATCGTCTCGTCCTCCTGCAGCTCCAGCACGAAGGACATCGCGTCCATCGCCGAGCTCGGGCGCAGGTTCGTCACGTACGTCCCGTCGCCCCGGCGCACGTCCAGGACGTTGATCATCTCCAACGCCTTGACGGCCTCTCGCAAGGAGTTGCGCGACAGGCCGAGGGACTCGCTGAGCTCCTTCTCCGGCGGCAGCCGATCACCTGGCCGCAGACCTCCGGACCTGATCAGATCACGGATCCGGGCGATGGCCTCGTCGGTCACGGCCACGAGCGGAGCCTCTCGGGAGAGAGAAGCGATGACGAGCGACACGCTCTTCGTCGTTCGTCATCGCGAACGAACGAGCGAGACCTCGCGGAGCTCGTGGCCGCGGAGCGCGGAGCGCGACAGGTCAGCTCGGCCACGAGCGGAGCCTCTCGGGAGAGAGAAGCGATGACGAGCGACACGCTCTTCGTCGTTCGTCATCGCGAACGAACGAGCGAGACCTCGCGGAGCTCGTGGCCGCGGAGCGCGGAGCGCGACAGGTCAACTCGACCATCTGCGGGCCCTCTCGGGTCCGACGAGTGCGATCATGACGAGATCCTAGTGCTACAACGCCTCCCGCGCTCGGAGTAACTGATCGCTGCCGATGTCGTCGACCCTCGCCACGCCGGTCAGTCCCATGATCAGGTCGAGCTCGGCGACCAGGTTGTCGATCACCTGGCGCACGCCGTCGGCACCGGCCAGGGCGAGTCCGTACAGATGCGGTCGTCCCAGCAGGCAGGCATCGGCGCCGAGGGCCAGAGCGACGAAGAGATCTGCCCCGGTGCGGATCCCGCTGTCGAAGAGCACCACCCGGTCGGGGCCGACGGCCTCCCGCACCGCCACCAGCGCGTCGAGGGCGGCGATCGCGTTGTCGACCTGGCGACCGCCGTGGTTGGAGACGATCACGCCGTCGAGGCCCAGCTCGACGGCGCGGCGGGCGTCGTCGGGATGCAGCACTCCCTTGATCAACACCGGCAGGGTCGTCCGGCTCTTCACGGTGGCGAGCTGGTCCCAGCTGAGCCACGGGTTGGAGTAGATGTCGAGGAACGTCTGCACGGCCGCCCGCGGCATCGGCGAACGGAGGTTCTCCAGCAGCCTGCCCGGATACCGCCGCGACATCGCCAGCAGGGTCGCGATGGCCCCCCGGGTGATCTCGTCGCGCTCCCCGTCCGGCCGAGGTCGTCGGGATCGATCGGCGGTCAGCGCGAGGAACCGCGGATCGGACGTGTACTGGGCGATGCCCTCGCCGCGAGCGAACGGCAACGAACCGAGATCGAGGTCCTGGGGCCGCCAGCCGAGCACCGTGGTGTCGACGGTGACGACCAGCGCGGCTGCCCCGCTCCGCTCCGCCCGTTCGATCATCGAGTCGACCAGCTGGTCATCGGTCGACCAGTAGAGCTGGTACCAGAACGGGGTCGCTCCCATCGCCCGCGCGGTCTCCTCCATCGGGTTGCCCCCTTGGCTGGAGAACACGTACGGGGTCCCGGTCGCTGCGGCGCCGCGCGCGATCAGCACGTCACTGTCGGCTCGGACCAGCCCGGCGGCACCGATGGGTGCGACCAACAGCGGCGCCGGCAGCGCGGTGCCCAGGATCTCGGTCCGGAGCTCACGACGGCCGACTCCGCCCAGCACCCGCGGCACGATCCGCCAGCTGTCGAAGGCGTCCCGGTTGTGTCGCATCGTCAGTCCCTGGCCGGCCCCGCCGGACACGTACGCCCATGCGCGTCGGCTCATCGCTCGCCGCGCACGACGTTCCAGCTCCGCCGCGTCGGTGGGGACCGACGGCCGCCGGCCCCGCGCCCCGTCGCCGTAGATCCGGCTCTGACGCCGTCGTCCCGGACCCGGATCGGTAGGCTCTGACACGGCAGCAGCCTAGGGAACGTGTCCGCAACGGCGACCTCCGTGCAAAATTGTCCTCTTGAGGACATTGCACAAAGCGGACAGCAATTTGGCTGTCAGCACTCCTGACAAGGCCCTAGAGTTATGGCTGTCGGCAACCGGGGAACCCCCGAGCTCCGGAATCCGACACAGAGCCACCCGGGCAACTCCCCTTGTGCCCGAGTTGTGGCTGGTAGGCGCGGCGGACCTGACGCTGCCTGCGCCACGACAGTAGTCCGTATCGGGAGGGGATTCCCCCGATCCCCTCCCGACGGACCGCTTTCCTCCTCCGAGGATCCTCTCCTAGTCGAGTTCCGCGGCTATTGCGCGCGTCGAGCCCGATCCCTCCCCTCCTCCCGGGTCTCTCGTGGGCGTCTTATCGTTTCGTTGTCTGTTCCGACGAGAGAACCCCACCGAAGGAGTTCCCATGGCCGTGACCGCCGATCTCGCGAAGCTGCTGGACAAGGACTGGGAGGACAAGAGCATCTCTGAGGTCCTCGCCGCCCCCGTCGGAGCCCTGTCCGGAGTGTCCGAGGCGGACGCCGCTGCGCTGCAGCAGGCCTTCAACATCAAGACCGTCGGCGACCTGGGCCGCAACAAGTACGTCCGCGCAGCCCAGGCCCTGGCGGACCTGGACGAGCTCGCCTGACCGCACGCCCCTGCGCGGCCCTCGGGATCGGCCGACCGCACAGCTCCGGGGTACACGGCGATCGGACCCGAGGGCGCGCCAGACTGTGGCGGTGATCCCAGCACCAGGAGGCACGATCCGCGATCAGTGGCGAGCACTCGCGCTGCGGCTCACGGTGCTGACCCTGCCGGCGCAGCTGGTCGGCGCGTTCGTCGGCTTCCTCCCGACCCTGCTCCTCGGCCGGCGCGCGCTGAGTGTCCCGTGGGTGCCGAGCCTGGTGTTGGTGGGGATCGGCGTCGCCGCCGGTGTGGCGATCGGCAGATTGGCTCACCCCCCGCGGGGGCAGCAGCGGGCGGCGGTGGCGCTGGCCGCCGGGTTCGGCCTGGCCGGCTTCCTGGTCTTGCGTCTTCTCGTCCAGATCCGCCAGCCGGACGGAACCCCGTCGTCGCTGCTGCCGTGGGTGGTCGGCGCCATAGTGGTCGTGCTGCTGCAGTCACTGGTGACCGGCATCATGTGGCGGCGCCGCTCGGTCCGGGAGACCGATCGGCCCTGAGTCAGCCGGCTGAGGCAGCGGAAGCGACCGGGGCGGCCAGCTGCGTGCGTGCGGCGAAACCCGTACCGCAGAAGAGGCAGCCCGACAGCGGTCGGGTGGCACCGCAGATCTCACAGTCGTCCTGCGCCAACGGAGCCCAGGCCGGTCCGGCCAAGCCACAGAGCTCGACCGTACGGCGGGTCCGGTACGGCGCCTCGGATTCCGAGCTGACCGACACCGTCCGCAGTTCGGTGTCGCCCAGCTGGCTCTGCAGCAGCTCGGGCGGGTTGTCGGCGGTGTACAGCTGCTCCTCACCGTCCGGCGCATAGCCGCCCGATCCCCGGGTCGGACCGTTGTCGCTGCCGAGCTCGACGAAGTAGCCACCCGACCGCAGCAGACTCGCGGCCGACTGGGCGAGCGAGGGCACCGGGCGGCGAAGGCCGAGAACCTTCGGGTGCCACAGGATGCTGCGTGACCGTACGGCGGCCTGGCGGATGAGCTGGACGGCGGCGCCCGGCTCGGACCACCCGGATGGGGTGTCCCGCTGAGCGCGCACGGCGGCACCGATCAGCGTCAGGGTCAGCGCGTGGTGGTCGAGGACGAGCACGCCCACCCGCAGCTCGCGGTGGGTGGCCACGACCACGTGGGCCTGTTCCCGCGCGCGCCGCTCGAGGTGACGCGGGGTCAGCAGGAGCACGTGCTCGGACCGGGTGGCCGGCAGCGCTGTCAGCAGCGCCGTCGGGCCGCCGCCGACACCGAGCACCGAGTCGAGACCGGACGAACCGGCAACCGCGATGTCCACAGACCATCCCCTGACGAAGAGCAGCAGCACCGGCGGCGGGTGGCGATGACCTCGCCACGAGCCGCCAGGGTCGGGACATTAACACGGAGCGAGGTCCGCCACACGGTGCCGGAGAAAGGCCGTCGGGCAGGTAACCTCGACCGGCATGCGACGCAGAAGTCAGACGGAGCAGGCAATCCGTGGGCAGCGGGGGCCGACGTGGCGGCTCGGGTGCGTGCTGCTCCTCACCCTCGCCCTCGGGCTGCTGCCGGGCTGCTCGGACCCGGAAGCGTCGGCGTACACCGAGGTCACTGTGGGCAAGCTGACCGTCGACCGTCCCGCCGACTGGGCGACGGAGCTGACCGTCGAGGCGCCGTGGAACCAGGGCTTCCGCCTGTCGCCGGACTCCGTGGAACAGCAGCAGGTCTCCGGTGACTTCGGCGAGTACCCGACCGCTGCGGCGGCCATGGGAACCCTCATCGGGCAAGCCCAGGTCGGACTGAAGGGCTTCGAGATCGTGGAGAGCCGCGACGTGGAGATCAAGGGGGCGACCACGGGGCGGGTGACCCGGTTCACGATCACCGACAACACGGGCTCCCAGCTCTCGGGCGAGTGGTTCGTCGCCGCCCACTGGCCGTATCCGCAGTCGGTAGCGGTCTCGGTGCTGCAGCCGCAGTTCGACGCCGACCTCGAGCGTCGGATCCTGGAGTCGATGGAGCTCGAGCCCGTTCTGCAGTGAGCCGGGCGTCCTTCGCCGCGTGCTTCCCCGGCGAGTAGCCCGAGGACGTCGGGCCCGGTTTTGGGCCCTCGGGCCCATGTCCCGGAGTCGCCTCACGGCTACTGTCGCCGGGACACGACGACAGGACGGACCAGACATGCTGACCCGCTGGAGGGCTGTACGCTCCCGGCCCACGGCCGGCGCGGCCATGGTGGAGGTCGCTGCGGCCTGGGGTATCGCGGCGCTGGTGATCGCGGCCATCGTCGCGGGCGTCCAGGGCGCCAACATCGCGGCCTACACCAGCCGAGTGCTGTGCACGATCATGACCTCGGTCGGGGGCGACGGGTCGTGCGGCGGCTCCGACGGGCAGGAACCACCCACGGAACAGCCGCCGTTCGACCCCAAGCCGACCAAGTGCAAGATCTCCGAGCGTTCGGAGAAGGTCAACTCCGAGGTCAAGATCGCGTTCATCAAGTTCGGTGAGAACGCCGGCTTCGTCCAGGCGACATACAGCGACGGGACAGTCACCTACACCGCGACCAACGGTGCATCGCTGGGGGTGACCGGCGGGGTCGGCGGGAAGATGGACATCGGCGAGCTCGAGCGTGGGGCCAAGGTCGACTTCGGCGGCGGCTTCAAGGTCGACTACGGCAGCACCTGGGTGTTCAAGGACCAGGCCGAGGCCGACTCCATGAAGGACCAGCTGGACGAGTACCTCATGCAGCAGGAGATGCTCCGGCACGACACCTACGGCGGCTACGCCATCGGGCAGTGGCTCACCGGCGGCTTCGTCGACCCCCCGAAGCCGCCCAGCCAGAACGTCAGCAGCTTCACTGTCGAGGGCGATGTGAGCGGGAAGGTGGGTCTGAGCCTGCCGTTCGATCCTGCGGACAAGAACCTGCCGGACGACCAGAAGTCGGGCGTGCCGAACCTGAAGCTCGCCGAGGCCGGGATCAAGTTCGGCGGCAGCCAGAAGTGGACCCAGATCAACGACCTCGAGACCGGGAACACCACCTGGACCACGACCGGCGAGGCCTTCATCCAGGGCAATGCCGCACTCGGCCCGCTGGCCGGTGAGCTCAAAGGGGTCCAGGGATCCAGCATGGCCATCACCCGCAACGACAAGGGCGAGATCATCAAGGTGGCCCTGGTGACCACGCGGGAGGGCAAGGCCACCGGGTCGGTCAACTCCGGACAGGCCGACCTGGGCGGCAACGCGTCCCAGTCCGGCTCGGCGAGCAGCCTCACGGTGACCACCGCGTCCTTGGACGTGAAGACCGCTGCCCAGCGTGATCTGGTGGACCAGTGGCTGGCCGCCCAGGCCACCGGGGAGGGCGCGGTGTCCCCGGAGACGTACCGACCCGACCGGCTCGTGGACGGTGACCCCTTCCAGAACCTGATGTACACGAACGCCACGGTCAGCAACGTCGAGTACGGCAACGTGACCGACAAGCAGGGCTTCGCGCTCGAAGTCAAGGTCGGGGTGGCCTTCGGGGTCGACTTCAGCCTGGAGACGACCGACTCCAAGGCCCAGGACGCCACCTACCTCGGGATCCCCGGTACCGACGGCGTCCGCCCGCCGGTCGACTTCCCCGAGTGCGTCGCCTGATTGATCCGGAGTTCGCCAGCGGTCGGCGACCGTCCACGAGTTGCCCTTGGTGCAGCCCCGCGCACCGGTCAGCCGGACACCGCCGGCGAGTCACGTACGGTCAACCCGCCCGCGCACCGACCAGCCGGACACCGCCCCCGAGTCACGTACGGTCAACCCGCCCGGTCACCGGTCAGTCGCATGCCGCCGGCGAGTCACATCCGGTCACCCGGCCTACCCACCGACCAGCCGGACACCGCCGGCGAGTCACGTACGGTCAACGGGCCCCGCCCACGTGATCAACGAACGATGATCAACCCGGGGCCGATCTGCATGATCATCCCGAAGCGGTGACCCGGGCGGAATCCTCAGATCCCTGGTCTCGTAGGATCCTGGCCAGTCCGTTCGTGCACACGCGCCTGCGTGAGCGCCGGTTACTGCCGGGTCAGCGCGAAGCGGGGACGGGTAGATCGGTGGCCACCGTCTCGGTCTTGTCGGTCACCGTACCGTCGGTGCCGATGGTGGTCTCGTGACGGACCAGGTCGCTTCCGGTGATCATCCAGACCTCCACCGTCCAGCCCGAGGACGACTGCTCGGCCTTGGCAGGTCCGATCTGGTCGCCGTACGTGGAGATCACCGCATCTCGCGCCTTCTGCTGCTCAGCGGTCAACGTCGGGAGCCAACGGATGTCGTCCGCGTCGTCGATGCGGTACGAGAGGGTCGCGAACGTCTGGGTGCTGTCGAGGAAGACGGCGGCGACCTGCTCAGCCACATCGGCCGAGCTCACCGAGACGCCCGCCTGCTTCAGCATGGTCGAGAAGGCGTCCGGCTGACCGGTCAGCACCACCGCCTCACCCGTGTCCGACAGTGCCGCGAAGATGCGACGGGGATGCGGGGGGGTCAGGTTCTGGACGTCGAAGATCTGCCACCCGGGAAGCCAGGACGCCTCGACCGGGGTCAAGGTGGTCTTGGGGTCGCTGACCAGCCGCGCGTTGACCGGGCTGCCGCCCTGGAGCCCGGCGGCCAGCCGGCCACGGGTGTCCGAGGCGTCAGGAGTGCTGGTCACGGAGCTGCTCGGTGTCTGCGACGGTGGCGAGGTGGGCGGCGACTGCTCCGGTGTGCAGGCCGGCAGGGCGAGCAGCGCGGTGACCGCGGCGAGCGCGGTCAGCGCCCGGGCACGACGGAAGGGCGACGACACGTCCGTGCAACGTGCTGGGTCGGTACGAAAGTTCCACAGTTCCCTCATCAGTGCTCGCTGTCCCAGTAGCCGCCGTAGTAGTCCGGATACGCCTGGCCGTTCGTCGATGTGACGATGCCACCGTTGTAGAACAGGTCACTCACCGCCTGGTAGCCGGCCTGCTGAGCCTCCGCCTGGCTTCCACCGTTGCGGATCACCTGCTGGTACGCGGCATTGTATTGCCCCTCACCGGGCTGGTTGCCCAGCTGGGCGCCGGCATTGCGGAACTCCTGGGCCGACAGGATCTGCTGCACTGTGCCATCGACCTCCTCGTCGACCGCTCCGTGCACGTACGCGTCGCGATCGGGGTCGGAGACCTCGGCATGGCGACCCTCCACGGTGTAGCGCGCGTGGTTGGCCTCGTGCACCAGGACGGCCGCGTTGTCGTAGCCGGGTCCCAGGACGATCTCCGATCCGTTCCAGAACGCTCCGGTCGCACTCGGGTCGACCACGATCGGGATGTCGTTGTCGGCCAACCACTGCAGCACCTGTCTGCCGCGCTCGGTGCTGAGCATCATCTGCACGATCGGGTCGTTGCGATCCAGACCGTCGGGGATCTCCACGTCGTCGGGGTCGGTGGTCGGCTGGTCGGAGCAGCCGATGCCGAACACCTCGCAGTACCAGGGCTCGTTGACGTTGTCCGGCCCGTAACCGCTCCCCGGCCCGTCGCCGATGGCCTCGTCGCACTGGCCCGCCCCCACCACGCTCTGGATGAGACACAGCACCCGAGCCGAGTAGACCTCGACCTTGGCGTTGTTCACCCCGACGACGACGGCACCGATGATGATCGCGGCGATGGCGATGGCCGCCACGTACTCGACGGTCCCGGCGCCGGCGGCGGATCGGCTCCGCAGCCGCGCCGCTCGGCCTCGCAGACTCGTCCAGATGCTCATAGTCGTTACACGGTAGGCATCCAGGCGGTTGCAGTCCTGGGCCCACGGACCCACCGCCGGACCCACGTTCTCTGACATCCTCATCGGACAGGGGGTGAACCATGACGTGGTGGACGTGGCTGGCGGCAGCCGTCGTCGCAGCCGGGGCGGGCGCAGCGATCGCCGCCGCGCTCGGACGCTGGCGCGACGACGTCGACGACACGGTGTACCGCGTCCTGCCCCGCTGGTGGATCGCCGTCGCTGCCGGTGCCCTCGCCGCACTCGCCGCGCCGTTCTTCCGCCACCTGCCGCTGCTCGTGGTGATGGTCTACCTGGTGGCGTTGCTGTGGGGACTCACGCTCGTGCACATCGATCTGCGCGTACGACGACTGCCCGATCGCCTGGTCCTGCCGGCCTACCCGGTGACCGCTCTTGCCCTGCTGGCCTGTTCGACGATCACCGGCCGGTGGTCCGCGCTCGCCGTGGCGGCCGCCTCGGCCGGCGTGGCCGTGGCGGTGTTCACCCTGCTGGCCCTCCTCTCCCCCGGCGCGGGCGGACTGGGCCTCGGCGACGTGAAGCTGGCCGGCGTGCTGGCCGCGCTGCTGGGCTGGTTCGACTGGCGCGCAGCAGCTACAGGGCTGGCGGCCGGGTTCGTCCTCGGCGGGCTCGTCGCCGCGGTCCTGCTGATCACCCGGCGCGCCGATCGCCACTCCCACATCGCCTTCGGCCCGGCCATGGTGGCGGGCGCCTACCTGACCTGTCTGGTCTTCGCGGCGGGATCATCGTGACCGCCGACGTGACGAAGATCACGGCCGGATCGGCGCGTCCGAGTCGCTCTTTTTCGCCTCCGGTTGGATTTACGACCTCCTCTCTGCTTACCGTTCGGGAGTTCTTCGGTCAGTGGAGATCAGGGGGTACCAAGCCGTGACGAAGTCCAGGCTCTGGCGCGCGCTGATGCTGCTGCTGGCCGGCACGATCGTCGCCACGGGACTGTCCGCCTCGCTGCCGGCCCGCGCCGAGGATCCGGCGAAGGTCCTGCTGCTGCTCGACGTCTCTGGCTCGATGAACGAGAAGATCTCCTCCGGAGGCACCAAGTTCGCCGCGGCGAAGCGGGCCCTCAAGCAGGTCGCGGACGCCCTTCCCGCCGGCACCGAGGTCGGTCTGCGCGTCTACGGCTCCGAGATCGCCGAACCCAAGGCGGAGAATCCGAAGGCCTGCCAGGACACCGAGCTGGTGATGCCGATCGGGCCCCTGAACCGCAGCAAGATGTACCGCGCCGTTGACTCCTTCCGGGCGGTCGGTGAGACCCCCATCGCGTACTCGCTGGGCAAGGCGGTCGACGACCTCGGCGACTCGGGTCGCCGGGTCCTGGTGCTCATCTCCGACGGCGAGGAGTCCTGCGCCGGCGACCCGTGCCCGGTGGCCCGCAAGCTCGCGGACAAGGGTGTCGACCTGCAGTTCAACGCGGTCGGGCTCGACGTGGGTGGCAAGGCGCGCAAGCAGCTCAAGTGCATCGCCGAGGCGGGCAACGGCTCCTACTACGACGCCGACGAGTCCGACGACCTGTCCGAGGCTCTCCGCAAGATCACCCAGCGCGCCCTGCGCCCGTTCGCCATCACCGGCACCCGGGTGTCCGGGACCGAGAGCCCCGAGGGTGCACCCGAGCTGACCACCGGTCAGTTCCAAGATCGGTTCGAGCCCGACGCGGGCCAGCGCTACTACCGGATCGCGCGGCAGCCCGGTGAGACGGTGACGGCCACCGTGAACAGCCTCGTCCCGCCGACCGGTTCGTACAACGCCGACGACTGGCTGCTGTCGTTGACCACGGAGAGCGGAGCGGCCTGTGACGCCGTCCACACCCTGAGCGAGACCGCCGATGCCGTGGTCGTCGTCTCCGGTGCGGTCATGAGCGGGTCGACGGTGCCGGAGTGCACGACCGAGCCACTCGTGCTGTCGGTCGAACGGCGCAACTACGACGGGGCGAAGACCGCTCCGGTGGAGATCGTGATCGCGACCGAACCGGAGATCACCAACCTCGCGTCGCTGCCCGGGCCGGTCAGCTCCTACAAGCAGACCGGCTCGCCCGTGCCGGCGACCAAGCCGGTCCGGCGCACCGTCGGCGGCTCCTCGTTCACCAACGCCCCGCTGCTCACCGCCGGGTCCTACACCGACGCCCCGGCAGTCGGTGAGAGCGTGTTCTACAAGGTCAACCTGAAGACCGGGCAGCAGCTGAGGACCACCGTGACGGCGCCGTCGAACCGGGACAGCTGGGACCTGACCAACACCGAGACCGTGACGGTCGCCGCGGTCGTCTACACCCCGTCTCGGGTGCCGCAGACCCGGGAGAGCGGTGTCCTGCAGGGCAACAGCCGCGAGAAGCTCACGGTCCACTCCCCGCAGGTGCGGGTGCGGAACCGGGAGATCGTCCACGGTGGCCTGGTGACGACCGAGGGCGCGGCCCTCCCGCGTGCGGCCTACGCCTCGGCGGCCGGCGACTACTACGTGTCGGTCCAGGTCCGTCAGACCACCCGGGACACCTCCGGACGGGTGCTCCCGGTCCGTCTCGACGTCGCGGTCGAGGGAACCCCCGCGGGACAGCCCGTGTACGCGACGGCGCCGTCACCGTCCCCGTCGGCCACCGCCTCCTCGCCCGGACCGTCGGCCCAGCCATCCGCCTCCGTCGGCACGGAGGCACCTCCGTCCGACGGGTCCGGACCGGGCGTGGGCGCCCTGGCGATCGCCGCGGGGGTGGGCGCGGCCGTGGTGGCCCTGCTCGCCCTGGTCGTCGGGCTCGCGATCCGGCGGACCCGGTCTGCTCGGTCATCAGCGAACCGGAACGGGTGACCCCTTGCGTTGCCAGCATGGACCTCGGCTCGGGGGCTCTCCTCGAGCAGCCGCCCCCAGTGCGATGTCAGGTCGCCGGAGTCGAGGTGTGACGTGTTGATCACAGTTGTCGGAACCAGTGGCCTCGGCCGCGTCGCCGGAGTGCCGAGCAGCTCACCGGCCGCTCTGCTGCGGGCTGTGGCCGACCGGCCCGACCAGCAGGTCGTCGTGCTGACCCCCGAACGGACGATGACGACGGCGCAACGCCAAGTCGATCTGGTCGCCGCGGCTCGCCCGTCCGCCCAGGTGTCGGTGCTCGTCAGTCCGCACCACGCACTCACCCTCACGCTGGTGGCGGACCGGGTCCTCGAGTCGGCGCCGTGGATGACCGGGACGGAGGACTTCCTCGATCTCGCCCGGGCGGAGCTGTCCACCGCGCAGAGCCTGGTCTGGTCCCCCTCCGCCTGGCGCCTGCCCGGCTTCCACCTGAGTCTCGGTGCCCGGCTCCGCTGCCTGGTCGGCGGCCGCGGCCCGATCCTCGAACTGGGTCCCCCGGTGAGCACCACTCGCGACGGGTGGACTCCCCCGGCCGACCACCGGATCTTCACCGCCGGCCCGGTACCTACCCGGCTGGCGGCCCAGCTCGGCAGCCGCCGGCAGAGTGCGGACACCGAGATCGAGGACAATCCGTACGCGCCACGGCGGGCCTGGCTGCTGACCGCACTCGCGGCCGCACCCGCCGACTCGGCGAGGCGTCCCACACCGAGGACGCCCGCCCCACTCGATCCGCCCGTCGACCGGCCTCGATCAACCCCGGTCACCCAGGAAAGCGAAGCAGCATGAGCATGAACCCACGCCAGCGACGGGGGGTCGCGTTCATGGTGCTGGCCGTCGTCGCCTCGGTCCTGGTCTTCGTCGGCGTCGCCAGCTACGTGTCCAGCGTCAACACCAAGGTCGGTCCGATGGTCACGGTCTACCAGGTGACCAAGGACCTTCCCCCGTTCACGACCTTGTCGAGCGAGAACACCGAGCCGGTCCAGGTGCCGCAGCGTTGGGCCAGCGACAACACCGTCCTCAAGTCCTCCGACATCGACGGCCGGGTCACCGCGACCCCGATCACCGCGGGATCACCGATCAGCCTGGACGCGCTGGTCCCGGCCAGCGACCTCGACCCCACCGAGCGCGAGGTGGCCGTCAACGTCGACGCCGTGACCGGCCTCGCCGGTCGGGTCCGACCCGGCGATCGTGTCGACGTCTACGTCGCGTTCGACCAGGTCAAGGGTCTGCCCAAGCAGGCCAGGATCCTGGTGGAGAACGCTCGTGTGGTCTCGGTGCTCGGTCAGCAGCAGGTGCAGGCGCCCGACGCGAAGTCGATCCAGAACGTGATCCCGGTGACGCTGGCGCTCAAGGCCGACGCGGCGCTGTCGGTGACGTACGCGGCCTCCTTCGCCGACGAGGTCCGCCTGATCGGCCTACCCCCCGGTGTCGCGCAGGACCGGAGCAAGGAGCGCAAGACCTTCGACGCCCGCAACCTGGGTGGCAAGGCAGTCCCCGAGGACGGTGCCGAGTGACCGAGCTGATCCGCACTCCCGAGAGGCTCCGCTCATGACTCTGTCCGATGGTCGCGCTCCGCGCTCCGCGGTCCTGAGCTCCGCGAGGTCTCGCTCGTTCGTCGCGATTCCGTACGACGAAAGACGTGTCGCCCGGAATCACTTCTGCACTCCCGAGAGGCTCCGCTCATGACTCTGTCCGATGGTCGCGCTCCGCGCTCCGCGGTCCTGAGCTCCGCGAGGTCTCGCTCGTTCGTCGCGATTCCGTACGACGAAAGACGTGTCGCCCGGAATCACTTCTGCACTCCCGAGAGGCTCCGCTCATGACCAGGGCCGTCATCGCCATCGCCGACCAGGTCATCGTGCAGGAGCTGCGCTCCCGGTTGGACGAGGCCGACGCCGACGTCGAGGTCGCGTTCGTGGCCGAGTCCACCCAGGAGATGGTCTCCGCGGTGCGCAGTCACCGCCCCACCCTGCTGTTCGTGCACGACGTGCTCGGTCCGGCCTCGGTCACCGACACGGTGCGGGACCTGACACTCCGGAACCCCGGCCTGGCCGTGATGGTGGTGACCACCAGCCAGAGCGCCGCGACCTACCGAGCGGCCCTCGATGCCGGAGCACGCGGCGTGCTCGAGTTCCCCTTCGGGCTGGAGGATGTGAACCACCGCCTCGGTTCGGTCCTGGAGTGGGCCCAGACCCTCCGGGCCGCGATGACCGACAGTCCCGAGGCGTCGGCGCGCCGGGCCGACCGGGGCGCCCGGGTGATCGCCATCGCCGGCGCCAAGGGCGGCGTCGGCACCACAGTGATCGCCGCTCACCTGGCCTGGGACGTGGTGCGGAGCGACCCGAACATCCGCGTCTGCCTGGTCGACCTGGCGGTGGAGAACGGCGATGTCCCCAGCTACCTGGATGTCGCGCACCGGGTCTCGATCGCCGACCTGGCCAAGATCAGTGAGGACCTGTCCCCCCGGGCCGTCTCCGACACCGTCGTGGTGCACAGCAGCCGACTCCACCTGCTGCTGGCCCCGCCGGAGATCCGCGACACCGAGTTCATCACCCCGGAGGCGGTGCGCCGCATCCTCGCTCAGCTGCGCGGCCTCTACCACCTGGTGGTGGTCGACATCGGTTCGGCGGTCACCACCACCCAGGCCGCCATGGTCGAGACCGCCGACGTCACGTTGCAGGTGGTGACCGCCGATGTACCGGCCCTGCGGGCCGCCCGCCGGCAGACCCTGGCGTGGGAGTCGCTCGGCGTGGTGTCGGACGAGGCCTTGAAGGTGGTGGTCAACAAGTTCGTCCGGCGCTCCGAGATCCAGCAGGACACGATCGACGAACTGGTCCTCGGCGACCGGTCCGAGGTGCTGATCCCCGATCTCGACCGTGGCCTGGAACGGGCCGGCAACAGCCGGACCCCGGCCGAGGTGCGCAACCAGATCTGGTGGAAGAGCCTGCGCAGCCTGGGTGAGGAGCTCGACGTCTACCGCTCCTTCCGGCGAGCCGCCGCGGCCTCCGTGACGACACCCTCGATGAACGGCGCGAACGGTGCCGGGGGTTCGAGTGGTGCCGGAAGTCCGCCGAGCAGCCAACCGCCCGCCCTGAGCGCGCCGGGCCCCGAGGTCGACGCCGCTGACCCGAGTGCCACCAACGGGCAGCGCAAGATCACGCCGAAGAAAGGCCGACGGGCCAGGCAGAAGATCGGCGAGTCCGGCCAAGCCAGCCTGGAGACGGTGTTGATGATGCCCGCTGTGGTGCTGGTGGTCCTGATCTGCTTGCAGTTCCTGGTGTGGGGAGTGTCGTTCGTCTGGTCCGGGGTGGCCGCCACAGCCGCGGCCCGCGCGGCTTCGCTGGGAGACAGCCCGAGTGCCGCGGCGAACGACGCCGTGCCGGCGTCGCTGCGCAGCTTCACCACCGTGACGTCGGACGGCTCGTCGGTGCAGGTACGGGTGTCCCCACCGCTGCTGATCGGCGACGGGGCCTCGTCCAAGGCCACCATCGAGGTCTCCCACACCGTGGTCGAGGAGCCGAGATGATCAGCCTCCCCCTGGTCCGGGCGCAGGTCGGGCAGCGCGGCTCGGCGGCGATCGAGGCCGCCGTGCTGATTCCCCTGGCCATGGGCGTGCTGGTGGTGATCGTGCAGATCTTCGCGATGGCGTACGCCAGCCACGGAGTCTCCCAGGCCGCCCGGGACGGCGCCCGCGCCTACTCCCTCGGCCAGTCCCCCCAGGCCGCCGCGGCCGCCAGCCTGCCGAGTGGCGTCTCGCTGGTGTCGGTGTCCACCTACGGCCCCGACCACGGCGTCACGGTCACGGCCCGGGCTCCCGCCATCGTCGTGATCACCGATCGCACGATCGCCCGATCGGTGACGATGCCGTGAGGCGCGAGTTCAGCCGCGGATTCGCGCGCCTGCAGACCACCGACAAGTCCGAGATCGTCGCCGACGACGCGCAGGTCAGTCGGTTCAAGCAGCTGCTCCTCGACGAGGTCGATCTCCAAGAGCTCACCCGGCTCGCGGCCGAGGAACGGCGCGCACGGCTGGAGCGGGTGCTCGCGCACCTGATCTCCCGCGAAGGCGTCATCCTCTCCACCCGTGAGCGGTCAACCCTGATCCGGCGCGTCGTCGACGAAGCCGTCGGTCTCGGTGTGCTGGAACCACTGCTGGCCGACGAGTCCATCTCGGAGATCATGATCAACGGCCACCAGACCGTCTTCATCGAGCGGTTCGGACGGGTGGAACGGATCCCCAGCGGGTTCACGTCGGAAGCGCAGCTGCTGCAGACCATCGACCGGATCGTGTCCGCCGTGAACCGCCGGGTGGACGAGTCGAGTCCGATGGTCGACGCGCGCCTGCCCGCCGATGCCCGACTGCCGCGCGGAGCCCGCGTCAACGTGGTGCTGCCTCCCTTGTCGCTGACCGGCCCGTCGGTGACCATCCGCCTGTTCCCCAAGGCGTACGGGCTCGCCGAGCTGCTGCAACGCGGCACCCTGGATCGGGCTTCGTCGGAGCTGCTGTCCACCTGCGTCCGGGCTCGCGCCAACATCGTGGTCTCCGGTGGCACCTCCTCGGGCAAGACCACGTTGCTGAACGCGCTGTCGCAGTTCGTGCCGTCTCGGGAGCGGATCGTCACGGTCGAGGACGCGGCCGAGCTGTCGCTCAGCCAGGATCACGTGATCAGGTTGGAGACCCGGCCGCCGAACGCGGACGGGAAGGGCTCGATCACCATCCGGGACCTGGTCCGCAACTCGCTGCGGATGCGGCCGGATCGCATCATCGTCGGCGAGGTCCGCGGCGGCGAGGCCCTGGACATGCTGCAGGCCATGAACACCGGGCACGACGGCTCGTTGTCCACGGTGCACGCGAACAGCGCGTACGACGCCCTCTCCCGGCTGGAGACGCTCGCCTCGATGAGCGACGTGGAGATCCCCTTCGCCGCCATCCGGGACCAGGTGAACGACGCGATCGACCTGGTCATCCAGCTGACCCGTGCCTCCGACGGCACTCGGCGGATCGTGGAGATCGCGGCCGTGACCTCCGAGCGGCGCGAGGACTACCGCCTGCACACCATCGCCGAGTTCGACCCGATCGCGCGTCAGTTCGTCCGGCACACCGTGCCGGAGACGTTGGCCCGTCAGCTGGCACTGGCCGGCGAGACCCTGCCCGAAGCGTGGGAAGTCGAATGACGCTGGCGATCCTGGCGGGATCCGTGCTGGCGATCGTGCTCGCGGTCGCCGGGCTGGCCGAGTTCGCGACGCACTCGGCCGAGCGCCGCGAAGTGGGCATCGCCGCCCGTCAGGGCAGCGAGACCGGCGTGAGTGGAGGCTCGGCTCCGGCCCGCCTCTCGCGCCGGTTCAACCGGACCCGGATCGGCCGGTGGCTGGAGCGTGAGCTGACGTTGGCCGGCTTCCGCTATCCGCCGATCGTCGTCTTCGCGGTCTTCCTGGTGGTCACCGTCACCGTGCCGTACCTGCTGGCCCAGCTGCTCGCCCCGTTGTTCGGCGTCGTCGGGCTGGTCGGTGGGTACCTGCTGCTCCGAGCCTGGTTGCGGCGGGCGCGCGAGCGCCGCCGCGAGAAGTTCGTCCAGCAGATCCCCGAGCTGGCCCGCATCCTGTCCAACGCGACCAACGCCGGTCTCAGCATCGCGACCGCCTGGGCCGTCGCTGAAGCCGAGATGGCCGAGCCGGCCCGGTCGGAGATCCAGCGCCTCAACTCAGCGGTCCGCTTCGGCGCTCCGCTGGAGGAGGCCATGCTCCAGCTGAACGACCGCCTGCCGTCGCGCGAGGTGCGGGTGCTGATGTCGACCATGGTCGTCTCGGCGCGGTCCGGTGGGTCTCTGGTCAAGGCGTTGCGGGACATCTCCTTCACCCTCGACGACCGCAAGGAGGTCCGGCGAGAGATCCGGACCACGCTGGCGCAGGCCCGTTCGACCAGCGTGCTGGTCGCCCTCCTCGGCGTCGGGATCCTGCTCATGCTGAACACGATCCGGCCCGGCACCGTCGACCTGATGACCCGCAACATCGTCGGTCAGATCGCCCTCATCCTCGGCTTCGGTCTGTTCGCCACCGGGTTCCTGGTGATCCAGCGGATGACGAGGGTCGAGCAGTGATGAACCAGTTCTCGACGCTGTGGCCGGCGCTCGGGGCCACCGGGGCGCTGCTGGTGTTCCTGCTCGGCTACCGGATGGCCCGCACCAGCCCACGCGACTACCTCGACGCGGAGGACCTCATCCTGCTGCACGAGGAACGCCGCCGCGAGGCCCGGCTCTCGCCGGTCAACCGTCTGGCCGGCCGCTTCGTCCCCCGGTTGCGGCGCCTGATCGGCACCGCCGGTGTCCGCTATCTGCAGCAGCTGATCGACACGGCGGGCCGGCCGGTCGGGGTGAACGTCGACAGCCTGTTGCGCTCCGTGTGCTGGTGGGCCCTGCTCCTCGTCCCGGTGGTCGTGCTGTTCGTCCTCCAGGGCCAGCTGCTGGCCGCGCTGATCTGCCCGCTGGTCGCGGTGCTGCTGCCGCTGGCCCGGATCTCCGGTCAGGGCCGCCGCCGCCGGGAGAGCATCGACCGGGATCTGCCGGACTTCTTGGACATCCTGGCGGTGACGGTCAACGCCGGCATCGCCTTCCGATCCGCACTGGCCCGGGTGATCGACCGGTTCGACGGACCGATCTCCGACGAGGTGCGGCTCACCCTCGACCAGATGGGACACGGAGCCAGCACCAAGGTCGCGTTCCTGGCCATGCAGCGACGGTCCGGCTCCACCGCGGTCCGCAGCTTCACCACCGCCTTCCTGCAGGCCGACGAGCTGGGGGCGCCGCTGGCCGAGACGCTCAACCAGATCGCTCTCGACATGCGCCGCGAGAATGCGCAAGCCCTGCGCCGCAAGGCGTCTCAGACCGTCCCCAAGGTCACCCTGGTGACCTCGCTGGTGATGGTGCCGGCCGCGCTGATCTTGATCATCGTCGGGTTGGCCCTCGGCTCCGGCATCGACTTCAGCGGCCTGATGGAGTCCCTGCAGTGAGCACTCCGGCCGGTCCGGTGGTGTGGGCCGACGCGCTGCTCGACGACCCCGGCTACCTCCGCCTGGTCCGCTGGGTCTTCCATGCCCGGCTGCTCTGCCTGCTGCTGGCCACGCCGGCCGTCCTGGCCGGTCCGGACCCGGCGCCCGCAGCGGTCCTGAGTCTGCTCCTGCTCGCCGTGGCCAGCTTGGTGTTCGGTCTGGGCAACCGGCAGATCCGGGTGCTCATCCGTCATCCGCTGCTCGCCATGGTGGACATCGCCCTGACCCTGGGGTTGCTGGTCAGCGTCGACTCCGCCCAGCCGGCAGCCCTCACGGTGGTCTGCTCCGCCCTGCTCACCGGTCTGCTGTTCCCCCGCCGTTTCCTGGTCGTGCTGACGGCCACCTTGGCGGTGGGATCGCTCGGCGCACCCCGGACGCTGCTCGGCACCCTGCCGGAGACCTGGACCGGGTGGCTGGCCCTGATCGCCGGTACGCCTGCCCTGGTCGTCAGCTTCGTGATCATCGGGGTGCAGGTGCGCGCGGCCGTGATGAGTGCCGTCGAAGCCCGGGTGGAAGTGGCCGCCGCGGTGGCCGCCGTCGGCGCGGCCGACGAGCGGGCCCGGCTGGCTCGCGACATGCACGACTCGGTCGGCAAGTCCCTGCACGGCATCTCGATGGCCGCCTCGGCACTGCGGCGCACGGTGGACGACGACCCGGTCGCTGCGCGCGAGATCGCCGGCGAGCTGGCCGTCGCGTCCCAGACGGCCGCCCAGGAAGCCAGGCAGCTGCTGGTGGGCCTTCGCCAGGGACAGCTCGACCGGCCGACCGTCGACGTGGTGCGGGAGATCCTGGACAGCTGGAGTGCCGAGACCGGCATCGACGCCGAGCTGTCAGTGGTCCGCGTGGTCGACGCCGACCCCGCCGTCACCGTGCAGCTGGCCGCCGCCCTGCGGGAGATGCTGCACAACATCGCCAAGCACGCCGAGGCCAGCCGGGTCGAGGTCGAGC
This sequence comes from uncultured Actinomycetota bacterium, assembly GCA_963707005.1. Taxonomy (GTDB): domain Bacteria; phylum Actinomycetota; class Actinomycetes; order Propionibacteriales; family Propionibacteriaceae; genus Microlunatus. The sequence goes on from CAVPPP010000018.1 coordinate 331,023, forward strand.
TCACCACCGACGCCGGCGGACTCGAGCTGGTCGTCCGCGACGACGGGGTCGGCTTCGACCCGGCACACGCCCGGCGTGGTGAGGAGAGCGGGCACTTCGGGCTGCGAGGCCTGCACGAACGAGCGGCCCAGGTGGGCGGCGCGATGCAGATCGACTCCAACAAGGGGGAGGGGACCACGATCCGATGGACAGCCAGACGACAGCCGATCCCAGCATGAGCGAGAACGCCGACGCCCGGCCCGCCATCCGGGTGGCGATCGCCGACGACAACGCCGTGGTGCGGATGGGGATCCGCAGCCTGCTCGGCACCGCCGAGGACGTGGTCGTGGTCGGTGAGGCCGGTGACGGTCTGGCCGCCGTCGCCCTGGCCAAGGCCAAGAAGCCGGACGTGATGCTCCTCGACGTGCGGATGCCGCGCCAGGACGGGGTGGTGTCGGCCCGCGAGATGACCGGGCACGCGTCGGTGCTGATGCTGACCTACTCGGACTCCGCGGAGGTGATCGCCGCGGCCGTGCAGGCCGGAGCGCTCGGCTACCTCGTGCACGGCAACTTCACCGAGGACGAGCTGTTGTCGGCGGTCCGGATGGCCGCTCGCGGCTTCGGCACCTTCTCGGCCCAGGCCGTGGCCGCCCTGTCCCGTCCGGTCGCCACCTCGGCGTCCAGGGCGGCCGCGTACGGGCTGTCGGAGCGCGAGGCCGACGTGATGGAGCTGGTGGCCCAGGGAGCGGCCAACTCCGACGTGGCCAAGACCCTGTTCATCTCGGAGAAGACCGTCAAGAACCACATCAACCACATCTTCGCCAAGCTCGGCGTGACGAGTCGGGGCCACGCCGTCGCCCTGTGGCTCCAAGACCCAGCGCGATGAGCCCGGCGACCGGCCGAGATTGGGCCCGCACCTGGGTCCTGGGACCCATCCCCGAAACCGGCTCTCTCCGTAGGTTTGTCCTTGTCAGCGCGACCGCAACAAGGCGGAAGCCGAAGCAGACCCGAACAGGGTCGCGAGCAAAGGGGATCCCCCATGAACCAGTTGCTGGTCACCCTCTACGTGTGGCAGCTCACGGCAGGCGACAAGCTCAAGCAGCGTCGCGAAGCGGGCCAGGGCTCGCTGGAGTACATCGCCGCGATCGCGGTGGCCGCGATCATCATCGTCGCTGTGGTCGGCGCGGTGAACAACGCCCAGCTCGGCACCTGGGCCACCGGTCTGATCGACAAGATCAAGAGCTCCACGAGCGGCACCTGAGCCGTCAGCGCACGGCGGCCGGGCGAGGATCTCCTCGCCCGGCCGTCGGCCGTTTCGGAGGACGCGATCGCCGTCTTCGCCGCACCGCGAGCAGCAACACCGAGAACCACGTCAGGGGCAGGGGGTGATGATCATGGGCGACGACTCGACAGCCGGCCGTCGGCGCCGCGACGCCGGGGCCACCCCGGTCACGGTGGTGATCGGCATCGGCATCCTGGTGGCCCTGTTCGCCGGGGTGATCACCACCATGGGCGCCGTGGCCTCCGACGAGAGCTCGAACGCCCAGCACGCCGCCGATGCGGCCGCGCTCGGTGGCGCTCGCGGTGTGCTGGACGACCTGCCGACCGACCTGGTGCTCGGCTTCACCACACCGGCCGACATCCCGCTCCTGGTCGGCGGAGGCACCTGCCTGCAGAACGGCTCGAGCGAGGCGACCCGGCTGGCGTCGGCCAACGGGGCCGCTCTGACGTCCTACTGCTACAACGTCTGGTCCGACGAGGTCTCGGTCTCGGTGCGGATGCGGTCCACCGCGGTCGCCGGGGAGCCCACCAGGGCCAAAGCCGAGGCCGAGACGACCTTCACCGCCGACGAGTGCCGGCTCGACCCGTCGTTCGACGAGCCGAGCGACGAGCCCGACGACCCGCCCGGTGACGACGAGGACGACGACGATCCCCCACCGCCGCCGCCCGGCCCGATGACCACCTGGATCGACTGCGGCATCGGACGCCAGGTGATCGAGTTCCGTCCACTCGTCGGCCGCTTCTTCTTCCGGCAGCTGGCCGATGACGTCGAGGACGTCGATCCGCGCCTGACCAAGTGAGCCACGAGCCGGTGGGCGGTGGACTCAGTCCGTCTCCCGGCGGCGCAACCTCAGCGACGGGAGAGCCGGCAGCCACGGACCGGCGAGGCAGACCGGCAGCGCTCCGACCAGCCAGGGCAGTCCCGACAGGACCGCCGCGGGCAAGCCGACGGGGCTCGCCACCAGCACCGTCGTCACGATAGCGATCACCGCCGGCACCAGGCCGCCCCACCACAGACAGCGTTGCCAGGTGCGCTCCCGCTTCGGCGTCACGAGCAGCGCGGCGGCCGCCGTGTAGGCGGCCAGGGCGCCAGCGGCCACCGACATCCGGCCCAGGGAGGTCACCGCGCTCCCGGCGGCCAGGGACGTCACCCCGGCTCCGGCCAGGCCGACCGCCACCAGGCCGACCAGCCAGGCCCGGACGGCAGTCGATCTCACGAGCGCCACCGAACCGAGTCGAGCACGCCGTTGAGGAAGCTGGTCGGTACGGTGCCGTCGCCCAGCACCACGACCAGCCCGCTCGGCGCATCGGAGCGCGTGGCGATCAGCAGCTCACCCCCGTAGCGGCGGTTGGGGCCGACCGCGTACGACACGGCGATCCGGGTCTGTTCGCTCCCCTCGACCACGCGGCTGCGACGACCCGAGAGCTCGAGCTGCGGCAGCAGGCCGGAGGCGGTGGACGCCAGCAGCAGTCCGAGCACCTCCACCGGGTCGGCGGTGTCGAGGTCGGCCCGGGCCAGCACCAGTCCCCGTGGACTGAGCTGGCCGTCGTCGGTGCGCCCCCGCCACTGCCAGTTGCGGCCGAGCTGGTCGCCCGGATCGGCGGGCACCACGTCGGCTGGCACCTCGAAGGCGAGCTCGCCCACAGTGATCTCGTCGGCCTGCGCCGGTCGCGAGCGCAGGGCCAGGCCGGCTGCGGCCGCCACCCCGACGGCGATGGCGGCTCGGCGGGAGATGACCCGGCTGGGTGGCGTCATGAGCTCGCACACGCGGGATCTGCCGCGAGGGTGCGCGGCTCGCCGTTCGGTTGCGGGGCCACGGTGAAGGCAGCCGTCAACCGGGTGTCGGCGCGTTCCACCCGCTCGGTGGCGATGACCTCCTCGGTGACGCGCCGGGTCAGCGCGAGCCGGTCGGTGTCCCCGTAGCGCAGCACCGTCACGGTCGAGGCCCGGGTCAGGAACGCGGCGAGCTGGTCGCGGGCATCCGGCTGCCGCAGTCCGAGCAGCTCGATGAGGGGCAGGCTGAAGCCGGCCGGGCGACTCAGCCAGCCTTCGACCAGCCGGCGTTCGACGGTGGTGCCGACCGGGATCGTGATGTACGCGACCTCCGCCGACCCCCTCGGCAGGGCTGGCTCGCCGCTGACCAGGGTCCTGGCGGCCACCACCGCCACCGTGACCCGCTCCACCTCGCCGGACGCCGCGCGCCGCCAGGACGCCGCGCCGGTCACCGGTTGTCCGGCCCAGGTGCCGGTCAGGGAGACGGTGAGCACGCTGTCCCGGTCGATGCCGTTGGTGACCAGGTGCGCCGGCTCGCCCGAGCGCAGCACCACCCGGTTCTCGGTGTCGGGAAGGGTCGGTGTCGCGTTCACCGGGGCCGGCAGCTGCGCCACGGCGGGCCAGACCCGACTCCGGAGCAGAGTCGGGCTCGGCAGCTCCCGGCCCGAGGAGCCGAAGACGGCCCCGAGGGGGGCCAGGCTCGACCGGCGCTGCAGCCACTGCCGGTGCTGCTCCTGGGCCGCGGCCACGACGATGTCGCCGCCCTGGCCACCGGGGAGGAACCAGTCGGCCGACGTGGACACGTCGACACCGGGCAGCACCTCCTGTCGACCTCGGCGTTGGCCCGCCAGCAGCAGGGGCGGCTCGGCGGTCTGGTCCGGTCCGAGGTGCAGGACGCTGTCGCCGGATCGTGCCGTACGGGTCTGGATCCGGAGACCGGCTGGGGTCGTCGTCTCCGTCACCCGGACCTCGGGCAACGCCTCGTCGAGGGCCGCGAGCGCGGCGCACCGCGGTGGCGCCAGCTCGGGGTCGGTCAGCGCGATCGGGTCAGCTCCGCAGGCACCGAGGCCGAGAGAACCCACCCGACAGGCCAGCCGACCGACCGCCACCTGGGCCGTCGCGGGCAGGGCGCTCATGAAGCCGGAGGCCGCCACCACCACGAGGACGAGGACGAGGATCCGGTCGGTGATGCTGCGGCGTCGGGCGGCCTGCTCCACGTCACGACGGCGAGCCAACCTGCGGTCCCCCTGATGTCGGCGGGACGTTCCCGACCCTGTGGATGAGGCACGATTGTATCGAGCACCGAGTCAACCCATCGGCCGTCCGGACGAACCTCGGTGCCTTTCCCGGTAAGACTTCTGGAGGGTGGCGATGGCGCGTACGGTGTTCGGACCCGGATCGGGCCGGCTGCTCTGCGATGGCCGCGTGGTGGCTGCTGCCGCACTGGCCGACACCCCCGCCGCCCGTCGCAAGGGTCTGTCGGGCACGGACGCCGTCGAAGGTGCCCTGTGGATCACCAAGTGCCCGTCGGTGCACATGGTGGGCATGCGCTACCCCATCGACGTCGCCGTGGTCGACCGGGACGGCGTGGTGATCAAGGTGGCCACGTTGCAGCCGTGGGTGGGCGGCACCCGACCACGCGTCGCCGCCAAGGCGACGATCGAGGCCCCGGCCGGTGCCCTGGCGTCCTGGGGAGTCGGCGTGGGCAGCCGGTTGTCGTACGAGACCGCTGAGGCCGAGACCTGAGCCGGGGGACGCGGCGCCACTAGGCTGCTGCACGTGAGCCAGACGATGAAGCCCCTGACGGCGGCCAACAAGCTCGGGATCTACCTGCCCGCAGCGCCCGAGGAGTTCCAGCGGTCTGCCCTCACCCGGGCCGAGCTGGACTCTCTGCGGGCCGATCCTCCGGCGTGGCTCGTCGAGCTGCGCCGCACCGGTCCGTTCCCCCGCGACGTGGTCGCCCAGAAGCTCGGGATCTCCCGGTCCGGTCTCGCCCGCGGCGACGTGGGCGATGCCCTCGACGCCGATCAGATCGGTGCCCTGCTCGCCGCCCCGCCGCCCTGGCTGCTCCGGGAGCGCCGCGTTCAGACCGAGGTCATCGCGGAGAAGGAACGGGTCCGCGAGAAGCGCTCGTGACGGCTCGCCCAGCCGAGGACCTTCCCCAGACCTACCGCTGAGCGGCGGACCGAAGCGCCTCCAGCAGCGGCCCGGCCGCCTCGTCGAGGAATCGTTGCTGCCCCTCGTCACCGACCTGCACGAGAGCGATGTCGGTGAACCCGGCCTCCCAGTAGGGCTTGACGCCCTCGACGATCGCGTCCAGGTCAGGCCCGCAGATGATCTTCTCCGCCACGTCCTCGGGACGCACGAACTGGCTCGCCCCGGCGAAACCGGCCGGCGTCGGGAGATCGGCGTTCACCGCCCAGCCGCCGGCGAACCAGCGGAACTGATCGTGGGCCCGCTGCACCGCCGTCTCCCGGTCAGGGTCCCAGCAGATCGGCACCTGACCGATCGACCGTGAGCCCGGATGGGAGTTGACGGCTGACCAGCCCGCGATGAGATCCGGATCGGGCTCCACCGCGATCAGGTGCTCGGCGAGCGGGGCGAACCGCTCGATCGACTTGTCACCCGAGACGGCCACGCCGATCGGGACCGACCCGTCGGGTGCGTCCCAGATCCGCGCCGAGTCGACCCGGAAGTAGTCGCCCTCCCAGGTGACCAGCTCACCGGTGAGCAGCTCGCGGATGACCGTGATGGCCTCCTCCAGCATGTCCTGTCGCTGGGCGACCGGTGGCCAGCCCTCGCCGGTGACGTGCTCGTTGAGGTTCTCTCCGGAGCCGAGCCCGAGGATGAACCGGCCACCCGACAGGATCTGGAGCGTCGCCGCCTTCTGCGCCACCACGGCGGGGTGGTAGCGCTGGATCGGACAGGTCACGTACGTGGCCAGCTCGACCCTGGTCGTCGCCTGGGCGACCGCCCCCAGCACCGTCCACGCGTACGGAGCGTGCCCCTGACTGGTCAGCCAGGGAGAGTAGTGATCACTGGAGACCTCGAAGTCGAAGCCGGCACGCTCCGCGTCGACCGCGTAGCCCACCAGCTCCCGGGGTCCGCTCTGCTCGGTCATCAGGGTGTAGCCGAATCTCACCTGGGTCGTCATTCTTACACCGTAAACGGACGGCCCGTACGCCTGCGCACGGGGCTACGGCAGTCAGGCAGCCGAGAGCGAGCGCCCCACGTCCCGCGGCCTCATTGTCCCTCGAGGATCGCGGCGAACCGGCGGAACAGCTGGTCGGCGGGGTGCGCCTTGGGCACCACGTTGGACTCGTTCATGAAGGCGACCACCGTCGCGCCCGTGTCGGGCCGGTGGAAGACGGCCGCCGTGAACCCCAGACCCTCACCGTTGTGTCCCCACCAGCCCTTGGTCTGCCCCATCCCGAGGGCGTACACGTCGTACGGCGGTCCGGCGTCCAGCGGTGCCCCCTGCTGCCGTTCGGCTTGCGTCTCGGGCTTCAGCAGCGCCCCGCTCGCCAGGATCTCCGCCCACACGCGACCGTCCTCGATCGTGGTGATCATGGAACCGGCCGGGCCGAAGATCGACAGGTTGTCGGGCTGGACCGCCGGGCCGCTCTCGCTCGGGGCGTAACCGACCGGATGGGGTTCCGCCCAGCTGCCGGCGTCGAGGACGTAGCGGGTGTTCTTCTGTCCCAGGGGTCGCAGGATGCGCTCGGAGAGCACGTCGGCGTACGGCCGGCCGGTCGCCTTCTCCACGACGGCACCGAGCAGGTTCGTGTTGGCGTTGGTGTAGACCTTCTTCGCTCCCGGGGCGAACTGCTCCGGCCTGCCCAGCGCGTAGCTGTTCAGCTCAGCGAGGGTGAAGATCTTCGACGGGTCCTGCTGGAACTCCGCCAGGAAGTCGTCGTTGGTGTAGTCGGCGTTCCCGCTGGACATGTCGGCGAGCTGCCGCAGCGTGATCTTGTCGCCGTTGGTGACGCCGTCGACGTAGCTGTCGATCGTGTCGTCGAGGCGGATGGTCCGCTCATCCACCAGCTGCAGGATGAGCGTGACCGTGTACGACTTCGTCACGCTCCGGAGTGGCCAGGTCATGTCCGTGCTGGCCGGCACCGCGTTGTCGATGTCGGCGAATCCGGCGGCCTGGGTCCAGGAACCCTGGCCCGGCACCCAGACACCCACGGCGGCGCCGGGCACGCCGTACTCCTTCATGGTCCGGTCGAGCTCGGCCCGCAGCTTCCCTTGCAGCGCGTCCGGCAGCTCGCCCTCCGGTGCCGGCGGTCTGGTCACGGTCGGCGCGGGAGCGTTCGCGGGATCACCGGACGACGCCGCCGAGCAGGCACCGACCAGCGCGGCGATCAGCACCGTCACAGCGATCGTGGCAACGGGGCGCGAGGCTCTCACGGCGCCATTCTGTCCGTCGATCCGACTGGTCCGGAAGCCGGGGACCGACCGTCGCCCGTGATCGACTGTTGCCGCACCGATTGTCGCCTCGCACCCGTCGACGTGCCCCCGGGTGTCGGGTTACGGTGACCGGACCGCCCAACGCCCGCTCCCGGGGAGAGTCACATGCGCTTGCGTCACCGCTTCGCCGCCGTCACCATCGCCCTCACGTTGGCCCTGGGGTCGGTGGGTCTGAGTGCGACCGCCGAGGCCCACCGTCGGCCGCCGAAGCCGAAGGACGTCCAGCTGCAGGTCCTGTCGTTCAACGACTTCCACGGGAACCTGCAACCGCCGGGCGGCACCGACGCCACACTGGGGGCGGCCCTCGACCCGAGCAACACCCCGGTCGGGGGCGCGGAGTACCTCGCGACGACCCTCGATGGCCTCCGAGCCAAGGCGAAGTACTCCCAGACGGTGACGGCCGGCGACCTGATCGGCGGCTCTCCGTTCCTGTCCGGGCTGTTCCACGACGAGCCGGCGGTGGAGTCGCTGAACGCGCTGGGCGTCGACGTCTCCAGTGTCGGCAACCACGAGTTCGACGAGGGCGTGCCGGAGCTGCTGCGGATGCAGCGCGGTGGCTGCCATCCGGAGGACGGCTGCTACCAGCCGTGGGGAGCCGGCGGCTACCCCGGTGCCGACTTCCCGTGGCTGGCCGCCAACGTGGTCCGCGAGCGCAACGGCCGGACCATCCTCCCCGGCACCTGGGTGACCAAGGTGAAGGGCGTCAAGGTGGGCTACATCGGCATGACGCTCGAGGACACTCCCACCCTGGTCGCTCAGTCCGGGATCCAGGGCATCGAGTTCCGCGACGAGGTGGAGACGGCCAACCGGGCCGCCCGCGAGCTACGGCGCCACGGCGTGGAGACGATCATCGTGCTGCTGCACGAGGGCGGTCTGCAGACCGGCACCTACCAGCAGTGCACCGGCATCTCCGGCCCGATCGTGGACATCGCGAAGAACCTCAGCCCGTCGATCGACCTCGTGGTCACCGGCCACACGCACCAGCCGTACGTCTGCAACATCCCGGACCCGGCCGGTCAGCCACGGATGGTCACCTCGGCCTCCTCGTTGGGTCGGGTGGTCACCGAGACCACGCTCACCCTGGATCGACGTACGGGTGACGTCCGGCGCAACAAGACCACCTCCACCAACCACCTGGTGACCAGGACGCAGACGCCGGATCCGGTGCAGACCGAGATCATCAGCCGCTGGAACGCCGCGTCGGCGCCGATCGCCAACGAGGTGGTCGGTTCGATCACCGCCGACCTCACCCGGTCACCGAACCGGGATACCGAGAGCACGATGGCGAATGTGATCGCCGACGCCCAGCTGGCCGCGACCTCGGCCCCAGGCAACGGCGGGGCGCAGATCGCTCTGATGAACCCGGGCGGTGTGCGCGCGGACCTGACGTACGACCAGATCTCTGGGGGCGAGCAACCCGGCCAGGTGACCTATGGCGAGGCATTCGTGGTGCAGCCGTTCGGCAACCTGCTGGTGACGATGGACCTCACCGGAGCGCAGCTGCACGACCTGCTGGAGCAGCAGGCCGTGCTCGGGCGGCCCGGCGGCCGGGACGTGTTGATCTTCGGCGTCTCGCAGGGCTTCGCCTTCACCTACAACCCCGCGGGGGCGTTCGGGGACCGGATCGATCCGGCCAGCATCAGCCTCAACGGCACCGTCATCGACCCGGCCGCCACCTACCGGATCGTGACCAACAACTTCCTGGCCGACGGCGGCGACGCCTTCACGGTGTTCCGCCAGGGCACCAACCGGGTCGGGGGCGGCGATGATCTCGAGGCCCTGACCGACTACCTCGGGGCGAACTCCCCGGTCTCCCCGCCGGCCGAGCGGATCATCGGCATCTGATCGCTGCTGGCAGGCTCGATCGGCCGCCGTTGCGAGACTGCTCTCCGAGCAGCGCGGCGGCGGTCGGGTGATCTTGCTCAGCGCGCGTTCTCGCCACGCCTGCCGACGGCACCGCGCAGGCCGACACAACCCACGCACCCGACGCAGTCCACGCAGTCGATGCAGCCCACACAGCCGACGCACCGGCGGCAGCGGACGCACGCCAGGCACCCGATGCAGGCGACCAGAGCAACGCTGAGAAAGGTGAGCACGCTCGCCGCGACGGCGACGCTGCCGATCGTGGCGGCGCTTCCGGCGACGGCCACGCTTCCAGCTGTGGCAGCGCTTCCGGCGACGGCGGCGCTTCTCACCGTGCCGACGCTGCCGGAGACGGCGACGCTGCCCGAGGTCCGGACACTGCCCGCGACCGCCGTACTCGCCGCGGTGCCGCTGCTGCCGGCGACCGCGCCGCTGCCCGCGGTGTCCGCGCTCCCGGCCACGGAGGTGCTGTCGGAGGTGTCGACACTCTCGACCACTCCCGGGCGATCCCTGCGACGAGCGCGGCTCATGCCGGCAGTATCGCGGACGCAGGCCGCCGGAGGCCAGACCCTGAACTACCCCTGAGATCGACCTCGGGCCCGCCGCATCTGGTCGGCGCGACACTAGTTTGAGACCTGTTTCGGAGCGGTGGGCACTGACTCAGATCGGACGGATCCATGATCGTCGCGCAAGGGCTGACCAAGAGGTACGGCGACAAGCTAGCGGTGGAGGACCTGTCGTTCGAGGTGCGACCGGGCGTGGTCACCGGCTTCCTCGGACCCAATGGGGCCGGTAAGTCGACCACGCTGCGCCTGATGCTGGACCTGGACCACGGCAGCGGACTCACGCAGTTCGACGGCCGTCGGTTCCGCGACATCCGGCGTCCGATGCTCGAGATCGGCACCATGCTGGAGAGCGGGTCGTTCCATCCGACCCGTCGGGCCCGCAACCATCTCCGGATGCTCGCCGCGGCCAGCTCAGTCTCGAGGAGCCGGGTGGACGAGGTCCTGGCCATGGTCGGTCTGACGGCGGTGGCGAAGAAGAAGCCGCGGACGTTCTCCCTGGGTATGGCCCAGCGGCTCGGGCTGGCAGCCGCGCTGCTCGGCGATCCGCACACGTTGATCCTGGACGAGCCGGCGAACGGCCTCGACCCGCACGGCATCCAGTGGCTGCGAGACCTGCTGAAGACCCTGGCCTCGCAAGGGCGCACCGTGTTGGTCTCCAGCCACCTCCTGGCCGAGGTCGAGCTGATGGCCGACGAGCTCGTGGTGATCGGACGAGGCCGGCTGCTGGCCGCGGGAACTGTCGAGTCCTTCGTCGGTGGCTTCACCCACACGTCCACGCTCGTCGGCAGTCCCGGGATGGACGACCTGCTGCGTGCCGTGCTGGTCGCGGCACCGGCCGCCACCGTCGACCGGCAGTCCGAGCAGGCCGCCGTGGTCGCCGGCCTCGGCAGCGCCCAGATCGGCGAGATCGCCGCCGCCGAAGGCATCGTGTTGCATCAGCTGGCCAGTCGGACCGCGACCCTGGAGGAGGCGTTCTTCGAAGCCACAGGCGCATCCGAGGAGTACGTGGGGCGTCGGCAGCCGAGCGAGGCCATCGGAGGAACACCATGATCGACGCGCTGCGCTACGAGACCGTACGGGTTCGCACCATCGGCTCGACCTACTGGACGTTGATCATCGGCCTCGGTTTGTGCGCGCTCATCGCCTTCGGCTTCGGGGTCGACTCGCGCGGGACGGACCTGCCCCCGGCTGCGGCGACGCTGTTGCTGACGGGCGGCGGCGAGAGTCTGCCGTTCCTCGTGCTGGGACTGCCCGTGGCGCTGCTCGGCGTGCTGTCCACCGCCCACGAATACCGGTACAAGACGATCTTCCCGACCCTCACCGCGATTCCCCGACGCTCCGTGGCGCTCGCCGCCAAGGTCGTGGTGGTCGGCTCGGTGGCCGCGGCCACAGCGCTGGTGTCCGTCGTCCTGTGCTGGTCGATCGGCTCGATCGCTTCCGGTGAGCCGTTGCCGATCGTGGGCGAACCGATCCCCGTGGTCCTCCTCGGCTACGTCCTGCTGGTGATCTTGTACGCCGTGCTGGGCGTCGCGCTCGGCCAGCTCACCCGGGCGATCCCGACCGCGACCGTGATCATCCTGGTCTGCCCGCTGATCATCGAGCCGGTCATCTCGGCCCTCTCCGGGTTGGGGGCGCTCAGCTGGCTGGGTGGCGCGGTCCCCTACCTCCCGTTCGGCGCCGGCATGCGCCTGCTCAGTGCGGGTGTGACACCTGCGTCGACCGAGCTGCTCGGCCGCTGGGAGGGCGGTGCCGTGTTCGCCGTCTTCGTCGGGATCCTGCTGGCGCTCGGTGGCTTCCTGCTCGAGCGTCGCGACGCGTGACGGGCCGGATTCGCTTCGAGACGAGCCTCGGGGATGACCCGCTCGGTCTCTCTGAAGGCCGGGGACGCGGCTTGCCCGCCGGGGCGATCCCGGCGGGCAGCCCTGCAGGTCAGGCCCAGAGGACCCCGCCGTTGAGCCAGGCGTAGACGTTGCCGTTGTCGTAGATCAGGGCGGCAGCGGAGGCGCACCTGCCACCGTCGTAGCCCTCGACGATGAGCGCAGCGGCCTTGCCTTTGCCCCGCCAGACGTTGGTCGTGCCCGGGTCGTCCTCGTCGCCGTTCTCCTCCACGAAGCCCGCGCCCTTGACGATCTTGCGAACCTCCTTCAGAGTCAGGCACTTCTGCTTGTCGGCTTCCCGGATGACCTTGCGGCCCTCCTTCACCGTGACCGAGCCCGGCTTCTTGTAGGTCGCGGCGTCGGCAGCGGGCGCAGTGAAGGCAAGCGCGCCGGCTCCGATGGCGACGACTGCGCCGATGGCGGCAGTGCGCTTGATGATCTTGCTCATGGTGCTGGTTCCTCCTGGAACATGGTGGTGGTGAGAGGCTGGCTGCCTCGGCGCCCGCGGATGCAACCGAGGCTGCCGCCGCTGGCGACAACCTCGGATGATGACGAACTGATCGAGCCAACCAGGAGGGGCGAACAGAATTCGGGCGTCGGCTTCGGAGCAGTGTGCAGGGCCTTGGCGGGGTTCCAATCCTTCGCAGGGAGATCCTCTCCATTGCCAGTGACCGGGACGTCCAGGATGCTGGTGACGAAGGGCCGCGAGGTAATCGCCGGCGACGGCCCGGTCCGGGAGGTCTCCCGATGGACACGCGTCGTATGGCGGTCGTGGGTGTCACGACCATGCTGATCGTCGCGCTGGCGCCGGGCGCTCCCGCGGCAGCCGGGCCCGATGACCCCGGGGCGACGACGCTGGTCAGTGTCAGCCGTACGGGCACGGCAGCCAGCGGCACCTTCAGCGCGCCGGCGGTCGGAAGCGATCGGGTCGCGTTCGGCTCGACGGCTTCGACGCTGGTTGCCGACGACACGAATCGCGTGGCCGACGTCTTCGTCCGCGACAGCGGCTACGGCACGGTGCGGCTTCCGGACTTCGCCGCTCAGGCGAACGGCGCCGGCGGGCAACCCACCTTCAGCTCTTCGGGCAACGACGTGGTGGCGTTCTCGTCGTCGGCGTCGAACATCGTTCCGGACACGAACCGGGTGCAGGACGTCTTCCTCAGCGTGGAAGAGAACCAGAGCACCGTCCGCATCAGCGAGTCGAGCACCGGTGGCCAGGCCAACGGCGCCAGCGGCGAGCCGTCGGTGAGCGACGGCAGCGTCCAGTTCTCACCACCGTTCATGGTGGCCTTCACGTCCGTCGCCACCAACCTGGTGACGGGCGACACCAACGGAGTGGCCGACATCTTCGTCGCAGGTTTGGCCAGCAGCCCGACGACCAGGGTCAGCGTCGCGAGTGACGGCGGTCAGGCCCGTGGCGGGGGCAGCTCGGATCCCTCCATCACCGGCGACGCCCGCTTCGTGGCGTACACCTCCCTGGCCTCGAACCTCGTTCCCGGCGACACCAACGGCGTGGCCGACGTCTTCGTCCGCGACCTCGTCGACCAGACCACGAGCCGGGTGAGCGTGGCCAGCGACGGCGATCAGTCCGCGGGTGCGAGCTCGACGCCGTCCATCGCCGGGCGCTACGTCGCCTTCGCCTCCGCCGACAACGAGCTGGCCGGCGAGGCCAGCGACAATGCCTCGGACGTCTACGTACGCGATGTGGAGGCGGGGACCACCCAGAGGGTCAGCGTGTCCAGCACCGGCGAGCCGGCCAACGCCGACTCCTCGCAACCGGAGCTGAGCCGCGACGGCCGCTTCGTCGTCTTCACGTCCGCCGCCAGCAACCTGGTCGCCGGGGACACGAACGGCCGCAGAGACGTGTTCCTGCGCGATCTCGAGGCCGGTACGACGACCCGGATGAGCGTCGCGTCGGACGGCAGCCAGTCCCGCAGCGACAGCCACTCGCCCGCCGTCAACGGCGACGGCAGCGCGGTCGCCTTCCTGAGTGAACCGAACGGCGGGTTGGTGCGGGGCGACACCACGCAGACGGTGCTGCTGCGCCGACCCGAGGCGCCGCCGACGCCGTTCGGCGACTTCGACGGTGATGGCCTGTCCGACGTCCTCGCCCGCACCAGCACCGGACAGCTGAACCTGTTCCGGGGAACCGGGGAGGGTTTCGCTCCCCCGGTACGCATCGGCGCCTCGGGCTGGGGTGGCATGAACGCGCTCACCCGCCTCGGCGACTTCGACGGCGACGGTCGCGAGGACGTCATCGCCCGCGAGGCCGCAACCGGCTCGCTGTGGCTGTATCCGGGCCGGCGCACCCATCTCGCAGCGCGGATCCGGATCGGCGCCAGCGGCTGGAACGCCATGCGCGAGATCACCGCGGTCGGCGACCTCGACCGCGATGGGCGGCCGGACCTCGTCGCCGTCCAGTCGGCCACCGGCGCGCTCTATCTCTACCCCGGCCGTGGCGCCGGACTCGGAGCCCGCCGACTGATCGGCCGCAGCGGCTGGAACGGCATGGACGAGCTGACCGGAGTCGGCGACCTCAACGAGGACGGCTACGTCGACCTGGTTGCGCGTCAGCCGTCGACAGCCGAGCTCTGGCTCTATCCGGGCACGGCGTCAGGGGCGTCCTTCGGGCGGCGGGAGCGCATCGGCCTTGGCTGGAACGGGATGCGTGACCTCGTCGGCGCCGGAGACGTGAACCGCGACGGCAGCGTTGACTTCACGGCGGTGCAGAAGAGCAACTCGCAGTTGTACGTGATCTGGTCGGGAGCCTTTCGTGGACAGGCGGCCGGGGTGGGATTCGGGTCGGGCGTCAGTCCCATGCTGTGAGTGGCGGTGTAGTTGGACCGACAACCCGCGGAAAGACTGGAATGTCATGTTCGCGATGGGTTTCCGGTGATTCCACGCGTGGGACGTTGGGTGGGCGCTGGTCCTGTTCGGTTGTTGTTGACTGATCGTGACAACACCGCGACACTGCACGGGCCGTCTCGTCGCAAGCGTGTAGCACTAGGGGTTTGCAGACGAAGTCTGTCCCCGGGCGTCAGGTCGTTCAATCCTGACGAGCGGGAGGCGCGACGCCTGGCCGGGATCGAAGGCGCAGCATCGTGCGCTCTGTGGCGTGCCGGAGATAGCCAGGCTCGCCGAGCGTTCTGTCGACTCGGAGCCGGAGCGGGGCCCCGTCCAGACTGCGGTCGTGGGTTCGCACCACATGGTGAGCCAGTCCGGACAATCTCGCGGAAAACTGGTCGTCGCCATCTGAATGCGGAGCTTGCGCAACGCAAGACCACCCGCGGCCTCGTGGGACCAAGGACCCAACGTGCTCAGGACCACCCACGGCTGCCGCAACTCGCTTGTGAGCACTGCGTCAGGGCCGAAGTGCAGACCACGGGGGCGATCGCTTCGTCCACCCTGTGGCACCGACGGCAGCCCACGCTAGGCCGATGCCCACGTGTGCTGATGTTTCCGAAAGAACGCGCTTCAGTTTGGCGAGGCAGACATTTCTCCTTCCGCCAGCGAAGCCCGGGAAACGGCCATGCGGGCCGACTGAAGCGTGAGCACGCTCGTCGGACACCACATCGCCTGTGACGCTGATTCAGGCCAAAATCACGATCGTCGGCTCTTTATTCACCATCCACTGGAATGGACGGAGTGACACCCGAGTTAGCGCGGCGAACGAAATTTGGCGAATTTCGGGAAGTGCTCGAAAAGAATCCCCTGCTGGTACCTTTGCTAACAGGGAAAGGTGCTGGTCGCTGCTGAGTCGCGGTGCATTCCGGCCAATCGGGGGCGAAAACGGTAAAGACCACACACGCTCGCTGCGGGAGCTTGCCTACTGCGCGGACGCGTCCGCCTAGCCCGACATCGTTACGTCGATCTGGGGGGATCTTCGATGTCAGGTACTTCGAAAGCGTCAATCGGCCCTGTCGCCATCGAACGCAGGCGGGTAGCTGCCGCGCGCCGCCGTTCGCGTCGGCTGTTGACGACTCTGCTGACGACCGTCCTGGTGGCGGTCGGCCTGTCGACAGCTGCCCCAGCCCGCGCGGATACGGCACCGGCGCCCGGTCTCCCCGAAACCGTGGCCGCTGACGCTCTGCCCACCTGGCAGATCAACGGAGTCGTGTGGAGCCAAGTCCTCGTCGGCGACACGGTCTATGCAACGGGCAGCTTCACCAGGGCGCGGCCGCCCGGTGTCGCGCCGGGCGGTGCCGGGGAGGTGGACGCACTCAACATCTTGGCCTACGACATCACCACAGGGAACCGGGTGGCGGCCTTCACCCACACTCTCAACGGGCAGGGTCTGGCGATCACGGCTTCGCCTGACGGCTCACGAATCTACGTCGGCGGTGACTTCACGTCCGTTGACGGGGTTCTGCACAACCACGTCGGCGCCTTCAACACCGCCACCGGAGCCCTCGACAACTCCTTCAGCGCGAACGTGAGCAGCCAAGTCAAGGCGCTGACCGCCAGCAATACAACGCTCTACATCGGTGGCGGCTATGGCGCGGTAAACGGGTCGACGCGGTCGAATCTAGCCGCCGTCACCGCCAGCACAGGTTCCCTGTTGCCTTGGACACCAAGCGCGCAGGGCGGTGTGGTGTGGGCCATGGTCCTCGCTCCGGACGGCAGCCGGGTGATCGTCGGCGGGTCGTTCACCGCCCTCAGCGGCCAGCCCGCATACGGCATGGGATCGCTCAGCACCTCCAATGGTGCGGTCCTGCAGTGGGATGCCAACCAGGCGATCCGGGATGCCGGAGCCAACGCCGCGATCAGCAGCCTGCGCACCGACGGCCGACAGATCTTCGGGTCCGGGTACTCCTTCGACAGGACGACAGGCAACTTCGAGGGCACCTTCGCCGCCGAGCCGAACACAGGCAGCATCACCACAGTCAACCCGTGCCACGGGGACACCTATGATGTGCTTCCTGTTGCTGAGGTGCTCTATGAGGTGAGCCACACCCACGACTGCACGTGGACTCAGAGCTTCGCCGACACCGAGCCGCGGGTGCGCTGGCAGCGCGCGCTGGCTTGGACGATCGCACCGACCGGCACCGCCACGGGTCCCGACTCCTACGGTTGGAACTTCAACGGCTACCCAGACTCAACGCAGCTGCATTGGTACCCGCAGATCCCGGCCGGCACCTACACTGGGCAGGGTCAGGCGGGGTGGTCGCTGGCCGGGAACAGCGAGTTCGTCGCGATGGGCGGAGAGTTCCCGCGGGTGAACGGCACACCCCAGCAGGGTCTGGTGCGGTTCGCCATCAAGTCGATTGCCTCGAACAAGCGAGGCCCCAGCTACACGACCAACCCGAGCCGTCCGGTGCCGGCAACCACGGCCACGTCGTTCAAGTCCGGCACGGCGCAGGTTGGCTTTGGCACCGCATGGGACTACGACAACGAGTCGCTGACGTACGACGTGTTCCGCAACAATGGCACGACGCCTGTCTACACAACCACGATCAAGTCCAGTTTTTGGATACTGCCGAGTGCCGGCTTCCTCGACACCGGGTTGGCTCCGGGCTCGACGCACACGTACCAGGTGCGGATTACCGACCCGTTCGGGAACGTGCAATGGAGCCCAAGAAGCAACCCCGTCACGATCGCCTCCAGCACGCCGGTGCGGCTGCTCGACACTCGCAACGGAACCGGCGCGCCGGCAGAATTCGCTGCGGCCGGCAGCACCACCGACCTTCTGGTTGCAGGCGAGGCTGGCATCCCGGGGACCGCAAAGGCGGTTGTCTTCAACGCGACCGTGACCCAACCCGAAGCCGCGGGATTTCTGACGGTGTTCCCCTGCGGTGAGCCCCGCCCGACCACAAGCAACATCAACTACAGTGCGGGCCAAACGATTCCGAGCATGGTGGTCGTTATGTTGCCAGCCAATGGCAGAATCTGTTTTTACTCCAGCAAGAAGGCCCATCTGATTGCTGATGTGAACGGCTACTTCCCCCAAGTTTCAGACTTCGAGCCGATGTCACCACGTCGGCTCGTCGATTCGCGTTCGACTGGCGCACCGCCCGTCAAGTTGCCGGCCGGCAGCACCTTCAGCGTGAACGTGGCGCCCCGGTACGGAATCCCCGAGGACGCGGCGGCAGCCTCATTGAACATAGCCGTAACTCAGCCAAATTCAAGCGGCCATATCACCACGTTCCCTTGCGGAAGCCCAAGGCCGAAAGCAAGCACGCTTAACTATTTAACAGGACAGACCCTTTCAAACGCACTGCTCGCCAAAACTGGAAGTGGCGGGAATGTGTGCATCTACACGACCAGCAGCCTCCATGTCGTGGTCGATGTGGGCGGCTGGTTCCCGTCTGACACTGACTTTCGTTCTCTCATTCCGGAGCGCCTGTTGGACACCCGGTCAGGTATCGGGCACCCACCCGCGGGCATCGTGACCGGCGGCTCGGAGGTCGAGCTGACCGTGACTCAGGTCGGCGCCTCCAACATCCCGGCCGACGCAGGAGCGGTCGTACTCAACGTGACGGTCACGGGACCGCAATCAAGTGGCTACGTGACTGTCTACCCCTGTGGCGAAGCTCGCCCGACCGCCAGCAACCTCAACTACGTTAAGGGAACTACTATCGCCAATGCTGTTATCTCGAAAGTCGGCACCGGTGGAAAGGTCTGCCTCTTCACCAACGTGTCAACCCATCTCGTCGCCGATGTGACCGGATGGTTCCCACCACTTGAGTTTCTGTGATGGTCACAACATTTCGGCCGGCTCTCGTGCGCTATGAGTGGCCAAGGCTGCTCGACTGGAGTTCACCACTGCCAGGGGCGCGGTCGAGCCCGAGCGGGGTAGGTCTTGCGAACACGTCGGGTGTGATCGTCGTGGCCGTAGGCCGCGCTTGAACGAGGTAGAGAAGCTACTCACGACGGGACAGTCTGGTCAGTCCCGTCAGGTATCTATTGCTGTTAGGTGCTTGACAATCCTTTGTCAGCGGCGTGTGCAGACGCCTGGCCGGCTTCGTCGAACATGATGATGATCTCTTGCCAGGCCGGCGACACCCGGGTGGGTGTCGGCTAATCGGGGGACATCCTGTTCCGCCGACCGGTCAGCCGATGGGGCGATCTTCTCGAGCCGGCGATGGCGGCAGGGTGGCCATGTCACGAACCTCCCGCATCCGACCTCGGATGCTCTGCCGTAAGGAAGCACACCATGGAGCTAGCAACCAAAATCGTGGGCGTCGCGCTGACCGCCATCGCATTGTGCGGCGTCGGCGTCGACACCGCCTCAGCCGCCATTCCTGAAGTTAGCCACAGCGTCGCCGCCACAGACAACACGATCGACGCACCCACAACAACTGTCGTGGTCTATCAAGGGGCGATCGACTCGACGGATACCTTGGACCTGCCCGACTTTGCATGTCCCTCCGACAATCCGTGGCTGGTCAATACGAAACTGTCACCCGGCATGAGAGTTCCCAACGGCGTCAAGGTCGACGGACCAGTCGCCATTTCCGTCATGATCCCCGATCCTTCCGCCGGCCCTGGAGGTCTAGCCAGCGGCTGGACGTCAGGCATGGCGACCAACTGGGGAATGTCCGGGAACGTGGTGACCGTCTCCGCGGTCTGCACCAGCTCTGCTGCCGCGGGCTACCAGGCCTGACTACCACCACTGCGGCAGCCCAGACATTGCCGCAATGATGAAGGACGGACTCTGAGCGTGCAGTGTTCCGAGACAGTATGGGCGGGCACCGGGATCCGAACAATGCGGAGAAGGTGCAACGGCTGGTCCGGGAGGGGACCCCGTTCGAGTGGGTGGTGCCTCACACGTACCGAAAGACGCTGGCGACGATGCCGGACCGTCAGGGGTTGAGTGCTCGGACGATCGCAGACCAGCTGGGTCACTCGCGGATCTCGATGACGCATGACATCTACATGGGCCGACGAGCCGTGGATGAGGGCGCGGTTCTGGCGCTGGAATCCGTTCGAATCAGTGGTGTCATGCGCGAGGACACTACGGCGGATGGCGGCTCTGCGGAGCAGCTCATCAAGCCTGTTCCAGACGCTGACGTGACAGCATCGTGACAGTCCGGACCGGATTTGCAGGACCAGACGGTCCGCAAACGACGTCTGGCTAGGCACGGAGTGGGCCCCGTGGGACTCGAACCCACAACCCGCGGATTAAAAGTCCGCTGCTCTGCCAATTGAGCTAGAGGCCCGTACGCGGTCGGGCGCACGAAGGAACATTCAACAGCACCCGATCCACCCGCGCGACCTCGCTCCCGCCCGACGGTCCCCAAGCACAAGGCGTCCACTCAGGTCCGGGCCCGACCCGCCTCCCGCAGGGCCCGCGGGCCGAGCCCCGTCACCGTACGGCACGCCTTGTTGAACGCCTGGAGATCGGGGATGCCGACGGTGGAGGCGATGGCGGCGATCGACATCGTGCTGTGCACCAGCAGCTGACGGGCGTGCTCGATCCGACGTCGGCGGAGGTAGCCGACCACGGTCGTGCCCTGGCCGGCGGTGAACAGCCGGGTCAGGTGGTTGTGCGAGACACCGGCGGCGGCGGCGATCTCCGGCACGGTCAGCGGCTCGGAGAGGTGGCGCTCGATGTGGGCCAGTGCGCGGGTCAGGTGCTGCTGCGCCGGACTGCGGGTCCGGGACACCCGTTCCCGGCTCTGGTCGAGCGCGGTCAACCGGAGCAGGGCCAGCCACACGTCGGCCCTGGTCCGTTCGGGCCGACTGGCCGCCGAGTCGATCGCCGACTCCATCAGGTCGGTGATCACGGCCAGCTCGGGTCCGGGATACATGAGCAGGTGCAGGGGCCACGGTGTGGAGTCGGCTGCCGGCCCGGGACCGGTCCGCAGGTGGGCGTAGAGGTGGGTCGACGGACCCTCGTAGCGGTAACGGATCCGCGACCCGGGCGGGACCAGCGAGACGCTGCCGGGCGTGATCGGGTGCGCGAGACCGTCGACCTCCAGCTCGGCGGTGTAGTCGTACAGGTGCAGCGACCAGAGGTCGGGGAGCTGGAACTCGTCGACGAGTCGCCCGACGCCGTGCGTGGCGCGTCCCTGCGACACCACCACCGGCGGCTCGGCCAGGTTCATCGTCACCGTCGTCGCCTCCGGTGCGTGCGGGATTCTCACCAGTAGATGCCTACCACAGACCACCACAGCAACGACTCACTCGCTTACGTTGGTCAGGTGGCAGTGAAAAACAACCAGCACCACGAGAGGATCACCCGATGACCACCCTGGTCGATCGCAAGCACCGGCTGACGTCGGTGGAGATGGCCCACTTCGTCTCCCACGGG
Source organism: uncultured Actinomycetota bacterium (assembly GCA_963707005.1). Taxonomy (GTDB): domain Bacteria; phylum Actinomycetota; class Actinomycetes; order Propionibacteriales; family Propionibacteriaceae; genus Microlunatus. Next base: position 352,086 of record CAVPPP010000018.1, read on the forward strand.
AGCATCGTGCTGAGCGCGGTGGTGCCCGACAGTCTCAACGAGCGGGCGATCGGGGTGCTGGACGCCGGACTCCCCGGTCACCCCTACGGCACCCCGCTGGACACGGTGTTCCCGACCGGCACCTTCGTCCGGGAGCTGCTCGACCTGCCGGCGGTCGCCGGGGCCGTGCAGAGCCTGGTCGGGCCCGCGCCGGTGATCGACCACCACGCCGTCCACGTGCGGCCACCTCACGGTGGCGAGGCCCAGAACATGCACGGCGACGCCATCCTCGACACCCGCACCGACTCCTTCGACGTGCAGCTCATGTACTACCCGCGCGAGGTCACCCTGGAGCAGGGCGGCACGCTGTCGGTGCCGGGCACGCATCTGCGGCGCATCAACCAGACCGGCATCGGCCGCTACCAGAACCTCGCCGGTCAGACCCGCCTCACCTGCCCGGCCGGCACCGTGGTGCTGCTGCACCACGGCATCTGGCACGGCGGCCGTCGCAACGACTCCGACCAGCCGCGGTACATGTTCAAGATCAGGTTCAACCCGACCGTCCGCCAGCTCCGGCTCTGGAACACCGATGACATCGACGACCCGGCCGTACGCCAGGAGCTGTCCACCACCTTCGGCTGGACCAAGGCCAACGAAGGACGCCTCGAGCTGGTCAACCGGGCCAAGCTGTGGCGCTACCTGACCGGTGACGAGCAGTTCGACATCGACTACTACCTGACCCGCGAGCAGATCCGGCCCTCCCACCTCGCCCCGGGCGCCACCGACGTACGGCTGGGATCCAACCGGTCCGCCGACGGCTGGGGTCTGTGAGGTCCTGCCGCACCGTCCGGTCATTCAGCTGTCTCCACCAGTTCCAGAAAGGCTCCGCATGAGCACCACCACGTCCACCCGGCCCGCCTTGTCCGTCGAGGACTCCTTCGCCGTGCCGTCGGCCACCCCGCAGCTGCGTCAGCAGCTCCTCGTCCTCTACCTCGGCACGTCGGCCCTCGACTCCGACGTCATCGGCTGGACCCGGTACGACGGCACCGGTCGCTCCCGACCGACCATGGGTGACAGCGACGAGGCCCCGTACGCGACCGGGCTCGGTGCCCTGCTCGACGGTTGGCGGCTGCTGCAGATGTCGCAGCTGCAGACCCATGAGCACGGTCACGAGTACGACACGGCCTACCTGCCGTACGAGTTCCTCTTCGAGCGCCTCGTCGACATCACGGTCTGACCGAGCGGGCTACGTGGACCCGCGTCGCTCCCGCCACCCGCGGACGACGCGGTCCACGTCGACGTTCGGGATGACGATGTTGGGCCCGTCGATGCCGCGGCGACGGGCGTCGACGATCCGCTTGTTCAGGTCCAGCACGATCTCCCGCACCTGCTCCTCGGTGACGCAGTCGGCGACGGTGTCGGCGATCTCGACCGTCTCCTTGCGCAGCAGCAGCGATCCGGGCAGCGGTGGCCGGAGGTTCTCGCGCTCCAGCAGACCCTTGATCCACCAGTTCTCGTCCTCGCGGCCGCCCAGGCCGGGGATCGGCCGGCCGGCGCCCGGCAGGTTGTCGAACTCTCCACGCTCCTGCGCCTCGCGGATCTGCCGGTCGATCCAGGACTCGTAGCCGGCCATCTCACCTCCCTGACTGCGCGCTGTCGTGTCGATCAGGCTACCCAGGCCGATGTGGCAGGCTGACGGACGTGGAGGGCTGGCAGGTGGGGTTGATCGCCGTGATCGCCGTCGGACTGCTGGCCATCGTGTTCGGTGCGGTGCGGGACCGGCGGATCAACGAGCGCCGGCGCCGGGAGATGCTGGCGCCGCCGGAGCGATCCATCCCGAAGTTCGCCCCGGATGCCCCGACGCCGAGCTACCTGTCCGAGCTGCAGGCGCGCCGGCCACCGGCCGACGCCCGGCCGACCGATCTCTCCGCCGCCGAACGCGACGAGCTGCGGACCGCCATGGAGACGCCCGGCGCCACGGTGCTGGACCAGGGCTACGCCACAGCCGACCTGGTCACCGACCCGGCGACGGGCTGGTCCGTGCTGCGGCGTCCGAGCGTGTTGGTGGCCGACTCGGGCATCGCGACGATCAGGGAGATCATGGGCGTGCTGGAGAACCAGATCCCGACCGGACGCGGTCTGGTGGTGGTGGCACCGGCCATCGGCGACGAGCTGCTCGCCACCTTCGCGGTCAACCACATCCGCCAGGTGATCACGATCCTGCCGCTGATCGTGACCGACGACGCGGTCCGGCAGCGGATCGCCACAGCGACCGGCGCCCAGCTCATGAGCCACACCGACCTGCAGTCCGGCTACCTGGTGCCCGGTCTGCTGGGCAGCTGCCAGACCTGGGTCTCCAGCTCGCGCCGGAGCTACGTGCTCGGATGAGTCAGCACAGCACCCGCTGGGCCTACGTCGCCGCGATCTGCCCGGTGATCTTCGGCACCACCTACCTGCTCACCACCCAGTTCCTCCCCCCGGGTCGACCGCTGCTGGCCGCCCTGATGCGCTCCCTGCCGACGGGACTCGTGCTGGTCATCGCCACCAGGACGTGGCCGCCGCGCAACTGGTGGGGACGCTTCACGATCTTGTCGGTGATGTACTGCTCGGCCTTCTTCCCGCTGCTGTTCATCGCCGCCTACCTGCTGCCCGGCGGGGTCGCATCGGTGATCAACTCGATCACCCCGTTGATCGTGGTCGTCTTGTCCGTTCCCTTGCTGGGCACGAGGATCCGGACCATCGACATCGTGGCCGGCATGCTCGGCATCCTCGGCGTCGGCCTGCTGGTGCTGCGCTCGACGGCGCGACTGGACGGCTGGGGCATCCTGGCCATGACCACCTGCGTGATCATGATGGGCTTCTCCACCGTGCTCACCAAGCGGTGGGGACATCCTCCGGGCTTCAGCGCCGCGGGCTTCACCGGCTGGACGTTCCTGCTCGGCGGGCTGACGCTGCTGCCGTTCACGCTGGCGTTCGAGGGACTGCCCGACACCCTGACCGCCCGCAACATCGGCGGCCTGGTCTACCTGGTGCTGTTCAGCGGGATCATCGCGTACAGCCTCTGGTTCTGGGGTCTGCAGCGGCTGCCCGCGAGCGCGGTGAGCTTCCTCAGCCTGCTCAACCCGGTCGTGGCAGCCGTCCTCGGCTGGGTGGTGCTCGACCAGGTGCTCAACGGCTGGCAGATCGCCGGGGCGGTCCTGGTGCTGGTCTCGGTGCTGCTCGGCCAGAACCTCGTCCTCCGGCGACGGGCCCGCTCGGTGGCGGTCCGGTGAGCGAGCACGAGCCGAGCGAGGATCGGCGCTGGCCCCGGTCGGTCTACGGGGTCGGCTCCGAGCCCGACGCACGCTTCTCGCTGGCCAACGAGCGCACCTTCCTGGCCTGGATCCGGACCTCTCTCGGCTTCCTGGCCGGCGGCGCCGGCATCGCCGCGGTGAGCTCGATCGTCGGCCGGCTGAGCTTCGAGCTGAAGCTCGCCTCGCTGCTGCTGCTGGTGTGTGGCCTGATCTGCTCGATCGGTGCGTACGTCCGGTGGACCCGGAACGAGCGGGCCATGCGGACCGGGCAGCCGTTGCCGTCCTCACCGGCCATGCCGTTGCTGACCGCGGTGCTCGCCGCGGTGGCCGTGCTGGCCATCATCGTCGTCGGGCTGCAGTAGCCATGCCGCTGGAACCGACCCTCCCCGCCGAACGCACCCGGTTGGCCTGGCAGCGCACAGTTCTCTCGGGGGTGCTGTTCCTGCTCGTGATCCTCCGGCTGCTGGCCGAGGTGTCGGTTCCCCTGGTCGCGGCTGTCGGTCTCCTCGTGCTGCTCGTCGCCGTCCTCCCGGTCGCCGGAGTCATCCGCGGGGCGGTCCGGGGACGAGAGCTGGCCACCGACACCGCCGTCGGTCGCAACGCAGCCCTGCTCACCATGCTGGTGTCGACGGCGTGTGTCGGCGGCATCGCGTACGTGCTGCTGGCCTGACGCCGGAGACCTCAGGCGTAGCCCAGGGCGTGCAGCCGCGCGTCGTCGATGCCGAAGTGGTGGGCGATCTCGTGCACCACGGTGATGTGCACCTCCTCGATCACATCCTCCGTCGTGTCACAGATGGCCAGCGTCGGCTGGCGGTAGATCGAGATCTTGTCCGGCAGCACCGCGCTGTAGAACTCGCCCCGCTCGGTCAGCGGGATGCCCTCGTAGAGCCCGAGGAGATTCGGCTGGTCCGGCGGCGGGTAGTCCTCCACCACGATCACGCAGTTCTCGATCATCGACGTCAGCTCGACCGGGATGGTGTCGAGGGCCTCGGAGACCAGCTCCTCGAACTCGGCGGTCGCCATGGAGATCACCGTTTCGATGCTACTGGTGCCCGGACCGGCAGCCCGAAACTGAGAATAACAACACTGTAGTTTTCGCCTCCGCCACGGCGTGTCGCGTTGCAAAAGTGACCAAAATGCCACTCACGTCTTGCCGTTACGACTGTGACACGTTTAGAGTCCTGCGTTATCTGGGGTTGTTGTTACTGCCGTGACCAGACGTGCGGCAGTGACAGGAGCCCGAATTCGCAGGACCTGACCGGTGGATGGAGCGCACGTGGGCACGACACGCAGATTGGTCGTCCTGGCGTCGGCGTTGGCTCTCTCGGGTCTCTTCTCCGGTTTCGCCGGGACGGCGACGGCCGACACGTCTGTCACCGCGACGACCGCGGTGAACGTCCGATCTGCCGCCAGCACCTCGAGCAAGATCGTCGGCGGTCTCTACCGGGGCCAGACCGTGACGGCCGTCAGCGCCACCGGCGGCTGGACCAAGATCAAGTACAGCGCCGGTACGGGCTACGTCTCCAGTCAGTACCTCAAGGGGGGCGCCACCCTGCCTGGCGGGACGACCGCCCAGACCCGGGTGACCACCACCGACGTCAACCTGCGCAAGGGTCCAGGGCTCTCCTACGGCAAGATCAGGATCGTGCCGGACAACACGACGGTCACCCTCACCGGCAAGGCCGCGCGCGGCTACACCGAGGTCGTCAACGGCTCGTCGACCGGCTGGATCGCCACCCAGTACCTCGGCAAGGCCAGCGGGCTGCCCGCCGTCACCGGCACCAGGGTGGCCACCGCCGACCTGCTGATCAGGACGACCTCCGGTGCCGACTACAAGGTCGTCGGGGAGATCGCCAAGGGCAGGACCGTCTCGATCACCGGCACCACCCAGAACGGTCGGGCGCAGATCATCTACGCCAACGCGATCCGCTGGGTGACGGCGAAGTACCTGACCACCCCGGTCAGCTCCGGACCGGTCGCGCCGGGGCTACCCAAGATCACCGGTACCCGTTACGCCACCACGACGCTGATCATCCGCTCCACCCCCGACGCCGACTTCCAGTCCGTCACCGAGGTCGGCATCGGCACCGCGCTGAGCATCACCGGCGTGGTGAAGAACGCCCGGATGCAGATCGTCTACGACAACGCCGCCCGCTGGGTCACCGCGCAGTACCTGTCCACCACCAAGCCGGCGATCCCTGCGTACCCGGTCGAGAAGGGCCTGAAGCCCAACGCGATCAAGGTCCACCGGGCGGTGCGCGCCACCTTCCCGCAGATCACCTCGATCGGTGGTGTCCGCCCGGACGCGCTGCCCGATCACCCGTCCGGTCGCGCCCTGGATCTGATGATCCCGAACTACAAGTCGGCCTCCGGCAAGGCCTTCGGTCAGAAGGTCGCCCTGTGGGCGAAGGCGAACGCGAGGCCCCTCGGCATCAACTACGTGATCTGGAACCAGCACATCTGGAACATCGAGCGCGACAAGGAGGGCTGGCGCTACATGGCCAGCCGGGGCAGCGACTCCGCCAACCACAAGAACCACGTGCACATCACCGTGTTCGGCTGACGTTCGCCGAACCCCCAGACGTGGGGCCGGTTCTCCCCCGGGAACCGGCCCCACGAACATCTTCCGGTGCTCGTGGCTCACGGCGACGCACGCGCCGTCAGCCTTCGGCCGGCGCCCAGTCGCGCTCCGTCGGCTCCACGTGCGGCGTCGCGTTCATCCGCTGGCGGACGTCGGCCAGGGTGGCGTAGATCGTGCGCCGAGCCCGGTTCTGGTTGCCCAGGGGGCGGTGCTCCGGGAGCGCGTGCCACGGGTTGAACCTGAGCGTGTCGGCCAGGCGTTGCTGATCGTCCGCCGCCAGCTGCTGCACCGGCAGGCGCAGGGTCGCCACCCGCACCGGCCGCGAGCGGCGCTGCGACCAGACGACCCCGGCGTGCTCCAGCGGCATCCTCACCGGATCGGTCTGCAGCTGCACCAGCAGATCGAAGACCACCTCGCGCGCGCCCAGGGTGGTGATCATGGCTTCGCGCAGGTAGTCCGGGCCGGGACGCAACGGCACCCGCAGTCGGCGGTGCGGGGCGACGGGGGGACGCGGCACGAAGAGGAACCTGACCGCCTGGCCCTCCCCCAGCAGGAACGGGACGCAGCTGTCGTAGGCGACCTGGAACGGGCTGGCCGCGGTGATCGCGTACAGACCCTGCATGATCAAGTCGGCCAGGTGTGGACGGGAGGGCCGGATGAAGTAGAACAGCGGCGTGCCGCGGCCGATCTCTCGTTGCAGGACGGCGTTCTCGACCACGTCGGGGGTGGTGAACGTCGGCGCGCTGATACCGAGCAGGTCCTGGGTCGTCGACTCCTCGTCGAGCAGCTTCGGCCCCGCCACCCCGAGCACCTTGACCCCGATGCTCATGATCGCGTTGTCGTGCAGGTCCGGCGGCGCCGTCGGTCCGGGACCGGCGAACCGGACGTAGGCGCGATAGCTGACCGGCTCGGCGAACAGCCCCCGTCGCAGGTGAGCGGGCAGGTCGTCGGCCACGGTCAGCTCGGCCCGCGCGACCCCGTAGGTCTTCGTGTTGCCGGCTCGTTCGGCGTGCGCGTGCGCGTACGTGGTCGCGGTGAAGCGCGTCATGGCGGCGATGATCGAGTCCGTGGCGGTGGACTCACCCGGCAGCTCCCGCTCCTCCGCGATCGCGAGCCCGTCGTCGGGCAGCCGCCGCTGGATGTTCCACTGCACCAGGGCCTGCAGCCAGGGCCGCACGGCGACGTTGATCAGCGGCCGGATCAGGGGATCGACCCGACGTGCCAGCCAGAAGACGCGGACCAGGGCGTCGTTGACGATCGTGTCGAGTCTCACCACGACCCCGCGGCCAGGTAGTGCAGCGCCCGTCGGCCGGGCAGGAAGAAGTACGCCCCGCCCAGGGTGGTGACGAACTCCGGCAGCTCGCAGACCCGGGTGCGGAACGGCTCGCCGGGGATGGTGAAGACGCCGTCCCGGGTGCGCGGCGTGACCAGCGGGTCCACGTCGGTGGACAGTCCGGCGAACTTCGGGTCGTTCAACCAGCTGTGCTGGACGAACTCGAACTGACGGCCGAGATTGGCGTTCAGGGCAACGAACTGCAGACCGTGGCGACCGTCCTCGGCGAAGACCCGGCCGCGACGCAGCAGCCGGTGTCGGTCGGTGACCGCCAGCGAGGCGTCGGAGCCGGGTCGTGGATCGAGAGAGTCGCGCGGGTTGGCCCGGCGCACGTGGGCGCCGATCGGGCAGCGCAGTCCGCGGACGTCCTCGTGGTGGTAGCCGAAGTCGTTGGCGGTCGCCAGCTCCGGTCGGTCGGCGTCGGGGCTCTGCACCAACGACGCGCCGCCGCGCCACCGGCCCACCATCTTGGCGGCAAGAAGCTCGGGTTCCAGTCCCAGCTCCTCGGCAGTCCTGGTCACGTAGGCGTCGAAGGCGTCCACGTCCTGAGCCAGGGTGCGCAGCACGAGGTACGTGCCGTTGCGACCCAGATCGGCCCCGCCGGCGGGTTGGCCGCGATCCACGCCCGCCGGCAGCACCGGCAACAGGCCCTGCGGATCCAGCCGCGGGTCGAGGACCGGACGCTGGGTCAGCAACCCGTACGCGTTCGGGTGGCCGAGCACGAACTCGCCCAGCGCGACCGGCCGGGCGCTGGTGTCGTCCGCGCTGGAGGCGAGCTCGGGCACGTACGGCTGCGAGATGCCGTCCCGGAACCCGAACGGCTCCGTCTCGCTGCTGCCGTGGGTCTCCCGGGCGTCGAGCAGCACGACACCGGCCGCCGCGGCCTGCTCGTCGAGGGTGTGGGTGACCGAGGTGAGGAAGTCACCGTTCGCCGCGAAGGTGATCACCAGCAGGTCGACGCTGGCCTGGTCGTCGCGGCCCCACTGCCAGCTCTGCGGGGTGTCGCCCAGGAAGCGGCTCCGACCGGCCCCGGTCATGCCGGCCAGGAACTCGTCGCTGAACGCATCGATGATCACCGACGGCATCCCGAGGCCGGCCAGGCCCGTGGCGGTGAGTGCGACCTGGGTGGCCACTGACGCGTCGCGGTCGGCCGCGGACGTCACGTCGTCCACCAGTCCGGCCAGGAATCCACGCCCGTCGGAGCCGGCCGGCAGGTGGTAGAGCGCGTAGCGCGCGTCGGGGAGGGTCCGCAGGGACGAGCGCAGCAGCGCCTGCAGGTCCTCCAGCTCGACGGTCACAGCAGGGCCAGCCACTCGGCGGCGCGGGCGTCGTCGAGCGGGGTGCTGAGACCCCGACGGATCGCCACGTTGGCTCGGATGTCGGCCATCGTCAGGGTCGGGTGTGCGGCGTAGGACACCGACGTCTCCAGCTGGTGACAGCGCAGGTAGTCCTTGAACGTCTGCTCGTCCTTGGCTCCGCCGAAGATCAACCACCTGGTCCGCGGGTAGCCGACCCCATTGCTGAAGACCACGTTCAGCCCCCAGGAGAGCTTGTCGATGAAGTCGTTCATGTAGCTCTCCAGACTTCCGTCGTAGCAGCTGGTGAAGATCATCCGGCGACCGCCGTCGAGCGGCACCCAGCGGGCCACGTGGATGGTGGTGACCCCGGCCAGCGATCCCCTGATGAAGACGCAGGAGGCGGCGACGGAGATGCCCAGCAGGACGATGGAGACCGTCCTGGCCCGTAGGCGGCCGGCTTTGACCACCCCGAGAGCGCCGAAGGGGTTGTGGGCGAAGGCGTCCTCCCGGCTGCGCAGTAGCTCGACCCGGGCCCGGTCGGGCCGCTCGGTGGAGGTGGGATCGCGACGTTCGAGCCGACGAAGGGCGAGCAGCCACGGGAGGCCGACCACGATCAGCACCGGCAGCAGGACGAGCACGATGATCACCGCCGCCGTCAGGGTGAGCCAACGCCGCGCCCGAGTCCGGAGCTTCTCACGGGTGGCCGGCTTCAGCGCGTACGCCATCGCGGGGTCGTCGGCCAGCGCGGATCGGAGCCGTCGGTGGATCTCACCCGGCCGCAGGCTCAGCAGCTCGGCCCGCTGCTCGTCCAGCCGTCGCTGGAGCCAGTTGCTGACCCGAGCCTCGGCATCGATCCGGTCGACGGTCAGGCCGACCGTGTTCACGTAGGATGCCGCGTTCGCCACCCGGTGCTCGCGGAGCCATCGCGCCCGGTCGCCGGGCGAGGTCGGGTAGTCGACGCAGTGCCCGAACAGCGTGTCCAGCGACGACCCGGCGCGCCGCTGCAGCTCACGGAGATGCTCGGCCGCCGAGCCGTCGACATCGGCGGTGTAGACGAGGCTGTCGGGTATCACGCCGCCCGGCAGCGACGCGTCGCCGGGAACGATCAGCCAGCGGGCGAAGTGCACACCGGGCACCGCGGCCAGCGGACTGCGGCCGGCGGCGACCCCCTCGTCCGCGGCCGCGAGGTCGGTCCGCAGTGCCGGTCCGGCTCCCTCGCGTACCGCTGCCTGCAGGCACACCGCTGTCGACACGTCGCTACTCGGCAGGGTCGAAGCGCAGCGAGAAGTTCAGGATCTTCGTGTCGTCCCAGAACACGACACCCAGGTAGAGACCCGGGGCGACCAGCCGGATCTCGTCGCGGATCCACTGGGCGACCAGCGAGGTCTCGCTGTAGTCGATGATGATCGCCTCGCCGCCGTCGAACCAGCTGGTGCCGTAGAACACCTTCGCCCGAATCGCGTCGATCCCGAACGGGGTGATCTCGTTGCGCAGATCGCCGTTCACGGGGTCGAAGATCTTGCCCTTCCAGGCGATCAGGTGGACGAGCTTCGCGGTGATGTCGCCGGCGACCGAGTCGGGGGCGAAGATCACGGTGCCGTCTCCCTCGCCGGCGGGAATGGGCCCGGCCGGCGAGGTGCGGAACAGCTCGTCGAGCTCGACCTGGGTCAGGTCCAGCAGGTCGACGGGGGTGCGGGCCATGGTGACTCCTTCTTCTCGTGAATCCTGGGCTGGCCGGTCAGCGCGACGGGTGAGCGGGCTGACGATCGGGGTCGGTCCCCGAGGCCGACGACGAGGTCGCACGAGCCGGAGGCTCGGGGGCGTCGATCGCCCCCAGCACCAGCAGCAGCTGGGCCACCAGGTAGGTGCTCATGATCAACAGCTCGGCGTGCTCGAGCCGACCGGGGTAGACGAAGCTGGTGATCGCGATGGACATGTCCGAGATGATGAAGACGATGCCGCCCACCGTGGCCGTCGGCCCGAGACCGGTGGCCAGCACCGCGACGAAACCGAGCGTCAGTCCGTACGCGACCAGGGCCGATCCGTAGAGCCAGCCGGCGGACGGGACCACCCAGGCCAGCAGCGCGGTGAGCCCGAGGGCGTAGCAGGCGAGCAGTCCGGGGCGGTCGAGCACGCTGCGCGAGCGGTAGGGCCAGAACGCCACGATGAAGCAGACGTGCCCCAGGAAGAAGAAGCCGATCTTCCAGGCGATGTGCGGCACCAGCAGATCGCCGAGCCAGTCCCCCAACCAGCCGAAGAACAGCGCAGCCAGCATCCAGTGCCGCAACCGGTCCCGCGGACGGGAGGTGACCAGCACCGCGCCCAGGGCCGGCAGCGCCAGGATCAACGCGATCAGGGCAACCCAGAACAGGTGCGCGGTCTCGGCGATCAGGTCGACCACGGCGACGGCCACGTAGACCGTCAGCCAGACCCGGGCCCGCCGCCCCATCTCGTGCCAGGCCACCGATCGACCCCCGACGACTGACTCCCCCATCGCCCCATGCCTCCCCGGCCGCCCACGAGGCGACTGCTGCATCAGAGGAGCAGCGGAGCGATCAGGCTGATACGCCCGAGGTTCGGTAGAGTCGGTCCGGTTCTACCGGTCCCCATCGTCTAGCGGCCTAGGACACCGCCCTTTCAAGGCGGCAGCGCGGGTTCGAATCCCGTTGGGGATACCCCTCTGGGCGGTCGCCGGGTGCGGTCGGCCGCCCCCGGAACAACCGCGTTCAGGGCCTCTCCGGCGATTCGAACCCTCGCGCATCCTGCGCTATAGTTTCGCGGGCGCTTCGATGAGGAGTGCACGACCAGGCCCCGTAGCGCAGTTGGTTAGCGCGCCGCCCTGTCACGGCGGAGGTCGCGGGTTCGAGTCCCGTCGGGGTCGCGGAAGCGGTGATCGCATGTGTGGTCACCGCTTTGGCGTCCGGCCCGTACGTTCGCGTGCGGCCGGGCGAGGCCAGGTAGCTCAGCTGGTAGCAGCGTTCGCCTGAAAAGTGAAAGGTCGCCGGTTCGACCCCGGCCCTGGCCACCACCGCAGCATCGAGTGCCCCGCCTTCGTGGCGGGGCAGCGCTGTTTCTGCGCATCGGGTCCGCGCACAGGTCGCCTCCAATGAGTCATTCTCTTGACACGCCGACAACGGATGCTTGCAACCAACAGGGCTCTGACCAGGGAAGACAGCACATCCCATCCACTCCACAAGAGGAGGCCCCCATGCGACGACGCATCCTTGCGGTCGGCGCTGCCGCTGCTCTGGCCCTGTCCGGGCTCGCGCTGCCCGCGCACGCCGCCGACCAGGCTCAGCTGTCTGTCCTGCACGCTGTTCCCGGCCTGACGGTCGACGTCTACGTCAACGGCGAGCGCACGCTGAACAACTTCAAGCCCGGCTCCCTGGCCGGACCGCTGAAGCTCGACGCCGGCACCTACACCGTGGCGATCACCGCCGCTGACGCCAAGGACGACTCCGATCCGGCCATCGGCCCGATCGACCTGAAACTGGCCGGCGGCAAGAACTACACGGCGGTCGCGCACCTGAAGGAGAACGGTGACCCGACGGCGACCCTGTTCACCAACGACACCTCCAAGACCGACGCCGGCCAGGGCCGACTGACCGTCCGGCACGTGGCCGCGGCTCCCGCGGTCGACATCCTCGCCGGTGGCGACCCCGTCGTCGAAGGCCTGAAGAACCCCGACGAGGCCACCCTGGACCTCGATGCCGGCACCATCAAGGCCTCCGTGGCCGCGGCGGGCACCACGAAGCCGGTGATCGGTCCGGCCGACGTCACCGTCGAGGAAGGCGCCCTGACCATCGCCTACGCCTGGGGCTCGCTCGACGACGACAACCTGAAGCTGGCCACCCAGACCATCTCCGGGCTGCACTCCGGACCCGGTGGGGTCCACGCCGGTGAGGCCGGACTCGCGGCCAACGGTGCACTGCCGGGCGTGCTGGCGGCCCTGGTCGTCGGACTGGCCGGCGCCCTCCTGGTGCGTCGCTCGGCCAAGCCCGCGGCCTCCCGGTCGAAGAGCTGACCGGGATCTCGTCCCCGCAATGAATCCCTCCCCCACCAGCCGGTCCGGTCGCCCCCTCGGGGCGGCCGGGCCGCTGGTGTCGGCGGTGGTGGGGGTGATGACCGTCATCGGGCTGGGCTGTGCCGCGGTCGGGGTGCTGCCCCCTTCCCTCGCCGACGCCACCGAGACCACGTCGACGCAGGCGTCGGAGCAGGCCACTCGGGTGTCCTCCCTGGACCTTCGTCCGGCGGCGAAGCGCCCGGCGGCGACCGCTGCGGACGTGCCGGTGCCGACGGTCGACGAACCGACCACAGTGCCGCTGCCCGACATACCCGTGGTCGACGCGGCCCCCCCGTCCCGTCCGAGCACCAGAGCCGCCCAGCCCGTGCGGGTGCGGATCGCCGAGGTCGACGTCGACGTCGAGGTCCGTCCCACCGGAGTCGCGAAGGACGGCAGCATGGAGCTGCCGGGCACCGTTCGCCGGGCCGGCTGGTACCGGTTCGGCTCCACTCCGCGCGAGCGATCGGGCACCACGGTCATCGCCGCGCACGTCGACACCCGGTCCGAAGGACTCGGACCGTTCGCCCGACTCAGCTCCGTCCGTCGTGGCGACCGGATCGTGGTCACTGACCGGGCCGGCGACGAGCACGCGTACCGGATCGTCTCCCGCCGCCAGGTCGCCCGGACCAGACTGCCGGTGGACGACCTGTTCGACCGCGACGGCCCCCCACGACTGGTCGTCCTCACCTGCGGTGGCGCGTACGATGCCCGCAACGGCTACCACGACAACGTCGTGGTGATCGCCGAGCCGGACCGATGATCGCGTACCAGGGAGGGGGCACCGCCGTGGTCACCCGAGCGGAAGACCCCGCCGACCTCGCCCAGCGATTCGGCGACGGTGACGAGCGGGCGCTCGAGGAGCTCTACCGCCGCTACTCGCCCCTCGTCTACACCGTCGCCCTTCGCTCCCTGGGTGACGTCACCGAGGCGGAGGACGTTCTCCAGCAGGTGTTCATCGCGGCCTGGAAGGGCCGCGATCGCTACCAACCCGAACGGGCCAAGCTGCCCACCTGGTTGATGGGGATCGCGCGGAACAAGATCGTCGACGCGCACGCGGCCCGCGGCCGCCAGCGCCGGATCCAGACCGAGGTGGCCAGCAACACCGTCACCACCGACAGCCTCCCCGTCGACGTCGCCCAGCAGCTCGCGATCGCCGAGGAGATCTCCCGGCTGGACGCCGTCCCCCAGCAGGTCCTCCGGCTGGCCTTCTTCGAGGACCTGACCCACACCCAGATCGCCGAACGGCTGCAGATGCCGCCGGGCACCGTCAAGAGTCACATCCGCCGAAGCCTCATCAAGCTCAGGAACCGTATGGAGGTGATTCCGGATGCATACGAATCCTGAGGTCTTGGCCTTGGTCGCCCTCGGCGAGCGCGAGGCGGCCACGTCGGAGGATCTCGACCACATCGCCCACTGCCCCAGCTGCGAGCGGGAGCTGAGTGAGCTCGGCCACCTGTCCCAGGTCGGTCGCACGATCTCGGATCACTTCACCCTGGAGACGCCCAGTCCCGCCGTCTGGAACCGGATCCGGGACCAGCTGGGCATCGGCGCCGAGTTCTCCTCCGACCTGCTGCCGCCATCGGCTGTCGACCGTCGACCCGGCCGTCGACCCGGCGACCGACCCGCGTGGAGCCGCGGCGCCGGAGTCACCGGCGACGCGACCCCTGGTCGTCGTGCCGTCGCCGACGGACGACCCGGCCCCGAGCCTCGAGCGGCTCGATCGCCCCACCCCGACCCGGCGCCGGGTGCTCAGCCTCGCCCTGGCGGCCGGCCTGGCGCTGTTGGTGGGCGTCGGGGGCACACTCGTCTGGCAGCAGCTCACCTCGGCTGAAACCGTCATCTCCTCCGCCCAGCTGCAGGCGCTGCCGGACTGGACCGGCGCCGCCGGCGAGGTCACGTTGGAGGAAGACGCCGCCGGCAACAAGGTCCTGGTGATCACCATGGTCACCCCACGACCGGTGGAGGGGATCCAGCAGGTCTGGCTGGCCGACTCGACGGCCACGAAGATGACCCCGATCGGGCCGCTGTCCCAGGCGGGTCAGCGCTTCCCGTTGCCGAAGGATCTGGACGTCACCCGCTTCCCGCTGGTGGACATCTCCGTCCAGCAACCGGGCGGCGACCCCGCGCACTCCGGCAACTCCATCGCCCGTGGCACCCTGCCGGTCTGAGCAGGCGAGCACCTCGAGCCGGGTCTGCTCGCGCCTGCTGCCGGCCGGCCGGGGTCCCGCCGATCGTGGCTGACGTCTTCGCCAAGAACCGGCCGATCGCGGCCGACGCCTATCCGGTCGAGGCTGCGGGTCTGGCCTGGCTCGCCGCCGCCGGACCGGATGCGGCCACGGTCGTCGACGTCGTCACCGTGTCGGCGGAGCGGTTGGTGCTCCGCCGCCTCGCCCCGGCCGCCGCGACCCGGCGGGCGGCAGCCGACTTCGGCGCTGCCCTGGCGGCCACCCACGCGTCCGGCGCTCCGGCATACGGGGCCCCACCGGAGGGCTGGACCGGCGACGGCTACATCGGGACCCAGCCGCTGCTGCTGCGACCCACCGAACGCTGGGGGACCTTCTACGCCGAGCAGCGTCTGCTGCCGTACGCGGAGGCGGCGAGTGCGATCCACAATCTGAGCCCGGCCGGTCGGGGCTTGGTCGACCGGGTCGCCGAGCGCCTGCGAGCTGGTGAGTTCGACGACGACCGGCCGCCGGCCCGGATCCACGGAGACCTCTGGGCCGGCAACGTGATCTTCACCGAGACCGGGGTCGTCCTGATCGACCCGGCGGCGCACGGAGGCCACGGCCTGACCGACCTGGCCATGCTGCACCTGTTCGGCGCGCCCGAGCTGGACACGATCACTGACGCGTACGCCGACGCCGCCGCGCTGCCCGCCGACTGGACCGAGCTGATCGGCCTGCATCAGCTCCATCCCCTGCTGGTCCACGCGGTGACGCACGGAGCCAGCTACGGCAGGGAAGCCGAGGCGGTCGCCGCACGCTACGCCTGAGGGGCGTCGCCCTCGCGCCACCAGATGGCCACGTCCGGCCCGACGGCCCACTCCTCCAGCGGCTCGCTGGCCAGCAGCACGTCGGCGTGGTCGGGCAGGGGCACCGCCGACGACCCGAGGTTGACCGTCACCCGGATCCCGGCCGAGACGAAGTCCAGCACCGGGCTGTCCGGCTCGCTGCGCCAGTCGAGCTCACCGGTGGCGAGGTCGAACCGGCGTCGGAAGGCGAGCGCACCCACGTACAGGCGAAGGGTCGAGTCGGGGTGCTCCTCCTGCCGGTTGCGGGCGTAGGCGTCGAAGCTGTCCGGTTGAGGCAACCACGGCACACCGTCGGTGAAGCCGAGGCCGTCGACCCCCGCAAGCCAGGGCAGCGGGACCCGACAGCCGTCGCGACCGCGCTCGGTGTGGCCGGAGCGCTCCCAGTTCGGGTCCCGCCGCGCGTCGTCCGGCATCGTGGTGTGCTCGGGGAGCCCCAGCTCCTCGCCCTGGTAGAGGTAGGCCGAGCCGGGCAGCGCCAGCATCAACAGGATGGCCGCACGGGCGCGACGCAGGCCGAGCGCGGCATCCGGCTGCGGGTCGTCCGCCCCGACTCCCCTCCGTGGCTGCGCGTCGACCGGATAGCCGTACCGGCTGGCGTGGCGGACCACGTCGTGGTTGGACAGCACCCAGGTCGACGGAGCGCCGACACTGCCGTACGCGGTCAGCGACTCCTCGATCACCCGCCGCAGCGCCACCGGCTCGAACGGCGTCTGCAGGTACGGGAAGTTGAACGTCTGGTGCAGCTCGTCGGGTCGGACGTAGCGGGTCGCCCGCTCGACCGACACGTTGGCCTCGCCGCACAGGATCCGCGGCCGACTCGGGTCGGCCGCCGTGTAGCCGTCCAGGATGGCCCGCCAGGAGCGGTAGACGTCGTGCACGCCGTCCTGGTCCCAGTACGGTGCGTCCCGCTTGGCCAGCACCCCGAGCGGGCTGCCGGCGTAAGACCGGTAGGACGGGTCCTTGACCAGGCCGTGGGCGACGTCGACCCGGAACCCGTCCACGCCGCGGTCCAGCCAGAACCGCAGGATCCGTTCGAACTCGGCCCGCACCCCCGGGTCGGCCCAGTTGAGGTCGGGCTGCGCCGGGTCGTACAGGTGCAAGTAGGACTGGCCGTCCGGCACCCGGGTCCAGGCGGGACCGCCGAACACCGACTGCCAGTCGGTCGGCTCGTCGGTGAAGTGGTAGCGCGCCCGCGCCGGCGACCCCGGTCCGTCCGCCAGGGCCGCGCGGAACCACGGGTGCTGGTCGGAGGTGTGGTTGGGCACCAGGTCGACGATGACCTTGAGGCCCAGGTCGTGGGCCCTGCTGAGCAGCGCGTCCAGGTCGGCCAACGAGCCGAACACGGGATCCACGTCGCAGTAGTCACTGACGTCGTAGCCGGCGTCGACCTGCGGCGAGGTGAAGAACGGCGACAGCCAGACGGCGTCGACACCGAGGGCGGCGAGCGAGCTCAGCCGCGCGGTGATGCCCGGCAGGTCGCCGACCCCGTCACCGTCGGAGTCGGCGAACGACCGCGGATAGACCTGGTAGATGACGGCCGTCCGCCACCAGGTGCTCTCCACGTCCGGGCCCCGGTCTACTTCTGTTTGATGGCCTTCAGGCGCGGCGTCTCGGCGACGTCACCCACGATCACACCCGACCGGCCGAGACCGGAGTAGCGCACGGCCAGGTTGATCAGCGTCTGGATCCGGTTGCGGCTGCCCAGCAGGAACATGATGTGCAGGGCGATCCAGCCGAGCCAGGCGACGATGCCGGTGAGCTTGAGGCCGTTGGGCAGCTGGACGACGGCGTCGGCGCGACCGATGGTCGCCATGGTGCCCTTGTTGTAGTACACGAACGGGACCGTCTGCTGACCGAGGTGGATCCGGGTGATCTGCTGGGCGGCGTGCTTGCCGGTCTGCAGGGCCGGCTGGGCGAGCTGCGGCAGCGGGTTGTCCACGATCACGGAGGCGTCGCCGACCGCGAACACGCGCTCGTCGTTGATGCTCCGCAGGTCGGAGTTGACCTCGATCCGGCCTGCGCGACCGATCGGCAGTCCCCAGTCCCGCAGCAGCGGGTAGCCCGACACACCGGCGGCCCAGATGACCAGGTCGGCCTGCATGGTCTGGCCACCCTTGAAGTCCACCCGGTCGGCGTGCACCTCGGAGATGGCGGTCTTGAGCCGGACGTCCACACCGCGTTTGACCAGCTCACGGAGGGTGTAGCGACGGAGCTTGTCATCGAACGGCGCGAGCAGCGCCGGGCCCATCTCGACCAGCACCACGTGCATCAGAGCCGGATTGAGCTCGGGCCAGACCACCGGCACGGCGTGGCTCTTCAGCTCGGCGAGCTGACCGGCGATCTCGACGCCGGTGGCACCGCCACCGACGACGACGATGGTGAACCCGCCGGTGTGCTCCTCGGACATGCCGGCGATGGTCTCGATCCCGCCGAAGATCATGTCGCGCACCCGGAGCGCCTCGGCCCGGGTGTACATCGAGACGCTGTACTCCGCCGCTCCGGGGATCCCGAAGTGGTTGGTGGTGATGCCGTTGGCGATGATCAGGTAGTCGTACCCGATGTTGACGCCGTCGTCGCAGAGCACCTCACGCTTCTCGTGATCGAGCCCGATGGCTGTCGTCCGACGGAAGCTGACGTTGCGGTAGCGCGCGCTGAAGTAGCGCAGCGAGTAGGTCACGTCGCCGGCGTTCAAACCTCCCGTCGCCACCTGGTAGAGCAGGGGCTGGAAGGTGTTGTACGGGTGTCGGTCGATCAGCGTCACCCGGAAACCCTCCTTCGCGAGGGTCTCCGTCGCCGACAGACCGCCGAACCCACCACCGATGACGACTACGTGCGGCATCTCAGTCACGGTGTCATTCAATCAGTGGCCCCTGACCGGATCAAAGGCAGCATCCGAAAGGACCGGACCAGGGCGCGTCAGGTACGCCTGTGACCAGCGCACGACCTCGTCGAAAACCTGCTCCCGGACGGCGGGCCGGGACAGGAACAGGTCGTGCAGTCCGCCGTCGAACTTGACGATCGTCACGTGCCGACCGAGCTTGGTGGCCCGGCGAGCGATCTGCTCGACGTCGAGCACGGTGTCGGCCGCGTGCAGGCCGTCGTGCCACCTGCGGGAGAAGTCGGTCTTCGCCGACGTCAGCACCAGCACCGGCATCGGCAGCCCCAGACCGGCGGCGACCTTCTGGTGGCCCTGCAGCACCGCCCGGAGCCAGCCCACCCGGATGGCCGGGGACGGGCTCGTCTTCAGCTCGGTGTCGTAGTCCCACTCCCCTTCCTGGTCCGCGTGGATCGTCCGCGCATAGAAGCCGGAGTCCGGCAGCGGCAGCGCCGCGGTCGGCCGGTTGCCGCCCACCGCGTCGATCACCGGCCCGCCCAGGGCGCGGACCATCGCGGAGCCCTGCAGATCGAGCCACGGCGAGTTGAGGATCACACCGCTCACCCGATCGGGATGGTCGGCGGCCCACAACGTCGCGGTCAGACCCCCGGTGGAGTGGCCCATCAGGGTGAGCTGCTGATGGTCCGCGCCGATCAGGTCGGCGGCCGCACTCAGCTCCTGGTCGTACTCGGTCAGATCAGCGATGAAGCCACGCAGCTGACCCAGCCGGAGACTGCGCCCGTACCGACGCAGGTCGAGTGCGTAGAACGCGAACCCGGCAGCGGAGACCGCGTCGGCCAGGTGGGTCTGGAAGAAGTAGTCGTTCCACCCGTGCAGATAGAGCACGGCATGCCGCGACCGCTCACCGCCCGCCCGCCGGACCAGTGTGGCGACGACCTCGATCTCCGCCGACTCCCCCGGCGCCCGCGCCGCCTCCGGCAACGGGATGTCGAGCGACTCGAACCCATCGAGGATGTCGTCCTGCCAGTTCACGTGATCAAGCATCGTCGGTCACCACAACCGCTTTGCAGGCGGAGCGGAGCGCAAGCCCGCGCGATCGCGAAGTGCAGGAGCGCATCGACACCGGACACGTCTTTCCGTCCGGTGTCGATGCGTGACGAACGAGCGATCTAAAGCGCGGGCGAGCACCGCAACTCCGCCTATTTAACGAGCCTCCAGTTGACCGGGTACTTGTACTGCTCACCCTTGTTGGAGGCGATGGCGGCCATGATGCACAGGATCAGGGCGGCGACACCGATGAGCGGCAGCAGGATCGCGCCGATCACCACGACCGTGAGGATCGAGGCGACGACCTGGGCGATCGTGTAGAGGATCGAGAAGTTCAGCGCCTCGGTCGTCGACTCCTTCAGCCAGGGGCTGCGGTCCTTGAACACCAGGTACGCGATCAGGGGGCCGACCAGACCGAAGAAGGGGATCGAGATGTTGGTCAGGGTCGCCCACAGCCGCTCGTCACTCGGCGACATCGGGGCCGGCTGCCCCTGGTACTGCTGGGGGTAGCCGGGCTGGTAGCCGGGAGCCGGCGGATAGCCCGGCTGCTGGGGCTGTCCATAGCCCTGCTGGGGATTGCCCTGCTGGGGGTAGCCCTGCGGCTGCCCGTACGGATCGGAGGCCGACTGACCACTCTGCGGCGGCTGCTGGTACGGCGGCTGCTGTCCGTACCCCTGCTGCGGGTAGCCCTGGTTCGGCTGCTGGCCGTACGGGGCCTGCCCGTACGGATCGGGTGCGGTCTGGCCGCTCTGCGCCGTGGGCGGGTAGGAAGGCGGCTGCTGCCCGTAACCCGGAGCCTGCCCGTACGGCTGCTGCTGCCCCTGGTCGGGCGGCTGCTGTCCGTAGGGCTGTTGCTGTCCGTACGGCGGCGGCGCTGCTGACCGTACGGCTGCTGCTGAGGGGCGGGATCGGACGCCGAACCGTAGGAGCTCGCCGATCCCTGAGAGGCCGACCCGTAGGAGGAAGCGGTCTCGGACGCGCTCGGTGGCGCGTAGTGACCCGACGGCTGATCGGCTGGCGCGTCCAAGGACGAGCCGGTCGTCGTGGACGCCTCGCTGGGCTCGGCGTCTGAGGTCGGCACGAATTCCTCCGGCGCCGACGAGTCGGAGGGCTGACTGCCCTCGGAGTCGGGAGCGGAGTAAGGGTTCTGACTCATGCGGCCAAGGCTATGCCCAGGCGGGTCGCGCGGCGGGATTACCCCGACTTGCGCAGGTCGCTGTAGCCGCCTTCGCCGTCGTCATCATCGTCGCTGAAGCCCTCGGCGAGATCCTCGTAACCCGGCGGGACCTCGTCCGCGTAGGCCGGAGGGATGTCGTGCCCGGTGTCAGGTCCCCGGAGCTCACGCTCCAAGGATGTGAAATCGGTGTCGACGGAGCGGTACTTCAGCTCCCGGGCCACCTTGGTCTGCTTTGCCTTTGCACGGCCGCGCCCCATGTCGGGTCGACCCCCTCGCACTTGTCGTCTGCCGCTGGCTCAGCCACGGCGCAGGATGAATGAACAGTCGTGGGGCAAAGGCTACCCAATGCCAGCAATGCTGCAAGTAGCCACTCGGCGACTGGCCAGCCGAACTCCGCGCCGAGTCGTACCGTTTCAGTGCGCGGGGTGCCGACCGTCCAGGACGACCCGCTCGCCCGGACCGGATCCGGCGCTCTCGGCCTCGCCACAGACCCACGCCGGCAGGCCTCGATCGGCCAGGGTGCGCAGCGCGTCGTCGACAGCGTCCGGGGCCACCAGAGCGACCATCCCGACGCCGAGGTTCAGGGTGGCCTCGAGGTCGGGCCGGGACACGCGGCCGACGTCGGCGACGAGGTCGAAGACGGGCGGCGGGGTCCAGCTGCTCCGGTCGATCCGCACCCGGACCGTCTCCGGTACCACCCGGGCCAGGTTGTTGGCCAGGCCGCCACCGGTGACGTGGCTCATCGCGTGCACCTCGACCGCACCGATCAGGGCCAGGCAGTCGAGGCTGTAGATGCGGGTGGGCTCGAGCAGCTCCTCGCCCAGCGTGCGGCTCAGCTCGGGGATCTCCCGGTCCAAGGCCCAGCCCGCTTGGGTGAAGAACACGTGCCGGGCCAACGAGTAGCCGTTGGAGTGCAGACCGGACGAGGCCATGGCGATCGCCACGTCACCGGGCCGGACCCGGTCCGGACCCAGGATGGCGTCCCGCTCGACCACGCCGGTGGCCGCGCCGGCGACGTCGTACTCGTCGGGCTCCAACAGCCCCGGGTGCTCGGCGGTCTCGCCGCCGACCAGTGCACAACCGGCCTGCACGCAGGCCTCGGCGATGCCCTTGACGATGGCTGCGATCCGCTCCGGCACGACCTGGCCGCAGGCGATGTAGTCCGTCATGAACAGCGGCTCCGCGCCGCACACCACCAGGTCGTCGACCACCATGCCGACCAGGTCGAACCCGATGGTGTCGTGCACGCCCATCGCCTGCGCGATCGCCACCTTGGTGCCGACCCCGTCGGTCGAGGTGGCCAGCACCGGATGGGCCAGCTTGGCCAGCGGAGCGGCGTCGAAGAGACCGGCGAAGCCGCCGAGGCCGCCCAGCACCTCGGGCCGGCGGGTCTTGCCGACCCACTCCTTCATCAGCTCGACGGCCCGGTCCCCGGCCTCGATGTCGACCCCGGCCGCCGCGTACGCGGACAGATCAGGACTACCGGTCTCGGTCACGAGCGGAGCCTCTCGGGAGTGCAGGAGCGTTTCCGGGCGACATGCTCTTCGTCGTACGGAAACGCGACGAACGAGCGAGACGTCGCGGAGCCGCCGACCGCGGAGCGCGCAGCGCGACCATGCACACCGATTTGTCAGGGGCGGGAGAGGGCATCTGCCGCTCCTACTCCGGCAGCGGCGGCGGTCAGACCGTCGTCGCCGGTGCGCAGGGCCGGCTCGCCCTCCAGCACGTGCTTGCCGAGCCGCTCGGCCAGCGGCAGCTCGATCGGGTAGACCCCGTCGAAGCAGGCCCGGCACAGCTTGTCCATGCCGGCCTCGGTGGCCTCGACCAGGCCCTCAAGGCTCACGTAGCTGAGCGAGTCAGCACCGATCGAGCGACAGATCTCGTCCACCGACAGACCGTTGGCGATCAGCTCGGCCCGGCTGGCGAAGTCGATGCCGTAGAAGCACGGCCACTTCACCGGAGGCGAGGAGATCCGCACGTGCACCTCGGTCGCCCCCGCCTCGCGGAGCATCCGGACCAGGGCCCGCTGGGTGTTGCCGCGGACGATCGAGTCGTCGACCACCACCAGCCGCTTGCCGGCGATCACGTCGCGGAGCGGGTTCAGCTTCAGCCGGATGCCGAGCTGGCGGATCGTCTGGCTGGGTTGGATGAAGGTCCGGCCGACGTAGGAGTTCTTGACCAGGCCCTGCCCGTACGGGATCCCCGACTGCTCGGCGTAGCCGATCGCCGCCGGCGTGCCGGACTCCGGCACCGGGATGACCAGGTCGGCCTCGACCGGATACTCCTTGGCCAGCGTGCGACCGACCTCGACCCGGACCGAGTGCAGCCGGCGACCGTTGATCATGGTGTCGGGCCGGGCCAGGTAGACGTACTCGAACAGGCAGCCCTTGGGATCGGGTTCGGCGAACCGGCTGCTCCGCAGCCCGTCGGCGTCGATGCAGATCAGCTCACCGGGGGCGACCTCGCGGACGTACGAGGCGCCGACGATGTCCAGGGCCGCGGTCTCGCTGGCCACCACCCAGCCGCGCTCGAGCCGGCCGAGCACCAGCGGACGGACCCCCTGGGGATCGCGGGCCGCGTAGAGCGTCTCCTCGTCCATGAAGACCAGGCTGAAGGCGCCCTTCAGGTGCGGCAGCACCTCCATCGCGGCCTGCTCGATCGTGTAGCCGGAGTAGGTGGCCAGCAGGGCCGTGACCAGCGAGGTGTCGTTGGTCGCCTCGTGGGACAGGGCGCCGGGGACCAGCGAGCCCTCCTGGGCGTCCCGCTCGGCCAGCCAGGACTGCAGCTCGAGGGTGTTGGTCAGGTTGCCGTTGTGACCGAGGGCGATGCCGCCGGTGGCGGTGGGCCGGAAGGTCGGCTGGGCGTTCTTCCAGACGCTGGCCCCGGTGGTGGAGTAGCGGGCGTGACCGATGGCCAGGTGCCCGCGCAGCGAGCTGAGGGTGGATTCGTCGAAGACCTGGGAGACCAGACCCATGTCCTTGAAGACCATGATCTGGGAGCCGTTGCTGACCGCGATCCCGGCGGACTCCTGGCCGCGGTGCTGCAGGGCGTAGAGGCCGAAGTAGCTGAGCTTGGCCACCTCCTCGCCCGGGGCCCAGACCCCGAACACACCGCAGGCGTCCTGCGGACCGCGGTCGTGGGGGTCGAGGTCGTGGTTCAGGCGACCATCTGCGCGTCGAGCCGGAGGCGAGCTTGTGGTGACACGAGCCGGAGGCGAGCCCGGTGGGTTTGGCACTGCCTCATGCTATCGCGTCGATCGACGGGATCCGGCCGCACGGCGCGGCGCCGCGATCCCGGACCGACGGGCTCGGGGCGATTAGGGTCGACGCCATGTCCACGCGATCGGAGGGACCCACGCCGTCGGTGGGGTCGACGTCCTGGAAACGGCGCCTCCGTCGACTCCAGACCGAGCTCGGCGACTTCGCCGTCCGGAACCTGATCAACCTGGGTGCCGTCGTCTCCGTCGCCACGCTGGTCGCGGCCGACTCGCCGACCGTACGGGCGATCGGGGCGCTGGCCGGCCTGGCGGCCCTGATCGCGATCCTGCTCCGGCGCTGGTCGGACTTCTACCCCAAGCCGAGGACCGGGCTGCTCGGCTACTTCGTCAGCGTCCGGCTGCTGCTCGTGGTCGCCGTCGGCGGGATCTTCCTGGATGCACGCCGCGGCGCGGGGCCCGGCGAGGTGGCCGCCGCCTGGGTCGCCCTCGGCATCCTGCTGCTGCTGGTGATGGCCGAGCCGCTGGTCAAGACCCTGCTCAGCACCACGAAGGTCGTGGTCCGCAACCTGCCCGGGGTCCCGCCGGTGCCCAAGGCGAGGTTCTCCCCGGGGTGGATCACCGCCGGGAACGTGCTGGCCATCGTGGTCGCGGCCGTGCTGGCCGCGGTCGGCTGCCCCGGCTGGGCGCTGCTGGTGCCGGCCGTGGTCACCGTGCCGGTGACCCTGCTCACGATCCGGCACGCGTTGCGGGCGACCGGGGCGAGCAAGCGGATCGAGCGGGACACCCCGGCCGCCCTGCGGAGCTACGCCCCGGCCTTCGTCGTCTACTACGCCGCCACCCAGGGCGCCCGCTATCAGCTCGGCATGTGGCTGCCGTACCTGGAGCGGTTGGACAAGCCGTACGTGGTGATCACCCGGAACCCGGTGACGGTGGGCGAGATCGCCGCCATGACCAAGAAGCCGATCCTGGTGCCGCGCACCGACAAGAAGATGTCCGATCACCTCGACTCGATGGTGGTGCCGTCCATGAAGGCCGCCTTCTACGTCCAGGGCAGCCCGGCCAACTCGACCTTCCAGCGGTATCCGATGACCCACATCTGGCTCAACCACGGCGATTCGGACAAGCAGGCCAACTACCACCCGCGGCACGCCACCTACAGCAAGCTGTTCGTGTCCGGGCAGCAGGGCGCGGACCGGTACGCCGCGCACGGCATCGAGGTGCCGCCCGGCCGGTTCGAGCTCGTCGGGCGACCGCAGATCGAGTCGATCATGGTCCGGGACGAGCCGCTGCCCCCCGGCACACCGCGCACCGTCCTCTACGCACCGACCTGGCGGGGCGGTCGCCCCAGCACCAACTACAGCTCGCTGCCGAACGGACTCGCCATGATCACGGCGACGCTGGAGCGGGGATCGACCGTGGTGTTCCGGCCGCACCCGATCAGCTACAACGACCGCACGGACGCGGCTCGGATCAAAGCCATCCACGAGCTGCTGGCCGCGGACCGGACGGCGAGCGGGCGGCAACACGTGTGGGGCGACCAGGCGGAGAAGGAGTGGGACGTCGCGGCCTGTTTCAACGCCTCAGACGCGTTGATCACCGACGTGTCCTCGATCGCGTCGGACTACCTCGCCTCCGGCAAGCCGTTCGCCATGTGCGCCGTCCTCTCCTCCGGCGAAGCGTTCACCGCCGAGTTCCCGATGGCGCGGGTCGCGTACGTGATCGAACCGGATCTGTCCACCCTGGACGATGCCCTGGACCACCTGCACGGCGAGGACCCGCTCGCCGAGAAGCGGCTGGCCTATCGGGCGTACTGCCTGGGCGACAACATCGGCCCGCACGCCGCCGACGAGTTCCTCCGGGTGGCCGGCGCCCTCACGTCCTGACTGGGAGCCGACAGATCCGTCAGCTCTTCTTCTCCCGCCAGGTCCGCTCGAACGGGAGACGCCAGGCGTTCGGGGCCACCAGCTGGTGGATCGAGTTCGGTCCCCAGCTGCCCTGCGGGTAGGACTTCACCGGCGGCGGGTCCTCCAGCAGCGGGATCGACCGGTCCCAGAGGCTCTCGATGCCCTCGGCGGTGGTGAACAGCGTGTGGTCGTCCCGCATCGCGTCCATGATCAACCGTTCGTACGCCTCCAGCACGTCGGCGGCGTAGGAGGTCTCCTCGGTGGAGTACTGCATGGAGAGCTTCTCCATCCGCATCCCGGGCCCCGGCCGCTTGCCGTAGAACGACAGCGAGACCTTCGACTCATCGGCCAGGTCGAAGGTGAGGTGATCGGGACCCTGGGACCCGACCCCGGAGTTGGCCGGGAACATGCTGCGGGGCGCCTCCTTGAAGGCGATCGAGATGATCCGCTGACCCTCGGCCAGCCGCTTGCCCGTCCGCAGGTAGAACGGCACCCCGGCCCAGCGCCAGTTGTCCAGACCGCACTGCAGCGCGATGAAGGTCTCGGTGTCGGAGTCCGGCGCCACCCCGGGTTCGTTGCGGTAGCCGGCGTACTGTCCGCGCACCACGTCGCGCGGGTTGATCGGCAGCAGCGACCGGAAGACCTTGTTCTTCTCCTCGCTGATGGCGAACGGCTCCAGGGCGGTCGGCGGCTCCATCGCGACGAAGGCGAGCACCTGGAACAGGTGGGTGACCACCATGTCCTTGTAGGCGCCGGTCGACTCGTAGAACATCGCCCGCTTGTCCAGGCCGAGGGTCTCGGGGATGTCGATCTGGATGTGGTCGATGAAGTTGCGGTTCCAGATCGGCTCGAACAGCCCGTTGGCGAACCGGAACGCCAGGATGTTCTGGGCGGCCTCCTTGCCCAGGAAGTGGTCGATCCGGAAGATCTGGCGCTCGTCGAAGGTCTCGTGCAGACCCGCGTTCAGCTCGACCGCGCTCTGCAGGTCCGTACCGAACGGCTTCTCCATCACCACCCGGGAGAACTCGACCAGGTCGGCGTCCTTGATCATCTTGATCACCGCCGGCGCGGCGGCCGGGGGCACGCTCAGGTAGTGCAGGCGCGGGGCGGTGCCGCCCAGCTTCTCCTCCGCCGCGGCGACCGCGGCGGCCAGACCTTCCGATCCTCGACCCTGCGGCACGTACCGGAGCCGGGAGGCGAACTCCTCCCACTGCTCGGTGGTGAGGGCGCGGTGGCTGAACTGGTCGAGCGACTCCTTGGCGAAGGCGCGGAACTGCTCGTCGGACATCTCCTCCAGGGAGGTGCCCACCACCTGGATATCGGGTGCGAGCGCCGACAGAGAGAGGTGGGCGAGGCCCGGGATCAGCTTGCGGCGGGACAGGTCACCGGTCGCGCCGAACAGCACGATGACGTGCGGAGGCAACGCCGGCTCCCGGAGATGGCGCGGCCGTGCACCGGGCGCCGGGTAGGCGATGGTCTGGGCGGGCGCGTTGTCGTCGGGCACAGCGAAATGCTCGCACCCGCATGTAACGATCGCGAGCCGGGGGCCCGGACCGGGTTCGGCGCCGGCGGCGAGCCGTGAACAATGGCGGCCATGCCCAGCTTCACCCGCTACCCCGACCTGGCATCCCGCGACCTGGCCGGCAGCGTGGTCAGCGCCAACGACGAGCTGTTCGCGCCACGACAGAACCTGATCATGCCGCTGCCCGCCGTGCACGCGATCGACGAGTTCGGTCACACCGGCAAGGTGTACGACGGTTGGGAGACCCGACGCCGCCGCGACCCCGGACACGACTGGGCCGTCGTGCGGTTGGGAGTTCCCGGCATCGTGCACGGGGTGGTGGTCGACACCGCCTTCTTCAAGGGCAACTTCCCGCCGTACGTCTCGGTGGAGGCGATGTCGGTGGAGGGCTATCCCCTACCGGAGGCCCTGAACGAGGCCGCCTGGGAGACGCTGGTGCCGAAGTCGCCGGCCCAGGGCGACACGGAGAACTTCTACTCCGTCGACCATCCCGGCCGCTGGACCCACGTGCGGCTGACCATCTACCCCGACGGCGGGGTGGCCCGGTTCCGGGTGCACGGCGAGGTCGTGCTCGACCCCCGGTTCCTGACCAGCACTGTCGACCTGATCGCGCTGGAGAACGGCGGACGGCTGCTGGAGACCTCGGACGCCTTCTACTCCTCCCCGACCAACCTGATCCTGCCCAGTCGGGCTCGGCTGATGGGTGAGGGCTGGGAGAACGCGCGCCGCCGTGGGCCCGGCAACGACTGGGCGGTCTTCGCGCTCGGGGTGGCGGGCGAGCCGACGATGGTCGAGATCGACACGTCGTACTTCATCGGCAACGCTCCCGGTTCGGTCCGGGTGCAGATGGCGGACGCGTCGGCCGGGTCGTTGGACTCGCCGACCGCGTGGTGGGACGTGGTGCCGAGGACACCTGTGCTGGTCGACACCCGGCACCGCTTCCTGGTGGCCGAGCGTCGGCTGGCCACCCACCTGCGACTGGACGTCTTCCCCGACGGCGGGCTGACCCGGCTGCGCTGCTTCGGCGAGGTCCCCGAGTCCGTACGGTCGACGCTGCAGGATCGCCTGCTGGCCAGCCTTCCCGAGACCCACCGGAAGCAGCTCACCGACTGACCACCCGCCGGCGGGACAGCGAGAAGCGGATGCCGGCCGGTGCCGACATCCGCTTCCCGTGCTGTCAGATCAGGTCAGCTGACGGCCTGGTGGGCGAGCAGCCGCCGGATCTCCAGCGTCTGCTGGTCGGGGTAACGGTCGAGGGTGGCTTCGAGATCGAAGCGATCCGCGTCCGAGGTGAAGCTCGCCAGGTCGGCCTGGAGCTGCTTGTGCTCCAGCCGGCCGTGACGAGCATGGGAACGCCGCACACGGGCGGCATTGAAGGACTCCAACATGAGTTCTCCTCCATCGAAGGTTCGTATGGAGGCGCCATTGCCTGGACCCGCTCGAAGCAGATCCACAAGCAATTCTACCGACTGGTCTGCCCTGGTCTGGCACGATTCAGACGCGAGAACATGATCTTTCCCACGGAATACGGACGCCCAGCGGCCCACTGGTATGAACCAGTCGGCTCCACCCCTTCGCCTCGACCTCCCGGCCGACTTTTGTGCCGAGAACATGAATAGGTGGGGACAGCGGCACAAAAGTCGGGGTCAGGTCGTGCTGGCGTCGGCCAGGCCCTGGAGGAACAGGGTCTCGGCCACGCAGGCCGCGGCGAAGTCACCGAGGTGCAGGGACTCGTCGATCCCGTGCGGACGCGAGTCGGGGTCGCCGACGGCGGTGACCAGGATCGCCGCACCCGGGAACGCGTCGGCGAACTCGGCGACGAGCGGGATCGAGCCGCCCTGGCCGATCAGCACCGGTTCCCGGCCCCAGCCTGAAGTGAAGGCGGCCCGTGCGGCGTCGGCGACCGGACCCTCGAAGGCGATCTCGGCCGGCTCGCCCGTGTCACCGTCGGTGACCGTCACCCGAGCACCCCAGGGTGCATGGGACTCCAGATGCGCGCGCAGGCAGCCCAGAGCTCGGCGGGCGTCGTCGCCGGGAGCAACCCGCAGGCTGATCTTGGCCCGGGCACTCGGGACGAGAGTGTTCGAGGCCCGGGCGATCGGGGTGGTGTCGAGGGCGATCACCGCCACGGCGGGGCGGTTCCACAGCCGCTCGACGACCGAGCCGGTACCGAGGTAGTCGACGCCCTCCAGCACTCCGGACTCCGCCCGCAACCGGTCGGGTGGGTAGGTCAGGTCCGGCCCGGTGCCGTGGTGCAGACCGGCGACAGCCACGTTGCCCTCGTCGTCGTGCAGGGTGGCCAGCAATCGGCACAACGCGGTCAGGGCGTCCGGCGCCACTCCGCCGTACGCGCCGGAGTGGACCGCGTGGTCGAGCGTCCGGACCTCGACCACGCAGTCCGCCAGCCCGCGCAGGGTGGTGGTGAACGCCGGCTCGCCGACGGCCCAGTTGCCGGAGTCGGCGATCACGTACACGTCGGCGGCCAGGCGGTCGCGGTGGCCGGCCAGGATCGCGGCCAGGGTCGGGGAACCGACCTCCTCCTCGCCCTCGACGAAGATCGTCACACCCACCGGCGGCCGGCCGCCGAAGGCCCGCAGCGCGGCGAGATGCACGGCGAAGCCGCCCTTGTCGTCGCTGGAGCCGCGTCCGTACAGACGATCGCCTCGCTGGGTGGCCGCGAACGGCGGGCTGGTCCACAGGGTCTCGTCGCCGGTCGGCTGGACGTCGTGGTGGGCGTACAAGCAGACGGTGGGCATGCCGGGTGGCGCCGGATAGCGCCCGAGGACGGCCGGGCCACCTCCCGCGCTGACGATCTCCACCTCCGGGCAGCCGGCTTCGGTCAGCAGCGCGGACACCGCCTCCGCGCTGCGGAGCAGGTCGGACGCCCGCTCGGGATCGGCACTGACCGAGGGGATGGCCACCAGTGCCTCCAGCTCCGCGCGAATTCCGGGCAACTGGTCACGTACGGCCTGAACGAGGTCCATGGTGGGAGCGTAGGGCGTGCAGGGAATAGGATTCTGACCGACTCGGAGCCGATCGGGTCAAGAAGTCACACACGGAGGGGAACCATGAGCCACCAGCGGATCAACCAGTTCGAGGCGGCTGCGGTTCTGTCCGCGGCGACACAGCAGGTGGTGACCACCCAGACCGACGCCATCGCCGCCGCGGCCGCGCTGCTCGCCGAGTCGGTCGGCAAGGGCGGCGTGGTCCAGGTGTTCGGCACCGGTCACTCGCGGTCTTTCGCGATGGAGATCGCCGGTCGGGCGGGCGGCCTGGTGCCGGCGAACAAGATCGCCATCACCGACCTGGCGTTCTTCGGGCCGAAGTCGGTCGACGAGGTGATGGATCCCCACCTGGAGCGGGACGAGACCCTGGCGGCCCAGCTGCTCGAGGTGCATGACATCCAGCCGGAGGACGTGTTCGTGATCTGCTCCAACTCCGGCGGCAACGGCTCGACCGTCGAGCTGGCCCGGCTGGTCACCGAACGCGGTCACAAGCTGATCGCCGTCACCTCGATGGACCACACGACGAAGATCACCTCCCGGCACCCGAGCGGGAAGCGGCTGTTCGAGCTGGCGGATGTGGTGATCGACAACTGCGGCGCCTTCGGCGACGCGGTCCTCGATCTCCCGGCCGCCCCGGACGGATCGCCGCAGGGACCGATCCTGGCCACCTCGACCGTGACCAGCGCGCTGATCGCCCAGATGATGGTGACCGAGGCCTGCGGCCTGCTGGTCGAGGCCGGTCAGCCGGTACCGGTGCTGATCTCGGCCAACATCCCCGGCGGCGACGAGAACAACGACCGACTGCGGGCCGTGTACGCGGATCGGGTCAAGCAGGGCGCCCCGTAAGCCAGGACCGATCCGACTCCGCGGTGGATATATCCACCGCGGAGTTGGTGTTCTGCTGGGTCAGTGACCGGCGGCGGCCATGGCGGCGGGGATCGGGGCCTGCCAGGTGGTCCGGATCTGGTCCAGGCTCAGGGAGAACTGACCCTCGACCTGCAGGGCATCCCCACCGGTGAGCCCGAGCCGGCGGACGGGGACGTTCGCGCCCCCCGACAGCTCCAGCAGCTCGGCCGACCGGGATGCGGGCAGCGACACCAGCACCCGTCCGGTGCTCTCGGAGAACAGCGCGACGAACGGGTCGTCGTCCCCCAGCGACACCGTCGCCCCGATCCCCCGTCGCAGCGCGCTCTCGACCAGGGCCTGGGCGAGCCCGCCGTCGGCGAGGTCGTGGGCGCTGCTGAGCAGTCCGCGCCGGGCCGCCCGCACCAGGATCTCGGCCAGCCGCTTCTCGTGCGCCAGGTCCAGCGATGGCGGCAGCCCACCCAGGTGACCGTGCACGACGTCGGCCCAGGCCGAGCCGGCCAGCTCGTCGCGGGTCTCCCCCAGCAGCCAGAGCTCGTCACCGTCGCGGCCGAAGCCGATCGGGATCCGGGCGGTCACGTCGTCGATCACGCCGAGCACGCCGACCACGGGCGTCGGCAGGATAGCGGTGTCACCGGTCTGGTTGTAGAAGCTCACGTTGCCGCCGGTGACCGGCGTGCCCAGCTCGCGACAGCCCTCCACGAGGCCGTCGATCGCCTGGGTGAACTGCCACAGCGCGGCCGGGTCCTCGGGTGAGCCGAAGTTCAGGCAGTCGGTGATGGCGACCGGCTGCGCACCGCTGACCGCGACGTTCCGGTACGCCTCGGCCAGGGCCAGCTGCGCACCCTGCCGCGGGTCGAGGTAGGCGAACCGACCGTTGCAGTCGGTCGCCAGCGCGACCCCGAGGTTGGTGGCGGCGTCGATCCGCAGCATCCCGGCGTCCTCGGGCTGGGCGAGGACGGAGTTGCCCCGCACGTAGCGGTCGTACTGGTCGGTCACCCAGGACTTGTCGCACAGGTTGGGCGAGCCGACCAGACGCAGCAGCGTCTCGGCGAGCTCGGCGCCGCCGGACGGTCGGGCCAGCCGCTCCACTCCGTCGGCCTGCACCGCGTCCTGCCAGTCCGGCCGGGCGTACGGACGCTCGTAGACCGGGCCGTCGTGAGCCACGGTCCGAGGATCGACGTCCACGATGGTCTCACCGTGCCAGTCGATGATCAGCCGGTCGCCGTCGGTGACCTCGCCGACCACTGTCGCCAGCACGTCCCACTTGCGGCAGATGGCCATGAACGCGTCGACATCGCCCGGTTCGACGATCGCCATCATCCGTTCCTGCGACTCGCTCATCAGGATCTCCTCGGGGCTCAGCGTTGAGTCCCGCAGCGGTACGACGTCGAGGTCGACGTGCATGCCGCCGTCCCCCGCCGCGGCCAGCTCGGAGGTGGCGCAGGAGATGCCGGCCGCACCGAAGTCCTGGATGCCGGTGATCAGCTTCGCGGCGAACAGCTCCAGCGTGCACTCGATCAGCAGCTTCTCCATGAACGGGTCGCCGACCTGCACGGCGGGCCGCTTCGCCGGGCCGTCCGCCTCGAACGTCTCCGAGGCCAGGATCGAGGCCCCACCGATGCCGTCACCACCGGTGGCGGCGCCGTACAGGATCGCCTTGTTGCCGACCCCGGTCGCCTTGGCCAGGTGCAGGTCCTCGTGCCGCAGCACACCGATGCAGAGGGCGTTGACCAGCGGGTTGCCGGCGTACGAGGCGTCGAAGACGACCTCGCCCCCGATGTTGGGCAGCCCCAGGCAGTTGCCGTAGCCGCCGACCCCGGCCACCACGCCGGGCAGCACCCGGGCCGTGTCGGGCGCGTCCAGCGGACCGAAGCGGAGCGGGTCCATCACCCCGATCGGGCGGGCCCCCATGGCCAGGATGTCGCGGACGATGCCGCCGACCCCGGTGGCCGCGCCCTGATAGGGCTCCACGTAGGAGGGGTGGTTGTGCGACTCGACCTTGAAGGTGACGGCGTAGCCCTGGCCGATGTCGATCACGCCGGCGTTCTCACCGATGCCGGCCAGCAGCTTGCCGACCGGGGTCTCCTGGGTCAGCTCACCGAACTTGCGCAGGTGCACCTTGGACGACTTGTACGAGCAGTGCTCCGACCACATCACCGAGTACATGGCCAGCTCCGCCCCGGTCGGGCGGCGGTCCAGGATCTCGCGGATGCGGAGGTACTCGTCCTCCTTCAGCCCGAGCTCGGCCCAGGGCTGCGGCTGATCGGGCGTGGAAGCTGCGTTCTCGACGGTGTCGGCCACGCGGCAACGCTACCGGGGTGCGCCGGGTCGTCCGACCGACGATCAGGGCGTGAGTCGCGACCGTCGCGAACGACCGATCTCCCCAGCTGTCCGGGAGCGACCTCAGACCTTCACGGCGAGGAAGTCCAGCACGCTGGCGAAGAAGGGACGGCCGTCCAGGCTGGGCGAGGTGAGAGCCTCGACGTTGTGCTCGGGGTGCGGCATCAGCCCGACCACGTTGCCCCGCTCGTTGCAGACGCCGGCGATGTCGTTCAGCGAGCCGTTGGGGTTGTCGAGGTAGCGGAACACGACCCGACCCTCGCCCTCCAGCCGAGCCACGGTCTCGGCGTCGGCGAGGTAGCGACCCTCACCGTTCTTGAGCACGATGGTGATCTCCTGGCCCGGCGCGAACGCCGAGGTCCAGGTGGTGTCGACCGACTCGACCCGGAGCCGCTGGTCCCGGCAGACGAAGGTCTGCCGCTCGTTGCGGATCAGCGCCCCGGGCAGCAGGTGCGCCTCGCAGAGCACCTGGAAGCCGTTGCAGATGCCGAGCACCGGCATCCCGTCCCCCGCGGCGCGGATCACCTCGGTCATCACCGGGGCGAACCGGGCGATCGCCCCACAGCGGAGGTAGTCCCCGTACGAGAAGCCGCCCGGCAGGATGACCGCATCGACGTCGGTCAGTGAGTCGCTGCCGTGCCAGAGGGGTACCGCCTCGGCCCCGCTCAGCCGGACGGCGCGCTGCGCGTCCTGGTCGTCGAGTGAACCGGGGAAGGTGACCACGCCGATCCGGGGAGCCATCAGCCGTGGTCCGAGCTGTCGGCGTCCACCCGGACGTCGAAGGTCTCGATCACGGTGTTGGCGAACAGCTTCTCGGCCGCGTCGCGGACCTCGGCCAGCCGCTCGTCGGTGATCTCGCCGTCGACCTCGACCTCGAACCGCTTGCCCTGCCGCACGGTCAGACCGCTGTAGCCGAGGCGACCGAGCGCCCCGGTCACCGCCTTGCCCTGCGGATCGAGGATCTCTGGTTTGGGCATCACGTCGACCACCACTCGCGCCATGGCCGCGATCCTACTGGGGCCCGGCCACGCCGGCCCGACACCTGTCAGGCGGTGAACGGGGTCCCGGTCAACCGCTCGTACGCCTGCAGGTAGCGCTCTCGGGTGGCGGCCACGACCGAGTCCGGGAGCGCCGGCGGGGCCTCCCCGCTCCGACGGTCCCAGCCGGAGTCGTGCAGCAGCCAGTTCCGTACGTACTGCTTGTCGTAGGAGTCCAGCACCCCGCGCTGCCAGGCCCGGGCGTCCCAGAAGCGCGACGAGTCCGGGGTCAGGACCTCGTCGGCGAGCACGATGGTGCCGTCCGGTCGGCGGCCGAACTCGAGCTTGGTGTCGGCCAGCACGATCCCCCGGTCCCGGGCGATTCCCTCCGCGCGGCGGTAGACGGCCAGGGTGAGCTCCCGGATGCGCTCGGCCGCCACCGCTCCGACGGTGTCCACGACGACCTCGTACGACACGTTCTCGTCGTGCTCACCGAGTGCCGCCTTGGTCGCCGGCGTGAAGATCGGCTGGTCGAGCCGGGACCCGTCGTGCAGACCCGCCGGCAGCGCGACCCCACACACCGACCGAGACTGCTGGTATTCCAGCCAGCCGGACCCCGTCAGGTAACCGCGGGCCACGCACTCCACCGGGATCATCTCCAGGCGCTCGCAGATGACGGCTCGACCGCGGACCGCCGCGGGCACGTCGGTGGAGAGGACGTGGTGGTCGACGATGTCGGTGAGCTGACCGAACCACCACTGCGACAGCTGGGTGAGCACCGCACCCTTGTCCGGGATGATGCTGTCGAGCACGTAGTCGAACGCCGAGATGTGATCCGTGGCGACCATCAGCAGCCGGTCGGCGTCGTAGGCGTAGAGCTCGCGGACCTTGCCGCGGTGCAGCAGCGGGTAGTCGAGCTGGTCGGCGAAGCGGGGCCCGGTGGTCAGCGTCACGTGCCCATCCTGCCAGGTGCCGGCCGATGGGTACTCGCCCCGGACCGACCCTGAGCAGCCCCGGATCTCGGGTCCCGACCCGTGCTTTCTCGGCCGGACCGGGGCATGGTGGAACCTGAGCCCGACCGGCTCGCCCACCCGAACAGGAAGAAGGACCCGCCACCATGGCCAGCCTCGCCCGTCCGTCCAATGACCGAGTCATCGCGGGGGTGTGCTCGGGCATCGCGCGCCGCTTCGGTCTGTCCAGCAACGTCGTCCGCCTGATCTTCGTGCTCAGCATGCTGCTGCCCGGCCCACAGATCCTGATCTACCTGGCCGGCTGGCTGCTCATCCCCGACGAGCGCAAGTCCTCGGTCTACTGATCGACCCAGCTGATTCCACCCCTCGACGCGCCCCTCGCCTCTCCGGCGGGGGGCGCGGTTCGTTCAGGCCCGGCACCCTGCGTCGAACTCAACGCAACCACGTCGCCCCCTCGGCGTGGCGGGGCTGATCGACGCCGGTCGAGCTGCGAACGACGCACTCAGCCGGTCGGACCAGGTGCCTCGAACGCCGCCAGGAAGATCCGGACCGCTTCGCTGCAGTGCTCCTCGGTCGCGGCGGGGTCCGGCACAGCCTCGTCTCCGAGCAGCATCGCGCGGTTGACGGGCTCCCCCATCACCAGCCAGTTCAGGTACGTGGCCGCGGCCCGCGGGTCGGTGGCCAGCAGCCAACCCTGGTCCGCCAGGCGCGCGATGTGACCCGCCAACGCCTCGATCGCTCGCTCCGGACCGTTCTCCCAGAGCACCCTGGCCAGCTCGGGGAACCGGGCCTCCTCCCCGATCACCAGCCGTCGCAACCGCAGGATGCGTGGCGCCAGGACCGCAGTCAGCTGCCGTACGGCGTAGTCGGTCAGCGACAGCCGCAGGTCGTCGGGCGACGCCGGATCGGGCAGGTTCTCGGTGTGCACGTCATTCCCGGCCCCGCGCGTCATGCTCTCGACCAGCTCGACGAACAAACCCTCCTTGCTGCCGAAGTGGGCGTACACGGTCTGCTTGGAGACCCCCGCCAGCGTCGTCAGCTCGTCCATGTTGGCGCCCAGGTAGCCGTCAGCGAGGAACACGTGCTCGGCGGCCTCGAGAATGGCCGCGCGCTTGCGCTGGGAGCTCGGTCGCAATCCGTCGGTCATGCGAACCTCCGTTGACACTTTGGACTCGTCAGTCTACTTTAGAGAAACAGAACTCGCCAGTCCAATGACCTCGGAGGAATTGATGACGGACTTCACCACCACCGCCCGTGGGGATCGCGTGGCCTACGACCGGTACGGGAGCGGCCCCGGTCTGGTGTTCATCGCCGGGGCCGGACCGTTCCGGGCCGTCGACCCGATCACCACCGAGACCGCTGAGCGCGCCGCCGACCTCGGGGTCACCGCGGTGGTCTTCGACCGTCTCGGCCGCGGGGAGAGCGCAGCCGAGGGCGTGCTGGATCTGGACCGCGAGCTGGCCGCCATCGCCGCGGCGATCGAGGTCGCCGGCGGACGCGCCGTGCTCTGTGGGCACTCGTCGGGCTGCTCGCTCGCCCTTCGCGCGGCCGCAGCCGGCCTGCCCGTGACCGGGCTGGCGCTCTGGGAGGCGCCGGTCGCGAGCGACGCCGGCGAGACCCAAGCCTGGTCGGACGAGATCGAGCGGCTGATCGACGCCGGGGACACCCAGGGTGCCCAGCGGCACTACATGAAGGACATGCCGCCGGAGTGGCTGGCCGGCGCCGAGGCCTCGCCGGACTGGCCGCTGATCGCGGCCGGTGTGGTGAGCACCCGCGCCGACGCCCAGTCCTTGGCCTGGGCGACTGCGGAGCTGGCCACGGGATCGTTGTCGGCCATCGACGTACCGGTGCAGGCCATGTACGGGACGGAGACGTTCGGCGAGATGCCGATCGGGGCCCGGATGATCGTGGCGACCGTACCGAACGGCGTCGAGAAGGAGATGCCGGGCGCGATGCACTCCTGGGATCCCACGCCGATGGCCGCCGAGCTCGCGGCGTTCGTGACCACCGTGGCGTCACCCACGCCGCACTGAACGCGGACCAGCCGGCAAGGCTCTCGACACCCCTGACCCACGGGCCTAGCCTGACCGCGTGGTGGCTCCCGAGCTCGGGGCGGCTCACCTTCCCCCGACCGAACCGGTGCGCGACCAGCTCGCCGGTCGGCTGATCGCGGCCCGGGACGACGGCTTCGTCGGTCGCGACCGCGAGCTCGACCTGCTCAGCGCCGCCCTGACCGGCACCTCCGACGTTCGGGTGATGTTCGTCCACGGCCCCGGCGGGATCGGCAAGACGACCCTGCTGGACGCGATGGCGCGGCTCACGCGTGGCGCTGGGCAGCGCGTGACGTACCTGGACGCGCGTGATGTCGAGTGCTCGCCCGCGGCGG
This sequence comes from uncultured Actinomycetota bacterium, assembly GCA_963707005.1. Lineage (GTDB taxonomy): Bacteria > Actinomycetota > Actinomycetes > Propionibacteriales > Propionibacteriaceae > Microlunatus. The sequence goes on from CAVPPP010000018.1 coordinate 389,913, forward strand.
TGCAGGCGGCCGTCCGGGAACGCAGCGCCGGCGACCCGTCGGCCGTGCTGCTGGTGGACGGCTTCGAGCTCCTCGCCCCGCTGGACCGCTGGTTCCGTACCCAGTTCCTGCCCGCCCGACCCGCGGGCGCGGTCACCGTCGTCGCGGGTCGCGACGCCCCGCCGGCGGCGTGGTGGCTGGACCCGGGCTGGCGCCGGCTGGTCAGCGTGCACGGGCTCGACGAGCTGGACGACGCCGACAGTCGCAACCTGCTGCTCGGCCTCGGGGTGACCGACCAGGTCGACCGGCTCGCGCAGCTCGGTCGGGGCTACCCACTGGCCCTGGCCATGCTGGCCGAGGTGGACCGCTCCGGCCGCCGCCCCGACCAGCTGTCCGACGCTCCCGACGCCGTCGGGCAGCTGTGCGCGCTGATCCTGGACGACGTGCCCGACGACGCGCACCGGACCGGGTTGGCCACCTGCGCGCACGCCACCCGGACCACCCAGGACCTGCTCACCCGGATGATCGGCTCCCGCGCCCCGGAGGTGTGGACCTGGTTGGAGTCGCGGCCGTACGTGCGGCGGGGAGCGCTCGGCCTGTACGTCCACGACGTCGTACGCGAGCTGTTCGAGGCGGAGCTGGCGCACCGCTCGCCCACCGAGTACGTCCAGCTGCACCGGGCGGTCCGCGGGTACTTCATGGACCGGATGGCCGACGCGGGTGAACCACATCCCGACCGGGCGGCCGCCGAGGTCCTGCTGCTGCACCGCAAGACACCGCTGGCGGCCGAGACCTCGTTGCTGCGGGACCGTGGTCAGCTGAGCGTGCCGCGCGCCGGACCGGTCGAGCGGGAGGAGATCGTCGCCCTGATCGAGGCCAACGAGGGACGGGGATCGGCGGCCATGGCGCGACGCTGGCTCGCGGCCCAACCCCGCGGCGCCTACCACGGTCGAGCGGACAACGGGACGGCGGCCTTCTCGCTCCAGGTCTACCTGCCCGGGCCCGCCGACCTGATGGTCGACGACCCGGTGGCGGCCGCCATCTGGCGGCTGGTGTCGGAGCGCGGCCCCCTGCGTCCCGGTGAGCGGGTCAACGTCAACCGGTTCGCGGGCGCCACCACCCGCTACCAGGGGGACCCGCTGCAGCTGTTGGTCACCGGGGTGTCCTGCATCCTCGAGTGGGCCACGGTCCGGGCCGCGTGGAGCTTCATCGTCGGCTTCAGAGATGGGCCCTACGCCCGCTACTACGACTATCTGGCGATGACCCCGATGCTCGACCTGGACCTGGGGCGCCAGCGGATCACCCTGTTCGGCTGGGACCGTCGAGCGTTCCCGGCCTCGGCGTTCTTCGAGATGATGGAGACCCGCGAGCTGACCGGGGAGACCGGGCCGCCGCCGGCCGAGCTGGTGCGACCGCTGCCGCTGACCCGGACGTCGTTCGACGCCGCCGTCCGGGGTGCCCTGCGCCGGTTGACCCGGGCCGGCGGCCTGGCCGGGTCCGAGCTGCTGACCAGCGCCCTGGTGCCGCCCGACGCCACCGATCCGGCGGCCGCCCTGAACCGGGCGCTGCGGGAGGCCGTCGTCGACCTCGCTGAAGAGCGGGGCGGAGCGGAGCACCGCCGGGTGCTGGAGCGGACGTTCCTCGCCGGCGCGCCGTCCCAGGAGGCGGCGGCCGAGCTGCTGGACCTGCCGTTCAGCACCTACCGTCGCCATCTCGCTCGGGCCACCGAACGCCTGGTCGAGGTGCTGTGGGCGATCGAGCTGGATCCCGACGATCCGCGCCGGACCTGACCACACGTACGGGAATCGGACAGGAAGTGAGCACAGGATGACCTGGTAGCTGAGCAGCCGATCGCAGGACCATGGCGACGCCACGAAGGAGGCGCCATGAGTCAGCTCGACAGCAGCACCCGAGGTCTCGACGCTCGCCCCGTCCGGGAGGTGCTGGTGCTCGGCGCCGGACCCACCGGTCTGACCACCGCCCTGCTGCTGGCCCGAGCCGGCCACTCGGTCGTGGTCCTCGACCGCGACGCCGCGGAGCCGGGCGGGACCGCCGACCAGGTCTGGAGCGAGTGGAACCGTCCGGGGGTGAACCAGTTCCGGCAGGTGCACATCGCCCTGCCCCGCTGGTACCAGGTGATGCGCGACGAGCTCCCCGACGTGGCCGACGCCCTGCTCTCACTGGGCGGTCGGCCGGTCAACCAGCTGCACCTGCACCCCGCGTCGGCCACCGGTGGCCACCAGGAGGGTGACGAGCAGTTCGACACCGTCACCGGGCGTAGACCGGTGATCGAGGCGGCGGTGGCCTCGGTCGCCTCCGCCGAGCCGGGTCTGACCGTACGCCGGGGCGAACGGGTGATCGGGCTGGTGACGACGACCGGGGCGGACGGCCGCCGGCGGGTCGCCGGCGTCCGGACCGAGGACAAGGTGCTCGAGGCCGATCTGGTGGTCGACGCCACCGGCCACCGCAGCCCGGTGCCGGGTTGGCTGGCCCCGCTCGGGCTCGCGCCGACCGAAGCGCGGGCGACCGTCGGTCTGACCTACTACACGCGTCATTACTCCTCCCCTGACGGACCCCCGACGGCTACGGGCGGTGCCCTGACGCACCACCCGTCGTACTCCGTGCTCACCCTGCCGGCGGACAACGACACCTGGGGACTGGCGATCATCGTCAGCTCGACCGACCCGGCGATGCGCCGCCTCCGGGAGGCGCCGCGGTGGGAGGCCGCCCTTCGGGCCGGCGGGGTGGACGAGCGCTGGCTGTCCGGAGAGCCGCTCGATGACGTACGGCCACTGGCGGGACTGCAGGACATCGTGCGGGAGTACGCCCCCGCCGGCGTCCCCGTGGTGGACGGCCTGGTGGCCGTGGGCGACGCCTGGGCCACCACCAGCCCCTTCCTGGGCCGCGGGCTGAGTCTGGGTGCCTTGCAGGCCGTCGCCCTTCGCGACGCGATCGCCGGGTACGGCTCAGGCGGCTCGCGTCCCGTCACGATCGCGTACGCGACCCTGTTGCGCGAACGCGTGGAGCCGTATCTCCAGGCCACCGTTGCCTTCGGCCAACACCGGGTCGCCGAGATGGCGGCCGAAGCCGCCGGCCAGCCGTACCGGACCGACGATCCGGCCTGGGCCGGAAGCACCGCCCTGGTCGCCGGCGCCCGGGAAGACCCCGTGCTGCTGCGGGCCCACACCCGCATCGCCTCCCTGTTGGCCCTGCCCGCCGAGGTGTTCGCCGATCCCGAGATCAGGGCCCGCGTCGGACCGTGGTTCGGCTCGTCGCCCTATCCACCCGACCGTCCGGGGCGCACCGCCCTGGTCGACGCCCTCACCGCACCATCCACCGTTTCCCTCACCGCACAAGGAGCACTGTCATGACCACCAGCACCATCAGCCTCGTCGACCTGTCCGGCGCCACCGCCGACTACCTGCGCACAGAGGTCGAGGTCCGCATCAACGAGGTGACCAGGAACCTGGAGCGCGGCGACGACGGGACCTTCACGGTCCGGCTGGTCAACGCCGACCGGCCGCGCGGGATCCGGCTCACCGACGTCACGGTCCACCTGCAGGTCGACTCCCCAGCCGTGGTCCTGCTCAGCGCCCGGGTGAGCACCCTCTTCGAGGCCCGCGCCACCGGCGATCGCGACGATCCGCGGCTGCCCAGCGACGCCCTGGTGGGCGAGATGTTCGTCTTCTTCCCCCCGGTCAGCAGCGGCTTCGAGCCGAACGACGTCCTGGAGCCGGGAGAGGCCATCGAGTTCGAGGTGGGCTACCACGGGGAGGGCGCCGGCACGACCGACATCACCGCGCACCTGCACGCCTCGTTCTCGTTCTCCGACCTCTTCCCGCGGACCAACGGGACCACCGTGGAGAAGTCGGTGACCATCCGCGCCTGAGCGATGGGTGCAGTGTGCACGGGACCGGGTATGGGCTCGCCCGGGCTCCGGTGTCCGGCTCAGGTCGTCTGAGCACTCCCGGCTAGGTCGAGTGGTAGAGGGTCCGGACGATGTCCTCGATGGCCGGCTCCTCCAGGGTGAGATCGCGCACCTCGACCTGGGTCGACACCTCGGCCAGCACCCGGGCCGCGGTGGTGTCATGGGGCGAGAAGGCGAGCCGCTGGCGTACGCCGTCACCCTCGCTGCCGATGTGGCTGGCCTCGACCAGCTGCAGCGGTGCCCGCGGCTCCCAGAGGTCGACGACCAGCACGCGTTGCAACGCCACCCGCTGAGCCAGTCCGGGCAGCGTGCCGTCGTAGACGAGACGGCCGTGGTCGACGACCAGCACCCGCTCGCACAGGCGCTCGATGTCGCTCATGTCGTGGGTGGTGAGCAGCAGCGTGGTGCCCCGCTCGGCCCGCTCGGTGATCAGGAAGTGCCGCAGCCGCTCCTTGCTGATCATGTCCAGCCCGATCGTCGGCTCGTCCAGCACCAGCAGCCGTGGACTGTGCACCAGGGCCGCTGCCACCTCGCCCCGCATCCGCTCCCCCAGGGACAGCTGACGTACGGGAGTGTCGAGCTGCTCACCGATGCCGAGGCCGTCGACCAGCCGAGCCGTCCGGTCGCGGGCGGTGCCGGGATCGAGCCGGTGGATGGCGGCCAGGATCTTGAACGAGTCCCGCAGCGGCAGATCCCACCAGAGCTGGCTGCGTTGGCCGAACACCACCCCGATCTCCCGGGCCAGCACCCGTCGCTGCGGTACGGGGTCGAGACCGCAGGTGCGTACGGTGCCCGACGTCGGCACCAGGATCCCAGTGATCATCTTGATGGTCGTCGACTTGCCGGCCCCGTTCGCGCCGATGTAGCCGCACGACTCGCCCGCGCCGATCCGCACACTGACCCCGTCCACGGCGTGCACGATTCTCTTGGTCCGGCGGACCCGGCCCGCCTTCTGCCGGACGACGAACGAGCGCCGCAGATCGGCGAACTCGACGATCGCCTCGGTGTCGCTCTGTATGTGCGTCCCGCTCATGTCAGCCTCCTGCTCCGGTGAATCTACGGATGCCCGCTCGCCAGGCCAGCAGGGCCAGGACCCACGCCCAGACGGCGAACAACGGCGCGAACCAGCCGAGCCAGGCCGGCAGGAACGCCGGTCCGGGTAGGCCCAGGATGATCAAGGCGGGCAGGTACGCCGTGGCGGTGGCCGGGATGACGAAGGTGAAGAGGATCCGGATCGGCTCGAGCAGCACGCTGCCGGGCAGCTGACCGGCGTACGAGCCGCCGTAGACGAACGCGGAGGTGAACTCGGCCCCGTCGATGACGAAGAACTGCACGCCGCCGGCCATCACGAACAGAGCCCCGTAGATGGCACCACCGATGAACGGGGTGACGATCAACAGGTAGACCACCGCCGGGGTGGGGGTGAGATCGAGGGAGCCGAGCGCGAGGATCATGATCACCAGACCGACCGCGACCCGACCGAGGCGGCGCAGCTGGAAGTCGGCGGTGACGAACTGCACGATCAGCGGCAGCGGTCTCACCAGCATCACCTCGAGCCGGCCGAGGCGCAGGTGGGACGGCATCGCGTCGAACTGTCCGAACACCATGTCGGCGAACGAGAACCCCATGTTCGCCAGCGCGAAGACGAGCGACGCCTGGGCGAAGGTCATCCCGCCGAAGACCGGCACGTTGGTCAAGATCACGTAGATCTCGATGAACTCGATCAGGCCGACCCCGACCGAGGTGGCGACGGTCAGCCAGAAGCTCGTCCGGTAGGCGGTCTGGCTGCGGATCCGGGAACCGAGCAGCACCCGGATCGACTCGCGGCGGCTGATCCCGGGAGACGTCGTGCGGGTCTCAACCACCCTGCACCACCAGCCGACGGGCGGCCCGGGTCATCATCACCCGGGTCAAGATCACCAGCAGCACCAGCCACCCCGCCTGCATACCCACCACCAGCAGCGCGTCGACGCCCAGCACCCGACCGCTGAGCACGTCGATCGGGAACTGGAGCAACGAGGGGAACGGGGTGGCGTACGCGATCGCGCGGAGCCAGTCCGGGAACAGGTGCACCGGCACGTACAGGCCGCTGAAGGGGGCGACGATCACCAGGTAGAGCCCGATGAAGCCGCGGATGTCCAGCGACCAGAAGGCGATCAGGTTCACCCCGAACCGCACGATGAAGCTGAGCGAGACGGCGAGCAGGACACTGACCAGACCCAGTGGGTAGGCGGTCCACGACCCGGGCAGGGCGAAGCCGATGGTGAGCGCCCCGATCGCCAACGGGGCCAGGCCACGGGTCAGCAGCTGGAACGCCGCCCGGCCGAGATCGGCGGCCCACCAGGACAGCTGGACGTCGATCGGCCGGGCGAGGTCGACGGCGATGTCGCCGGTGGTGATCCGGTCGGCGAGCTCGGTCCAGCCGAACAGGGCGATCGGGGCCAACAGGGCCTGACCGAGCCACACGTACGTGGACGCCTGCTGCTGGTCGTAGCCGGCGAGCTCGCCGCCGGCGGCCGCCACCGCGGCGAACATGACGCTGACCCGGATGAAGCCGAACACCGACTGGGTGACCACGCCGGCGGCGATCGCCATCCGGTAGGTGCTGTACCTCTGGAAGCCCGCCGCGGCGAGCTGGAAGTAGGTACGCACAAACGCGAGAACCTACGTCGGCCGGGCGACCGGGTCAACGATCCCGGCGCGTCGACCTCGCCCCGGCGGCGTGTCGGCGCTCAGCCCTACCGACTGGAGACCGGGTCAGGAATCGAGGAGGGGCATCAGCTGGGCGGGTCCGGCCAGCACGCCACCGTCGACCGGCAGGGTTACCCCAGTGATCCAGGACGCGTCGTCGGAGGCCAGGAACGCCACGGCCGCGGCGATGTCGCTCGGCTCGCCGACCCGGCCGAGCGGGTAGAGCGGCCGCAGTCGGTCCGCGCCACCGTCCTGGCCGTCCCACACCCGGGTGCGTACGGTGCCGGGAGCGACGGCGTTCACGCGGATGCCCGCCGGGCCCAGCTTGATCGCCAGGTTGCGGGTCAGCAGGCTCAGACCGGCCTTGGCCGAGGAGTAGGCCTCCTCACCGAAACCGGCCAACCCGTTCACCGAGCTGATGGACACGATCGCGCCCGCCGGACGGCGACGAAGGTGCGGCAGCGCCGCGCGGATGCACCGCATCGCCCCGGTCAGGTTGAGGTCCAGCATCTCGTTCCAGGCCTCGTCGGCCATGTCCTCGAAGGCCGGCGGCATCGCGATCGAACCGCCGGCGACGTTGACCAGCACGTCGAGCTGGCCGAAGTGCCGTACGGCGAGGTCGATGCAGGCGTCCACCGAGGGCTTGAGGTGGACGTCGCAGTGCGTGGCCACGGCCTCGGCCGGCAGCACGCTGTCAGCCGTCTCGCGGGCGGCGTCCTCGTCGAGATCGGCGAGGACGAGCCGCGCTCCCTCCGCGGCCAGCCGCTGGGCAACCGCCCGCCCTATGCCGTGGCCGGCACCGGTGACCACCGCCACCCGGCCGACGAACCGCCGGCCCGATCGGTCCTCGGCCGGTTCGCTCACAACACGTCCCCCGGCACGTAGGCCGCCGCCTCCGGGTGCTGGGCAGCGATCTTCTCCACCTGGGCAACCACGGCGGCGACCTGGGCCTGGGCCGTGCCGGCCATGGTCAGGGGCTCGGTGACCAGGGCCTCCAGCTCGTCCCGGCTCAGCCCGAGGCGAGCGTCGGCGGCGAGTCGGTCGAACAGGTCGTTGCGGGCCAGTCCCCGTTCCCGCATGGCCAGGGCGACACCGACCGCGTTCTCCTTGATCGCCTCGTGGGCGGTCTCCCGACCCACCCCCTGGCGGACCGCGGCCATCAGCACCTTGGTGGTGGTGAGGAACGGCAGATAGCGCTGCAGCTCGTTGTCGATCACGGCCGGGAAGGCGCCGAAGTCGCCGAGCACGGTCAGGAAGGTCTCGAACAGCCCGTCCAGGGCGTAGAAGGCGTCGGGCAGGGCGACTCGGCGGACCACGGAGCAGGACACGTCGCCCTCGTTCCACTGGTCACCGGCCAGCTCACCGACCATGGACACGTAGCCGCGCACGATCACGGACAGCCCGTTCACCCGTTCGCAGGATCGGGTGTTCATCTTGTGCGGCATCGCGCTGGAGCCGACCTGCCCCGGCCGGAAGCCCTCGGTGACCAGCTCGTGGCCGGCCATCAGCCGGATGCTGGTGGCCACGTTGGACGGGGCGGCCGCGGCCTGGGCCAGCGCGGTGACCACGTCGAAGTCGAGCGAGCGCGGATAGACCTGACCGGTGCTGGTCAAGATCGTCGCCACGCCCAGGTGGGCGGCCACCAGCCGCTCCAGCTCGGCCAGCTTGGCTCCGTCCCCCCCGAGCAGGTCGAGCATGTCCTGTCCGGTGCCGACCGGGCCCTTGATCCCGCGCAGCGGGTAGCGCGCGATGAGCTCGTCGATCCGTCGGTAGGCGATCAGCTGCTCGTCGGCGGCGGTGGCGAAACGCTTGCCCAGGGTGGTGATCTGCGCGGCCACGTTGTGTGACCGGCCCGCGATCGGCTGGTCGGCGTAAGTCATGGCCAGCCGGGCCAGCTGGGTCAGCGAGGCGACCAGGCGGTCCCGGATGATGATCAGCGAGGAGACGATCTGCAGCTGCTCGACGTTCTCGGTCAGATCTCGGCTCGTCATCCCCTTGTGCACGTGCTCGAAGCCGGCAAGGGCGTTGAACTCCTCGATCCGGGCCTTCACGTCGTGCTTGGTGATCTTCTCGCGGTCGGCGATGCTGGCCAGATCGACGTGCTCGATCGCCGCCGTGTACGCGGTGATCACGGTGTCGGGATCGTCGCCCCCGAACTCCACGCCGAGGTCGCGCTGCGCGGCCAGCACCGCGATCCAGAGCCGCCGCTCGGCGATGATCTTGTTCTCCGGGCTCCACACCGTCCGCATCGCCGCCGAGGCGTACCGGTTGGCCAGGACGTTGGGGACACTCATCGGGCAGCCGCCTCTCGGGCTGGGTCTTCGGCCGCCCTGCGGGCGATATCCGTACGGTAGAAGGAACCCGACAGCTCGAGTCGGGCCATCGTCGCGTACGCCGCGTGCCGCGCCGTGGCCAGCTCCGCGCCGGTGCCGACCACCGCGAGCACCCGGCCTCCGGTGCTGATCACCCGGCCCTCGGAGTCCAGCCCGGTGCCCGCGTGGATGATCATGGTGCCGTCCGTGGTGCCGACGTCGAGCCCACCGATCACCCCACCCGTGATCGGCCCGGCCGGGTAGTTCTCCGCGGCCAGCACGACGGCGACCGCCGCGCCGTCGGTCCACTCCAGCGGCGGCTGCTCGGCCAGCGCGCCGGTGGCCGCCGCGTACAGCAGACCACCGAGCGGGGTCCGCAGCCGCGCCAGCAGGGGCTGAGTCTCCGGATCGCCGAAGCGGGCGTTGAACTCGATCACCCGCACCCCGCGGCCGGTGAGCGCGAGCCCGGCGTAGAGCAGCCCGCTGAACGGGGTGCCCCGGCGCGCCAGCTCGTCGACGGTGGGTTGGAGCACGGTGCGGAGCACCTCGTCGACCAGGTCGTCGGGCGCCCAGGGCAGCGGCGTGTACGCCCCCATGCCTCCGGTGTTGGGTCCGGCGTCGTCGTCGTACGCGCGCTTGAAGTCCTGGGCTGGTTGCAGCGGGATCACTGTCGTGCCGTCGGTGACGGCGAACAGGCTCACCTCGGGGCCGTCGAGGAACTCCTCGATGACCACGCGTCCGCACGAGGCTGCGTGATCCACCGCGACCCGGCGATCGGTGGTCACCACGACCCCCTTGCCGGCGGCGAGCCCGTCGTCCTTGACCACGTACGGCGACCCGAGCTCGTCGAGGGCCGCCGCGACGTCCGCGGCGGTCTCGCACACGCGCGCGGCCGCAGTCGGCACCCCGGCAGCGGCCATCACGTCCTTGGCGAAGGCCTTGCTGCCCTCGAGCTGCGCGGCCGCCTTGGAGGGGCCGAAGCACGCGATCCCGGCGTCGCGGACGGCGTCGGCCACCCCGGCCACCAGCGGGGCCTCCGGGCCCACCACCACCAGATCGACCCCGAGCTCGGTGGCCAGGGCGGCGACCGCCGCCGGATCGTCGGCAACCACCGGGTGGTTGGCACCCACCTGCCCGGTCCCCGGGTTGCCGGGGGCGGAGTGCACCTCGATCACCGCTGGGTCACCGGCGAGGGCCAGTGCAAGCGCGTGCTCCCGGCCACCGGAGCCGATCACGAGGACGCTGAGACGCCGAGCGGTATCGGCTGGCTGGATCAGGTCGGGCGCAGGCACCCGCGAAGCCTACCGACCGCCGGCCCGGTCACGCGATGCGAGAGGGGGACGACGACTTGACACGTGTGAGGGGCGATCGCAGACTACCTAACACGAGTTAGTCCTGCCGAGGAGAACCACGTCATGACCCTGTCCGACCCGACCCACGCCCCCTACGATGACGCCGTGATCTCCGAGCGTCCACGCCTGCACATCATGCCGCCCAGCGGCTGGCTCAACGATCCGAACGGGGTCTGTCGCGTCGACGACCGGTACCACGTCTTCTACCAGCACAACCCGGACGGCCCGACGCATGGCAACGTGCACTGGGGGCATGCCAGCTCCGACGACCTGCTGCACTGGCGGGACGAGCCGATCGCCCTCGCACCCCTCCCGGGCTCACCCAACGCCAGCGGCTGCTGGTCCGGCTGCGTGGTCGACGACGACGGGGTGCCGACAGCGGTGTACACCGCCGTGCCGGATCACGCCTGGAACGCCGGGGTCGCCGTCGCGCGCAGCGACCGGTCGCTGAGCGAGTGGCGCCAGGACCCGGTGATCAAGGTCGAGACGCCGGACGACCCGGCGATCGCCGAGGTGCGCGATCCGTTCGTGTTCCGATTCGGCGGTCGCCGGTACGCGGTGCAGGGCGCCGGCCATCACGACGGCGATCCGCAGCTGCTGCTCTACGCCTGCGACGATCTGGATGACTGGACGTACCTCGGTCCGCTGCTCACCATCGACGACCCGGTGGCCGCGGCCGTCGCGCCGGCGAACATCTGGGAGTGCCCGAACCTGTTCCAGCTCGGCGGCCGGTGGGTGCTGCTGCTCTCGCAGTGGCGTCACGTCGACGGCACCCACGAGCTGGCCGGTGTGCGCTACCTGGTGGGCAACCTCGCCGAGACCGGGGGCAGCCTGCGGTTCGTGGCCGAGTCCGGCGGCGCCGTGGATGACGGACCGACCTTCTACGCACCGCAGGTGCTGGTCGACGACGACCGCGTGCTGCTCTGGGGCTGGGCCTGGGAGGGCACGCAGCGTACGCCGGAGGAGGTGGCGGCGGCCGGCTGGGCCGGCGTGCTGACCTTCCCACGCGAGCTGTCCCTGGGACCCGCGGGACTGATCAGCCGACCGGCCGTCGAGCTGTTCGAGCTGCGTACCACCGAGCTCGACCCGGCGGAGCCGATTCGCGAGTCAGCCTTCGAGATCGTCGCCGAGGGACCGCTCGACCTGGTCCTGGTCGAGCCCGAGACCGGGGTCCGCGAGGTGGCCGCGCAGACCGTGGGTGCCGCGCGCGTGCTGGTCGACGGATCGATCGTGGAGGTGTTCGCTGACGGCCCGCCGGCGACCTCGCGTCACTACCCGACCACCGACGCGCACTGGGAGCTGTCTGCACCTGCCGGCGCCCGGGTCTGGCGCCTGGGCTGAGGCGGACGTACCGTCCGAGAATGGACGGCTACCTGATCGACCGTGCCGACGGGCGCGCCGACGGCGACGAATGGGCACAGAACTACACCGAGCTGCCCGGCTCGGCGAATGTCTCGCTCATCCTCGAGTCGACGACAGCGGTGGGGGTCGGACCCCGGTTGCACCTGCACCCGTACGCCGAGACGTTCGTGATCCGGCGCGGCTCGGCGACCTTCACCATCGGCGCCGAGCAGATCGAGGGTCGCGCCGGACAGGTGCTGATCGTGCCTCCGGGCACCCCGCACACGTTCCGGACCGGCCCACAGGGCTACGAGGCGATCCACATCCACGCCAACCCGACGTTCGAGACGACCTGGCTGGAGTGACGGACGGCGCCCTCAGGCGTACGGCTGGACGAGCTCGAGGTAGCGCTCGGACATGGTGGCCAGAACCTCGTCGCCCGGGGTGGCCCAGACGTCGGCGTTGAAGATCTCGACCTCGATGTCACCGGTGTAACCGGCGGCCGCCACCCACGACCCGATGGTGGCGAAGTCGATGTGGCCGTCACCCATCATCCCGCGGGCCAGCAGGGTGTCGGCCGGCAGCGGGGTGATCCAGTCGCACACCTGGTAGCTGTGGATCCGCTCCCCCGCGCGAGCGATCTGCGCCTGCAGGTCCGGGTCCCACCACACGTGGAAGGTGTCCAGCACGATCCCGACCTCGTCGTTGGCGTACGGCTCGGCGATGTCCAGCGCCTGCCCGAGGGTGGAGACCACGCCCCGGTCGGCGGCGTAGATCGGGTTCATCGGCTCGATGCCCAGCGGGACCCCGACCTGCTTCGCGTACGGCACCAGCCGGTCGATCGCCTCGGCCGCGCGCCGGCGCGCGGCCGGAAGATCACGATCGCCCGCGGGCAGACCCCCGGGCACCAGGCACAACGTGGCCGCGCCGATGGCCGCCGCCTCGTCGAGCGCCCGGAGATTCTCGGCGTGCGCCGCCTCGACGGCGTCCGGATCCGAGGCGGTGAAGAAACCACCGCGGCAGAGCGTGGAGACCCGCAGGCCGGCGTCGGCCAGCCAGCGAACGGCGTTCTCCTGACCGGCTTCGGCGAGCTGCTCGCGCCAGACACCGATCGACGACAGCCCGGCGGCCAGGCAGCCGTCGATCGCCTCCCGCAGCGTCCAGCCGGCGGTCGTGCGCTGGTTGAGCGACAGCCGGGCGAGCGTCGCGTCGGCGGTGAGCGACACCGTCTCGACCGCCGCGCTCACGCCGGGATCCCGGCCGTCGCGAGGACCAGCGAGAGCCGGTGGCGAGCCAGCTCCGGGTCCGGCAGCAGCCGCGCCGCGTTGGCCAGCTCGAAGACCCGGGCCAGATGGACCGGCGACCGGGCCGCCTGCAGACCGCCGACCATCCCGAAGCCGCCCTGGTGGCCCGAAAGCCAGGCGAGGAAGGCGATCCCGGTCTTGTAGTAGAAGGTCGGCGCGCAGAAGATGTGCCGGGACAGCTCCAGCGTCGGCGCCATCTCCGCGCGGTAGGTCTGCACGTCGTCGCGGTCCAGGGCAGTCAGGGCGGCCGAGGCGGCGGGAGCGATCGCCGCGAAAGCGCCCAACAGGGCGTCGGAGTGGTGCTCGCCGTCGCCCTCGATCAGCTCGGGGTAGTTGAAGTCGTCTCCGGTGTAGAGCCGGACACCCGCCGGCAGCCGTCGGCGCAGCTCGATCTCGTGCGCGGCCGACAGCAGCGACACCTTGACCCCGTCGACCTTGGCGGCGTGATCATGGACGAGCTGGACGAAGGTGTCAGTGGCCGTGTCCACGTCGCTGCTGCCCCAGTAGCCGGCCAGCTGCGGGTCGAACACCTCGCCGAGCCAGTGCAGCACGACCGGCCGGCTGACCTGGGTGAGGACGGTGTCGTACACCGACCGGTAGTCCTCGGCCGTCTGGGCGGCGGCGGCCAGATGACGGGACGCCATCACGATCACCTGGGACCCGGCACCCTCGACGAAGGCGACCTGCTCGAGATAGCCGGCGGTCACCTGCTCGATGGTGGCCGGCCCGGCGGGCAGGTGGTCGGTGCCGGCCCCCGAGGCGATCCGGGCTCCGGCGGCCCGGGCCTGGGCGGCGCTGCGGGAGATCAGCTCCTGCGTCGCCGCCCAGTCCAGACCCATGTTCCGCTGGGCGGTGTCCATCGCCTCGGCCACACCCAGGCCGTAGCGGAACAAGTGGGCACGGAACGCCAGGGTGGCGTCCCAGTCGATGGCGGCCGGCGCACCGGGGACGTTCTCCGCGTACGGATCGACCACGACGTGGGCCGCCGCGAAGGCGACCCGGGTCTCGTACGGCTGCGGGTGCTCGGCCCACGCCCGGGGGGTCTCCAGCGCGACCTCGCGCAGCGAGCCGTCGGCCTGCGGCAGCTTGATGGTGGCCGAGTCGGTGACCACGCTCATCAGGCCCGATCCCCGATCACGACGCGGCGGCCTTCCTCCGACGACCGCAGACCGGCCTCGACCAGCTGCAGTCCGCGGACCCCGGCGGCCAGGTCGTAGCCGTGCGGACGACCGGCGTCCACGTCGCGGAGGAACTGCTCCCACTGGGCCCGGAACCCGTTCGGGTACTCCTCGATGTCGGGCACCTCGTCCCACTGGGCCCGGAAGTCCTGGTCGGTGGGCAGGTCGGGGTTCCACACCGGCTTGGGGGTCTGGGCCCGCGGCTGGATGCGGCAGCCGAACAGCCCGGCGGTGGCCGAGCCGTGGGTGCCGTCGACCTGGAACTCGACCAGCTCACCGCGGTCGACGCGCACGGCCCAGGAGGAGTTGATCTGGGCGATGATGCCGCCCTCCAGCTCGAAGATCCCGTACGCCGCGTCGTCGGCGGTGGCGGCGTAGGCGTTGCCCTGCTCGTCCCAGCGCTCCGGGATGTGGGTGACGGCCTTGGCCATCACGGCCTCGACCGGGCCGAACAGGTTCTCCAGCACGTAGTTCCAGTGGCAGAACATGTCCAGCACCATGCCGCCGCCGTCCTCGGCGCGGTAGTTCCAGCTCGGGCGCTGGGCGGGGATGACGTCGCCCTCGAACACCCAGTAGCCGAACTCGCCGCGGACCGAGAGGATGCGGCCGAAGAAGCCGAGGTCGACCAGCCGCTTCAGCTTGACCAGGCCGGGGAGGTAGAGCTTGTCGTGCACGACGCCGTTGATGGTGCCGGCCTGCTGCGCGGCGGTCACCAGCTTCTGACCGTCCAGCACGGACTCGGCGATCGGCTTCTCGGTGAAGATGTGCTTACCCGCCTCGATGGCGGCCAGGATGGCCCCGGTGCGCTCGGAGGTGACCTGCGCGTCGAAGTAGATCGTCGCCTCGGGATCGGCCAGGGCGGCGTCGAGGTCGGTGGTCCACTCACTGACTCCGTGCAGCTCGGCCAGCTTGGCGAGCTTGTCGGCGTTGCGGCCGACCAGCACCGGCTCGACCTGGATCCGGTCGTCGCCGACCACCACGCCACCGTCGTCGCGGATGGGCAGGATGGAGCGGACCAGGTGCTGCCGGTAGCCCATCCGACCGGTCACCCCGTTCATGATCACCTTGACTGTCCGTACCGCCATCTCGACCTCACTGTTCCTTCGTCCGACCGACATCCGAGTCGTTGCGCAAACGCTTACGTTAACCGTTTGCGACAGCGTACGCTACGGTGACCCCAGTCGACAAGAGGGTCACCCGGACCGGTGAGGAGGTAGCAGCTGTGTCTGCTCTACCCGTATCCGTACGGCTGTCCGAGGTCGCAGCTGCCGCGGGCGTCTCCATCGCCACGGCGTCCCGCTCGCTGCGCGGACTGGGCGGGGTCAGCGACCCGGTCGCCGAGAAGGTGCGCGGCATCGCCGAGGAGCTCGGCTACGTCACCAACTCCTACGCCCGCACTCTCGCCGGTGGCACCACCACGATCGTCGGGCTGATCCTGAACCAGATCGATGACCCGTACTTCACCGAGATCGCCGCCGGCGTGGTCCGGACGGCCGAAGAGGCCGAGCTCACCGTCCAGATCGGGCACTCCACCCGAGATCCGCAGCGTGAGCTCAAGCAGATCCGCAGCCTGGTCGCCCAACGCGCGCGGGCGATCATCATCGCCGGCTCCGGCTACACCGATGCCCAGCGCGAGCTGCAGGCCAAGGAGCTGCTGGCGCGGTACGAGGCGGGCGGCGGGCGGGCCGCGGTGATCGGTCGGCACTTCCTCGGCGTCGACGCCGTCCAGCCCGACAACAAGGGGGCCGCGGGGATGGTGGCCCGGCACCTGGCCGAGCTCGGGCACCGCGAGGTCGTGGTCATCTCCGGTCTCGCGAGTCTGACCACTGTCGAGGACCGGCAGAGCGAGGCGATCAAGGTGCTGACGGCAGGCGGAGCCCACCCCATCGTCGTCGCGACCGACTTCACCGGGCACGACGCCGGCGAGGCGGCGATCGCCGCGCTCGACGCCAACCCCCGGGCCACGGCCGTGATGGCCCTCAGCGACGCGATGGCGATCTCGGTGCTGACCGCCTTCCGGCGGTCCGGCATCGACGTGCCGGGCCGGGTCTCGGTGACCGGGATCGACGACGTGTCGGTCGCCGAGCTCATCTCGCCGTCCCTGACCACGGCGGCGTTTCCCCTGAGCGAGCTCGGCCGCGAGGCTCTGCTGCTCACCACGCGCCCCCAGGCCACCCGACCCCGTCGGAAGCTGGTTCCCGCGGAGCTCGTGGTGCGGGAGTCGACCGCCCCACCGCGTTCCTGACGAGGCCCCGTGACCGAGACCTTGATCATCAGCGGAGCCGGGGACTACGCCGACCCCTGGCACCCGTTCGCCGACACGTCGGCCCGGTTGGCCGAGGTGATCACCTCGGCGGGCCACCGGGTCCGGGTGTCGGAGTCGGTGGAGGAGTCGCTGCTGCAGATCGGATCCGCGCAGCTGGTGGTGATCAACATCGGCAACCCGACACCACCCCGCCCGGCGTCGACCTTGATCGGGATCCAGGACGCGCTGCTCGCCCACCTGGACGGTGGCGGGGGTCTGCTGGGGCTGCACGTCAGTGCCACGACGTTCACGACCATGCCGCGGTGGCCGGAGATCCTCGGCGGGCACTGGGTCCGCGGGACCACCATGCACCCGCCGCTCGATCTCACCCGGATCCGGCTGCACCCCGGGTCGCACCCGGTCGCCGGCGACGACGCCGAGATCGAGGTGATCGATGAGCGCTACAGCTACCTGGACGTACGGGACGATGTCGTGGTCCTCGGTGATCATGAGCACGACGGACTGATCCACCCGATGATCTGGGCCCGGGAGCACGGCGCCGGACGGGTGGTCTACGACGGCCTCGGGCATGACGCGCGCTCCTACGCCAGCCCGGCGCACCGGGATCTCCTGGGCCGCGCCGTGGCCTGGCTGACCGCCGACCACGCGTGACCCGATGAGTTCACCGCCGGCCAGAGGTCGACAGACCATGGTGATCGTCAGTGGGCATCTGATCGTGGCGGCCGAGGACCGGGACGCCTATCTCGCGACCTGCGCGGCGGTCGTCGAAGCGGGCCGGCGGGCGGCGGGCTGCCTGGACTTCGCCTTGTCCGCGGACGTGGTCGACCCGGGCCGGATCAACATCCTCGAACGCTGGGAGAGCCAGGCCGCCGTCGAGGCCTTCCGGGGCGATGGCGTCGACGAGGAGCAGGGGGCCGCGATCCTGGCCGCGTCGGTGGCCGAGTACGACGTCGCGGCCGTCCGTCAGTTGAGCTGACCCAGCCGGGCCCGCGCTCAACGGGTCTCGCTCAACGGGGCGGGGCGACGGACTCGCGGACCACCAGCGGACAGGCCAGCAGGGTGCGGGGCGTCCGGATCGGCTCGGCCAGCGCGGCCGGCGTCTCGTCCTGCGCTCCGGCCAGCACCGCCCGCATGGCCCGCTCCCCCATCTCGCGGTGCGGCAGCCGTACGGTGGTCAGGGCCGGCACCAGCCACGGGGCGACGTTCTCGTCGTCGTCGTAACCGACCACCGACAGGTCACCGGGAACGGACAGCCCGAGCTGAGCCGCCGCGAGCATCACCCCGATCGCGGAGCGGTCGTTCGCGCAGACGATCGCCGTCGGCCGTGCCCGGTTCGCGGTCAGCACGTGCATCGCGCCGGCGTACCCCTTGTCGATCTCCCACCCGGCCGTGATCGGCGGAGCCGCCGCCAGCCCGGCCGAGGTCATCGCCTCGGCGAAACCCTGCTCCCGCAGACCGGAGGCCACGACGTCACCCGTCCCGGTGAGCATCACGATGTCTCGGTGCCCGGCGTCGATCAGGTGCTGGGTGACCGACCGGCCGCCCATCACCTCGTCCGGGATGAACGCCATCATGCTGTCGTCGGGGGCGTAGCAGTTGGCCAGCGCACTCGGAGCACCACGCAGGGCCGGCGGGACGTCGTACGGGCGCAGACTCTTGGCCGCGAACAGGAAGCCGTCGACCTGCCGGTTCTGCAGGGTCTCGTACGCGCGTCCCTCCCGCTCGAGATCCTGCTGGGTGTCGATCACGAGCAACAGGTAGCCCTCGGCCACGGCGGCGTCGGCCGCGCCCTGGAGCAGCAGGCCGCCGAAGGCCGACGTGGCGATCGCGTCGGTCACGACCCCGATCGTGGCGCTGCGGCGACTGCGCAGGCTGAGGGCGACGGCGTTCGGCGTGTAATTCAGCTGGCGGGCCGCCTCGATGATCACGGCCTGCTTGTCCGGCGCGATGTTGCCGGCGCCGTGCCCGTTGAGCACCAGCGACACTGCGCTGCGCGACACCCCGGCCAGGTCGGCGACATCCTGCGACGTGGCTTTGCGCGGCATGGCGGGATTCTAGCTAACGCGTGTCAGGCGTGGGGTGTGCCTGGCGGGGGCTGGGCCGGCATTTTCCATCCACGGATGGGGATCCGCTCGTTCGAGGACGTGAGCGACCTGATTCTGCGTTCATGGATGGAAAATGCCGTCTGCGGGCCCTCCGGGGCGTGCGGGGTCGTACCACGGCGCTTCCGTCTCGGGCCCACGCCGCACAAACGTCACCCGTGGATGGGAATTGCCAGTCCCAGCCGGCGCCGACACCACGAAACGCATCCGCGGATGGAAATTGCCCTCTCAAACCCGAGCGACGCCGCCCGCTGAGACCGGCTCAGATCAGATCAGCGAGTTGATCACGATCGACTGCTCGCGGCTCGGGCCGACGCCGATGCCGGAGATCCGCGCACCACACAGTTCCTCGAGCCGTTCCACGTAACGACGGGTGTTCTTCGGCAGGTCGTCGAACGAGCGGCAGCCCGTGATGTCCTCCGACCACCCGTCCAGGTACTCGTACACCGGTGTGGCGTGGTGGAAGTCGGACTGGTTGACCGGCAAGGTCTCGTGCCGCTCGCCGTTCACGTCGTAGGCCACGCAGACCGGGATCTGCTCCCAGCCGGTCAGCACGTCCAGCTTGGTCAAGAAGATGTCGGTGAACGCGTTGCCCTGCGAGGCCGCCTCGACGACCAGCGCGTCGAACCAGCCGCAGCGCCGCTTGCGCCCCGTGGTGGTGCCGAACTCGGCCCCGATCTCGCGCAGCTTCTCCCCGTCGTCGTCGAACAGCTCGGTCGGCATGGGACCCTCGCCGACCCGGGTGGTGTAGGCCTTGGCGATGCCGATCACCCGGTTGATCCGGGTCGGCCCGACCCCGGCGCCGACGCAGGCGCCTCCGGCGATCGGATTCGACGACGTCACGTACGGGTAGGTGCCGTGGTCCACGTCGAGGTGGTGGGCCTGGGCACCCTCGAAGAGCACCACCTTGTCGGCGTCCAGCGCGGTGTTGAGCACCCGGCTCACGTCGGCGACGTGCGGTCGGATCCGCTCGGCGTGGGACAGCAGGTGCTCGGTGACCTGGACCGGATCGAGGGCCGCCCGGTTGTAGACCTTCACCAGCAGGTGGTTCTTCTGGTCCAGGGAGGCCTCGACCTTCTGCCGCAGGATCGAGGCGTCGAACAGGTCCTGGATCCGCAGGCCGATCCGGTTCACCTTGTCGGAGTAGGCGGGCCCGACGCCGCGGCCGGTGGTGCCGATCCGGGCCTTGCCCAGGAAGCGCTCGGTGACCTTGTCGATGGTCTGGTGGTACGACGCGATGATGTGCGCGTTCGCCGACACCAGCAGCCCGGAGACGTCCACGCCGCGGGCCGCGAGACCGTCGATCTCACTGAACAGCACGTCGAGATCGACCACCACCCCGTTGCCGATCACCGGCGTGCAGTTGCGGTTCAGCACCCCGGAGGGCAGCAGGTGCAGCGCGTAGCGCTCACCGTCCACGACCACCGTGTGGCCCGCGTTGTTGCCGCCGGAGTACCGGACGCAGTAGTCGACCCGGTCACCCAGCTCGTCGGTCGCCTTGCCCTTGCCCTCGTCGCCCCACTGGGCTCCTACCACCACAATGCCCGGCATGTGATCGCCGCCTCTGTACTCAGCAGTGAAGTCCCCGGGCAGCCGTTGCCGCAGGGACTCTTACTGCCTCACTCTAGCGGGAAGGCGCTGGTCAGCGCCCGGTAGCCGGTTTCGGTGGAATCGCGGAGGAACTGGGCGCAGCGTTCGTACTCCACCTCGTCGCCGATCCTCGCCGCGGCCCGGGCCAGCGACCAGAGGGCGCGCAGGAACCCCCGGTTGGGTACGTGCTCGTACGGGATCGGTCCGGCACCCTTCCACCCCGACCGACGCAGGGCGTCCAGACCGCGGTGGTAGCCCGTTCGGGCGTACGCGTACGCCGTCACGTCGGCCTCGGCCGTGCCGACCGCCAACGCTTCCTCGGCCAGCTGGGCCCAGGCCAGACTGCCGGCCGGATCGGCGGCGACCGCAGCGACCAGCTCGGCGTGACTCGCGTCGTCGCCGACAGCGGGGCCGATCTGCGGCAGCAGACTCGGGGCGGGGCCTCCGCCGGCAGCGGCCAGGAGATTGCGATGGGTGACAGGTTCGCTCACGCCGTCACCTTAGTGTCACGCGTGCGCAGTCCCGCGCTGCTCCGGCGCTAGCAGCGCGAGATCCAGCTGCGGTGGCCGCGGCCCGTACGCGTTGCTGCGGGCACTGCGAGCGCGGACCCCCGGGAGAGCGGTGACGATCTTGAGCAGCCGCCCCGGGATCAGCGCTCGGCCCGCCTCTCGGGCCCGGAGAGCCTGGTTCTCCACCTTGGCCTGATCGGCCTGGACCCTGGTGATCGCGTCTTGGCGATCGGCCTGGATCGCGACGAGGGCGTCCTCGGCCACCGGGTCCGGGCGGCGCAGCGCGGGGATCAGGTGGTTGGCCGCCGCCACCGCATCCTGGATGGCCATCAGGATGCCGTTCCCACCCACCGGGGAGATCACGTGGGCCGCGTCACCGATGAACAGCAGGCCGGGTCGGTGCCAGCTGCGCAGCCGCTTGAGCTCGACGGACAACAACGTCGTCTGCTCGAACCCGATGAGCAGCTCGATCCGGTCCCCGAGCCAGCCGACGTGATGGCGGAGGAAGGTGCGGATGGGTTCGACGCCGGCCTCCCGGGCCGCGGCGAAGCCACCCTTGGGGAGCGTGTAGCCGATCTGCCAGTCCGAGACGCCGCCCAACAGGGCCACGTAGTTGCGCCGACCGAAGTAGAGATCGACATCGGCCTCGGGCGGATCGCTCGCCCGGCGCGGCAGCCGGAACCAGAGCAGATCGCTGCTCGCCCCCAGATCGATGACGGGACCGCCCGCCGCGGTCCGCAGCCGGGAGAAGCGACCGTCCGCGGCCACCACCACTCGGGCGGTGAGCTCGGCCGGGCCGTCGGGGCCGCGCCACCGTACGCCGACGGTGCGGTCTCCGTCAGTGATCAGCTCGCGCACCCGGGCACCCGTCCGCAGGGTGAAGGTCGGCAGCTGGACCGACCGTTGGGCCAGGAAGTCGAGGAACCGGGCCTGCGGCATCAGCACCAGGTAAGGAAAATCCGAGCGCAGCTGTCCGTAGTCCGCCAACGTGATGACGCCCACCGGAGTGTGGGCGCGGAAGCGGGTGGCCTTGAAGTGGGGCAGCTCCAGCAGGGACTCCGCCAGGCCCAGCTGGTCGAGCAGCTCGAGCGTGTAGGTGTGCAGCGAGTCCCCGCGGAAGTCACGGTCGAAGTCCGCATGACCCTCCAGCAGGGTCACCCCGATCCCGGCTCGGGCCAGCAGGTGGGCGAGCATCATGCCGCCGGGTCCACCGCCCACGACCGCGCAGTCGGTGTCGACCATCACGCCTCCTGCCGCCACCGGACCCCGGTACGGGCCTCCTCGATTGTGCACCTCGTCCGGGGGTGCCGGCGTCGGGCACCACCTGGTACGGGAGACGTCCTTATCGCCACCGCATCCGGATCGACTCGGCGGCTCGAAGAAGGCAACGACCAACCAGCCGACCGGGTCGATCCCGGCGGAGATCAAGGAGGATCGACATGGTGTTACGCCACATCGCCAAGGTGGGGGCCGCGCTGCTCGTCGCGGGGGCTCTTGCCATCGGAGCTGCGCCGCCGGCTTCGGCCCACACGACGTCGTCGGGGAATCGCAGTCTCGCCAGCGTGCTGGCCAAGGACGGCAGCGGGTTCGACCACAACTGGAACGACTACGACATCGTCGACAACGCGGTGCAGGCCGTGCTCAAGGCCAAGCCGAACAGTGCCGTGAAGGTGCTGGCCGACGGCAAGACCCCGGTGACCGCCTTCCTGCCCACCGATCGTGCCTTCCGGCTTCTGGTCCAGGACCTCACCGGCACGTCGTACCGCAGCGAGAAGAAGGTCTTCACCGTCGTCGCCTCGCTGGGGATCGACACCGTCGAGGCCGTGCTCCTCTACCACGTGGTCCCGGGGGCGACCATCACCTACCAGCAGGCCCTGCGCGCCAACGGCGCGGCCCTGACCATGGCGTCGGGCGGCACGGTGACCGTCAAGGTGCGCTCGTACGTGTTCATCAAGCTGGTGGACGCCGACACCGACGACGCCGACCCGTACGTGGTCCAGGCCAACATCAACAAGGGCAACAAGCAGATCGCCCACGGCATCGACCGGGTGCTGCGCCCGATCAACCTGTAGGAACCCCGCTCAACCTCTAGAAACCCTGTCTCAGCACAGAACTAGACCCAGGGAGCGGCCACGGCACGGAATCCCGTGCCGCTGGCCGCGACCCGGTGGACTGCTTCGGTGACGCCGCCGACCACGGGGTGCACGTCGGCCGGTTCGGCGTCTGCCACCGGCTCCCAGGTCACCAGTGCGGGATCGATCGGGACCGGATCCGGTGCCAGCCGGACCGCCTCCATCACGGCCATGAACGCACCGTTGTCGGCGAGCGGGTTGATCAGCTCGGCCTCCCCGGCCCGCGCGGCCAGCAGGTTGCCCAACAGGTCGACCCGCTCGTACGTCGTGCTCGTCGGCTCCCGTCCGTCCAGCTCCAGACTCACCTCGTCGCGCGTGTAGTAGAGACGCACCAGACCGGCGCTGCCGTACACCGCCACCCACGGGTCGGTGTTCACGGGTGCGCACAGGGTCAGGGCGCCGGCGATGGTCGGGCCCGTGGTCGACCGCAGCACCAGGCTGGAGGTGTCGTCGGCCTCGATGTCGTTGGCCCGGTAGAGCTCCAGGTCGATGTCGATCACGTCGTCCACGCGTCGCGCGTTCGCCAGCCGCAGCGCGGTCGCCGTCGCGTGGGCCAGCGGGTTGGTGGTGACACCGTCGACCACCGGACGACCGCCCAGCATCCGCTTGCCGGCCCAGGGGGCCCGCCGGAAGTACGAGGTTGCCCGCACCCAGGTGCCGGCGACGCCGATGTGCGACACCTCGCCGATCTCGCCGCGAGCCACGACGGCCGCCACTGCGGCCAACGCCGCCGAGCCGAGACTCTGGAACCCCACCTGGCAGATCCGGCCGGTCTCCGCCTCGACCGCCAGCAGGTCGGTGAACTCCGTCATGGTCGTGGTCGGCGGTTTCTCCAGCAGCACGTCGATCCCGGCGCGCAGCAGGGTGGTGGTCAGTGGTGCGTGGGTGGGCAACGGGGTGCACAGAATCGCCACGTCCACAGCGATCCCGGCGGCCAGGAACGTGTCCAGGTCGGCGTACCAAGCGATCCCGGCGACCTCGGCCGGCGAGCCCGCCGCCGGGGGCCGCGGGTCGATCACGGCGACCAGGCGCCCCCGCGTCAGGGCGTTGCGGACGTGCGACGCCCCGTGCCCGTGGATGCCGATGACGGCGATCGCGGCGCCCTCGGTCGACTCGCTCGCACTCATCGGCTGCCCCCCGCGAACCAGCCGACCGGCTTGTCGCGGTCCCGTGGCGCGCTGGGGATCACCAGGGTCGGCGGAGCGTCAGGCGTCACCCAGTGCACGGCGTTGCGCAGGATCTGCTGGATGGTCGGGTCGTGGTAGATGGGGTACTCCTCGTGTCCGGGACCGAAGTAGAAGACCTTGCCGCGGCCCCGGCGGAAGGTCAGTCCGGACCGGAACACCTCGCCCCCCTCGAAGCCCGAGATGAAGATGGTCTCGTCGACCTGGGCGACGTCGAACGGCTCGCAGTACATCTCCGAGTCGGGCACGATCACCGGGTTGGGGATGCCCTGGACGATCGGGTGCCCGGTCGTGGTGGTCCAGACGAGCTCGCGACCCCCGTGCCGGAAGCCGAAGCTGCGCCCGGTGGTGCCCACCACGGCCCGGAACGGCTTGGAGTTGAGGGCGGAGTGGAGCGCGATGAAGCCCATCCCCTCGCTCACCCGACGCCGTACGGTCTCGGCGTGCCGATCGTCGACCTCTCCCTGCACCTTGTGGCCCCACCACAGCAGCACTTCGGTCTCCTCCAGCAGGTCAGCACCCAGTCCCTGCTCGGGCTGGTCCTGGGTGGCCGTCCGGACCACGAACACCGGGTCGGTGGCCAGGGCGGCGGCGATCGTGCCGTGGATCCCGTCCGGGTAGACGGCCGCGATCGCGGGCTGATGGCGTTCGTGGTGGTTCTCCGACCACACGGTCACCCGGACCGCGCTCACGATCGCGCGCGTTCCACCGACTGCGCGGGGGATGTATCCCCCGCCGAGTCGAGATAGCGGCGGAGCAGGTCGGGTCGCTGCCGACCGCCGTACGTCACCGTCGGCCAGGCGGGGTCGACGGTGAGCACCCGGAGCCCCGCATCGGTCAGCAGCACGGTGTCCTCCACCTTCGCCCCGTCGCCGGTCGGGTTCCAGGCGAAGGCCTGGCCGGCGCGGATCGGATCGTCGGTGACGTCGGTCGCCCGCGGGTCACGCCCGGCGTAGCCGGCGACGCCGCCCTGGTGGTGGCGCCGCCACTCGTCGGGGTCGAAGCCGTGCGCCCCGTAGGCCCGGCAACCGGCGCGGAAGACCTCGGCCAGGGTGGTCCCGGGCAGCAGCGCGTCGAGATAGGCCGCCTCGACCCCCAGGATCCGCCGTTGCGCATCGTCCTCGGCCGCCGTGGGCGGCGCGAAGGCGACCGAACGGCTCACGTTCACGATGAGACCGTGGCGGCGCGCGCAGACCACCACCAGGACCCGCCGGCCGAGCGGCGCCGAGGTGGGCAGCGGGTGGCGGACGCCGGTCCGCGAACCGCCGCCGACCAGGACCACCAACGGTTCGGCCCCCAACCGGACGATCTCGGCCGAGACCTCGGCGGCCACGTCCAGCTCACGCTGCTCCGGCCGCGCGCTGCCGAGCACCCGGGTCAACGCGGCCGCGGTCTGGGCACCCAGGGCAGCGAATCGTGCGGTCTCGGCGGGCAACAAGGGGACCCGGAGCCGGCGCAGCTCGGCCGCGACATCGTCCTCCGTCAGGCTCCCCGCGCCACTCGGTACGGGCAGCGGCTGGTCCCAGGGCACCACGCGCACGTCCACGCCCGCGGGCAGCTCCTCGCCGATCAGTCGGTCCACCTCGTTGTCGGTGGCCAGCACCGTGTCGCCGGTCCGGTCGACCACGACCGCGACGATCGGCGCAGCGGCCAGGCTGACGTGGGTGCGCGCGCCGTCGAGGTACCAGCCGAGAGCGGTGGTCGAGGTGAGGACGATCCGCTCCGCGCCGTGCCGGTCCAGCAGCTCGAGCAAGCGGGCCCGCTTGACTCCCCGCTCTCGGCGGGCGTCGGTGGCTGTCATCCGTCCTCCTTCGTCGCCGACTCGTCACCGGCCGCGGCGGCCCGGACGTCCAGCGGACCGGCGGCTGACGGTCGAGCGGCGTACGAGCGCGTAAACGTTTGCGTCGTCAGCGTAAACGGTTTCGGGGCACTTGTCCACGTGCCCTCACGAGGCGACCGGTGCTCTGCCGGTGCTTCCGCGGACCACCAGTCGGGGCCGCAGCAGCACCTGTTCGCCCGCTCCGTGGCCGCCGTCGGTCGCGGCCTCATCCGTCTCCGACATCGGAAGCGACCCGGAACGGGGGGCGCCGTCCGCGCTGCCGGTCGGGGCGAGCAGCGCCGACAGTCGCTCCCAGGCCAGCCGCCCCATCTGCTCCTGGGGAACCCAGGCCGTGGTCAACGGGGGCCAGGTGTAGGCCGCGAACGGGATGTCGTCGAAACCGACCACCGACAGCTGGCCCGGGACGTCGGTGCCCAGCTCGTGCAGAGCCCCCAAGAGCCCCAGGGCGGCGACGTCGTTGAAGGCCACCACCGCGGTGACGTCGGCGTCCAGCACCCGACCGGCGGCGGCGTGCCCGTCGGGGAACATGGCTCCGCAGGCGATCTTGACCACGTCGACGTCGACGGCGGCGTCGAGGGCGCGCTCCCGGGCGGCGTTGGACCGGCTGCCGACGGGGCCTTGCAGATAGGCGATCCGGCGATGCCCGAGGCCGGCCAGGTGGCGTACCAGGTCGCGGATCCCGGAGGCCCAGTCGACGTCGAGCTGCGGCAGGCCGGCGCCCTCGATCCGACGGTTCAGCAACACCGCGGGTTGCAGGTCGGGCAGCAGGCGGGCCAGGTCCTCGTCCGACATCCGAGGGGCGACCAGCACCACCGCGTCGCAGCGACGCCTGGTCTCCAGCGCCAGCAGGGGCTCGTCCTCGGCGTGCTCCGCGCTGTCGGCCACCAGCACCCGGTAGCCGTGCTCGGCGGCGGCCCGGGACAGACCGCGCAGCCCACCGTGGAAGGACGGGTTGGTGAGGTCGGGCACGACGTAGCCGATGGTCTGGGTCCGCCCGAGGGCCAGGCTGCGGGCCACCTGGTTGGGCCGGTAGTCCAGCTCGAGGGCCGTCGACCGGACCCGCGCCGCAATGCTCGGGTCGACGGTGGCGAGTCCGTTCATGACCCGGGACACGGTGGCGCGCGACACTCCGGCCCGGTTGGCGACATCACCGATGGTCGACCGGTCGCGACTGGGGCGTCGGCCCATCGAACTCTCCTCAGCTCCGTCACGAGAAACCATTTCTCAGCGAGTGCCTGTGACCCTAGTCGGCGTTTTCCTCGATGTCGAGGCCCATCGAGCAGATCACGCAAAGGCTTGCGTCAGCGGTGGAGGCGGCTTAGGGTAGAGGTCGAGAAACCGATTACTGGCAGATCGATGATGGACAGAGGAGCACAGATGGTGGACGAACGTCGGCGGTACGCGATCGTGGGCACCGGGTCTCGGGCGCGGATGTACGTGGGGGCGTTGACCGACACCCACGCCGACGTGGGCGAGCTGGTCGCCCTCTGCGATCCCAACCCCGTCCGGATGGACTACTACCGCGACAGCTACGGCATCGCCGCGGTGCCCACGTACCGACCCGAGGATCTCGACACGCTGTTCGAGGAGACCCGGCCGGACGTCCTGATCGTCACCTCCCCCGACGCCACCCACGACATCTACATCACCGCCGCCCTGGAGCGCGGTCTCGACGTCGTCACCGAGAAGCCGATGACGATCGACGACCGTCGGCTGCACCGGATCGTGGACGCCGTGCACGCCTCGCCCGGCGACCTGACCGTCACCTTCAACTACCGCTACTCGCCACGTAACTCCGTCGTCCGCCAGCTGATCGCCGACGGCGCCATCGGCGCGGTGACCTCGGTGCACTTCGAGTGGCTGCTCGACACCGCCCACGGCGCCGACTACTTCCGCCGCTGGCACCGGCTCAAGGAGGTCTCCGGCGGTCTGCTGGTGCACAAGAGCACCCACCACTTCGACCTGGTCAACTGGTGGCTCGCCGACGTCCCCACCCGGGTGTACGCCAGCGGTGGGCTGAAGTTCTACGGCAAGGCCAACGCCGACGCCCGCGGACTGGGCGAGCGCACCCCGCTCAGCCGGGACAACGACCCTGCTGACCCGTTCCGACTGGACCTGGCCGCCGACCCGCTGCTGAAGGGTCTCTACCTCGACGCCGAGTCCGCCGACGGCTACCAGCGCGACCTGGACGTGTTCAACGACAGCATCACCATCGAGGACAGCCTCAACCTGATCGTCGACTACGCCCGCGGCGCGACCATGTCGTACTCGCTGAGCGCCTTCGGTCCGTGGGAGGGCTACCGGGTCGCCTTCAACGGCACCGAGGGCCGGATCGAGCTGGACGTGGTCGAGCGCGGCTCGCTGGTGTCGGTCAACGACAAGAAGGGCTCCGTGGTCGACCCGTCAGCGGTGCACGACGCCGCCGGCGGGGACGAGGTCCGGCCCCTCGGCGAGCGGGTGCTGCTGCAGCGGCACTGGGAGACCGCCCGTGAGATCGAGATCCCGGTTCGCGCAGGGGGCCACGGCGGCGGCGACGCCATGCTGCTGGACGACGTGTTCCGGGGCGCCTCGAACGACCCGCTGGGCCGTGCGGCCGGGTACCTGGACGGCATCCGCAGCGTGATCGTGGGAGTGGCCGGCAACAAGAGCCTGGCCGAGCGCCGCGCGGTCGAGACAGCCGAGTTCGGCCTGCCGCTGAACGAGGCGGCCGCCGCGGGCGTCGTCGGCACCGACGCGACCGAGCCGGTCGCGTCCGGCGGCGCACGGTCGTGAAGATCGTCGTCACCGGAGGTGCGCGTGAAGGTCGTCGTCACCGGAGGTGCCGGTCGGCTCGGCGCCAGCGTCGTCACCGGGTTGGTCGGCAACGACCACGAGGTGATCTCGCTGGACCGGGCCGAGCTGCCGGGGCTGCCGGCCGCCGAGCAGATCGCGGTGGACCTGACCGACGCGGCCGCCACCGACGCCGTCTTCGCCCGGGTCCGGCCCGAGGCCGTGGTGCACCTGGCCGCGATCGCCACCCCGTTCAGCGCACCCGAGGCCGTCATCTGGGACACCAACACCTCGATCGCGTTCCACGTCCTGCAGTCCGCGGTGACCCACGGAGCGACCCGGGTGCTGGCCTCGTCCAGTCCCACGCCGCTCGGCTACGGAGCCCCGACGGGCTGGCGGCCGGCGTACCTGCCGATCGACGAGCTGCACCCGCTGCGCCCGTGGAACGCGTACGCCGCGTCCAAGGCCGCCATCGAGCACCTGGTCGCGATGTTCGCCGCTCAGCAGGGATCGGCAGTGGCCGTCGGCAGCTTCCGGCCCTGCTTCGTGCTCTCCCCGGACGAGTGGGCGGGCGCCCCGACCCAGCAGGGGCACACGGTCGCCGAGCGGCTGGCCGACCCGGCGCTGGCCGCTGTGTCGCTGTTCAACTACATCGACGCCCGGGACGCGGCCGACTTCGTCGACACCTGGCTGGCCGGTGCCCCCGAGCTGCAGAACGGCCAGACGTTCTTCGTCGGCGCCGCCGACGCCCTGGCCACCAAGCCGTTGGCCGAGCTGATCCCGCAGTTCTTCCCGGGCACCGAGGAGCTGGCCGCCGGGCTGACCGGTGACGCCCCGGCCTTCTCGATCGCCAAGGCCGCCTCGCTGCTGGGCTGGCGGCCCTCCCGCAGCTGGCGCACCGAGCTCAGCTCCGACGTGTCAGACTCTGTGGTTGCTCCGACGACCACTGACGCTGACAACTCGGGTTCCACGTCGCCTTCCGGAGAGACCCGCTCATGACCGAACAGACGTACCAGCCGATCCGGCAGCTCGACGGGGTGCTCTTCTTCCCCGTCACCCCGTTCGACACAGCTGGTGCGGTGGACACCGGTCTGCTGACGGAGCACATCGCGTCCCGGCTGGACCACCGTCCCGGCGCGGTGTTCGCGGCCTGCGGCACCGGCGAGTTCCACGCGCTGTCCCTCGACGAGGTGGCCCGGGTGGTGCAGACCTCCGTGTCCGCGACCGCCGGCCGTTCGCCGGTGTTCGGCGGCGCGGGCGGACCGCTCCCCCATGCCGTCGCCTGTGCCCGGGCCGCCGCCGACGCCGGAGCGGACGGACTGCTGGTGCTGCCGCCGTACCTGGTCGGTGCTCCGACCGAGGGACTGATCAACTACTTCGAGACGGTGGCCGAGGCCAGCGAGCTGCCGATCATCGTCTACCACCGGGCCAACGCCGCCCTCACCCCGGCGGCGATGGGCCGGCTCGCCCGGCACCCCAAGATCATCGGGTTCAAGGACGGCGTCGGCAACGTCGACACCGCGCAGCAGATCGTGCTCGAGGTGGGCGACACCGGTCGCGACGACTTCCTGTTCTTCAACGGTCTGCTGACCGCCGAGCTGACCCAGGCCGCCTACCGTGGGATCGGGATCCCGCTCTACTCCTCCGCCGTGTTCGCCATGGCGCCGGACATCGCGAACGCCTTCTACGCCGCCTACATCGCCCGCGACGACGTCGCGCGGGAGCGTCTGCTGCGCGAGTTCTACCGGCCGCTGGTGGCCCTGCGCGACCAGGTGCCCGGCTACGCCGTCGCCCTGGTCAAGGCCGGGGTCCGCCAGGGTGGGCTGCCCGTGGGCGGGGTCCGCGCTCCGTTGCTGGATCCCACGCCCGAGCACGAGGCCCGGCTGGCCGACCTGCTGGCCCACGCGCGCGATCTGGCCGGCTGAGTCCCGTGACGGCACCCCAGATCGAGGCCGTACGCACCCGGCTGCTCACCCGACCGCTGCTGCGACCGTGGGGCGCCGATGTGCCCGAGATGCACCTGGTCGTCGTCGAGGTGGACGCCGGCGGGGGGACCGGGGTCGGCTTCAGCTGGACCCCGACCATCGGTCCGTACGCGGTGCAGGCGCTGCTCGACCACGACATCGCCTCCTTCGCGGTCGGCCGGCCGGCTCAACCCGAGCTGCTCTGGGACGACGCCTGGCTGCACCTGCACGAAGCCGGCGGCGGTGGTCTGACGACCATCGCGCTGGCCGGTCTCGACCTCGCCCTGTGGGACCTCCGCGCCCGGACCGCCGGCAGCTCGGTGGCCGGCCTGATCGGTCGGCGCACCGACCGCGTGCCCGCGTACGGCAGCGGGGTGAACCTGCACTACTCCCTGGACGAGCTGATCGACCAGGCCGAGCGCTGGGTCGCGGCGGGCTACCGCGGCGCCAAGATGAAGGTCGGCAGCCCCGACCTCGACCGCGACCTGGAGCGAGTGGCCGCGGTCCGCGAGGTGCTGGGTCCGCAGCGGTGGCTGGCCGTTGACGCCAACCAGCGGTGGGACCTGCCGACCGCCGAACGGGCGATCCGACAGCTGTCCCGCTTCGACCTGCGGTGGATCGAGGAGCCGCTCCGCGCCGACGACCTGCTCGGGTACGCGACCCTGCGGCAGCGGATCGAGGTGCCGCTGGCCTGTGGGGAGAACATCCACACCCTCTACCGGTATCGCGAGTTCGTGGCCGCGGACGCGATCGACATCCTGCAGCCCAACATCGTCCGGGTGGGCGGCATCACCCCGTTCCTGCGGATCGCCCAGCTGGCCCGATCCAGCTCGCGGATGCTGGCCCCCCATCTGCTGCCCGACCTGTCCGCCCAGCTCGCCGCGACGCTGCCGGGTAACGTCTGGGTCGAAGAGGTCGAGGACGCAGGTTGGGAAGCTCTCGGGTTCGTGACCGCTCCGACCCCGGTCCGCCGCGCCGGCGCCGAGCTGGTGGTCGAGGAGCGACCAGGACTGGGCTTCTCCTTCCTCGATCCCGCCTAGCCGAGCACGACGTACGACATCGGCCCGGATCCGCCCGGGCGCACCAGAAGGAGACACCATGACCGACACGATCACCCCGACCCTGACCGCCCCCGACGCGGCCGCCGCTGCGGCCGCCGCCGCCCCGGCGGTGGCCGCCGCCTCCCGCGAGGAGCGTGCGCGGTGGCTGGAGGCCGTCGCCGACGCACTGGATGCGGCCAAGGGCGATCTGGTCCCGGTCGCGGTGGACGAGTCGCACCTTCCCGAGGCCCGACTGACCGGCGAGGTCGGCCGGACCACCGGTCAGCTCAGGTTGTTCGCCGCGGTCCTGCGCGACGGCGCCTACCTCGAGGTGATCGTCGACCACGCGGTGCCCGACGCCACCCCGCCGCAGCCGGAGCTGCGCCGGATGCTCGTACCCACCGGTCCGGTCGCCGTCTACTCCGCGAGCAACTTCCCCTTCGCGTTCTCGGTGGCCGGCGGCGACACCGCTTCCGCCCTGGCCGCCGGCTGCCCGGTCGTGGTCAAGGCGCACTCCGGTCATCCGGAGCTGTCCCGGCGGACCGCGGCGGTGGTGTCCGCGGCGCTGGCCGAGGCCGGGGCACCGGACGGCACCTTCGGGCTGATCGAGGGCACCGAGGCGGGCCGGGTCCTGATCCAGCAGCCGACCATCACCGCCGGCGCCTTCACCGGTTCGCTGACCGGCGGTCGGGCCCTGTTCGACCTGGCCAGCGGCCGACCCGCGCCGATCCCCTTCTACGCCGAGCTGGGCAGCATCAACCCGGTGGTGGTGACCGCCGATGCGGTGGCCGCCGACGGCGCCGCGCTGGCCAAGGGACTGGTCGGGTCCTTCACGCTCGGTGCCGGCCAGTTCTGCACCAAGCCGGGTGTGGTGTTCGTGCCGGCGGGCACGGGGTTCGAGGACCTGGTCGCCGAGGCGCTGGGTGGAGTGAGCGCAGCGCCGCTGCTGAACCAGCGCATCGTCGACGGCTTCGGGCACGACCGCGACCAGCTGGCCGAGCACGCGGCCGTCGAGCTGATCGCCGGCTCCCGGTCGGCTGCCGGGACCGCGGCTCCGGCCCCGCTGGTGCTGGCCACGTCGGCCACCGAGGTGGCGGCGGATCCCGAGGCCCTGCTGGCCGAGTGCTTCGGCCCGGCGACGCTGCTGGTGCGCTACGCGACCACCGACGAGCTGACGACCGCCCTCGCCGCCGTCGAGGGCAGTCTGACCGGCACCATCCACGCCGCCGACGGTGAGGACGTCCGCGAGCTGGCCGCACTGCTCGCCCCGCGGGTCGGGCGGCTGCTGTTCGGCGGTTGGCCGACCGGTGTCGCAGTCACCTGGTCGCAGCACCACGGTGGGCCCTGGCCCGCCACCACCTCGGTGCACACCTCGGTCGGGGCCACGGCCATCCGCCGGTTCCTGCGTCCGCTCACCTTCCAGGACGCCCCGGAGTCCGTGCTGCCGGCCGAGCTGCAGGAGAGCAACCCGCTCGGCGTCCCGCGTCGGGTGGACGGGGTGCTCGAGGTCTGACTCTCCCGTACGCCCCCTGACACCGAGAAGGAGCTGGGGACACGCTCGAGGTCGCAGAGCGTGTCCGTAGCTCCTTCTCGGCGTTGGGGCGGCGGCGGATCAGCAGCTGTCCGAAAATGGTCTCCGGACGTGTCAACCGCGGAGCCTCCTGGAGCGAGTGACTCAGTGATGGACAGCCAAGGAGCAGCGACAGTGAGCGACGCCTCGCCTTCCGTACCGGCGCGGCCGTCGCTCGCCGCCGTTCCCCCGGCCGCGGAGTCCGGTGAGCCGTTGTCGTTCGAGGACTTCTACCGCCAGGAGCACCGTCAGGTGCTCGGTCTGGCGTACGTGCTCACGGGTGACCGGTCGGCGGCCGAGGACGTCGCCCAGGATGCGTTCACGGCCGCCTTCCGGCAGTGGCGCTCCGTGGCGGCGTGCGACTCGCCGGGTGCCTGGATCCGACGCGTCACCTGCAATCGCGCCGCCTCGGTGCTGCGGCGGCGCCTGGTGGAGGCGAAGGCGCTGATGCGCCTGGCCAAGCGGACCACGGGCTCCATCGAGCTGGAGGAGGGTGACGCAGCGTTCTGGCAGGCGGTTCGTCGCCTTCCACCACGGCAGGCACAGGCGGTCGCGCTCTACTACTTCGAGGACTACAGCGTGCGGGACATCTCCGCGGTTCTCGACTGCAGCGAAGGCACCGTGAAGACCCACTTGAGCCGAGCGCGCGCCGCCGTCGCTCACCGACTGCAGCTGGAGAACCCCCGATGAGCGACTTCGAGACCCGCGCCCGACACGCGGCCGACGCCGTCCGGCGTCAGATCGCCGAGCTTCCGACTCAGCCCGAGGACGGCATCCGCCGGGCGCAGCGCCGGCCGACCCGGGTCGCCGTCCGGACCGCTGTCGCCGCATCGATCCTGATCGGAGCGGTCGCCGTCGGCGTACCGGTCCTTCGTGCCGGAACCACCTTCGGTGGGGGCAGCGCCGCGTCCGGTGGCGGTGGTCCGGTGGCCACAGGTGACGGTGCGGCCTACGCGTTGTCCGGGCCGTTGAAGCCTTTCTCGAGCTGCGACACCGTGCTCCAGTACTTCAAGGACCAGGCCCCCGAGGATCTGATCGCCCGGGTGGGCGGTGGGATCGTCCCCACCACCGCGGACCGGGCGGCCAGTGCCTCGGGCGCGGGCGGCGGGTCGGACGCGAGCGCACCGGAGCACTCGGAGACGAACGTCCAGGAGGCGGGCGTCGACGAACCGGACGTCGTCAAGACGGACGGCAACCGGATCGTCGCCGTCGCCCAGGGGCGCGTGCACCTGATCAGCTCGGTGCGTGGCGAGCTCACCCGAGAGAAGGTTCTTCCCGGGGCATCGGCTCTGAACGTCTTCCTGTCGGGCAACCGCCTGCTGGTCTTCAGCGACCAGGGAGCCGAGTCCGGAGAAGCCCGGTCGCCGTGGTTCGGGGCACAGGCGGTGTTGACCATGTACGACATCTCGAGTCTCCGCGATCCGAAGCTGATCGCCACCTTGACGGTCGACGGCAGTGTGCTCGACGCCAGGCTCGTCGGGTCGCAGGTCCGCGTGGTGACCGTGGCGACACCGGACATCGATGCGCCCGCGCCGGACTACACCCGCGATGGTCGCCTGTCGAAGAAGTCCGAGAAGAACCTCCGGGCCGCGGTGGCGAACACGACGATCGACGACTGGATCCCGTCCTACGTCCTCCGTGACGCCCGCGGCACCGACGTCGGTGAGGGTCATCTGGTGGACTGCGCCGACCTGGCCCGGCCGGAGAAGTTCTCGGGCCTCGATACCGTCGCGGTGTCCGCGTTCGACCTGGACTCGGCGATGCAGGCCCGCCGGACGGTCGGGGTGGTGGCCGGCGGCCAGCAGATCTACGCGACCGGCACCGCCACCTACGTCTCGACCACCGAGTGGACGCGTGACGGCCTGCCGGCCACCACCAGCATCCACGAGTTCGTCACCGCGACCTCCGGCGCGAGCACCTACCGGGGGTCCGGCGAGGTGCCGGGCAGCTTGCTCAACCAATACGCCATGTCGGAGTACGACGGCGTTCTCCGGGTGGCGTCCACGGTCTCCGAACGCCGGGGCTGGGTGAACAGCCGGGAGGTGACCGAGGGCATGGTCACCACCTTGAAGGAACAGGACGGGGCGCTGCGCCGGCTCGGACAGATCGGCGGCCTCGGCAAGGTGGACAACGAGTCGATCCGGGCGGTGCGGTTCATCGCGGACCGTGGGTACGTCGTCACCTTCCGGCAGACCGATCCCCTGTACGTCCTCGATCTCCATGACCCGGCAGCACCGACGGTCCTGGGTGCGCTGAAGATCCCCGGCTACTCGGGCTACCTGCATCCGATCGGGCCGAACCTGCTGCTCGGCGTCGGGCAGAGCGGTTCGGGCACCGATCCGGGCGCCCCGGCCGGTGTGCAGTTCTCGGTGTTCGACATCAGCGACCCGACGTCGCCGCGGCGGGTCGACACCCACACCTACGGTGCGGGGGCGGCCGGCGCCGAGTTCGATCCCAAGGCCTTCCTCTACTGGCAGCCCCGCGACCTGGTGATCGCCCCGGTCGACGTCTACGGCGACGACCAGGGTCGGGGAGCGTTCAGCGGCGTGGTGCTGCTGCGGGCGAGCGCGAACGGACTGAAGGAGCTCGGAAAGGTGCAGGTCGGCGCAGGAGATGGCATGGCCAGCCGGTCGTTCGTGATCGGCGACGCCGTCTACCTGCTCTCCGACCAGGCACTGCAGACCGCCGACCTCGACACCCTCCGGCCGATCGACGAACTGAAGCTCTGACGCGCGATCGCTCCACCCTGCGGACGCCCCGTCAGCAGGGTGGGAGGACCGGTGAGTCGGCTAGATCCAGTCCTTGCGCTTGAACGTCACGTACAGCACCAGGGCCGTGGCCAGCATGATCGCCAGGTAGATCCAGAACCCGTACGCCGTACCCATGAACGGGAACCCGACGTTCATCCCGACGAAACCGGTGATCAAGGTGGGAACGGCGATGATGGCCGCCCAGCCGGTCAGCTTCTTCATGATCACGTTCAGCTGGACGTCGGCCAGGGCCAGACTGGTCTCCAGCACCGAGACCAGGGACTCGCGCAGGGAGTCGGCCGCGGTGGCCACGCGCTCGTGGTGCTCGGCGATCAGGTTCCAGCGGCGGCCGACCAGCGGATCCCGGCGTCGTCCCTTCGGCACCGGGGTCTGCTGGTAGCCGTCCCGCAGATCGGTCATCACGGTCCGCATCGGCTCGGTCACCCGGCGCAGGCCGGTCAGCCCGGTCCGCAGCCGGAACGCCCACAGCTGCCGCTCCTTGCTCAGGGGATGCCCGCCGAACAGGTCGTCGGCCAGGTCGTCCCCGGACTGCTCCAACCAGTCGACGACCGCCGCGTACGTGTCCACGACGCCCGACATGATGATCTGCAGGGCCGCCTCCGTGCCGCCCTTGGCCAGCCGCTCGCCGGCGACCGCCAGCCAGCGACCCGGATCGACGTCGGGCGTGACGTCCGCCAGGCAGACCACGGCCCGGTCGGTCACCAGCAGACTCACCGGGTGCACTGTCACCCGGGCCGTCGCCCGATCGAGCGACACGGCGTTGGTGAGCACCAGCCGGGCCTGACCGATCTCCTCGAACTTGGCCCGGTGATCATCGGCCAGCAGGTCCCGGACGACGAACCGGTCGAGGCCGAACTCCGCGATCACCCGCTCCAGCTCGTCCCGGGCGTAGTCGCTGGACCGGTCCAGAACCCACCAGGCGGAGGCGTCGTCGTGCAGGTCGAGCACGTCGCCGAGGTCCTCCCCGGCGAGGTCCTCGGCCAGCACCTTGGCTCCCGACCAGACGCGGCTGATCGGGACCGGCCCCGCGAGCTCTCCGCCACTGGTTGCTGTGGTCACGGAGCCAGTCTGCCCGCTCCCCCTACGGGGAGCGGGCTCCGAGCCGCGAGGTGCGGAATCGGGGCGACCAGGTACGGACTCGGGGCGACCAGGGACGGGGATCAGGCACTCAGCGACGTGCCGGCGCTGCGCAGGTCCTCGCACGCGGTGACGATGCGCGCGGCCATCCCGGCCTCGGCCGCCTTGCCCCAGGCGCGGGGGTCGTACGCCTTCTTGTTGCCGACCTCGCCGTCGACCTTCAGCACACCGTCGTAGTTGGTGAAGAAGTGGCCGGCGGCCGGACGGCTGAACGCGTACTGGGTGTCGGTGTCGATGTTCATCTTGATCACGCCGTAGTCGACGGCGGCGCGGATCTCCTCCAGGGTCGAGCCGGAGCCGCCGTGGAAGACCAGGTCGAAGGGATTCTCCTTGCCGATCTTGGCGCCCACCTGCTCCTGGATGTCCTTGAGCACCTCGGGCCGCAGCTTGACCGCGCCCGGCTTGTAGACACCGTGCACGTTGCCGAAGGTCAGGGCGGTGATGTAGCGGCCCTTGTCGCCGGAACCGAGCACCTCGATGGTCCGCAGACCGTCCTCGACGGTGGTGTACAGCTTGTCGTTGATCTCGTTGCTGACGCCGTCCTCCTCGCCACCGACGACACCGACCTCGATCTCCAGGATGATCTTCGCGGCGCTGGTCAGGGCCAGCAGCTCGTCGGCGATGGCCAGGTTCTCCTCGACCGGCACGGCCGAGCCGTCCCACATGTGCGACTGGAAGAGCGGGTTCTGACCGTTCTTGACCCGCTCCGCGGAGATCGCCAGCAGCGGCCGGACGAAGCCGTCCAGCTTCGGCTTCGGACAGTGGTCGGTGTGCAGGGCGATGGTGACCGGGTAGTTCTTGGCGACCTCGTGCGCGTACGCCGCGAGGGCCACGCTGCCGGAGATCATGTCCTTGACCGTGGGGCCGGACGCGTACTCCGCGCCTCCGGTCGACACCTGGACGATGCCGTCCGAGCCGGCCTCGGTGAAGCCCTGCAGGGCCGCGTTCAGGGTCTGGGAGGAGCTGACGTTGATCGCCGGGTAGGCGAAGTGTCCCTGCTTGGCCTTGTCGATCATCTCGGCGTAGACCTCGGGAGTTGCGATGGGCATGGCGGCACTCTTTCTGCGCGGGAACCGAACGTTGCCGGCACCTGGCCGGCAAGGGTCAGTCTTGCAGCAGTCCGACCGGGGTGCCGCGCGGGTCTGCGACCGTACGACCACCGTGCGGGTGGTCTGCTCCGCCTCCTGGCGAGCGGGCTCAGTTCTCCAGCGCGGCGAGGTCGACGCCGAAACGACCACCGGAGTAGGCCCGAGCTGTGCTGTCCAGGGTCGCCGGATACACCTCGAGCTGGTCCAGCGGCACCGACAGCGAGTGCCCGTCGGTCCGCGTCACGGTGAACTGGGGTCCGTGCCCGAGCTTCCCCTTGGTCACCGCCAACGACCCGAGGTCGGCCCACGACACGTACGCTCCGGCGATCTCCACCCCGGGCCGGCCCAGCCGCAACGCGATCCCCTGACCCATCGAGGCGAGGATCTTCCTCGCCTGCCGCCAGGCCAGGAACGCGACGACCCCGAAGGCGACGGAGATGGCGAGCACGATCCCGTAGAGGACCCAGGGAGCTGAGTAGCTGAACTGGTCCCGCTGCCAGAGATAGATGCCGATCATGATCGCGAGCGTGATGCCCAGGCTGATCGCCCGCGAGACGAGCTTCTTCTTCCGCCGGGCCACCCGCTGCAACGGACCCGAGGGGTCGTAGACCAGCGCCAGCTCCTCGTACGGTGATCCGGCGGTGAACCAGGGTCGGACCCCCCGCTGCACACTCATGCCACGACGGTAGGCGGGCTCCTGCGTCGGACCAAGTCCCATCGTCGCCTCAGTTCTCGCGGGCACCGCGTGGCGTGATGGCCATGTGGATCCGGTAGCGATCGGCCCGGTACCACGACGTGGACAGCTCGATGGCCCGCTCGCCGGCGTAGGTGACCCGTTCCTGGACCAGCAGCGGGGCCCGCTTGGTGGTGCCGAGGATGCGCGCCTGCTGGGCGTCGGCGGCCTCGGCTCGCACCGTCTGCTCGCCACTGGTCACCACCACGCCGTACTCGCTGGCGAACACGTCGTAGAGTGCACCGAGCTCGCGCTGGAGCAGACCGGGGAAGAGGATCGACGGGTAGTAGCCGACCTCGTACGCCATCGGGGTGCCGTCGGCGGTGCGTAGGCGCTCGACCCGGATCACCGGGCGGCCCGGACGTATCCGGAGCGCGTACGACACGTCGTCGTCGGCCGCCTCCTCACTCGCCGACAGCACGACAGTGGCCGGCATCAGCCCGCGGTCGCGCATCTCCCGGGAGAAGGAGGTGAGGTGCAGTCGGGAGTCGATCTGCGGGCCGGTGACGTAGGTGCCCTTGCCGTGCACCCGCTCCAGCACTCCGGCATCGACCAGGTCGGCGATCGCCTGTCGGACCGTCACCCGACTCACGCCGAGCCGCACCACGAGCACCCGCTCCGAGGGGATCGCGTCACCGGGACTCAGCTCGGCCTCGATCAGCTGCTCCAGGATCGCGCGCACCTGGGCCCGCTTCGTGGTGGCCGATCCGAGCGGCCGCTCGACCCGGTAGGTTCCGAAGGCAGTGCCTCCGAACTCACGCTCCACGACGTCTCCTCGCTGAGGCGGATGGGGTCGGGACATAAGACCACCGCAGACCAGTATGGAGGAGCACCCTGTGCCGGACAAGGAAGCCGACCGCGTGACCCAGATGGCGCTGGAGATCGCCGAGCAGCCCACGGCCCTGGACCGGACCTTGAGCACCCTCCTCCCCCGCCGCGCGGAGATCGCTGGGCTGGCCCGGGGCCGGCACCGGCTGCTGCTGATCGCCCGCGGTTCATCGGACAACGCGGCGATCTACGCCCGCTATCTCGCCGAGGTGCACGCCGGCGTGCCGGCGTCGCTGGCCGCGCCGTCGGTGGCCACGCTGTACGACGCGCGTCTGAACCTGCACGACACCGTGACGATCGGGGTCAGTCAGTCCGGCTCCACCCAGGAGATCGTCGAGGCGCTGGACTGGGCCAAGGCCTGTGGGTCGGCGACGATCGCCGTGACCAACGTCGACGGTTCACCGCTCGCCCAGACCGCCGACATCGCGCTGCTGACCCGGGCCGGGCCCGAGAAGGCCGTGCCGGCGACCAAGAGCTACACCACCCAGGTGGCCGCGCTCGCGGTCGCCGTGGACGCCTTCGCGGCGGAGCCCGGCCGGCTGGACGCCGGCTTCGCCGAGGTGCCGGCCCAGGCTCAGGCGCTGCTGGACGCCCCCGGTGACCTGGACGCGATGGTCGACGCCCTGGCCAGGACCGACGAGGTGCTGGCCAGCGGCCGCGGTCTCTGCTTCGGCACCACGCTGGAGGTGGCGTTGAAGCTGGAGGAGACCTGCCTGCGGCCGGTGCGCGGACTGTCGTACGCCGATCTGAAGCACGGACCGATCGCCATCGTCGACCACGAGCTGGTCACGCTGCTGGTGGCCGGACCGTCCGGACCGACGCTGCCGGGTCTGGTCGAGCTGGCCGCGACGGTGCGGGGGAAGGGCAGCCCGGTGCTCGGCATCGGCGGTGACGAGGCGTTCCGCGCGGCCTGCGACGTGGCCCTGCCGGGACCTACCCTGAGCGAGTTGCTGGCACCTCTGGTGCTCGCGATCCCCGCCCAGGTGACGATCGAACGGCTGGCCCGCCGGCTCGGTCTCGACCCCGACGCCCCTCGTGGGCTGAAGAAGGTGACCCAGACTGACTGAGCCGAGCCTCGGCAGCTATGCCCCGCCGGTCCCGTCGACCCGGATCGAGGGGTCCCCCCGCACCTGGGTGCTACCGGTCGCGATGGCCGTCGGTCTGAACGCGATCAGCGTGCTCGGGGTGGTCTCCTTCGGGTGGCCCGCCGGCAACGTGTTCGTCCTGTTCTGGGTGGAGAACGCCGTGATCGGCGCCTGGAACGCCGTCCGCATCCTCACCGCGCGTGGTGACGGCCGGGGCGAGCGAGCACCGACCATCACGATCAACGGGCGTCCGACCGCCGGCAAGCCGATCACGCTCGCCCTGTTCTTCAGCGTCCACTACGGGCTGTTCTGCCTGGTGCACGCCGTCTTCACCGGCTTCGTCGCCTACACCCTCGGCGTCGAGGCGAGCTTCCTGTTCCTGGGTCTGCCCATCGTGTTGATCGTGATCCGCTACACGGTCGAGGTCTACACGGTCTGGTTCGGGGCCGGGCAGCGCGACGTGGTCTCGCCCGCCAAGGCGATGCTGCAGCCGTACCCGCGGATCATCGTGCTGCACGTGGCGGTGCTGATCGCCTTCGCCGTCATCCTGAGCCAGCTCGACGCCTCGTCGGTGCCCGAGCTGCTGCAGCCCACGGTGACCGCGATGGGCTCCCTGGCCGGCCAGGACGTCTGGCTCGTGCTGCTGCTGCTCGGGCTGAAGACCATCGCCGACGTCTGGATGACGAAACGGGCCACCCGGGTCTGAGATCAGCCGGAGGTCACCGGCTGCCAGGCCCGCCAGGACGCCCCGGCGGCCCGGCCGTGCCCGGGGTCGATGCCGATGATCCGGACCGCCCCGAGCTTCGTGCTCTCGTGCCTCGCCGGCTCGTCCAGGGTGGTCCGCCGCGCGATCTCCTTCCGGGCCAGGTAGCGCCCTTGATCCCAGGAGTACAACGAGGTGTGCCCGTGCAGCTGACTGAACGGCATCCCAGCCCCGAGCCACCCGGGCACCAGCTCGGTCGCCGCCGCGGCCCAGAGCGGTCCGGCGGACAGATCCGGCGCCCCGCCCTGCAGCATCTGACCGGGACGGAAGATCACCCCGTCGTGGTCGCCGATCAGGACGTTCAGGGCCTCGGCGGCCCGGACGGCGTCGATCGGTGCGCCGAGCACCTGCCGCCAGTAGCCGGCCGTCAGACCCGCGTGGGTGATCAGCACGTCGCGATCGTCGGCGTCCGACACCACCACCGCCACCTGCATCAGGCCGTCGGACCACCACGCTCGTACGGTGTCGGCCGACTCCTCGTCCAGACGCTCGGGCCAGTGGAAGGCCGGTGCCGTCAGGTACTGCGCCTCGTGGTTGCCGACCAGCTGGATCCACTGACCGGGCCGTCCGCGCAGATGACGGTCGACGAGCCTGACCACACCGGCCGAGTCGGGTCCCCGGTGCACGAGGTCACCGACCTGGACGATCGTCAGGTCGGGGGGCAGCTCACCGGTCTCCTCGTCCGCGCCGAGCCTGACCAGCTCGCGCCGCAGCTCGGCGAGGTGGCCGCCGACGTCGCCGATCACGGCGATCCGGGTCCCGTGCGGGGGATGGTCGCCGATCGGGCTGGCCGGGCTGACGGGGTTCATGACTCCTCGGGTGCCGTCCAGGCGTCGATCGGCACGTACTGGGAGATGTTGTCCATCCGGCGCTGCGCCGCGGCCACCTCGCGCACCGCCTGGTTCACCATGCTCCGGTCGATCGGGGACAGGCGATCCAGAGTGAGCTGATCCGTGGGTCGCTCGCCTGACCGGAGCTGCAGCAGCTGATAGCGCAGCCGCAGTCGCTGGA
This sequence comes from uncultured Actinomycetota bacterium, assembly GCA_963707005.1. GTDB lineage: Bacteria > Actinomycetota > Actinomycetes > Propionibacteriales > Propionibacteriaceae > Microlunatus. Next base: position 432,380 of record CAVPPP010000018.1, read on the forward strand.
GGACCTCGAACGCCTCGATCAGATTCGTGGCCCGCCGGGCCGGGAGCATGGCCGAGCCCGACGCCACCCGGAGCCGTTCGGTCGTCGGCAGGGCCGCGGACCCCACGCTGAGGGCGGCCCACCTGGCCAGGTTGACGACCGGCAGGATCGCGCCGGACTTGATGTCGAAGACGCCGTCCCGGCGCACCAGCACGTCGAGCACGGAGTGCATCCGCGCCCGGTGGGACAGCGACTCCTGCAGCAGCAGGCGCATGGTTCCGTGATGGCGGCGAAGCTCGGAGAACACCCGAGTCACCGCGGGCAACCCGGGGTCGCCGTAGATCGCGCGACCGTCCACCAGCAGCGAGGCCATCACGGCGCCCTTGTTCTTCTCCGGAGCCGACATCCACTCCCGACCGGCCGCCCGCCACTGGTCGTTGGTGCGGGAGAAGGCCGGGTGGGGCGCGGTGGCCCCGTGGTGGTCGCCGCTGACTCCCGCTCGGGCCAGCACGTCGTGGACCTCGCCGAAGGCGTGCCGGTACGCCTCGATCTCCGCCGGCGACAGTCCGTCGGCGAACACGACCGCGGTGTCGACGTCGGAGCTCGGCACCGCCTCGCGGCGTCCGTTGCTGCCCAGCGACAACCACGTGAAGGCGTCGACCGACAGCTCCGGATGAGCGGCGAAGACCAGGGTGATCGCCCGCCGCACCAGCGTGTCCAGCAGGGTCGAGTAGACCGCGATCACCCGGTGCGAGGTCAGACCCCCGGTGAGCAGGTCGTCCAGGGTGCCGGTCACCCGCCGAGCGCGGTCGACCAGCTCGTCGGTGTCGTCGGCTCGGCGCAGCTGCTCGTGCAGCGACACGCCGGCGGTGGTCGGCGAGACCGCGAAGTCCCGCGGAGCGACGACTCCCCGCAGTCGTCGGGACGCGTCGACGACGACCAGATACTCGGCGTCGGTCTCCAGCAGCAGGATCAGGGCCTCGGTGGCGGAGTCCCCGAGGCGTACGGTCGGGGCCGGCGCGTCGAGGAGCTGCCCCACCGGTGTGCTGCCGGACCGCCCGTCGACGATCAGGTGCCGACGCAGCAGCGAGTCGCTGACGATGCCGTACCGGCCGTCGCCGAGCTCGATCACCGCGCACGGCAGGTGCAGGTCGGTCAGCTGCCGCTCGGTCAGCCGGCAGGCGACCTCGTACGCGGTGTCCGTCGGGGCGACGACCAGCGGCTCGTTGGCGATCAGGTCGTCGACCAGGCTGTAGGTCGGCCGCTGCGCCCCCCGACGGAGAGCCGCCGCCATGTGCGCGGCCAGGAACCGGGCCCCGTCGGCCGAGGTGAAGGCCGGCGAGACAGCCGAGGCGGGGATGGCGGCCACCTCGGTGCGACCGGCGGCCAGCACCCGTGGGCCCACCGACCGCTCGGTCAACATCGAGGAGAAGCCGAACACCTCACCCGGCCCGAGGCGCTCGTCGGGCACCTGGAGCAGGCGGTCCCGGTCGTTCCAGACGTCCACCTCGCCCTCGACGATGACGAACATCTCGCTGTTCGGGTCCAGGAAGGCGTCCATGATCAGCTCGCCCGCATCGAAGCACTCGACCCGAGCGGCCGCCGCGATGCTCGCGACGGCCGCCGGATCGAGTGACGCGAACGGCTCGTGCTGCCCCAGGAACTCCTGCAGCGAGCCCGAACTCGAATCCACGGCGATCCTGTCTCCTCGGTCAGCTCCCCGGTGTCGGCGCCTTGGGGATCTTGTAGCCGGACGGACGAACCGTCTGGTTCAAGGAAGCCTTCCACGAGCCGTCGTCGATGTACGACTTCAGCGCGGCGTTGACCTTCTCGACCATGGCCGTATCGCCCTTCTTGATGCCGACCCCGTACAGCTCGTCGGAGAAGCCGTCCCCGACCACCTTGAGCTTGCCCCGGTACTTCGGTTCGGCCGCGAAGCCGGCCAGGATCACGTCGTCGGTGGTGACAGCATCCACCTCGCTGCGGTCCAGGGCGGCGACGCAGTCGGAGAACTTCGAGTACTCCCGCAGATCGATCGTGCCCTTGAACTTCTCCTTGACCAGGGCGGCCGAGGTGGTGTCCGCCACCGAGCAGAGCACCCGGTTGTCGAGGGTCTCCGGCCCGGTGATCTCCTCCTCGTTGCGGCGGACCAGCAGGTCCTGATGCGCCTCGAAGTAGGGACCGGCGAAGTCGACCTCCTGCTTGCGCTCGTCGGTGATCGAGTAGGTCGAGAACACCAGGTCCACCGCGCCGCTGGTGATCAGGCTCTCGCGGTTACCCGGATCGGCCTCGATCCAGGTGATGTTCTCAGCCGGCACACCCAGCGCCTTCGCCACGTAGGTGGCCGTGTCGACGTCGAAGCCGGTGTAGCTGTCGCCGTCCTTCAGGCCGAGACCGGGCTGGTCGAAGGAGATGCCGATCCGCAGACTGCCACCCGGACTGGCCCCGGGGACGACCGACGGGTCCTGGTTGATCTCACCCGAGCCGCATCCCGTCGCGGTGGCCAGGGCGGTCAGGGCGACGGCGGCGGTCAGCATCCGTCGGATCGCGGTCCTCATCAGTTCGCCTCCGGATCGATCGGGTTGGTGCCGGGGTCGTTCTCACGGTCCTGCTCCTCGGGCGTCAAGCCCGGGTAGGTGGGTCCGTCGTTCGACCAGACAGCCTTGATCCGGCCCTTCGTGTGGGCGATCACGTTGCGCCGCACGATGAACCAGCCGATGACCAGCAGGATCGCGAGGATCGGGATGCCGATCACGACGACGATGAACGTCGTCTTGTGCCAGAAGTACGGGGATGACTGCCAGCCGGAGATGCACATGCCGACCAGGACGAAGAGCAGGAAGGCGAGCCCGACGTAGCTGGTCCACGGATAGCCGGGGGCTGGGAACTTGCTTGCCGGCAGCACGCCGCGGTTGACCAGCTGGCGGAACCGCAGCTGGCTGAGGAAGATCGTCGCCCAGGTGAACACGACACCGATGGCCGCCGCCTCCAGCGCGATCTCGAAGGCGTCCGGTTCGAGGTAGTTCAGCACCGCGCCGAAGACGAAGACCACCGAGGTCATCACGATGCCGGCCCACGGGACACCCTGGCTGCTCATCTTCAGGGTGAAGGCCGGAGCCTGCTTCGACATGCCGAGGCTGCGCAGCACCCGACCGGTGGAGTACAGGCCCGAGTTGAGGCTCGACATGGCAGCGACGATCAGGATGGCCTGGATCACGCTGGCCATCCAGGTCAGTCCCATCCTGGAGAACACGGTGACGAACGGGCTGGTGCCGGCCGTGTAGTCCTGCGTGGGCAGCATGCAGACCAGCAGCAGGATCGAGCCGCAGTAGAACACGCCGATCCGGAAGATCACCGCGTTGACCGCCTTGGGCACCTCGCGCTCGGAGTTCTCCATCTCACCCGCCGCGACACCGACCATCTCGATCGCCGCGTAGGCGAAGACGACGCCGGACATCACCAGCAGCGGGCCGTACCAGTTGTAGGGGTCCTCGGTCGGCCAGAAGCCACCCGGGTTGCTCCACAGGTTGGAGAAGCCGGCCTTGTGATCGCCGACGTTCAGCCCGAAGACGACCACGATGGTGCCGACCACCAGGAAGACCACGATGGCGCCGACCTTCGCGATGGCGGCCCAGAACTCGAACTCGCCGAACGCGCGGGCGGACAGCAGGTTGATCACCAGCACCACCGCCAGCGCGATCAGCACGGTCGCCCAGGTCGGCATGGTCGGGATCCAGTACTGGACGTACAGGCCGACGGCCGACAGCTCGGCGATGCCCGTCAGGGCCCAGTTGAGCCAGTACATCCAGCCGGTGACGTACGCGGCCTTCTCGCCGTAGAACTCGCGCATGTAGGAGACGAAGGCGCCCGACGTCGGCCGGTGGAGAACGAGCTCACCGAGAGCGCGCATCAAGAAGTAGGCGATCACGCCGACGAACGCGTAGCTGAGCAGCAGGGCCGGGCCGACACTGTGCAGTCGGGACGCGGAGCCGAGGAAGAGTCCGGTGCCGATGGCGCCACCGATGGCGATCATCTGGACGTGTCGACGGCTCAACGTCTGCTTGTAGCCGACCTGTTCGGCGTTGAGATGAGCGTTGTGGGAGGAGTGGGGGTTGCTGGGTTCGGTGTCGACTTGCGTCACTGTGCCTCGATTCGTGGGGGGATGCTCACCTGGGGAGGGCGAGCGGGTGCCAGGTGTCTTGGGGCACCTGGCGGGCGGCGCGGGGCGTGCCGACCGAGGGGTTTCGGACGGGATGACGGACCCTGCGTCGCCGGTGGAGCTGTGGGTTCTTCCGCCGCCCTCAGGGAGGCGGGAGATCGGACAGGGAGTCGACCACGGCGTCGTGGACCTGGTCGAGATGGAACCGCATGGCGTCCTCGGCCTCCACCGCCGAGCCGCGGGCGATGGCGGCCGTGATGCTGCGGTGCTCGGCGTCGGACCGGCCACGCCGCGGGCGCGAACGCTCGTTGAGCATGGCCGACTGCTCCGACAGCGCGGATCTGATCGACCGGATCACCTGGGCGAACACCGGGTTCTTGGACGCTTCGGCGACCATCAGGTGGAAGGTCGCGTCCAGTCCGATCCAGACCTGGGGGTCGGTTTCGGCCTCCATGCCCTCGGTCAGGGCCTGCAGCTGCTCCAGGTCCTCCTCGGTCCGCCGCAAGGCGGCCAGCCCGGCGGCCGGAACCTCGACGTGCGGTCGCACCTCGAGCAGATCCGCCGACGAGTAGTCGCCGAAGACGAGATCACCTGCCCGGCGACCCACGACGAAGGTCCCTTTGCCGGTGCGGGTCACCGTGAGACCGAGCGCTGCGCTGGCCCTCAGCACCTCACGGATGACGGAACGGCTGACCGAGTAGCGGGCGGCCAGCGCCGCCTCGGACGGCAGCCGGTCGCCGACCCGGATGACCCCCGCAGCGATGCCGTCCTGGAGATCGTCCAGGACGAAGCCGACCGCTGACTGACGTGGGAACACCGCAAGACCAGCTGTACGGCTGTCAGACAGGTTGGCCACAGGTCAACATTGGACCTATCTGAGAACTTGGTCAAGGTTTCTCATGTTACGAGCTGGGGTCGGAGGTGCTCACGACCACCTCCGAACGGGCTCTCCCGACGGGGTTGTCGAGAGAACGCTGGCTGCCCGCCGTCCTCGGTCTGACCGCGTTGATCCCCCTCCATCGTTCGCCGCTGCGCGGGGGCTCGGTCGATGGCCGATGTCCCCGAGCCCAGCATGGCGGCGTGAGGCAGCTCAGCCCGCCACGAACCTCAGGACTGCATGAACACCGCGACCGTGCGACCGGGCACCGTGAAGGTCGAGGCCCGAGCGTCCCAGACCGCCGTCTTCACCACGGGATCCGCTCCGCTCGCCTGCACCGAAGACAGCGACCAGACACCACTCAGTCCCGGCACCGACTGGGCGACCTGCTGGGGCCCGGTGTTGAAGACGACGACGGCACCGCGCAGCCGGGGATCGACGTCGCGGCCGACCGTGTCGTCGATCCGCATCACGATCACGCCGTCGTGGGCGGCGGCCGTGCCCGAGACCGGGAAGGTCACCTTCTGCTTGATCAGGTCGGCCGACCCGAGGCGGAAGAGCGGCGTGGAGAAGCGGAGCTTCAGCAGCTGCTGAGCCTGGGCCGTGCCGGTGGCGACGTCCTCGGCCGACGGCTTGAGGGCAGGATCGGCCAGCAGCGGTTTCTGGTACTTCCACTTGGCCTCGTTGTCCGCCTTGGGCGGCAGACCGTGGCCGAAGCCGTTGTCGGCGCCGGTCCAGTCGAGGGTGTTGAACCAGTCACCCGAGTTGTAGGAGTTCCGGTCCAGGCTCTTGCTCCGCAGCAGATCGGTGCCGGCGTGCCAGAGCGACGGGGTCTGCGCCATCGCGGTGAACGACAGCGCCACCGTGTTCGCCCGGACCCGCTGGTCCATCGGTGTGTCCTTGGGCAGCTTGTAGGTCAGCTCGTCGAACAGCGTCTCGTTGTCGTGCGCGTCGACGTAGCTGATCACCTCGTCGGGTTGGTCGGCGTACCCGGCCGGGCTGCCGTTGTAGTCGATCGCGTCGCCCCGCTTCACGTCCCCGGCGTAGGTCCGGAACTCGTACGACCTCAGGTTGCCCGCCAGCCCCAGCTGCGCCAGGTCGGTCGAGTTGGCCAGCCGTGCCTTGACCGCGGCCGCGTCGTCGGGATCCACCCCGTTCGGGTCGGTGCCCAGACCGGTGCCGAGGCCCTGCTTGCCCGGGTTCTCGTCGAACGGTCCGCCACCGCGGACGGCGTCGCGGAGCCGGTCGGAGAAGGTGCCGATCCCGGTGCCGCCGAGCTGGCCCTGGGTGGCCTGGGTGAAGCGGGCGTTGTCCGCCACCTCACCGAAGTTCCAGCCCTCGCCGTAGACGTAGATCGACTTCCCGTCCACCCCGTCCTTGCGCAGCGTCAGCTTGTCCAGGGCCGCGCGCACGGCCAGCATGTTGGCCCTGCTGTGGTGGCCCATCAGGTCGTAGCGGAAGCCGTCGATCTTGTAGTGCTTGGCCCACAGCACCGTCGAGTCCACCATGATCTTCTCGCCCATGGTGTTCTCCGTGGCCACGTTCTGGCAGCAGGTGGACGTGGTCACCGCGCCGTTGGCGTCGAGTCGCTGGTAGTAGCCGGGCACCACCTTGTCGAGGACCGAGGTCTTCGCGTTCCCCGAGGTCGGCGTGTGGTTGTAGACCTGGTCGAGCACCACCCGCAGGCCGGCGGCATGCAGCCCGCCGACCATGGTGCGGAACTCGGCCACCCGGGCACCGCCGTCGGCCGCCTCGGCGGAGGAGGTGTAGGAGCCCTCCGGCGCCATCCAGTGCCACGGGTCGTAGCCCCAGTTGAAGGCGTCGTCGCCGGCGATCGCCATCACGCAGGCCTGCTGCTGCTCGCCGTCGGGGGCATAGGAAGCGAGGTCGCAGTCCGGGCTCTTCCGGTTCGCGGGATCCTCCGGGATCGAGGCGATGTCGAACGTCGGCAGCAGGTGCACCGTGTTCAGCCCCGCCTGGGCGAGGGTGCGCAGGTGCCGCCAACCGGCGCCTTGCCGGTCGGCGAAGGCGAGATAGGAGCCTCGACGGTCCACCGGCACGCTCGTGTCGTTGATCGAGAAGTCACGGACCTGCAGCTCGTAGATCGTCGAGTCCACGCCTCTGGCCAGCTTCGGTGAGGCCGTGGTGCGCCAGGCCGCCGGCTGGTACGCCTGGTCGTCCAGGTCGACCACCACCGAGCGGGTCGAGTCCAGGGTCAGGGCGACCGAGTACGGGTCGGTGACGAGCTGGGTCTCGATCTTCCGCGTCTGCGGCTGGTACGCCGTGACCTCGTACAGATAGCGGACCCCGCTCAGCTGCCCACCAGCGGTGGCCGTCCACGAGCCATCCGGGTGTGCCCGCATCGCCGACCGGTGCGCCGCCGAGGTCGGGGCATCGGCCGCAGACCCGGCGGGCCAGCTCAGCAGCGACACCGTCGTCGCGGTCGGGGCCCAGAGCCGGAAGGTGGCGCCACCCCCGCGCCAGTCGATCCCGTACGTCTGCTTCTTCGCGTCCTTGCCGTAGAGCGCGTCGAGCACGAGCGCGGTCTGCACCCCGGTGCCGTCTCGGAGCTTGTAGCCGTCGCTGTACTGACCGACCACGACCTGACCCTTCAGCAGCTTCTTCACCCGCGCGTCGGACGCGTCCAGGCGCAGCGCGAGATAGCCCTTCAGGTAGGGGAAGTCACGGACCACCGAGGCGGGCAGCCCGGCCGGGTCGAACCGCAGGTCGTCGTTCCGGTCGGCCAGGATCCGCTCACTGTCGACAGTGATGCCGGCGTCCTTCGACGACTGCAACAGCCACCGCATCATCCCCGGCTGGTCGGACGCCGGGACCGCGTCAGCCGGCCAGGCGAGCAGACCGGGCTTCACCCAGTACGCCTTGGCCTTGGTCAGGTCGGTCGAGCTGGCCGGCTCGCTCACCACGACGGTCGGGATCCTGGTCGTCGAGTCCCAGCGGAACTGCACGGTGAGTCCATCGGCGGGGACACTGAACGTGATGTCGGCCCCATCCAGCTTTCCCCCGTCGCCGTAGTTCACGCCCCACCCGCGATTCAACGCGATCTTGAACGCATAGTCGCCCTTCGGGATGTCGCTACCCGTCCAGGTGAAGATCTTGTCCCCGTCGGGATCACCCAACCAGGCCCGCAGGCAGTCCGGCGACCAGTCGGCCGCACAACCCTGCTCGGACTGGAAGCTGCCGGCCGCCGCCACCAGATCGCCCTGGGCGGTGTTCTGGATGTTCTTGGTGCGGTGGTCGTAGAAGAACGTGATCGGCTTGCCGGCCGGGGCGGTGTAACCGATGTCGCCCCCGTTCGGAACGCCCCCTGCGCCGTAGTTCTCATCCCACTTCTTGTCGATCGCCACTTTGTACGCATACGAGCCGGCCGGCACGGCGACAGTGGCCTTCCAGATGTCGTCGTTCGTGTCCCGCGTGAGCTGGGCCTGGTCGCACTCGGGTTGCCAGTCCCCCGGACAACCCATCTCGGAGTTGTGGCTGCCCGGGATCGAAGCGAATTTCGGCTGCGTCACCGGCCCCGCGCCGGTCCCCGGGCCTTCGGCGTCGGTGCCCTTGGTCCCCACGACGCCCGACGTGGTGGCCACGGCGTACCGCCCGCGCAGGTCCTTGGCGACCAGCCGGTACTCGACCAGGGATCCCTTGGGCAGGTTCGAGACGTCGTGGTAGATCGCGAACGGAGCGCTGTCGTCGGTGCCGAGCGTGGTCCAGTCGGTGTCCCCGGCCAGCCGCCAGGCAGCGGTCACCTGGGCGAATCGATCGTCCAGCACGGCGCCGCTGATCTTGGCCCGGTCGCTGAAGGCGGCACCGCTGCCGGGGGCACGGGCGAGGAGCACGGGCGCTCCTGCGCCGGCGTCGGCTCGTCGCTCGGCCTTCCAGACCGAGACCCCCATGGCCGGCACGCTGACCTTCACCCTGCCATCTCGCCGCGAGGGGACGGCGGTGTCGGTTCCGTAGACGGGCCGGTAGAGCATCTGGGCGCTGTAGGTGTCGAAGTCGGCGCTCTTGGTCTCGGTCGAGTTGTTCACGGCCACGACGTACTCGCGGCCGTCGGCCGGGTTGATCCGACTGAACGCGTAGACACCCGGCCCCGCGTCGGCGTACCGGCTGATCTGAGCACCGTCGGCGAGCGTCGGGTGCTTGCTCCGCAGCTTCGACAGCTCCTTGATCAGCAGGTAGAGGTCGGGGTCGGTGGCGTAGCGGTCCTTGGCTCCGCTCGCCCCCGATCCGTACAGGTTTGCCTCGTCGGCGTACTGCTGCGTCTTGGTCGCGAACATGTCCTGCCGGGCGTCCTTGTCCCCACCGGCACCGATGAAGCCCTGCTCGTCGCCGTAGTAGGTGACCGGCTGCCCGCGGGTCAGGAACATCAGCTGGTTGGCCAGCTCCACTCGCTTCAGCTTGTTGTCGGCCGTGCCGAGCAGCGCAGGCAGCCGGCCCATGTCGTGGTTGCCCAGGAAGGTCGGCAGCTCGTAGGCGTTGGAATCGGCGTCGGTGTAGTAGTCGTCCCCGGCGAACAGGTCCCGCAGCACCGTGGCGTTCTTGCCCGCGACGAACTGCTGCGCCGCGCCCTGGAAGCCGAAGTCCAAGGTGGCGGGCAGCTTGCCGGCCGTGGTGAAGGTGCTCGTGTACGCCGGGTTGGCGTCGTAGACCTCGCCGAACATGAAGAAGTCGTCATTGCCCCGCTGCCGGGCGTGCTCCAGCACGGTCGGCGAGAACTGCTGCCAGAACTCCAGGTTCACGTGCTTGACGGTGTCGATCCGGAAGCCGTCGATGCCGAGATCCACCCAGGCGTTGTAGATGTCCTCCATGCCCGTGACGACCTTCGGGTTCTCCGTGAACAGGTCGTCCAGACCGGCGAAGTCCCCGTAGGTGGAGTTCTCGCCGCTGTAGGTCGAGTTGCCCCGGTTGTGGTACAGCGTGCGGTCGTTCAGCCAGGACGGCACCTTGACGGTCGCATCCGCCGGCGCATCGAACACCGGCTTGTACGGGAACGAGGTGTCGGCAGCCAAGGGCGGGAACGGCTTGTTGACGTAGTCGCGATCGTCGAACGGGGTGCCCTCCGCCGTCTTGTAGGGGGTCTGCGCCTTGCTGATGTAGGTGTAGGGCTCGCCACCCCCGGCGTTCGGGTCCGCGTAGTCGATCACGTCAGCGGTGTGGTTGGTGATGATGTCGAAGAAGACCTTCATGCCCTTGGCGTGAGCCTTGTCGATCAGGGTCTTCATCTCGGCGTTGGTGCCCAGGTGCGGGTCGATCTGGGTGAAGTCGGTGATCCAGTAGCCGTGGTATCCGGCGCTGGCGTTGGCGCCGCTGCCCTGCACCGGGCGGTTCTTGAACGACGGAGTCAGCCAGATCGACGTGGTGCCCAGGCCCTTGATGTAGTCGAGCTTGTCCGTCACGCCCTTCAGGTCACCGCCGTGGTAGAACCCCTTGTCCGCCGGGTCGTAGCCGGTGGCCAGGCGATCGCCGGTCAGTCCGCCACGGTCGTTGGCGGTCGACCCGTTGGCGAACCGGTCGGCCATCAGGAAGTAGAACCGCTCCCTGGTCAGCCGGTTGCGCAGGCTGTCGGTCGCCAGCCGCCGGTCCGCGGCCGTGACCTGATCGCCGCCGAGATCGGTCGGGGTGACGGTCGTCTTGTGCGTGGTGTCGTCGTAGACCACCCGGACCTCGGCGGTGCCGGCGAGCACGAGCGGGCTGTTGGACTCGCCCTTGGTGCCGTCGGCGCGGTAGCTCTCGTCCCAGGAGTCGTTGATCGCGATCTTGAACTCCCACGTTCCCTCCGGAACCGAGAACACCGCGCTGTAGGTGGTGCCGGTGGGGTCCTTGGCCAGCTCCGTCTGCGCGCACTCCGGCTGCCAGTCGCCCGGGCAACCGAGCTCTGACTGCAAGCTGCCGACCAGTGCGGCCGTCCGCACGGCGGCCTGCGCAGAGAGGGAGGGCGGCAGGCTGACCAACCCGAGGGCGGCGACCAGCGCCAGGCTGACCGCGAGGGCCAGGCGCACGGTCCGGCTCGACCGACGACGGGTACGGGGGGAACGGTGCACGCGGGGCTCCTTCGGCACAGCTGGACCAGGATGCGGAGGTCCGCCGAGCCCCCCGAGCGGCACCCGAGACCGGACCGATCCGGGTGGCGCTGCAGACAACCTAGGTGTGACCACCGACACACGTCTACGTCTCCCTGACGAAGGGGGCACCCCGCCCCCGCTGGAGTGGCACCATGACCTCCATGCCGACGGCCCAACCCCAGATGTCCCGCGCCGAACGGGTCGCGGCCGCGACACCACCCACCCGGCACCGGGTGATCGACTTCCTCCGGGCCGCCGCGATCACCGTGGTGGTGCTCGGGCACTGGACGATCGTGGCTGTCGACCCCGCCGGCATCCAGCCGCACGGGGTGCTGGACAACGCGCTCTGGTCGCATCCCCTGACCTGGGTGTTCCAGGTGATGCCGGTGTTCTTCCTCGTCGGCGGCTACGCCAACGGTCTCTCCTGGCGCTCGGCGCGGCGCAAGGGAATCGGGTACGGCGGCTGGCTGCGCGCCCGGCTCCGCCGTCTCGGTCTGCCGCTGATCCCGCTGCTGCTGGTCTGGCTGGCGGCCTGCATCATCCTGCTGGCCGCCGGGGTGACGCCCGAGCGGGTGCAGATCCTGTCGCAGATGGCCCTCATCCCGACCTGGTTCCTGGCGGCGTACCTGCTGGTCATCGCGTTCGCGCCCGCCTGCCTGGTGCTCTGGGAGCGGTTCGGCTGGTGGTCCATCGCCGGTGGGGTGGTGCTGGCCGGTCTGGTCGACGTGATCAGCATCGGCACCGGCTCCGAGCTGGCCGGCTACCCCAACTACCTGATCGTGTGGGCGAGCTTCCACCAGTTCGGGTACGCCTGGTTGGACGGCCGGCTCGCGACGGTTCGCCGCAAGCTGATCCTGGCGGGCATCGGCGCCGTCGGTCTCGCGGTGCTGGTCGGGCTCGGTCCGTACCCGGTGTCGATGATCACGGCAGCCGGTGACGAGATCAGCAACTCCAACCCCACCCGGGTGACGATGGCCTTCCTCGGCATGCTGCAGGCCGGGCTGGTGCTGCTGGCCGAGGCACCGCTGACGCGCTGGCTGCAGCGGCCGCGGGTCTGGTTGGTGACCGTGGTGCTGAACTCGCGGATCATGACCTGGTTCCTGTGGCACCTCACCTCGATGGTGGCGGTCTCCTCACTGCTGGTCGCGCTGGGCGGCGTCGGGCTGGGGCTGGAACCGCTGAGCGCGGCGTGGTGGCTGACCCGTCCGGTGTGGTGGCTGGTGCTGCTGGCCGTCACCTTCGGGTTCGTGCTGATCTTCGGGCGCTTCGAGTCTCCTCGCCCGGACCCGCGACCGTCCCCCGCCACCTGGCGCCCGATCTGCGCGGCGCTCTGCGTCTGCGCCGGGCTGGCCGTGATGGCCACCGCGGGCATGGTCGGTCCGAACGGTCTGAACCCGATCTGGCCGCTGCTCCCGGTCGTGGGACTGGCGGTGTTCGGCGTGCTCCTGCCGCCGGGCCGGAAGCGCGTCTGAGCTCAGGGCTCGTGCACAGCTCTCGACTCACACCGTGTCCGGCACGGCCCACTGCAGCGACCAGTGATACATCGCGATGGCGGCAGCCGCACCGGCATTCAGGGAGCGCGTCGAGCCGTACTGGCTGATCGACACCAGCTGCTCGCACGCCGCGACGAGCTCGTCGGTCAGCCCCGGCCCCTCGGAGCCGAAGACCAGGCAGACCCGCTCGGGCAGCCGCGCGCTCTCCAGCGGCACGGATCCCGGCAGGTTGTCGACGCCGACGATGGCGTAGTTGTCGGCGGCCATCGCCGCGGCGAAGGTGGCCACCTCGGCGTGGTGGTGAACGTGCAGGTAGCGGTCGGTGACCATCGCGCCCCGCCGGTTCCACCGGCGCCGGCCCAGGATGTGCACCCCGGCCACGTTGAACGCGTTCGCGGTCCGCACGATCGAGCCGATGTTGAAGTCGTGCTCCCAGTTCTGGATGGCCACCCGCAGCGGATGGCGCCGGACGTCCAGCTCGGCCACGATCGACGACACCGTCCGGTAGCGGAACTCGTCGACGACGTTCCGGCGGTCACCCTCGGCGAGCAGGTCGGCGTCCCACTCGGCGCCCTCGGGCCACGGCTGCGGATGGGGACCCACTCCATGGTCCGGCGGACCCCCTGGTAGCGTGCCCAGGCTCACGTCGCCGTTTCTTGGGGTTTCCACGAGGCCGAACGGTATCCTCTACCCGGTGACCGCACTCGACGCCGCCCTGCTGACGCCGATGCTGCTGCCGGCCTGGATGGATCCCGAGAACCTGATTCACCTCTTCGGACCGTACGCCCTGTGGGGTGTCGCCTTCATCATCTTCGCCGAGTGCGGGCTGTTCGCCATCCTGCCGGGGGACTCGCTGCTGTTCACGGTCGGGCTGTTCGTCGCCATCGGCGTGATCGACCACAGCCTGTTCTTCGTCTGCGTGGTGCTCACCGTCGCCGCCGTGCTCGGCAACGTGACCGGCTACTGGATCGGCCGCAAGATCGGCCCGCCGCTGTTCAAGCCGCGAACGGGCTTGATGGGCAAGATCTTCAAGCAGTCGTACGTCGACAAGACCCACGTGTTCTTCGAGAAGTACGGCAACCGGGCCCTCATCCTGGCCCGCTTCGTGCCGATCGTCCGCACCTTCGTCACCCTGGTCGCCGGCGTCGGCAAGATGGACTTCCGCCGGTTCATCACCTACACCGCGATCGGCGGTGTGCTGTGGGTCTGCGGGATCACGACCCTCGGGTACTACCTCGGCACGGTCCCGTTCATCCACGACAACCTCGAAGCCGCCCTGATCCTGATCGTGTTCATCTCGGTGATCCCGATGCTGTTGGAGTACCTGCTGCACAAGCGCCGGGCCAAGCAGGCACTGGCCGCAGCCGCCGCGCCGACGCAACCCACCGCCGAGCTGTAGGTCGAACTCAGCCGACCTGAAGATCGGCCAGCGCGGCCCGGATCGGCGGCAGGAACTGCGGGGCGTTGTCCGGGATGGTCCCGTAGAAGAGTCCCGCTTCGCCGTCGGTGCCCACGTCGACCACCACCACGATCATGGTCTCGCCCTTGGCCACGATGCCGGGGATGTCGAAGGTCAGATGCGCCTCGATCAGGTACGCCTCGTGGCCGTCCACCGTGAGCGCCTCTCGGCGGGTGTCGGTGCGGGCGATCTCGTGGTCGTCGTAGAACAGCGCCACGACGCAGTTCGCGACCACACCCGCGCCCTGCTCCGGTCCGTAGAACCCGTCGCCGGCCAGCAGCCGGGCGATCAGCGCCCAAGCGACCCAGGTCGTCTCGCCGTCCGCGGACCGCTCCACGAAGGCCTGCTGGCTCTGGACGTCGTGGCCGAACGGCGTACGGTCGTCCGGAATCGGCGGGTCGAACGGCGCCGGTAGCCGCGGGTAGGAGAGCTCGCCACTGCGGACGCGATCGCCGCTCGCCGGGGCCATCGGGCTGTCCGAGGTGAGCGCGCTCGCACACGGGTCCGGACTCTGGCCCTCGCCCGGTGCGTCGGGCCCGTCGAGCAAGTCGCCCCCGAGCGATCGGACCACCAGCACCCCGACGACGACGACCGCCATCAGCACCGCCACGGCAGCCAACCACCAGCCCCACCGCCGACGCGGTGGCGGGCCGACGAGACGTGGATCCGGGTTGGGGCGGACGCCTATCGGCTGGTACGCCGAAGGGGGCTGCGTAGCTGGTGGACCGCCGCCCGGGCCCTCCGACGTGGCCGCGCCCCAGGTCCGACCGTCCCAGAACCGGTAGCGACCCGGCGCACCCGCCGGGTCGGGATACCAGCCGGCCGGGGCGCTCATGGCTCGACGGTAGCGAGCCGCTCAAGCGGTCGCCGGTTCAGGCGGTCAGGTCGACCAACGTCTGCAGGTCCTCGGCGCTGGGCTGCCAGAGCCCGGCGGCCACGTTGGCCTCGATCTGGGACACCTTCGTCGCGCCCGCGATCACCGAACCGACTGACGGCATCGCCGCCAGACCGCCGATCGCGATCTGCAGCAGGGTCAGCCCGCGCTCGTCGGCGAACGACTGCAGAGCCTCGACTGTGTCGAAGTCGGCAGCGGCCAGCACCTCACTCTGGCTCGCCAGCCGGGTGCCGTCCGGCGCGGTGGCGCCCCGTTGGTACTTGCCGGTCAGCAGGCCCCGGGCCAGCGGGAAGAACGGCAACAGCCCCTGTCCGGTGTGCTCGAGGGCCGGTACGAGCTCGGACTCGACCCGCCGGTTGAGCCAGCTGTACTCGTTCTGCGCCGAGACGAACCGCTCGTGACCACCGGAGCGGGCGGTCCAGTCGGCGTCGACCACCTGCCAACCGGTGAAGTTCGAGGAACCGAGATAGCGGACCTTGCCCTCGGTCACCAGCTCCGACAGCGCGGCCAGGGTCTCCTCGATCGGGGTGTGCGGATCGGGTCGGTGCAGCTGGTACAGATCGATCCAGTCGGTTCCCAGCCGCCGGAGGCTGCTCTCGACCGCGAGCCGGATGTAGCGACGCGAACCGCGCACCCCCCAGTCCGGTCCGTTGGCCCCGCCCATGTCCATGCCGAACTTGGTGGCGATCACCACCTCGTCCCGGCGACCCTTCAGCGCCTGCCCGAGCAGGGTCTCCGAGCCACCGGCGTTGCCGTACACATCCGCGGTGTCGAACAAGGTGATGCCGGCGTCGATGGCGGCACCGACGACTGTCGGTACGTCCTCGTCGGCCATCCGCGCCCCGAAGTTGTTGCACCCCAGTCCGACCACCGACACGGTGAGACCGGAGGTTCCGAGCTGCTGGTAGATCACGCGGGCGTCTCCGTCACTGGGTGTTGGGCGGCTGGTAGCCACCAGGTGCGCTGCCGGGCTGCTGGGACCCCGAAGACGGCGAGCCCGCTTGACCGCTGGGCTGCCCGCCGCCGGTCTGGGGCGGGGCGTAGTGCTGCGGCGAGCTCGGGTTGTCCTGCGTGGGGTCGCTCTGGGGCTGCGGCGGCGCGTAGTGCTGGGGCGGCGCCGAGTGCTGCGGGGGTTGCTGGTACTGGGGCTGCTGGTACTGCTGACCCTGAGGTGCTGGCGGGGCATACGTCTGCTGCGGCGGCGGCGCGTACTGCTGGGGCGGCGACTGCTGGGGCGGCGGCGCGTACTGCTGCTGCGGGTTCGGCAGGTTGTCGTAGCCCGGGGCGCCCTGCTGCGGGAGCTGTCCCTGCGATGGTGCGGGCTGCTGCTGCTGGTCGCCGCGGTAGGCGATCTCGCCGAAGCTGACGTTCGGCGCCTGTCGTACGGCCGGGTCGTTGACCTCGAAGTACGTCGCCTTCTCGAACTTGAACACGTTGGCGATGATGTTGGTCGGGACGGACTCGACCTTGGTGTTGTAGACCCGGACGTTGGCGTTGTAGTAGCGCCGACCGTTGGCGATCCGGTCCTCGGTCTCGGCCAGCTGACGCTGCAGCTCGAGGAAGTTGGTGTTGCTCTTCAGATCCGGGTACGCCTCGACGCTGACGATCAGGTTCCGGACGGCGCCCGACAGCTCGGCCTCCACATCCGCGCGCTGCTGGCTCGGCAGTCCACCCTCGGACTGGGAGAGCTGCTGGGCCTGGCTGCGCAGCCGGGTGATGTCCTCGAGCGTGTTGCGCTCGTGGGCCGCATAGGCCCGGACCGTCTCGACCAGGTTCGGGATCAGCTCGTAGCGCCGGTTGAGCTCCACGTCGACCTGACGCCAGGACTCCTGGATCAGGTTGCGTGACTTCACGAAGCCGTTGTAGGCACTCATCGCCACGAGCGCGATGACCGCCACGACCACCAGCAGGATGATGATCACGGTGATGGCTGTACCCATCGGATAGCTCCTAATCTCAGAGGTGCCACCCACCCTAGTGTGAGCCGAGGACCATCCCGACTGGAGAGGTCAGGACAGACCGAGATCCGCCAGGGAGATCGCGTACCGGTACGGCAGCCCGATGGACTCGATCTTCTCCCTCGCGCCAGTGTCCCGATCGACGATCACCGCCACACCCACCACCTCCGCGCCCGCGTCCCGCAGCGCCTCGACGGCAGTGAGCACCGAGCCGCCCGTGGTGCTGGTGTCCTCCACCGCCAGCACCCGTCGACCCTCGACCGGCGCACCCTCGATGCGACGCTGCAGGCCGTGGGCCTTCTCGGCCTTGCGGACCACGAACGCGTCCAACCGGCCACCCTCGGCGGCGGCGGCATGCAGCATCGCGGTCGCCACCGGGTCGGCGCCGAGAGTCAGCCCCCCGACTGCCTCGAAGTCCCAGTCGGCGACCAGCGCCCGCATCACCCGGCCGACGAGCGGGGCGGCCGCACCGTCCAGGGTCACCCGGCGGAGGTCGACGTAGTAGTCGGCGGTCCTGCCACTGGCCAGCCGGACCTCGCCGTGGATCACGGCCAGGTCCCGGACGGCGTCGACGAGTGCGCGGTGGTCGTCTGGTGCGGCTGCTGCGGTCACGGTCCGTCACCCTATCCGGGGGATTCCGGCGACCAGCCGTTGCCCGCCGAGGGCCGGACGTGCCACGGTTCGGTGCAGACGACGACCGTGGAGGACAGATGGCAGCAGAGGCAGAGTCGCCCGAGGACGTGGGATCACCGACCATCGTGTCGTCTCCCGACGGTCGGTCCTTCCGACTCCGGACCTCGGCCGAGGAGGGTCTGCGGCCGGGCGACTACGTGACGATCGCCGACGGTGCGGGTGCCGAGCACCTGGGCTACGTCGAGTCCGTCGACGAGGTCACCGAGACCACCACCTGGGCGGCCGGCTCGATCCTGCCCGGTCCGGTCACCCCTGCACCGTTCCGATCGGGTTCGGCTCGGCGCAGCGACCCCACTGCCGTCCGCGACTTCTTCGAGGCCTCCGGAGCCACCCTGCCCATCGGGACCCTGGTCAGCGACCCGTCGGTCCCGGTCGGGCTGATCCCGAAGCGGATCAACCGGCACACCTTCTGGTGCGGACAGAGCGGGTCGGGGAAGACGTACGCGCTCGGGGTGGCCCTGGAGCAGATCCTCCTCCGCACCCGGCTGCCGATGGTGATCTTCGATCCGAACAGCGACTTCGTCCGTCTCGGCGAGACTCTGCCCCACGTCCACCCGGAGACGGCCGGTCAGCTCGCCGACCGTCCCGTACGGGTGCTCCGCCGCGGTGACGGGCCGGACGCCCTGCGGGCCCGGCTGCGGTCCATGGACCTGGCCTCGCGGGGTGCCCTGATGCGCCTCGATCCCGTCATCCACCGCGAGGAGTTCAACGCGATGGTGCACCACCAGCCCACGACCGAGGTGCGGGATCCGCGAGAGTTCGGCGCCTCCCTGCTCGGATCCGACGATCCGGGCAGCCAGGCCCTGGGCCGACGGCTGGAGAACCTCGGGCTGCTCGACTGGGAGATCTGGGCCCTGGACCACCCCTCGGCCTCCGACATCATCGCCGAACGCCCAGCCGCGACGGTCCTCGATCTCGGCAGCCTGGAGCGCCAGGACGAGCAGCTCACCGTCGCCCTGAGCGTCTTGAACGACCTCTGGAACCGACGTGAGGAACGTCGACCGGTGCTGCTGGTCATCGATGAGGCGCACAACCTGTGCTCACCGGACCTGGAGTCGCTGCTCGGCCGGGCGGTGCGCAACCGGATCATCCAGATCGCCGCCGAGGGACGGAAGTACGGCCTGTGGCTGCTGCTGTCCACCCAGCGTCCGTCGAAGGTGCACACCGGCATCGTCAGCCAGTGCGACAACCTGACCCTGATGCGGATGAACTCGCCCAACGACCTGACCGAGCTAGGCGATCTCTTCGGTTTCGTACCGCGACAGCTGCTGGCCCAGGCCTCCCGGTTCCGGCAGGGCGAGGCCCTGCTCGCCGGCGGCTTCGTCCCCGCGCCCACGATCACCACCATCGCGGGCCGACTGACCGTGGAGGGCGGCATCGACGTCAAGGTACCGATGCCCTGACCGGTGCCCGTGTCGCTTCGGCCGTCTGCTGCTCGCCGACTCGCGAGCGGTACATTCGGGTCGGCCACCGTGGCCGTTCATGATCAGAGAGCGATGACAGTGACAGTGGAGACCTACGGCCCGGCGGATCTGTACGTCGTGGCGTTCCCGTCGGAGCACGTTCCCGACCAGATCCGCGAGGCCGTCCTGACGACCCTCGACAGCGGCGTCATCAAGCTGCTCGACCTCGTCCTGGTCCGGCGGGCGGAGGACGGCAGCACCGAGGTCCTGGAGATCGAGAGCCTGGGCGACGAGTTCGACCTGACCCTGATCGAGACGACCGGCAGCGGACTGGTCGGTCAGGAGGACCTCGACGAGCTGATCGAGGAGGTCGAGCCCGGCACGTCGGTGCTCGTGTTCCTGTTCGAGAACACCTGGGCTCGTTCGATCGCCGCCGCCGTCCGCGACACCGGAGCGGTCGTCATCTCCGCCCAGCGCTTCCCGGCCGAGGTCGTCAACGAGGTCGCCGAGCTCGCCGGCGTCTCCGCAACCGCCTGAGCACAGTTCCGCACCACCACCGCTCCGCCTAACACCGAGGAGAAATCATGCCCATGGGCCGTCGTAGGGGTCGTCCGGGTCTGATCGGCGTCGCCGCTCGGACCGCTGTCATCGCCGGTACGGCTCAGGCCACCGCCGGAGCCGTCTCGCACCACCAGCAGAACAAGTACGACCAGCAGGCCGCCGCGCAGGCCCAGGCGGCCGCCCCGGTTGCCCCGGCCGCTCAGCCCGCGCCGCCTGCCCCGCCCGCTCCCCCGGCTCCGGCCGCCGCCGGCAGCGCCGACCTGCTGGGCCAGCTGCAGCAGCTCGCCGACCTGCAGGCCGCCGGCGTGCTCACGCCGGAGGAGTTCGCCGCGGCCAAGGCCAAGCTGCTCGCCTGAGCCACGAACGCCCACCGAGGGCCGGCCAGCTAGACCTTGCCCTCGGTGTGGGCGATCACGTCGGTGAGCACCGCGTGCAGCCCGCCGAGCTCGTCGACGTTCATCTCGAGCTTCGCCATGATCGTCGGCGGAACCGCGAGCGCCTGGCCGCGAAGGGCGCGACCCGACTCGGTCAAGGTCACTTTCAGGCTGCGCTCATCCGCCACGTCGCGGGTGCGGAGCAGATACCCGATCGCCTCCAGACGCTTCAGCAGCGG
Source organism: uncultured Actinomycetota bacterium (assembly GCA_963707005.1). Classification (GTDB taxonomy): domain Bacteria; phylum Actinomycetota; class Actinomycetes; order Propionibacteriales; family Propionibacteriaceae; genus Microlunatus. Next base: position 452,547 of record CAVPPP010000018.1, read on the forward strand.
CGACAGCGTGGCCGGCTCCAGGCTGACCAGCTCGCCGAGCCGACGGACCGTCAGCGGCTCGTGCTGCCACAGCGCGAGCATCACCAGGTACTGCGGATGGGTCAGCCCGAGAGGCTCCAGCACCGGACGGTACAGACCGATCACCCGGCGCGAGGCGACGGCCAGGGCGAAGCAGACCTGGCTCTCCAGGGCCAGCAGATCGGGTTCGGCGGTCATCGTCTGGTCACTGGACGAATCGCCGTCGCGACGCGCGGTCACAGGATCCAGTACGCCGAGACCAGCATCGGCAGCAGTCCCAGCAGCACCCACGGTGCGTACCAGTGCCGGCGGTGCAGAACCAGGACGGCGGCCGCGGTGACCAGGCCGATGACACCGGTCATCACCCAGAGTCCGATCACGCTGTCGCGCGGCAGGTCGTGCACCCCGCCGGCCGCGAGATAGGCGGCCAGGACCACAGCAAGCGAACCCATGAACAGACCCACCGCGGAGGACGCGATCACTCGTTGGACGAAGTCCAGGCTGCGCTCCTCGTCGGCGGCGTACCTGGCTCGATCGACCATCGTCGTCACTTCGTGTCCTATCTATTAGTGCACTAACTATTAGTCCACAATAGGCCACGCCGCCAATCGCGTCAAGCAGTCGGTCGGGTCCTCGACCGGCCAGCTAGGGCTTCTCGACGGTCTTCGCGAGATGGGCGAACCCGACTGAGCGGTCCGGTGAGTGGAACAGGTCCTGACAGGTCGTCAGCGTCATCAGCGCCTCGGTGGCCTGGGCGCCGGGCTGGTGCGGATCGGGGTCGAGGACCCAGGTCTGGGTGTCGTCGACGGTCAGGTTCCGGGGCGAGCCGTCCATCACGTACGTGTAGATGGCGTCGCGGGTCTCCACGATGACCTCGTCCCCCTTGTCCAGCTCGAGCAGCCGGGAGAAGGGTTGTCCGTGCGTGACGCGGTGTCCGGCGATGGCGAAGTTGCCGATCCGTCCGGGGGGTGCCGTGCTGGTGTAGTGACCCACACCGCGGTTGAGGAACGAGAGATCGGTCCCGGACAGGATCGGCACCTCGTAGTCGGATCCGAAGGCGGGGATCCGCAGCAGGGCGATGGCGTCGCCCGGGATCACGGCCGGCGCCAGCTCGCCCTTGCCCTCCGTGTCGCCGGAACCGCTGCCGGACTCCTCGGCCGGCTGCGACCACTTGTCCCGGAGCTGGGAGGTCTCCTGGTGGAACGCCTTCTCCGACGTCACGTTGGTCCCGAAGTACTGCCACGCGACCCAGCCGAGGCACCCGAGGCCGGCCACCAGCAGGAGAATCCCGACAACGGTCAGCGCCGAGATCGGACGGCGCGGACGCCGAGAGGTCGGCGGCTCCTCCGGATCGGCGAGATCATCCATCAGGGACTGGGCCACCCCGCCATTGTGCCTGCTCCGGCCCGTGGGCGCGCCTAGACTCCTCCAGCATGAGCGCAGCCGGCTGGTACCCCGACCCGGGCAACCAGCCCGGCGCGTACCGCTACTGGGACGGTCGTGGCTGGACCAACCAGCTGACGACCCAGCCGGGCGGCCCCGCGGCCGCCCCGCCACCCGGACCTTCGGGGTCGCCCGGACCGTCGGGGTCGCCCGGACCGTCGGGGTCGACCGGTCCGACCCCGCTGCCACCCGCCGCACCCGGCGGCCGCAAGGGTCGTGGGTGGTTGATCGGCCTGATCGCCGTCGCGGTCGTGCTGGTGGTCCTGGTGGTCCTCGCCGTGCGTGGTCTGGGGGGTGTGCTCGGCGGGCTGCCCGGCGTGCCCGGTGGCGACCCCAGTGCCGACGTCTGCCCGAAACCCGAGGCGAGCAGCAGCCCGAGTCCGCAACCCAACGACGGCCGCGTGCACAGCGGCCCGCTGTCGTACCCGATGCTGCCGTCTCCGTGGGGAGCCCCGCTGCCCAACACCGAGGTCCCGTTCGGCCGAGACGTGCTGCAGCAGTACGTGGAGACCGAGCGGACGGCCACTCTGGGGTGGGGGGCCGCGGTGATGGTCGGCGAGCTGGTCGCCGGTGACGGGTTCTTCGCGCCGAAGGACGGCGCGGAGATCGTGCTGCGCTGCGTCACCGGCACCTTCTACGGCAACGCCGAGGTGACCCGCCACGACACCTCGAGCCAGGCGATGACCGTCGACGGTCACGACGGCTGGATCATGACATCCGATCTCAGCTTCTCGATCCCCGGTCTCGAGGCGACCAACGAGCTGCTCACCGTGGTGATCGTCGACCTCGAGAACGGCTCCGCGGGGCTGTTCGCGTCCTCGGTTCCCGGGAACGCCCCCCAGTACAACGCGCCCGCGCAGCAGGCGATGGAGGGTCTCCAGGTCTCCTGAAGCAGGATCGCGCGCTCATCAGAACCACTGAGCGCGGAGACGCTCAGGCCGCGCGACGCGCGGGCGATTCTGCCGCCAGGGCCTGTTCGATCGCCGCCACCACCCGGTCCGGATAGCGCTCGAGCATCGCCCAGGTGAACCGGAGCACCCGCCACCCGTCCAGGACCAGCGCGTTCTGGCGCCAGCGATCGGACTCGAACCTTGCCTCGCCATGGAAGTGGCGACCGTCCACCTCGATCACCAACCGCTCCGCCCGGAACAGGATGTCCACGACGTAGCTGCTCGTGCCGATGCTCAGCTCGACGTTTCCACGCCAGCCCGTGATGCCCGCCTCGCGCAGGAGCCGATGAAGCAGACGTTCGGCAGCGGACCACGGTTCCCCGCTCGACTCGCGCAGCAGTCTCCGGCGCAGCTGGTTGCCGGGTTGCTTGCGGATCAGGGCCATGGCCGCGTGCAGATCGGCCATCGTCGCCGCTCCCCGTCGGAGCACCTCGTCGATTCCGTCTCCGCCCAGGTCCGCACACAGATCCAGCGCGGTCAGCGCCGGCACCGTGAGTCGTTGGCCGTCGACGTCGGTCCACAGCTCCGGGGTCAGGTTCCTGCGCACGAAGCGGAATCCGGGCTGCTGAGCCCGATCGTGGCGTACGACCGCCTCCACCGCCGTGACCTCCAGTCCCGGCCAGAAGGAGAGCCGGGCCGCTGCCCGACCCATCACGATCGCGTCCGGGTCGTACCGGCGGAGGGCGAGCACCCTGACCTCGGGGAGCTGGCGGTGATCGGGCAGCGCGTACACGCCCGGCAGCACCGACTCGACCTCCCGTCCGGCCAGCAGCGCCTTCAGGGACTGCTGCAGCTCGGGATGATCCCGACGTGCGACGACGATCTCGGACTCGAACAGCTCACGGAGTAAGTGCCTCATACCTGGAGAAGGCCCCTCCAGACCCCCGGCTGTGAGCGAGTGTGAGCAGAATCACGCGCTCATCCGCGCCTCCACGCCTGGCGCCCGCTGGGCCCCCGGGATGCGCGCTCGATTCTGCCGTCCACCACCCGGTCAGTTGCTCATGACCCCCTGGCTAGGGTGACGGCATGGTCGCCGTCGACGTCTCGAGCTCTCGGTTCAAGGCCGGGCGGGTCGGATCCACCGCCGCCACGATCTTCGCCGAGATGTCGGCGCTGGCGGTCTCCACGGACTCGGTCAACCTCGGTCAGGGCTTCCCGGACTACGACGGGCCGGCGTTCATGCTGGCCGCGGCCGAGCGAGCCATCGCCGAGGGCGTCAACCAGTACCCGCCGGGCCGCGGGATCGCTCCCCTACGACAGTCCGTCGTCGATCACAGCCGCCGGCACTACGGCCTGGACTACGACGCCGACCACGAGGTGATCATCACCACCGGGGCGACCGAGGCCCTGGCGGCGGCGATCCTGGCCTTCGTGGATCCCGGTGACGAGGTGGTCGCGCTGGAACCGTTCTACGACTCCTACGCGGCGTCCGTGGCCCTGGCCGGCGGTCGGATCGTGGGCGTCGGGGTGTTCGGGCCGGACTTCGTGCTCGACCTCGACGAGCTGCGGCGGGCCGTCACCCCGCGCACCAAGATGATCTTGGTGAACTCGCCGCACAACCCGACCGGCGCGGTGCTCGGGCGCACCGAGCTGACCGCCATCGCCGAGCTGGCGATCGCCAACGACCTGCTCGTGGTCTGTGACGAGGTGTACGAGCACCTGGTCTTCGACGACGCCGAGCACCTGCCGCTGGCGACCCTTCCCGGGATGCGGGAACGGACGATCCGGATCTCCTCGTCGGGCAAGACCTTCTCCGCCACCGGGTGGAAGATCGGCTGGGCGCTCGGCCCGGCGCAGCTGATCACCGAGCTGACCGCGGTCAAGCAGTTCCTGACCTACGTCTCGGGAGCGCCGTTCCAACCCGCCGTCGCCCAGGCGCTGAACGAGGGCGACGACTGGGTGGCCACCGCCCGGACCGAGCTGCAGGGCAAACGGGATCGGTTGGCCGCCGGGCTGCGCTCGGTGGGGCTGGAGCCGGCCATCCCCCGCGGCACCTACTTCATGACCACCGACGTCCGGCCCCTGGGCTACGACGACGGGCTCGCGTTCTGTCGCGACCTGCCGAACCGCTGCGGGGTGGTGGCCATCCCCCACCAGGTGTTCTACGCCCGGACCGACGCCGGGCGGCCGTACGTCCGCTGGGCGTTCTGCAAGTCCGACCCGGTGCTGGACGAGGCCGTGCGTCGACTCGGAGCCCTGGGGCTCGACTAGCCCGCCGAGGTCCGCCGGCGGTACCACTGAGAGGCGCCGGGCGTCCACAGGATCAGGCAGACGATGCCGATGTACGTGGCGATCGGCAGCCACCACAGGATGTCGTCGTGCAACCACCACGCCGACCAGGCCAGGGCCGCCACCCCGGTCAGGGTCAGCGCGAGCCGGGCCCACGTGCGGGGGGCCAGCACCACGAAGCCGAGGAAGAAGGCGAGGGTCGGGAAGCCGTACAGAGGCAGAGCCAGGCCCTCGATCATCCGCAGGTGGAAGCGCCGCAGCATGTGGTAGACGGCACCCTCCGCGTCGGTGGTCGACAGACCCGACGCGCCGGCGGTGGCGACCAACCAGGCCAGGCTGAGTGCGCACAGCCACTGCAGGGACGCCGTCACGGTCATCGTCGCCGCCATCGCGATCACCGCCGGGCGCTGCCGGGTGGGTGGCCCGTACGGGAGCGGCGGCACCGGCCAGGACTGGTTCGGCGCCGGCGGTCGGGGCGAACCGCCGTACGGATCTCCGTGGTAGCCGGTCGGGAAGGGGGCTGTCGGCTGACTCCCGGGCGGGCCGAACTGCGGCGCACCGGGCGGACCGGGCGCCTGGTACCCGGGGTACTGCGACATGGGGTCCAGGGTAGGCGGCGACACCACACGCCCGAGTCGGCAGACTCAGAGCAGCTGCTTGACCCTGACACCGTGTCAGGCCGTATTCCTGGAGACATCATGTTCACCATCGGAGACTTCGCCAGGTCCGGCCGCGTGTCGGTGCGGATGCTGCGCCACTACGACGCCATCGGTCTGCTCCGGCCCGCGTCAGTCGATCCGCTCACCGGCTACCGGTCCTACCGGACCGATCAGCTCGCCCGTCTCAACCGGGTCGTGGCCCTCAAGGACCTGGGGTTCACGCTCGACCAGGTCGCCACCATCGTCGACGACGAGATCGACGTGGACGAGCTGCGCGGGATGTTGCGGCTGAGACGGGCCGAGCTGCAGGAGCAGATCGCGACGGATGCGGCGCGTCTGGCCAGGGTCGAGGCGAGGCTCCGGATCATCGAAAGGGAAGATGCCATGTCCAGCGACGAGGTCGAGGTCAAGATCGTTCCGGCCATCCGGGTGGCCGAGCTCAGTGCTCCGGTCGGCGGGTTCGAGCCACAGTTCATCACGCCGGTGCTGGGGCCGCTGTTCGAGCAGCTGATGGGGCGGCTGGGTGACGCGGAGGTCCCCTGCGTGGCCGCACCGATCGCCTACTACGAGGATGCGGAGGACGGTGAGGGCCTCATCGTCCACGCCGCCGCTCCCATCCCCGACGACGCCGACCCAGCCGGTCTGGTGGTCACCGAGCTGCCGGAGGTGTCGGCGGCGGCCATCCTCCATCGCGGTCCGATGGACAACGTGATGCCGACGATCCAGACCCTCGGTCGGTGGATCGCGGCGCACGGCTACCGCTCCGAGGGCTACAACCGCGAGGTCTACCTCGCTTACGGCGAGGGCATGCCCGAGCCGTGGCAGACCGAGCTCCAGGAGCCGGTGAGCGCCGCCGGCTGACTTCGTGCGACTCTGCGGGTGCTGCGGCACCCGCGGAGTCGCTCAGCCGCCCAGCCGGCGGGTCAGGGTGGCCGCGGCCCGGCGGACGTCGGCGACCAGGCGGTCGTGCCGCTCCGCGTCGACCCGCTCGGCCTCGAAGGTCACCGAGATCCCGGCCACCGGATAGCCGGTCCGGTCCAGCACCGGTACGCCCACGGAGGCCAGCCCCGCAGTGACCTGACCGTCCTCCACGGCGTACCCACGCTCCCGGACAGACGTCAACAGCGCCCGCAGCTCGCGCAGGGTGGTGGGGCCGTGGCCGGCTCGCTCCACCAGCGCGTCGGCGTCCGGGTAGACGGCACGGATCTGCGCAGCCGGGAGCGCCGCCAGGATGGCCAGCCCGGAGGCGGTCACCGTCGCGGGCAACCGGACACCGACGTCGCTGACCAGTGCCCGACGGCGTGGCGCCCGCTGCTCGATCACGTAGTAGACGTCGGGGCCGTGCAACACCGCCAGGTGGGCGTTCTCCTTGGTCGTGGTGGCCAGCCGGCTGAGCACCGGGTGCGCCACCCGCCGCAACGGCATCTGGCGCGAGTAGCTGGAGCCCATCTCGAACGTGACGACGCCGAGACCGTACCGGCGCTCCTCGGGCAGGTAGCTGACGAAGCCCTGCTCCACCAACGCACCGAGCAGGCGGTACGTCGTCGACCGCGGCAGTCCGAGACTCGTCGCCACGATAGCGGCCGGCACCGGTTCGACCTGGCGAGCAAGCAGCACCAGGATCCGCAGCACCGTGTCGGCCGCCGGCGCGAGAGACATGCACCCAGAGTCTCAGATCTGAGACAGATGCGCCATCAGACCCCTGTCGGTCGGGTGGGCGTCGGGCGTGGAATGAGGCATGCCCACCCAGATCCCCTCCGTCGCGGTCGGTCGTGGTCCGGTCAGCCCCGCCGAGGTCGTCGCCGTCGCTCGGTGCGGTGCCGACGTGCGGATCTCCGAGGACGCGCTGGTCGAGGTGCGCCGGACTCGTGCGGTGATCGAGGCCCTGGCCGATGACCCGCACCCGCACTACGGCGTCTCCACCGGTTTCGGCGCCCTGGCCACCCGCCACATCCCCACCACGAGGCGTACCCAGCTGCAGCGCAGCCTGATCCGCTCCCACGCCGCGGGGTCAGGTCCGGCCGTCGAGCGCGAAGTCGTCCGGGCGCTGATGCTGTTGCGTCTCTCCACGCTGGCCACCGGACGCACCGGGGTTCGCGAGATCGTGCTGCGGACGTACGCCGATCTCCTCAACGCAGGCATCACCCCGGTCGTGCACGAGTACGGCAGTCTCGGCTGCTCCGGTGATCTGGCCCCGTTGGCCCACTGCGCGCTGGCCGTGATGGGCGAGGGAACCGTCCATGATCATCACGGCGTCCTCCGGCCGGCCGGTGACGCGCTCGCGGCGGCGGGCATCGCGCCGGTGGTGCTGGCCGAGAAAGAGGGTCTGGCGCTGATCAACGGCACCGACGGGATGCTCGGCATGCTGGTGCTCGCGCTGCACGACCTGGACAACCTGGTCACGGTGGCCGACATCACCGCGGCGATGAGCGTGGAGGGGCTGCTGGGCACCGACGACGTGTTCGCCGACGACCTCCAGAGACTGCGCCCGCACCCCGGGCAGGCGGCCTCGGCGGCGAACCTGCGGATGATCATGGCCGGCAGCGCGATCCGCGAGAGTCACCGCACGGACGCCTGCACCCGGGTGCAGGACGCGTACTCGCTGCGCTGCTCACCGCAGGTCGCCGGTGGCGCCCGGGACACCATGGCCCACGCCCGTACGGTGGCCGGGATCGAGCTCGCCTCCGCCGTCGACAACCCGGTCGTCACCGCAGACGGCCGCGTGCAGTCCAACGGCAACTTCCACGGTGCGCCGATCGCGTACGTGCTGGACTTCCTGGCCATCGTGATCGCCGACCTGGCCAGCATCGCCGAGCGGCGGACCGACCGGTTCCTGGACCGCGCCCGCAGCAACGGTCTGAACGCCTTCCTGGCCGACGATCCCGGCGTGGACTCCGGGCACATGATCGCCCAGTACACGCAGGCCGCGATCGTCTCCGAGCTCAAGCGGCTCGCCGCCCCGGCCTCGGTCGACTCCATCCCCAGCTCGGCCCTGCAGGAGGACCACGTCTCGATGGGCTGGTCGTCGGCCCGCAAGCTGCGCCGCGCCGTCGACGGCTTGACCCGGGTGCTGGCCATCGAGCTGCTCACCGCGGCCCGCGGTCTCGAGCTCCGGGCCCCGCTCACCCCGGCCCCGGCCACCGCTGCGGTGATCACCGCACTCCGTGCCGCCGGGGCCCCGGCGCCCGGTCCCGACCGCTGGCTCGCGCCGGAGATCGAGATCGCCGTCCAGCTGGTGACGAGCGGTGGCGTGGTCACGGCCGCCGAATCCGTCACCGGAACCCTTCAGTAACCCAACAAACCAGGGCTCCCAGTCACCGGATCTCGCGCCGACGGATGGAGGATCGATGAGCGAAACACGCTTTTCCGTTTCGCGAAGAGAGACGACACCGTCGGGCTCGAGCGGGATCCGCGTGCGAGCGGAGCGAGCACAGAGAGCAGAGATCATGGAAGGCGCCCGTCCCGTCCGCGCACCGCGCGGCACCACCCTGTCGGCCAAGAGCTGGGCCACCGAGGCCCCGCTGCGGATGCTGATGAACAACCTCGATCCCGAGAACGCCGAGCGCCCCGACGACCTGGTCGTCTACGGCGGCACCGGGCGCGCGGCCCGCGACTGGCGCTCCTTCGACGCCATGGTCCGTACGCTCCGCGACCTGGAGGCCGACGAGACGATGCTGGTCCAGTCCGGGCGGCCGGTCGGGGTGATGCGGACCCACGAGTGGGCTCCCCGGGTGCTGATCGCCAACTCGAACCTGGTCCCGGACTGGGCCACCTGGCCCGAGTTCCGGCGGCTGGAGCAGCAGGGTCTGACCATGTACGGGCAGATGACCGCCGGATCCTGGATCTACATCGGCACCCAGGGCATCGTGCAGGGCACCTACGAGACCTTCGCCGCGGTGGCCGAGAAGCGGTTCGGCGGCACCTTGGCCGGCACTCTGACGCTGACCGGGGGCTGCGGCGGCATGGGCGGCGCGCAGCCGCTCGCCGTCACGATGAACGAGGGTGTCTGCCTGGTCGTGGACGTGGACCGGACCCGTCTGCAACGGCGGGTCGACCACCGCTACCTGGACGAGATCGCCGACGACCTCGACTCCGCCGTGGGCAAGGCCCTGCGGGCCAAGGCCGACCGCCGGGCGTGGTCGATCGGTGTGGTCGGCAACTGCGCGGAGGTCTTCCCCGAGCTGCTGCGTCGCGGCGTGGCCATCGACGTGGTCACCGACCAGACCAGCGCACACGACCCGCTCTCCTATCTCCCCGAGGGCGTCCGCGTCGAGGACTGGGCCGAGCTGGCGGCGGCGAAGCCGGAGGAGTTCACCGACCGGGCCCGGGCCTCGATGGCCCGTCAGGTGCAGGCCATGGTGGAGTTCCAGGACGCGGGTGCAGAGGTGTTCGACTACGGCAACTCGATCCGGGACGAGGCCCGCCAGGGTGGCTACGGCCGGGCCTTCGAGTTCCCCGGTTTCGTGCCGGCGTACATCCGGCCGCTGTTCTGCGAGGGCAAGGGGCCCTTCCGCTGGGCGGCGCTGTCCGGTGACCCGAAGGACATCCACGCGACCGACGCGGCCGTGCTGAAGCTGTTTCCGGACAACGACCGGCTGCAGAAGTGGATGCGCGGGGCCAAGGAGCGGATCGCCTTCCAGGGTCTGCCGGCTCGGATCTGCTGGCTCGGCTACGGCGAGCGGGATCGCGCCGGTCTGGCCTTCAACGACCTGGTGGCCTCCGGTGCGGTCAGCGCGCCGATCGTGATCGGGCGCGATCACCTGGACTGCGGCTCGGTGGCCAGTCCCTATCGCGAGACCGAGGCGATGGCCGACGGCTCCGACGCGATCGCCGACTGGCCGCTGCTGAACGCCCTGGTCAACACCGCGTCGGGGGCCAGCTGGGTGTCCATCCACCACGGTGGCGGGGTGGGCATCGGCCGGTCCCTGCACGCCGGGCAGGTCTGCCTGGCCGACGGCACCGAGCTGGCCGCCCAGAAGCTCGCCCGGGTGCTGAGCAACGATCCTGGTATGGGGGTCATCCGGCACGTGGACGCCGGCTACGACTCTGCCGTCGACGTGGCCGAGGAGCGTGGCGTCCGGGTTCCGATGCGCGAGAGCGCTCTGTCTGCGCAGCGGGAGGGTGCGTGAGTCCCGCGACGGCCGACTCGTTCGACCGGCAGTGGGCCGAGCTCGCCCACCTCGGCCGGGACGACACCTCCGGCGGCTTCCGCCGGTATGCCCTCACCCGTGAGGACCACGATCTGCGCGAGTGGTTCGCGGGCCAGGCGACGAGCCGCAGTCTCGACCTGACCCTGGACCGGATGGGCAACCAGTGGGCCTGGTGGGGCGACCCGGATGCGGCACCGGGAGTCGTCACCGGCTCGCACCTGGACAGCGTCCCGGACGGTGGCGCGTACGACGGCCCGCTCGGCGTGGTCAGCGCCTTCGCTGCTCTCGACCGGCTGCGCGCCGACGGCTTCGTGCCGAGCCGGCCGATCGGCATCGTCGGCTTCGCCGACGAGGAGGGGGCCCGGTTCGGGGTCGCCTGTGCCGGCTCCCGGGTGATCACCGGCGCGCTGGCGCCGGAGCGTGCCCTGGGTCTGCGGGACGGCGACGGCATCACCATGGCCGAGGCCCTCCGCACGGCCGGCCGCGATCCGGCAGCGCTCGGGCCCGACCCCGAGACGCTGCGGCGGATCGGCGCCTTCGTCGAGCTGCACGTCGAGCAGGGCCGGGGACTGGTCGATCTCGGCCGGGCGGTCGCCCTGGGTACCGACATCTGGCCGCACGGGCGGTGGCGGCTGGACTTCCCGGGCGAGGCCAACCACGCCGGCACCACCCGACTGACCGACCGGCAGGACGCCATGATCGGGCTGGCCTCGACCGTGCTGGCCGCACGGTCGGCCGCCACCACCCACGGGTGCGTGGCGACCGTCGGCAAGACCCTGATCAGGCCGGGTGGGGTCAACGCCATCCCGTCCGCCGCCACGGCGTGGCTGGACACCCGGGGCGCCGACGAGGCCGCCGTGCACCGGACCGTGCGCGAGGTCACCGAGGCCGCCGGCGCCTGGGGTGCGGTCGTCTCCCAGGAGTCCTGGACCCCCACCACCCGGTTCGACGCCGGTCTGCTCGAGCGGCTGCGGCTGGTCCTGCCGGACGCCCCGCTGCTCGGCACCGGCGCCGGCCACGACGCCGGGATCCTGGCCGGAGCAGGGATCCCGACCGGGATGATCTTCGTCCGCAATCCGACCGGCATCTCCCACTCCCCCGCCGAGCACGCCGAACGGGACGACTGCCTGGCCGGGGTCGCGGCGCTGGCCGACGTTCTCAGCGAGCTGACCGGTCAGCCGTGACCACCACCTACTGGACGGCCACCGCGCACCTGCCGGAGGGTGTCGCGGATCGGGTGCGGATCACCGAACGGGGCGGCGTGATCACCGCGGTCTCCACCGGTGTCGCGGCCGACCGCGCCGACGTCGTGCTGGACGGCATCGTCCTGCCCGGCTTCGCCAACGCCCACAGCCACGCCTTCCACCGGGCCCTGCGCGGTCGTACGCACGCCGACGGCGGCACGTTCTGGACCTGGCGGGAGCAGATGTACGCGCTCGCGGCCCGACTGGATCCGGATCGCTACTTCGCCCTGGCCCGCGCCGTCTACGCCGAGATGGTGCTGGCCGGGATGACCGTGGTGGGCGAGTTCCACTACCTGCACCATGATCATCGCGGTCGGTCCTACGCCGATCCGCACGCCATGAGCGAGGCGCTGGTCGCCGCGGCCGCCGAGGCCGGCATCCGCCTCACGCTGCTGGACGTCTGCTACCTCAGTGGCGGTCTGACCGGCCAGGGCCACCAACCCCTCGACCCGGTCCAGCAACGGTTCTCCGACCGGAGCGTGGACGGATGGGCGGCACGGGCCGATGCCTTCGCCGGCCGGCACGCGGACTCGGACACCGTTCGGATCGGGGCGGCCGCCCACTCCGTCCGGGCCGTGCCGAGCGAGGACCTCGCCCGGCTCGCCACGCTGCTCCCGCCCGGGCCGCTGCACCTCCACCTCAGCGAGCAGCCGGCCGAGAACGCTGCGGTACAGGAGTTCTACGGCTGCAGCCCGACCCAGCTGCTGCACGGTCACGGCTTGCTGGGACCGGCCACCACCGCCGTGCACGCCACCCACCTGACCTCGGACGACATCGCCCTGCTCGGGGGCACCAGGACCGGAGTCTGCTTCTGTCCCACCACCGAACGGGACCTGGCCGACGGCATCGGACCCGCGCGCCGGTTGATCGAGGCCGGCAGCCCGATCTGCCTGGGCAGTGACCAGCATGCGGTGATCGACGCGTTCGAGGAGCTGCGCGGTCTGGAGCTGCACGAACGGCTGGCCACCCAGCAGCGTGGACGGTTCACCCCGACCGAGCTGATCACCGCCGCGGGCTCGGCCGGGCACGCCGCGCTGGGCTGGCACGACGGAGGGCGGATCGCGACGGGCGCGCCGGCCGACCTGGTGATCATCGACCGGTCGTCGGTCCGCACCGCTGGCTCCCGACCGGACCAGATCCACTACAGCGCCACCTCTTCCGACGTCCGTGATGTGATCATCGGCGGTCGTCGGGTGGTCACCGACGGTGTGCACCGCCTCGGTGCCGTCGACAGACTGCTCGCCGCCAGCCTGACCGACCTGGAGGACTCATGAGTGTCGACGACCCGCGCGCGACGGTGATCACCGGCATCGCCGAGCTCGTCACCTGCGACGACAGCACCGACGACCGACTCGGGATCCGCACCGACGCCGCCGTCGTCGTCCAGGACGGAGCGGTGACCTGGATCGGCAGCGGCCCAGCGGCCCCGGCCGCCGATCACCGGATCGATCTCGCCGGACGGACCCTCCTGCCCGGATTCGTGGACTCCCACAGCCACCTCGTCTTCGCCGGGGACCGGTCCGCCGAGTTCGTGGCGCGGATGGCCGGCACGCCGTACGACGGCGGCGGCATCGCCAGCACCGTCGCCGCGACCGGGGCCGCCTCCGACGACGAGCTGCGGACGCTGCTGCGCGGCCGGGTCGCCGAGATGAGGTCGCAGGGCACCACCACCGTGGAGATCAAGAGCGGGTACGGTCTCAGCGTCGCCGACGAGGTCAGGGCCCTCCGGCTCGCCGTCGAGGTCACCGCGGAGACCACCTTCCTCGGCGCGCACGTCGTGCCGCCGCAGTGGCGTGATCGACGCGCCGACTACGTCACGCTCGTCACCGGCGAGATGCTGCGCGCCGCGGCACCGTACGCGCGCTGGATCGACGTGTTCTGCGAGCCGGCGTCCCCGTACGCCTTCGACGGCGAGGAGGCGCGGGCGGTGCTGACGGCTGGACAGCAGGCCGGACTGGAGTTACGGGTGCACGGCAACCAGCTCGGGCACGGGCCGGGCGTGCAGCTGGCCGTCGAGCTGGGCGCGGCCAGCGTCGACCACTGCACCCACCTGTCCGACGACGACGTCGACGCCCTGGCCGGTGCGGCCTCGTCGACGGTGGCGACCCTGCTCCCCGGGGTGGAGTTCTGCACCCGCTCGCCCTACCCCGACGCCGCCCGGTTGCTGGCGGCAGGGGTGTCCATCGCCCTGGCCACCGACTGCAACCCGGGCACCTGCGCCTCGTCATCGATGCCGTTCGTGATCGCGCTGGCGGTCCGCGAGCTGGGACTGACACCGGCTCAGGCCCTCTACGCCGCGACGGTCGGGTCGGCCAGGTCGCTGCGACGCGGCGACATCGGGCGGATCGTCGTCGGCGGCCCGGCCGACCTCGCCGTGCTGGACGCGCCGAGCCATCGCCATCTCGCCTACCGTCCCGGCGTGCCGCTCGTTCGGGCACTCGAGGTGTAGGTCATATTTCTGCTATGGCCGAGACCAAACCGCCGGCTGACGGTCCGGGCGTGGAGCGGACGATCACACTCACCGACGCCGTGGTGGCGATCGCCATGACCTTGTTGATCTTGCCGCTGGTCGAGGTGGTCAACGACGTCGACGTCACGGACCTGGCCACGCTCTGGGCGGAGAACGGTCAGCTCCTGCAGTCGTTCGTGATCAGCTTCCTGGTCATCTACGCGTTCTGGACCGCCCACGGGTCCCTCTACCACCAGCTGATCGTCGCCGACCAACCTCCGGTGCGTTGGCTGGGTCTGATCAACATGTGCTGGCTGCTGGTGATCGCGTTCCTGCCGTTCCCCACCGCGATGGTCGGTCGAGACCTCAACGCGGTCAGCGCTCCGCTCTACATCGGCACCATGCTCGTCCTGTCCGCCCTCACCCTGGCCATGACCGTGGTCGTCCACCGGGCGGTCGGCCTGCCGCTGCGCCTGGCCTGGCTGACCACGGCGGTGTTCGCCCTGTGCACCGTGGTCAGCCTGATCAACCCGCAGCTCGGCGTGTACATGCTGCTGCTGCTCGTGGTGGCCGGCCGGATCGAGGGGGCCAGCGCGGACCGCGCTCGACGACCACTGATCGAGTGAGTCCGCGAGAGGTCCCGACCCTCAGCCGAAGTGCGCGCCGCCGGTCACCGGATCGGGTGAGGCCTCGGCGTCGGAGTCGGTGAAGGGCGTCGCGCTCCCGATGAAGCGTCGGATCTGGCTCCCCGTCATCAACCGGTACGGGAACATCGACCCCGCGCCCCGCCGGATCAGGGCCCGCTCCGGCAGTGGTGCGTCCGACCCGGTGATGATCACGTTGCCGAACCGTCGACCCTTCAGCGTGGCCGGCTCCGCCCCGTAGACCACGTGGCCGAACACCGCGGCCATCCCGGCCAGCACGCGACGCGAATAGGCCAGGCCACCGCTGTCGGTCACGTTGATCACCACCGCACCGCCAGCACCCACCACCCGGCGCAGATCGGTGAGGAACTCCACCGTCGTCAGCTCGGCCGGGACCCGGGCCCCGGCGAAGGCGTCCACGATCACCAGGTCGGCGAAGTCGGCGCGCATCGCCGCAGTGCCCGCCCGGCCGTCGACGGCCCGGATCTTGATCCCGCTCTGCCGTGGCAGCGGTAGGTGCTCGCGGACCAGGCGGGTCAGCTCCTCGTCCGGTTCCAGCACGATCTGGGCCGAGCTGGGCCGGGTAGCGGTCACGTAGCGCGGCAGGGTCAGGGCTGCGCCGCCGATGTGGACGATCCGGATCCGCTCCCCGTCGGGCGCGATCTCGTCGACCACGTCGGCGATCCGCTGGACGTAGTCGAACTCCAGACGCAACGGGTCGGCCAGATCCACGTACGACTGGTCGGTGCCGCCGATCCGGACCAGGTACGCCCCGGGGCGACCGGAGTCCTCGACCAACGTGACCACCTGCGACCCCGTGTCGAGCACGATCTCGCCGCTCAGTTCCGCCTCCTCGTGCTGCCCGGTGCCATCGGAGGTGATCATCACACACCCGATGAGTTCGCCGGCGGTCTCCGGTCTATCCGGCTGTCAGTGCTGCGGAGCAGAATGCCCGTAGTTCACCACTCTCGGGAGGATCACCATGGCTCTGCTCAACCCCTACCTCAACTTCCGCGGCCAGGCGCGCGAGGCGATTGCGTTCTACCAGTCCGCGCTCGGCGGGGACTTCACCCTCTCCACCTTCGGCGACTTCCAGATGCCCGGCGTGGAGGAGGACGAGCAGGACAGCGTCATGCACAGCCAGCTCACCACGAAGGCCGGCTTCACCCTGATGATCTCCGACATCCCGGCCAAGATGCCCGGGGAGATCAGCAACGGCACCATCTCGATCAGCGGTGGCGAGACTGACGACATCCAGAGCTACTGGGACGCCCTGTCCGACGGCGCCGAGGTCTCCATGCCCCTCGCCCAGGCGCCGTGGGGCGACTACTTCGGCCAGCTGACCGACAAGTTCGGTGTCAGCTGGTTGGTCAACATCACGGGTCCGGGCGCCCCGGCCGAAGGCTGACCGACAGCTGGAGCGGGCCGGGGCTGCTGCCCCGGCCCGCCTTCACCTGACGTTTCCCCGCACCTGCCGCAAGACGGCGCCCCAACGAGTGCCCAGTCGCACGTCTCCCCGCACAAGCCAAAAGACGGAGCCCCAACGGGTGCCCAGCTGCACGTCTTCCCGCACAAGCGGCAAGACGGCGCGCCCGGTCAGGCGGAGACGACCTCCGACCGGCCCACGACCAAGCCGTCCTCGGCCTCGTCCACGTCGAAGCTGATCACGTCGCCGTCGGCGACCGTGCCGGCCAGCACCTGCTGGGCCAGCTGGTCCTCGATCGTGGTCTGGATCAGTCGACGCAGCGGGCGGGCGCCGTAGACGGGATCGAATCCGGTCAGCGCCAACCACTCCTTCGCGGCCGGCGTCACCTCGACGGCGATCCGGCGATCGGCCAGTCGAGTGTTCAGCCGGCGCAGGCTGATGTCCACGATCTTGGCCAGCTCCTCGGTGCCGAGCGCATCGAAGAGGACGACCTCGTCCAGCCGGTTGAGGAACTCCGGCTTGAAGGCGCCCCGGACGACCCCCATCACCGCGTTCCGCTTGGTCTGGGCGTCGAGCGTCTGGTCGGCCAGGAACTGCGAGCCGAGGTTGGAGGTCAAGATCAGCAGCACGTTGCGGAAGTCGACGGTGCGGCCCTGACCGTCGGTCAGCCGGCCGTCGTCGAGCACCTGCAGCAGGATGTCGAACACCTCGCTGTGGGCCTTCTCCACCTCGTCCAGCAACACGACCGCGTACGGGCGCCGCCGCACCGCCTCGGTCAGCTGCCCACCCTCCTCGTACCCGATGTAGCCAGGCGGGGCTCCGACCAGCCGGGCCACCGAGTGCTTCTCGGAGTACTCGCTCATGTCGATCCGGATCATGGCGTGCTCGTCGTCGAACAGGAACTCCGCCAGCGCCTTGGCCAGCTCGGTCTTGCCCACCCCGGTCGGGCCGAGGAACAGGAACGAGCCGGTGGGCCGGTTCGGGTCGGAGATGCCGGCCCGCGAGCGCCGCACGGCGTCGGAGACGGCCTTGACCGCGGGCTTCTGACCGATCAGCCGCTCGCCGAGGCGGGACTCCATGGCCAGCAGCTTCTCGCTCTCACCCTGCAGCAGCCGGCCGACCGGGATCCCGGTCCAGTTCGACACCACCTCGGCGATGTCGTGCGGGCCCACCTGCTCGGAGACCATGGTGTCGGTCTGGCTCTCGGCCTCGTCCGCCCGGGCCAGTCGGCCCTGCAGCTCGGGGATCTCGCCGTAGTTGATCTCGCTCGCCCGGACCAGGTTCCCCTCGCGGAGGGCGCGGTCGGCCTCGATCCGGAGCTCGTCGAT
Source organism: uncultured Actinomycetota bacterium (assembly GCA_963707005.1). Classification (GTDB taxonomy): domain Bacteria; phylum Actinomycetota; class Actinomycetes; order Propionibacteriales; family Propionibacteriaceae; genus Microlunatus. The sequence continues at coordinate 470,087 of CAVPPP010000018.1, forward strand.
CTCCCGCTTCAGGTCGCCGACCTGGTTGAGTCCCTGCTTCTCGGCCTCCCATCGGGCCTCGAGCCCGCGCAGCTCCTCTTCCACGTCGGCGAGCTCGCCCTGGAGCCGAGCGAGACGCTCGACCGAGCCGGTGTCGGACTCCTTCTCCAACGCGAACCGCTGCATCTTCATCCGGTCCACGGTGCGGCGCAGCTTGTCGATCTCCTCGGGCGAGGAGTCGATCTCCATCCGCAGCCGTGAGGCGGACTCGTCGATCAGGTCGATGGCCTTGTCCGGCAGCTGACGGGAGGTGATGTAGCGGTTCGACAGGGTGGCCGCCGCGACCAGAGCACCGTCGGTGATGACCACCTTGTGGTGCGCCTCGTACCGCTCGCGCAGTCCACGCAGGATGGCGATGGTGTCCTCGACGCTCGGCTCCCCGACGTAGACCTGCTGGAACCGCCGTTCCAGGGCCGCGTCTTTCTCGATCCGCTCGCGGTACTCGTCCAGGGTGGTGGCGCCGATCATCCGCAGCTCGCCGCGGGCCAGCATCGGCTTCAACATGTTGCCCGCGTCCATCGAGGAGTCGCCGGAGGCCCCGGCGCCCACCACTGTGTGCAGCTCGTCGATGAACGTGATCACCTGGCCCTCGGCGTCGCGGATCTCGGTCAGCACCGCCTTCAGCCGCTCCTCGAACTCGCCCCGGTACTTCGCGCCCGCGACCATCGCCGACAGATCGAGTGAGATCAACCGTCGGCCCTTCAACGAGTCGGGCACGTCGCCCGCGATCAGGCGCTGGGCCAGGCCCTCGACGACAGCTGTCTTGCCCACGCCGGGCTCACCGATCAGCACCGGGTTGTTCTTGGTCCGCCGGGCCAGCACCTGCACCACGCGGCGGATCTCGGTGTCGCGGCCGATGACCGGGTCCAGCTTCCCGTCCCGAGCCTGCTCGGTGAGGTCGATGCCGTACTGGTCCAGCGCCGAGGAGGTGCCCTCCGCCTCCTGACTGGTCACGCGCTTGGAGCCACGGGAGGCGTTGAAGGCGGCCGCCAGACCGTCGGCCGTCACGTGCAGGTCGCTGAGGATCTTCTTCGCGTCGGAGGTGACCGCGGCCAGCGCGATCAGCAGGTGCTCGGTCGCCACGTAGGTGTCACCCAGCTGCTCGGCGCGGGTCTCCGCGTCCGCGAGCACCCGGGCGAACGAACCGGACAGGCTGGGCTGGCTGACCGACGAGCCGCTGGCCGACGGCAGCTTGGTGATCGCACCCTGCGCGGCGGCGTCCACCACCGTCGGGTCGGCGCCGACCGAGGTGAGCAACGGAGCGACGGTGTTGCCCGGCACCATCAGCAGGGCGTGCAGCAGGTGCGACGGCTCAGCACTCGGGTTGCCGTTCGTCAGGGCGTTGCGCAACGCCGCCGAGACGGCGTCACGACTCTTGGTGGTGAGCTTGTTCGTGTCCATGCAGGTCCTTCGCGAGAAGTCGAGTTCAGAGTTGAGTCTACTACGCTCAACTTTGGGCCGGATGTCAGTATTCCACCTTGAGTGACGTCGGCTCAACCCTGCTGAGGGAGGGGTCAGGGTCCGTCGAGGGTCGTCTCAGGATCCGCACAGCGGATTCATTGACAGGGCGCCGACCGGAGGGCGAGGCTGACCAGCGGACCGCGGGTCGTCACCACGCCGGCCCCGGGGGCAAGGAGTCGCTATGAGGCGGAAGCTGGTCCTGCTCGTCGTCGGTGCGCTGGCGCTCGGATCGGTCCTGGTGGCTTCGCCGCCGTCGTCGGCCGCCCCACCGACTGCGGGCCCGACGGTCTTCGTCGGCCAGCTGACCCCCGACCAGCTCGCCCAGCTGTCCGACACCGGGCTGGACCACGGCAGTGTCGTCTCCAAGGGCCAGGTCGGGGACAAGGTGGCCGTCGAGGTCGTCCTCACCCGGCTGCAAGCGGGCAAGCTGACCGCGCTCGGGCTGCCCCTGACCGAGAAGCGGGTGGCGGGAACCACCGCCTCCCGGCGGATGAACCAGCAGGCCGCGAACGGGTACGAGGTCTATCGCTCCTACAGCGAGGCGGGTGGCATCCGCGACGAGTTCCGTCAGCTGGCGCGCGACTACCCCCGCCTGACCAAGCTCGTGACCATCGGCAAGACCGTCCAGGGCCAGGACATCGTCGCGATGAAGGTGACCCGCGATGCCCGGAGCCTGCGCGACGGCCAGCGGCCCGCCGTCCTCTACTCCTCAGCCCAGCATGCCCGGGAGTGGATCACCCCGGAGATGAACAGGCGGCTGCTGCACTACGTTCTCGAGGGCTACGCGACCACCGCGGCGACCCGCCGGATCGTGGACACCCGCGAGCTCTGGTTCGTCCCGGTCGCCAATCCGGACGGCTACGACTTCACCTTCACCCAGGACAACCGGCTCTGGCGCAAGAACCTGCGCGACAACGACGGTGACGGCGTGATCACCGGTCTGGACGGGGTCGACCTGAACCGGAACTTCCCGACCCGGTGGGGCTACGACAACGAGGGTTCCTCTCCCGCCGTCAGCAGCGAGACCTACCGCGGCACCGCACCACGCTCCGAGCCGGAGACCCGGGCGCTGGATGACCTGATGAAGCGGGTGCGCTTCGCGTTCCAGATCAACTACCACTCGGCGGCCGAGCTGATCCTCTACGGCGTCGGCTCCCAGGTGGCCACCCCGAGCCCCGACGACCTGCTGTACGAGACCCTCGTCGGCGACGACGCCCATCCCGCGGTGCCGGGCTACGACCCGGACATCTCGGCCGAGCTCTACACGACCAACGGTGAGACCACCGAGCACGCCCAAGCGAAATACGGCACGCTCGCCGTCACTCCCGAGATGTCGACCTGTGAGACCGCCAGCGCGGTGGATCCCGACGACGCCTTCGATCCCGCCGACTGCGAGAGCGGGTTCAACTTCCCCGATTCCGAGGCGCTGATCCAGGCCGAGTTCGAGAAGAACCTGCCCTTCGCGCTGGCGATCGCCCGGTCGGCCGGCGACCCGGACGACCCGGTCTCGGTGGTCGGTCGCACGGCCCCCGACTTCGCCGTGGACACGTTCGCGACGTCGTACGGGGACCCGCAGCCCGTCGCGGTGACCGCCCGGCGCGATCTGAAGAACCTGCGGCTGCACTTCTCGGTCAACGGCCGTCGGGCCAGGGAGGCCCCGGTACGTGAGTGGCGTGGCGGCGAGCGATACGGCGCTGACGGCGACGTCTACTACGCGGAGTACCGCGGCGTCGTCCGTGGCGCGAAGCCGGGCGACCGAGTCAGCGTCTGGTTCACCGGCAACCGTCCGGGCAAGGGCAGACGCACCAGTGAGCGGTTCACCTACCGGCTCGTCGAGGACACCCGTAACCGGGTGCTGGTGGTGGCCAACGAGGACTACGAGGGCGTCAACCCGACCTACCCCGCGTCGGTGACCAGTCCCAAGTACGCGGGCGCCTACGTCGCCGCCCTGCGCGCCCAGGGCTACCGCGCATCGGTCTGGGACGTGTCGAAGCGGGGCGTACCGCACCACCTCGGGGTGCTCGGCCACTTCGATGCCGTGGTCTGGTATCTCGGCGACAACCGGCTGACCCAGGATCCCGAGGACGAGCTCACCCGGGTCGGCAACAGCGATGTTCGCAACGCCGCGGTGGCCGAGCGTCAGCAGTACCTGACTCTGGCGGTCCGGGACTACCTGAACGAGGGCGGCAAGCTGGTGCACACCGGCGAGACGGCCGGCTACTTCGGGGCACTCGCCGGGACCCTGGGCGGCATCTGGTACGGCCTGGACGGTGATCCCACCGCGGACTGCGTGGTCACCCAGGACCTGTTCAGCGACTGCCTGCTGCTGGCCGACGACTTCTTCCAGTACTACCTGGGAGTCAACTCCAGATCGACTGTCGACGCACCCACGGGCTTCGCGGGGAAGGGCCGGATCGCGGGCACGACGGCGACCTTCGGCGGGCCGGCCCTGGCCGACAACCCGCTGGACGAGCCGGGCGCACTGGGCCTGACCAGCGACGTGCTGCCGCCCGAGGACTTCCCGCTGTTCGCCAGCGCCTCGGCCGGTACCTACTCCGGAGCGGCCGGCGGCGCCTTCGACCCGGTCGAAGGCGACTGGTACGTCGGTGCGGTGCACACCGACGACACCTACGCGCGCTTGAGCCGTACGGTCGACCTCACCGGCGCCACCGCCGCGCAGAACCCGCAGCTGCGGACGCAGATCTCCTACGACGTCGAGGGCGAGTACGACCACGTGATCGTCGAGGCGCACCCGGTGGGCAGCGACGCCTGGACGACGCTGCCGGAAGCGGGCGGACTGACCACGACGACCCTGCCGGCTGAGTGCGACGCCGGGTTCCTGATCGAGGAGCACCCGTTCCTGACGCACTATCTGACCCTCGGAGACCCGTGCCTCGCGACCGGGACGACCGGCGCCTGGAACGCGATGACCGGCAGCTCGGGAGGCTGGCAGACCGCCGCGTTCGACCTGTCGGCGTACGCGGGTCAGCAGGTGGAGGTGGTGATCAGCTACGTCACCGATCCCTCCACCGGCGGCATCGGGGTGGTGGTGGACGACACCGCCCTGCTGGTCGGCGGACAGGTGGTCGACAGCGAGGGCTTCGAGACCGGGCTCGGACCCTGGCGGGTAGCAGATCGACCGGCGGGCAGCCCGTCCGTCGGCACGGACTTCCAGCGCTCCGAGGGCCTGCAGTCATCGGCGGTGTCGACCAGGGACACCATCACCTTCGGCTTCGGCCTGGAGCAGATCGGGCCTTCCGCGGAGCGAGCCGCGGTGCTGGGCAAAGCCGTCCGCTCGCTGATCGGTCGCCCCTGAGTAGGCCGGTCCATCACAACGTCGCCGCGCCGTAGCCTGGGCTCACCATCGCGAGAGGAGAGCCGTGCCCGACGAGGAACGCGCCGGGGTTTCCTTCAGCCACCTCGACCAGGAGCTGTTCGACGGTGCCGGCGCGACCAAGCGTGACCTCGTCGACTACCTGGAGGCGATGGCGGACCGGATGCTTCCGGTGCTCGCCGACCGGCCGCTGTCGGTGATCCGGGTCCGTCCCGGCCAACCAGCGTTCATGCAGAAGAACCTGCCGAAGTACACCCCGGATTGGGTGTCCAGGACCGCGATCTGGGCCGAGGCGTCGCGTCGGGAGATCTCCTACCCGGTGGTCGAGGACGCGCGTACGCTGCTGTGGTTCGCCAACCAACGCGCCGTGGAGTACCACGTCACGCTCTTCCGGCTGGCGCACCCGCACGAGCCCGACTTCCTGGTGATGGATCTGGACCCGCCGGAGGGCGCGGACTTCGCCGTGGTGGTGGCGGCCGCGCACCTCGTCCGCGCCGCGCTGACCGAGCTGGGACTCAGCGGCGCGGTGAAGACCAGCGGCGCGAAGGGCGTGCACGTGTTCGTTCCCCTCGCCTCGGGTACGGCACCCGAGGCCGCAGCCGCCGCCTGCCGGGCGCTGGCCGCCCGGGCGGAGCGGATCGATCCGGCCCTGGCCACGACCGCGTACGTCAAGGAGGACCGGGACGGCAAGGTGTTCCTGGACTCGACCCGGGCCGGCGGCGCGACAGTGGTCGCCGCCTACAGCCCGCGGGCCCGACCCGGCGTTCCGGTGTCCTTCCCCGTCTCCTGGGACGACCTGGATCGGATCACACCGGCGGACTTCACCCTCACCACCGCCGTCGGCCAGCTGGACGGCGACCCGTGGCGCTCGGCCCTGCCGACCCCAGTGTCCCTACCGGAGGAGCTCGTGGCCGAAGGACAGGAGATCCCCATCGCCCGGGTGCAGGCCATGCACGAAGGGAAGCGTCGGGCCCGAGCCCGACGAGGTGCCGCCGCCGACTCCTGAGTCAGCCGACCGACGCGCGGCGAAACCGACGACGGCTACTTCTCGCGGGCGGGCAGCGCGAGCACGCCGCGCGGTCGCCGGGCGCCGCCGCCGCCGAGGTGCACCCCGCCGGTGCCGTCGGCGGTGAACACCCGCGACCCGGGCGGCGCGTTGTGCACCGCGGTGAGCACGGCGGCCATCTCCTCCAGCCGACGACGCATCTCGTCCAGCTCGTCCTGCATGGACAGGATCCGGCGGATGCCCTCGAGGTTGATGCCCTCGTCCTGGCTCAGTCGCTGCACCAGGCGCAGCCGCGCGATGTCCCTGGCCGAGTAGCGGCGGCCGCGCTTGGCCAGCCGCCGTGGCACGACCAGACCCATCCGGTCGTACGTCCGCAGCGTCTGCGGGTGCATCCCGGCGAGCTGAGCGGCCACCGAGATGACGAAGACGGGCGCGTCGGAGTCGATCTGCTGAGGTAAACCAGCTCCGCTCATCGCCTACTCCTTCACGAGTCGCTGGCGAACAGCTTCGCCCGCGGGTTCTGGGTTCCCACGGCCTCGGCGTAGGAGTCCAGGGCCTGCCGGGCCTCGGGGGTGAGTGAGGACGGCACCACGACCTCGACCGAGACCAGCAGGTCGCCGGTGGTCCCGTCGCGACGAGCGACCCCCTTGCCGCGGACCCGGAGGGTACGGCCGGTGGGTGTGCCGGCGGGGAGTCGGAGCTTGACCGGCGCCCCACCGAGGGTGGGCACCTCGATCTCGCCGCCGACGGCCGCCTCGTGGAAAGTGACCGGCGCGGTCAGCGTGAGGTTGTCACCTGTCCGCCCGAACACCGGGTGGGCGCGAACGTGCACGATCACGTAGAGGTCACCCGCGGCCCCGCCGTTCTCACCGGCGCCGCCCTTGCCCTTCAGCCGGATCCGCTGCCCGTCGGTGACCCCGGCCGGGATCCGGACCTGCATCGTCCGGGTCGACCGACCACGACCGGAGCCGTGGCAGACCGGGCACGGATCGTCGACCACCATGCCGCGACCGTGACAGTCCTTGCAGGGTTCGGTCATCGCGAACACCCCACCCGAGGTGGAGGTCTGCATGCCGGAGCCCTGGCAGGTGGCGCAGACGTGCGGCACCGTGCCGGCCTTGGCGCCGGTGCCGTGACACGCCTCGCAGGGCGCGTCGGAGATCATCTGCATGCCCACCGTGACCCCGGAGATGGCGTCGACGAAGTCGACTGTCACCTCACCCTCGACGTCGCTGCCGCGCCGCGGTCCGCGAGCGGACGAGTAGCGCTGGGTACGGCTCTGGCCGCCGTTGAACAGCCCGCCGAACAGGTCGGAGAAGCCGTTGTCGGAGGCGTTGCGGAACAGGTCGTCGGCCGAAGGTCCACCCTGACCGCCGGACCCGCCGCCCGGGAAGCGGAAACCGCCGCCGCCGAACAGCTTGCGGGCGTCGTCGTACTCCTTGCGCTTCTTGACGTCGGACAGCACGTCGTTGGCCTCGGAGACCTCCTTGAACCGCTTCTCGGCGGCAGGATTGCCGGGGTTCTGATCGGGATGGTTCTCCCGGGCCAGCTTGCGGTAGGCCTTCTTGAGCTCGTCGGGCTTGGCGTCCTTGGCCACGCCGAGGACCTTGTAGTAGTCCTTCTCCAGCCAGTCCTTGGTGCTCACGGACGCCTCCTCTCGAGGGTCTCGGGACCGGTCGGGCCGGTCCGGCTCTGGTTGCTGTCCATGGTCAGGGGTCGGGCGGCCCGGAGGCCACCCGACACCCTCACGTCATCAGTGCTCGTCGTCGGACGGCGCATCGGCCGCCTCCGCGGCTACCTCCGGGCTGGCTGTCTCGGCCGGCGGAGCGTTCGGATCCGGCTCGGCCACGGCGACCCGAGCGGGCCGCACGACGCGGTCACCGATCCGGTAGCCCGGCTGCAGGATCTCCACGCAGGTCGGACCGTCGATCCCCTCGGCGTGCGCGTGCAGCAGTGCCTCGTGGATGTGCGGGTCGAAGGGGTCACCCTTGGTGCCGTACGTCTCCAGCCCGTACCGGGCGCTGACCCGCTCGACCTCGTCGGCGACCGCCTTGAAGCCGCCGCTGAGCTCGCCGTGCTCCCGAGCGGAGCGCACGTCGTCGAGGACCGACATGAGGTCCTTGAGCACGGACTCGATCCCGCCCTTGCGCGCGACATCGCGGTCCCGGTCGACGCGCCGCTTGTAGTTCACGTACTCCGCCTGCAGCCGCTGCAGGTCGGCCGTGCGGTCCGCCAACGCGGTCTTCAGCTGGGCGACCTCCTCGGTCTCGACCGGCACCTCGGCGACGGCCTCCTCGATCGGAGCCCCAGGGCCGGGGGCCGCAGCGGACTGCGGCTCCCGGACCTGGTAGGTGTCCGGATCGATCCGACGCTTGTCCCGGATGGTGGGCCCGGTGTGTTCGGTCTCGCGGTCGGGCTCGGTCACTTGGTCCCCGTGTTCTGGTCGTCGTCCACGATCTCGGCGTCGACCACGTCGTCGTCGGAGCCGGCACTGCTGTCGGCACCACCGGTGGTCTCGCCGTCCGCGCCGGCCGCCTCGGAGGCGCTGGCCGCCTGGGCCGCTGCGTACATCGCCTGACCCACGGCCGCGCTGGTGGTGTTGACCTTGTCGACGGCCGCCTTGACGGCGTCGATGTCGTCACCTTCGAGAGCGGTCTTCAGCTCGGTGAGGGACTCCTCGACCGGCTGCTTGACGTCGTCGCCGATCTTGTCGCCGTTCTCGCTGAGCAGCTTCTCGGTCCGGAAGACCAGGTTGTCGGCCTCGTTGCGCAGCTCGACCGACTCACGCCGCTTCTTGTCCTCCTCGGCGTGCGCCTCGGCGTCCTTGACCATGGAGGCGATGTCGTCCTTGTTCAGGGCCGACCCACCGGTCACGGTCATCGACTGCTCCTTGCTCGTGGCCAGGTCCTTGGCGTGCACGTGCACGATGCCGTTGGCGTCGATGTCGAACGCGACCTCGATCTGCGGCACGCCACGGGGGGCCGGCGGCAGACCGGTCAGCTCGAAGTTGCCGAGCGACTTGTTGTCCCGAGCGAAGTCGCGCTCACCCTGGTAGACCTGGATCATCACCGACGGCTGGTTGTCGTCGGCGGTGGTGAACACCTCCGACCGCTTGGTCGGGATCGTGGTGTTCCGCTCGATGATCTTGGTCATCACGCCGCCCTTGGTCTCGATGCCGAGGCTCAGCGGGGTGACGTCGAGCAGCAGGACGTCCTTGACCTCACCCTTCAGCACACCGGCCTGCAGGCTGGCGCCGAGAGCGACGACCTCATCCGGGTTCACGCCCTTGTTGGGCTCCTTGCCGCCGGTCAGCTCCTTGACGAGCTCGACGACGGCCGGCATCCGGGTGGAGCCGCCGACCAGGATCACGTGGTCGATCTTGCCGACGCTGATCTTGGCGTCCGAGACGACCGCGTTGAACGGGGTCCGGCAGCGGTCGAGCAGATCGGAGGTGAGCTGCTGGAACTGCGAGCGGGTCAGCTTCTCTTCCAGGTGCAGCGGGCCGGACTCACCGAGGGTGATGTACGGCAGGTTGATCGAGGTCTCGCTCGCGGAGCTGAGCTCGATCTTCGCCTTCTCGGCGGCCTCCTGCAGGCGCTGCCGAGCGATCTTGTCCTGGCTCAGGTCGGTGCCGTTCTTGTTCTTGAACTGCTTGACCAGCCAGTCGACGACCCGGGAGTCCCAGTCGTCGCCACCGAGGCGGTTGTCGCCCTTGGTGGCCTTGACCTCGAAGACGCCGTCACCGATCTCCAGCAGGGACACGTCGAAGGTGCCGCCACCCAGGTCGAAGACCAGGATGGTCTGCTCGGTCTCGCCCTTGTCCAGCCCGTACGCAAGGGCGGCGGCAGTCGGCTCGTTGATGATCCGGTCCACGGTCAGACCGGCGATCTCGCCGGCCTCCTTGGTGGCCTGCCGCTCGGCGTCGGAGAAGTACGCCGGGACGGTGATGACCGCGTTGGTGACCTGCTCGCCGAGGTAGGCCTCCGCGTCCCGCTTCAGCTTCTGCAGCACGAAGGCGCTGATCTGCTGGGGACGGTAGTCCTTGTCGTCGATCTTGACCTTCCAGTCCGTGCCCATGTGGCGCTTGACGGAGCGGATGGTGCGGTCGACGTTGGTCACGGCCTGCCGCTTGGCGACCTCGCCGACCAGCACCTCGCCGCCCTTCGCGAACGCGACGACCGACGGAGTGGTGCGGGACCCTTCGGCGTTGGGGATGACGGTGGGCTCTCCACCTTCGAGCACGGCAACGACCGAGTTGGTCGTTCCGAGGTCGATACCGACTGCACGAGCCATGGTTCTTCAATCCTCCGGTGTGGAAGTGGGTTTCCTTGAGTGTATGACGCTCAACCTACAACTTGAGCGTACCAGGCTCAACCCTTGGGTTTCCCCGAGTATTCCACCCTGACCGGCTGCCGGCCGCGTGCGTCAGCCGCCCTTCAGCACACCCTCGACGGGGTAGGTCACTCCGGTGAGCTCCTCCGAGACCGCCCACAGGCGCTGTTGCGTGACCAGGTCCTGGGAGTCGGCGCTGGAGGTGACCAGCTTCGGATAGCCCCGGCTCTCACCCCAGCCGCCGGGACCGTAGTACTGGCCGCCGAGGACCGCCGGATCGGTGGCGGCGCGCACGGTGGGCAGGGCGCCCATCGCTGCACTCTGGGTGATCAGTGGCGCCAGCCAGCCGACCGGCACCCGGAGCGCGGCGGGTGTGTTGCGGGCGAGCTCGGTGTTGGCCCCGCCGGGATGGGCGGCCACGGCGACCGTGGTGGCGTGCCCTGCCGTACTCGTTGATCGGGCCAGCCGGCGCTGCAGCTCGTAGGTGAACATCAGGTTGGCGAGCTTGGCCTGACCGTAGGCGGCGACACGGCTGTACGAGCGCTCCCACTGCAGGTCGTCGAAGTGGATCGCGGCCCGGATGCGGTGGCCGATGCTGCTGACGGTGACGACACGGGAGCCGGGGACGGGCAGCAGCCGATCCAGCAGCAGCCCGGTGAGGGCGAAGTGGCCGAGGTGGTTGGTCCCGAGCTGCAGCTCGAAGCCGTCGGCGGTGGTCTGCTTCGGGGTGTACATCACCCCGGCGTTGTTGATCAGCAGGTCGATGCGCGGGTAGGTCACCCGCAGGTCGGCCGCCGCGGATCGGATCGAGGCCAGAGAGGTCAGGTCGAGGGCCTGGACGGTGACGTCGCCGCCGATGCGAGCGGCGGCCCGCTCGCCCTTCTCGACGTCGCGGACGGCCAGGACGACCGTCGCGCCACGCGCTGCGAGCATCCGGGCGGTCTCGAAGCCCAGCCCGGTGTTGGCGCCGGTCACGATCGCCACCCGGCCGTGCTGATCCGGAATGTGTTGCTCGGTCCAGCTGCTGCTCATGCTCGCTCCTAAGAAACCGTCGGTCTGTTAATCCACTGTAAGCGACCGGCGGTCTGATAACAAGGGACCGGCGGTCTTTAGTATTCTGCGGAGATGACCTTCCAGCGCGCGCGAAGCGAGGAGCAGCGGGCGATCCGCCGCCGCGCGATCCTGGACACCGCGGCGGCGATGCTCGACGAGATGCCGGTGGCCGACGTGAGCCTGAACGAGCTCAGTCGACGGGTCGGGCTGGCCAAGTCGAACGTGCTGCGGTACTTCGAGTCCCGCGAGGCCGTGCTGCTCGAGCTGCTGGACGACTTCCTGGGAACCTGGCTCGCCGAGCTGGCGGACGAGCTGGCCGCGGGCGTCGAGGCGCACGCGGCGCCGGACGTCCGGGCGGGTCAGCTGGCCGACATCCTCAGCCGGTCCTTGGCCAGCCGGGTCGTGCTGTGCGACCTGTTCGGCGCACAGGGCGGCGTCCTGGAGCACAACGTCTCCGTCGAGGTGGTCAAACGGCACAAGCGGTCCTCCCTCACCAAGCTCGCGGCCATGTCCGAGCTCGTCCGCCGGCATCTACCCGAGCTCGGCGACGGGGCGCAGCTGTTCTGCCTGATCAGCCTGGTGTCGGCGGGCGCCCTGGCGTCCTATGTCCCGCCGCCGCCCAGCGTCCTCGCCGCCTATGCCGACGAGCCCGCCCTCGCCGTGCTCCATCTGGAGCTGCGTGACGGTCTGCGGATGGCCTTCACCTCGACGCTGCTGGGCGTGTTGCCACGCACCTGAGGGTGCGGCGAGAGCAGGATGCCGTCAGGTCGGACGCCGGTCGCTCACGTGCGCCGGTAGGGCCGGGCCCGGCTCGAGGTCGGGCGCCGGCTGAGCGGCGTCGAACACCGTGCGGACCGGAAGCACGCCGGCCCAGCGTCCGCCGGCCACCACGTCCTCCGGTTCGTCGTGCGGCGGGCCGGTACGGACCTTGACGCTGGCCTCGGTCAGATCCAGGGCGTAGACCGAGGTGGCGGCCAGCTCCCGTCTGGTCGGCAACCGGGCGTACGACCAGGACCCGGGCGACAGCTGCTCGGTGACCGCCTCCAACGCGGCCCGCTTCTCGTCGGCGTCGTCCACCCGCCGGGTGGTGCCGAGCACGACGGCGCAGCGGTAGTTCAGCGAGTGGTCGAACACCGAGCGGGCGTACACCACCCCGTCGACGTGGGTGACGGTGAAGCAGACGGCGGCGCCGTCGAGGACACGGGCCCAGCCCGCACCGGTGGATCCGTGCAGGTAGAGGGTGTCACCGCGGCGGCCGTACCCCATCGGCAGCACGACCGGGGCTGCGTCGCGGACCAGACCGAGATGGCCGATCAGCCCGGCGTCCAGGACGGCGTGCAGGTCCGCGACCTCGGTTCTCCCGCGTTCGGCGAGTCTGGTCAGTCGGGTCCTGGGCGTCTCGGACAGCTGCACCCCACCAGCATGGCGGATCCGCTCGTGCCAGAGTGGCGGACATGAGCGACGCAACCGAGCCCGTGGTCGTCACGGCCTACTTCTTCCCCCGTCCCGGCACGCGCGACCAGGTGATCGCCGCCCTGGAGCCGGCGATCGCCGGTGTGCAGGAGGAGGACGGCTGTGAGCTGTACGCCATCCACGACGCACCGGACGGCACCATCGTGATGCTGGAGAAGTGGACCTCGGTCGAGCTCCTCGACGCCCATGGAGGCGGCCAGCCGGTCGCCACCCTCACCGCGGCGCTGGACGGCCTGCTCGAGCGTCCGGTCGAGGTGACTCGTCTGGTCCCGCGTCCCGTCGGGGATGCGGTCAAGGGCGCGCTGTAGGCCTCGAACGATCAGCTGGGCGGTCGCTGTCTAGCCGCCGGCGTGAGAGGTGCCGGCGGTGACGGGCGGCTCGGCCGACCACGGGAACGTGATCCACAGGTCGGTCTCCCGCCAGGAGTGATCGGGTCGGATCACCGTGCGCGGCTTCGTGTAGAGCACCGCCGAACGGACCGAGGCCGCGTGGGGGATCAGCAGCTCCATCACCAGGGCGAGCGTCTTGCCGCTGTCGGCGACGTCGTCCACGACGAGCAGGTTCTTGCCGGCCAGCGCCGCGGTGTCCAGCATCGGCTCGAGCACCACCGGCGCCGGCAGGGTCTCCGCGACGTCGGTGTAGAACTCCACGTTCAGCGTGCCCGCCGCCTTCGTGCCGAGCGCGTACGCCAGGGCCCCGGCGGGGAGCAGACCCCCGCGGGCCACCGCGATCACGATGTCGGTGCGGAAGCCGCTCCCGGCGATCTCGGTGGCCAGGACGCGGCTCGCGACCCCGAAGTCGGACCAGGTCAGCACCTCGCGCTCGTCGGCCATCCCCGCAACCTAGGTGGCCGACCGATTCGGGGTGTACGCGGGTCCGCGCCCCGGACGGCGTGGTGTCGCCGCAACGGGGGTGTCGGTGCGTAGCGTAAGCGGCAGCATCGCCCTCGAAGGAAAGACAGCGCCAATGACCGCCTTCATCCAGGTCCTCCGCGACATCACCCTCCTGCTGATCCGTCTCGGCCTCGGCGGACTCATGATCTGGCACGGCCTCACCCGGTGGCTGTTCGTCACCGACGGGGTGCCGAAGTACATCGAGTACCTCACCCAGTTCGCCGTGCCGTACCCGATCTACGCCGGCTGGGGTGTCACCATCCTCGAGCTCGTCGGTGGCATCTTCCTCGTCCTCGGTGCACTGACCCCGCTGGTCGCCCTGCTCGCCCTGGTGCAGCAGGTGCTGCTGATCTCGTACACGAACTACTGGCGCGGTCCGGACCTGGTCGACCCGGCGGGCGTCTACGCGGGCGGCTGGGAGTACAACGTGACGCTGGCCCTGCTGGCTCTGACGCTGCTCTGCTTCGGCCCCGGACGGGTGGCCATCGACCGGCTGTTCCGCCGGCCGAAGAACGCCGAGGCCGAGGACGACACCGCAACCTCCACCACCGGCACCTCCTCGATGGTGGCCTCCTCGACCTGGTGATGCTCGCGGCACCGCCGCTTCGACAGCTGCGAACCACCGGCTCGAACGACCGTCACCTGGTCGATCGAGCCGGTGGTTCGTCGTCGGGGGACTTCACAGGTGTGTCACAGTGAGAGCACAGTTCTCACGGAGGTGACTCCCCGACGATGGACAGCATGAGCCGTACGCAGACCTCCCCCGCACCCCTCACCCGGCCCGACGGAACCCCCATCCGGATCTTGGCGGTCGACGACGAGAGCAGCCTCACCGAGCTGCTGTCGATGGCGATGCGGTACGAGGGCTGGCAGGTCTCCACCGCGGCGTCCGGCAGCGAGGCGGTCAAGGCGGCGCGAGAGGTGCGCCCGGACGCGATCGTGCTGGACATGATGCTGCCCGACTTCGACGGGCTCGAGGTGATGCGCCGGGTCCGGTCCGAGGATCCCGACGTGCCGGTCATCTTCCTCACGGCCAAGGACGCCGTCGCCGACCGGATCAACGGGCTCACCGCGGGTGGCGACGACTACGTGACGAAGCCGTTCAGCCTCGAGGAAGTGATCGCCCGCCTACGGGCCCTGCTGCGGCGCAGCGGAGCGGCGACCGGCCGCAGCGAGTCGCTGCTGGTGGTCGGCGACCTCACCCTGGACGAGGACAGCCACGAGGTGAGTCGCGCGGGCGACCAGATCCAGCTGACCGCGACCGAGTTCGAGCTGCTGCGCTACCTGATGCGGAATCCCCGGCGGGTGCTGAGCAAGGCCCAGATCCTCGACCGGGTCTGGAACTACGACTTCGGCGGCCAGGCCAACGTCGTCGAGCTCTACATCTCGTACCTGCGCAAGAAGATCGACGCCAGCCGGGCGCCGATGATCCACACCATGCGAGGTGCCGGGTACGTGCTGCGCCCGGCCGTGTGATGTCGCCGACCTCCGACACCCTCGACACGTCCCCGACGCCCGCCCCCACCGGGCGCGGCTCGCTGGCGCGTCAGCTGGTGCTCCGCGTCGTCGGCCTGGTGGCCGCGATCGCTGTTCTGCTGTGCCTGTTCACCGCTCTCGCCACCCGCACCCAGCTGACCAGCCAGCTCGACGCTCAGCTGATGGACGCCAAGAGCCGGGCGATGCGGGGCGTACCCGGTCCGTCCGGCAGTGATGACACGCCGCCGGAAGGCATCCAGACGCTCGGTCAGACGGTCGGCACGCTGATGCTGATCGCGGTCGACGGCATCCAGCCCAAGGCGATCGTGCTGAAGGACGACGGCCGCCGCACCAAGCCGACCTGGACCAACGATCAGACAGCCGCCCAGCTCGCTGCCCAGTCCACCGTCGGACGGGCCACCACGATCGACCTGCCCGAGCTGGGTCGCTATCGCGTCGTCAGCTGGACCGGCTACGACGGCGACGTCACGTACGCCGTGGGGCTGCCGCTCGCCGAGGTGGACGCGGCCCTGGCCAACCTGATCGCGGTGGAGATCGTGCTGTCCATCCTGGCCGTCGGCGCCGCTGCGGTGATCGGCCGCTCGCTGGTCGAACGAAGCCTGCGTCCCCTGAACCGGGTCGCGGCCACGGCCCAGCAGGTGTCCCGGCTGCCGCTGGACCGCGGCGAGGTCGCCCTCGCGGTCCGCGTACCGCCGGCCGACACCCATCCCGACTCCGAAGTCGGCCGGGTCGGGCTCGCGCTCAACCACATGCTCAACAACGTCGAAGAAGCGCTGGCTGCCCGCCAAGCGAGCGAGACGAAGGTCCGACAGTTCGTGGCCGATGCGTCGCACGAGCTGCGCAACCCGCTGGCGGCCATCCGGGGCTACGCCGAGCTGACCCGGCGCAGTGGCGAGGCGATCCCGCCCGACGCCGCGTACGCGATGTCACGGGTGGAGTCGGAGGCCGATCGGATGTCGCGGTTGGTCGAGGACCTGCTGCTGCTGGCCCGGTTGGACGCGGGTCCGGCGCTGGACATCGGACCCACCGACCTGAACGCGCTGCTGATCGACGCCGTCAGCGACGGTCGGGCCGCTGGGCCCGACCACTCCTGGTCCCTGTCCCTGCCCGACGAGCTGGTGACCGTGCCCGCCGACCAGTTCCGGCTGCACCAGGTCGTCGCGAACCTGCTGGCCAACGCCCGGACCCACACGCCGGCCGGAACCCGGGTGCAGGCCGCCCTCGCCGCCGTCGGAGACCGCGCGGTGATCACCGTCTCCGACAACGGCCCGGGCATCGCGCCCGAGATCGTGGATCGGGTCTTCGAGCGCTTCACCCGAGCCGACACCAGCCGAGTACGAGCCACCGGGGCGGCCCGGGGCGCCAGCACGGGACTCGGCCTGGCCATCGTGTCGGCCGTCGTCGAGGCCCACCACGGGACCGTCACCGTCCAGAGTCGGCCGGGCGAGACCCGGTTCGTGGTCAGCCTGCCGCTGGACGAGGTGACCGCGCCGATCCCCGACCCGGAGCACGAGCTCACCGAGGACCGTCAGATCTGATCAGGTCTCCTGAGTCGCGAACTGGGTCTGGTAGAGCTCGGCGTAGCGACCACCGGCCGCCAGCAGGTCGGCATGGTGGCCCCGCTCCGCCACCCGACCGTCCTCGATCACCAGGATCAGGTCGGCGGCCCGGATGGTGGACAGCCGGTGCGCGATCACCACCGCCGTCCGACCCACCAGGGCCTCGCCGAGCGCGGCCTGCACGGCCGCCTCGGAGGTCGAGTCGAGATGAGCTGTCGCCTCGTCCAGGATGACCACCCGGGGATGGGCCAGCAACAACCGGGCGATGGTCAACCGCTGCCGCTCACCACCGGACAGCCGGTAACCACGCTCCCCCACCACCGTGTCCAGCCCGTCCGGCAGCGAGGCGATCAGGGCGTCCAGGCGGGCCCGACGGAGCGCGTCCCACAAGTCGTCCTCGGTCGCCTGCGGCCCGGCCAGCAGCAGGTTCTCCCGGACCGACTCGTGGAACAGGTGACCGTCCTGGGTGACCATGCCCACCGCTCGCCGGAGATCGGCGAAGCTCAGGTCACGGACATCGACGTCGCCGAGCCGGACGGCGCCGTCATCGACGTCGTAGAGCCGGGCGAGCAGCTGGGCCATGGTCGACTTGCCCGCCCCCGAGGAGCCGACCAGCGCCACCATCTGACCGGCACCGACCTCGAAGCTCACGTCGTGGATCACGTCGACGCCGCCCCGGGTGTCCAGCACGGCGACCTCCTCCAGCGACGCCAGGGACACCTTCTCCGCCGACGGGTAGGCGAAGGTCACGTCGTCGAAGCGGACCGAGAGCGGGCCGTCGGGCAACGCCTCCGGGCGCTCCGGCTCGGTGATCAACGGCTTCAGGTCCAAGACCTCGAAGACCCGCTCGAAGCTGACCAGCGCGCTCATCACCTCGACCCGCGCCGACGCCAGACCGGTCAGCGGGGCGTACAGCCGGGTGATCAACAGGGCCAGGGTGACCACCGCACCGGCCGTCAGGGTGCCCTGCAGGGCGTACCACCCGCCCAGGCCGTAGACCAGGGCCAGGGCGAGGGCCGACACCAGGGTCAGCGCGGTCATGAAGACCGTCTGCACCATCGCGCTGCGGACGCCGATGTCGCGGACGCGGCTCGCCCGGATCGCGAACTCCGACGACTCCCGCTCGGGCCGCCCGAACAGCTTGACCAGGGTGGCGCCCGGTGCGGAGAACCGCTCGGTCATCTGGTTGCCCATCACCGCGTTGTGGTTGGCGCCCTCCAGCTGCAGCGTGGCCAGGCGCCGCCCCATCCGCCGGGCCGGGATGACGAAGACCGGCAGCAGGATGAGCGCCAGCAGGGTGATCTGCCAGGACAGCGCGATCATCACGATCAGCGCCAGGATGAGGGCGACGATGTTGCTGACCACCCCCGACAAGGTCTCGGAGAAGGCGCGCTGGGCCCCGATCACGTCGTTGTTCAGCCGGCTGACCAGGGCTCCGGTGCGCGTCCGGGTGAAGAAGGCCACCGGCATCGAGAGCACGTGGTCGAACACGGCGCGGCGGAGGTCGAGGATCAGGTCCTCGCCGAGCCGGGCGGACAGCCAGCGCTGCAGCAGCCCGAGCCCGGCCTCGGCGACGGCGATGACGGCGATGGCCACAGCTATCCGCAGCACCTGAGCGAACGGGGCGGCGGCGAAGATCAGGTTGACCACCTGGCCGGCCAGCAGCGGGGTGGCCACCGCCAGCAGCGCCCCCACCACGCTGAGCACCAGGAAGCCGACCAGCTGGGCAGTGTGGGGGCGGGCGAAGCCCATGATCCGCTTCACCGTCGCCCAGGTGAACGGTCGCCGATCCTGCTGCGCCGTCATCATGTGGTACAGCGAGTTCCACGCCGCGAACTCCATGCTCATGGCGCCACCGTAGAGCGGGCTTCAGACAACATGCCGCCAGCATGCAACCTCGAGTCGGCTTGAGGTCAAGGTCGACTCCGACGCTGTCGGAAGCGACCCGTAGTGTCGGCTTCGTGGCGGCGAAGTCGGACGGGCGGATCGAGCTCGAGGTCGGCGACCGGGTGGTCAAGATCAGCAACCCGGACCGGATCTACTTCTCCGCGCGGGGTGAGACGAAGCTGGACCTGGCGCGGTACTACCTGTCCGTGGCCGACGGCATCGTCAACGCGCTCTATCACCGGCCGTGCATGCTGCACCGGTTCCCGGAGGGCGTCGACGGGGAGAAGGTGCACCAGAAGCGGCTGCCCCGGGGTGCGCCCGAGTGGATCGAGACGGTGCGGGTGCTGTTCCCGCGCTATCAGCGGTACGCCGACGAGCTGTGCGTCAGCCACCCCGCCGACGTCGTCTGGGCCGTGCAGATGTCCACCGTCGAGTTCCACCCCTGGAACTCCCGCCGCGACGACACCGAGTCCCCCGACGAGTGGCGGATCGATCTGGACCCGATGCCGGAGGCGGGCTACGCCGAGGTCCGTCGGGTCGCCGCCCTGGTCGAGGAGGTGCTGGCCGAGCTCGGCGCCGTCGGCTACCCGAAGACGTCCGGTGGCAAGGGTCTGCACATCTACGTGCGCATTCCCCCCGAGCACGGCTTCGCCGACGTGCGGCGCGCCGCCTGGGCGTTCGCCCGTGAGGTGGAGCGACGGTCGTCCGGGCTGGTCGACCTGACCTGGTGGCGCAAGGACCGCGACCCGGCCAGCATCTTCGTGGACTACAACCAGAACGCCCGCGACCACACGATCGCCAGCGCCTACTCCGTGCGCGGCACGCCCCTGGGCCTGGTCTCGACGCCGGTCCGCTGGGACGAGATCGCCGACGCCGACCCGCAGGACTTCACCATCGCCACGGTCCCCGCCCGATTCGCCGAGCTGGGTGACCTGCACGCCGACATCGACGATCATCCGTACGCGCTGGACACCCTGCTGGAGTGGGCCGAGCGCGACGAGCGGTCCGGCAAGGCCCCGGCGGAACCGACCGACTGACGCTATAGGTTGCTCAGCACGAGATCCGAGGAAGGCCGCATCCGAGGAGAGAAGCCCCATGATCGTCCTGCACACCGCGATCGCCATCGTCCTGGTCATCGTGTTGATCATCAGGTTCAAGGTCGATCCGGTCATCTCCCTGGTGATCTCCTCGCTCTACCTCGGGTTGGCCACCGGGGTCGGTTTCGCCGGGACGATCAAGGCCATCACCACCGGCTTCGGCGAGATCATGACCAAGGTCGGTCTGCTGATCGGCTTCGGGGTGTTGATCGGATCGCTGCTGCACGCCTGCGGTGTCTTCGGTCTGCTGGTCAACGCCCTGGTCCGCGTCGTCGGAGGCCGCCGGCTGCCGTACGCGATGACCTCGACCATGTCGCTGATCTTTCCCTCCATCTACGTCGACGTGCAGGTGGTGCTCGCCTCACCGATCGCGCGCACGGCCGGACCGGTGATCGGACCGACCGGCCTGGCCCGGATGGCCGGCGCCATCGGGGTCGGCATCTTCGCCGGCTACGTGTTCGTGGTGCCCGGGCTGGCCGCGGTCTCGATCGCCGGGTTGCTGGAGGTGCCGCTCGGCAACTGGCTGCTGTTCGGGGTCGTGCTCGGGCCGGTCACCGCCATCGTGACGACCTTCCTGTTCGGCTGGCTGCTCCGCCTGCGCTACTGGAAGCCCGAGGTTGACGAGGCCGACGAAGAGAACGTGATCGAGCACCAGCCCCCCGCGCCGGAGGCTCCGCAGGTCGGGGCCCGACCACCCGTGCCGCTGGCGGTCGGCATGCTGCCGATCATCATCCCGTTGGTGATGATCGCCACCGCTGCCTTCCTCGGGCTGGTCGGGATCGAGTCCGACCTGCTGTCGTTCGTCGGGAACGCCAACGTCGCCCTCTTCGTCGGCCTGCTGGGGGCGTACGTGCTGACGCGACGGAGTCTGGGCATCAACCGGACCGGTGAGGCGATGAGCGAGGGGTTCCACACCAGCGGCGAGATCCTGCTGGTGACCGGTGTGGGTGGCTCGCTGGGAGCGGTGATCGAGGCCACGGGTCTGGGTGACGTGCTGGCCGGCCTGTTCACCGCCGACGCCGGCGCCCCGATCGTGATCACGATCCTGCTGGCCTGGTTCGTGGCGGCCGTGCTGCACCTGGCGATCGGCTCGGTGTCGGTGGCAGCCATCACCGCCGCCGGGATCCTCGCCCCCATTCTCGCGTCCCTCGACGTGGCTCCCGTCGCCATCGGTCTGGCCATCGCCTCCGGCGCGATGTTCGCCGTCCACGTCAACAGCAACTTCTTCTGGATGTTCAAGAGCCTGCTGGGCCTGTCGACCCGCGGAGCGCTGAAGACACTCACCGCGGTGACGATGATCGGCTCGCTCGTCTCGCTCCCCCTGGTGCTGGTGATCGCCCTGTTCGCCTGAGGATCGGCCGGCGGGGTGGGCGCCCGACCGCACCTTGTGCGTCTCGAGCCGATCGAACACGACACCGCCCCACCGGCCATCGGGCCGGCGGGGCGGTGACGTACGTCGTTCAGGTCAGGCGGTGGGGGTCAGGCGAGACCCTTGGACTTGAGCCACTCGGCCGCGACCTGGTTCGGATCCTGGTTGTCGGCGTCGACGGCCTTGTTCAGAGCTGTCAGCTCCTCGGTGGTCAGGGCCTTCTGCACGGCGTTGATCGCGTCCACGGCGGCCGTGTTGGTGGCCACGTCGGCCCGCACCAGGGGCACCACGTTCTGCGGCAGGATCATCGACTGCGGGTCCTCCAGCATCACGTAGCCGTTGTCCGGGATCGCGGCCTCGGTGGTGAAGAAGCTGGCGACCTGGATCTTGTTGTCGTTCAGGTCCTTCACCTTCACGGCCGGGGCCGCGTACGGCTTGAACTGCTTGAACGTCGCGCCGTAGATCTTCTCCAGCCCGGGGGGTCCGTACGCACGGTCCTGCAGCTCGGCCGGTCCCCCCAGGATCGAGGTCGAGGAGATCTTCTTGAGGTCGTCAAGGGAGGTGATCCCCTTCTCCTCCGAGGTCTGCTTGGTGACCACGTAGACGTCCTGGTCCTGGGCCTGCGACGGCTCCAGGATCTTGAGATCCGAGCCCACGGCCTTCGGCAGGGCCGCGGTGATCTCCGCCTCCGTCGTGGCGGTGGACTGGGGGTCGAAGTAGAGCAGCAGGTTGCCGGTGTACTCCGGGACCACCGAGATCGAGTTGTCCTGCAGCGCCTTGATGTAGACCTCGCGGGAGCCGATGCCCGGCTTGGTGCTCGCGTCCACACCCTTCGCCGCCATCGCCTGGGCGTAGAGCTCGCCGAGGATCTGGCTCTCGGTGAAGTCCGCCGAACCGACGATCACCTTGCCGCCGCCCGCCGCGCTCGGCGAGCCGGAGCTGTCGGCCAGCGGGTCCGCGCCCCCGCCGCCGCCACAGGCGGCCAGGGCCAGAGCGGCGGCACCGACGCCGGCCACCACCAGCGCCCGACGCCCCCGACCGAGGATTCGCTTCGTGAAACTCATCTGTGCACTCCGTATCTGGCGCCGTGGGCGTCGACGTGAGGATCGGTCATTCCCGAGTAAGCCTAGGTGGAAGCCGCGAAGGCCAGCTCGGCGGCACGGCCCGGATGCGTGCGCCGGGCGGCCAGCCACCCGATCAGCCCGAGCAGCAGATCGAGCAGGATCGCCAGCGCCGCGACCAGCACGGCGCCCGCGAACATCTCCGAGTAGTTGGCCGTGGCCTGGCCGCTGATCAGCAGCCGGCCGAGGCCGCCAGCGGAGACGTAGGCCGCGATCGTCGCGGTGGCCACCACCTGCAGGGTCGCGCTGCGCAGTCCGGAGATGACCAGCGGCAGGGCCAACGGCCACTCGACCTTGCCGACGACCTGGTTGCCGGTCATGCCGAGCGCCCGGGCGGCGTGCACCGCCCCGGGGTCCGCTCCGCTGACTCCGGCCGCGGTGGCGGTCAGGATCGGTGGTAGAGCCAGGATGGCCAGCACAGCCACCACGGGGCCGACACCGTTGCTGAGCAGGGTCACGGCCAGGACCAGCAGACCGAGGCTGGGAATCGCCCGTGCCGCGTTGCTGAGCCCGATGCCGACGAAACGCCCGCGGCCGGTGTGACCGATCCAGATGCCGAACGGGATGCCGACGACCGCTGCGGCCAGCACGGCCAACGCGGTGTAGGCCAGGTGCTGAGCCAACAGGATGAAGATGCCCGCGTCGGGATTGGTCCAGTTGGCCGGATCCAGCAGGTACTCCCAGATCATGCGGTCCTCCGACCCCGAGCCCAGGGCAGGGCTCCGCGTTGGATCAGCAGGATGATCGAGTCGAACAGCAGGGCCAGCAAGAGGCTGAGCACCAGGCCGACCAGGATCGGGGTCAGGAACGCGCTGTTGAGGCCGCGGGTGAACAGCTCACCGAGCGCTCCGGTGCCGATCACCGCACCCACGCTGACCAATGCGATGTTGGAGACGGTGACCACCCGGAGACCGGCGAAGATCACCGGCATGGCCAGGGGTAGCTCGACCCGGAACAGCCGGCGCAGTCGGCCGAACCCCACTGCGGCCGCCGAGGCGTTGACCGACGCCGGCACCGACCGCAGACCGTCGACCACACTGCGCACCAGCAGAGCCACCGAGTAGATCGTCAGGGCCGCAGCGATGTTGACCGGGTTCAAGATCTTGGTGCCCAGCACGACCGGCATCACCACGAACAACGCCAAGGACGGGATCGCGTAGACGATACCGAGGAAGGCCAGCAGGAAGTTGGCGAACCGGCCGGTGCGGAACACCAGGTAGCCGAGCGGGATCGAGATGACGATCGCGGCCAGCACCGGCACGATCGACAAGATCACGTGCTCCACCAGCAGCTGGCCGATCATGGCCAGGTTGCGCTGGATCCAGGCCCAGTCGATCATCGGGGTGGCTCCCGATCATGATCATCGGAGGCGGCCTGGTGGTCCGTGTCGGCCACCGATGACTGGGGCGCCTCATCCTCGGCGAGCTGGGCGTCGTAGGCCGTGGCCATCGACTCGTCCCCGACGGGCGGCACCTCGGACCCGTACGGCTCGGCGCCACCAGGAGGAGCCGCGTACGCCTGGTCGGCCGGGACCTCGGGCTCGGACGGGGACTCGGACTCGTGCGGGGGCTCGGACTCGTGCGGGGATCCGGACTCGACCTGGGTCTCGGCCTCGGGCTCGTGCGCGGTCCATGGATCGGCTTCGGGCTCGGGCTCGGGCTCGGGCTGATTTTCCGCAGTGGCCCCGGGCGCGTCCGGATCGTCCTGCTCCGGGAGCGGCCCGGCGACACGCGTGGCGTCCAGATCCTCGTCCTGCTCCGGCAGGGAGCCGGCGACGCGCGTGGCGTCCGGATCCTCGTCCTGCTCCGGCAGCGGGCCGACGACGCGCGTGGCGTCCGGATCGTCCTCGGCCGGCCAGGCGCCGGCCGCGGCACCCGCGGCGGCGACGGCGCCCACGGCACCGACGGTCTCGACCGGCGGGACACCCCGGACCGATGTCGCGTCCGGATCGTCCTGCGGCGCCTCTTCCGCCGGCTCCGCCGGTGGCTCCTCGGGCGAGGTCGGCGCGACGTCCGGGGTCACCTGCGCGCCGTGGGTCCGGACGGCGATCGACTCCGCGATCTGCGCTCGGGTCTGCGTGACCTGGCGCAGGATCATGTCGGCGTCGACCACTCCGGCGTAGCGGCGGGACTGTCCGGTCACCGCCACCGCCAACCCGACCGGTGAGGTCAGGGCGGCATCCAGAGCCGTACGCAGTGAATCGGTCTCCGGGTCGAAGGTGGCACCGAGAGCCAGCACCGAACCGGACCGGCCGGGATCGGACCAACCGACCGGCCGGGCGTCGCCGTCGACCACCAGGACCGGGGCGTCGCCTGAGGTGAAGCCGGCCTCCCGGACGACCTGGACATCTCCCAGGGTCAGCCCCGCCGCCGGCTGGAACGACAGCGAGCGGTAGCCCCGGTCGCGGCCGACGAAGCCTTCGACGAAGGAGTCGGCCGGCTCGTCCAGCAGCTGCTGCGGGGTGCCGACCTGCGCGAGCTTGCCGCCCACCCGCAGGATGGCGACCCGGTCGCCCAGCTTGATCGCTTCGTCGATGTCGTGGGTGATCATGATGATGGTCTTGCTGAGCTCGCGCTGCAAGCCGAGGAAGAACTCGTGCAGCTCGCCCCGGACCACCGGGTCGACCGCGGAGAACGGCTCGTCCATCAACAGCACCAGCGGATCGGCCGCCAGGGCACGGGCCACGCCGACGCGCTGCTGCTGCCCACCGGAGAGCTGAGCCGGATACCGGCCGCCGAGCTTCCGGTCCAGTCCGACGCTGCCGAGCAGCTCGACGGCGCGCTTGCGCGACTTCTCCTTGTCCCAGCGCTGCAGGTCGGGCACCGTGGCGATGTTCTCCAGCACCGTCCGGTGTGGGAACAAGCCACCGCTCTGGATGACGTAGCCCATCTGGCGGCGCAGGGCGGTCTTGCGCCGTGCCTTGACCGGCTTCCCGTCCCAGGTGATCTTGCCCTTGGACGGTTCGAGCATGCGGTTGACCATCCGCAACGAGGTGGTCTTGCCGCAACCCGACGGCCCCACGATCACCGTGATCTGGCCCGATGGCACCACCAGGCTCAGGTTGTCGACGGCAGTCGTCCCGTCTCGGAAGGTCTTGGAGACTGACTCGAACTCGATCACGCGAACCCCTGCTACCTCGTCCTGGTAGGCCTCGACGCTCCTGCGGGTCGCGACCACGACTGGCCGGTTGCCCGCGCCGCCAACCACGTCGACCCTAGACGCCGCCTTCGACCGTGCCGGTTAGGCGCTTCGGCGTGCCCCACACTTCCCTCACCCCACCCGACGAGCCACAAGAAACAAAGACGCCACTCCTCTTGATTCTGACGTCACTATGACGTCATAGTGGTGTCATGGATCTCTCCCCCTATCTCGAAACCGTCCGCCAAGGTGTCACCAGTGCTGCCGCGCTCGGCGACGACAGCACCCGACAGACGGCAGAGCGCCTGGGCGGGGCCGTTGAATCCAGCACCCGCCTCGCCCTGATCCGGGCCCTGTCCGACGCCGCCGCCCAGATCAGCGCCGAGACGGCCCCCACGTCGGTGGAGCTGCGGATGAACGGTCCGGACCCCGAGCTCGTGGTGCTCGTCCCGGCCCCAACCCCCGAACCGACTCTGCTGCTACCCGACGACTTCGCCCCCTACCCCGGCGCGGAACCCGACGCCGCGGGTTCGGACACCGAGTCCGCGTTCGGGGAGCCGGGTGGAGCCGAGGACGACGAGGCGATGGCTCGGATCAGCCTGCGACTGCCGGCCTCGGTCAAGGCGAAGGTCGACGAGAAGGCCGATCGGGACGGCATCTCCACCAACGCCTGGCTGCTCCGGGTGGTGATGGTCGCGCTCGACGACCGCCCCGCCCCGCCGACGCCGCCGACCCCACCGGGCCCACCGACCGAGAGCGGTCCGTTCGGCCCCTACGGCGTGTTCGGACCGAACGGACCGTTCGGTGCTGGCGGCATGTTCAGTCGTGGGCGGCATCCCGGCGAACGGCCGGGAGCGGAGCCGGGGCGACGCGGCACCGTGCAGGGCTGGGTCCGATGACGGCCCGGACCTTCGACGCCGACGGCGTGCGGGCGATCGTGATCGAGAACCTGGGCCGCGGTTCCATCAACGTCGAACCCGGACCCCGCGACGACCTGGTGGAGGGCACGGTCACCGCAGACGAGGAGCTGCTGCAGCAGGCGAGCATCCGTCATGAGGCAGACACCCTGCGGATCTGGTTCCCCGACCAGCTGTTCCGGACCCAGACCGCGCACATCCGGATCGGGGTGCCGGCCGGGACGGCGCTGACCGCCCGGACCGGATCGGCCGATGTGACGGCCACCGCCTCGCTCGGCCGCTGCCGACTCACCACCGGCTCCGGCGACATCAGCCTGAGCGGAGCCACCGATCTCGACGTCACCTCGGGCTCGGGGTCGGTGTCGGTGGGAGTGGTCGGCGGCAGCGCCGCACGGATCACCAGCGGCTCCGGCGACCTCGTGATCGGCGAGGCACGCTGCGCTCTCACGGCCAAGTCCGGCTCCGGTGATCTGCTGGTCCGCTCGCTGAGCGCGGCCGATCTGCGCGCCTCGTCCGGCTCGGGCGACATCTCCGTGGCGTCGACCAGCGGTTCGGTCGATCTCCGTACGGCGTCGGGATCGCTGACGATCGGCATCGCCGACGGGCTGATGGCCTGGCTGGATCTGAGCTCGACCAGCGGCGCGGTCCGCGTCGCGATGGATGCCTCCGGCGAGCCGGCCGAGGGCGAGCCCTACGTCAGCATCCGGGCCCGCACCGCCTCCGGCGAGATCGCCGTCTACCGGGCCGGCTGAGAGCTCAGATCTCGGAGCGGTGGAAGTTCAGGTGCGAGCGGCTCGGGGTCGGCCCGCGCTGACCCTGGTAGTGCGATCCGTAGAGGGCTGAGCCGTACGGGTGCTCGGCGGGCGAGCTCAGCCGGAAGAAGCAGAGCTGCCCGATCTTCATCCCCGGCCACAGCTTGATCGGCAGCGTGGCGACGTTGGACAGCTCGAGGGTGACGTGACCGCTGAAACCGGGATCGATGAAGCCGGCCGTCGCGTGGGTGAGCAGACCCAGGCGGCCCAGGGAGGACTTGCCCTCCACCCGGGCGGCCACGTCGGCGGGCAGCGTCACCACCTCGTAGATGGATCCGAGCGCGAACTCACCGGGGTGCAGGATGAACGGTTCGTCGGGTTTGACGTCGATCGGCCGGGTCAGCTCGGACTGGTCCTCGGCCGGGTCGATGTGCGGGTAACGGTGGTTCTCGAACACCCGGAAGAACCGGTCCAGCCGGACGTCGATGCTGGACGGCTGCACGAGACCCGGGTCGTACGGCTCCAGGCCGATCCGGCCGCGGTCGATCTCGGCCTTGATGTCACGGTCGGACAGCAGCATGGCAGTGACCCTAGTGGTCGCTGCCGGGGCGATGGACCTCGAGCCAGTGGTCGCCGAAGGAGATCACCGAGCCGCCGGGCACGTCCACCACGTCACCGGGAGGACAGGGCCGCTGCCCGCCGTCGGGTGCGGTGACCATGGTGCCGTTGGTCGACCCCCGGTCCATCACGTAGAGCCCGCTGGCATCGACCCCCACCGCGAGATGGGACTTGGAGACCGTACGGGTCTCGTCGGAGACCTTGATCAGGGTCGCGTCCTCCTCGCCCACCCGCGGCTGGGGGTTGCGACCGAGCAGGACCAGTCCATCCACGGCGACGTGGCGACCGTCGTCGAGGCGCAGCATCCACTCGGCGAGGACCTCGGGCTCACCTGCCGAGTCCGCCCCGTCGGTCGAGTCGGCGCCCTCGGTCTCCTCGCTCGGGTCGATCGCGGCCACAGATCCGCCGGCGGCGGCACCCTGGCCGACCTCGGCGCCCTCGACGACCACTGTCTCCTCGGCCTCGATGGGCTCCACCGGGCTGGAGGGTGCCGTCTTCGTCGCGGCCAGCCCTGCTGCCGGAGCCGACGCGGCCGACGATGCGGCCGCTCCCTTGGCCGCGGTCGACGAGGACGCGGGCTTCGACGGCGCCGTCCGCGCCACGGCAGGCTTCGGTCGGGGCGGGGCCAGTGGCCGTTCCTTGATCACCACGGCGTTGGCCGCGAGGTCGTGCCAGCCCTGCCGACGCGGGTGTCGAGTCATCACGACCAGCATGGCCACCAGTCCGACCACGGTCAGGGTGAGACCGGCGAACACCAGCCAGCGCAGCAGCACCCGGCCCCAGCCCAGCGGGCGACCGTCACTCAGGCCGACGACCTGGAGACTGCCGAGCCGCATGCCGGGCCCCGCGGCCCGACGGGCTCGCTGGGCCCAGACCAGGATCGCCCAGCCGAGGGCGATGACCAGACACAGGACGACCACCACGACCGACGCGTTCACGACGAAGGCGAACAACAGCGCCAGCCCGACGAGCAGCCAGACAGGTCCCACCTCGACGAGCGCCGACAGCAGTCTCGGACCTGTCGCACCGGCGAGGACGCCGGGCGGCAGGCCAGTCGTCCTACGCGAGTCGGGCATGGCCGTTTCTCCCATCGCCTGGCGGGTTGTGACCCGAACCCTACCGAGCCGCGGCACCACTCGGGCGCACCGGGCGGATCAGGTGCCGGGGCGTGGCGGACCGTCGACCAGCACGGCAACCCCGTCACCGAGCTCGACGACCGTCCCGACCACGACCGCGTACGGCTCTCCCGGCTGCAGCTGCAGCCGCTCGATCCCGGGGCCGGGGCGCACGATCAGGGTGCCGTTGGTCGAGTGCAGGTCGGTCAGCCGGATCTCCCAGTCGTCCGGGCTGACCAGCAGATGCGTACGGCTGATGTCCTGGCCCGGACTGGGGACCCGCATCAGCTCGGGCACCTCGGACAGGTCGTCGCGGAGCACGGGCGCCCGACCGACCAGGATCGGTCGGTCGATCGGCACGCTCGAGCCGTCGGGCGAACGCAGGACGCCGAGCACCGGCCGCGGCACCAGCTGGGTGGTCTGCGGCGGCACCGGTGCACTGCACAGCCCGCAGTGGTCGGCGTAGGGAGGATTCGGGTGTCCCGACAGGCAGATCGCCGCCTGGACCAGGGGCACCCCGGAGTGCTCGGCCCGGGATGCGGCTTCCTGGGAGGCGGTCGCCGGCTGTCCGAGCGGGACCGCCATCAGCGCGGTGTCCCCCGTCTCCATCTCGATGCGGTCCTGGCCGAGCTCCTCCGCGGCCCTGATTTCCTCCGCGGCGCTGAACTCCTCCGCCGCTGTGGGTGGGGAGGTACGCCGGGTGAGTCCGCCACTGCCCAGCGGGGACTCCGGGTCGTCCTCGGCGTCGACCGGAGGCACCACCACCGGGGGCACCACGGGCGCCGCAGCGGGCGGCCGGGCCGAGGACGGGGACAGTGCCGGGACGGCGACGGGCGGCCGACGCACCGGCGGCCAGAGAGCTCCGGCCGCGATCGGGTCGGCCTCGGAGGACTCCAGCGCGTCGGTGTCACCCGCCCGAGCGTCGGTGTCCCGGGCCGGCCAGTCCGCCAGCTCGTCGGGCGGGATGGTCTGCTCGAACGAGATCGCCTGCGGAGAGATCACGGCAGCGCTGGTGCCCGCCTCGATCCTGATCGCCCCGGCGCGGACCGCGCCGACCACCAGCGGCAGGCCACGGGTGCCGACGGGCCCGGCCCCGAGGTCGATCTCGAGCTGGTCCCGGTCGGCCAGACCGACCTCGCGCCAGGTCAGCATCCCGGCGCCGTCGGCCACCACCTCGGCGGTGGCGGGATCGAGCAGCCGGACGTTTCCTCGTACCAGCGAGCGCATCCCGGTGGCCGACCAGAAGAGGGCGACGAGGTCGGGACTCTGATCGGGTCCGACCGCGGCCAGCGCGGTGACCAGGTCTCCCATCGAGGCACTGCCGACGACCTTCTCCCACAGCACGGTCAGGTCCATCGAGCTGGTCGGATCGAGCACCACGAGACTCGACGGGCCCATCAGCACCGGCCACCGTCCGGGCACGTGGCTGGCACGCCAGCCGGCGACGTTGCTGTCCATCGGATCCTCATCTCCTGCTGCGGTGTCCCAGCCGGTGACGATACCGCTCCTGCTCGGCGAGCTCAGGTCAACGCAGTCGGCGGGCTCAGGCTGATGGAGCAGGGAGGCTCACGCTGATGGAGCAGGGAGGCTCACGCCAGGGCAGCCTGCTCCTCGGTCTCCATCTGCTCGTTGAACACGCGCTTGGAGCCCTGCCACCCGTCCTCGTCGAGGCCGGTGCGCCAGTAGCCGGAGATCGAGACCAGCCGGCGGTCGTGGCGGTGGTCGACGAACAGGAACCGTCGCAGATCCCTGACCAGCTCGGCGTTGCCGTGCACGAACACCTGCGCACCCGGATCGGGTTCCCAGCTCGCGCGGACGGCCGCGGCCAACGGGGCTCCGTACGGCGCCGAGCCGCGATGCACCCAGGTCAGCCGGGTGCGGCTGGTCTCCCGCAGCGGGATCCGGTGATCGGCGTCGGCGACCTCGACGAACACCTCCGCGGACGCGTCGTCGGGCAGCACGTCCAGGGCCGCCGCGATCGCCGGCAGGGCGGCTTCGTCACCGACCAGCAGGTGCGTGACCGCCGCCGGGTCGGGAGCGTAGCCGCCACCCGGACCGTGGAAGCCGATGGACTCCCCCGGCTCGGCGGTCGCGGCCCACGGACCGGCGAGTCCGGCCTCGCCGTGCACCACGAAATCGATCGCCAGCTCGCCGGCAGCGCGATCGAAGGACCGGATCGTGTACGTCCGCGTGACCGGCCACTCGTCCGCCGGGCGTTCGGCCCTGATCTGCTCGGGGTCGAACGGCCAGCTGTAGTCCGCTCCCGCCGGGGGGAACAGCAGCTTCACGTAGTGGTCGGTGAAGGTCAGCTCGGAGAGCCCTCGGACGTCCTCGCCGACGAAGAACAGCCGCACCATGTCCGGTGTCAGCCACTCCTTGCGGAGGACGGTCGCAGACCGGGTCGGACGGGGCGCGCGGGAACGATCAGGCATACAGGAAGGGTAGCCTTACTTTCTGTGTCCGGGCTCTGAGCGCTCGTTCACGGACGGTCGGCCGGCGGTTTCCACGGGGTCAGCCAGTCGGTCGCCGGCCAGCCCTCGGCCCCGGCCATCAGCTCGTACATGGTGGCACCGTCGACGTGCTCGCGGATGATGTCGGCGTGCCCCGCGTGCCGAGCCAGCTCCTCGATCACGTGCAGCAGGATCCAGCGGGCCGAGTACCCCTCGGTGTTCTGCGGATACCAGGGCGCCTCGGGCAGCTGCACCGCGACGTCCAGGCTGGGCAGGGCACGGACCACCTCCTCGGTGCGCGCCGCGGTCGCCGCCTGCAGGGCGAGCAGCGAGTCGAGGGTCTCGTCGTCGGCCACGACGAAGTCCGAGCCGTACTCCGCCTCCGTCTTCTCGGCGGGGGTGCCGGCCAGGATGTCGATCCAGCCTCGCTCGGTGACGGACGCGTGCTTGATCAGCCCGCCAACCGTGAGCGCGCTGGCCGGGGTGGCTCGCTCCCGCAGCTGCTCCTCCGTCAGCCCGTACGCCGCGAAGC
>CAVPPP010000019.1:0-35666 GCA_963707005.1 uncultured Actinomycetota bacterium
CAAATAGGAGACGACGATGGATGTTGGTATCGATGGCAAGACGCCAGTGGGGTCCGGCGGCGGCGCCGGCCTTGGCTGGCACAGGGTGAGGCTGCTGCTCGGCGACTGGCAATCGGCGAGGCCGCTCGCCGAAGGCGCTACGGTCATCCTCAGCGACTTGGACCAGACGCCGCTGCAGCAGACGGCAGCTGGCCTCGAGTCGTCGGAGGGTCGCCTGTGCGCGTTCGCCGCGGACGTCGGCGATCCGGAGTCGATCACTCGGCTCCGTGGAGATCAGGTGCAAGCCGTAGGTGACATCGACGTCCCGATCCAGCCTCCGGGTCGGCTGGTCTACGTCGCGTCCGGGGACGCGGTTCGACCGTCCGGCGACGAGCTGCCCTACTGCGCGGCCAAGGCCGGCATCCTCCCGTCGGCCAAGGGCCTGCCCCGCAGCCATGTCCGTGAGGGCCTGCCCCGCAGCTATGCCCGTGAGGGCCTGCTGGTCGATGTGGTCTCGCCAGCCTTCATCCTCACACCGATGACCGACGCCATGATGAAGCGGGCAAAGCAGCTGGGTACCAGCATCGACGACGCCGTCGGCAGCAGCCTGGACGAGGAACGGCCCTACCTGGAGCTGAAGCGGTGCGGCGAGCCCAAGGAGGTGGCCGCCGTCACCGCCGTCCTGTGCGGCGACCGAGCCGGCTTCGTCAACGGATCCACCTACCGCGTCGTCGCCGGATCGGTGGCGACACTGTGACGCAGGGCCGGGCGGCTCGTCCGGACCGGACTGCTGTTGCCGTCATCGCCGGGGCATCGCGCGGGCTTGGCCTGCTCCTGGCCCGCGAGGTGTACCGGCGAGGATTCCATCCGGTGCTGTCGGCACGGTCGGCCGACGAGCTCGAGCGGGCAGCCGCCGATCTGGCAGGTGAGGGCATCACCGCCGCCACCGAGGTGATGGATGTCGGCCGATCCGAGCAGGTCGCTGACGTTATCGCCCGGGTCGAAGCAGAGGTGGGACCGATCGACCTGCTCCTCTGCGTGGCCGGGGTCATCCAGGTCGGTCCGTTGACCGCCCTCGATCGTCAGGACTTCGTCGAAGCCATCGACGTGATGCTGTGGGGCCCGATCAATACTGCGCTCGCGGTGCTGCCCGCTATGCGTCGTCGGGGTCGGGGTCAGATCGGCATCATCACCTCGGTTGGTGGTCTGATCTCCGCTCCACACCTGCTCCCGTACAGCACGGCCAAGCACGGAGCGGTCGGCTTCGCCCGCGGGTTGCGTTCCGAGCTGTCCGGCACCGGCATCAGCGTCACCACCGTGGCACCGGGATTGATGCGCACCGGTTCGCATCTCCGCGCCACGTTCGGGGGCGATGTTCGGCGCGAGTACGCCTGGTTTGCGACGGCCGCGACGCTACCTGTGCTGTCGATGGACGCCAGACGGGCAGCGCGCCGCATCGTCACGGGTGTGCTCAGGGGGCGACCGGTCGTCATCCTCACGCCGCTGGCGCAGCTGGCGCCACGGGTCGACGCGATGTCACCTCGGCTTGGAGCGGCCGTGCTGAGTTTGACCGCCCGGATGCTACCGACGTGGCCCGCGGAGGGACGTCGGCCGGCCAGGATCGAGGGGCGTCAGGTCGAGGAGCTGATGGCGGCACGGCCGCGAAGGTGGTTGCGGCGAGTGACTGTCATGGGTCGGCGGGCCGCCGCCCGGAACAATGAGTGATCTCGCCCGGAAGGAGCAGCTGACCGACGGCCTCCGATCTTGACCACGTGGTCAATCAGGATCAGTTGTGGTCCAGTCCCTCAGCGTCGCCTTCCTCGCCGTCGTCGTCCACGAGTGGCGTGCCGGCGCGCTGGATCACCGGCTGTTCGGGTGTGGCCTCGTCCATCGCTGGAGTTCGGTCCTCGAGCTTGGTGCTGGGGTCGTCGGCATCACGGTGGTTCGGTTGCTCGGTCATCTCCGCCTCTCTCGGGTTGATGTGAAGACGCTGACACGACGCCGCGCCTCGTCATGTCCTGCCTCTCGGCGAGCATCATGTGGCGCGGCTGGGCTGCAGGGTCGGCATCGTTCGGGGTCGCCGACTGCGGCAGCGGAACCATTGTGCGCAGACGAGGATCATCAGGACGACGTCGACGAGATCGCCGCCGTAGTACATGATCATCGCTCCGATCTCCGCGTCTGGGCCAGGCACGGTGACTGGGGGATGGGCATACAGGAACTTGGCGAGAGCGTCGTGGCCGGCCAGCGCCAGGATCAACACGATGCTGCGGTGCAGGTGTCCGCGGCGGTGGGGCAGCGGGTCGACGCTGATCATGACCACAGTGAACAGATAGCCGGCCAGGAACATGTGGACGTGCGCGAGGAGGTGCATCTCCGGCACCCGCTGGACAGCCAGGTACAGATCAGTGGTGTAGATCAACCAGAGCCCGCCCACACTCAACGCGGCGGCGACAGTCGGCTCGGTCAGGACCCGGACTGGCAGGCTACGCAGCGCCCGGCTCAACCGTCGCGCCCGGCCGACCGGCAAGGCCCGAAGCAGCAGGGTGACCGGGGCACCCAGCACCAGCAGCAGCGGCGCGATCATGCCTAGCAGGAGATGGGTCACAGCGTGGGCGATGAAGCTATCGTCGGCCGCCGCGGCGAGAGGACCACCGAGTGCGACGGCAACGGCGATGTTGCCGGCAAGCCACAGCAGCGTCCGGTCACGAGGCCATGGACGATCGGAGATGCTGACGACAGCGATGTAGGCCAGGAGCGCAGCCAACGGCAGGCCGGCACCGGCCCAGTTCGACCAGCCGGAGACATGGGCTGCGTGCAGGTCAACCACGGCGACGGGCTCGCGATCGGATCAGCAGCAGCGACCCGACGATGATCAGGCACGTGGCCGCCACGTTCCAGGCAAGGTCGTAGGGGGCGAGGTCGACACCGTAGCGGATCTGGTGGAGGCCCAACAGTTTGTGCTGCACCAAGCCGTCGTACAGCTGGAACGTACCGGCGCCGACGAGCAGCCCGCCAATCCACCGCTGCCGGTCGAGTGCCTGCTGCCGCCGGAGCTCGGCGAACAGGAACAGACCTGAGACGACGGCGAAAAACCCGAACGCGTGGAACAGACCGTCGGAGACTAGGCCCAGCTCGACAGTTGACCTGTCGTAGAAGTGGTGCCAGTGCAGCAGCTGATGGAACACAGTCTCATCTAGGAATGCAATCACACCTACACCAGACAACACTCCGGAGAGAACACTTCGACCATGGTTCGACGCGGTCGCATGGTGGTTTGGGCTGCTCTGCTCCACAATGCAGCCATACCCAGCGCCGTCATGATTAAGCAAGGGTCAGCTGCGCCGAGCCCCGCCTCCCAGTCACCGGACGACATAGGCGCGCAGGTCGACCTGAGGTCCTGTCGCTGTGTGCGGCGTCCCGACGCCCCACAATGAAGCGGTGGATCACGAGCGCCGGAGCTGCTGGACGAGGCCCATGGCGTCGCGGCTGGCCCATAGCTCGACGATCATTCCGTCGACGACCCGCCAGATCTGGATGGACGTCCACGCCACCGGCAGGCCAGAGACCGGCACGTTCACGCAGTACACGCGAGCCGGTGAGCGAAGCGTGGGTCGTCAGGAGGGGACTGGGATTGTGCGCACGGTTTGCCATGACGGTTCGGATTCGACTCCTGGCACAGGCAACTTCCCGGGCAGTCAGCGCAGATCTGGGTTGCCTCCGGCGTCTGGGATGGCGCGGCCGTACTGGACCAGCCCGAGGTGCGTGACGCCGCCGACGATCATGTCGTCACCGGCGGTGCGGGACGTCGCGAGTCTCGGCGATGCGGTGCGGCAGGTGCGCGATGTTGTGCAGGATCGAAACCTGCGGGACGTGCGACAAGACTGCCGGTCAGTGGTATCGCTCGTTCGCTGTCGCTGGAATTGGGTGTCAGTTCGGGTCGAGTGGGTACGAGGTGAGCACACACCAGCGCGAGGAGGCGCCATGGGCACCGATGTCGAAGAGTCGAAGGACACCCTCTGCGCCCGGGTGAGACGTTGCCCGGGGGCGGACATCGGGGTTCCCGACAGGTCGCCCTCGCGTGCCAGACGGCGTCGGCGCGCCGCTGGAATGGCTCGATTACTGAACACTGGAGGCTCAATGCGCAATTGCCGTCTGTCCGCGGGTACGTGTTTCGTCCGCGACTCGTCCGTCGACGTGACCGGTGTGAAGGTCGGCAGGTGAGTGTTACCGAGTTGGTGGTGATCCGCCACGGTGAGAGTGCCGGCAATGCCGCCGCATCCGAGGCTCATGCTGCGGGTGCCGAGGTGATCGTCGTCGACCGGCGCGATGCTGACGTCTCGTTGTCGCCGGTGGGTGTGCAGCAGGCACGGGCTTTGGGTCTGGTGCTGCGTCCACTGGATGACGGATGGGCTTCAGACCACCGTGTGGTCCTCGCCCTACGTCCGGGCTTGCGAGACGGCGGCATATGCCCTGGGCCAAGAGCATGCGGGGGCGGTTGTGGTGGACGAACGGTTGCGGGATCGAGAGTTGGGGGTGTTGGACCTGCTCACTGCTCGTGGCGTTCAGAATCGGTTCCCGCTCGAGGCGGAGCGGCGCCGGTGGCTCGGCAAGTTCTACCATCGCCCACCTGGCGGCGAGTCCTGGGCTGACGTGGCCTTGCGACTTCGTGTGTTTCTTGCCGATCTTGGGGGCGACCCGGCAGAACGTGCCGTGCTCGTCGGCCACGATGCGGTGGTGCTCCTTGTCCGCTACATCTGTGAGCGGCTGAGCGAGCAGGAAGTGCTGGAGATTCAGGCCGACGACCCGGTCCGCAACGGGTCGATCACCCGCCTCAACCTCAAGCCAGAGGGCGGTTGGGTCCTCACCGACTACAACGACGTGCGCCATCTGCGCGAGCGGGGTATCGAGATCACCGAGCATCAAGGAGAGATCGATGACCGTCGACGTTGAGGAGGTAACCCCGACCCTGCTGCGAGACTGGCGGCTGGATACCGCAGAGAGCTCCAAACACGACCGCGGCCGCGTGATCGTCATCGGAGGCGCCCGGAGAACCCCGGGGGCGGTGCGGCTGGCCGGGATGGCCGCACTCCGGGTGGGTGCCGGTCACCTGACGTTGGCGGTGGCGGCTTCGGTGGCACCGACACTGGCGGTGATCGCTCCCGGAGGCCGGGGTGATCGGGCTGCCCGAGAATGATCGTGGTTCCGTGGGCGGGGACATGGCCGAGGCTGATCGGTGAGGATGTGGGCGCGGCCGATGTCGTGGTGATCGGACCGGGCCTGGACGACGCTGAAGGTGCGGCTGATCTCGTCGTGTCCCTCCTGCCGGCGGTCAGCGCGGACGCTTATCTGCTGCTCGACGCCTTTGCGCTCAGCCAGCTTGCAAGCTGGTATCACCAGCACGAGCTGCCCCCCAGAGTTGGTCATCACACCTAACAGCGCCGAGGCTGAATTGCTGCTGGAACGCGCCCGGGGTGATGACCAGATCGATGGTCGAGAACTCGCGCGGCGGTATGGGGCGACGGTCTGCTTCAGGGTCTGGTCACCGCCACCGACGGGCGTCAGTGGCGGGTTGGCGCCGGCCACGGCGGCCTGGCCACCTCCGGCAGTGGCGACGTGCTCGCAGGAGCGGTCGGCGGTCTGTTGAAGCGCAGCACCGACGCTGCCCAAGCGTGCTGTTGGGCCACCTACGCTCACGCCGCTGCCGGCGACCGCCTTGCTGCGCAGGTTGGAAGGTTGGGCTTCCTCGCTCACGAGATCGCGGACACTCTGCCAACTGTGCTGCTGGAACTCGGCAGCTAACGTCTACCAGATGCCGGAACCCCTATTGGTTGAGCGCTCGGCCGAGGCTGTGGGCGGCTTGGACGGCGAACAGGTGGCTGCTCCACGGTGCCGTCGTCAAAGGCCCGACAGTGGAGGAGCAAATCGTCCGGCCGATACGGCCGGACACGTTGAAGAGCTCCCTGAACATCTTCGATGATGCCCACCTCGGCGGCCCACGGCTCGTATAAGGGCCAGCGATGGGGTTTGTCGTCGTGCTCGCACTTCCGGCGACAGCTTCAGCGCAGGGCGGAACCGGTGCTGCATGCATCGACTTAATGGATAAAGCGATTGCTAGCGGTGAGCGTCTGGCTTCTGTAGCGACGGTCGGCGATGGTGATCCAGGCAGACTCGGCACCGGGCACCATCGCGTGCGCCCGATCAGATGCACCATCGCGGTGCGGCCGATCAGATGCACCATCGCGGTGCGGCCGATCAGATTGCGAGGCGGTGGCACCTTGCGCCGGCGGGCACCATGATTTCGGTGGCCGCGGATGTCGACCGCACGAGTTGGTGAACAGGTTCTGGTGAAAGAGAACTCGGCCTCGGCGCGCTCGCTGCACCCGGCGTGGCAGCGTGGCACGGTTGTGCGTCGCTGTGAGGGCTCAGTCCTGGTTGAGCGCGGTCAGCTCGTCCGGGGTCAGCTCGAGGTCGGCGGCCGCGGCGGAGTCGAGGATCGACTGCGGCCGCTTGGCCCCCGGGATCGGGATGACCACCGGCGACTGGGCCAGCTCCCAGGCCAGCGCCACCTGCTGGGCGCTCACGCCGCGGGCCTCCG
Organism: uncultured Actinomycetota bacterium; assembly: GCA_963707005.1. Classification (GTDB taxonomy): domain Bacteria; phylum Actinomycetota; class Actinomycetes; order Propionibacteriales; family Propionibacteriaceae; genus Microlunatus. The sequence continues at coordinate 6,578 of CAVPPP010000019.1, forward strand.
CCACCTGCTGGAAGGCCGGGTGGTTGGTGGCCAGCTCCTTGGCGTCCGACAGCCCGCCGAGCGGGCTCCAGGGCAGGAAGGCCAGGCCGAGTTCGGTGCAGACCTCGATCTCGGGCCGGCTGCTGCGGAACTTCGGGCTGAACTGGTTCTGCACGCTGACCAGGCTGTCGCCCAGCGCCTCGTGCGCCGCCCGGATCTGGCCGGGGTCGGCGTTGGACAGCCCGATCATCCGCACCTTGCCGCTGGCAGCGATCTCGGTCAGCGCGCCGATGGTCTCGGCGTAGTCGATCTTGGGGTCGGGGCGGTGGTGCTGCCACAGCGCGATCTGCTCGACCCCGAGCCGGGACAGGCTGGCGTCGACCGCTCGGTGCAGGTGCTCGGGCCGCCCGTCGTGGTCCCAGCCGCCGCCCTGGGTGCGGAAGGCACCGCCCTTGGTGGCCAGGAGCACACGGTCGCGGACGCCCAACTCGTCGAGGATCGAGGCGATGAGCCTCTCGTTCTCGCCCTGGGCGTCCGGGCCCAGCTCCTGGCCGGGGCCGTAGGCGTCGGCGGTGTCGAAGAGGGTGACGCCGGCGTCGAGCGCGGCGCGGACGGTGTCGAGCAGCTGCTCGCGGGGCTGGTGGCCGGTCTGGTCGAAGGTCATCAGGCCGAGGCCGACCGCCCCAACCTCGACGCGGCCGACGGTGTCGTTGCCGAGTGCACGTGTCTGCATGGGCCGACCCTACGACGCCTTACGGCACTCCCGATAAGGGCACCTACTGCTCGGTGGTGACGTGCGCATGAAGGACGCCAACGGCAACTCCACCATCTCAGCGGCCGACCTGGCCATCGCCGTGGTCGACGAGATCGAGACACCGACCCACCATCGAGCGAGGTTCACGGCCATCCACTGATCCACAGCCTGCGCTCCTCAGCCCTGAAGGCGTTCAGCAGATTGGACGTGCCGCAACCCTCCTCCGGCGAGAACGGACGACCTGCCATCGGCCTGTACATCCATGCCGGCTTGGCTCTCGACTCAGTTAGCTGCGAGTACCAGCCGAGTCCGGTGACGATCGCAGGAAGCGCACCTGGTCAAGCTTTGGCGAGGTGGTGAGCACCGCACGCTCGAACTGGCCGAGTTGTCTCCGTCAGCCGTGCGACGGTGTACCGAGCGATCCAGCGCGGAGGAGTCGGCACGCCCTTGTCGGGCGGACCTTTCGCCTCCCTCGAATAGGTGCTGCTACCAATCTGTGGCCAATGGCATCGGCTGCGAGTTCGCGCATCTTCGTGCTGTATGGCTCCGACTAGGAGCGTCGCTCCTTGTCCGCGCGTAGTTCGCTGTTTTGGTGTTCGAGGTCGAGGACCATGCTGATGCCGGCGAGGTTGAGGCCGGCGTCGAGGAGGTCACCGATGCGGCGCAGCCGTTCGAGGTCGTCGGCGCTGTAGCGGCGGGTCCCGCCGTCGGTGCGTCCAGGCTCGAGTAGCCCACGGGCCTCGTAGGCCCGTAGGTTCTGCACACCCATACCGACCAGCTCCGCAGCGACCGAGATGCCGTACACACCCCGCTGCGGGTCGGGCCGGGCCGCGTCGTCCACCCCAACACTCCCTCGCTCGAATTCTTCTTCCTTGCCTCTTGCCTCAGCATGCCACTAGTGCTAGAAAAAACCTATAGCGCATGCCACAGATCACAGCCGGTGGTCGGTGGTCTACCTGGAGCATCACAACAACAAGATGGAGGTGACAACGATGCTGATGCGCACTGACCCTTTCCGTGAACTGGACCGACTCACCCAGCAGATGCTGGGCACCGACGGCACCCTCGCTCGACCGTCGGTGATGCCGATGGACGCCTGGCGTGACGGTGACACGTTCCAGGTCGAGTTCGACCTGCCCGGCGTCGACGTGGACTCGATCGACCTCGACGTCGAGCGCAACGTGGTCACGGTCAAGGCCGAACGCCCGGCCCGCGCCAGCGACGCCGAGCTGATCGCGGCGGAACGGCCCCGGGGCGTGTTCAGCCGGCAGCTGATCCTGGGCGACAACCTCGACACCCAGCACATCAGTGCCGGCTACGACGGGGGTGTGCTCACGTTGAGGATCCCGGTGGCCGAGCAGGCCAAGCCCCGGAAGATCACCATCAGTCGCGACAACAACGACCAGCAGGCCATCAACGCCTGACGCTCCGGTGATCGTGATGTCGAAGATCTGGTTACCGGCCGGCGCCGGTGACACACGCAGCGTCGAGGACCGGTTCCTCGATCTGCTGCTGGCCGACGACGACCTGGTGCAGGCCGAGTTCGACGCGATCATCGCCGCGGAATGGCCGGGCCCACCCCCGAACCTGCCACGCCGTCACGTCCGTCGGCGGCCCAGACCCCGGCAGGAGACGTCGTCACCGAGCCACGGCCAGCAAGAGGGCCGGAACCGGACGGCGACCAGCCGCGGATACATCACGACGGCAACGCTCCCCGCCGCCAAACGACCAAGAGACGACCGACCAGCAGAAAGGCAGGTGATCGCCAGGCTGTGATCGATTCACTCCGAGGGTGACTCTTCGTCCCGCCCGCACGTTCCACCCTGCGCGTCTGACCTGCAACCAGTGACGGCCGCGCACCGATTTCAGCGGCCAGACGAGACGGTCCCTCCCATCGTGGTCCCGGCCCGGCCGTGGCCGGGACCACGGCCAGCGACTGCCTGCACCACTACCCGACCTCCATCATGACCATGACCACCGAACCGATCGACTGCTACGCCGTGTTGGGCCTGCCCCGCCACGCCACCCGGGCACAGATCAGCGCCGCCTACCGAGTCCTGCTGCGCCGCTACCATCCCGACAGCCGCGCCCCCGCCGACAGTTCACGCGACGAGATCTGCGATGCGGCGCTCCAGCAGGTCCTCACCGCGTACACAGTCCTCCGCGACCCGGTCCGTCGCTTCGACTACGACCAGCGGACCAGCCCGCGAACCTCACGCGCGCCCACACCAGCACCTCGGATCCACCTGTCTCGGACACATCCGTTCGGTGATCCACCCCTCCGCGCCGGACCAGTCCACTGGACACCCTGATACGTGCCGTTGCCGGCAACACGGTGCCCAGCGCACAGGGCTGCTTGCCGATGCCGATGCCGGCGCCGGTGCAGAGCCCCCATCAAGGCCGCGGGTGACCCCCGCCCCTCGCACATCGCCTTGCCGACCGCCGCCGGTGCCATCGACACTGTCGTTTGGCGACAGGATCTCCTGGGTACGTACAGGACGTGATCAGCAGTTCGTCGGCCGCAGACGTCGATGTCCGGGTGAGCACCCGAGAGCTGTGGGTTCTTCGGGCGGTGGCGACGGGTCAGGTCGACCGTGAGCCGCGCTACGGCGGCCTGTGTACCCTCGACGGTCGATCCGTGGGGTGGACCGTCGTGGTGCTTGCCTTCCGCGGCCTCATCGCTTTCGACATCGACGCGTTCAGCCGGCCGCGCCTCACCCGACGCGGCCGGAGCAGACTCGATCTCTGATGACGCCAACCGGGGGAGCGTGACCTCCCGACTGAGCCGGGACGCTAGGTGAGGCGTCGTGTTCTCGGGTCGCTCACGCGGAGCCAGCGATAGCTGTACGGATCGAGGTTCATCACGCAGCTGGCCCGAGAGTCGACGTCGACGGTTCGGTCCTGGAGAAGGTCGACGAGGACGATCTCGCGGCCAGATCCTCCAGCTGCAGGGGCAGAACCAGCGGGTCGCCGCTCAGGTTGTGAACGGTGACCAGGTGTCCGTCATCCCAGCTGGTCTGCTGAACGATGACCGCCGGATGTGGCTGGTCGAGGATCTTCACGTCGCCCCAGCCGAGCTTTGGGCAGCACCAGTAGCAGCGTGTCAGCCGCTGCACGACTTGAGCAGCGAATCCGAGTCGTTCAGCTAATCGACGACGTTGACGAGCTCGGGTCCGAAGCTGCCGGTCACCACCGGCCCAGCCAACCGGGACGGCGCAGCGGTGGAGAATCACCGTTCTTGCCCGCGCTCCACTGCATCGGCGTCCGCACCGCCAGCCGCCTCGCCGCGGCCAGGTTCTCGCCATGCCGATCTCCTTGCCGTAGAACGGCACCGGCGTTCCAGGCAGAGCGAGGCCCAAGCCTTGGGGCGTAGGTCGATACAACGGCTACTCGCATGAATCACGTCCTTTCGCAGACACTTCGGTACCCGTTCACCACGCACACGACGCGTCGCCCGTCCGCTCCGGTCCGGTCCGAGATACCCCCCCACGAGATCCACCGAAACGAGACGCGGCCGAGCACACCCGGCGGAAGTCTGGACCAGTGGATCAGCGGGACGATCTGAGCGAATGACTCACGGTCCTGGTCAGAGCGCTGCGTTCGGGTGGTCGTCAGCCCTTGCGACCCTGAGTTGCCACACCCTCGACGAAGTAGCGTTGGCCGAACGCGAACATCACCAGCATCGGCAGTGTGACCAGCAACGCCGCGACCATCACGTACTGGTAGTCCCCTTGGCCACCCGCGGTGGGGCTGTACTTGGTCATCGCGTAGGAGATGCCCAGCGGAACGGTGAAGCCCTCGACCGATCCCGCGTTGAGGTAGATGAGGGCGGCCTGCAGGCTGTTCCAGCTGGCTTGGAACTCGAACAGGAAGATGATCACCAGCGACGGAACCGACAGCGGCAGGGCGATCCGGCGGAACATGCCCAGATAGCTGGCGCCGTCGACTCGGGCCGCCTCGAACAGCTCGCGGGGAAGGCCCAGGAAGAACTGTCGTTGCAGGAAGATGTAGAAAGCCGAGCCGAACAGGTTCGCACCGAAGAGCGGCACCCAGGTGCCGACCAGCCCGAGATTCAGCCAGATCAGGTACTGAGGCACCATCGTCACCGCGCCGGGCAGCATCATGGTGGCCAGGACGAGCCCGAACAGCACCTTGCGGCCAGGGAACCTGAAGTAGGCGAAGCCGAACGCAACGAGTGCGCTCGACAGCACCACCAGGCCGGCGGCCAGGACGGCGATGGCGATGCTGTTGGCCGCCCAGCTGAGCAGCGGCAGCTGATCCCACACCTCGACGTAGTTCCGCGGCGAGAAGGTCTCCGGAATGAGCCGGTTGTCGAACACCTCGCCACGAGGTTTCAGGCTCGCCGCCAGCAGCCAGACCAGCGGGTAGAGGAACAGCAGCGAGAATCCCACCAACAGCACCCCGACGAGAACCGAGCCGAGGGTGCGTGGCCCACGACGGTTCGGTGCCCGGTGTGGTCCCCGCCGAGCGCCCGGGTCGTCCGGTCGAGTGTCGACCACGTCGGCCAGGCCGGCGGTCTGGGCCGCGGTGGAAGAGCTCGTCGTCGACATGTTCAGCGTCCTCCCTCGTAGTAGACGAATCGGTTGCCCACCCGGATCTGGACGACGCTGATCACCATGATGATCACGAACAGCAGCCAGGCCATGGCGGACGCGAAGCCGAAGTCGAACTCACGGAAGGCCTGGATGTAGAGGTAGACGCCGTAGAACAGCGACGCCTCGGGAGAGGCGTTGCTCTGGTCACGCCAGAACAGCAGGTACGCCTGGTCGAACACCTGCAGGGCCGCGATGGTCAGCACGATCACGTTGAAGAAGACCGCACTGCTGATCATCGGGAGGGTGACGTTGCGGAACCGCTGCCAGACGCCGGCCCCGTCCAGCTGCGCCACCTCGTACAGCTCCCGCGGTACGTTCTTCAAGGCGGCCAGGAAGATCACCATCGTCCCGCTCACGCCCCACAGGGTCATCAGCACAATCGACGGCTTCACCCACGTCGGATCGATGAGCCACTGCGGTCCGGAGATGCCGAAGATGCCGAGGACCCCGTTGACGGCACCGCTGTTCCCGTTCAACAGCAGGAGGAAGATCGATGCCGTCGCCACCGCCGGTGTCATCTTCGGTAGGTAGTACACCGTGCGGAATGCGCCGGCTCCGCGGCCGACCCGGTTCAGCAGCAGAGCGAGGACGAGAGCGAACAGCACCTCCAGGGGGACCGCCATCACCGCGTAGAACAGGGTGTTCTTCAGCGAGGTGACCACCTTCGGATCTTCGATGAGGTTGGTGTAGTTGCTCATACCAGCGGGCCGGATGCGATTGTTCGCCAGGTTGTAGTGGCTGAACGAGATGACCAGGCTGTAGATCATCGCGCCGAGCGTGAACACGCAGAACCCGACGATCCAGGGTGAGATGAACAACACCCCGGCGATCGCCTCCCGCCTCGTGGCGGTCAGCCGTCGGTGCCGTTCCCGCGCGAGCACCATCTCAGCCGGCGACCTTGTCGTAGGCGCGCATCGCTGCGGCCTGGGCGTCTGCGAGCGCCTGCTCGGGTGTCTTCTGGCCGAGCAGGGCGGAGGACACCGCGTTGTTCAGCTCGCTCTGGATGGTCTGGCCGGCCGGTGACGCCCCCAGGGACTTGCCGCTGCCGACGACCTCGTAGAACGTCTCGATGGTCTGGTCGAAACCGGCGTTGCCGCTGTCCTTCACGTACTTGGTCTTGATGGCCTGGTCGGCGGACGGTGAGCCGGTGAACAGACCGGTGTTCATCCCACCTTCCTGCTCCAAGGTGGCGGCCCGGGCCTCGCCGGCTGCCATCCAAGCCTCGTCGGTGACCAGGTTGACCATCCAGGCACAGGCGGCGTCCGGGTTCTTGGCCTTGGCCGGGATCACGAACGACGAGCCGCCGGTGACGGCGAACGGCTTGCCCGTCTGGTCCTTGAACGGAGTGGCGCCGAGCTCGATCTGGTCGGCGTAAGGACTGAGGACGTTCACGTACCACTGGGCGTCGACCTGAGCCGCCACCTGGTCCTTGACGAACTGGTTGCCTTTGCCGAAGAAGTCGAAGGCGTCGGAGAAGCTCTTCACCTTCGCGAACCCGCCCTGAGCGTCGGTCAGCTCCTTCAGGTAGGTGAGCGCCTTCGCGTTGTTCGGGTCGTCGAGGGCCGGCTTGCCCGTGTCATCGGCCAACCGACCGCCGTAGCCTGAGCAGCCACAACGGTGCCTGCCCTGTCGCGACGGGGTCGAAACCTAGCCTGGTCGGCTTGCCGTCGTTCTCGACGTACAGCTTCTTCGCCGCGGCCAGCAGCTGATCGGGCTTGGAGGTGTCGATCTGTGCGGCGTCCACGCCTTCTGCCTTCAGAGCTCGCTGATTCAGCATCACCGCCGCCGGCTGAAAGAACTGCGGCACCGCCCAGATCTTGTCGGCGTACGTCACGTCGGCGGTCACCGCCGGGTAGAACTGCTTGCTCGGGTCCATGCCCCACGCCGTGAAGCACGCGTCCACCGGCATCAGCAGATCCTGCGCGGCGTAGGTGGCCACGAACTGCCGGTCCATCTGCACGACGTCCGGGACGTCACCGCTGGCCAACCGGGTGGTGAACTTCTGGGCATCGAAGCCGGTGGCGTCGAGCGTCACGGTGACCTCGGAGAGCTTCGACTTCGCGTGATCCAGCCTGGCCTTGCCAACGTCGTCGGCGTTGTCGAACCCCCACGCCTTGAGCTCACCGGTCGGGTTGGTGGTGAACTGCGGCTGATCCTCACCCTGCCCTGGCTCGCTGCTCCCGCCGCACCCCGCGGCCATCAACACCGCGGCTATCACGCCGCCAACCACACCCAGCCGAGTTCTCATGCACGCCTCCAGAAGTCCCACGCCAACGAAAGAGCAGACGACGCTCACTACCCAGGCCACGTGGTGGTCAAACCATCCAGGTGTGGGCACTCGATCTGTCCGGACCCTCGCGCGTACGGCGGTCAGGCGGACCGTCGGTGGGGAGTGGGAGCGACTGCCTGTTTCGGTTCGCGGCCCTCCACCGACGATGTCGTGGTGATGTGGCGGTGGTGACCTGAAGGGTTGAGTCTGGGCGAGTCGGGTAAGTCAAGCGATGCCATCGACATCGACAGCGAAGAGGTCAGTTCGCGGTGAAGATCACCTAATGACACAGTCAGCGACGCCGTCAGCTGACCGGGCCTTTCGTCCGAGCAGACACGGGTTCTGCAGGCCGAGCTCTGGCCGCGCTGCTGCGTAACGATCCTGTGCAGACGGCAGCGGCCCGGATCCTGGCGGCGGTCACGGCAGCACGGCAGCACGACAGCAGCGCTGACCTGTCCGCCTTGCGAGACGGCCACACCCGGGTGGTCATGACGGCTGCGGGGCACCCAGTCGGCCGACGAGCCCAGCGGTGTTTCAGCCGTCACTCCCCTTCGAGGCCGGTCGGCCTCTGCGTGAGGGCCCGTGACGTGACCGCTGCGGTACTGTCGTGGTCAGCACCCGGGTCCCCAGGAATTGAGAAACCCTGGGAAGTGGTCAGGTCTTGTTTCGTCGTGGGGAGATCTGGCTCACCGGGTCCAGGCTGTCGTAAGGGCCCGGCTCGCTCGGATCGTGGCCCAGCGGAGACTGAGTCATTCAGCTACTCCTTATTTTGCGAGCTGTCCTACAGCTCTGAGGTTGGCTTCTCAACACCCAGGTAATCCATCGGTCGAGACGGCACACAGAAAACCCGGTCCAGATGTGTTGGCCGTCTGCCGCGAGATGATCGGCTGGGCGACCAGTTCAGGGCCGGTCGGGCCGATCGGTCCACGCGTCGCGGAGCCGGTCGACCAGGCCGACCCCGGGGCCGACGACGAAATGGAACAGGGCGTTATTGGGCGCGAGCGGATGCGGCCGGGTCGGGGCGACCTTCTTGGCGGCCTCCACCCGCTCCGCCATTCCCACCAGCTCGTCGTGCGGGATGTGGGTGCGCAGCTGCGGGAACTGCTCGGACTCCTCGTCGTGGACGTGATCGCGAAGCACCTCCTCGAGCTCGCGGAGGACGCGATCGAAGTCGGCGTCGCCTGCCTCGGCGGCCTCCCACTCCTTCATCAGCTTCTCCAGCTGTTGGTGCTCGCCGACGTCGTGCTCGACCGCGGCGTCACCATCGGGGAGGTGGCGCCGCATGGCGGGGTAAACGAACATCTCCTCGGCCACGGAATGCCGGACCAGCTCGCCGATCACCACGTCCGCCAGGTCGCGGCGGCGGTCCGGCACCGTGGAGGTCTTGATCTCCTCCAACAGGTCCAGCACCTCGTGGTGGTCGGTTGTCAGCAGGTCGACGACGTCCTGGGTCGTGGCCGGATCCGTCATGATCATCTCCTTCGGTCGTGTGGTCGTACGGGTGTGCGGGAGAACCGAAAACGCCGTGGTCCCGGCCGCAGGGAGCACGGCGTGCCGGCCGGGGGAGTCAGGGCGTGAGGACGACCTTCACGCAGTCGTCGCTGCTTGTGCTTGAACATCTCGTACGCCTGCGGCGCTTCGTCCAGCGGGAGCCGGTGGGTGATCACGAAGGCTGGGTCGATCTCGCCGCGCTCGATCCGCTCCAGCAGCGGTGCGATGTAGCGCTGCACGTGGCACTGACCGCTCCGGAGGGTGATCGAGCGGTTCATCCAGGACCCGATGGGGAACTTGTCCATCAGCCCGCCGTAGACGCCGATGACGGAGACGGTGCCGCCGTTGCGGCAGGCCAGGATGGCCTGGCGCAGCGCGGGCCGGTCGGTTTCGGCCCGTACCGCCTGCTTGACGCGGTCGTAGGCCTGCAGCGGTGCGCTGTCGGCGTGCGCCTCCATGCCGACGGCGTCGATGCAGGCAGTCGGGGCCGCGGCCGCCGGTGATCTCCTGCAGCGCGTCCTGGACGTCGACCTCGCTCGTAGTTGAGCGTCTCGGCGCCGGCCTGGTCGCGCGCCATCTGCAGCCGGTCGGGGAAGCGGTCGATGGCGATGACCCGCTCGGCGCCCAGCAGGTAGGCGCTCGCCATGGCGAACAGCCCGACCGGGCCCGCGCCCCAGACCGCGACGACGTCGCCGGGCTGGATGTCGCACATCTCCGCGCCCATGTAGCCGGTCGGGAAGATGTCGGAGAGGAAGAGCACCTTCTCGTCGGGCAGGTCGCTCTCGATCTTGATCGGACCGACGTCGGCGAACGGCACGCGCACGTACTCGGCCTGGCCGCCGGCGAAGCCGCCGATCAGGTGCGAGTAGCCGAAGATCCCGGCGCTGGCGTGGCCCCACAGCTTCTCGGCCATCCCGGCGTTGGGGTTGGAGTTCTCGCAGACCGAGTAGTAGCCGCGCGGCGCAGGCGTAGCAGCGCCGCAGGCGATCGGGAACGGCACGACCACGCGGTCGCCCACCGCGAGGTTCCTCACCCCGTCGCCGACCTCGACGACCTCGCCCATGAACTCGTGGCCGAGGATGTCGCCCTTCTCCATGGTGGGGATGAAGCCGTCGTAGAGGTGCAGGTCCGAGCCGCAGATCGCGGTCGAGGTGATCTTCACGATCGCGTCGCGGTCGTTCAGGATCTTCGGATCGGGCACCTCGTTCACCTCGACGCGTGTTGCGTCCCATCCAGCAGTTTGCTCTCACGGTGCCTCCTCGGCGGTGGTGGTGGTCGGTTCACTCGGTTCGGGAGCCGTCGGGTTTCTCGGTGTCGGCGGGCCGGGTTGGGCAGCCTGCTGGGCGCGCTGTCGACGGGCGTCCGTTCCCTCGGGACTGGCGTCGGAGCGCAGCACCTCGCCGGTCTCGAGGATCTGCTTGAACCGGCGCAGGGCGTCCTCGAGCCGGCGACGGGAGTCGGTGCCGACCACCGCGGCCAGCTTCTCGCCGACACCGCGCCCGGCGTCCGGGCCGAGCGTGACGCGCACCTCGGTGCCCCGATCACCCGGAGCCGCCGTGTAGTTGATTTCGGCGCCGTCGTCGAACGGTGCACCGCCCGCCTCGTTCCAGGCGGTTTCGATCTCGGCGCGCGTGCGGCGGATGGTGACGGTTGCTCGCACAGTCATCGCTGCCTCCTTGAAGTCGGTGTGTCGCTTCGAGACCGGGCTTCTCACCAAGACGCTTCTTCGGCATCCCCGCCCTCTGGCTCCGGGGTACCCCAGAGCTGCGGTTCGAAACGGTTCGTCAACGGTGCTGACCAGATGCCGCACGGGCTGATCCGGAGTCGTGGGCGGGGGTACGTCCCAGATGACAGCCATGGCTCGACGGGGGGTGGAAGTCATGAACCGCGGGATCATCGGCACCATCATCGGGCGTGTTGGTCGTCATCATCCTGGTGATCGTCATTGCAGATGACCTGGCACCACAGGGTGCGTGCCGCGGGGGCGGTTGCCCGGGCTCGGGTCTGGTCGAATCGACCTAGGCGTAGGCAGCGTGATGTGCGAGGCGGACGGCGTTGGCGCTGCCCTCCAGCCAGGGGCGGCCGTGCCCGGGCAGCACGATCTTGGTGTCGACGGCGGCGAGATCGTTCAGCGATCGCCGGTTGAGGTCGACATCGGCGGTGGCAGCCGGCGCCACCATCCGCGGTCCGGTGCGTCCTGTGTAGGGGTCCAGGGTGACGAGTGCGTCACCGCTGAGCAGCACGTCGTGGTCGGGCAGCAGGAACGAGCAATGACCCGTGGTGTGGCCGGGGCTCGGGATCACGATCGGTGAACCGGGAAGGTCGAGTGGTCCAGCTCTGAAGGTGGTGTTGGTCTCGACCCCCGGTACCCGAAGTGCGCCGGCGGCGAGCATCCGGCCCAGCACCGGCAGGGACCCCGGGTGCAGGAACGGATACAGCAGGCGGTTGCGCTGCGGTCGGTAGCGATAGGGATGAGCGGCCAGCCAGCGGTCATCCTCATGGATCCACACCGGGATGCCGAAACGGCTCTGCAGGTCACGGGCGAAGCCGACGTGATCGAAGTGACCATGGGTGAGGAGGAGGGCAGCGACGTCGGTGACGCTGCGACCGAGCGAGGTGAGAGCGGCTCGGACGGCACCCCAGGTGGAGGGGTAGCAGGCGTCGACCAGGGTGACCGCGCCGCCGTCGTCGACCAGGTAGCAGTTGGTATCAGCATGTTCGACCAGGTAGACGCTGTCGGCGACCATTCGCATCTGTGCTCCCACGACCCGTCTCCTCATCCTCCGCCTCCGCTCGCTCAGTGATTGGCGGGCGCAACGAGTGGGCCGCGCCGCTCCCTACCAGTAGCCACATGGCTCGGAAGCGAAACAATGGCGCGGTGGCGCCGCACCCCCGACACCTGATCGTCTGAGGAGCGCGCGGCTCCGGAGCTCAGGAACGACCTCAGGTGTGCCGTCACCGGGCGGCGTCGGCCGCCATCGGTGGTGCTCGGCCCGCGGGCGTCTCAGCGGGGGTAGTTCTCGACGCGCGGAGTAACGATCAGATTCTGCCCGTACACCCCGCGGGGTCGCCGCAGGCAGTGAAGTGTCTCTGCGCCGATCTCGCTCGGATCCATCATCCGTTCCGCGGGAATGCCCGACTGCGCCTTCATCGGGGTGTCCATGGCAGCCAGCTCAGGCCCTGGACCCGGCCGGCGGAACAGTTGTGAATGACTCTTCACGATGAAAGGACGGTCAAACATGGGGGAGCATGCGGCTGCCGTCGTTCCGGCCGGGGCGTCGGGCGGGCCTTTCGTGCAGCCCGTTCGGTGATGGTCCCCGACGTTGGCATCGGGTGACGCCAGCCAGGTGTCGGTGAGGGCCGAGCCAGTGGTTTCGGTGGCGCCGCCGGGGGATAGACCATCGATATGGATCACAACTTTGCTCCGACGACCGCGATCGTCACCGGTTCGGACTCCGGGATCGGCCGCGCAACTGCCGTGGCCTTAGCCCAGGCCGGCCTCGACATTGGTGTCACCTGGCACTCCGACGAGCAGGGAGCCGCCGAGACAGCGGCGGAAGTGCGCCGACACGGCCGCACGGCAGTGGTGGCCCGGCTCGACACCACCGACCTGGAGGGCTGCGGTGCGGGCATCGATGCACTGATCGCCGAGCTCGGCGGCTGCGACGTGTTCGTCAACAACTCCGGCACCGGCGACAGTGCGCTGCTGGTGGATCTGACGCTCGATCAGTGGCGGCACACGGTGGCGGCAGACCTGGATGGTGCATTCGTCTGCATCCAACGGGCGGCCCGTCAGATGATCGCCGCCGGCCGAGGCGGCCGGATCATCGCGGTCACCAGCGTGCACGAGCATCAGCCACGGGTCGGATCGAGCGCCTACGATGCGGCCAAACACGGGCTAGGTGGACTGATCAAGACAGCCGCATTGGAGCTCGCGGAACACGGCATCACCTGCAACGCGGTGGCTCCGGGCGAGATTGCCACACCTATGACCGGCCAGACCGACACTGACCCCACCCAGGAGAAGCGGCCTGGGGTGCCGCTGGGACGGCCGGGCCATGCCTGGGAGATTGCGCACGTCATCGCGTTCCTCGCCTCCGCCGAAGCCAGCTACGTCACCGGAGCGTCCTGGCCGGTTGACGGTGGGATGCTCCAGATGGGCCCCCAGGCTGGATCCCACCTCACCTCCGACGACTGGCGCCAGGGCTGACGCTCACCAGCCTGTGGGCGTGACCGAGCTGCGGGCATCGAATGCTGCGGCGCCGACTCGATGATCGTCGTGACCTTGATCGCCTTGACTTCGGCGACGCTCTTCGCGGTCGGCAGCTCACGGCAGCACCGCTCGGCGGGATCGGCACCCGACGGATCCAAGCGTCAGATGATGCGGACGCTGTTGCGCCGACCGGGCTGGCTCGCTGGAGCGCTGCTGTGCCGCGGCGTTCGGCCTGCACGCGGTCGCGCTGAGCCGGGTGACCTCAGTCTCGTGCAACCCGAGGTGCCGACCGTGTTTGGCGCTGGCCGCCGGACCCCGGCGCTGACGAGTGTCCGCCAGACACCGACACCTACACCAGGGTGGGCGTCGACACGATGACGTTTCTGGGCGCACACGAGGGGTATGGCCTCCCTGTGTCGTCGACGATGCTGGTGCGGCATGATCACGAGTGAGGAGGTGCGCCGGTGAAGAGGCCAGCCGCAACCACAGCAGTCAAGGCGGTAATCGGGCTGCTGTTGATGACGCTGGTCGTCATCAGCGGCGGATGCGGCGCGTCGTCGGACACCGAGGATCTGCGGCTGTCGTTGCGGGAGACCCGGACTGCTGTTCGCAGTACCGAGTTGGCGCTTGATCTGCTCGGGCAGGGCAGGACGACCAGGGCGGCCGCTCAGGTCACGGCCGGCGACATGGTCGACCAGATCAGCCTCGCCCAGCAACGGCTGGCCGATGCCCCAGGCGACACCGCGGAGTTGCGGGAGCTACGGCGGCCGGTGTCAGCTCGTGGTGACCGACTCGTTGGTTGCGGTTCAGGCCACCGAGGACGCCCTCTCCGCCGACGACCGCGGCTCACGAGCAGGTGTCGAGTTGCCTCGAGTGCAGCGCGCTGTCGACGCGGCCCTGGCGGCGGTGGGGGAGCGGTGAAGCGGCTGTTCGCGGTCGCCTTGGGCATTCTGACCGCCATCGGCGGGTTCCTCGACATCGGCGACATCGTCACCAATGCCGTGGTCGGCTCGCGGTTCGGCATGTCGCTGGCCTGGGTCGTGGTTGTCGGCGTCATCGGCATCTGCGTGTTCGCCCAGATGTCCGGGCGGGTGGCCGCCGTGAGCGGTCGTGCGACGTTCGAGATCATCCGGGAACGACTCGGGCCGCGCGCGGCATCGGCGAACCTCGCCGCCTCGTTCTTGATCAACCTTGATGACGCTCACCGCTGAGGTGGGTGGTATTGCGTTGGCTCTGCAGCTGGTCAGCAGCGTCTCCTACCTGTTGTGGGTGCCGTTTGCTGCGGTGGCGGTCTGGTTGGTGATCTGGCGGGTCCGGTTCTCCATCATGGAGAACGTCGCCGGTCTGATCGGGCTCACGTTGATCGGGTTCGCCGTCGCGCTGTTCCTGCTCGGACCGAACTGGGTCGAGCTCGGTCAGCAGGTCCTGCAGCGCGGCCTGCCTGACACCGAGAAGGCGACGACGTACTGGTTCTACGCTGTCGCGTTGTTCGGGGCAGCAATGACACCGTATGAGGTGTTCTTCTTCTCTTCCGGGGCGGTCGAGGAGGGCTGGACCAGCAAAGACCTGGCGCAGTCACGGGTCAACGTGCTCGTCGGCTTCCCTCTCGGCGGGACGTTGTCGTTGGCTATCGCTGCTTGCAGTGCGGTCGTCCTGCTGCCTCGAGCGATCGAGGTGACCTCACTGTCGCAGGTGATGCTGCCGGTGGCCGAGGCCGGCGGCAAGATCCTTCTGGCCGTCATCATTCTCGGGGTGGTGGCCGCAACGTTCGGGGCCGCCCTGGAGACGACGCTGTCGTCGGGTTACACCTTGGCGCAGTTCAACGGCTGGAGCTGGGGCAAGTTCCACCGCCCCGCCGAGGCCGCCCGGTTCCACCTCACCATGATCGTCTGCCTGGTGGTGGGACTCGGGGTGCTGTTGACCGGGCTCGACCCGATCATGATCACCGAGCTTTCGGTCGTGTTCTCCGCCATCGCGCTGCCGCTGACCTACCTGCCGATCCTGGTCGTCGCGAACGACCCGGAGTACATGGGTGATCAGGTGAACGGCGCCGCCACGAACGCGGCCGGCGTGTTCTACCTGGTCATCATCGTGGTTGCATCGCTGGCTGCGGTTCCGCTGCTGATCATCACAGGAGCTGGTTCGTGAACTTTCCACCCCCACCCGACAGCGCCGCGGTCGCCGCGCGGTTGATCGACGCCCGGTTGCACCTGCTGGATCGCCAAGTGCTGGATCGTGCGGGTCTGCCGGTGACCACGGTCGACGACATCGCCCTCTCCGACTTGCCCGCCGGGCCGCTGCCAGAGGACAGCCCTGCGCCGACGATCACCGCCCTGCTGAGTGGAGCGTTCCGGTTCACCCGGATCTTCGGTGGCCGTCCGCCGATGTCTCGCCTTGATCGCATCTCCTGGGATCAGCTCGCTGAGATCGGCACCGCGATCCGGCTCCGCACCGCCCGGGACACCCTCCAGGTCGGCTGGCTCGAGCGATGGGTCGCTCACCACGTCATCGGCAAGATTCCCGGGGGACACCATGATCCTGAGTGAGCTGATCGGCTCTCCGGTCGTGCAGGGCGGCGACCGTGATCGGCCGGGTCGCCGATCTCCGCTTCCTGTCGTGCGCCACGCAGCACCGACACCAGGGTCGACACTCGCCTCCCGATGCCCGAGGCACGGCTCTACGGGCTTCTGGTGAGTCCGCGTAGACCGGGCTCGTTTCTCGGCTACGAGCGGTCCGGCGTCACCCAGCCGTGGCCGCTGGCTCAGTTGCTGCGACGGCGCGAGCGGGGATCGTTCCTGGTGCTCTGGGCGGATGTCGCGCAACTGTCCGCCGACGGTGTCCTGTTACGACCCCACGCACGACGGTGGTCACCTGCCCTCCCAGGATCAGTCACCCGCCGCCCACAGGAACGGCAGGGCGGCAGTACCCGCTGACGTTGCCCGTCAGCTTGTAGACCCCCTAAGACCGCCCCCATGACCAGGGCACATTTCGTGCCCGTGACCGGGGACCAGGATCTAGCGCGCCGGAGGCCCGCGACTGGCCCAGCAAGCCCGGCTGCAGGCAATATCGGACGCTGATCGGCTCACTCGAGTGGCGGCTGTCATCGGCGGATGAATCGATGCCAGAGGGGCGCCCTAATCGGACAGCGCCTTTGCTGAGTGCGTGCTGGTGGCCGGTCGACGGAATGGCCACGCCGGGTTGGGGCTAGCCTCGGCGCCGTGGAGTCGATTCATTGGCCGCTGGTCGGGTTGCGGCTCCGTACGCGTGATCTGGTGTTGCGGCCTACGGTTGAGGCCGATCTGTCCGCTGTGGTGGCGACGTTGTCGGCGGACGTCGGCACGAATCCGCACCTGCCCCGGTTCCCTGGGTTGGACGCAAGCTGGAGTCGGGCGGTCTCTGCTTACCAGTCCTACTGGCAGTCGGTGGGCAACTGGTCGATCGGTGCGTGGCGATTGGATCTGGTCATCGTGGCCGATGATCGGATTGTCGGTGTGCAGTCGTTGGAGGGCGAGGACTTCCTTGCATTGCGAACGGTCGACAGTGCATCGCACCTGATCGAGGGGGTCCGTGGCCGGGGTTGGGGGAAGCAGTCTCGGCGGGCGGTGCTGGCTCTGGCTTTCGGCCCGCTCGGCGCCGAGTATGCGGTCACCTCGGCGTGGGAGAGTAACGGCGCATCGCTTGGGGTCAGCCGGGCGGTGGGATATCGACTCAACGGGGAGAGCCGCCATCGCTCCGAGTCGGGGCAGGGCGCGGCCACGATGGTGCACATGCGGATGTCCCGCGCTGACTGGGAAGCGACTGGCTCCGCCTCGTCGGTCACGATCAGCGGCTTCGAACCGTGCCGACCATTCTTTGGCTTGTAGCGGCCGGACAACCCGCTTCTCGTGTGAGGGCGGTGTCCTCGTAGTTGTTCGTGACTGCATCCCGGCGGCACGGTGGAGCCGGGACTGCGCCACGACCCACTCATTCTTCACCTGCCACGCGTCGCATCAGATGGGAGAATCATCCATCTGATGAGAGTGGCAGCATCGTGCCAGGTCAGGGCAAGGTTGAGGAAGACCCTCGGCAGCACCAGCTGCCGCTTCACCTCGGCGAGGCGGAATGAGCGCCTAGCCAGAGCCACATATCATTTGGGTCAGAGTCTTCTCACCCGATGCAATTCGTTCTGTATTGCTCGACGATAATGGACAATGTCGTGAGCAATGGCGCATCCTCCCTGGTCAGCGGCCTGTTGTCGCTGACTCGCCGGTTGGCTCAGGATCGTGTGGGCGGTCTGGATCCGGTACGCCAAGGACCTGGGTGAGTGCAAGGCGACTCGTGGGACTTCGAGGCTTCGTCAATCGGCCGATCTACCGCCTCGCACACCGACCAGGGCCGGCGTCGCCCGGGCAGTCAGGACTCGTCAACCTGAGCTGTCTCGTCCGGGAGCTGTTCAGCCAGTGTGTGGCCCGACTGGTCCTCGAGCGGCTCCCGCAGCAGCGCGGCCAGCTCCTGTGGGTCGGGGAGGTGGAGCGCGACCAGGTCGGGCTGGTCGGTGTAGTTGGCGACTGCCATCGGCGCGGTGGTGCTGGCCAGCGCGTATCTCACCACGGCGTCGTTGCGTGAGGCACAGAGCAGAATCCCGACGGTCGGGGCATGGATCGCCTTGTTGCGCATCTTGTCGTCGACGACGGCGACATAGAAGCCGAGTTGGCCGACGTAGTCCGGCTTGAACACCCCGACCTTCAGTTCGACCACGACATACCGCAGCTGGATGGTGTGGAACAAGACCAGGTCGGCGTAGAAGTCGTCTCCCTCGACCTCGAAGTGCACCTGACGGCCCACGAACGCGAAGCCGCGGCCGAACTCCATCAAGGTCTGCTGCAGCCGGTCCATCAGCGCCTGCTCGACGTCACGCTCATGGGTGCGTTCGCTGAGGTGCAGGAAGTCGAAGACGTACGGGTCCTTGGTCAGCTGCTGCGCTAAGTCCGAATCCGGCGCCGGCAGCTGACCGGCGAAATTGGACGGTGCCGCGCCGAAGCGATCGCGTAGGCGGCCGGCGATTTGCAGCTCCAGCACGCTGCGGGACCAGCCGTTCTCGGCCGCCTTGGCGGCGTACCAGTCTCGGTCGCCTTGGTCGGTGAGCCTGTCCAGCAGCACCATCACGTGACCCCATGGCAATTGCGCAGCAGCCTGCTGCGCGATTGGGCCGGGCCAGGCCGCAGCTGCGCTGGCCATGTACTGCAGGTTCCGCGGCGAGAAGCCGCGCATGTCCGGGAACTCGGTGCGCAGGTCAGCGGCGAGTCGGCTGACCACCCGGGCGCCCCAGCCCTCGCTGGCCTGCCGGTCCAGAATCGCTCTCCCGATCGTCCAATACAACTCCAGCAGCGCCGTGTTGACCACACGGGTGGCCCGCAACCGGGCGGACCGCACCTCAGCCTTCAGCTGGGTCAGCAGCTCGCCGTAGCCGACGGGCAGGCCCGGACCCGGACCCACAGTGTCTCGCCGACCCGGCGGGTTGCTCTCGTTGCCCATGCTCTCGATGCTGCCTGATCGGGCTGACAAAGCGCATCCCGGACCCAGAACCACTACTGGCGCGGCACCCTATTCGTAGAGGCGAATGATCTTCGTCGGATGTGTCTGTGCGAGCCGTTCTTGAGCCGCTTCCGCGCAGGGATCCCACGATGTAGTTGGTGAGGTCGTGGAAGCGGAGGTGCGGAGCCGAAGAGTCAGAGTCGGACGTCCGTCGCTCAGCGGCGTCTTCCGATCACACTGACGCCGCTCCTCGGCTCAGACCAGCATTGGAGTCTGACTGATCGACCAGCGCGCCCGGGACACATCTCAGGAGCTAGGTGGTCTAGTCCGTCCTTGGCGTCTGATGTCATAGGGCGGCCTATCGGACACCCCGGGCTTGCGAAGGTGGAGAGAGCCGCGAGAGCGCGGTTCCTATACATGACCGCCACCACGACTATGTGCGGACCTAACAGTTCTGCGCAGAATGGTTGGTGGCAGGCGAGTTTGATCGAGCAGCGCCGCCGAAACCCAGTCGGCTCATCGCGGACTAGCAGACTCCGCGGACAAGCACCGGGTGATGGTGCCGTCGTCAGCGTTCAGCCGGGTGCTGAAGCCTCGACGAGCAAGCGTCGGAGGTCATCGCCGATGCTGGGTCCGGTGTTGAGTACCGGGTACGGGTTTCACTGGCGGGCACCGCTGGCGAACCATGGCTCGCGGGCCGGGACACACCCGTGGAGCACCCCTGCCTTCGCTCACTGGACGGCTCCGATGTGGAACCGGGAGGAGAGTCCCCTGTGGTGGTGGGGTTCCGCAGATGGTGTTTTCCAGACCTATTCGACGACACTGACCGGAGAGCCAGCGCCTTGCTTGGTGCTGTCGGATGGCTCGGATCCACGAGCAGGCCGGAGGAGATGGCATGACGAGCGGAGAACCTTGGCTCTGTGCACGGTGCGCAGTGGAACAGCCCCCTGGACCGATGCCGGAGCGATGTGCGATCTGCAGCGACGAACGCGAGTGCGTCAGTCCTGAGGGACAGCAGTGGTCCACGCTGACCGGCCTGCGGGAGGCCGGCCACCGGGGGAGCCTTCGCGAACTCGAACCAGGACTGTTCGGCATCACCGTGGCGCCATCGGTCGGTCTCGGCCAGCAGGCCATTCTCGTCAGGACGGGGAGTGGCAACCTCCTCTGGGACCCGACCGGTTACGTCGACGACGACCTCGTGCAGGCGATCTCAGCAGTCGGCGGGGTGAACGCGATCGCGGCCAGCCATCCGCACATGTTCGGCGTTCAAGTCGAATGGTCCCGGCGCTTCGGTGATGCTCCGGTGTACGTCAACTCCGCCGACTCGCATTGGCTACAGCGAGTTGATGAGGTGATTCGATGGTGGGACGACACCGCCGTACCGGTTCCGGACGTGGTCTTGCATCGGATTGGTGGGCACTTTCCTGGAAGCGCTGTGGCTCACTGGGCCGGGGCCGACGGGGCCGGCGTCCTGCTGAGCGGCGACACCGTGTCGGGCACACCCGATCAGCGGTGGGTCTCCTTCATGCGCAGCTATCCCAACATGATCCCGATGTCCGCCTCGGTCGTCGAAGTGATCGCGAGTCGTCTGGCCCGGCTCACCTATGAGCGTCTGTACGACAACTTCGACGGACGGGTTGGGTCGAGGGCCGATACGTGGGTGCAACGGTCGGCTCGGCGCTATATCTCCTGGGTGCGGGGCGACTTCGACCATCTTACCGGCACCCTTCACTCCAGTGGTCGGGGCGTTGGGTGAGGCATGCCGCCACTCGAAGAGCGGTCATGGCTTGCTTTAGAACCGGCGGTCGGGGTGCTGGGTGTCCCGCCGTGCGCTGATGGGAGCATCCGGCCGGACAGTCGTTGCCGCACGTGGTGGTGTGACCGGAGCATGGATGGGTAACCACTCGCCAAGATCTGTTCTCCCTTGAGGAAGAGCGAGAAGGCGAAGCCCGATGAAGATCACCTACGACACCGTCAGCGACTCGATCAGTTGCCCGACCTGACCGCGGAGCAGAACCGACGGCTGCAGAGCCAGTTGTCGGCCGCGCTCGTACGCAACGACCCTGTCCAACAGGTCGTGGCGACCATCCTGGCGGCTGCGAAGGGGGCCGGCCCCACTGACGGACGGCGGCGTCGTGCAGTCACCGTCCGGTCCGGGCACCAACGAGGAGCGATAGATGGCAACGAGGATCTGATCGCGGATCTGAGGGGGCGGCGACGGTGGGAGGCTGGTGGCGTGAGCACTCCCCTGAGCGACCGGTGGCAGGGTGCCCCAAGCGGATGGTCTTCGGACCGTGCGGAGGGGTACGCGCCGACGACGGCTGCGAGATGGTGCCCGCCCCGTGCGTGTTCGCTGGCCTTGAGACGCTCCCGGAGATCTCGCCGATGGACCAGGTGCAGCCGCCGCCTGGTCCTTTCCACCTCCCGCTGGTGCTGACCGACCTGAGTACCCCTCCCGCCGACGCGTCGGTGCTGCGTTCGACCGCCCGCTTGCTGGCGTCGAGCTGCGACGCGCTGCTGGTGGGTGATCATCAGGACCGACCAGACTTCCCGCCCAGCACTCTCGCCCGCCTGATCGCGGACGCCGGGGCGTCCCCGTGGGTGACCTTGGCCTGCCGTGACCGCAACCGGATCGCCCTGGAGCAGGAACTGCGAGCGCTCGCCCTGGACGGTCTCGCCACGGTGCTGTGTGTGACCGGTGACGGCCGGGCCTTCGATGTCCGCCCCGATGTCACGCAGGCTTTCGACCTGGACGGCACCCGGCTCGCAGCGCTAGCCGCATCCCTCGGTCTGCCGGTTGCGGTCGCGGAGACTCCCACCGCTCGGCCGCGGCACCTGCGTCCGCAACGGCTCGTCTCCAAGCAACGTGCCGGCGCCATTGCCGGTGTCCTCAATCACGTGCCGACCAGCGGACAGGTCAGCGACTTCCTCGCGGCAGCGAGCAAGGCCGGGCTGGTCATGCCTGTGATCGCCTCGGTGGCCGTCTTCACCGACGAACGCTCCGCAGCGGTGCTGAACGCCCTGCCTGGTCTGGAGATCGCCCGGTCCAGGGTGGAGACCGTGCTGGGCGCCGATGATCCGGTCGAGGCCGGCATCGCCACGGCCGTCGCCGAGGCGATCGAGCTGCTCGGGATCGACGGCGTGGCCGGGGTGAACCTGTCCGGCCTTGCATCGTCGCGGGGCGTGCGGCACGCCGCCGAGATCCAAGCCGAGACCGGGCGACGGATCCGAGCCGAGCAACGGAGCTCGCGGTGAACGACTCACCACCGTCGATGGCCGCCGAGTTCGACATGGTTGCCGCCTGGACCGCCGACGTCGCCGCCGACCTCGGCCCAAGCTGTCACATCCCCGCGGGATGCCGGGGCAGCGGTAGCCCCGGCGCCCTGCGGTGGTTCCTCGACCAGCTGGCAGTGTCAGCGGGTGAGACGTTCCTCGACATCGGGGCGGGGGTCGGCGGTCCGGCCGCCTTCGCCGCCCACGAATCCGGGGTCTGCCCCGTGTTGACGGATCCGGAGGCGGGTGCTTGCCGGGCCGCCCAGCAGCTGTTCGGGCTGCCCGCAGTCCAGGCCGGAACAAAGCTCCCGATCGCTACCGGCTCCGTCGGGGTCGGCTGGAGTCTCGGCGTGTTGTGCACCGTGACCGATCAGGCGGCCTACCTGGTGGAGCTGCACCGGGTGCTGCGACCCGATGCTCGGTTCGGACTGCTCATCTACACCGCTTCACACCCCGGCCGACTCCACCACCGGCAGCCCGAAGGCAACACCTTCTTAACCGAAGGTCGGCTCGCGGACCTCCTCACCACCGCGTCGCTGCGCGTACGCACGAGTGGCCGGTCTGATGACTTCACCGCAGCCCCCTCCGCCTGGCTCGAGGCCACGGCCCAGGTTGAGGCAGAACTGGAACGCCGTCACGGGAATGATCCGACCTGGCAGACGGCAGCGGAACAGACGACCCGGATGGGTCAGCTGATAAAGACCGGTGAGGTGGCCGGCAGCCTCCTTGTTGTCGCCCCCACCTGACCGGACGACGGTCCGAATCCAACTGGTTAACCCACCGAAAACGGGACATGGCACTGAAACGATCGGCTGTGAGGCTGATCAAGACCCGAATGGAGGATGGACGATGAGTGATCAAACCTTCGAGGAGCGGGAGACTCAGGACTCCCACGCTGCGGACGTCGCGGCCGGGCTGGAAAGCAGCGAAGACGAGGACGCAGTTGGCTTCCCGCCGGCGGGAATTCCCCGTCCCGAGGCCGACGACGACAACGCCGACACCTCGCGCGACGCCGATGTGGCCGCCGCCTACGGCGGCTCCGGCGGCGAATAGGTCCAGGCAAGTCCAGGCACGACGAGCAGGTCGGTCGCGACCTCATCCTGAGAGTGCCTGCTATTGCTTCCCCGCGAGTTCGCCCTGGTGCCGGCGCTCGCGGTCGACACGCTGGAGGTGTGGCGCGCTCTACCCACCGACGGCTGACTCAACGGACGATCAAGGGTTTACAGCGTAAGACGGCTCGGGCATGGATGGACGGGACCCAGGTGGGCAGTCGCCAGGTCCTGCCGGTGCTGACCGGCGCCGTTTGATCTGGAGTGTCACGGGTATGTCACCCCGGGACGCCGCACGGATATGTCGACAACGAGGAGGCGGGTATGGGTCAGCCAGAGCAGCAGCAAGAGGTCCCAGGGATTCAGTCGAAGATGACGCCGGTACCTGATTGCGGCGAAGGCAGCTACGTCGGGACCGGTCAGCTGGAGGGCAAGGTCGCGGTGATCACCGGCGCCGACTCCGGCATCGGCCGTGCGGTCGCGATCGCCTACGCACGGGAGGGCGCCGACGTGTTGATCAGCTACCTGAACGAGGACTCCGACGCCGAAGAGGTCAAAGACTACGTCGAGCAGGCCGGCCGCAGAGCTGTCCTGGTCAGGGGTGATGTGTCGAAGGCGGAGCAGTGCCGCGGCATCATCGATACCGCGGTCCGCCAACTGGGTGGTGTCGACATCCTGGTCAGTAACGCCGCCTTCCAGATGAGTCACGAGTCGCTGGAGGAGGTCAGCGACGAGGAGTGGAGTACACGTTCGCCACGAACGTCGGCGCCTTCTTCTATCTGACGAAGGCGGCGCTTCCGCACCTGAAGCCCGGGTCGGCGATCATCGGCAGCTCGTCGGTGAACTCCGACATGCCGTCACCTGCTCTGGCACCGTACGCCGCGACCAAGGCCGCGATCGCGAACTTCTGTGCCAGCCTGGCCCAGCTGCTCGGTGAGAAAGGTATCCGGGTCAACAGTGTGGCGCCGGGACCGATCTGGACACCGCTGATTCCGGCGACGATGCCGCCGGAGAAGGTGGCCGGCTTCGGTGACGACACCCCACTCGGTCGGGCCGGTCAGCCGGCCGAGCTGGCGGCCGCGTACGTGCTGCTGGCCAGTGACGCCGGCAGCTACATCTCCGGCGCCCGGCTCGCGGTCACCGGCGGCCGGCCGATCCTGTGAACCACGTCCTCTGTACGCCGAGTGCGCTGGCCAAGATCGCGTACCGTCCGATCGGCCTAGTCGGCAGTGTGCTGGCCGGTGCAGCGGCGGGAGCGGTGGTCAAGCAGGTCTGGCGTCGGGTAGCCGATGAGGACGACACGCCGGGTGCGCTCGAGTCGAAGTACTGATTGCGGTCCGTGCTGCTCGGACCGGCTCTTAAGGTGTCGCGTTCGCCGTGTCAAGGCGGCATTGGATCGTGGCGGCGCGCGGCTGTTCGAGCGGGTGACGGTGCCTGGCCGGGCGACTGAGGCGCTGTCGACGTGACCTGTGCCGCCCAGGTACGCGGGTTGCGCCTGACCGTAGGCCGCTCAGACACTCTCGCGGACGTGGACACTTCGCGTCCTGTGCCGCAGAGACGTCCGCGCCCATTCCGTCGGTTCCTGACCACGACGAGTCGGGCGACGGCTGCTGGCTCTCGCATCTCATTGGCTCAAGCAGATATGGTCGCGCCACCTCCGCGGCCCTTTGGACTGCGGGATGCTAGCCCGAGAGGGCGTCATCGGGAGCGCTGACGCCGACGGAACCGACCTGCGGGTGGGGAGGAGCCACGATGGCCGCTGATCAGCAAGCCGACGCCGTTCCCCACGATGGTCGCGACGAGACGCAGAACGAGCGGATGGACCGGAACTGGATCGAGTTGCTGCAGGAGCTGCGGGTGACGCAGACCGGTACCCAAATCCTGGTACAGTGGATTCCTGCTCACCCTGGTCTTCCAGCCACGGTTTGCCTCTCTCGATACGTTGCAGCGGAACCTGTACGTTGCCCTGGTGCTGCTGGCGGCCACCACCATCGTGCTGGGCCTGGCCCCGGTCAATCTGCACCGGGCGCTCTTCCACCAGCAGCTGAAACCGTCGATCGTCAGATTCGGCCACCTCGCGCTTCGTCTTCAGCTCGCCGGCGTTGCCCTCATCGTCGTTGGCACTGTGCTGCTGATCCTGGACGTCGGTGTCGGTCGCCGCGCCGGACTGGTCGCCGCGGCCGGCATCTTTCTGCTGGTCGTGATAGCGGCCAGCCTCCCGCTCTGCTACCGCCACACACCCGGCATGGGGCGCGTGGAGGGTCCACCCTCAGGTCAGTGACGCCGGCCAATCCGGACCAGAGAATCGACGGAATCATCAGTCGCTGCTGGATGGTTGGTCGTGTGCTCGCGTGTGCTGTGCCGTGAGAGACTCACCTTCGTGTTCGCCGGGTTCCGCGAGTGGGATGTCGAGCTCGGCGGGGTCGTGCTGCATGGCCGCAGCGGCGGCTCCGGACCCGCGGTGGTGCTGCTCCATGGGCACCCGCGCACCCACATGGCATGGGACCGGGTCGCGCCGCGGCTGGTCGCCGCCGGGTACACCGTCGTCTGTCCAGACCTGCGTGGTCACGGCCGATCATCCAAGCCGACGCCCGACCCGAATCACGAGAACTACTGCGACCGGGCGATGGCAGCGGACGTGGTCGCGGTCATGCACGCCCTCGGCCACCAGGAGTTCTCGATCGTCGGCCATGACCGTGGTAGCTACGTCGCGTACCGCTGCGCACTCGATCATCCCGAGCAGGTGACAGCGCTCGCCGTCCTCGACGCGTGCCCATCGTGGAGGCCTGGAACGGGCCGACGCACGTTTCGCGGAGATGTGGCCGCACTGGTTCTTCTTCTCCTCACCCCACGCGGAGCGGGTCATCACCGCCGACCCGATGGCCTGGTACCAACCCGATCGGCAGCAGATGGGACCTGAGAACTACGACGACTTGGTCGCCGCGATCAACAACCCGGCCACGGTGCGCGCCATGCTCGAGGACTACCGGGCCAGCCTCCATATCGATCGACACCACGACGAGCTCGGCCGTGCCGCCGGCAAGACGATCACCTGTCCCACCCTGGCCTGGTCAACCCGCGACGACACGGAACTGCTGTACGGCGATCCCACCGAGATATGGCGACCCTGGTGCTCCGGCACGCTGATGTCTGGGACGGTCGAATCCGGACATCACCTAGCTGAGAGAACCCTGAGCAGGTCGGCCGCAATAGTCGGTGAGTTCCTTACCGCGACCCGCCCATTACCTCCTAGGTGCCGGCCGGCCAGGTAGCACGGGCGGACCACGACAGACCTCAGATCCACCGAGTCCATCCCGGCGCCGTCTCCGTCCCCACCTGAATGACGGGCGACATGACGTGCAGGTGACCACGACGATGCGAACGCGCGGGCTAGGAGTTTCTCGGATCAAGCAGCCGGTCCCAGTGTCGCCGCTGCCCTCAGCGGCTCGAGACGAGGAGAGGGAGCTGTGTCCTGGGCAGACCCCTCGCGCTGAGGAGTCCACATGAGCAGCGCGATCATGATCACAGGTGGCGCGGAGGAGCTGTGGGAGTGCGCGGTCTCAGGGGAGGTGGTCGACGGTCTCACAGACGGTGTCGCCTCCCGACCTGACGCTGGGCGCGGGTGGCGGCGGTGCTGGCGGGGATCGGTCGCAGAGATCGTGGAGTCAGTCACCTGGCCGGCGCGGACACGGTCGACGCCGAGGAACGCGACAGCTTGCGCCGGCTCGTCGAAGAAGTTGAAGCCCACCGCCACCGCATGCTGTCCAGCCCACACGCCCGCTGACGTCCCGCGGTCGTCGACGGCGCGCTCGGGGCCATCGGGCGGCGCCGGGGATCGGGGCTCCCGCCGTGCTAGCTGGCGACCAGTGAGCGTAGTCGGCGTGCGTTGGTCACGGCGTGCCCGTGTCCGTCGTTGTTGAAGTAGGCGTAGACGTCGAGCCCGTGCCCGTCGCCACTCACGATCGGTCGGCCCACCACGAAGGTCATCGTCTCTGTAGCGAGCCGCGCGTAGAGGTGATCATGGTCGGGACCGTGGAGGTGGATGTAGACCGGGTGGTCGAGGTGGCCCGCAGGACACAGGGGAGCCGGGCAGCCGCTCATCACCACGTAGGTCGCGTGGTGACGGCTCGGCGAGGTCGCGAAGACCGGTCGTCGACCCAGCTTGGATGTCGGACTCGACGGCGACCGGCACCCAGTCCAGGGAGACCGCGAGAGGACGTAGTCCAGATGGTCGTCGTCGCGTCGCGCTGGCGGTGGCACTGGACCAGCAGGACACCGCGCTGTCCCTCAGGTCGTGCCAGCATGCACGAATCCGGCGGCCCAGGCTTCGGGCCGATACAACCGCTGGCCGTGGGTCAGGCCGCGCGGGGCCTTCACACTCATGCGGAAGCCGGGGGGGAGCCGCCGTGCCAGAGGCGAAGGTTGCCTCGCGCGGCCATCGGTAGAAGCTGGCGTTCAGCTCGACGGTGTCGAACTCCTGCACGTACCGTCCGAGCCGGTTCCCCGCAGGAAGCGACGGACCGTACAGGACCGTGTCCCAGTGGTCGTAGCTCCACCCCGACGTGCCGATCCAGGTGCCGCTCATTCCCACCATCCCAACTGATCTTCGGGCCGACCGGACAATTCGCTCGAGGTCCATTGTCTTACGCTGTTAGATAGTGTGCTGCCGGCTCGTGGTGCTGCCTATCTCGACTGGAGGAGGGGAACACATGGCGGTAACGGCGTTCCAGGATCTGGGTCTGGCCGATCGCGAGCGACGCTGACGGCGCTGCTGCGGAGAAGCGAGTCCGTGAGTGGGCCAAGGCCCAGGACGAGCCGAACGAGAAGTATCGCGACGCCCACGTGTGGTACGACGCCGACAAGAAGGACAATTTTACCGCCTACAAGCTGTTCCGGACCGCTATGCGGCTTCCGTCGACTTTATGCGCGGGTACTGGCGCTCGGCCTTGTCGCACCCCAGGGGTGGGCTGCGGTCCTCAGGTGAGGATCGCCGCAGGAGGATCGCGGGCAGGACGGACGGGCGCTGGCCGGCGCCGAGGTGGGGGTCAGGTGCGTGGTGTAGGACGGAGCGGACGAGGCGCGTGAGGTCGGCGTGGAGGGGAGGGCCGGACGGACGCCGGGCCCGCACCTCGACCCCCGAACTCGACACCGCTGTCGATGATGCAGAGGTCCTCGACCGGATCACCCTCGACGAGGGCATCGCTCACGAGGACGCCTTGCTCCGGTGGGCGCAGGCTTCCGCCACTCGCCTCCGACAACATCAGCAGCAGTCCTCGCGCGACCGAGCGCAGCCAGACCCCTCTGGAGCCGCACCGATGGGCCAAGTGGACCGGTGTGGGTGTGTTTGGACAGAAGTGGGGTGCGCTGGTCGAGCAGGTCGCCCGAGGCCGACGACTCATGCCACGTCGAGGAGTCGGCAGAGGCGGGCCGTGTCGGCGGCGTGGCGGGATGATCCGTCGTCGTACTCGAAGCACCACAGCAGCTGGTAGATCCAGGCACGCTGGACCGCATGCTTGTCGACCGTGGGGGTGGCTCGGTAGGTCTGCCAGAACGCAGGCCCGGTCATGTCGTCCCATAAAGCCATCCGGGCGGTGTCGGACTCAGCCGGTGCGGCCCAAGCCTTGTCCCAGTCGAGCACGCCGACCAACCTCCAGTCATCGCCGTCGGGGCGAAACAGCACGTTGCTGTGGTGGAGGTCGTCATGGCACAGCGTCGCCTCCCTGACAGCGTCGAAGAGGTGAGCCTGGTCGTCGAGGAGGCGGCGGAATGTCTCGCGATTATGGGCGGTGAGGATGCGCGAGTCGGCGCGTTGACGAAGTGCGCTGATCACAGTCTGGTCAGCGGGGGGCCGTCCGCTACTGTCGATCTCGCCGAAGCTGGGGAAGCGGAGTGACTGCACGGCTAGCAGGGCCTCGGCCAGGTGCCGATGGG
>CAVPPP010000020.1:0-55041 GCA_963707005.1 uncultured Actinomycetota bacterium
GAGAGTTGTCGTCGGTGATCAGGATGTGGGCGTCCGGCACCGATGTCCGCAACCGGGAGGTGATCATGTCGATGTTCTCCCGCTCGTTGTACGTCGGGATGACGACCAACACGCGACCGAGATCGTCGCTCATCTGCCTGCTGCCTCCGGTTCTGGGCTGTCCTGGCCGGTCGACCAGGACGTCTCATCCTGCCGTACCGGTGTTCGGACGAGCGGCGGCGAGCCCGGCGGGCGAGCGCCCAGTCCGAGGAACACCGACAGCAGACCACCGAGGGCCAGGGCCCGATCCAACCACGGCGCGATCAACACCGCCGGCGTGAGCCCGCTCCGCAGCGGCATGTCGACCACCAACGACGCCGCCGTGAACTCCTTCGTCCGCTCGACGACGCGGCCGTCGGCGTCGATGAAACCCGAGACGCTGTTGGTGGTGGCCACCGCGATCTCGCGACGGCTCTCCATCGCCCGGGCTCGGGTGATGGCGAACTGCTGCTCGATCTGTCCGGTGCCGCCGTAGGTGGCGTTGTTGCTCTGCACCACCAGCACCTGGGCGCCGCCCCGCAGGGTGGAGTAGATCGTGGAGTCGTAGGCCAGCTCGAAGCAGATGATGTCGCCGACCTTGATGGTCCGGCCGTCCAGGGGAACCGTCAGCACCCCGGGCGTGGTGCCGGCCACCGACTGGGCGCCGACCTCCTTCAGGATCGGGATCAGCGGCAGCAGCTGGGTGCGGAACGGGATCCACTCGCCGAACGGCACCAGGTTCTGCTTGTTGTAGCGGGCCAGGATGCCGGTCACCGGGTCCCACCACAGGGCCGCGGTCTGCCGCTCGTCGGGTCCCGGTCCCTCCATCACCGCGCCGACCAGGATCGGGCGACCGGCGAGGGTGGCCGCGGCCTGGACGGTACGACCGGTCACCGGGTCGAGGGTGGGGTCGATGTCGGTCGAGTTCTCCGGCCAGAGGATGAAGTCCGGCATCGGGGCCAACCCCAGTCGCGCCTTCACCATCAGGTTGATGGTCTCGCTCAGGTGGTTGTTGGTGACCGACCGCATCCGGCCCAGAGCCTCGATCCCCCGCCCCGGCACGTTGCCCTGCACGATGCCGATGTTCACCGAGCCGGCGGTCGCCGAGCTGCTCATCGGGACGTACCGCAGACCGGCCCCCAGCAGGGCGAGCACGACGATGCCGACGCCGACCGGGATCAGCCGTCGGCGGGCGGTCGGGTCATGGCGATGCGTCAGCAGCAGCACGACCGCGTACGCCACGCTCTGCGCGACGAGGGCGACGCAGAACGAGACGCCGGCAACGCCGATCAGCGGCAGGAACCCGGCCAGGGGCGTGTCCACGGCCGCGTACGCGAGGCGGACCCAGCCGAACCCACCGAACGGGACCCGGGAGTAGAGGAACTCGATCAACGACCAGCACAGAGCCGCCGCCAGCGGCCACCAGCGCAGCGCCGAGGTCAGATGCAACGTGATTCCCAGCAGCCCGAAGAACAGGGCCTCGAAAGCGATCAGCAGGACCGCGATCCAGCTGCCGAGGACGTGGATCCAGCTGATCGAGACTCCCAGCAGACCCAGCCCGTAGAGGAAGCCGATGCCGAACGCCGAACGCCGCGGACGGGTGACATCGCCGTCACGGACGAGCAGCGTCAGTGCTGGGATGCCGATCAGCAGCAGCGGCCAGAGCCCGTACGGCTGCCAGGCGAGCCCGGTGAGGACACCGGCCACGACGGCGGCCAGACCGCGGAGCCAGCGGTTGTGGCGCCACGCGAGACGGTCGGAGGTATCGACCGGCGCCGGGTCATACGCAACGGCACTGGCGGTGGACACCCCGAGATCTTACCGGGGTGGACCAGGTCGCGTTGTGCGTTCGCCGGCGGGGTCGAGTGCGCGGTGGGGGTCGGTGGGAGGTCTCGGGCCAACCATCCGCCCTCGCAAGCTCGGGCTCCCGCCAGACCCGTCCACGGCCCTTCGACGCACCCACCGACCCCCACCGCTCTGCTGCCGACGTGCGTATGACGGACGCGCGGTCCCAGTGACCGGAGTAAAGGGCCGACCCGCGAACCGAGGGCGAGCGATGGGGCCCGGGGGTGCGTCGACGGGACCTGGACGGGTCTGGCGGGAGCGCCGGAGCCTGCGGAGGCGCGGATGGTCGTCCCGAGATGCACCCCCGGGGCCCATCGCGGAACAGCCATCAGACGGGGAGATGACCTTTCGGGAAGCCGCCGTTGCTGTAGAGGAGCTGGCCGTTGATCCAGCTGCCGGCGTCGGAGAGGAGGAAGCGGACCAGGTTGGCGATGTCGGTGGGGGTGCCGAGGCGGCCGAGGGGTTGGGAGGCCAGACCACTGGCACGGATGGCGTCGTCCATCCAGCCGGTGTCGATCGGGCCCGGGTTGATCACGTTCGCGCGGAGACCGCGGTCGCCGAGTTCATGAGCGGCGGCGAGGACCAGGCGGTCCAGGGCACCCTTGGTCGCCCCGTACGGGAGGTTGTTCACGGTGTGGTCGCTGGTCAAGGCGATGACGCTGCCGCCGGTGGCGGGCAGCTGGCGGGCGAACTCGGCGGTGAGCAGCCAGGTCGCTCGGACGTTGACCGCGTAGTGCCGATCGAAGCTCTCGACGGTGGTGTCGAGCACTCCGGAATCGACGCTCTCGCAGTGCGACATCACCAGCGCGTCGAGCGGGCCCAGCAGCTCGGCGGCCCGGTCCACGACAGCCGCGGCCTGGACCGGGTCCTCCAGATCCGCTTCGAGCAGCTCGACGCGACAACCGGTGCCGCGGAGCGTCGCGGCCAGCTGATCGGGGTCGTCGGGCGAGCCGTCGAGGCCGAGGCGTCCGTCGTAAGGCTGCCAGTAGGAGAGCACGAGGTCCCAGCCGTCGTCGGCCAGCCCGGCCGCGATCCCGGCACCGATCCCCCGTAGCCGTCCCACTCCGGTTACCAGTGCTCGATGTGTCATGAGGTCCATCCTCACCGAGTACGTAGAACTACGCATGGCGGCACCACCGAGATCGGCCCGAGCATGGATCCCGAGTCGACCGATCCACTCGGGAGGAACCATGCCCCTGAGAGTCGGCGGCGGCGACCCGGTCGGAGCAACAACGGGGGCAGGGGTGGCGAGCAGCCGACGTCTGGGACGCGGCGCGGCGCTGGCCGTCTGGGGCGCCGCCGCCCTCCTCCTCGTCGCCGGCTCCTGGGTACCCGCCTGGTCGGGTGACGAGGCGGCGACGGTGATGGTCGCCCGCCGCCCGCTGGACCAGGTGCTGCGGACCGTCGAGTCCGATCCGGCGCTCCTCCCGTACTACCTGCTCGCGAACGTGTGGGCGCTCCCCTCGACCAGCGAGTGGTGGCTGCGACTGCCGTCGGTGCTGGCCATGGTGGCGGCGGTGGTCGCGACGTCGGTGCTCGCCTCGCAGATGGGCGGGCGGCGGCTCGGGCTCCTCGCCGCGGCGGCGATGCTGGTGCTGCCGGCCGTGTCCCGCTACGGCCAGGATGCGCGGCCGTACGCCTTCAGCGTGCTGCTGGTGGTCGCTCTGACACTCCGTTGGTACGGCGGACTCGGCAGCTGGTCGCGCCGGGCGGTGTTCGTCGGACTGGTGGCGGTCCTCGGCCTGCTGCAGCCGTACGCCCTGCTCATCCTGCCGGTGCTGGTGCTGACCTCCCTCCTGGCCCCGAGCGGCGACCGACGCCGCGATGTCGTGGTGACCACCCTGTGTGCGGCGGCCGGGGTCGTCCTGGTGGTACCGCATCTGCTGGTGGTGGCCGACCGGGCGGTCGGACAACCAGACCCGGCACCTGTCACCGCGGCGAATATGGCGGAGGAGCTGCTGCGGTTGCCGGTCGGGATGCTCTCCCCTCCGCTGACAGTGCCCGCGGCCGCCGTGACGCTGGTGCTGCTGGCGGTCGGCGTGATCCTGTGGTGGCGTCGAGGTGAACGGCGTCAGGCGGTGCTGCTGGCCACCTGGGTCGCACTGCCTCCGCTGGTGCTCTGTGGGCTGCAGCTGCTCGGGTGGGGTCCCGGACTGGTGGCCCGGTACTGGACCTTCTGCCTGCCGGCCATCGCCATCGGCGCCGCAGTCACCGTCAAGGCCCTGTGGAGCCGGAGTCGGACGGCAGCGATCGCCACGTGCCTGCTGGTCGTCGTCCTCACCCTGCCGAGCCACCTGGCGCTCCGGGCGGTCGACGGACACCTGGGGCAGGGCTGGCGGGATCTTCCGCGGGTCCTCGCGCATCAGACGCTCCAGGACGCTCCCCTGCTCGTCGAGGGGTGGACGTACCGGGCCCTGCTCAGCAACGAGCCCGCCCTGCACGATCGAATGGTGCTGATCGTCGATCCCGCTCCGGAGGGCCGGATCAATCCCCGGACGCACGGTCCGGACTCGCCCGCGTTCGCCCGGCTGACCGAAGCAGGTGGCCCGGTCGTGGTGCTGCAGAGCGACCCCGGCGTCTCCGCGAAGCTGCCCGGACGCCGAGCGTTCCGCGGTTTCCGGACCGAGCTCCGCGCGTTCCCGGTCCTCGCGGTGCGGTGCGCCTACTTCGGGGACCCGCTCGGCGTGTTCACCACGTCCGACACCGCGCTCACCGCCGATGAGGCCGAGGAGCTCGCCGGGCACATCAGTGGCGTGGCACCCGAACACATCAGGTGCGCCGCCGGCTGACCGCGTACACGGCTCCGTGGCGTCGACTAGGTGCGCGGCGACCACAAGTGCGGTTGAATTCTTGACGACAGGCGCGAATCGAGGAAGCTCGGAGGCCGCCATGTCGGATGAGTTGTCGCGGGTGGTCGACTGGATGGACGACGTCCTCGACTGGCTCCGTGAACCGCTGACGACCATGCCGGTCGACCGGGTGCTGGAGCGCCTGCGGGGGGCTTTCCAGGTCAATGTCACGAGCTGGAGCTCGATGGATGGCCCGGTGATGACCGAGATGATCTTGAACCCGACGGATGCCATGGCCATCCACGCCGCCACCATGGAGGAGTTCCGAGCTGGACTGCACCGTGACTGCCATCCGCTGACCGCCTGGTACGACAGGACGCCGTCGACCGATCCGCAGACCTCCGACCGAGTGCCGTACGGGCTCGTACCCGCTGCCCGGAGATCGATCCTGGTGGCGCCGCTGCAGCGGCTCGGGCTGGAGCAGCAGATGACGATCTACTACCGCCGACAGGGGCCCAGCGGTTGCTTCTTCGTCGTCGCACGTGACCGCCGTGACTTCGACGACGACGACCTGCTGGTCGCCCGCTACGTCCAGCGATCGCTGGTCACCCTGGACCGGCAGACCTGTGCGCTGCGCGGACGGGTGGCGACTGCGGAAGATCCGGGGACGCACCTGGGCCTGACCGGTCGTGAGCTGGCGGTGCTGCAGCTGATCAGCGATGGCTTCAGCACGCGGCAGTCCGCCCGTCGACTCGCCTGCTCACCGCGGACCGTCGAGAAGCACCTGCAGCACGCCTACCGGAAGCTCGGGGTCCGGGACCGGGTGAACGCCATCCGGGTGGCGCGCCTGGCCAGAGCCGTGGTCGAGCGGGTTCCGGCTGTCTCGGCCACCAGCGCTTGACCGGAGCCGCATCCCGCCGCGGAGTCGAGAACGTACGCACGGCACACCGCGACAGGCGCCGGAACACGCCGCAGAGTCACGGGCGGTCGGGCGGACCCGGGAGCAGACCCGCTGGATCGTGAACCACCCGTCCGTCCACCAGCAGCGCAGCGCAATCCGGGTACTGTGCCCCGCCCGCCAGATCCGGCAGGCTTGTGGCCTCGTCCAGCGACCCTGGTTCTGTGTCCCACACGGCCAGGTGCGCCCGCTGCCCCGGCGCCAGCAACCCGGCGTCGGTGTCGCCGGCGGCCAGGTGCCCGCCGCGGGTGGCCGCCGCGAACGCCTCGGGGACCCCGACCCGCTGGTCGGGACGTGAGTGCCGTACCGCGTCGGCCACCATGGCCCAACCCGCGAGCGGGGTGACCGGCGCATCCGTGCCGTAGGCCACCACGCCCCCGGATCGGTGCCAGTCGGCCAGCGGGTTCATCGTCGCCGCCCGCCGACGGCCGAGTCGCTGCTCGTACAGCTCATCTGGTCCACCCCAGGCGGCGTCGAACGCCGGTTGCACGCTGCCCGCGACGCCCAGCCGGGCCAGGGTGGCGATCTGTGCCGCGGTCACCAGCTCGACGTGCTCGAGTCGGTGCCGGGCGCGGCGGACGGGGTCGATCCCGAGCTCCGCGGCCACCCGTTCCAGACCGGACACCGCGGCCGAGACCGCGGCGTCACCGATGCAGTGGAAGCCACCGGACAGCCCGGCTCGCGTACACAGCCTCAGGTGGTCGGTGATCTCCTCGACGCTGAGATAGCGGGCACCTCTGGGTTGGCTCTGCCCAGAGGCTGCGTCCGCGTACGGCTCGGTCAGCCAGGCCGTCCGCGAACCGATCGCGCCGTCCACGCACAGGTCCCCGGCCAGACCGCGGACGCCGTCGGCGCGCACTTGGTCGATCAGGGACGTCGTCGCCTGTTCGCCCCAGTAGGTCACCACGTGCTGACCCTGCACGGCGCCGGCCGAGACGACCCGCTCCAGGTCCTCGTACGGTCCCAGGTGCGGACCACCCAGCTCGTGCATCGTGCCGACCCCGAGCTCGGCCGCCCGCCGCAGTGCCGCTCGGGCGGCGGTACGTCGATCACCGTCGGAGAACAGGTCGTTGACCGCGACCCCGCAGCGATGGTGCGCGTCCTGGCTGAGGAGCCCGTCCGCCCGGAAGCCCACGTGATCCGACAGCCCCGGGATCCGGTCGGTCAGAGCGGAGGAGACCACCGCCGAGTGGACGTCGACCCGTGCGAGGTAGACGGGCACCGAGGCCCCGCCGGCGCGATCCAGCTCGGCCAGCGTCGGCGGCCGTGGATCCGGCCAGGCTCGCTCGTCCCAGCCCTGACCGAACACCACTGTCGCCCCACCGGCCGCCAGCCGGTGGGCGACGGCATCCAGCACCTGTTCCCGGCTGCTGGAACCATGCAGGTCGAGACCGACCTCGAGCAGGCCGGTCTGGACGCTGTGCACGTGCGCGTCGACGAAGGCCGGGGTCACCAGGCGCCCCTGCAGGTCGATCCGCGTCACGGTCTCGCCGACCGACCGATCGAGTGCATCGCGCCCGACAGCCACGATCCGCCCGTCGCCGATGAGCACGGCGGTGGCGGCGGACCGATCCGGGGTCACGATGCGACCAGAGTGCAGGAGCAGATCGCGGGGGGCCGAGGCGGTCATGGCGCCATTCTGGTCTCGCAGGTCGATGCAGTCGCGACACCTCCGAGCTGACAACAGATTAGGAGCAACACCTGACCATAGACATCTGGTGGGTCATGCTCAGCACTAGGGTGACTGCGTGATCACCACCGTGCTGCGCTCCGGGGTCCACGAGGTCCGCGACGGTGTGAGGCTGCTGCGTCCAGACCCAGACATCCCGTATCGTGACGGCGCCGAGGAACGGCTGTGGGAGATGGTCAAGGCAGCGGCCGACGTCAGCTCCGACAGCACCGAGATGCTCGAGGTCGCCCAGGGCTGGGCGGAGCAGTATCACACGCATCCGGCCCGGGCCAACGTGCTGAGGGCGCTGGAGATCCCGTCGGACGCGACCGTGCTGGAGGTCGGCGCCGGCTGCGGACCGATCACGCGCTACCTCGGCGAGACCGGTGCTCAGGTCGATGCCCTGGAACCGGTGCTGCCTCGGGCCAGGGTGGCCCGGGAACGCACTCGCGACCTCAGCAACGTGGAGGTATTCTGCGGCAACTTCAGCGACGTGCCGACCGACCCGGTCTACGACCTGGTGGTGGTCGTAGGGGTGCTGGAGTACGTCGGCGGCGGCGGAGCGGACCTGGAGCCGTACCTGCACTTCCTCCGGGAGTGCCATACCCGCCTGCGACCGGGCGGCACCTTGTTGCTGGCGATTGAGAACAAGCTCGGCGTCAAGTATCTGACCGGCACCGGCGAGGACCACAGCGGCAGGATCTTCCACTCCGTGGAGGACTATCCGCGCCTGGGTCCGGCCCGAACGTTCAGCGCCACCGCATTGCTGGATCTGGTCGAGACAAGCGGCTTCTCACCACGGCTGTTCGGCGTGTTTCCCGACTACAAGCACACCCGGGTGGTTCTCGACACCGAGCGGCTGTACGCCGCGGCTCCCGACCTGCTCGAGAATCTGCCGTCGTTTCCGAGCCGTTACGCCGGCACGAAGAGGGTGCAGTTGGCCAGCGAGGAACGGGTCTGGAAGGAGTTCGTCCGTGACGGTCTCGGCGCGCACTTCGCAAACTCGTTCCTGATCATCGGGAGCACTGACCAGCCCGCCGACCTCTGGCCGGACGACCGGTTGGCCAAGTACTTCTCGATCAACCGACGGCGTGAGTATGCGGCGAGCACGACCGTCCGACTGGCCGACGGGGAGATCCGTCTCGATCGGGTCTACAGCCCCGAGCCCGGTCCACTCATCACCGAGGGCGTCAGGTCCTGGAGCTACGTCGCCGGATCGTCGTTCCTGGACGTGTTCTCCGCCGCCGACGACACCGGTCGGCGTGATCTCCTGCAGCGCTGGCTCGACCTCGTCCGAGCAGCCTCGACCGACGACACCGTCCCGCTGGACGCGCTCCCGTCGAACGTCATCATCACCGATGGCGGCGTGCAGCGGCTGATCGACAGCGAGTTCCACGACCGGGCGCCGATCGACCGGGTGATCCAGCGAGGCCTATTCTGGTTGGCGGTCAACCTGGGTCGGACCACGACCCCGGAGACCTGGTCCCCTGCCCGGACGATCGGCGACCTGTGCCTGCAGATCGCTGAGCTGGCGCAGGTCACGGTCGATGCCGCCGCCCTCGACCGCTTTCTGGACCACGAGGCCGAGTTCCAGGTGGCTGTGACCACGAACCACGTCGGTGCGAACGCGGTCGCGGACGCAGCCACCACGCTCCGCAAGACTCGCGACACCCTCCTCTGGCACACCCAGCTGGGTCGCCGCCTCCACCACCAGTTCGATGAGGCGGTGGCGGCTCGGGATGTGCTGCGGGCCCGGGTGGATTCCCAGGAGAAGCAGGTGGCTGACCTGCGACGGGCCCTCGACAAGAGCACGCTGAAGGCGAGACGGGCCGACCAGTCGCTCGCCAAGCTCAAGCAGTCCCGCACCTACCGACTCGCCGACACCTTGCGGCGCGGGGTGCGTCGGGTCGTCCCGCGGTCGTGAGCGACGTCCCGGATCAGCCCTGGTTCGTCTCAGCTATCTCAGGGCGGTTCTCGTACGCCGTCGACAGCACGGTGGTGGTGTGCGTCGAGCACTTCGCTTCGGCCCGGATCCTGGCCAGCAGCGACTCCAGCGCCGACATGGTCGGGACCTGCACCTTCAGCAGGTAGCTCGGCTCACCGGCGACCGAGTAGCAGGAGATGATCTCATCGATGTGCTGCAACCGGTCGGGAGCGTCGTCGGCCTGGCTGGGGTCGAACGGCTTGATCGCCACGAACGCGGTGACCAGCTGACCGAGCTGGGCCGGGTCGAGGACCGCGCGGTAGCCCTTGATCACGCCACGCTGCTCGAGCCGCCGGACCCGCTGCTGCGCGGCCG
Organism: uncultured Actinomycetota bacterium; assembly: GCA_963707005.1. Lineage (GTDB taxonomy): Bacteria > Actinomycetota > Actinomycetes > Propionibacteriales > Propionibacteriaceae > Microlunatus. Next base: position 9,579 of record CAVPPP010000020.1, read on the forward strand.
AGGTCGAGAGGCCCGTTTCCTTGCCGATGTCGGTGTAGGACATCCGGCCGTCGCGCGCGAGAAGCGAGAGAATGCGGCGGTCCAAGGGCTCCATGGCACGTATCGTGCCAGGATCTTCTCGTGGGATCGCAAAGATTGCTGCTTCTTGATACGGCGTCGCTCTACTTCCGGGCCTTCTTCGGGGTGCCCGACTCCTTCCGAGCGCCCGACGGGAGTCCGATCAACGCCGTCCGCGGGCTCTTGGATTTCATCGCCAGGCTGGTCGACACCTATCAACCCAGCCACCTGGCCTGTTGCTGGGACAACGACTGGCGACCGGACTGGCGGGTGGAGCTGATCCCCAGCTACAAGGCGCACCGGGTGGCCGGGGCCGGTGACAGCACCGTGGAGGAGATGGCGTCCTCGACAGGCACGGCCGGTGAGCAGGCGCCGGACGACCTGGCCGTCCAGGTGCCGGTGATCATCGACGTGCTGAACGCCTTGGGCCTGGCGATCGTCGGTCACGACGGGTACGAGGCAGACGATGTGATCGGCACCCTCGCGGCGACCGCGTCGATGCCGGTCGACGTGGTGACCGGTGATCGGGACCTGTTCCAGGTGGTCGACGACGCCCGCGGGGTGCGGGTGCTCTACATCGCCCGCGGGGTCGGCAAGCACGAGCGCGTGGACGACGCGTGGGTGCGGGCGAAGTATGACATCCCGGCCGCACACTACGTGGACTTCGCGGTGATGCGGGGCGACGCCTCCGACGGACTGCCTGGCGTGGCCGGCATCGGCGAGAAGACGGCCGCCTCCCTGATCAACTCCTACGGCGGTCTGGACGAGATCCTGGCGGCCGCGAGCAGCGCCGACACCACCATCAGCGGGGGCGTGCGGTCCAAGCTCGGCAAGGCGATCGACTACCTGGCGGTCGCGCCCACCGTCGTGGCCGTGGCCACCGACATCGAGCTCGGGGTCACCGCCGATGACCTCCGGCTGCCCAGCGCACCGGTGGATCCGGCGGGCTTCGCGGATCTGACCGAGCGGTACGGGTTGGGTGGCAGTGCCGAGCGGGTCTTGGCGAGTCTTGCCGGACCGGGCTGATCTTGGCCGACTGGGCTGAGCTCGACCGGATCCGTACGGCGCGGGGGCGGCCGTACGCGGTCGAGCTCTCGGCTGATCCCAGGGGTCACGAGCCTGCGGCGGTGATCACGGCGTACGGCCGCGGGAGCGATCCGATCGTCCTCTGGGGCTCGTGGCTCGGCAGCGAGGTGATCATCGGTGTCGATCCGCTCGTTGCGCTGGGCGGACTCGATGCAGCTGACTGCTGGGGGCCGCTGCGGACGTGGCCGGCGCTCGCGGGGGAGATGCCGGACGGGATCTTCGGCGGCTGGTTCACCGTCCTGGGCTACGACCCGGGAACGTCCTGGCTCGCCTTCTGCGACGCGGTACTGCGCCGGCGCGGCGACGAGACCTGGGTGTTCGAGAGTCTGGGGCTGACGGGTCGAGAGGACGCGATGGCGGCCGCTCTGGCCCGGGCTCGGGCCGCTCTGTCGTCTGCGGCCGGTGCAGCGTGCTCCGGCGAAGCCCACGTACCGGCCATCGGCCCCCTCTCCCCCGCGGTCGGGATCCCCGCCGCCGAGGATGAACACCTGGCCGGGGTCGAGCGGGTGATCGGTCGGATCCGGGCCGGTGAGGTCTACCAGTTGAACCTGTGCACCCGGTTGACCGGCGAGCTGCTGGTCGATCCCCTGGAGCTGTTCGTGCGGACGGCCGCCGCGACTCGTCCACCGTACGGAGCCCACCTGCCGACGGGCGCCGAGACCACGCTGGTCAGTCTCAGCCCTGAGCGGTTCCTCACCCTCGACGGTCGTCGGGTGATCACCTCGCCGATCAAGGGAACCACCAAGAGGAGCGAGGATCCCGACGGTTCGCTGCTGCGGTCGTCGGCCAAGGACGCCGCCGAGAACATCATGATCACCGACCTGATGCGTAACGACCTGTCGAGGGTGTGCGCGCCGGGCAGCGTCGCGGTGACGGGACTGCTGGAGATCCAGCCCCATCCTGGGGTCTGGCACCTGGTGTCGACGGTGACCGGGGTGCTGGCCGCGGGGGTGAGTCCGGCGGACCTGCTGGCCGCGACGTTCCCGCCCGGTTCGGTGACCGGGGCACCGAAGTCCAGCGCGGTCCGGGCGATCGCTGCCGAGGAAGGCCGCCCACGAGGGGCGTACACCGGCGCGGCCGGTCTGATGACCGTCGACGGCCGGGCCGAGCTGAGTGTGCTCATCCGCACCTTCGAAGCCACCGCCGGACGGGTCGAGCTCGGCGTCGGCGGCGGCATCACGGTGGACAGCGTGCCCGTCCGGGAGTGGCAGGAGTGCCTGCACAAGGCCGAGCCGCTCGCCCTCGCGGCCGCGAGTCGGCTGGCGGAAGGTCTCGACGACCGGGCCGCCACGGTGCCGGACGGGCTCGCGACACAGGGCGTGTTCGAGAGCATCCTGAGCCAGCACGGCCACCCGCTCCGGCTGGCTGACCACCTCGCGCGGCTGGCACGCTCCGCCCGCGAGCTGTACGCCGCGGACCTACCGTCCGGTCTACCCGCCCAGATCGCCGCGAGCTCGAACGCACAGCCGGAGCCGCGGGTTGCTCTGCGCGTGCACGTCAGACCGAGTGCCGACGGACTGATCGTCGACATCAGCCCGCGTCCACTGGGGCCACGGCTGCAGTCCTGCACTCTCGCACTCGCAGCTCGGCCCGACCACAGCTGGCGCCACAAATGGGCGGACCGATCCGCACTGGTTGCGGCCGAAGCGCTGACTGCGCCCGCCGTTCCCTACTTCATCGACCCCTCGGGCTGTCTGGTCGAGACCAGCCGCGGGAACCTCTTCGTGCTGAGTGGGGACGAGATCTGGCGGACGCCGCCGGCGACCGACCACCTGCTCCCCGGGGTGACCCGCCGTGTGCTCCTGGACGAGCTCGCCGATCGTGGCGTGCCGGTGATGCTCACGCCCGTCCGGGCCGACGAGCTCGCCTCCGCCCGGACGGTGGTGTGGTCGAGCAGCCTCAGCGGTGTGGTGGCCGTCCGAGCGGTGAACCGTCGGCCGCTCTCCGTCGACGAGACCGCATCGACCTGGTCTCGTTGGCTCGGCCTGCGCTGATCCGCGAGGCCGTCAGCCGGTGCCGGCCGGAGTGAAGCGGGAGGTGCGAGCCCGATCTCAGCGGATCCGTCAGCGGAGCGCGCCGCGGCGGCGACGTAGCAGGAAGGGAGCGACGACGAGAACAGCGGCGAGCGACAGCGAGACGACCGTCACCGCCAGCCCCGACTTGAGTCCCGGCGCGACGTAGCGCAGGTCGACGGTGTGCAGGCCCCTGGTCACCGGGATGGCCGCAAACGCATGGTTGCCGTGCTGGATGGCCACGTCGGAGCCGTCGACCGTTGCCACCCAGCCCGGCCGCACGATGCTGTCGGCCAGCACCAGGTAGCCCGTTCCCTGTGCATCGACGCGCACGGTGATGCGCTCTCGCGCGTCGGTCAGCACGGTGAGTGCGGCGGGCCGGCCGTCGGCAACGGGGAGCGAGTCCTCCTCGACCATCACCGTGTCGGCCGGAACACCACGCCGGAGCTCCAACATCCGCCGCTCGCGGTCGGCGACGACTCTGCTGGTGGAGGCCCAGCGGATCCTCGGCAACGCGCGCAGTCGCTCGTAGATCGCACCGCCCGCGTCGGCGTGGACCAGCCGTAGACCGTCATCCGTCGGTCGGACCGCGCCGCAGGCCAACTCGTCGCCGCGACCGGCGAAGACCCGGATGCCGTCGGTGTCCGTGAGCCAGACCCTGACGCTCGAGGTCCGGTTCGTGGGCAAGTCCTCGCCTGCGACAGCGACCGTCAGCACCCCTGGATCACGAGCGGTGTCGATGAGCGCTGACCCATGCCATTCCACTCCCCCGCTCGTCACGGCGACGTGCACCATCGGTCGCGATCCCTCCGGTGCAGCCGACATGGCTTCTCGGACAAGCAGCCTCACTCCTCGCACGGGGCCGCCCGGCACGGTGCAGTGGGCGACGTCTGCGACCCCCAGGCGTACGTCACCGATTCCGGCCGGGAGACGTCCGAGCTCGCCGACCGCGAGCTGCGGACTGGCTACCCAGTACTTCACGGCGAGCTGGTCGAGTGCTGGTGACGTCTGTACCCGCTCCATCGGCAAGCCGGCGGAGAAAGACGAGTAGGTCTCCGTGCGCTGCGCCCCTGGATCCGCAGCCCAGATCGCGTCCTTCCACCGTTGTGGTGTGAACTCATGCCCGACCGGTGTGCGCAACCGGTAGAAGTCGCTCGTGGCCGCCAACATCGTCCACCCGGGCGCGCCGTACCGGTTCGCACCCAGGTGCTCGGACAGGTAGCGGTGGGTATCGGTCCGAGGGTAGAAGTCCTGCCGCCGACTCGTCGGCAGCAGCGTGTGCGCGAAGGCGGTGCTCTGCGCCATGACGAGCACCACGAGTACCACGAGACTCACGACTCGCACGATCTTCGCACCACGAGCCGCTACGAGTACGGCGGCCGCGCCCGCGATCAGCAGCAGGGCGGGGATGACAGCACTCTCGATGACGTGCTGTTGAAAGTCCTGGTCACGCGCCACTCGGGCGATCGCGACGGTGACGGCCGCGCCGGTGCTGACGCAGACCGCCGCGGCCACGCCGACTCTCACCATCGCACCCGAGTCCAGGGGCGGTCGCCGGCCCGGTCGCGGGGAGGGAGGAACGATGCCGCGAACCAAGCGGTCCAGTCCGGCGCCGACACAGACGGCGACGCTGAACCCGAAGATCGACGAGGCCCGTCCGATGAAGTTGGTCGACCAGAACGGAAGTAGCTGGAGTGCCGCCAGCGTCGGGCCGCCGAGCCAGATCGCAGAGCCAAGTACCATGGCGGCCACGAAGAAGAACGCCGTCGGCACGGCGTCGGAGGGCGAACGGCGTCGAAGTACCAGGGCCGCGACGGCAACGGGCAGTGCTGCCGCCCCGATGAATGCGACGGCCTCGATCGGGACGATCGTGCTCAGCTTCTGACCACCGACGCACGACCCGACCGCGTAGGGATCGATGACGGTGAAGGCCGTGTACAGCGGCAGGTGGTGGCCGATCTCGTTGCGGTTGGCGAAGTCGAAGGCGGCTATGTTGGCCGCGAACGGCAGGATCTGCACGGCGCTCAACCCCAGACCCAGGACGACGCCGCCCGCTGAGACAAGTAGAGCTCTCACCATCATCGTCAGCCGGCTCCGATGAAGCATCAGCGCGCGCGTCACCACATAGGGACCGGCCAGGGTGAGGGTGAACAAGACGATGGCGGGAAAACCGGCGAGCAGCATGCTGGCCGTCACCACGCCGACCAGGACGACGTCGCGAGCTCGGACTTCCTGGACCAGGCGTTCCAGCGCCCAGAACAGTGCCGGGATCAGCGCCGCTACCCGGGTGTGGGGCCAGTTCGTCCACATGAGCATGAAACCGGAGCCGGCGAAGACGACCCCGGCAAGGAGACCAGCTGCCGGTGCCATCCCCAGTCGCCGCAGGAACAGGAACATCCCCCCGATGGCCACGACGAACTCGATCAGCTTCGCGTAGGCGGGTGCCAGCCACAGAGGAAACAGGAAGTAGGGCAGCGACATCGGGCTGAGTGCCCCGTGGTTGGGCAAGCTGGCCAATGGCGCGCCACCGACCTCGTACGGCGCCCAGGTCGGGAAGTGACCGGCGAACAGAGACCGCTTGATCTCCGCGATACCTGGCAGGTAGTAGTCGATGGTGTCACCACGACACGTGACGACACTGGAGTAGCCGGCGCCGACGTCGGCGCGGAAGGGAAGGAACGCGCTCAACGCACCGACGTCGATCAGGGTCCCCCGACCGAGCAGAGCGGGCAGCAGGGGAACCAGGACGAACACTGCGACAAGTCCCAGGACCACGACCGTCACCAGCCGCTCGCCTCGCCTGATCATGCCTCCTTGGCTACCCGCTGTCAGAACACAGCGTGGAACTCGAGCCATCCGGGTGGCTCGAGCGACCGACTTCGGACGTCTCGGGTGCGGCACGGCCCGATCCACCGCCGCCGGTCAGCCTAACCGGCCCGAGGCGGCCGACCGCCACGCATCCTGGTCGACGCCGTTGGCTACGAACCCGTCCGCCCTGGGGGTAAGCGATATGCTCGGGCTTCGCCAGTCGTGCTCGAAGGGACGTGTCTTGTCGTCAGCATCGCCACTCGGGACGGTCAAGCGGACGTACGCCGCGGTAGCGCGGGGCAGTGGCCGGCTCGCTCGTCGGGTCGGGTGGCTGGGCGATGACGCCCCTCCGCTGCAGCACCGTGTCCGGCACTGGCTGTACAGCCTGACGAGCGTCCACGACTCACTGGCCATCGCGCGGATGGACGTGCCGTGGTGGAGCTACGCCGCGATCGAGGTCGTGAACGCGTGGCTGGCGGACCGCGACGACCCGGTCCGAGCGTACGAGTACGGGTCGGGCGCGAGCACGTTGTGGCTCGCCCGCCGGGTAGCCGAGGTGCACAGCGTCGAGCACCACCGCGGGTTCGGCGAGATGATGGCCGGCGAGCTGGCCGACCTCCCAAACGTGGCGTTCCGGATCGTCGAGGCGACGCCGTCCGCGCACCCTCGGATCGGGTCGGCCAAGGAGGGCCATCGGGGTCAGGACTTCACCGACTATGTCGCCTCGATCGAGGCAGTCGACGGCGAGTTCGACCTGATCGTGATTGACGGACGCGCACGGGAGGCGTGTCTGTCCGTGGCTCTCCCCCGGCTGGCGTCGGGCGGACTGATCGTCTTCGACAACAGTCGACGAAAGCGGTACCAGAGGGCGATCGCCGCGGCAGACGTCGAGGAGGAGCGCTATTTCGGCCTCACTCCCACCCTCCCCTACCCGGACCAGACTTCGTTGCTACGCGCTCGGTGAGGTCGAGATCCGACCGCGCCGCCCCAGCCGGCGAGCGATCAGCAAGCTGACGCCCGCAAGGAAGAGGTCGGTGCACAACAAGATGAGCCGTGAGGCCAGCGCAACCGTCAGGGCCGCGGGGGGGCCGACCAGAGGGCTGAGGGTGAGCACCAGGACCGTGTCACGCACGCCGGCACCGGCGGGGGCTGGGATGACGATGAGGCCGACCGCCCAGGCCAGGGCCATGCCACCCACCGCAGCTCCCACAGGTCCCCAGCCGGTGGACCCGAGAGCGGCGATGAGCACGTAGACGTGCAGCCCCAGCATGAACCACACCGCGAGTGACCAGGCAGCCCCCAACAGCATCGCGCGGCCGCTGAGGCTCACTCCGGCAGGTTCGCGTCCGATCAGGCGGAGTGCGCGGTCCAGCAGCCATGGCATCACCTTGGGATGCAGGACGGCGCCGAGGGGCACCAGAAAGAGCAGCGTCCACCAGTACTGGCGCAGACCCGCGCCACCCGACCACGGCAGGAGCACGATGCCCAGGGCGAGACCGGTCGCGGTCAGCATGGCGAGCATGAGCCCACTGGCGACGAGCATGGCGCTGCGGCCTGCTCCCCACCGACGACCTGCCTCCATCTGAGCCACCACGGGCCAGATCGATCCTGGCAGGTACTTCCCCAGCTGGGTCACGAAGAACACCTGGTTCACGTCGATCTGCGGTGCCTGCACGCCGACTCCCACCAGGAAGACCCGCCAAACCTGGCAGATGAGAGCGGTACCGACCAGCGCCAGCACGGTGGAGCCGAGGACGGGCAGGACGCCGATCTCGGCGGTGATGCCGCGTAGGTCACTCCAGTTCGTGACGACCAGATAGGCCGCGACGGTCAGCACCACGCCGGCGAAGAGAATCGAGACGACGGTCCGAGGGCTCCAACGTCGCCCTGGCTTCGGATCGGCGTTCAGCGGCTGACCTCGAGGATCGGCCGATCAGGGTCGGTCGACAACTGTCGGCCGGGGAGCCGCACCATGTCCTGGTTCGGGTGTCCGTCGCCGAAGCGCATCCGCTTGGTGTGCTCGAGGTTGTCCTCGATCAGCACGCGGTTGGTGCGGATCAGATCGGAGACGATGCCGAGCATGACGCTCAGGAAGGCCATGATCAGCAGCACCGCACCCAGGATGAGTGACTGCAGGTGCCCGCTCTGCGCATCCAGCGCCCACAGCACCGCGTAGCGGATGAAGGGGATCGCCCCGAGGACGCCGAACAGCGCAGCCAGCACCCCGAATATCATGTACGGCCGGTACATGATGTAGGCCCGGGTGATCGCTGCAGCCGACTTGAACACGTGCTCACGCGTCGACTTGAAGAGGCGGGACTCCCGCGTCTTGGGATTGGTGGTGATAGGGACGCTGGTCACCCGCATCTTCTTGATGCCTGCCTGGATGATCGTCTCCATACAGTAGCTGAACCGGGTGATCGTGTTCAGCAGCATCAGGCTGTCGCGGGAATAGGCGCGGAATCCGCTGGCGGCATCCGGTAGATCGGTTCCGGCGGCGAGGTTGACGATGTGGCTCCCGAACCTCTGCAGCGCGATCTTGGACCGTGAGAAGTGCTCGACCTGGTGGACCTGCCGATCGGCGATGACGATGTCGGCGGTCCCGCGCACGATCGGCTGGACCAGGTCCGCGATCCGCGCCTGTGGGTACTGGTTGTCGCCGTCGGTGTTCACCACGATGTCGGCGCCGAGCTCCAGGGCCTTGGCGACGCCGTCGCGGAAGGAGCGCCCAAGGCCCTGGTTGCCGACGTGGTGGACGAACTCGCTGACTCCGAGGCTGCGGGCGATCTCGACCGTGCGGTCGGTGGAGCCGTCATCGATCACGAGGACGATGATCTCGTCGATCCCGGAGATCTGCTTCGGGATCGACTCGAGCACGGATGGCAGCGTCTCTTCCTCGTTGAGGCAGGGGATCTGCACGACGAGTCGCACCGGGTCTCCGTTCTTGGAAGTGTCGAGAGCCCTCAGGGTAACTCGTGACGGTCGGTCTGAGCGGTTCTCCGCCGTCGCCGTCGCGTAGATGTCGGAACCAGAACGGCCGCCGCGGCGAGCAGCAGGGACCCGACGGTGACTGCGACACCGAGCGCGAGCCCTGTGCCACGTACTCGAGGGCGACCTCGTGCTCGCCCTCGGGCACCAGGATGGCCGCGAACGCGTGGTTGCCGTGTAGCACCGGAACCGCCTTGCCGTCGATGGTGGCCCGCCAACCGGGGCGCACAATGCTGTCGGCGACCACCAGGTAGCCGCGAGCCTTCGCTTCGACGGCGACCCGGATGTGCTCGGGAGCGTCCTCCAGCACCCGCACCTCGGCAGGCCGACCTTGCGCGGTCGGCAGCCCCGCATCCTCCAGGAGCACGGTGCCGGTCGCCACGCCCTGGGTCCAGCGCGGCCACCCGTGCCTGACCGTCTTCGACCACTTGGCTGGTGGACGCCCACCGACGAGCCAGGTGAGGAGGTTGCCGCCCCGCCGCATCACGTCCGCCGCGCTCCGGGTGCTTGGCGTCGTCGGCGGACGAGTACTGGGCCGATGACGGGGACGGCGGCGACGAGCAGCGACCCGACGGTGACAACCACGCCGACCCTGAGGCCCGGCGCCCGGTAGACGAGCTCGACCCGGTGGTCGCCCTCGGGAACCGGGACCGCCGCGAAGGCGTGGTTGCCGTGCGTGATGGCCACCGGGGATCCGTCGACAGCCGCCTGCCACCCAGCGCGCGCGATGCTGTCGGCGACGACCAGGTAGCCACCGCCCTTCGCGTCGACGTGGACGCTGATTCGCTCGCGCTCGTCGGCCAGGACACGGACCTCGGCCGACTGACCCGATCCGACAGGCAGCCGGTCGTCCTCGAGGAGGACGGTGTCCACCGGCACACCCTGGTCCACCATGGCGATGCGTTCGTGGCGGTCGGTGACCACCCGGCTTTTGGACGCCCAGCGGATCCGCGGCAGAGCGTCGAGACGCTGGTAGACCGCACCACCCGCGTCGGCGTGGACGAGCCGCAGGTCGTCTTCGGCGGGTCGGACAGCGGAGCAGCTGAGTCGACCGCCCTCCCCTCGGAACACCCTGGAGCCGTCGGTGTCGGTCAGCCAGAATCTCACACTCGCGGTCGAGCTCGCGGGCAGGTCCTCGCCCGCGATCGCGATGAAGAGCCGGCCCGGTCCGAACTCGGAGTCGATCAGGATCGCACCCTGCCGTTCGACGCCGCCGCTGGTCACGGCGGCGTGCAGCATGGGTCGGCGGCCATCGGTCACGGCCGGCATGGCCTCGGCGACCTGAACGTGAACTCCACGTAGTGGTCCACCCGGCACCGTGCACGTGCCGGCGGTCCGCTCGTCGAGCTCGATGTGCTCCCGGCCGCCGGACATCGGTTCGCGCACTCCGATGCTGCTGCGCGGGCTCGCCACCCAGTAGCGCACGGCGAGCTGGTCGAGAGCCGGCGAGGTCTCGATCTGCTCGATGGGCAGCTCCGGCGAGAACGTCGAGTAGGTCACCGTCAGCTGGGCTCGCGGATCAGCGGCGTACACCACGTCCTTCCACCGCTGGTCGGTGAACTCGTGTCCGACCGGCGTTCGGAGCTCGTAGTAGTCACTGGTCGGCGCGAACATCGTGTTGCCGGCGGCGCCGTAGCGGTCGCCGTGCAGATTCGCGGACAGGTACGTGTGTGTGGGGGTGACCGGGTAGAAGTCCTGCACTCGGCTGCCCGGGAGCAGGGTGTGGGCGAACGCGGAAGCCTGGGCGACGACGAGGACGGCCAGCAGAGCCAGAGCGAGCACACTCGCCGAGCGCGGCCCGCGGGCGGCCACGACGACCAGCACGACGCCGACGACGAGGATGAGCAGCGGCAGGGTGACGGTGGACAGCAGGTGGTCGGTGAACCCCTTGGACCGTGCCACCTGGACGACGGCCCGAGTCACCAGCACGGCGACCAGCGCGAGCCCTGCTACCACGAGCCCGACGCGCACCGTCTGATATCGACCCAGTCGTTGTGCGAGGGGACCACCCGCCGCGTCGGTGACTCCCCGGTGCAGGCGGTCGAACGCAACCCCGACGAGTACAGCCACCACGAAACCGAAGACCGACTGAGCCCGGCCAATGAAGTTCGTGGACCACAGCGGCAGGGCGTAGAGAGTGGCCAGCACCGGGCCTCCCACCCAGATGCCGATCCCCAGGATCACGGCGGCAGCGGCGAAGAACGCCGTCGGGACGGCGTCGCCCACGGCCCGCCGCCGCAGCACAAGCGCCGCACCCGCGAGCACGACGGCCGCCGCGCCCAGGAAGCCAACCGCCTCGATGGGGTTCACCGGGCCGTACCGCACTCCCCCGACGCAGGTGCCGACCGCGTACGGGTCGATCAGGGTGAAGGCGGAGTAGAGCGGCAGATGATGGCCGTGCTCCTCTCGCGTAGCCAGGTCGAACGCCCCGAGGTTGGCCGCGAACGGCAGGATCTGGATGGCACTAAGCCCGATCCCCAGCACCACCCCGCCCGCCGCGGCCAGGCCGGCCTGGATCGCTCGCCGCGGGAGGACCCGATAGAGCACGACGACACGGACGATGACGTACGCGGCAGCCACGGTGTGGGAGAAGAGGACGATGGCGGGAAAGCCGCCGAGCAGCATGCTGGCCACCACCACACCAACCAGGACCACATCCCGAGCCTGCCGCTGTTGCAGCACCCGCTCCAATGCCCAGAACAACACCGGGATCAACGCCGCCACCCGGGTGTGCGGCCAGTTCGACCACATGATCATGAACCCACTGCCCGCGAACACCACCCCGGCCAGCAGTCCCGCCGCCGTGGACAGGCCGAGCCGGCGGAGGAACAGAACCATGCCGCCGATGGCCACCGCGAACTCCAGCAGCTTCACGTACGCCGGAGCCAGCCACAGCGGCATGACGAAGTACGGCAGCGACATCGGGCTCAACGCACCGTGGTTCGGCAGACTGGCCAGCGGCGCCCCACCCACCTCGTATGGCGCCCAGGTCGGAAAGTGGCCGGCGAAGAACGACCGCTTGATCTCCGCGATACCCGGAAGGTAGTAGTCGAAGGTGTCCCGCCGGCAGGTGACGACCGAGGCGTAGCCGCTGCCGACCTCGGCTCGAAACGGAAGGAAGGCACTCAGGGAGCCGACGTCCAGCAGCGTTCCTCGTCCCAGCAGGGCAGAGCCCAGCGGCACGAGGACGAACATCGCCGCCAGGCCGCCCACGACGAGGATGAGGAACCGGTTGGAGCGACTGCTCACGAGCGCCTAACCGCGTCACCACTGACCGGCACCAGGTCGCCCGGCCGGGGCGAACCCACCCAGTTCGGGCCGCCGTCCGAGCCGACACTCACGAGGCCGCGAGCGAGTGACCCCGTCCGCGCTCGTGGCGCAGCAGAACTCGGCATGCCCGAGAAACTACCCTGACGGGATGTGCACAGTCGCCAACCGGTTCGGCCCCGTCGCCCACCCGACCGCGGGCGAACCCGCTGCCCGCCTCGCTTCGGCCTGAGTCGGCCCGGTGAGACTGATCAGCGTACGACTGCTGAGCCGACGGTGGCCGCTGCTACTCGACGGCGCCGGCGATGGTCTCGTGCTGGCGTTCGCGGGTTGGACGCTGTTCTACCAGCTGGCGCTCGCTCTGCAGTTCTCCATGTGGTGGGCCGGCTGGCCGTTCATACTGCTGGCCGGTGCGGCGTCCGTCGTCTGCGCACTCAGGCGGGCCGCTGTCGGAGACGAGGTGGCCGCGGGCGCCGGTCGGGATGTCACACCGTTGCCCCCCGCGTTCCGCTGGGAGTTGATGGTGGCCGGCGGCGCCCTGCTGGTGCTGCTCACCGTGGGGCGGAGTCTGTGGGGGGTCTGGCCGGCCGCCATCGCGGCAATCGTGCTGGTGGTGGCGCAGGTCTGGCCCTGGTTCACCTCCCGTAGGTCGCAGCCCTCGCCGGCGAGCACAGCGGCTCCGGATGCCCGACCAAGCACTGCCGCCCACGTCTTTGCTCTGGCCACCAGCGTCGGATTCGGACTGCTGGGCAGCTTCCTCCTGCGCCCCGACCCCGACGACGTCTTCTACGTGAACCGGGCCACCTGGGTCGCCACCCACGGCACCGCCGCGCTGAACGACACGATGTTCAGCCCGAACACGATGCCCATGGCCACCAGCGCCGGTATTCCGACACCGTCCGTCGAAGCGGCTCAGGGTGTCATCGCCCACACCCTCGGAATCCAGGCCCCAAGCTTCTGCTACCTGGTCCTGGTGCCGTTGCTCGGCGCCCTGGCCGGCTGGACGACGTGGCGGTTGATCCGGCAGTGGGCCCGCAGACGCTGGGCTCTCGCCATGGCCGCGGCGGTGCTGTTCCTCCTGGCCAGCGGCGACAACGTCGTCGGCACCGGCGACAGCGTCGTCGGCAGCTACTCGCTCGGGAGGATCTGGCAGGGCAAGGCCGCCGCGTACCTGATCCTGCTGCCGCTGGTCTGGCTGTTCCTGTCACGGGCGACCACAGGACTGCGTCGAGGGAATCTCGTCATGCTCGCCGGTGTCGGCATCGCGTTTGTCGGGCTGACCACGTCCTCGTCCCTGTTGGCTCCCTTGGTGGCCGGCGCCGGTTTGCTGGCGGCGCTGGTGCTCCGGTCCACCGCCCTCGCGGTCGGGGCACTTGTTTTCGTCGCAGCGCCCGTGGCCAACGCTCTGGTGCAGCTTCTCGCCCCGACCGCGATCGGCGGCGGTGCGAGCAACGTCAGGGTCTCCGCCAGCGGCGCCTTCGACTTCGCGTTCGGTCCCCATCTGCCCATGGCGTTGCTCGGTCTCGCGGCGGTTGTCCTGGTGCTCCGGCTGATCCCCGGGCCCCCCGGAGTCCTGCTCGGGTGCGGCGCCGTGGCGATCCTGGTCGCGCTGCTTCCGGGCGTCTTCGAGCTGGCCGACCTCTTGACCGGCGCCGGTCCGGTGGCGTGGCGACTGGTCATCGCGCTGCCGATCTGGGTGCTCGTCGGTCTGCTCGCCACCGGTCCCGAGCTGCTGACCGGCGAGTCGATGGGACATCGACGTGGTCGGTGGACCACAGTGCTCCCCAGTGTCGTGACCGCGCTGGTCTTCGTAGTCCCGGTGATCAATGGGACCTGGCTCTGGAACAGTGAGAACGCACAGCTCACCCGACGACCGACCTGGAAGGTCGACCAAGCAGCCCTCGCCGACGTCCGGGCCGCGCGCACCCACGACGTCCCCCCAGGCCGGTGGTTGATGCCGCCCGTGCAGATGGAGATCCTGGCGATCTCGGCTATCGAGCCGTCTGCCGTGGTACCACGCGCGTACTACCTCGGCAACCTGGACCTTCCGGCCCAGGAGCTCAGCGACCGGGTGGCCCTCTACCGGCTCGCTTCGGGCCATCCGGTGCCGACGGCCACGATCCGGGGCGCACTCGACCGCCTCGATGTCTCGCTGGCCTGCGTCGACGGGCACGACCTGCGGTCCCGGCGGCTGCTCAGCCAGGCCGTCGATGAGAAGCTCGTCCGGATCGCGCACCTACGCTGTTACATCCGCTCCGACGGCTGACGCGACCGCGGCCCCCATGTCCGACGCGACCATCACCGGCGGTCCGGCCACCTTCGTCGGGCTCAGCGGCGTCTACTCAGCTGCCGTCGCATACCTGACACTGCTCGTCGCTGCGCGAACTCTGAGCCCCGAAGACAATGCGATCTTCCTCGTCTACTGGGCCTTGTTGTTCGGCGCGTACGGCGTCGTCACCGGTGTGACACCCGAAGCCGCCAGGGCCAGTTATCGACCTGCTCAGGACCGTCGAGGGGCATCGCTGCTCGGTGTGGCGCTGGGGTACGGGGCTCTGGTGTCGGCTGTCCTGGCGGTCAGCTCGCTGCTCTGGGCGCCGCGCGTGCTGCCGGGCCACGGCATTCTCACGCTGGTCGCCGCGGCGGCGTGCCTGGCCTACACCGGTCATCTCGCGGTCTGGGGCGTCGTCACCGGTGAGCGACGGTGGCTGGCGGTAGCCGGGTTGCTCGTGGCCGAGTCGACGGTCCGGCTCGTTCTCGTCCTGCTCGCCTTCGTGGTCTACGACACCCTCGTCGCTCTGGCCGTCGCAGCGGCGATGCCTGCTCTCACCTGGGTGGCCGGGCAGGTCGTGCCCGTGCTCCGCCGGGCCGCTCGGCGTCGGGGCGACCTCGCCGCGCGTAGTCTCGTGCGGAACTACGCGGTGGCCTCGCTGGCGTCGTCGGCCAGCGCTCTCGTGATGGTCGGGTTCCCGGTCCTCATTGCGGCAACCTCCACACCGGCGGAGCTCGCCGGTGCCGCGGGCCTGATCCTCGGGATCTCTCTCACCCGGGCACCCATGCTGGTTCCGCTGACCGCTCTGCAAGGGGTGGCGCTGACGCACTTTCTTCGCGCCCGCCACCGCGGGTGGCGGGCACTCGGAGGCATCGTCTGGCCGGTGTTGAGCATCACGGTGATCGGAGCCACACTCGCCTACCTGGTCGGGCCCTGGCTGTTCCGGACCATCCTCGGCGGCTCGTACAGCCTCGACGGTTGGACGTTGGCGGCCCTGACCGGCTCGGCCGGTCTGCTTGCCATCCTGACCCTGACCGGGATGTTCGCTCTGGCCCTGCACCGACACGGACTGTTCGCGGCCGGCTGGGTGACGGCTACGCTGACGGCGGTGTTGCTGCTGCTGGTGCCACTGCCCCTGGTCGACCGGGTGCTGCTCAGCCTCCTCGCCGGCCCGCTCGTCGGAGTGGCTGTGCACACGGTGGGACTGGGTGGGGCGCCGAATCGCGACAGGTTCGAGCCACCGGACCGCGCGCAGGCGGTCGAGGACTAGGGGGCCCCACTCCTGCCGATTGACTCATACGGGCGCTCTGGACGTCCCTCGGAAGGGATGGGTGTCGGGGGAAGTGACGGGTGGGCCCGTGATGCTGTTGGGTCCCGGAGCTCCCGACCTCCCATAGAGTCAGGGGCGGATACCACCGCGACGAACGAGGCAGCCGTGCTAGCCGACACCACGACGGACACCGCGAGGACGGTCGCCGCAACCGCGGCGCCGCCTCGTCAGGTGCACTGGGCGGTCTGGCTCGGGCTGCTGGTCGCCGCCTGGGTGGTGCCGATTGTGCTGTACCTGGTCCATGCGGATCTGGTGTTGCCGTTGTCGGTCCTGCTGGGCACGGCGGCGTTGTTGCGCGGCGGCAGCACGCTGCTGGATCGCCTGGTTCTGGGGATCGGTCTGCTGGTCGGCGCCACCTGCGCGGTCGGTCTGGTCTGGTCGGTATGGCCATGGGGGCTGCACCCAGTGCCGATCAGCGGCTCGACATTCTCGGTGCTGCTGCTGATCGCCGCCCTGTCCGGCCGCCGGCCTCGGCTACCGCGGCCGGGCTGGGTGGACGCACTTTCGGTAGGCGCCGCCGGCGTACTGATCCTCTACTTGTCCGTTCCGTACCTGCGCCAGTCGGGCTTCGACGAGCGCGTGGGCATTCTCATGAGTGGGGAAGACAACGCTCGCCACGAGGCGGCGTTCGACGTGATCGGCCGGATCGGCGGGTACCTGTTCCTGCGTCAGGACGAGGCGAGCGATCACATCTTCTCCGGGATGGTCTACTACCCCCAGGGCTGGCACCTGACCGCTGCACTTCTCGACGGTTTCGTCCGTCGGCCCAGCGACACACCCGGCGGTCCGGCCGCCTTCGACCACTACATCGTGTGGACCCTTGGCGGCTTCGGCCTGCTCCTGCTCGTCCTGATCTGGGCCACACAGTGGCTGGCCGGCCGCCTTCACGTTCTGCAGCGGCTGCTCGCTGTCGCAGTCGTGGCCGCGCTGGCGCTCGGCACAGAACTACCTCGGCTGCTCGTCCGCGGGTATCCGAGCGAGACGTTGGGCCTCAGCCTTGGGCTGATCGTGGCGGCGCTGGCGATTCGGCCGCTGGCGAGCGTCCGCGAGCAGCTGATAGTTCTCGGCGCCCTGCTGGTCGGGATCGGTTTCGTGTACTACCTGTTCCTCTTCCCGGCCGGTCTGCTGGTGCTCGCCTGGTTGATCCAAGACTGGCGGCTTACCGCAGGGCGGCGGGGCTGGGTCGCCGTGGTCGCGGTGCTGACCGCCGTCTTGGCGCCGATCACCGCGCTGGGCGGTGTGCTGCTCGGCGGTCAGAGCGAGGCACTAACCGTGGTGGGCAGGACCGGATCGACGTACGACACGATGCTGGTCCTCGGAACCGTGACCGGCGCCGGTCTGCTGGCTCGGTCGGCGTGGCGGGAGGACGTGTGGCACCGCTACCTGGTGGCGGTCGCCATCACGCTGGGGTTCGCGGGCGCGGTCGCGGCGGCGAACGCGGCCGCCGGGGTCGGCCCCGGCTACTACTTCATCAAGACCGTGCACCTCTGCATGGCGCTGCTGATCATCGGGGTGGCCGCCCTGGCCAGGCTGCTGCCGGTGCCGGAGCGCGGGACCAGCTGCCGAGGCTGGCGCCAACCCGCCAGCCTCGCCGCGCTGGTCGCCTTCGCCGTGTTCACCACGGCCGGGGTGACCGGCTGGACCGGCGGAGTCTTCCAGATCGACGAGGCGGAGGGACGGGGGACCACGTGGTCTCGAGGCTGGACCGACCAGATCTTCCAGCGCCAGCGCCAGGCCACCGCCACGATGGTGGCGTACCGGGAGTTCCCGCCCGTGGACGGCACGGTCACGCTGGTGATGGACGAACCGCCGATCGACGGGTACCGGGAGTCGGTGTACCTGTCGTCGCTGCAGGGTACGAGCGCACAGACTGAGCCCGGCGTCTACGGCATCGGGACGTTCACCGAGCCGACCCGGCTCAAGCGGATCCTCGAGCGGGTTCCCGGGCCGGTGCGGCTGATCGCCGTGAGCCCGGTGGCGGAGGCTCAGGCGCGCGATGTGCTGGCCGAGGATCCGGAGCTGTCATCCCGGGTCACCGTCGTCACACCACCGACCTGACCCTTTCGCCTCAGCGAGCGCCGGGCCCACCGCCAGTACGTGCGAAGAATTGCGTTGAGCACTCCCATGCCAGGTGGCTGCGGGACCATCGGCGGGGCGATCTCGGCCGAGAGCAGCTGGGCGATGACCGTCGGAGACACCGTGACGCCCCGCTGAACCAGTCGACGACGCTCCGCGAGCCAACGCCGGCTTCGCAGCACCCACCACCAAGCGGCGAGCTTCTGCCGGCCCCAACCGCCCAGCACAGCCATGGCGAGCAAGGGAATCTCGATCAGGATGAGCGCGGGCAGAATCCGCCGCAGGAGCGGACCGGGATAGTCGCAGAGGACTGTGATCAGGCGGTTCCGCTCGACCAGATACAGCTTTCGCGGGTTGCGCGAGAACTCGTAGTCGTGGTCGGCGACCGCCCGCGGCTCCACGTGCACCTCCCGACCGGAGAGCCAGCACCGCAGGCTCAGGTCGGTGTCCTCGTGGTACGCGAAGTAGGTCGGCTCGAAGCCCCCGAGGGCTTCCCAGGTCGTTCGGCGGACCGCGAACAGGCCGCCGGTCGCCACTGCGACCCGCCCCGGCGCCGGGTATGCCGCTGCCGGCTCACCGCAGTGCCCTGCCCAGGTGAACCCGAGGAACTGGAGCGGGTTGCCCACCGAGTTGATCAGCTCGGGTCGGTCGGCCAACCGCAGACAACCGCCGACGATGCCGATCGCGGGGTCGTCCAGAGCGCCGGCAAGTGCCTCGAGCGCACCGGGACGGAGCACCGCATCAGAGTTGAGGAACACCAGGATCTCCGCGCCGGCGGCGTCCGCCCCGAGGTTGCAGCCACCGGCGAAGCCGCTGTTGTGACCGTCATTGACAACTCGCGCACCCGACGTGAGCACCGACCGGCGGAGTGTGTCCGGGATGCCGTTGTCGACCAGGATGAGCTCGTCCTGCTCCGTCAACTGCTGGCGGGCGGACTCCAGGCTGCCGAGGAGCAGGGGCTCCGAACCGTAACCGAGCACGATCACTGCCAGCGGGTCAGTCACAACCCTCCCGTCGAAGTCCCAGATCATTGAGATGCGAAGCGGTACATTTTGCCCTCAGTTACGCGCCCACATTCTACGAGTGTGCCGCCGGAGACCGGCGGCCGACTTGCTACCGAAGGCTCCCTCATCATGCGCTACGGCGACGTCTGGATCATCGTGCCGACGTACAACGAGGCACAAGTCGTACGAGGCGTCCTCGAGGGGCTGCTCGAGAAGTTTCCCAACGTCGTCGCCGTCGATGACGCCAGCACCGACACGTCAGCAGCCGAGATCCTGGCGGCGGGCGCCCGACTCGTGAGTCACCCGATCAACATGGGCGCCGGAGGTGCCCTCCAGACGGGCGTCGACTTCGCACTGATGGATCGGAGAGCCCGGTACTTCGTGACCTTCGACGCGGACGGGCAGCATCGTGTCGAGGATGCGGTGGCGATGGTCGACCATCTGCGCGACAACGAGATCGACGTCCTTCTGGGGTCTCGCTTCCTAGGTCAGGCGGTGAACATGAGCCGATCGCGTCGGCTCCTGCTCATCGCCGGGCGGTGGTTCGAGAAGCTGTCCACCGGTATCACGCTCACCGACTCGCACAACGGTCTGCGGGCCTTCAACCGGAAGTTCGCCGAGGCCCTCAACCTGCGGATGACGGACATGGCGTGGGCCACCGAGTTCTTGACCAGGGCCCGGGACACCAAGGCCGTCGTGGCCGAGTTCCCGGTGACCATCGACTACACGGACTACTCGCGATCCAAGGGACAGCACTCCATCAACTCGATCAACATCGGAGTAGACATCTTGATCAACCGCTTTCTTCGAGGACCGCACTGATGCAGATCATCAAACCGATCCTGATCCTGTGCTTCGTCATCGTGCTGATCGTGGTGTTCCGGCAGCGCGGCCGAGCCGGCCTGCAGGCCGGCTCGCGGATCGCTGCCCTGCTGCTCGGCGTGTCGGCGATCGTCTTCGTGATCGAACCAGACATCCCGCAGACCTTGGCCAACATGGTCGGCGTGGTCCGCGGCACGGATCTGATCCTCTACATCCTCGTGGTCGTGTTCGCCGTCACGTCACTGGGTCTCTACTTCGGCCAGCGCGCCGCCGAAGTCCAGATCCAACAGCTCGCGCGACGGGTCGCCCTATCCGATGCCATCGCCGCCGACGGTCCCCCAGGTCGGCAAGACCGCGAAGACGAGACTCCCTCGGCGCCTCTCACCCACCTGGCCGGGGAGAGCACCGCGGCGGTTCGGCCGCCCGCAGATCCCTCTTTTACGGAGTGATGAGACCGACGGCTCACGAGCCCGCAGAGACGTCTCCGACGATCGGTTTCCGGGCGAGCACGCAGAACTCGTTGTAGGTGAAGAACCGCCCGACCGGTCGGGGGAACGGGAAGCTGTAGGTCTTCTCGACCTGAAGTCCCGCACCAGAAGCGAGGACAGCCAGATCGGTGTCGGTGGCGAACCGCACGTGAGTCGCGTCGCTGGCGTACCCCCGCTCCTGGGGGCAGATGAACAGGACCTGCCCGCCCGGCCGGAGGTAGGGCAGATAGGAGGCGAGCAGCGCCTCACCCGCGTCTACGTCCATGTGCTCGATCACGTGGGCGATCAGGAGAGAGTCGAAGGAGGACGGCTGCCGAGCCGGGCTCGCCTCCCAATCTTCCAGGGTATACGCCTCGTGACCCTGGTCGCGCGCGGTCTGGATCGAGGTCGCGTTGTGATCGACGCCGATCGATCCGAGGCCGAGATTGCGAAGGTTCCGACCGATGCCGCAGCCGATGTCCAGCGTGCGCCGGAGGTGCAGTCGGCGCAGGTTCCAGCGGTATGGGGCCTGTACGTCTAGGACCCTCTTCCACCACACAGAGCTGCGGGACTTCAACCGCACGGTGTAGCCCTCCGACGAGGTGTCCTTGCTATTCGGGGTGTCTGACATGCCCTTACTCCTCGGAGGCCATCGAGCTCTGGTCGGTCGCGGGTGGGTGTTCAATGGTTCGACGTGCGGCGGACAGGAAACCGTCGGCGTAGCTGGCTGCCGGGAAGTCTGCCAGGTAATAGACCCTCGTCTGGTCACGCTCGGGCGCCAGGGGATCGGAGACGAGCAGGTTGTCCAGCACCTCGGCCAGATCCCCGAGGTCGTCGCGCAGCACGTACGCCGCACGCGCCGCGGGAACCTCCTCGACCAGGTTCTCAACGGAGCGACCTACGGAGACGATCGAGAACGGCTTTCCGGACTGGAGGTAGTCCGAGACGACTGCGGAGACGTCGGCGATCATCGCGTCGGACAGGTTGAAGCAGTCCTCGACCGTCAGGTCCGTTTCCGCGGCGGCACCCCAGAGGTGCTCCCTGTTGGTGGCCCGGCGATCGTTGGCGAGCATCCGACCGATGCGTTGGATGGCGGCGGCGGACTCCGGGAAGCGGTAGTTGAAGGGATGCGCCCGGAACACGACCCGCACGCCCCGGTCGAGCAGCCCGCGGACGATGCGCTCCCCCGTCGGCAGCGAATACACCCGCGAGTCGGCGTAGGGCCCCCGCCAGGTCGGCGCGTAGAGGACGGTGACGTTCTCGAGCGAGTCGATCGGACCGCGAGCCCGCGAGATCCGCTCGACTTGAGGACGCCCGACGATCTCGAATTTGCTGTGAGCGATGTCCACGCCGTGCCGCGCGTACCTGTCGATGCCGGCCTGGCCCGCGGCGTAGATCTTGTCGTAGATGGCGTGCACAGGGTTGAAACACGCCGGCTTCTCGGAGTCGCCGTGGTTCAACCAGACGTGCATCAGCTCACGCCGCTCGATGAAGTGGGTGTTACGCACCGCGTTGTTGACGTAGAACGTCGTCGTCATGGTCGGGACGATGACCTCTTCCAGACTGCGCAAGGTCGGTCGGAAGATGACCGGTACCGTCGGATCCAACTCGCTGATGGCGTTCATGGCCCCCATCGTCCGAGTGATGATCACGAAGGGCTGCCCGATCCTGTGGAAGTACGGCAGCCACATGCCGACCTGGTAGTCGGCACCGATCGATGACCCGAAGTAGACGGCGAACCGCGGTTCGTAGGCCGCGATCCGCTGCCCGAGCTCGGACTTCGACCGATCGAGCGCCTCGGCGCGACGAACGCTCCCCAGCACCAGGACCGCTGAAGCGGCAGCCGCGATCGCGGTGAGCAGAGCCGACAACACACCCGGCAGCGCCATCGCCAGAACGAGCCAGGTCAGCGTCAGCGCAGCGGCGTTGGCCACGTACGCCAGCCCGGGGGGTAGCCGCGGATAGGGCGGCTCCGCAAGCCCGGGCAGCGCGCGCACGCCCAGTCCCGGACTGGTCCACGTCGGTCGCAGCGCCAGACCGGTAACTGTGGAGGTGGCTAGCACGGCCAGGGCGAGCACGCTGACGAGAGTTTGCGTCGACGTCGCTGGACCGGAGATCAGGAAAGCGATGGCGGCGACGATGATCATGAGACGAGGGAGAACCAGCGTACCCACCATGCGGTTGAGACGCTCCCGATCGCGGAGCGCTTGCCGGCTGACCAGCACCAGCGTCAGCACCGCAGCGACGCCGAAGACAGCCGCCGGCAGCAGGCTGTCGACCAGCGCGAGCACAGCGCTGGTCGCGCCTGCTCCGGCCAGCACGAGCTCCCGCCCGTAACGACTCACCTGCGTTCGCGCACGGGTGACGAATCCGCTCGCACGACCGCGGCTGTCGTCCACGGAGTCATCGACGCCCCCGGCCTCGCCCAGCGGTCCGTCGAGCACACGGATGCAGGCGTCGACGAAGTTCTGCGCGTACCCGACCGCAGGGAAGTCGCCCAGGTAGTAGTTCCGGATCGCACGTCGCTCCGTGTCTCGAGGGTCTGCCCCGACCATGAGGTCCAGGACGTCGTCCAGATTGGTCAGCTGCGCATCCACGACGTAGGAGCCCGCCGCCACCGGGAAGTCGCGGACGAACTCAGCGGGGGGAGCCGGGACGGCGACGAGGGCGAACGGCTTGCCGGAGAACAGATAGTCGGAGACGACGCTGGAGACGTCGGAGATCATCGCGTCCGACGTGTTGATGCAGTCCACGATGGAGCGTTCCGTCTCCGCCGCGGCCCCGAACAGGTGCGCTCTGCCCGAAGCCGCGGCGTCCGCGGCCAACAGTGCGTCGATGCGCCGTACGACCGCCGCGTCCTCCGGGAAGTCGTGGCTGAAGGGATGCGGTCGGAAGATCACCGTGAGTCCCCGCTCGAGCAGCGATCGGACGATCGTGTCGCCCTGCGGTAGCGAGTAGAGAAGGGTCTCCGACACGTGGCCCCGCCAGGTCGGGGCGTACAGGACGGTGGTGGCACCGCCAGGACCGCTCGCCGGACGCACGGTCTCGACCTGAGGACGACCGACGATCTCGAACTTGTTCCGCGGGATCTCCACCCCGTGCACCCCGTAGCGGTCGATCGCCGCCGGACCGGCGCAGAAGACCTTGTCGTACATGGCGTGCGTCGGGTTGTAGGACGGCGGTTTGTCGGAGTCACCGTGGCCGAGGTAGACGTGGGTGAGCTGCTGGTACCTCACCATCGCCCCGTTGCCGGAGGAGGCGTTGACGTAGAACACCGCACGCAGACTTGGCACGATCAGGCGGTCCAGGTCGCCCAACGAGCGCCGCGTGATCACTGGCGCGGAGGTGTTGGCGATAATCGCCCGGGCCGCCACGTTGGTCCTGGCGATGACGACGAAACGACGGCCGGTCCGCTCCAGGTACGGCAGCCACATCTGGATCTGGTACGACGCATCATCAGGCCGTGCCGTGTACACGTAGAACTCGGGCGCGTAGTCAGCGACCGAGTCGTCGATGTCCCGTTCGATGGCGCGCGCCGCCAGCAGGCGACGCAGCGCCCGGGCCAGGGCGATCCCCGGACGAGCCGCGACGACCAGGGACAACAGGGCCCACAGCCAGGTCGGCAGTC
The DNA here is from genome assembly GCA_963707005.1 of uncultured Actinomycetota bacterium. Classification (GTDB taxonomy): domain Bacteria; phylum Actinomycetota; class Actinomycetes; order Propionibacteriales; family Propionibacteriaceae; genus Microlunatus. Next base: position 33,393 of record CAVPPP010000020.1, read on the forward strand.
CGGCGGCCGTGATCATAGTTCCCACGGCGATCGCCGACAGGGCGAGAAGATCGAACTGCCGGTTGCGCGTCCACGGATCCGGGGCCGGGGAGATGCCGGGCAGGTTGCTGATCACCGGCACGTGGATGGAGGCGATGCGGGCGACAGGTTGGAGCGCAATCAGGGCAAGCACCGCCAGGGCCGTGCCCGCAATTGCCCACGGTCGGCTGCCGTTGTGCGTGACGGCATGCCAGAGGATCCAGATTGAAGCCACGAAGGCGACGAACACGCAGACGATGCGGTCTATCGCGTACATCCTGAGAACGAACCGGGTGGCCAGTACCGCCATCACCGCCACGAGTCCGGCGGCCGTGATCGCCGACGGCAGCCGGGGCGAGATCCCCAGGAGCAGAACGGCGACTCCGGCCGCCGGGGAGGCAACGGCAAGCCGGGCCAGCAACCCCAGCGCGCTGTCCGGTGGCAGTGTCGCGGCCTCTTCCATCGACTCGTCGACGACGGATTTCTGCCGGGCGAACCACCGGATCACGGGCCGGTCACCGCGATCTCGACATGTCGCTCACGCCGGAGGATCAGCTTATACCGCATCTCTGGAGTCCGAACACCTTCCTCTGCTGGAGCACTCACTCCGTATCCGCCCGCCGCGGGCCTCGCAGCGACTCACCCTATCGGCTGACCCGGCTGTCGTAGGGGAGCCGATCCGTGGCCCCGACCGTGTCTGGCCCGCTCCCAGCGCGCCGTACGGCGAGCCCACCAGTCTCCCGCTAGAGTCCGATCGGTGGGTAACCTGCGGAACGTCGCCGTCGTATTGGCCGGTGGAACCGGCACCAGGGTCGGGCTGAACATCCCCAAGCAGCTGATCAAGATCGCCGGCAAGCCCATCATCGAGCACACGATCTCCGCCATGCAGGCGTCGCCGCTGATCGACGAGATCATCGTGATGATGGCGCCCGGCTACCTAGACGAGGTTCGGGCGATCGTCCGAAAGGGTGGCTATGACAAGGTCAGCCAGATCCTCGAGGGAGCCGGCGGCCCAGAGGCCACCCGGAACGACACGACCGCCCTGGCGCTGGCGGCGATCGGCGACGGCGACTGCAACGTGCTGCTGCACGATGCGGTCCGACCGCTGGTCTCACAGACCATCATCAACGCCAACGTGGAGGCGCTGAATGCCTACCAGGCTGTCGACACCGCCATCCCGTCGGCGGACACCGTGATCCAGGTCGACGCCATGACCCGGGGCGGCAGAGGCGAGCCCTTGATGACCGACGTCCTCCCCCGCCACCTGCTGCGCCGGGGCCAGACCCCGCAGTCGTTCCGGTTGTCGACCATCCGCGCTGCTTACGCGAAAGCCGCTGAAGATCCCGACTTCACCGCCACCGACGACTGCACCGTGGTGCTGCGCTATCTGCCGGAGGTGCCGATCGCGGTCGTCCCCGGCCACGAGCGCAACATGAAGGTGACCGAGCCGATCGACGTCTACATAGCCGACAAGCTGTTCCAGCTCACCTCCGCCGACCATCCGGCACCGTTGTCCGACGATGAGTACCACGCCCGCCTCGACGGCAAGACGTTCGTCGTCTTCGGTGGCTCGTACGGGATCGGAGGCGACATCGCCGACCTCGCGACGGCCTACGGGGCGACGGTGAAGGTCTTCTCGCGCTCGTCCACCAACACCCACGTCCAACGCCGCTCCGACATCGTGGCGGCCTGCCGCGAGGTGCTCGCCGACACCAGGCGGATCGATTTCGTGGTCAACACCGCCGGCGTGCTGCCCCGGGGAGAGCTTTCCGAGTCGACCGAGGAGACCATCTATGCGGCGACGGAGGTGAACTACCTGGCCCCGATCTTCATCGCCCAGGAGTTCTATCCGCACCTCGCGGAGACGCAGGGTTCCCTGCTGCTGTTCACCTCCTCTTCCTACACCCGTGGTCGCTCCGGCTACTCCCTCTACTCCTCGGCCAAGGCCGCGGTGGTGAACCTCACCCAGGCTCTGGCGGATGAGTGGGCCGGCTCCGGGGTACGTGTCAACTGCATCAACCCCGAGCGCACCGGTACGCCGATGCGGACCAAGGCGTTCGGCGCAGAGCCACCCGGCACGTTGCTGTCCTCGCCGGAGGTCGCCCGGCAGTCGCTGGACGTGCTGCTGTCGGGTCAGACCGGTCACGTCATCGACATCCGGCGTGAGGACGGTCCGGCTGCCCTCGCCAACGGCTGAGGTCCGTGTGCACCATCACAGGCGCGAGGACCGCGTGGGATGTATGGCGTACGCGGACCGGTAGTCGAGAATGGGCGCGGCGGTCGAGATGAGCGTGGCGGACGAGGAGGGAGACGGCGGTGCAGCAGCCCAGGATCATCCCTGGCGTGCGACGACGGGTGCGCGACATCCTCCGGCGGCGAGGCCGCCAGGTCGCCGGTTCGTCGCCGGTGATCAGCGCACCAGTGGGCCGTCCCGACGTGGCCACCGGCCATTCGGACATCTGGAAGCTGGTCGATCTTGTCCGGGAGGACCGGCTGTGGGATGTCAGCGTCAGACTGCCGGATGACCACGGCCTCGGGTCGGCTTCCTTGGTTCTGGTCGGTCGCTCGAGTCACCACGAACTGTCGGCGCGGATGGTGCTCACGGAGCGAACGGCTTCCACCACCCTGGCGGAGACCTCGCTCACCGGCTTCAGCGCGGAGACGATGGATGTCTGGATCGACACCATCGATCTCGAGGCGACCTCGGCGCGTCAGCGCGTCAGCCTCGCCCGGTCGGTGGATGCCGATCGACTCGCGGCGATGTCAGTGCCGGCCGCGCACTGGTATGCCACTAAGAACGAGAACCTCAGCGTCGAGGTCGCCCCGACGACCGCCGGGACGGTCTCGTCCCGTGCGCCTGAGCTGATCGACGCCACCCAGGACCGCTTCGCCGCCACCCGGCTGGTGATCACAGAGGTTCTCGGTGCCGCGCCCGGGGCGGGTGGTGGACTCGATCACGACGACCTCCCCGATCTCGACGACCACGAGCTCAACGGCCCGACGCCGGTGGAGCCCGTGTTGTTGTTGGTAGGTCGGCGCAGTCGGCTGGAGCTTGGGTTCGATCTGTCGGAAGGGCCGGACGGGTGGTCGGGCGTGGTGGCCGAGGAGGATCTGACGGTCTTCGGAGTCGATACGATCGATCTGTTCGTGATGGGATCGCTGAGCGCGCAGGTGCAGTCCCGACATCGGCTGACCGCTGGTGGGGTCGAGTTCTCGTCCGGTCAGGGTGCGGTGCGTCGCTGGTATGTGACCGCCGAGGGCAACGTCAGCGTCCGCCGCCAGACTCCGGTCGAGGCGATCGCGGAGGCGGGGGTGTTCGACGAGGCGTTCTATCGGGCTCAGGTTCCTGATCTGCCGGGTGGAATCGATCCGATTGAGCACTATGTGACCAAGGGCGCGGCGGAGGGTCTGAACCCATCGTCGATGTTCGTGACGGCGTACTACCAGAAGATGAATCCCTCGATCCGTCGTCGCAATCCGTTGGCGCACTACTGCGAGTTCGGGTGGAAGGAGCTGCGGAACCCCTCACCCTTGTTCAACACGTGGTGGTACTGGTCCAAGCACCTCGATCCGGCGGACGACTCCGTGAATCCTTTGGCTCACTACGAGGCAGTCGGTAAGCATGAGGGTCTCTCCACCCATCCCGATCGGATTCCTTCCCGCAAGCTCGGATCCGGGTTCCAACCGGACCCGGAGCGGACGATGCGACGAGTGTGTCTGTTTGCTGCCTACGATCCGGACGGGGTCGTCGACGACTACGTGATCGATTACGTGCGTGAGCTGGCACGGTTCGCCGATGTCTACTACTTGGCGGACTGTGCGATGCAGGAGTCGGAGCTGGCTAAGCTGTCGGAGCTCACGGTGGGTGCCTGGGGTGAACGCCACGGGGAGTACGACTTCGGGTCCTACTCCCGGTTGGCCGAGATCGTGGGTTGGGAGACCATCGAGCAGTACGACGAGCTGTTGCTGGTCAACGACAGCTGCTATCTGCTACGTCCTCTCGATGAGGTGTTCGCCCGGATGGATGCCAGAGCCTGCGACTGGTGGGGCCTGCAAGCGACCAAAGGCATCTACCAGACGCGTCGTGAGGTGGCGAACCAATTCCGGGACCCGATCCCGATGGCTGCGGTCCGCACTGCCCTGGTCGACCGTTTCGAAGAGGACTACCTCTACGACTTCCTGATCGCATCATATTTCCTCGCCTACCGGAAGCCGGTGATCACCGATCCCGAGTTCCGCCGCTACCTGGGTTCGGTCACCGCTCAGGGTAAGAAGCGAGACATCATCTTGAAGTACGAGATCGGGCTCACCCACTGGTTGATCCAGCACGGGCACACCTTCGACACCTTCGTCTCCAAGCTCTACCCGTTCCATCCCGTGTTCACCAAGTGGTATTTCCGGCTTCTGGACGAAGGGTTCCCCCTGCTCAAGCGCTACTTCCTCACCGAGAACCACTACCACGTACCGCGTCTGGTTGAGTGGCCGGCGCTGATCAAGGCGAAGATTCCCGACGCCGACACGACGGTGTTCGAGCGCAACCTGGCGCGGGTCACCGATCCGGACAAGCTGCGCCGCAGCCTCAGCATCGGCGCGACGGCGAGTGCGGAGGACGACCCGGTGTCCGCCGAACTGCTGAGCGTGGAGGAATTCGCCCGTGCTGACTCGTCGAGTCCGAAGCACCCGGATTGGTGGGCCTTCCCGGTCGACGAGTACACCGGGATGTTCACCGGCAACGAGCGAGCGGTGTTCGAGCAGGTGAAGGACGACCCGTCCATCCACAAGATCATCTTGACCCGGGATCGGAGCGTGGTGGTCGACGGGGTGAACGTCGAGGTGGTCGCGTTGGAGAGCCCTGAGGGGCAGCACCGGCTGATGCGGGCGGGCACCATCTTGATCAAGCAGAACAGGGATTCCAGCGTCCGCTACCCTGTGTCGAGCGAGCTGCACAACCTCATCCAGGTCTGGCACGGCATCCCGTTCAAGCGGATCGGCTATGCGTCGGCGGACTTCCAGGGGATGCTGGATCGCATCGCGTACCATCACACGCAGTACCGTGCGGTGATCAGCTCGTCGAAGGTCGACACCCTGGCCATGACCGCAGCCTTCTACCCGTTGACCTTCCATCAGATCTGGAACACCGGGCTCCCCCGCAACGACTTCATCCTCCGCGACGAGGACCAGCTCCCCACCGACCTCCGCGTCGAGCTGGACAAGCTCCGAAGCCTGGTCGGCGACCGCCGACTGATCCTGTTCATGCCCACCTTCCGCAACGCCCAGAGCGAGGGCTACTACCGCTTCTCCCCCGAGGAGATCACCTGGCTCGACACCTGGCTGCACACCAACAACTGCGTCCTCGGCGTCCGCGAGCACATGGCCGACTCCGCCCGGCTCTACAGCGCTCAGCTCACCGACCTGCCCATCCTGGACCTGTCCGACAGAGAGTTCGCCCATGTCGAGGTCCTCTACCGGGTTTCGACGGCCTTGGTCACCGACTACTCCAGCGCATTCATCGACTACCTCCTCACCGACAAGCCGGCGATCAGCTTCGCCTACGACTACGAGTCCTACCTGATGGAACGCGGCGGGTTCTACGACCTCGACCTGATCGTTCCCGGACCCATCTGCAAGAGCTTCACCGACCTGCAGGCTGCCCTGGAGCGCGTGCTGATCGACCCGGTCGACAGCGGCTACGAGCTCAAGAAGCGGCTGTTCTTCGACCGCGTGGACGACCGAAGCTCCGCTCGTCTGGTCGAGAGGATCCGCAAGCTCGCCGCCGTCCACGGTCTGGGTACATGGACCGGGGAGCGAAGCGCATGATCCGAGCGACCGAGCGCACCCGGCAGGAGAACGATCGATGACCTCATGGATCCGTCGGGTCGCCACCAGGTTCGGGCCGGCGCGCGGGCGGCCGGCCCCACCCGTCCAGCGAGCGGCGGCGAAGCCAATCCGACCACGGCTCGTGGACTTCGTCGGCGAAGGGTCCGCGGTCCGGCTTGACGTCGTCGCTCCGGGATCGACCGACTCGGCGCCTGCGTTGCTGCTGGTGGGGCGCAGGAGCGGCCTCGAGCTGAGGACGCCACTCACTGCGGGACCGCGGGATTGGTCCGTGCACGTCGATGACGAGGATCTGATCATCTTCGGCGCCGAGACGGTGGATCTGTTCGTGGGAAGCGCCGCGGGTGGCGGCGCCAGCTCGCGTCGGCGGTTGAACTCAGGTGGGGTGGAGCTCTCGGCGCCGCGCGATTCGCTGCGTCGCTGGTATGCGACCGCCGAGGGCAACGTCAGCGTCCGCCGCCCGACGGCGGCGGAGGTGATCGTCGAGTCGGGCGTCTTCGATGAGGAGTTCTATCGGCGGCAGGTTCCTGACCTGCCGGCCGATGTGGATCCGGTGCAGCATTATGTGGCTGAGGGAGCCGCGGAGAACCTCAATCCGTCGGCGATGTTCGAGACGGCCTACTACAAGAAGATGAACCCCAAGATCCGTCGTCGCAATCCGTTGGCGCACTACTGCGAGTTCGGGTGGAAGGAGCTGCGGAACCCCTCACCCTTGTTCAACACGTGGTGGTACTGGTCCAAGCACCTCGATCCGGCGGACGACTCCGTGAATCCTTTGGCTCACTACGAGGCAGTCGGTAAGCATGAGGGTCTCTCCACCCATCCCGATCGGATTCCTTCCCGCAAGCTCGGATCCGGGTTCCAACCGGACCCGGAGCGGACGATGCGACGAGTGTGTCTGTTTGCTGCCTACGATCCGGACGGGGTCGTCGACGACTACGTGATCGATTACGTGCGTGAGCTGGCACGGTTCGCCGATGTCTACTACTTGGCGGACTGTGCGATGCAGGAGTCGGAGCTGGCTAAGCTGTCGGAGCTCACGGTGGGTGCCTGGGGTGAACGCCACGGGGAGTACGACTTCGGGTCCTACTCCCGGTTGGCCGAGATCGTGGGTTGGGAGACCATCGAGCAGTACGACGAGCTGTTGCTGGTCAACGACAGCTGCTATCTGCTACGTCCTCTCGATGAGGTGTTCGCCCGGATGGATGCCAGAGCCTGCGACTGGTGGGGCCTGCAGTCGACAAAAGGCATCGGCCCAACGCGTTGGCTGCCAGTGAACCAGTTCCGAGATCCGCTGCCGATGGAGTCGGTCCGGACGGCTCTGATCGATGGCTTCGAACAGGACTACACCTACGACTTTCACGTGGCATCGTTCTTCCTCGCCTACCGGAAGCCGGTGATCGAGGATCTGGAGTTCCGCCGATACCTCGGCTCGGTCACCTCCCAGGACGACAAGTTCTACGTGATCCTCAAGTACGAGATCGGGATGACGCACTGGCTCATCCAGCACGGCCACTCCTTCGACAACTTCTTGTCGAGGCTCTACCCGTTCCACGGCTCCTACACGAAGTGGTACACCCGGCTGCTGGACGAGGGGTTCCCACTCTTGAAGCGACGGTTCCTGGCCGACAACCCGTTCCGAGTCCCCCTTCTGTTCGAATGGCCCGAGATGATCAAGGCGAAGGTGCCGGGCGTTGACATCGGGGTGTTCGAGCGCAATCTGGTGCGGGTCACCGATCCCGAGAAGCTGCAGAGCAGCCTCAACATCGGTGAGGCGACCACGTGGGAGGACGAGCCGGTGCCCGCCGAGCTGCTGACCGTCGCCGAGTTCGTCGAGGCCGACATCCACAGTCCGAAGCACGCCGATTGGTGGGCCTTCCCGGTGGACGTGGACACCGGTGTGTTCTCGGGCAACGTGCGGGCCATCTTCGAAGGCGTGAAGGACGATCCCTCGATCCGCAAGATCGTCCTGGCTCGTAGCGTCGGAGTCAGGGTCGATGGGGTGAACGTCGAGGTTCTGCCACTGGATTCTCCACAGGGGCAGCACCGGCTGATGCGGGCTGGCACCATCTTGATCGAGCGGAACAGCGATTCCAGCGTCCGCTACCCTGTCTCCAGCGAGCTGCACAACCTGATCCAGGTCCGCGACGCGCTCCCGTTGGACCGAACCGGCTTCGCTTCAGCCGATCATCAGGGTGAACTCAGTCGGATCACTGAGGAGCAGGCCGGCTACCGTGCGGTGATCAGCTCGTCGAAGGTCGACACCCTGGCCATGACCGCAGCCTTCTACCCGTTGACCTTCCATCAGATCTGGAACACCGGGCTCCCCCGCAACGACTTCATCCTCCGCGACGAGGACCAGCTCCCCACCGACCTCCGCGTCGAGCTGGACAAGCTCCGAAGCCTGGTCGGCGACCGCCGACTGATCCTGTTCATGCCCACCTTCCGCAACGCCCAGAGCGAGGGCTACTACCGCTTCTCCCCCGAGGAGATCACCTGGCTCGACACCTGGCTGCACACCAACAACTGCGTCCTCGGCGTCCGCGAGCACATGGCCGACTCCGCCCGGCTCTACAGCGCTCAGCTCACCGACCTGCCCATCCTGGACCTGTCCGACAGAGAGTTCGCCCATGTCGAGGTCCTCTACCGGGTTTCGACGGCCTTGGTCACCGACTACTCCAGCGCATTCATCGACTACCTCCTCACCGACAAGCCGGCGATCAGCTTCGCCTACGACTACGAGTCCTACCTGATGGAACGCGGCGGGTTCTACGACCTCGACTTCGCCTTCCCAGGACCAATCTGCACGAGCTTCACCGACCTGCGCTACGCGCTCGACCACCTCGTCGACGCCCCACCCGACGAATCGCACGCCTTCAAGAAGCGACTGTTCTTCGATCGCGTCGACGACCAGAACTCCGCCCGAGTGATCGAGAAGATCCGCGACCTCAACGCCGTCCTCGGCATCGGGAAGTGGCCTGACGAGCACGTCGCATGACCCAGCTCATCAGGTCGCCGGCGGTCGCTGCGACCACGTCCCGCCTGCCCTGGATGGACGCGGTGCGTGGCACCGCCATCCTGCTCCTGCTCGTCTGGCACGCCAGCTCGATTCCAACCCTGTTCGGGTTCCCCATGCCGGACGGGATCCGTCTCGCGAACGCGTTCTTCCGGCCCTACCGGATGCCCGCGCTGATGTTCTTGTCGGGAATGCTGCTCGCCAAGTCGTTGGCGAAGCCCCTTCCGACGTACTACGCACGGAAGCTCGGGGCCATCTTCTGGCCGTACCTGGTCTGGATGCTGATCGCGCGGGCGCTGTTCATTGACACCGACCGGATGCCCTGGTTGGACTGGCGATCCTGGTACGCGACCTCCTACCTCTGGTTCCTCTTCTTCATCGGTGTCTACTATCTCGCCGCGCCCCTCCTGCAGCGGCTGCCGAAGTGGACCCCGGTCGCCGCTGCCTTCGTCCTCGGCGTGCTGCTACGGCAGGGTGGCGTCGAGCAGAGACTCGCCTACTTCGCCGTGTTCTTCTTCGCCGGGCACTGCCTGAGTACCCCACGCGGAGCCAGGCTCCTCGCCTCACGGGTGAAGCCGAGAGCCTGCACGATCGTGGGTGTCCTGCTCGGTGCGGCCTCCATGGTGTGGACGGACTCGCTCGCCTACAACACCTGGACCGCCCCGCTCAGCCTCTGCGGCATCTGGGCGATCATCCACCTCTACTCACAGGGGTCCGACCTCGGATCGAACCGGCTTCTCCGCTTCCTGGGTCGGTCGTCGATCGTGTACTACGTCTGCCACTTTCCGATCATGATGCTGCTGTCCGGGGCGCTGCTGCCGGTGATGCCGGTGACTGCTGTCGTCGTCTTCAGCCTCGTCACCGCCATCGCCAGCGGTACCTGCCTGGCCCTGGTGAAGGACTCCGTCGCCTTCAGCTGGCTCTTCCAGTACCCGCAGGCCATCACGCAAGCCGTCGCCGGGCGCGGGAGAGCGTTGAGGGAAGCAGCCTCACGCCTGACCACTCAGCTGTAGTCCGACCCCCTCGACGCCGATCAGATCCTGACGTCCGCCCACACCAGGTTGTGATCCGACGGACGGTCGGCATCCGGGTTCTGCAGCATGTTCACCCAGCGGTCCGCACCACCCTTGCCGTTCTTGATCATCACCACGTCGAGATGCGGTCCGTAGCCGTGCGCCGACTTCGACAAGGTGGTGGCGAACCCGTTGGAGGTGTTGAACTCCTCGTTGATCCGCACCTTCGCTGCCGCGGTGTCGTAGAAGCCACCGGCGATCAACGCCTCGTGGGCGGAGTAGCCGGACTTGTCGCTCTGCCAGGTGTTGATGTCGGCGCCGAAGACCACCGGGTAGTTCTTGGTGTTGAGCTTGTTGACCAGCGACACCAGGTACTTGGCCTGGGCGGCCCGCAGGTTGTTGTACTTCGGTCCCTTCGTCTTGCTGGAGCTGTGCCGGGGATCGAGGTGGGCCGAGACCGCCCAGAACTTCTGTCCGGTCTTGCGGTTCTGCAGCAGGGCGTAGCTGCCGCGTCGCCGCTGCTTCTCGCTGTCGCCGGACGCGATCGGCAGCTTGAAGGAGCAGGACGGGTTGTAGGTGGTCTTGCCGGTCTTCTCCGGGCAGGAGCTGATCAGCTTGTAGCGCTTGTTGTCGTACAGGACCCGTCCGCCCTGGGTGCCCCGCTTGAGGCCGGTCTTCACCAGCAGGGTCGTCCGGTTCATCTTGTAGTCGTAGGTCTTGCCGCCCCGCTTGGCCAACTCCGTCAGCAGGGTCGTGGTCTGCCGACCGACCTTGGCGGTGGAGCCGCCCTTGCCATCGGCGCGACCGGGCGAGATCTCCTGCAGCAGCACCACACCGGCCCGCGAGGTCAGGATCTCGTCGGCCACGTCATCGACCCGCAGCAGCCAGTTGCGCTTGTCCTTGGTGGCCTTGACGGTCCGGACGTTGAAGGTGGCGACCCGCAGGTCCGTCCCCTTCTTGGCCCGGTCGGTGCCCAGTGCCTGCGGGATCACGGCCTGCAGGTTCGGGTACGCCTTCGTGACCGTCTTGGACCCCACCTTGTTCACCGCGGAGAGCCGGTAGTAGAGGTAGTTGGCCGAACCCAGCGGACGCGCCTGCGCTGGCGGCCTGGGCGGCGGTCAGGGTGTAGGTCCGCACATCGGCGGTCGATCACGAACGTCTTGGCGTTGCGGCCGGAGGTCGGCAGCGAGGAGCTGCTCGACTTGCTGAACGCGGTGAGCCCGGTCTCCAGCAGGAAGTAGCCGGTGTTGTCTCCCGCGGTGCTCCAGCGGAACTGCACCTCACCGGGTCTGGCGCCCGGCACGGCGGCCACCGTGCTGATCGACGAGGGGGTGCTGACGGCACCGGCCGGCTCCGCGCCGGACAACAGACCGGCGGCCAGCAGGGGGCTCACGGACAGGGCAATGAGACGACGACGAAGCACGACACTCCTCGAAACGGACCGAGGAGATGACACCTCGGCCTTACGGTCTTGCCCCCCGGTCGTGCGATGGCTGCACGCGCTGCGCCGCACACTAGTCGACCCGCCGTACGAGATACAACTGTTACTAGAGTGTTAGTTGATGCTCAGGTTGAGTAATAGTCGAGACTTTTCGTTATCGACACGCGCGTGTCACTGCGGGGCGCATCCGTATTACATGCTTATCATTCGCGGTTCACACGGCTCCCGGCCGGATCCCGGCCGTCGCGTGGTCAGACCTACTCGGGCTGGTTGTCGTTCGCCCCACCGACGCGGAAGGGCGTGTCCCAGCCCTCGTACATCAGGTGCGCGACCATACCGTCCGCCGCGTGCTCGAGGTTGTGACAGTGGTCCATCCACAGTCCCGGGTTGTCCGCGCGGAACGCGATGTCGTACGCATCACCGTCCTCGACGTTGAGCGAGTCGACCCACCACGGGCTGCCGGTCGCGGCCACCCCGTTGCGGGCCAGCACCACCGCCCGGTGACCGTGCAGGTGCATCGGGTGCACCTGCCCGCTGGCGTTCTCGATGTGCATGGTGACGACCTCGCCCTCACGCACCACGTACATCGGGACGTTCGGGTAGAGGTGTCCGTTGATCGACCAGAACATCCCGGGACGGCCCTTCACGAAGCCGGGTCGGCGGCCGATCCGGTAGTCGAAGTGACGAGTCGCGGTCGCGGGATCGAAACCGATCGGCGCCGTCGTCCCGTAGGTCAACAGGTCGAGGTTCGCGGTCGGTTGAGCAGGCACCACACCCGCATCGCCGGCGCCGAAGACCACCGCGGTCCCCCCGCTCAGCTGCAGCCGGGCCGACCCGTTCGCGGGCACCGTGATCTGGAGGTCCAGGCGACCGCCCGCGGTCAACAGAAGGCCCTGCCCGGTGACCTCCGGGGGCTCATGGACGTCGGTCCCGTCCACCGCCACCACCCGGTACGGCGCGTCGGCCCAGAGCGGCATCGGTGCGTTGTCGGTGTTCACCACGCGGATCCGTACGGTGTCGCCCGGCTTGGCCGGCACCCGGAGATCACCGTCCACACCGTTGACGGTGCGGATCCCCCCGTACGTGTGGGCCATGGCGAGCACGTCGTGCGGGCCGCTCCGCGTGGACCTGGGCAGGATGACCAGTCCGCCGAAGAGCCCGCCACGCACCTGCGGATCGGACACCTGATGCGAGTGGTACCAGAAGCTGCCGGCCCGCTCCGCGACGAACCGGTAGGTGAAGTCACCCCCGACCGGCACCGCGTCCTGGGTGATGCCGGCGACCCCGTCCATGGCGTTGGGCACGTCCACCCCGTGCCAGTGGAGGGTCACTCCCTCGGTCACAGACTTGTTGACCAGGTGCACCTCGACCAGCTGACCCTCGACGGCGGTGATGGTCGGACCCGGGGTGGTCCCGTTCAACGTGAAGCCTGCGAGCTGCTGGCCCCCGAACTCGAGTGGCGCGGCCGCTGCCTCGAGGTCGACCCGTACGTCAGCGGGCCGGCTCGAACCGACCACCAGGTCGGTGATCGGGCGCATGACATGACCGGCGTGGGCACCCGCGCCACCGTGTTCGGCGTGGCCGGCGAGCGACGGATCCGGCTGGACGCCGCCCCCGTAGTCGAGGTAGCCCATGTCCATCACCGAGTACGCCGACGGCACCCGGCTGGACTGCCACAGCCACGCCAGGGGAACGACGATCGCCAGCGTGGCGAGCACCGGCAGCCAGACCCGCAGCACCCGCCGGCTGCGGGTCGAGGTCACCGTGGACAGCTTGTCAGCTGACCGGCACCGAGGCCGGCGTGGCCCCCGCATCGGCGACGGGAGCGGCCGGAGCCTTCGCCCGCATCCCGGCCATGATCGCGACCCCGAAGAGGACCAGGGCGACCGCTCCGTGCAGAATGCCCAGCTGCGCAACGCTGTGGGCGAACATGCCGAGGGCAACCTGCACGAGCGTGGTCACGAAGACGATCAGGGCCCACTTGACGGCACCGGGTGTCTTCGCGAAGAAAGAGCTGATCAGCAGCAAAATAACGACGATCGGGATCACCATCGTGCCGAACATGCCGTGCACCATGAACCCGACCACGCCCGGGAAGCTGATGTTGCTCTCCGGTCCGGAGCTGGCCGCATCGAGCGTGTGGCCGGCGTCGATCCAGGCGAACAGCCCGAACGCCGCGTACGCGATCGCCGCCGCCTGCACCATCACCAGGCCGGCGACCGCGAACGCCAGCACCTTGTAGACCATCCTCATGACATCCCCCTGTGATCCCCACGCCACCCCACCGATGGCGTCGCTATACATGATGAACCTGTGAATCCCTCAGCCGCACCTGTTTTGTGGTGAAATCTGTTTCTTCTGGGTGACGAAATGCTCACGCCACCCGCCGAGGGCAGGCAGTGCGCATGTCGATCCCTCCGCTCGCGACCGTGTCGACGGGCATGAAGAGCCGGGTGCGCGCGACCAGATACCTCGGGAGGTCTTTCGTCGCCCGTGCCCACGGCTCCCCTCACCTGCCTGCGCGGCCCGACCTGGTGGTGTCATCCGATCGCGGCGAGGACCGGGCAACCTGAACGGCCCCTTCGGCGTACTCCTGCTGAGGCGAGGAGGACACGATGGCGGTCGCGGGCGAGCGAACCCGTCCATGGGGGCGGTGGTTCGGTTCCGCGCTGGCCGGGATCTTCGTCCTCGCCGTGGTCGTCCGGCTGACCGGCGTGCTGCGCGCAGCGGGGCTCTACGGGTTGGGCAACTACGACGACGGCGTGCACTTCGCCGCCGCCCTCGGACTGGTCAACGGTCTGGTGCCGTACCGGGACTTCCTGCTCCTCCAGCCGCCGGGTGTGGTGCTGGCCTTGGCACCCTTCGCCGCCCTGTCCTGGCTGATCGGGGAGCCGGATGCGATGGCAGTCGCCCGGGTGTCCTGGATGCTGCTCGGTGGGGTGAACGCGGTCCTCTGCGGACTGGTGCTGAAGCCGGTGAGTCGTGTTGCGGGTCTGGTCGCCGCCCTCTTCTACGCGCTGTCGATCGGTGCGGTCTACGTGGAGCACACCACCTTGCTCGAGGCCCCGGCGACCACGGTGCTGCTGCTGGCGCTGATGATCACCCGCCTGCTGGGATCGGGGTACGGCGTGCCCACCCACCGCTACGTGCTGGCCGGGTTGCTTCTCGGTCTGTCGCCGGCCTTGAAGATCTGGGGCGTCGTCGCCGTCGTCGTGGTGGTGGTCGCGGTCCTGGCCCGTCGAGGTCTGCGACCCGCGCTGATCTGCCTGGGCGCAGCGGTCACCTCCTGCACGGCCGTGTGCCTGCCGTTCTTCCTGGCGGCACCCCAGCAGATGTGGCGGATGGTGGTGGTCGCCCAGCTGGCCCGACGTCGGGCGCCCGAGGCGGTGACCACACGCCTCGACGACGTCCTCGGGGTCCGGGAGTGGACTGGGCACACCGTTCAGTGGACACCCTGGCTGATGATCATGCTGGGCCTGGTGCTGGGCGCCACGATCAGCTGTCTGATCCGAGCCGAGCTCAGGGTGGTTGCCGCCCTGATGATCACTCAGGCCGCTCTGGTGATGACCACCCCGATGTGGTTCCTGCACTACACCGGGCTCACGGCCGCCCCGATGGCGTTGACTCTCGGTGGCGCCCTGGCCGTGCTGCTGACCCGGTCGCGCTCGGTCAGCTGGCTGCCGCCGGCTCTGGTGGGCGTCGCCGTGGTGGGGATCTTGGTCCTCGCCTACCCGATGCGGGATGTGCAGCTCGGCAAGCGGGACTTCCCCGGCGCCCAGCTCGGCGCCGCCTCCGCCCGCGAGGGTGGCTGCACCACCACCGACTGGCCGATGACCTTGATCCAGATGGACCTGCTGCAAGCCGACATCGACCGCGGGTGCCGTTTCGTGGTCGACCTGGGCGGCTACAGCTACTACCTGGTGGACAGTCCGTACCACGAGGAGTCGCGTCGCAAGAACGAGGACTGGCAGGCGCTCGCCCTCGACTACTACCGGTCCGGCAACTCGGTCCTCTCGGTACGGTTCAGCACGGCCAGCGGCTTCAGCAGGGCGACCGCTCGGACGCTGACGGCCTGGCCGGTGATCGTGCAGGAGGACGGTTACGCGATCCGGAGACCCGAACACGACGGCGGCTGACGCCCGCCGTCGGTCAGCCCATCGACGCGCCGAACACCAGCCCGAGCAGATAGGTGGCGGCCGCGGCTCCGTACCCGATCCCCAGCTGGCGCAGTGCGCGTCGCAGGGGTGAGGCACCCGACAGGATCCCCACCACGGCGCCGGTGCCGAGCAGGGCCAGTCCGACGAGGGCCGAGGCGATGACGATGGCGGTGACACCGGTGGCGCCGAACAGGTACGGCAGCACCGGGATCGACGCGCCGGAGGCGAAGAAGCAGAAGCTCGACAGCGCCGCAGCCCAGGCGCTGCCGACCGCCTCGTGCGGATCGATGCCGGCGGCTTCCGGCGCATCCGCATCCAGCACCTGAGTGGCCAGCACGTCACTCGCGTATCGCTGGGCGTCGTCGGGCTCCATCCCCCGGGCCCGGTAGACCAGGGCCAGCTCGTTCGCGTCGAGGTCGAGATGCGGCAGGGCGGACTGCGCCTCCGGATCAGGCCGGGTCGACTGCAGCAGCTCGCGCTGCGACCGCACCGAGACGTACTCCCCCGCGCCCATCGACAACGCACCGGCCAGCAGACCGGCCACCCCGGTGAACAGGACCGTCTGGTTCGACACGCCGGTGGCGCCGATGCCCAGCACCAGGGCGAGATTCGACACCAGACCGTCGTTCGCGCCGAACACCGCCGCTCGGAACGAACCGGACAGCTGCTCCCGCCCTCGCGCGGCCAGCCCGCGCAGCACCTCGCCGTGGATGCGCTCGTCGGCGGCCATCTGGTCGGTGGCGTCGGCGTCGTCGTCGTACGGGGTCCGTCCCTCGGCCCGCTGCATCAGCGCGAGCACGAACACCGTGCCGAAGTGTGCGGCCAGGAAGACCATGATCCGGGTCCGCACGCTGGTGCGTGGGGGCGGATCGGCGGCCGGCCCCAGCATCTCGATCCAGTGCGACTCGTGCCGCCCTTCCGCCTCGGCCAGAGCGGTCAGGATGTGCTGCTCGGTCCCTTCCTTCCGGGCAGCCAGTGCGCTGTAGACGGCAGCCTCCGCCCGCTCGTCGGCGAGGTACTGCCGCCAGCGGCGGATCTGACGGCGGGTGGGCGGAACGGCGGGTGGTGAATCCCCCACGCTGTCAGAACTCCTCGTGCGTCGCCGGATCCAGTCCGCGCAGTCGGCCGTCGGCGCGACCCAACGCCGAGATCTGGTTCATCTCGTCGTCGCTGAGGGCGAAGCCGAACACGTCGAGGTTCTCGTACTGCCGCTCGTCGCTGGCCGACTTCGGGATCGGCACCACCCCGAGCTGGACGTGCCAGCGCAACACGACCTGGGCCGACGACACCCCGTACCGCTCGCCGATCGAGCGCAGCAGCAGGTGATCGAGCAGCGCTCCGGCCCGGCCGATCGGGCACCAGGCTTCGGTCACGATCCCCCGGTCGGCGTTGACCGCACGCTGCTCGGACTGCGGGAAGAACGGGTGCAGCTCGATCTGGTTCACCGCCGGGGTCACGCCGGTCTCGTCGATCAGGCGGTCCAGGTGCTCCGGCAGAAAGTTGCTCACCCCGATCGCGCGCACGAGACCCCGGTCGCGCGCGCTGATCAGCGCCTGCCACGCCTCGACGTAGCGGTCGACGCCCGGGTTGGGCCAGTGGATGAGGCAGAGGTCGAGATGGTCGAGACCGGTCCGGAACAGACTCTCCTCGATGGACGCGACCGCCTGGTCGTAGGCGTGGTGGCGGCCCGGGAGCTTGGTGGTGACGATGACCTCCTCGCGGGGCACCGACGACTGACGGACGGCGCGGCCGACCGCCCCCTCGTTCTCGTAGTTCACCGCGGAGTCGAGCAGTCGGTAACCGACGTCCAGCGCCCGGGTGATGGCGTCGACCCCGGCTTCGCCCTTCAACCCCCCGGTGCCGAAACCGATGGCGGGCAGGGTGATCTCGGCCCCGAACACCGCTGGCACGCTGGGCATCGCCGACCTCCTCAGGGTCTGGGAACGTCTCATCCTCACCCATCGCCCATGGACCCCGGCGGGCGGCTCGCCGGGAGCGGCGATGCGGGTCTGATCGACGCGATGACGTAGAGTGGGTCTCAGCAGTGCGCACTGGTCTCACCCCGCGCTGCCGGTGACGTTGAGCTCCGCTCCTCCCCTCCCAGTTTTCTTCGCGCGATCGATGTGGATCGCGACGTTCGGATTCACCCGGTGAGACACCCACGAGAGTGACCACCCTTTTGTCTAGTTCCACCTTCAGCGGCCTCGGCCTGCCCGAGAGCCTGTCCCAGGTGCTCGCCGACCGCGGCATCACCACTCCCACCCCCATCCAGGCCGCCACCCTGGCCGACGCCCTCGGCGGTCGTGACGTGCTCGGTCGTGGCCGGACCGGCTCCGGCAAGACGTACGCGTTCCTGCTCCCGCTGGTCGCCCGGCTGAGTGCCGACAAGCGGCGCCCGCAACCGAACCGCCCCCGCGCCCTCATCCTGGCGCCGACCCGCGAGCTCGCCGTGCAGATCGACACCGCCCTGCAGCCGCTGGCCGCCGTGGCCGGACTGACCAGCCGGACGATCTTCGGCGGCGTCGGGCAGCAGCCGCAGGTCGCCGCCCTCCGGCGCGGCGTCGACGTTCTCGTGGCCTGCCCCGGACGGCTGGAGGACCTGGTCAAACAGGGCCACTGCCGCCTCGACCAGGTGCAGATCACCGTGCTCGACGAGGCCGACCACATGGCCGACCTCGGCTTCCTGCCCGGGGTCACCCGGCTGCTGGCCCAGACCCCGAAAGACGGTCAGCGGATGTTCTTCTCCGCCACCCTCGACAGTGGCGTGGACGGGCTGGTCCGGAAGTTCCTGAGCCGCCCCGCCATCCACCAGGCCGATTCGGTGGAAGCGCCCGTCGCCAGTGAGCACCACGTCCTGCACGTCAGCGCCGGCACCCGCACCGAAGTGCTCGTCGACCTGGCCGCCGCGCCCGGCCGTACGGTGATCTTCACGCGGACCAAGTCGCGAGCCAAGACCCTGACCCGTCAGCTCAACGCGCGCGGTGTGCGGGCCACGGAGCTGCACGGCAACCTGAGCCAGAACGCCCGGACCCGCAGCATGGACGCGTTCCACTCGGGTCAGGTGCGCACCCTGGTCGCCACCGACATCGCCGCTCGCGGCATCCACGTCGATGACATCGAGCTCGTGGTGCACGCCGATCCGCCGGCCGAGCACAAGGCGTACGTGCACCGCTCCGGCCGTACGGCTCGCGCGGGCAAGGCCGGCACCGTCGTCACCTTGATGACCGATGAGCAGGTCCGCGACGTCCGCGCCCTGACCCGCGCGGCGGGCATCAAGCCGACCATGACCGTGGTGGACACCATCTCCCACCCGGTGCTGCAGCAGCTCGCCGCCGGCGAGCGCGTCTTCGAGACCATCGTCGTGACCCCGGCGCCGGACACCTCCGGTCGGTCGAACGGTCGCGGTAACGGCGGCGGTGGCGGCGGTCGTCGCTCCGGCGGTCGCTCCCGCTCTGCGGGTGCCGGAACGGCTCCGCGGAACGGCGGTTCGGGTGGACAGAGCTCCGGCGGTTCCTCGGGCGGCCCGGGCTCGGGTCGTGGGCGTCGTCCGGCCCGCGACGGGAGTCGCAGTCCCGCGGCCACCGGCTCGGGCTCGAACCACAGCGCCACCAACTTCAGCCGTCGGGCTCGCACCCGCTGAGCCGTGAGCTTCGGCTGACGTCGTCAGCCACGCCGACTGCCCGGGTGCTCCAGCACCCGGGCAGTCGCCGTCTCTGTATGGGGCGCCGTCTCACTCCCGGGAGAAGGCCGATGCCGCGGCGACCTGGTCGGGGCTGATCGACACTCCGGTGTAGCGCTCGAACTGCCGGGCCGCCTGCAGGGCGATCACCTCGGCTCCGCTGATCACCCGCTTGCCGGCGGCTCGGCCGGCGGCGATCAACGGGGTCTCGGCCGGGAAGGCCACCACGTCGAAGACCACCTCGGCGGCGGCGACGTGACCATCGGAGAACGCCTGCACCTCGGCGTCGGCACCGCTCATGCCGAGCGGCGTCACGTTGACGATCACCGCGGCACCGGGTGCCGGATCGGCGGCCAGCCAGCGATACCCGTACTTCTCGGCCAGGGCCGAACCTGCGACCTCGTTGCGGGCCAGCACGGTCAGATCGGCGAAACCCGCGCCGCGGAAGGCGGCCACCACCGCCTTGGCCATCCCCCCGGACCCGCGGACCAGCACCGAGGACGACGGGTCGATCGTGTGCTCGGCGAGCAGCTGGGCCACCGCCTCGTAGTCGGTATTGGATCCGGACAGCCGACCGCCGTCGTTGACGATCGTGTTCACGGACTCGATCGCGGCCGCTGACTCCTCGAGCTCGTCGATCAGCGGGATCACCGCCTCCTTGTACGGCATCGACACCGAGCAGCCGCGGATACCCAGGGCCCGGACACCGCGGATGGCCCCCTCGATGTCGTCGGTGGTGAACGCCTTGTAGACGAAGTTCAGACCGAGCTCGTCGTACAGGAAGTTGTGGAAGCGGGTGCCCAGATTCGACGGCCGCCCGGCCAACGAGATGCAGAGCGTCATGTCCTTGTTCAGGATCGGCATGTCAGCATTCTGTCGTGATTGTCGCCGGACTCGTCCTCGCGGGCCTCGCCGCGCTCGTCCACGTCTACATCTTCTACCTGGAGTCGATCGTCTGGACGAGCGACAAGGCCCGCGCCATCTTCGGCACCGGCTCGCGCGGGCAGGCGGAGGTGATGAAGGACCTGGCCTTCAACCAGGGCTTCTACAACCTGTTCCTGGCCCTGGTGACCGCCATCGGCATCGTGGTGACGTCGGTCGGTGCGCCGGCGGTCGGTCTGACCATGGTGTTCGTGGGTACGGGCTCCATGGTCGCGGCCGGTCTGGTGCTGCTGCTCTCGAGTCCGTCGAAGGCCGCCGCCGCGCTGAAGCAGCTGGTGCTCCCCGCGCTCGCCGTCGTGGCTCTGGTCATCGGTCTCGCCGTCTGATGATGGCGTGACCGGCAGCCGGCAGGGGTCGGGCCCGGGGCGCCACAGCGACCCGGAGCCAGACCCCTCGAGACGTACTCAGTCCTCGACGACCGTCAGCGTGACGTCGATGTTGCCGCGGGTCGCGTTGGAGTACGGGCAGACCTGGTGGGCCGCCTCGGCGAGCTCCTGAGCCACGGCCGGGTCGAGGTCCGGAAGCACGATCTCCAGCTCGACCGCCAACCCGAAGCCGCCCTGGCCGTTCGGGCCGATGTGCACCAGCGCCCCGACCGAGGAGTCGTGGACGGCGATCTTCTGCGCCCGCGCGATGGACTGCAGGGCGCTGTGGAAACAGGCCGCGTAGCCGGCGGCGAACAGCTGCTCCGGATTGGCACCCTCACCCGAGCCACCCATCGCCTTCGGTGGAGCGAGGTCGACGTCGATCCGCCCGTCGGTGGAGCGGACGTGGCCGTTGCGGCCGGCACCGGTGGACAGGGCCTCGGCGGTGTACAGAGTTTCCATGATCATTTCCTCTTCTTCTCGATGTGATGCGGGTGGCATTGTGGGTTGATCGGCGATGCTCAGGCGTCCCGCAGATCCGTGGTGATCTGTCTCATGTTGTGCGTGACCTCGTGCAGCTGCCGGATCAGCTCCGGCAGGTCGGGGGAGGCTCCGACGAACCCCGGCCCAAGACACCCGACGGCGTCGGCCACCTCACGATGGGTCGAGCGGCCCTCTGCGGTGAGGGCGACGGTGACGACCCGTTCGTCGCGTTCGCGACGCTCGCGGACCACCAGGCCTCTGGCCTCCAGCCGAGCCGCCAGGGGCGACACCGTGCCGGAGTCCAGACCCAGCTCGCGACCGAGCGCGGTCACCGTACGGTCGCCGTCCGACAGCACGACCAGCACCAGGTACTGCGTGTAGGTCAGGTTCCACGGGGCCAGCACCTGTCGATAGGCCTGAGAGGTCGAGTTCGCGGCCGAGTAGATGGCGAAGCAGACCAGTTCGTCCAGCCTCGATGTCGTCATGCAAATAAGCATTGCGCACAATCAGGTTGCGGACAATGAAAGACGGTGAGACGTCGCTCACGTCCGCCGCAGGCCGGTACGCTCACCCTGGCACCGCGGCCCCTCCGCGTTTTGTGCCGCTTTCCACGACTGGTGTTGTTGCTGCTCCAGAAGATCGGGAGGATGGCCGTGGTCGAGCCGATCGTCACGTACGCGCAGGGCACGGCTCGCGGCAT
>CAVPPP010000021.1:0-23170 GCA_963707005.1 uncultured Actinomycetota bacterium
CGCTGTGGGACTGGGGGTTGTTGGCGACTTCACCATCGTCGTCAGCTTCGTGTTCGCCCCCGATCCGACCAGCACCGTCGGCGGCCCCGACGCCGCCCTCGGACTGTCCGGGGCCACCTGGCTGGGCATCTCGACGGCCGCGGCGGGAGTGCTGATCGCCGTGCTGGCCCCGGTGACCGGCCAGCGGGCAGACGAGGGCGGACGCCGACGAGCCAGTCTCGCGCTGTTCACCGCCCTGGTCATCGTGAGCACCCTGGGTCTGTTCTTCAAGGACGTCCCGGCCCACCCTGTGGCTGGGCCTGGTCCTGATGGCGGCCGGCTCGGTGTTCATGGAGTTCGCGTACGTCTCCTACAACGCGATGCTGCACCTGGTCCTCCACCCCGGCGAACATCGGCCGGATCTCCGGGTTCGGCTGGGGCAGCGGCTACCTCGGCGGCATCGTGGTGCTGCTGGCCGCGTACCTGCTCTTCATCTCCCCCAGGTCGGACTGTTCGGGGTAACCGATGCGGAAGGGCTCCGCTACCGGGTGCTGGCGCTGGTGGTCGCCGTCTGGTTCGGGGTCTTCGCGATCCCGTCCTGCTCACCGTGCCGGAGGTGCCGGCCAGCGAGGCGCACCGGATGAGCTACCTCGACTCGTACAAGAAGCTGATCAGGGACGTCCGTGCCTTCCGGACCGATCGCCACGTGGTCTGGTTCCTGTCGGCCAGTGCGATCTACCGTGACGGACTGGCGGCGGTGTTCAGCTTCGGCGCGGTGCTGGCAGTCTCCGTCTACGGCCTGAGCGCGTCCGGGGTCGACTCCGGCGTCGCGGCCAACGTGGTGGCTGCCATCGGCGCGTTCGTCGGCGGTCTGATCGAGGACCGGATCGGTCCCAAGACCATCATCCTGGTCTCTCTCGGCGGTCTGGTCGTCTCGGCCACTGTGCTGCTCTTTGCGTCCGGATCGACGATGTTCTGGATCTTCGGGCTGGCCCGTGCCTGTGGGTAGGGCCGGCGCAGGCCAGCTCGCGGTCGTTCCTGGCCCGGCTGGCCCATCCCGGGCAGGAGGGTCAGCTGTTCGGCCTGTACGCCACCACCGGCCGCGCGGTGTCCTTCCTGGCCCCCGGCCTCTTCGCCTTGTTCGCCGGTGTGTTCGCCAGCGACCGGATGGGTATCGTCGGTATCGCGGTCGTACTGCTGGGCGGTGGGGGTGCCGATGGCCCTTCGGTTCGACCGCCATCGGATCGTCGCCCGGCACCAGCCGCGGATGTTCGATAGCGTGAGTCAAACATTCGGGATGCATCGATAGTTGAACCTCTCGGGGAAAGAACCACACAGGTTGAACCAGCAGTCGGAGGCAGACATGGCAGATCGTTCTTTGCGAGGCACCGGTCTCGGTGCGAGAGTCTTCGAGGACGAGGCGGGTGTCGAGTTCGCGGCGCGCCAGAGGTCGGTTTCGACTGCCCTCGGAACCACCACTTCACATTGATGTTCGCCGCTGAGGCGGACACGCCGGCTGTGTGGAGTGCCCGACGCTGCGGTGGGAGTCATCGCGCTCGACGGCGTCCGGGCCGAGGCCAAGGAGGAGAAGCCGGTGCGTACGCACTGGAGCATGCCGCTTAGCGCCGCAGCATCGCCGAGCTGGAGGATCTGCTGGCCGAACGGCTGGGATCTCCTCCGCTCCGGTGAACTGGGTCCGAACTACGCGTCGGCGAACCGCAGTCGCAAGAGCGCCTGAGCGGCCACGCTGACCCCGATGGGGTCAGCCCTCGAGACGCAGACTTTCGGCACCTGATCTCACCGGATCAGGTGCCGAAAGCATGTCCGGGCACGTTCGGGTCGTGCCGTACGAGAATCAGAGATCGAGGAAGTCGCCGAGCCAGGTGCGCACGGCCGCCAGACAAGAGCCTGACACCTGCCCGGAGATCGTGGTGAGGCGATCCCGCGCAGGGTCCGCGGTTGCTCGGTCATCACCCAGGATGAGCGATCGAGACCAGAGGAACCGTCGACGGGTACGTGATTCGGCCAGCCCCTGTCGACAGCCGTGATGGGCAGCACGATGACGAGCGTCGTCACAGCGTCGAGATAGCCGGCGGAAGCGACCACCAGCACGGGGCGATGACCGCCCTGCTCACGCCCCCGCACCGGGTCGAGTGACGCCCAGGCCACCACGCCGGGTGTGAGTTCGAGATCGGTCACCCCTGCGCGTCGGCGAGTTCCGCGCGCTCCCAAGCGGCGGGACTCTGTCCGGTGACTCGCCAGTCCCTCGGCCGAGGTCTCCGCGATCGCGCTCTTGAGAGCCAGCAGACGCTGGCGGCGATCGTCATGATCCGCGAGGCGGGCGAGATGCGCACCGATCGTGAGGCCGTCGCGCGCGGCCTGGGTCTTCAGCCGATCGCGTAGCTCATCGCTCACCTTGATCGTCGTGGTCATACTTCGAGTATACCGAGGAGCAGAAGCCTAACTCTTCCCGTCCTCGATCTCGCCCGCGATGATGACAGGCCCCGAGGCGGATCCCGATCGGCTCGCGTCCGACGGCGGCTGTGGATCCTCCACTGTCTCGCCCTCGATCACCGATCCGTCGCGGCGCAGCTGGATGGTCGAGACCCCCATCCGGCTCATCCGTCGGGCCACGGCGTAGGCCAGCACCTTGCGGGCCAGCGGTCGCGTGAACGGCAGCAGGAACAGCAGCCCGAAGAAGTCGGTGATGAAGCCCGGCATCACCAGGAGCACGCCGCCGACCAGGATCAACGCCGTGTCGGCCAGCTCGCCGGTCGGCATCTTCCCGCTGGCGAACGCCTCGTTCAGCGCCTTCCACGCCCGGGTTCCCTCCCGACGCATCAACCAGGCTCCGAGCAGGGCCTCGCCGACCAGGATGGCGAGCGTCCACCAGACCCCGATCAGCTGGCCGACCTGCACGATCAGGTAGATCTCCACGAACGGCAGGGCCACCATCGCCACCAGCAGGACCGGCAGGATCCAGCTGCCGCCCCGGCGTTGCTGCGGTGCTACGTAGGACACGGTCAGACCAGCTCGCGGCGCTTCTTGTCCGCGAGCCCCCGGAGCTGCCGGGTGCGGTGCTTCACGCCCCACCAGGTCGTGCGGACCAGGGCCTCGGCGACGATCTTCTGGCTCATCTTGGACTGACCGTACTCCCGTTCGACAAAGGTGATCGGGACCTCGACGACCCGGTAGCCGGCCTTCAGCGCGCGCCAACCGAGGTCGATCTGGAAGCAGTAGCCGGCCGAGGCGATCTCGTCGAACTTGATGCCGCGCAGGGTCGCCGCCCGGAACGCGTTGAACCCGCCGGTGGCGTCCCGCAGCGGGACTCCCAGCATCATCCGCGTCCACAGGCTGCCGCCGCGGGACAGGATCTCGCGTGACTTCGGCCAGTCGACGACCTTGCCTCCGGGCACCCAGCGGGAGCCCTTGACCATGTCCGCGTCCTGCAGCGCATCCAGCAGCAGGGGTAGCTGCTCGGGCTGGTGCGAGCCGTCGGCGTCGTGCTCGACCAGGACGCCGTACCCGCGCTCGAGTCCCCAGCCGAAGCCGGCCAGGTAGGCCGCGCCCAAGCCCTCCTTGCCCAGTCGGTGCAGGACGTGGATGTGGTCGTCGGCCGCGGCGAGCTCGTCGGCCCGCTGGCCGGTCCCGTCCGGAGAGTTGTCATCGGTGATCAGGATGTGGGCGTCCGGCACCGACGTCCGCAACCGGGAGGTGATCATGTCGATGTTCTCCCGCTCGTTGTACGTCGGGATGACGACCAACACGCGACCGAGATCGTCGCTCATCTGCCTGCTGCCTCCGGTTCTGGGCTGTCCTGGCCGGTCGACCAGGACGTCTCATCCTGCCGTACCGGTGTCTCGGACGAGCGGCGGCGAGCCCGGCGGGCGAGCACCCCCAGTCCGAGGAACACCGCCAGCAGACCACCGAGGGCCAGGGCCCGGTCCAACCACGGCGCGATCAACACCGCCGGCGTGAGCCCGCTCCGCAGCGGCATGTCGACCACCAACGACGCCGCCGTGAACTCCTTCGTCCGCTCGACGACGCGACCGTCGGCGTCGATGAAACCCGAGACGCTGTTGGTGGTGGCCACCGCGATCTCGCGACGGCTCTCCATCGCCCGGGCTCGGGTGATGGCGAACTGCTGCTCGATCTGTCCGGTGCCGCCGTAGGTGGCGTTGTTGCTCTGCACCACCAGCACCTGAGCGCCGCCCCGCAGGGTGGAGTAGATCGTGGAGTCGTAGGCCAGCTCGAAGCAGATGATGTCGCCGACCTTGATGGTCCGGCCGTCCAGGGGAACCGTCAGCACCCCGGGCGTGGTGCCGGCCACCGACTGGGCGCCGACCTCCTTCAGGATCGGGATCAGCGGCAGCAGCTGGGTGCGGAACGGGATCCACTCGCCGAACGGCACCAGGTTCTGCTTGTTGTAGCGGGCCATGATGCCGGCCACCGGGTCCCACCACAGGGCCGCGGTCTGCCGCTCGTCGGGTCCCGGTCCCTCCATCACCGCGCCGACCAGGATCGGGCGACCGGCGAGCGTGGCTGCAGCCTGGACGGTACGACCGGTGACCGGGTCGAGGGTGGGGTCGATGTCGGTCGAGTTCTCGGGCCAGAGGATGAAGTCGGGCATCGGGGCCAAGCCCAGTCGCGCCTTCACCATCAGGTTGATGGTCTCGCTCAGGTGGTTGTTGGTGACCGACCGCATCCGACCGAGGGCCTCGATCCCCCGCCCCGGCACGTTGCCCTGCACGATGCCGATGTTCACCGAGCCGGCGGTCGCCGAGCTGCTCAGCGGGACGTACCGCAGACCGGCCCCCAGCAGGGCGAGCACGACGATGCCGACGCCGACCGGGATCAGCCGTCGGCGGGCGGTCGGGTCATGGCGATGCGTCAGCAGCAGCACGACCGCGTACGCCACGCTCTGCGCGACGAGGGCGACACAGAACGAGACGCCGGCGACGCCGATCAGCGGCAGGAAACCGGCCAGGGGCGTGTCCACGGCCGCGTACGCGAGGCGGACCCAGCCGAACCCACCGAACGGGACCCGGGAGTAGAGGAACTCGATCAACGACCAGCACAGAGCCGCCGCCAGCGGCCACCAGCGCAGCGCCGAGGTCAGATGCAACGTGATTCCCAGCAGCCCGAAGAACAGGGCCTCGAAGGCGATCAGCAGGACCGCGATCCAGCTGCCGAGGACGTGGATCCAGCTGATCGAGACTCCCAGCAGACCCAGCCCGTAGAGGAAGCCGATGCCGAACGCCGAACGCCGCGGACGGGTGACATCGCCGTCACGGACGAGCAGCGTCAGTGCTGGGATGCCGATCAGCAGCAGCGGCCAGAGCCCGTACGGCTGCCAGGCGAGCCCGGTGAGCACGCCGGCCACGACGGCGGCCAGGCCGCGGAGCCAGCGGTTGTGACGCCACGCGAATCGGTCAGGAGTGTCGACCGGTGCCGGATCGATCACATCGGCACTCGCTATGGACACCCCGAGATCCTACTGGCGGGGACCAGTGGCGACGGGACGTCGATGACCGGCGGTGATGAGTACGCGGTGGTGAGGTGAGCATTCGGGGACCTGGGGAGGTCTCGGGCCAACCATCCGCGCCTCCGCAGGCTCCGGCGCTCCCGCCAGGCCCGTCCACGGCCCTTCGACGCACCCCAGGACCCCGAACGCTCTCCTGTCGACGTGCGGATCGAGGACGCCCGGTCCCAGTCACCGGAGCGAAGGCCGAACCAGCGTACGAGACGGCGAGCGATGGGGGTCTGGGGTGGGTCGACGGGACCTGGACGGGTCTGGCGGGAGCGCCGAGCTTGCGAGGGCGGATGGTCGTCCCGAGACCCACCCCAGACCCCCATCGCGACACCAGCTCAGACGGGGAGGTGGCCTTTCGGGAAGCCGCCGTTGCTGTAGAGGAGCTGGCCGTTGATCCAGCTGCCGGCGTCGGAGAGGAGGAAGCGGACCAGGTTGGCGATGTCGGTGGGGGTGCCGAGGCGGCCGAGGGGTTGGGAGGCCAGACCACTGGCACGGATGGCGTCGTCCATCCAGCCGGTGTCGATCGGGCCCGGGTTGATCACGTTCGCGCGGAGACCGCGGTCGCCGAGTTCGTGGGCGGCGGCGAGGACCAGGCGGTCCAGGGCACCCTTGGTCGCGCCGTACGGGAGGTTGTTCACGGTGTGGTCGCTGGTCAAGGCGATGACGCTGCCGCCGGTGGCGGGCAGCTGGCGGGCGAACGCGGCGGTGAGCAGCCAGGTCGCTCGGACGTTGACCGCGTAGTGCCGATCGAAGCTCTCGACGGTGGTGTCGAGCACTCCGGAGTCGACGCTCTCGCAGTGCGACATCACCAGCGCGTCGAGCGGGCCCAGCAGCTCGGCGGCCCGGTCCACGACAGCCGCGGCCTGGACCGGGTCCTCCAGATCCGCTTCGAGCAGCTCGACGCGACGGCCGGTGCCCCGGAGCGTCGCGGCCAGCTGATCGGGGTCGTCGGGCGAGCCCTCGAGGCCGAGACGTCCGTCGTACGGCTGCCAGTACGAGAGCACGAGGTCCCAGCCGTCGTCGGCCAGCCCGGCCGCGATCCCGGCACCGATCCCCCGTAGCCGTCCCACTCCGGTCACCAGTGCTCGATGTGTCATGAGGTCCATCCTCACCGAGTACGTAGAACTACGCATGGCGGCACCACCGAGATCGGCCCGAGCATGGATCCCGAGTCGACCGATCCACTCGGGAGGAACCATGCCCCTGAGAGTCGGCGGCGGCGACCCGGTCGGAGCAACAACGGGGGCAGGAGTGGCGAGCAGCCGAGGTCTGGGACGCGGCGCGACGCTGGCCGTCGGGGGCGCCGCCGCCCTCCTCCTCGTCGCCGGCTCCTGGATACCCGCTTGGTCGGGTGACGAGGCGGCGACGG
Organism: uncultured Actinomycetota bacterium; assembly: GCA_963707005.1. Classification (GTDB taxonomy): domain Bacteria; phylum Actinomycetota; class Actinomycetes; order Propionibacteriales; family Propionibacteriaceae; genus Microlunatus. The sequence continues at coordinate 6,882 of CAVPPP010000021.1, forward strand.
TGATGGTCGCCCGCCGCCCGCTGGACCAGGTGCTGCAGACCGTCGAGTCCGATCCGGCGCTCCTCCCGTACTACCTGCTCGCGAACGTGTGGGCGCTCCCCTCGACCAGCGAGTGGTGGCTGCGACTGCCGTCGGTGCTGGCCATGGCTACGGCGGTGGTCGCGACGTCGCTGCTGGCCACGCGGATGGGCGGCCGATGGCTCGGGCTCCTCGCCGCGGCGACGATGCTGGTGCTGCCGGCCGTGTCCCGCTACGGCCAGGATGCGCGGCCGTACGCCTTCAGCGTGCTGCTGGTGGTCGCTCTGACACTCCGCTGGTACGGCGGACTCGGCAGCTGGTCGCGCCGGGCGGTGTTCGTCGGACTGGTGGCGGTCCTCGGCCTGCTGCAGCCGTACGCCTTGCTCATCCTGCCGGTGCTGGTGCTGACCTCCCTCCTGGCCCCGAGCGGCGACCGACGCCGCGAGGTCGTGGTGACCACCCTGTGTGCGGCGGCCGGGGTCGTCCTGGTGGTACCGCATCTGCTGGTGGTGGCCGACCGGGCGGTCGGACAACCAGACCCGGCACCTGTGACCGCGGCGAATATGGCGGAGGAGCTGCTGCGGTTGCCGGTCGGGATGCTCTCCCCTCCGCTGACAGTGCCCGCGGCCGCCGTGACGCTGGTGCTGCTGGCGGTCGGCGTGATCCTGTGGTGGCGACGAGGTGAACGGCGTCAGGCGGTGCTGCTGGCCACCTGGGTCGCACTGCCTCCGCTGGTGCTCTGTGGGCTGCAGCTGCTCGGGTGGGGTCCCGGACTGGTGGCCCGGTACTGGACCTTCTGCCTGCCGGCCATCGCCATCGGCGCCGCAGTCACCGTCAAGGCCCTGTGGAGCCGGAGTCGGACGGCGGCGATCGCCACGTGCCTGCTGGTCGTCGTCCTCACCCTGCCGAGCCACCTGGCGCTCCGGGCGGTCGACGGACACCTGGGGCAGGGCTGGCGGGATCTTCCGCGGGTCCTCGCGCATCCGACGCTCCAGGACGCTCCCCTGCTCGTCGAGGGGTGGACGTACCGGGCCCTGCTCAGCAACGAGCCCGCCCTGCACGATCGAATGGTGCTGATCGTCGATCCCGCTCCGGAGGGCCGGATCAATCCCCGGACGCACGGTCCGGACTCGCCCGCGTTCGCCCGGCTGACCGAAGCAGGTGGCCCGGTCGTGGTGCTGCAGAGCGACCCCGGCGTCTCCGCGAAGCTGCCCGGGCGCCGAGCGTTCCGCGGTTTCCGGACCGAGCTCCGCGCGTTCCCGGTCCTCGCGGTGCGGTGTGCCTACTTCGGGGACCCGCTCGGCGTGTTCACCACGTCCGACACCGCGCTCACCGCCGATGAGGCCGAGGAGCTCGCCGGGCACATCAGTGGCGTGGCACCCGAACACATCAGGTGCGCCGCCGGCTGACCGCGTACACGGCTCCGTGGCGTCGACTAGGTGCGCGGCGACCACAAGTGCGGTTGAATTCTTGACGACAGGCCCGAATCGAGGAAGCTCGGAGGCCGCCATGTCGGATGAGTTGTCGCGGGTGGTCGACTGGATGGACGACGTCCTCGACTGGCTCCGTGAACCGCTGACGACCATGCCGGTCGACCGGGTGCTGGAGCGCCTGCGGGGGGCTTTCCAGGTCAATGTCACGAGCTGGAGCTCGATGGAGGGCCCGGTGATGACCGAGATGATCTTGAACCCGACGGATGCCATGGCCATCCACGCCGCCACCATGGAGGAGTTCCGAGCTGGACTGCACCGTGACTGCCATCCGCTGACCGCCTGGTACGACAGGACGCCGTCGACCGATCCGCAGACCTCCGACCGAGTGCCGTACGGGCTCGTACCCGCTGCCCGGAGATCGATCCTGGTGGCGCCGCTGCAGCGGCTCGGGCTGGAGCAGCAGATGACGATCTACTACCGCCGACAGGGGCCCAGCGGTTGCTTCTTCGTCGTCGCACGTGACCGCCGTGACTTCGACGACGACGACCTGCTGGTCGCCCGCTACGTCCAGCGATCGCTGGTCACCCTGGACCGGCAGACCTGTGCGCTGCGCGGACGGGTGGCGACTGCGGAAGATCCGGGGACGCACCTGGGCCTGACCGGTCGTGAGCTCGCGGTGCTGCAGCTGATCAGCGATGGCTTCAGCACGCGGCAGTCCGCCCGTCGACTCGCGTGCTCACCGCGGACCGTCGAGAAGCACCTGCAGCACGCCTACCGGAAGCTCGGGGTCCGGGACCGGGTGAACGCCATCCGGGTGGCGCGCCTGGCCAGAGCCGTGGTCGAGCGAGTTCCGGCTGCCTCGGCCACCAGCGCTTGACCGGAGCCGCATCCCGCCGCGGAGTCGAGAACGTACGCACGGCACGCCGCGACAGGCGCCGGAACACGCCGCGGAGTCACGGGCGGTCGGGCGGACCCGGGAGCAGACCCGCTGGATCGTGAACCACCCGTCCGTCGACCAGCAGCACAGCGCAGTCCGGGTACGGTGCCCCGCCCGCCAGATCCGGCAGGCCGGTGGCCTCGTCCAGCGACCCTGGTTCTGTGTCCCACACGGCCAGGTGCGCCCGCTGCCCCGGCGCCAGCAACCCCGCGTCGGTGTCGCCGGCGGCCAGGTGCCCGCCGCGGGTGGCCGCCGCGAACGCCTCGAGGACCCCGACCCGCTGGTCTGGACGTGAGTGCCGTACCGCGTCGGCCACCATGGCCCAACCCGCGAGCGGGGTGACCGGTGCATCAGTGCCGTAGGCCACCACGCCCCCGGATCGGTGCCAGTCGGCCAGCGGGTTCATCGTCGCCGCCCGCCGACGGCCGAGTCGCTGCTCGTACAGCTCATCTGGTCCACCCCAGGCGGCGTCGAACGCCGGTTGCACGCTGCCCGCGACGCCCAGCCGGGCCAGGGTGGCGATCTGTGCCGCGGTCACCAGCTCGACGTGCTCGAGTCGGTGCCGGGCGCGGCGGACGGGGTCGATCCCGAGCTCGGCGGCCACCCGTTCCAGACCGGACACCGCGGCCGACACCGCGGCGTCACCGATGCAGTGGAAGCCACCGGACAGCCCGGCTCGCGTACACAGCCTCAGGTGGTCGGTGATCTCCTCGACGCTCAGATAGCGGGCACCCCTGGGTTGGCTCTGCCCGGAGGCTGCGTCCGCGTACGGCTCGGTCAGCCAGGCCGTCCGCGAACCGATCGCGCCGTCCACGCACAGGTCCCCGGCCAGACCGCGGACGCCGTCGGCGCGCACCTGGTCGATCAGGGACGTCGTCGCCTGTTCGCCCCAGTAGGTCACCACGTGCTGACCCTGCTCGGCGCCGGCCGAGACGACCCGCTCCAGGTCCTCGTACGGTCCCAGGTGCGGACCCCCCAGCTCGTGCATCGTGCCGACCCCGAGCTCGGCCGCCCGCCGCAGGGCCGCTCGGGCGGCGGTACGTCGATCACCGTCGGAGAACAGGTCGTTGACCGCGACCCGGCAGCGATGGTGCGCGTCCTGGCTGAGGAGCCCGTCCGCCCGGAAGCCCACGTGATCCGACAGCCCCGGGATCCGGTCGGTCAGAGCCGGAGGAGACCACCGCGGAGTGGACGTCGACCCGTGCGAGGTAGACGGGCACCGAGGCCCCGCCGGCGCGATCCAGCTCGGCCAGCGTCGGCGGCCGTGGATCCGGCCAGGCTCGCTCGTCCCAGCCCTGACCGAACACCACTGTCGCCCCACCGGCCGCCAGCCGGTGGGCGACGGCATCCAGCACCTGTTCCCGGCTCCGGTAGCCGTGCAGGTCGAGACCGACCTCGAGCAGGCCGGTCTGCACGCTGTGCACGTGCGCGTCGACGAAGGCCGGGGTGACGAGTCGGCCCGAGAGGCCGGTGCGGGCCACGTTCTCGCCGACCGTCCGAACGAGCTCATCGCCTCCGACGGCGACGATCCGCCCGTCGCCGATGAGCACGGCGGTCGCGTCTGGGTGGCCGGGCGTCACGAAGCGACCGGAGTGCAGGAGGAGATCGCGAGCGACCGAGGTGGGCATTTTCTCATTCTGGCCTCACTACAGTGGATGACCCCCTCGGTGCCGAGGCTCGCTCTCGGCGTCGGGACCTCCGTCCGGATCCTCGGACGTGCCCCGAACAAGGAGAAGATCCCGCATGGCCCCGCAGTACCGGCTTCCGACCCTCGACGACCTGACCCGACTGGCCGAGCCCCACGAGCTCGCCCTCACCATCTACGTCCAGACCTCACCGATCGTGAGTGAGCGGGCCGCCAGCCAGGTCGCTGCGCGCAGCGCGTTCAACGCCTGCCTCGCGCAGGTGCGGGCCGCCGGCGCCCGGCACGCGACCGAGGCCACGCTGCGCGAGCGGTGGGAGTCCGTGGTCGACGACGAGCTGTGGTCGAACCTGTCCTCCTCACTGGCGATGTTCCTCTCCGAGGACTCCGCGGAGGTGTTCGTGCTGCCCAACGCGCTCGAGAACCAGCACCAGGTCGCCCGCTACTTCGATCTCGGACAGCTCGTCCGAGCCGTCACCACGCCGCAGCAGGCGTACGCACTCACGCTGTCGACCAACGGCTGGAAGCTCTGGCACGCCACCGCCACCACGCGAGCCGCGGAGCTCACCCTCGCCGGGAACCACCCCACCGACGCGGCCGACGCCACCAACCGCTCGAGCGTCAGTGGCCCGCAGCCGGCCAACCGGCTCGCCGGCGACGAAGGGCGGAAGCAGCTGCTGGAGACGTACGCCAAACGGGTGGCCGAGGCCGTGGACAGCGAGCTCCGGAGGCTGGATCCATCGCCCGAGGCGCCGCTGTTCCTGTTCGCGACGGATCCGCTGCTGGACCTCTACCGAGCTCGGGAGCGACGGCCGGTGGTGCCCGTGCCGGGATCTCCGGACGAGCTGAAAGACCACCAGATCGACGAGCGGATCCGGGCGCAGCTGACCGGGCTGAACGCCGAGCGCACGTCGGCGCGGCTCGAACGGATCGGGGACGACCTCCCCGCCGGCCTGGTGCTGACCGACCTCGGCGACATCGGCCGAGCAGCGGCGGTCGGTGCCGTCGACGTCCTCGTGTACGACTTCCTGGTCGACATCATCGGCCGGATCGACAGCGTGACGGGCGAGGTGATCCACACCGGAGACGACGCCGACTCCTACGACGTACTGTCTCGGATCGCCATGCTGGTGCTCGCCTCCGGGGGCGAGGTCATCGCGGTCCGTCCCGACGAGGTGAGCGGCGACGTGTGGAACGGGACGGCCGTCGCCCACCTGAGGTACGCGCTGGCGGGATAGCCGCGGCCCGCTCGCGCCGAGGCGGCGTACGGGATCAGGCCTGGGAGATCTCGGGCCGGTTCTCGTACGCCGTCGACAGCACCGTGGTGGTGTGCGTAGAGCACTTGGCCTCGGCGCGGATCCGGGCCAGCAGCGACTCCAGGGCCGACATGGTCGCGACCTGGACCTTGAGCAGATAGCTCGGCTCACCGGCGACCGAGTAGCAGGAGATGATCTCCTCGATGTGCTGCAGCCGGTCCGGCGCGTCGTCGGCCTGACTCGGGTCGAACGGCTTGATCGCCACGAACGCCGTGACCAGCTGGCCGAGCTGAGCCGGATCGAGGACCGCGCGGTAGCCCTTGATCACGCCACGCTGCTCGAGCCGCCGGACCCGCTGCTGCGCGGCCGAGGTCGAGAGGCCCGTTTCCTTGCCGATGTCGGTGTAGGACATCCGGCCGTCGCGCGCGAGAAGCGAGAGAATGCGGCGGTCCAAGGGCTCCATGGCACGTATCGTGCCAGGATCTTCCCGTGGGATCGCAAAGATTGCTGCTTCTTGATACGGCGTCGCTCTACTTCCGGGCCTTCTTCGGGGTGCCCGACTCCTTCCGAGCGCCCGACGGGAGTCCGATCAACGCCGTCCGCGGGCTCTTGGATTTCATCGCCAGGCTGGTCGACACCTATCAACCCAGCCACCTGGCCTGTTGCTGGGACAACGACTGGCGACCGGACTGGCGGGTCGAGCTGATCCCCAGCTACAAGGCGCATCGGGTCGCCGGGGCCGGCGACAGCACTCGTCGAGGAGATGGCGTCGTCGGCCGACACGGCCGGCGAACAGGCGCCGGACGACCTGGCCGTCCAGGTCCCGGTGATCATCGACGTGCTGAACGCCTTGGGCCTGGCCATCGTCGGTCACGACGGGTACGAGGCAGACGACGTGATCGGCACCCTCGCGGCGACCGCGTCGATGCCGGTCGACGTGGTGACCGGGGACCGCGACCTGTTCCAGGTGGTCGACGACGCCCGAGAGGTGCGGGTGCTCTACATCGCCCGCGGGGTCGGCAAGCACGAGCGCGTGGACGACGCGTGGGTGCGGGCGAAGTACGACATCCCGGCCGCGCACTACGTGGACTTCGCCGTGCTGCGCGGCGACGCCTCCGACGGCCTGCCGGGCGTGGCCGGCATCGGGGAGAAGACGGCGGCGTCCCTGATCAACTCCTACGGCGGTCTGGACGAGATCCTCGCGGCCGCGAGCAGCGCCGACACCACCATCAGCGGCGGCGTGCGGTCCAAGCTCGGCAAGGCGATCGACTACCTGGCGGTCGCGCCCACCGTCGTGGCCGTGGCCACCGACATCGACCTGGGGGTCACCGCCGACGACCTCCGGCTGCCCGACGCACCGGTCGATCCGAAGGGTTTCGCGGCCCTGACCGAGCGGTACGGGCTGGGTGGCAGCGCCGAGCGGGTCGTGGCGAGTCTGGCCGGACCGGGCTGATCTTGGTCGACTCGGCTGAGCTCGACCGACTCCGTACGGCGCGGGGCCGACCGTACGCGGTCGAGCTGTCCGCGGCTGGATCCGGGCGGGTCAGCGGAGCCGGCGGCGGTGATCACGGCCTACGGGCGCGGGAGCGATCCGATCGTCCTGTGGGGCTCGTGGCTGGGCAGCGAGGTGATCATCGGTGTCGATCCGCTCGTTGCGCTGGGCGGACTCGATGCAGCTGACTGCTGGGGGCCGCTGCGGACGTGGCCGCAGCTCGCGGGGGAGATGCCGGACGGGATCTGCGGCGGCTGGTTCACCGTCCTGGGCTACGACCCGGGGACGTCCTGGCTCGCCTTCTGCGACGCGGTGCTGCGCCGGCGCGGCCGACGGGAGCTGGGTGTTCGAGAGTCTCGGGCTGACGGGTCGAGAGGACGCGATGGCGGCCGCTCTGGCCCGGGCTCGGTCGGCGCTGTCAGGTGCGGGGGCGGGTGACCCGTTGGGGGAGGGCGTGGCCAAGGGCGCAGCGATCGGGCCGCTCTCCCCCGTCGCCGGGCTACCGGCCGCCGAGGACGATCACCTGGCCGGGGTCGAGCGGGTGATCGGACGGATCCGGGCCGGTGAGGTCTACCAGCTGAACCTGTGCACCCGGTTGACCGGCGAGCTGCTGGTCGATCCCCTGGAGCTGTTCGTGCGGACGGCTGCTGCGACCCGGCCCGCGTACGGAGCGCACCTGCCCGACCGGCTCAGGCACGACCCTGGTCAGTCTCAGCCCGGAGCGGTTCCTCACCGTCGACGGTGGCCGGGTGACCACCTCACCGATCAAGGGAACGACCAAGCGCAGCGAGGATCCCGACGGTTCGCGTGCTGCGGTCGTCGGCCAAGGACGCCGCCGAGAACATCATGATCACCGATCTGATGCGCAACGACCTGTCGAGGGTGTGCGTGCCGGGCAGCGTCGCGGTGACCGGACTGCTGGAGATCCAGCCGCATCCGGGGGTCTGGCACCTGGTCTCGACGGTGACCGGGACGCTGGTCCGAGGGCGTGAGTCCGGCGGACCTGCTGGCGGCGACCTTCCCGCCCGGCTCGGTGACCGGCGCGCCGAAGTCGAGTGCCGTCCGGGCGATCGCTCTTGAGGAGCCTCACCGGCGAGGGGCCTACACCGGTGCCGCCGGTCTGATCACGGTCGACGGTCGGGCCGAGCTGAGCGTGCTGATCCGCACCTTCGAGGCGTCGGGCGGGCGGGTCGAGCTCGGGGTCGGCGGCGGCATCACGGTCGACAGCGTGCCGGTCCGCGAGTGGCAGGAGTGCCTGCACAAGGCCGAACCGCTCGCGCGCGCCGCCGGTTCGCGGCTGATCGAGGGATTGGACGATCGGCCGGCTCTGGTTCCTCGCCGGCCTGCTTTCGTCAGGGCGTGTTCGAGACCATCCTCGCCCAGCACGGCCGCCCGCTCCGACTGGCCGACCACCTCGCGAGGCTGGCGCGCTCGGTCCGGGAGCTGTACGGCCGGGATCTGCCCCCCGACCTGGTCGTCCGGGTCGCCGACGTGGCCGGTACGACGCGCGGCGCTCCCGCGGTCGGCAGTCCGGGTGCACGTCATTCCGTCGGGCACAGGTCTCGACGTGTCGGTCACTTCCCGAACGCTGGGACCGCGGCTGGAGACCTGCACCCTCGCGCTGGCGACCCGCAGCGCGGTGTCGTGGCGGCACAAGTGGGCCGATCGCACCGAGCTCCAGGCCGCCGAAGAGCTGACCGCACCCGCCCTCCCCTACTTCCTCGACCCGGCCGGTCGGGTGGCCGAGACCAGTCGCGGCAACCTGTTCGTGCAGGGTGCCGACGGTGTCTGGCGGACGCCGCCCGCCGGTGATCACGTGCTGCCGGGGGTGACGCGGCGGGCGCTGCTGGATGAGCTCGGGGACCGCGGGGTCGGCGGTCGAGATCGCGCCCGTCGGCGCCACCGACGACTCTCGGAGGCCCGGGCGGCCGTCTGGACCAGCAGCCTGAGCGGGGTGGTCGCGGTCAGCGAGCTCGACGGTCGTGCGCTCGCTGTCGACGACACGGCCGTCCGACTGGACCCACTGGCTCGGGCTTGTGGACACCGGATCGGCGGAGGGTGGGATCATCGTCGTCGACGGGGCTTGATCGACCCGGTCGCGGCGGCCACGCTGCTCTGCAGCGACCAGCTAGCCCGCTTTCGACGCCTCCGGCACGGGGACCGAAGAGCCCAGCAGCGCCACCCCAAGATCAGCTGGTCCGCACGAATGTGTTGTCAGCGCGTAGGCGGCCCGTTCGCTGCGTCCAGCGAAAGGACCCGACACGGCAGGTGATCCTCGAGCATGATCGTCGATCAGACGTCGTCTTTGAGCCAGAGACGTAAGCCGGCTGGATCGTCTGTGATCACCGAGTCGGCGAGAAGGTCATAGCATTGCTGGAAATCGGCCTCGCTCGGGCAGTCCAGGTCCAGACTGTGAGGCCCGCTCGATGGTACTCGGCCACTTTGGCCGTGGTCATGCTGTCCTTCCACGGCAGGTAGACCTTCCAGCTGCTCGGCCGCCGCGGCACTCACCGGGGTGCGGTACGTGATCAACCCGGTGACCATCTCAGGTGCGACCGACCGAAGCGTGCCAGCGCAGCAGCGTCAAAGCTCGAGGCGACGGATTGCTCGACCAAACCGTGCCGCCTGATTGCGGTCGCGTACGCCACGGCTTGCTCGACAGTCAGGTCGGGCTGCTTCAGCTCGGGGGAGATGCCGAGCCCCTGCTCGCTCGCGAACTCGAGATACTCGTCGAAGGTTGCCAGCGGTTCGCCGCCGATGCGGCACTCCTTGATCTCGTCCCACGTCTTCGCCCGAACGGGACCGGAGCAGTCAGTCTTCGGCGCCAGGTCGCTGTCGTGAAACAAGTACATGACACCGTCGGAGGTCCAGCGAACGTCGGTTCCCAGATAATCGGCCTTGGCCACGGCGGCTGCTCGGAACGAGGCCATCGTGTTCTCAGGCTCGTTGATCGGCGCACCGGAGTGCCCTTCGACCAGAACGAGGTGCTTGGCCGTCGGTGGCTTTGGCTTCGGGGTGGTGCGGGCTTCGGCTTCGGCTTGGGCTTTGCCGGGAACAATCGCTTCCAGGTTTCGGCATTGACCTTGCCCGTGACCCTCAGTCGTTCACGCTTCTGGTACTTCCGAAGAGCTTTCGTGGTTGCTTCTTTAAAGGTGCGGTTCACGTGCTTCTTCTTCAATACGTGATTCTTGTGGAGCGCTCTTTCCAGCTTGAGCACCTCGGCAGAACGGTCTCCTCGCTCGGGCAAAGACGCGTCTTCCCTTAGTTTTGGCGTGAACAGCTTGTTCCAGGTTTGGGCGTCGGCCTTGCCTGTCAGCCTCAGGCGCTCGGCCTTCTGGTACTTCCGCAGAGCTTTCGTCGTTGACTTCCCAAAAGTGCGGTTGACGTGCTTTTTCTTCAATGACGTGATTCTTGTGGAGCGCTCTTTCCAGCTTGAGCACCTTGGCAGAGTGGTCTCCTCGCTTGGGCAAGGACGCGGACTCCGCGGGTCCAGCCGCCAGTCCAGCGAAGACCAAGGCCATCGCAAGCACCGACACTACGATCCTTCGCATGTCGTGAATATGACGACCGCTGCGGACGATGTCAACCTGCTGCCAAACGGGCGTAGCAGATCTCCGGTCTGTCAGGGACCCGAACACCCGGCGGCGCCTGCGAAAAAATCTCGCATCTGATGATCGGAGCGACCGGCGGGGTCGGGCACGGATGAAGTCTGTTTGCGTTTGATCATGGTCCGGCCTTCGTTCTTGTCCCAACCGGACGGGTCGTGCGAGAGACACCGGGCCGCGACCGATCTGCACCTGGTCATGACGACGGCGCCCCACAATCGCGCCGATTCCGCGACTGGACCCTCGTGACCTTCGGTTCCAATGCCAGGTGCCCCGGCCCCCGGGCTGTGCCTCGACCTGGTCGAGGTGGTGTTCGGAATCACCGGACGCCAAGCCATCCACGGCACCATCCACCAGGTCCGGGTGCCGACCACTAAGATCAACGGCCCTACCCCGACACCAATTCATCGGACCAACAAACCAGACCAGATCGCCGAGATTGGAATGCAAAACCGCGCTAAATGCTGGTCGTGAGTTCAGGCGCCATTTCATCGGGCGTGCTGCTCCCGTCACCCAGACTTTCTCCTCGGGTTCTGAAGATCAGCGTACGCTGATCGATTCCAACTATGCGCAAAGTTGGGGTCCGGGCTGACCCATCCTGGCCCGTACACCGCTGCAAGATAGGCCTGTGGGTCATGTGGAAGCGGAACTGGCACGTCGTACAGGGATCCAGCCGACACGGGGAACATCATTGCGCGGGTAAGTGCCCCCGAGCCCCCGGATACCAGGAAACGACGTCTCCCTCAAACAGCCCGACAAAGACATCGACGGCCTTGCCACCCCAACTGACTTGGCGATGCGCCGAAAAGTTGCCATTCACGGAATAACCACGTGGTCGAAGAAAGTCTTCAACTCTCCGCAGGCCAGCTCGCAGGCTACTTGCCTCTGTTTGCTCGAAGCCGATAATGATATCGAGGTCGTCGTCGTGTGGAATCAGCGCACTGTCACGAACCACGCCCAGGACGGACCCGAACCCAAGTGACACGCTCGGAGTCAGACTGACAGTTCTTCTGCGATGGTGGCTGCCAGTTGGGTGTACAACCGCTTCTGACGCGGTGTCCAGTAGCGGAAGCAACGGGTGGGACCATGGATGGTCCACTCAGGCTCCGGGGCGCGAGAACGACCTCATTGAGGGCGCCCTTCACACGACGCTTGGTTTCAGCATCAAGTTCCAGACCTTCGAACTTCGTCCGTGCATCTAGATACCTGGCTGTGATCGTGTCCGTGATCACCGTCTCGAGGTTGGCTCGGTCTTGGTCCGACAAGGGACCGATCGACTCATGGACCTCCGACGCGATCCGGGCAACGCTCGCTGATGCGTCGAAGATCAACGCCCAGCCGTCCCCGGTCCGCGCCGAAAGCCGGAGCGTCGCCGCTCTGGCCCAGGTACCGTTGCTGACGTTCCGGAGGCGGATCGTGTCCAGGTCGAGAGCCTCGGCAAAACTGATGTCGATCCAGGGTGGATCATCTGCAGCCGTATGGATCTGCGTTCCGCTCGAGTGCTCGAAATCGAAGAGCCGACGCCCGCTGAACTTATCGGCGTAGCCCTTGTACCAGGAGCTCGCGGTGACGGTTGCGCACCCCGCGATCTGCGTCGGGCTCATTCCGTCCCGAGTGCATACCTCGATGGACTGGAGATGAAGAAACTGGCGTGCGCCCAACTCGATGCGGATCTGGTGCACCCCGTTGAGGACGACTGGCAGTTCGAGGATGCCTCCGTCCGCGAGGAAGGTCGAGAAGGGATCTCCGTGGAATGAACGAGTCACCGGCTCACCACGCGAGGCGCTCATCGACGAACGAAGATCGCGCGCGCAACATAGGCGTCGTCTTCTTTGTACTTGGCGAAACCGAAGCCCTCGACTGCGTACTCGACATCGAATCCGCGCGCCAGCGTTCGGGCCTGGAAGGTTGCTGGACTCACGAACCGACGAAAATGGCTCCCCGTGACCTTGGTCCCGCTGGAATCGCGGACGGTGCGGTACTCGACGGCGAAGCGGTCGCCAGGACTCGTCAGGTCTGCCGCCAGATCCAACAGGCTCACCTCTTCCTCATCGGTAATGGCGTGAATGAAGAACCGCGCATAGATCATCAAGGGACCGGAATCGTTTCGCAAGCGGTCTGCCAGCGCCGGGTCATCGATGGGCGCAGCGATAAGTGTCACAGTCTCGCCCAACGATGCGGCGAGTTCGCGACTGGCTTGCACAGCAGACTCCGATGCATCGACGCCTGTGACGAAGTGGCCGAACGAGGCGAAGAAAACTGTGTCTCGGCCACTGCCGCAGCCGAACGTCCAGGATCCTGTGAGGGCTGACGAGCTCTCCGGCGACGAATGCAGCGAACTGCGAGGGCACTGGGCGGCTCAGACCCGAGCGTGTCGCATAGTACTTGTTCCAGTACTCGCTTCTCGTAGCGTCCGTCTTCTCAAGCATCCGTCCGGCATCCTCACTCGTCACTGATCTGGCCATCAACGGGACTATAGCCATCGAAGCTCCTCGAACCCGTGTGTACGGGCCGATCGGTCGGGTGTCGATCGTGCTGCGCTCTCGGGAACCTCGGCTGGCTGCTCCCAGTTGTCAGCGGCGGTTGAACGTGACCCCCCTGACGTCGGCTGAAAATGAACCCCTCTCTGGTGGTTAGTCCTTGGTTAGCGTGGTGGGGGCGCGGCCGAGGTCGCGGTCGCGGAGCCGGTAGCTGTCGCCTTTGAGGGCGATGACTTCGGCGTGGTGGACGAGGCGGTCGATCATCGCGGCGGCGACGACGTCGTCGCCGAAGACTTCGCCCCAGCGGCCGAACGGTTTGTTGCTGGTGACGATGAGGACGGCGCGTTCGTAGCGAGCGGAGACGAGTTGGAAGAACAGGTTCGCTGCTTCGGGTTCGAAGGGGATGTAGCCGACCTCGTCGATGACGAGCAGCGGGTACCGGCCGAGGCGGGTCAGTTCGGCTTGCAGGGTGCCGGCGTGGTGGGCGTCAGCGAGCCGGGTGACCCATTGCGCGGCGGTGGCGAACAGGACGCGGTGGCCGGCTTGGCAGGCGCGGATCGCGAGACCGATGGCCAGGTGGGTCTTGCCGGTGCCGGCAGTGATGGCGAGAGACTGCAACATCTTCGGTCGGTGTTGCCGTGCAGAGTCCGGGTGACGGCTCTGTCGCATCCGTTGTTCGGTGATGTGTTGGAGGCGTCGGGTTTCAAGCGGTGGAACGGCGAGCTGCTGTTGGTGGTCGGGTTGCCCGACCGGAGCCCGGGAACGGTTCGGGCGGATGCGACCGATGTGTTCGCGACGCCGCCGGCGGAGCCGTCGTCGTTGGTGTTGGACGGTGCCGGGATCGAGCGGCTGCACGGGCTGGTCATGGCCTTGCAGCGGCAGCGACGGAAACGGCCCAGGAACGGCAAATAGGTTCGACCTGTCCCTTGTTCGCGCCAACGATTTCGGGAAGGTGAACCTATTTGCGCGCCTTGAGAGTAGCCCCTGACACTGTCCAGCTCGTGTTGCCGGACCTGACGCCGGCAGTGCCGGCGCAACGATGGTGGTTGTTGCCGGAGACCACCCGCCGCGAGGTGGTGACGTTGCTGGCCCGGTTGATCGCCCGTGGCGTGCTGATCGAGCCGGACCCTGCCGCCGACCCGGGGAGGACAGGCGATGAGTGAGTCCGCGACCCTGGTGTCGGCCAAGATCGGCCCGGTGCATCTGGGCCGCGACGCCTACGTGTATGTCCGGCAGTCCACGTTGACCCAGCTGAGGGAACACACCGAGAGCCTGATGCGGCAGTACGAGCTGCGAGAACGCGCGGTCGCGTTGGGTTGGGATGCCCACCAAGTGCGAGTGATCGATGCCGACCTGGGCCGATCCGGCGCTGACGCCACCGCCCGGGAGGGGTTCAAGGATCTGGTCGCCGATGTTGGGCTGGGCCGGGTCGGGATTGTCTTCGGCATCGAGGTCAGCCGGCTCGCTCGCAACAACAGCGACTGGTATCAGCTGCTGGATCTGTGCGCGCTGACTGACACCTTGATCGCCGACGCCGACGGCATCTACTATCCGGGCGACTTCAACGACCGACTGGTGCTCGGCCTGAAGGGCACAATGAGCGAGGCCGAGCTGCACCTGATCCGGTCCCGGCTGACCGCCGGGCTGCGGCACAAGGCCGCCCGCGGCGAGCTGCGGCAGTTCCTGCCGGTCGGCTTCGACTACGACGAGACCGACGCAGTGATCATCAGCCCTGATGAGGCGGTGGTGGAGGCGATCGGCACCGTGTTCCGCCGGTTCGCCGAGCTCGGCACCGGCCGGCAGGTGTTGTTGTCGCTGCGCGGCGACGGGCTGCTGCTGCCCCGCCGACCGACTCGCACCGGCCGGGTCAGCTGGCAGCCAGCAACGTATCCGGCGGTGCACGACTTCTTGACGAACCCGGTCTATGCCGGGGCGTTCGTGTTCGGCCGGACCCGCACCGAGAAGCGCATCGACGCCACCGGCAAGGTGGTCTCGCACTGTGTCGTGCTGCCCCGTGAGCAGTGGGCGGTGTTGATCCCCGACCATCATCCCGGGTTCATCGACTGGGCCACCTTCGAAGCCAACACCGCTCGGCTGCGGGCCAACTGGCGGGCGCCGCGCGGGATCGGTGGCGGCGCCCCGCGGGAAGGGTCGGCGCTGCTGCAGGGCCGGCTGCGGTGCGGCAAGTGCGGCCGGATGATGCAGACCGGCTATTCCGGCAACCAGGGCAACTGCCCCCGCTATCTGTGCGCCCGGGCGAAACAGCTGTATGGCGGCGAGACGAGCTGCCAAAGCCTCGGCGGACGGCGGCTCGAGGCCCGAGTCCTGGAGGAAGTGTTCGCCGTGTTGGAACCGGCAGCCCTGGCTGCGACCGCGCACGCGCTCACCGACGCCGAACAAGCCCACGCCGCGACACTGCGCACCTTCGAGCTGACCGTAGAACGAGCCCGCTACGAAGCCGACCGAGCCCGCCGCCAATACGACGCGGTCGAGCCGGAGAACCGGCTGGTCACCCGCACCCTGGAACGGGCGTTGGAAGCCAAGCTGGCCGCGCAGCGGCAGACCGAACGCGACCTGCAGGCCGCCCAGGCCCGCCGCCCCGTCCAGCTCACCGACGACGAACTGGCCTGGCTGTCGCGCGCCGGCGCCGACGTGCGCGCGATCTTCACCGCAACCTCCACCAGTCACCGGGAACGCAAACAACTGCTGCGCGCCGTCCTCGACGAAGTCGTCGTGACCGTCGACCCGGTGGCCAGAACCGCTGCCCTTCGAATCATCTGGCAAGGCGGCTCCACCACCGAGCTGGTCATGGCGTTGACCAAGACCGGCGGCCACTTCCAGACCACCGACGAAGAGACCGTCGACCTGGTGCGGCGGCTCGCCGCCCACTACGACGACACCACCATCGCGATGATCCTGTCCCGGCAGCACCGCCGAACCGGCACCGGACTGCCGTTCACCAAGAGCAGGGTGCAGTCGCTGCGGGTGTCCCGGGGCATCCCCGCCCATCAACCGCCAGCCGCTGTCAGCGGCGACGATGATGATGCGGTCGTGGTCACCGTTGCCGAAGCCGAACGCCTCCTCGGCGTCGGGAGGGTCACCATCTACCGGTGGCTGCGTGACGGCTTCCTCACCGGCGAACAGCTGACCGCCAACGCCCCGTGGCGGATCCGGATCGACCAAGCCGTGCGCGACCGCATCAGGCCCGACGTCCCCGACGGCTGGGTCGGGTTCGACGAAGCTGCCAAGGCTCTCGGCGTGGCCCGCCAGACGGTGTTGCATAAGGTCCAACGCGGTGAACTCGAAGCTGTCCACGTCAACCGTGGACGCCGCAAAGGCCTAGCCATCAACGTCTCCAGCCACCAGGCTGGACTGTTTGATCAACCCTCATGAAAGGCATGCGCAGTGTTACCTGGATCCGGCCGG
>CAVPPP010000022.1:0-31601 GCA_963707005.1 uncultured Actinomycetota bacterium
GCTCCCGGTCGTCGTCATCTTCGGCCCGATCGGATGGGTGATCGCCCTGACGTGGGTCACCTGGGTGGTGCTCGGCCTTGCCCTGCTGTCGACCCCGATCGGCGCTCGCTGCCGCCGAGTCCGCTCGTACGCAGCCGGGACTTGTCCGTCGGTACGAACCGGAATGACTGACAGGGAACCGTGATGGATGACGTACTCGTGCTCGGCGGTGGGATCTGCGGTCTGGCCACGGCGATGCTGCTGGCCCGCGACGGCCGCACGGTCAGGGTCCTGGAACGCAACCCGGAGGAGGTCCCCAACTCGGTCGGGGACGCCTGGGGAACCTGGGATCGGCGCGGAGTCGCCCGGTTCCGACAGCCCCACAACCTGCCTCCCCGGGTGCGACACCTGCTCGACGCCGAGCTGCCCGACCTCCGCGACGGCCTGGTCCGCAACGGTGCCTACCGGCTGGACATGATCGGCAACCTGCCGCCGATGATCACCGACCGCGACCCCCGACCTGGCGACGGTCGCTTCCTCACCGACACAGCGAGGCGCAGCACCGCCGAGTACACCGTGGCCGATGCTGCGCAGAGCGAACCTCGCGTCACCATCGAACGGGGCATCGCCGTGGCCGGCCTGCGCACCGGACCTTCGGTGATCAACGGTGTGCCGCACGTCGTCGGTGCCGTCACCTCCGATGGACGCGAGCTCCGCGCCGACCTGACCGTGGACGCCATGGGGCGGCGGTCCAGGATCGGTCGGTGGTTGACGTCAGCCGGTGGGCGGCCGCCGTACGAGGAAACCGCCGACTTCGGCTTCAGCTACTACACGGTCTACTTCTCAGGGTCGCCACCCCCCTTGCTCGGCTTGGTCGTCACCGACGTCGGAACCGTCTCCGTCATCACGATTCCCAGCGACAACGACATCTGGTCGATCACCGTCTGGTGCGCCTCAGCAGACCAACCACTGAAGACGCTGCGCAATGTGGAGACCTTCAAGAGAGTCGTCGCGTTGTCGCCGATGCAGGCACCGTGGCTCGACGGGACCAGGATCACCGACGTCCTTCGCGATGAGTGGCTGCGTGGACCGCTACCGACGCTTCGTCGTGGACGGCAAGCCGGTGGTGACCGGCCTGGTCGCCGTCGCCGATGCGTGGGCCTGTACCAACCCGTCAGCAGGACGGGGCGTGGCGCTCGGACTTGCCCACGCCGTCAGCCTGCGTGACACGATTCGAGCGACCGGTGGGGAGCCGGCGCAGACCGCGCACGCGTTCGACGACATCACCGAGACCGAGCTCACCCCCTGGTACACCAGCCAGATCCGCACCGATCGGACCCGGTACCAGACCATGGACGCCCTCCGCCAAGGCCGCACCCCGCCCCCGCCCGATCGCGACGAGTACTCCCAACGCGAGGCGCTGTTCTGGCGGACCATGCCCTTCGACGCTGATCTGTTCCGCGCCGCGATGGAGATCGTCTCCGCGCTTACCCTCCCCCGCGACATCTACACAAGAACGGGAATCATGAACCGAGCTGAAGCCGTCGCCAAACAGCTACCCTCTGACGCGCCGGCAACACCCGGCACGTCTAGGGCCGAGCTACTCGCAGCTATCGGCTAGTCGAGAGGTCCCCAGCCAGCCACTACCCCACTCTCCGGACGGCGAAGCCGTGCCTGACGCCGCCCCTCGATGCCCAGTCTGAAGAAGCGGTGATCTGCGGGCCTTGACTGGCGTCGCTGGAGAATGCGCAAACATTGACATCGACACGGTCAACAGCAATGCCGTCGCAGCAACGTTCGACGAGGTCGGCAACAGGCGCGGTGATCAGGTTGCCCTTGACGAGCTGGGTACACCGGCCCTGGTGAACCACGCGCTCGCCCCCGGGTCGCCCTGAAGGCCTGGAAGGCACCGCGAGTTCCGGCTAACGGCTCAGGGGCAATCGCCACCCAGGACGCTGGGGAACACCATCGTCGTGACCGAGGGAGACATGGTGGTGCAGTTCGGCACCCGGGAGCTGGACTGGCCGGGAGGGTCCTTCCTCGGATATGAGGTGCCGGCCGGCCGTCCAGACGTTGCGTTTGCCTACCGTCTCGTCGATGGCCGGATCGCCGAACGCTGGGCTAGCCGCGATGACCTCAGCAATGCTGCCGGACTGACCCTTCGCACGCGGCCACGGTCTCCCTCTTGCCGATTCCCATCGTCACCTTGCAGTTGTCGCAGAACGGGTCCGCTTGCGGGCGCCGTTTGACGGACGGCGACCGAGGTCAGGGGCTCGTGCTTGGCGTCACGATGTGAGCTCGGAAGTCACGCCTGAGGAGTGACAGCCATCTACCTGAGGAGGATCCGATGCCCAGTGCATCTCGCTCGACTACCCCGGTCGGGATCGACCTGGAGATCGTCGAGGGCCGCTACGCCGAGCTCGACGACTACACCGTCTCGTTCGAGAGGTTCAAGCAGGACGTGGACGTGGCGCCGTACTTCCGTGGACTTCCGGGTGACGCCTGCACCTGTCAGCACGCCGGGTACGTGACGTCGGGTCAGATCACGTTCCGCTGGCCTGATCACGAGGAGACCTACGTCGAGGGTGACGCGTACGTGGCCGGACCGGGCCACCGGCCCCTGATCGTCGCCGGCACCTCCATCGTGGAGTTCAGCCGGACCGCCGACCTGCAACCGGTGATGGAGGTCATCGGCCGCAACATCGAGTCGATGGCGGGGGTCCGGTCATGATCGGGCTGGTGGAACGCGCGTCGACGATCGATGATCAACTGGCCGGACTGTCCCGGAGGTTCGTGACCTGGCTCGAGACCGGCGTCCGGCCGGCCCGGATGTTCGCCCCGGACGTGTTCGCCGATCTCAGCCTTCCGCACTGGCGGTTGCAGGCGCATGGACCCGGCTCCACATTCCACCTCCGCGAGGACTCGCACCCCTACCAGGGCGAGGTCCGGGTCGAGGGCCTGGACCGTACGTCACGTGGCTTCCTGCTGCAGTTCGAGGAACGCTGGCAGGCCGACGGGCAGCAGTGGTACTGCCGCGAGCTGATCCACTGTGTCGTCACCGACGGGCTGATCAGTGAGCTGATCGTCTACTGCACCGGCGACTGGGACGAGGCAGCACAGCACCGGCACGCTGCTGAGGTGCAGCTGCTGCGGCCCTGAGCCGCCGTAACGGTCGTACGCTCCGATCATGGGCACCGAGCCGTCGGCGGCGGCACTGCTGGTGGTCCAGGCCGAGCAGGCCTGGTCGGGCGGGCACGGGTCGACCGCCACCGCATTGTACGAGCGGGCAGCAGCGGTGGCGGAGGTCCAGGGCGAGCTCGAGGTCTGGGCACTCGCGGTCCTCGGACTGGCCCGAGGCCAGCACTACAACGTCGATCCGGGACTCCTGCCGGTCCGCCTGCATACCGTCTACGAGATGATGGACGACCCGACGCTCAGGTCGCGACTGGCTTCCGCACTGGCACGGTGCTGGGCGTACACGAACGAGCCCCGCCGGGCGCGACCGTTTGCGATCGAGGCCCTGCACCTGGCCGACCGGCAGGACGATCCGGTACTGGTGGTGGATGCGCTCGATGCCGCGCTGGCGAGCCACTGGGGTCCCGACGACCTGGCCATCCGACGGGAGTGGGCGGTGCGGATGGCCGACACCGCCGCGCACCTCGCCGACCTCGACGCCCGGCTGCAGGCGCAGCTGTGGGCTCTGACAGTGGCGTGGGAGGTGCTCGACCTGCCGCGCATGCACCGTTCGCTCCGCGCCATCGAGCTGCTCGGTGAGGAGTCGCCGCGGGCGGAGTTCTTCGCGGCCACGCGGCGACTTCCGCTGGAGCTGCTGCGGGCGAACCTCGATGCTGTGCCGATGCTGGTGCGCCGGGCGGCCGCAGCGGCTGAGCAGGCGGTGATCCCGGACGCGGCGGAGGTGCTGCAAGCCATGCGCGGCTACGCAGCTCTGGTGGCCGGAGACGCCGGTGAGTGTGCTGACCGGGCACCGGCCTTCGAGCAGTACGCCGTCGACTTCGGCGTGGCTGTGGTTCGTGCCGAAGCGGCGATGATCTGGCTCGGCGCAGGTCGGCTGGACAAAGTCGCGGACATGATCGGCGCGTTCACCGGTGAGGTGCTCGCCAATCTGGCTCGCGACAGCGACTGGCTGCTCATCCTCCAATGCGTGCTCGAGGGTGCGATCGCGCTGCAGGACGTGGACATGGTCGACAACGTCGTCGCGCTGCTGGCGCCGTATGCCGGACGTTCGGTGGTCAACGGTGGTGCGGTGATGTGGCATGGCGTTACCGACGACACCCTGGCCAGGGCATACGCACTGCTGGGCGACAACGAAGCCGCAGCTGGGCATCGGATCGCGGCGCTCGCCACCTACCAACGGATCGGAGCGAGCTGGTGGCGTGACCGGCTTCAGCGGGAGCTGGCGGAGGAGGTCGGCTCGGGGGTGGCTGTGAGAGCAGAGGTCGCCGGGGTCCCGAGGCCGGCGCGGGTGCATCTGCACCAGCAGCCGGGCGGCCTGTGGCTGGTTGGCCGCGAGGGGGCCACCTTCGTGCTGCCGCAGATGCGAGGTCTCAGCCATCTGCACGCCCTGATCAGCCGACCCAATACCGATCTGACGGCGACGTGGTTGGCGAGTGGCGAGACGGCTGCAGCAGAGATCGTGCAGCCCGGGATTGAGGTCCTTGATGACGAATCGCGCCGAGTGCTGGCTGCTCGGATGACCGAGCTAGATGCTGAGTTGTCGCAGCTGGATCACGACGAGCACGACGGAGAGGTGACCGAGAGCGAACTGACCGTGCTCCGCGCAGAGCGTGCCGAGTTGCGTGGGGAGCGGGACGCTATCACCGCCTACCTCTCGGGTGCCGTCGGGCTCGGGGGTCGGCGACGGACCACTGGGTCCAACGCCGAGCGAGCACGAGTCGCCGTCCGCAAGGCGATCGTGACCGCACTGGCCCGCATCGCCGAGACCGATCGATGGTTGGGGCGTCACCTCCGGGACCGAGTCCATACAGGCTACGTCTGCCACTACGAGGCGGATCCTGATCATCCTGTCCTTTGGATCCTGCACAGGGGCAGGTGATTCCCCGGAATTTCGGGTCGGGCATCACAGCTGAAAGCGTCCGTCCGTGCGCTGCCGATGACAGGTCACCCCTGCGTCGCTCGGTCGACGAGTCCGTGCTGGTAACCGGCGCCGAGCTTGTCGGTACGCTCGTTGCGAAGCGGGGCACAGGTCTTCGAGCTTTACGGTCGATCGTCCGCTTCGTTCAGGAGTGACACCAAGCCGTGCTGGAGTGCATAGAGGCTGGCTCCGACTCGGTTGGTCGCCCCCACCTTGGCGTAGGTGCGCTCGACGTGGTTGCGGACGGTCTTCTCGCTCAGCACCAGCAGGTTGGCGATCTCTCGGTTCGTGAACCCGCGAGAGACGAGGCCGAGGACCTCTTGCTCTCGAGGGGTGAGCTGGTCGTCGCGTCGAAGCCGGGTTGCCTGGTGCCCGGCGCCGACAAGGACCGCTTCGACGCAGTCGGGATCGAGCGCTCCCGAGCGGCACCCGCCGCGCAGCCGCGCCATGGCCTGCTGGGGCGTCATCGCGTCGCGGTCGCGCCGTGGCTCCAGCGCCGATTGGTACGCGACCGCCGCGGCGAGGATGCGCTCGCTGCGCCCGAGTGTCGATCCCCCGATGCCGAGCGGATACCCGCTGCCGTCGAGGTGCTCGTGGTGAGCGCGGGCGATCGTGCGCACGGCGCCCAGCCCAGGGATCCGATCCAGGACGCGCTCGGTGAGGTAGTGGTCGATACCGACTGGGGAACCCTGTCGTTCGACTCCCTCGAGGACGATATTGAACGGCGACTCGCGCGGGTGGGCACCGTGCACCTGCTCCCGAATGGGTACTCCGGATGTCGGCCACACCGGCTGTTCGTGGAGTCAGGGCTGCACGATGTGCATCTGGAGGTTACGCCGGTCTGGTCAACCAACTATCGGCTCGCCCGTGACATGACCTTTCTCGATGCCACACAGCAGCTCGCACTCCAGCAAGGCATCGTGGAGACTGACGAACTCGCCCGCTGGCAAGCGGGCATGGACACCGCAGCCGCCAACGGGACCTTCTTCGTGAGCGTGATGCTCGCGGCCGGGACGGCGAACCCGCACGAATAACTTCTGTGGACGGCAGCGTCAGCGATCTTCACCTCTGGCCTCACGCTATCCCCCACCCGGTTACGAGCCTGTTGTCGACTCCGACCACGCTGCCAACTGGCCAGACGAGTCATGTTGCAGTGCTGATCGAAGACCTTCCTGATGGCAGGTCATTTCAACACTATGGCGATCGTCAGGACGACGAACAGCACCGACTGGCTGCTGTGCACGATGATGCCGATGAGGGCGCTGCGGTATCGCTTCGATGGGTAGGCGAGGATGAACGTGTCGAGCAGAGCCTGCGGGATCACCCACGGCACGTGCAGGTGGTAGAGCGCGAACAGGGCGCCGTTGGCAACCCAGTCCCATCGCCCGAACTGCCTGTTCATGCGGGGTAGCAGCAGTCCGCGGAACAGGAGCTCCTCGCCGAGCACGGAGTTGAAGATCTGCAGGAGGACGACCACAGCGAGCCAGGCCCAGTTGCCCGAGAGGAAGGCCTGACCCGTCCCCGATTCGAGGAACAGGGCCATGTCGCGGGTTGCCGGTGTGGGCAGGGTGGGCAGGAGTTCCTCGACGGCGAGGGCTGCGATGAGCGGGATCACGATGAGCCACAGTCGTCCTCCGCGGCGTCCCGACTTAGGGCTGCGTGGCGCGTGCAGCCATAGGGCATCCTTGAGGATTGACCAGTGCAGTGTTCCTTGCTCGCGGTAGACGACGACCATGACGAACACGAACTGCCAGGTCATGCCTGCGAGCAGTGCCAGGATGAGTGCACGCGGCAGTGCCGTCGGTCCGCGCAGGACGGTGGCGAGCTGCGGCGCGACCAGCCAGGCCAGGACGGCCATCGGCAGGGCGGCAGCTGCCCAGGTGCCCAGGATCTGGGCCAGGCTGTACTGGCGGACGGACGCGGGTTCGGTGGCCGTGAGCGGCTGATCGTGGGTGGCAGTCATGGCGGCTGGTCTCCTTCAGCTGGATGTGGTTGAGGGGTGCGGGGAACCTCGCACGGAGGTGAGTACCGGACGTCAGTGAGTGCGGATGAAGAGGAGCAGCAGGACCAAATCGGTGGCGTTGAGGACCACATGGGTGATCATGCCGATGCGTACATCGCCGGTCCGTGCCGCGATGTAGGCCAGGGTCAGGATTGCGAGCACCCGGGTGGGTGTCAGCCAGGGTGACCAGAGGTGGTAGGCCGCGAACAGGCCCACGTGTGCCGGAATCCGCCATCGACCACACTGGTGAGGCATCCGCGGCAGCAGGAAGCCCCGGAAGTATCGTTCCTCGACCACGGGCGCGACGACCACGGTGCCGACAAAGAGAAGGGCGGCGGTGATCACCAGAGCCCGGTCCGAGTACTTGCCGTTGGTGCCGAGCTCGATGGCCCACGCCCGTGGCCACCACCCAAACACCCATGTCTTGAGCAATGTTGTCAATGGTGCGGCGACCGCGAAGGCAGCAACGGCCAGCACCACCTCCAATGCGGACCAGCCGAGAAGTTGCGGTAACGGCAGCCGGATGCGAAGTGCCACCGCAGGCTCGCCCGGTCGGCGACGGTTGTGCACCCCGAGGATTCCGAGCGGCACGGCGGGCACGACGACCAGCCCCACCGCGGCCAGGGCGGCGATCGACGGTAGACCACGGGCGGCTGCCAGCGGAATCAGGCCGACATAGCCGAGCAATGCGACGGCACCGGGACCCAGGTGCAGCAGCACGCTTGTCGTGGGCCGGTGGGATGCCCCGGTCTGCCCGACCGAGGCGGGGAGCACGGTGGTCATGGCGTCACCCCAGTGCGGTGCGTTCGGCGGCTTCGGAGGCCGGTGTGATCGCCGGGGCGTAGCCGTCCGTCGCCGACAGCCCGCGCCGGCTGCGGTACCCGGCAACCGTGAGGGTGAGCAGGATCAGGGCGGGCACCATCTGCCAGCCGCCGGGAACGATCACCATGGCGCCTGCGGCGTTGATGGAGGCATGCATCAGACCGGCGGCGAGGGTGCTGCCGCCGGTGTCAACGAGCAGGGTGCCGATCAGGTAGCGCTGGAAAGGTGCGGCGACCAGCAGCACACCCCAGGTGATCAAGGCGTCCTGCCAGCTGGTGCCCGGCCAGCCGTTGGTCTCGAACGCCAGCGGGAGATGGATCAGGTAGAACGGCACCGCGGTCAGCAGCGAACCGACCAGCAGCCCGTGCCGGGCCATCAGCCGGCCCTGGACGAATCCGCCCCACACCGTCCTCCCACACGTTGCCGGTGACCGCCCCGAGAACGAGGAAGAACACATAGGTCACGCCAACGGTGAGCCAGCCGTCGACAGGCATGTGCAGGGTTCCGGTAGCCACGGCCACGGCCGCGGTCAGCAGAGGCATCGCCGCGACCAGCAGCAGGTAGCGCCATCCCAGCCGCCAGCGGAGCAGACCCGCAAACAGCTGGCGGACGCCGCCTCGTCGGTCGGTGGCCCAGGTGATCGCCGCGGCCAAGCCGATCAGAATGAGGAGTTCAGCCAGCTTGGCTGGCATCAGGTCGATACCGGCCACCGCCGACGCCATTTGGGTGAGCCAGACGAAGGCGATGGCCGGACCCAGCAGCAGCAGGATCGGGTGGGTGACCGCGGACCGCTGGAACCAGCCTCGCGGGACGGGATCGGCGCTCGACTCAGGGACCTTCGGCACAGGTGGAGTGCTCATGACCTCACCCTGGTCGCGACACTGTGTCGCTGTCGTCGCCCGTCACGTCGAATCGTCCGGCACCGGTTAGCCCGCTCGGCGTAGGCCGTGCGGCCGATGCCGTGGGCACCGTTCGATCGCTAGGTTGTCGCTATGCGGCGTCGGCAGTCGAAGCGTGGCGGCCGGACGGTGCGCACTGGCTGGGCCGCGGTCCGCGCACCGGTGCTCGATACCACGGGTGCGGTGCTGCTGTGGGCGGCGATGGCGGTCGACCTGGCGACTCGGCCGCTCGCTGCCGGCCAGTCGGCGTCGACGCCGGCCGCCTATCTGTGGGCGGCGCTGATCACCGGCCCGTTCGCGCTGCATCGCCGGTTCCCGGTGACCGCGATCCTGGTGTCCGACCTCGGTCTGCTCGGCTACTCATTGGGCCGGTACAGCGCATTCCCGGGATATGCGACGTTCGCAGTGGTCTTTGCGGTGGCACTGCACTCCGGTCGACGGCGAGCACTTGGCGTGTACCTCGCCGGCGCAGCCGGACTGATCGGGGCCCTCTCCCTCCAGCCGGCAGGCGTGGCGACCACCTCATCGTGGATCAGCACCCTGCTCACCGTGACGGTGGCCTGGTTGGCCGGGGAGAACCTCAGAGCCCGTCGTGCCCGACGCCAGCATGAGCTCGACGAAGCCCACCGCCAGGCCGAGCGGCGAGCCGAGGAAGCCCACCGCCTGATCCAGCAACAGGCCGAGGAGGAACGCCGGACGGTCGCGGCGGAGCGGCTCCGGATCGCCCGCGACCTCCACGACGTTGTCGCCCACTCAATGAGCGTCATCGCCGTCCAAGCCGGGGTGGCTCATCACGTCATCGAGGAGCGACCCGAGGTGGCCCGCGCCGCGCTCGGCAGCATCGAGGTCGCCGCCCGAGAAGGGCTGGTCGAAATGCGGCGGATGCTCGGCGTCCTGCGCTCCGAGGACGACGTCGCCAACAGCGCCCCCACCACACCGACCGAAGGCCTCCGCGACATCGACCGACTGCTGTCCCATTTCCGCGCCGCCGGACTCCACCTGCAGGTCAACGATTCCGGCAGCGCCGATCTCCCGGCCGCGCTCGACATCTCGGCCTACCGGATCATTCAGGAAGGCCTCACCAACGTGCTCCGCCACGGCGGACCCGTCGCCCACCTGGACATTCAGCAAACACCCGATCAGCTCCTGATCGACATCCGCAATGACGGCCGACCCGCGGACTCCGGGCCGACCACACCGGGCACAGGTCACGGCCTCACCGGCATCCGCGAACGGGTGGCCCTCTTCAGCGGCACCGTTCAAGCCGAACCCGTGACCGGCGGCGGTTTCCGGCTCACCGTCCAGCTGCCGATCGACACCCCTGTGACCACGCGATGATCCGTGTCGCGGTAGTCGACGACCAGGCCCTCGTCCGCGCAGGATTCCAGATGCTGATCGACTCGGCACCCGACCTGGACGTCGTCGGCAGCGCCGCCGACGGGGCAGCGGCCGTCGACCTCGTGGTCCGGACCCAACCCGACGTCGTCTTGATGGACATCCGGATGCCCGTGATGGACGGCCTCGATGCGACCCGCCGCATCCTGACCGACAACCGCTGCGCCAATGTTCGCGTGCTCATCCTGACCACCTTCGACCTCGACGAGTACGTGTACGCAGCCCTGCGCGCAGGCGCCAGCGGGTTCCTGCTGAAAGACACCCCGCCGGCCGACCTGCTCGCCGGCGTGCGCCTCGTCGCCGCAGGGGAAGCCCTGCTCTCCCCCACCATCACCCGTCATCTGATCGAAGCGTTCGTGCATCGCCCCACCGACACCGAACCGCCCGACACATCCCGCCTCAGTGCATTGACCGACCGAGAACGTGACGTCCTCACCCTGGTCGCCAGGGGACTGTCCAACGCCGAGATCGGCGCCCAGCTGTACATCAGCCCCGCCACCGTCAAGACCCACGTCGCGCGCATACTCACCAAAATCGACGCCCGCGACCGTGCACAGCTGATCGTCATCGCCTATGAGACCAGGCTCGTCCGCCCAGGCGGGACCTACGGGCCTTCCGGCGGAGTCCGATAGCCCGCCCTATGACGGGCGTTCAGACTTGCATGGTGTCGGGCATCGAACTGAGGTCACGTCGCGACACATCAGGCCGACGGCCCACCCGGCCAGCCGCTGGTGCGGGATACTCGGGCTCATGACCACTGCTCCAACAGTCATCGCCCGCTCCGGACCGGCAATCCGGGCCCTCTTGGCGGAGGTGTCACCGGCGGAGTGCGCCGAGTTCGAGCGCGACTTCGCCGCCGCCGCCGAACAAGCTGGCCGTGATGTCGACATCGCCCCGCTCGACGACGTGCTGGACCGCTGGTGGCGGATCGCTGCCGTTCGGGGCAACCCGTTGACAGACGCCGAGCTGGCGATGATCGAGCGGGCACGATCGGGCGACTTCAACGGCTGGCGTCCGGGCCCGGACGGACTGTAGGACGGACGGTGGGCCCGTGTACTGGACCCGTTGGCTGGAGATCCCCGACGCCTACTACGCGAACTGCTCAGACGAGACACAGCAGCAGATCGGCAACCGGATCGCCGAGCTCAAGCAGAATCCGTACCTGCCAGACGCCGACTACGACGCGACCTATGACAACTGGACAACCACGTTCGGGAACGGCTCCGGGATCATCACCTACGCGGTAGTCGAGCAGCACAGATGCATCCTGATTCTTCGATTGCTAACCCTGTAGACCCACCCAGAAGGCCATCCGAGTCGATTCCTGCGCAACCTCCTCCAGCGTGGGGCCGCATGAGGCGGCCAAGCTGACCGATCTGTCTGACGTCTGCGCATCACGCCCCCTCACCGGGCATTAAGTCGGGACAGTCATACGGCAACCACCCTGACTACCCCCGGTTTGGGTACGGCCAGTGTCTCGACCGGCCCGCAGCCCAGACGTCTTAAGGCGCACCGATGATCGACCCTCCACCGTGCATTCCTGGGCCTGTCCTGCATGTTTTCAGTACGTCCGGCCAGTCGTTGCAGTGGCTGCACCCCCAGGCCTCACCACCTTCAACTGCCAGGTAGCGGAGCCTGATCAACGACGTTTGGATACACCACATGGGACCAACGGAAATCTGGGTTGCGATCATCGTCACAACGGGCTCGGTTATCGTCGCGATCGTAGGGGTTTTAGGAGCGCGGGCGACCTGGGGCAAAGGAGCGTCACACCCGCAACCGGCTGACCCGCAAGACGGAAATGCCCTTCAACGGCCGCAGGCGCCTCCGAACAACGCGCCCGTCGCCCCGCAACCTCACGTGCCGCCCGATCCTTCGCCAGCTGTTGTGCAGGAGTCTGGAAGCGTTCGCCTGACGATTACCGATGGCGGTCAGTTCGATGGCGGCGACAAGGTACAGGCCCAGGCAGTCGTCAGCGAGCTACTTACGCGGCCCTGAGAAGCAAGACGCGTCGAAGTGCGGTCCTTGGCTCTCGACGATCAGAGCTTCATGATGGAGCGCCCCGACGCCTACGCCGAACTCCAGGACCGAGTACGGCTGTACGAGGGAGCACTCAACCTGCTCTTGGGGGAAGGTGTCGTCTACTACTCGCAGCGGACGCACGAACGGCTGAGAGAGGCCGTGCTTGAGCTCCGCAGCATTGTGATGGGAGGTCAGCACGACCGCGAGCGGTGGAATGTATGGCCAGTCTCTGAGCCAACCCAGGTCTCGGTGGTGCTATTGGCCTCTGACGAGGCGAAGTTGATTCGGGTGGGCACGTATGAGGTCACCACCTCGGATGGCCGCGTGGAACGCGTCAAGGGGGTGCCGCGTGATGAACCGATCTGGCTTAAGTCGATCTCCCCCGACATCGTCTGGCAGCGAGTTGTTCCGGTAGTCGCAGCGCAGGAGGCGACAGGTGACGCCGACTCGATCGTGGACGTCTCTGACTGGGTTATCTCAGACCGTCTCCCGACGGAGCTCACGCGGCCGCGGCCAACCAGACTGCCCCTTGGGTAGCCACCGCGGTCTGGATCCGGTGAGCGTCAGCGCCTTGTCAGGCTGGCGCTGTCGGAGGCTCTCAATCGGTCTGACGTTCCAGCGATTGCCGCATGACGACAGGTGCACGCAGGCCGGAGGCCGCTGTGCCCACAGGCGGACCCCTCGCATGCTCTTCTACGAGCGCCCCGTGGCCTAGATGTCGTCCTGGTGGTCCGCCCGAGTCGCCGATCTGCCAGCATGAATGCAGCAAGTACAACCATCACCGGCGTCCAGCCGGCCGTGGAAGGTCTCACCCCATGGCGCGGTCCGGCTGGCATCCCCCCTCGAGGAGCGTGTGCGGATGACCGTAATCGACGACAAGCACGCCGATCTTGGTGGTGACGGAGGTCTGCTCGGCCAGCCGACGACCGTGGAGGCGATCACTCCGAACGGCCTCGGTTCGTATCGGCACTATGAGCGCGGTTCGATCTATTGGCGCCACGATTTCCCCGTTGCCTTCGAAGTGCACGGATTGATCCGCCAGAAATGGGCGGCGCTGGGCTGGGAGAACTCCTTTCTCGGTTTCCCGGGTACGGACGAGGTCGACGTAGGCGGTGGTGCGCGGGCCTCGACCTTCGATCGAGGAGCCGTTGTCTGGTCGCCGGGTACCGGTGCGCGTGAGGTCCACGGCCGGATCTTCGGGCGCTGGCTTTCCCTGGGCAGAGAGACAGCGCTGGGCATCCCGCTGACCGATGAGCTGATTACTCCCGATGGCGTGGGTCGCTACAACCACTTCACGGGTGGCTCGATCTACTGGACGCCGGCGACAGGCGCGGTCGAGGTGACAGAGCCCATGAAGACGCCATGGGCCGATGCAGGCTGGGAGCTGGGTCCGCTCGGGTATCCGACTCGCCCAGCATTCGTTCCTCCGGGGAGCGCCGCGCGGTCTCAGGACTTCCAGAACGGCACGCTGCACTCCAACGGGATCTTTCACCGCACTTCGCTACACGGCGGCCGGGTGGTGGCCATATCGGGTACATGGATCGACTGGTCCTCGTTCGACACCTTGCTCACTGACGGCGACATTATCTCCGTGGCATTCACCGTGGGGAGGATCGGCTCATCTGAGATTACCCTCAAGCCTGGACTGGGGATCACTGCATGGAAAGGGGTCAGTGTCTGGTCGCCGACCGGGGGCGACCTGTTCGAGGCATCGACCCAGACGCTTGGGAAGTCGAACACCATCACCGTGCCGGCCGCGAGTCTGGAGAACCTGGTGCTGCTGCGTTTCAAGAAGGCGAAATTCTTGGACTTCCCCGTGGATATGTACTACCTCTTGCGCGCCGATCAGCTGATCGGCAGCAACGTCACCTTCACCTGGACGAAAGACTGAATAGTAGGCGTCGCGGTGCCCGTGCTGGCCCCGACATGATGGCGTAGCGTTGCCGATCAGTCTCCGGACGGAACGGGTAAGGCGGATGATGCTCCTGTCCACCAAGGTTCCCGGCCCAAGCACTTGTCAATCTATAGAGGGCGACCCGCGCCGGTGTCCCGCTCAGGGTCCTTTCTGTAAGCCCGCGCCAGGGTCGGTGAGCGAAGCTGTCGCTCAGTGGATCACGATCAACGATGGGCAGCAGGAATCTAGTGGACGGCGATGATGACCAGTCCGGACGTCGTTGTTAGCCCAGCGGGGTCCTGGGGGAGGTGGATGGATTCGATGAGGTCGAGTGAGGTGCGGTCGTAGGACAACAGTGTTGCTGGCTGGCGGACTGCCACCCAGACGCGGTCGGATGCCGCGACGATTCCGGCGGGTTGCCCGGGAAGAGGTCGTGTAGCGATGACGCGGCCGCCGACCGCCGAAGCTCGCCACAGCCGGTCGTCGCCGCTTGTCACCGCCCACGCGTCGCCATCATGGACGGCGAGGTCGACTGGTTCTCCCCGTAAGGGCGACGCCACCTGGGTACCGTCTGCTTTGTCGACGGCCACCAAGCTGCTTTTGTCGAAGGTGAGAATCCAGACGCGTGTTGAGTCAACGGCCATGCGCCGTGGAGCCCCCTGCACCCTCAGTATCAGCGCGGCCTCGCTGGGTTCAGACACCGCTCGAATTCGGCCATCGAGGGTGGCCGCCCAGATCTCCTCCCCGTGGCTTGCGAGTGTGAGCCGTCCTGCCGTGTTGGGCAGGACCGCCTCGGGCACACCAGACCCTTGCTCGGTCACGGTCAGCATGTTCCCGGAGTAGCCCAGTCCCACGGCGGCCGATCGCCTCGTAGCGGCCAGTGCCGTGGGCGGTTCGGGCAGACCGACCACCCGCTGTCGATAAGAGTCGTCGAGGTCGACGACCGCGACGACTCGATCGAGCTCGGAGCGGACCCACACCAGATTGCCCGATGCCTCAACTTCTGCGGGCTGGACAGACAGCGCGACTCGATGCTGGATCTCACCTGAGGTCACGTCCAGGAGTAGCAGGGCCGGACCCTCGTCCGTCACTTCAGCACCCCGGTCACCGATGCTCGGCCACCGGACGAGGTGGCCCACTGCTGCGGTGAGGATGACTACACACATCGCCGCCGTCCCGGCGAGCAACCAGCGACGGAGTAGGTGAGGCTCAGCGGCTGAGCTCTGCGGTCGCTCTGGTTCCCGCAGCTGAGCTCGATCGTCCTCAGGCCGTTCCTGCTCCCCAGGCCGTTCCTGCTGCCCAGGACGTTCATGCTTCCCGGCCCCGCCCTGGGCTGTTCTCGGACCGGCAAGGAGCTGCTGACGGACCTCACCAACTCGAGGCGACGGGTCGAGACCTAGCTCCTCTCCCAGCCGCACCCGGTAGCCGTCGATGGCCGCGAGGGCTTCCTCTTGGCGTCCCGCTGCGGTCAAGGCTGTGGCCAACAGCAGCACCGTGTCCTCCCGCAGCGGATGCTGCCGAACCGCCAGCTGGAGCGCCGGAACCACCACCGCCGGGTCGTCTCCCTTGACCCGCGCGGCCCACACGCGGTCTTGAACGCTGGCTCGAGCCGCGTCGACCCGGCGTTGCCAGGGCTCGACGAACGACGTGTCGGCGCCGATCAACAATGGCTCAGCCGACCATTGCAGGGAAGCCTCAAGTTCCTCCACTGTCGCCTCAGCCGAAGTTGCCAAGGTCAGGAAGTGAAGGACGTCGACTTGGCTGGGCGCAACCATGAGTCGGTATCCACCGGGCACGGTGCCCACCGCAGGTGCGCTCGGTCCCAAGTGGGCGAGAAGGTGCCGCAGACCCGAGATATAGGTGTGTACTATGCCGCGGGCCGACACCGGCGGTCGTTCTCCCCACAACGCGTCAACCAGCGTCTCCGTGCTGACGACTCTGCCGGCGTGTAGAGCGAGGATGGCCAACACACCGGCCGGTTTACCGGCCAGCAGTTCCCGGCCGGCGGTGCCGACGGAGACCGCTACCGATCCGAACAGCTGAACAGTCGGGTTGAACTCAGTCCTCACCGCGACGCCTCCACCTCCGGCTGCCACCGGACAGTGCTGTTATAGCCGTTTTGAAGAGTTCCTGAAGGGCGGCGGTGGACTGTTCACACAGAATCGTGGCGTTGCTCGAATCGATACGAGAGGAGCCGGCGATGCGCCGTCCCCCCACCTTGCTGGCGGCCGCGATTGCGGCGTCGATCCTGTTGGGTCTGACCATCCCGGCAAACGCGCGGACGGTAGGAACTGCGGCCGGGGCTCCGACGTCTGGTTCACCGGCCACCGCGCCGGCGGCCGTGGTGATCGCGGAGTATCCGCTTCCTCCCGGGGCGGTGGCGCCGTTCGGGATAGCAGCAGGCCCCCGATCGAGCATCTGGTTTGGTGCCGGTGACTACATCGGCCGCATCCTGCACAACGGCAGGATGACCATCTACCAGGTCCCGACTCCCGGCGCCAATGTCGGCTGGGTCACCGCAGGCCCCGACAGTCGCCTGTGGTTCGCTGAACGCGACGGCAACAAGATCGGCAGTATCGACGGCCGCGACCGGATCCGCGAGTACACCATCCCCACCCCCGACAGCGTGCCCCAAGCCATCGTGTTCGACCGCACGGGCAGACTCTGGTTCACCGAGTTCGGCGGCAATAAGATCGCCACCATCAACGCGGACGGATCAGTGACCGAGGTCCCCGTTCCGACCCCCGACTCGGGGCCTCTGGGGATGACTTTGGGCCCGGACGGGGCCCTCTGGTTCACCGAACGCAACGCCGAGAAGATTGGCCGCTTCGACTCCGCAGCCAAGACCTTTCGGGAGTACCCGCTGCTTTCGGGATCCAATCCCCAACGCATCACCGTCGGCGGCGATGGCGCGCTGTGGTTCACTCAGTTCGCGGCGAACAAGATCGGACGCATGACAGTCGACGGCCAGCTGACCGAGTTCCCCCTTGCCCCCGGTTCCGGCCCGGTGGGAATCATCGCCGACGATCGTGGCGGCATCTGGTTCACCCAATTCACCGCCGCCAGAATCGGCCGGATGGATCTCAACGGCACCCTCACCGCCCAATACAACGTTCCCACGCCGAACAGCCGCCCTATCCAGATCACTGCACAGCCCGGCCGTGGTACGACCGTCTGGTTCACCGAGCAGGGAGCCAACCAGATCGGACGGCTCACCACCGATCAGCCCCGGCGCTGAAACCCGACGGAGGCACAGGGATCGCATGCGCGCGGGCCTACACGCCGCAGCCATACTGCTGGTCACCGCCCTAGCCGCCTGCACTGCCCCAACACCACCGATCATCCCCGGCGGGGTCGCGTCCTCGGCGACGGCGCCCGCTCCCAGTCCGCCACCTGTCAACCCGCCGCCCGCCACCCGGTTAGCAGCGCCCGCACTTCCACCGCTGGAACGGCTGCCGTCGCAGACGCTGCCCACTCCCGGCGCACCGGGAGCGCTGCTTTGGGCGTACGGCTCGGTATGGGTTATGGCGCACCGGAGCACCACCTTGTTCCGGATCGAGCCGGACACCGCGAAGGTCAGCGCACGCATCGACACCGGGGTATATGGCTGCGGTGACCTGGTCGCCGGCGTCATATCGGTGTGGGTCACCGGGTGCGGCGCCACGCCCGGCCTCGTCCGCATCAGTGCCCAAAGCAACCGCGTCCAAGCGACCGCTCAACTCACCGGGGTTGGTCCCGCGGTTCTTGACCACGAGCTGTGGATCTGCTCCCCCTCAGACGCGGGCGGAGAAGAACTACGACGAGCCGACCCCGACAAGCTCGACGCCGCCAAGACGGTGCCCGTCACCGGGCTGGGTCGGGGGGACGGGGTGGCCGTCGCCGGTGGGTCGATCTGGGTCGCCGACGCGACCTCGGCCATCGTCTACCGCATCGACCCCGCTACTGAGGCGGTTCAGGCCGCGATTCCCATGCCCCTGGAGCCAAACGCCGGCTACCTGATCAACCATGACGGGGCACCCTGGTACG
This sequence comes from uncultured Actinomycetota bacterium, assembly GCA_963707005.1. Classification (GTDB taxonomy): domain Bacteria; phylum Actinomycetota; class Actinomycetes; order Propionibacteriales; family Propionibacteriaceae; genus Microlunatus. The sequence continues at coordinate 18,153 of CAVPPP010000022.1, forward strand.
TGGATGCTGCCACCGGCGCATTCGTACGAATCGACCCGACAGTTGGCAGCCCTGCACTGCTCAAAGTCCGCACCGCAAAGCCCACGCAATACTGGGGCCTCGCTGCGTCGACGGCCCCTGGGCCGGCAGGACGGCTGTGGGCCCGCCACGGAGACAATGAGGCCTGGCTCATAGACACCCGGCAGGATCGGGTGCTGCGACGAGTCGCCATCGCCAATGGTGCCGGAGGAGACCTTCAAGAAGCCGACGGACACCTCTGGATAGCCCACTTCGGCAAAGATGCAACTCAGCGCATCACTTTGACTCAGCAACCGCGGTAGCCGCCACCCACGCCACGACAGCGGATGGGCGTGAATCCTCTCCCGGGGCAACGCTGCTGCAAAGCCGCCGTCTCAGTCAGGGGTCGGTAACTGATGATCACCGGGTCGCTCACTGGCCGATCCGAACCGGCCAGATTCAGCCTCGCTTGACGGACAGCTTGAGGTGCAGGCTTGACCAAGCGGCTAGTGCGGGAACCGTGTCGGGCTCCTGCTCAGTTGGCCGCGGGCGATCGGGCGATCGGGCGTTTCGGCTCGGTAGTGTGACGAGCGGTCGCGGTGCCGAACCTTGGTGAGGGGAGTGATCGTGTCGATGCAGGGCAGTTCTGAGCTCGTGGCCGAGGCCTACCTGTACGGGTTCCTGCTGGTGTTCGACCTGGACCAGGTGGCCCGGTACGTGTCCGAACTGGTGGGAGCCAATCCCGCGGCCCCGTTCAACTCCTTCAGCCACGTCACCCTCGACTACACCGGACTGCCCGGCTCCGACCTCGCCTACCAACCAGGCCGGCGAATGTCCGGTCCGATGTGTCCGACCAGCGAGCCGAGCCGGCTCACGTACGAGGTGTGAATTGTTCGACCTGATCCCGCTGCTCGTCCCGTTGAGCATCTGGGACCCGTTCATCGCCGTCGGCAGCGCCATCATGCGCCCGCTGTACTGGGTGGTCTCGGGTCTGCTGGTGCTCTTCCACAACCTGTGGTCGCCGGTCTTCGGCCCCGACAACGGGTGGACCTGGGCGCTCTCGATCGTCAGCCTCACCGTGGTCATCCGGGTGGCGCTGATCCCGCTGTTCGTCAAGCAGATCAAGTCCTCCCGCCAGATGCAGCTGCTGCAGCCCAAGGTGCGGGAGCTGCAGAAGAAGTACGGGCACGACCGGGAGAAGCTCGGTCAAGAGACCATGAAGCTCTACAAGGAGCACAACGCCAACCCGTTGTCCTCCTGCCTGCCGCTGCTGCTGCAGATGCCGATCTTCCTGGCGCTGTTCCGAGTGCTCGACGGTGCCGCCAACGGGATCGCCCGCGGCCACTGGCTGGAGATCAACCAGCAGCTGGTCGCGTCGCTGCAGACCGCCACGATCTTCGGCGCTCCGATCTCGGCCACCTTCATGAGGGCCGGTGAGCTCGGGGCGGCCGCGATGAACGTCCGGATCGTCACCGTCGTGCTGATCCTGGCCATGACGGCCACGCTGTTCGTGACCCAGCTCCAGCTGATGCGCAAGAACATGCCGCCCGAGGCCCTGACCGGTCCGTTCGCGCAGCAGCAGCAGATGATGCTGTACCTGTTCCCGGTCATCTTCGCGGTCGGCGGCATCAACTTCCCGATCGGCGTGCTGATCTACTGGCTCGCCTCCAACCTGTGGACGATGGGTCAGCAGTTCTACGTGATCCGCGGCACCGCAACAGGCGGCGACCGCTGAGATCAGCCTGCAGCTCGAGAGAGCTGTTGCCGCCGGCCGCTGGTGTCGGCGTTTGGACGGAAGTGGGTCGAGCGTGGAGCGCATGACGGCGAGGGAGTTCGCGCACCCACTACTTGCCTCCAGTCGCGGCCTGCGCCTGTCTTGGTCCCGACCCCTACGCCGGTCCGCTATCGACCATCAGAGACCACTGCGCCGCTGGTGGCGTGTCGGTCGATCTCCCACTCGGATCAGGGACGATGCTCCTATGCATTGGCAAGTGCTGAGCGGACCGGCTTCTCTGCAGTTCGCATTCGGAGGAGGACGTTGTAGATCACCAGGGCGACATAGCGTTTCAGGCACCGGATGATCTCGAACTTGGATAGTCCTTCCTGGGTGCGGCGTTCGGCGTAGGCACGGCTTCGGGGGTCATCAGGAGCCGGTTGATGACCACGATGGCCGAGCATCGTTGGCCTGGCGGTCCCCACCTCTGTTGAGCCGATGTCGATGGACCCGGCCGCTACTAGCCGGGACCGGGGCGACACCGCACAGGTGAGCGAACGCGGCCTCGGATCTGATCCGATCAGGGTTGTCGCCGGCGCTGGTGAGGAGCTGGCCCGCTACCTCCGGCCCGACGCCAGAGAAGGGTGAGTAGGTCAGGCGCCACCTCACCGACCAGCTCGGCGATACCGCGATCGGCTTCGGTGATCTCCTCGCTCAGCTGCTGGTGGCGTCGGGCGAGTCGGCGCAGCGCGATCTTGGTGGCCTGCTCGGGGTCGCCGAGTTGGCGTCCGGGACGCAGCCGGGCGCAGGTGCTGACGATCTTCGGCGTCGGCAGGTGACGTGGTGCCGCGCCTGGTCGGCCAGGGTGACGATCAAGGCCTTGATTTGATGGTGGCCGAGCTGCCGGGCCTGGGCCAGTTGAACGCCGCAGCGCGCAGATCGCCCTTCGACCCGGCTATCTGGCCAGCTTCGGCACCACCGCCGCCGAGCCTGACAAGACGGCTCTGGCCGCGGCGTAGGCGTCGAGCGGGTCGCAGACTTGCCATGCGCTCGGCGAGACCTTCGGTCGGGCCTGTCGACCTCCACCACGGCCAACCCGATCCTGCGCAAATCGCGGGCCAGCGCGGCACCGGCGTCGCCAGTGCCCTCCACACCGACTGCGTCAATGGCGCCATGATCACCGAGCCAGGCGGCCGACGCCCGGAGCCCGCCGGTGACGCGGGAAATTCCCGATCACCGAGTTCGCGGCCAACCCCGTCGATCACCGCGGCGTGATGGGTCTGTCCATGGGTGTCGACCCCGCCAATCACCACAGGGCTTGTCGGCCTTGCCATGCTGGTCATGTCTTGCCTCCTCCGTTGCATCGGTCAGGTAAGACACGCCGCGGTCGGGTCGGTGGACAAGACAGTGATGGGCGCCTGGTGCGCAGGCTCGTATCGAGGTCACGCCACCCGGCCGTTCGCGTGCCGCGATGTTCCCCACCGGGCCGACGGATCGTCCGAAGGACAGCAACACTCGCGTCAGTCTTACGGCGGGTCAGACCCAGCGAGAAAACACCAGCCCCATCCTCACTGTCTTGCGGTCACGGTGGCCCCAGTTCGCCGCTGGGCGCGCCCATTGATGGCGCTGGGCGTCTTCGCGGCTACGGTCGATGAGTGTTGCTGGTTGCTGGCTGTGAGCGGCGATGACGTCGCGCGCTCGTTGGTTGATCGCGCTCACTGAAATTTCCCACTGACGCTCACCGAAATTCCCCACCCGTGTGGCTCCGCTAACGAGGGCGGGTCCCCTTCGAGGCTGGTGGTCTCTGACCACTCACCAGCTGTTCGAAGGAGACCCGGTCTTCATGATCACACGGGAGGACGACGTGGACATCCACGCGCTTCACCGGCAGGGCTGGACGATCACCGCGATCGCCAACCATGTCGGCCGGGACCGCAAGACGGTCCGGGACTACCTGAACGGTAAGCGGGATCCGGGGGTGCGCAGGCGCGCTCTCGACCCGTTCGCCCCGTTCGTCGAGTACGTGACGGCACGGCTGACCGAGGACCCGCATCTGTGGGGCATCACGCTGTTCGACGAGCTCCAGCCGTTGGGGTTCGACGCCTCGTATCCGACGCTGACACGGGAGATCCGGGCCCGCCGGCTCCGCCCGGTCTGCACCGACTGCGGGCGGGTCGCGGAACGGGCGAACGCGATCATCCCGCACCCGGCCGGGGAGGAAACCCAATGGGACTGGCTCGACCTGCCCGACCCGCCCGACGCGTGGGGGTGGGGGTCGATGGCGCATCTGCTGGTCGGCTCGCTGGCCCACCTCAATGGCAAAGTGATCAAGCCGGGCCAGTCAGTGACGATCAAGGACGGCTACAGCGTCAAGAGCGCCAAGAGCGCCAAGAGCGCCAAGAGCGCCAAGAGCATCCGATACGAGCTAGATGTCGACGGGCTCGCCGGCAAGTCCTTCTACTTCACGAACTAGCCCCGCGCGAGCCAACCTCGAGCAGGCCAAGCGACTCCGTCTTGCTGTCGCAGCTTCTGTCCCAGACGAGTCGATCGCACCTTGCTCTACCCTCGCTCAGCCTCATAGCGCTCAGGAATGGGCATAGACAGCAGCCTGCCGGTCGCAATGGCCAGGAGCGGTGAAGTCCCGGTCTGGAACAGCGCACACAAGATCGTCGGATACATCAGCGCTGCGCTACAGGGCTACGCTCGTGGAGGTGGACAGTCTGGAAGCCCTGGTTTGCTTTGCCACAGCAATCGCCCTGATCGCCGTCTCGGCTTTGGTTGCAAGGTGGCGGAGACGCAGCCGGGATCTTCGTGAGCGACAGGGCCGGTTGCTCGCGCTCGCTGAGACCGAACGTCTGAGTCGGCTGGATCCGGACGGACCCGCGGCGCAAGCGCTCCAGCAGGCTTTGGAAGCCCGCGTCCAGGGCTGGGCCCAAGAGCGGAGACGCCAGCGGGAAGGAGCTGTCAGGCAGTCACTTCTCCTCCTGGTGGCAGGCGTGTTGACCTTGGTTGCTGCGATTGGCCTGGTGACTCACGGTGTGGAACGCTTCTTAGTGCTCTACGGCTGAGTCTTGTGCCCAGGAGCTTCGCCGATCGCCGGTCCGGAGGTCACCCGCAGCCTGCGCCGTTGACCCCGGCAGCGCGAACTCGCTGACCCAAAGGAATGACGTACCTCATGGCCGTGCAGTGGCATCCCGTGCTGGATCAGGCGCTCGCCGAGACCGCCGTTGTTGGCGTCTCTGACGCCGTGTCGCACCACCTGGGCCGCCGTCCCACCAAGTCCGAGATCACCGCCGCCCGCCGAGCCGCCCACCGCTACGCCGCCAGTGGCCAAGCGCAGCTGACCTTGTTGCCCTCCGTGGCCGCCGGACGGAAGTACCGAGTCCTGGTGCTGGCCCGCCCCGACGTCGACCTTGACGACGTCTCGGCTTTGCGCCAAGCAACCGCGACGCCCGGCAAGAAGGCAGCCAAGGCGCAGGGCGATGGGGTCAGGGACACCGCCCGCCGCGCCGAGTCCCTGCTCACACAGGTGTCCCACGCCACCCGCGCCGCCCGGCTCCTGCCCGTCAACCACATCGAACCCGCACACGCGAAGCTGCTCGCCGAAGACCTCACCGAGGTAGTCGCCGGCCTCGCCACCCTGGCCGCCGACCTGACCCGCCGCTCACGCCAGCACACCCCCACCGCTCGCACGACACTCGATTCGAGCATCTCCCCCAGCACATCTTCATGACGTTGATGTGCCAGCGCTTACACGCATTTCAGGCTCCACACCGATCAGCCCGTAACGAACCTGACCAGCGAACAGCCGAATTATCTGCATCAGCGAGTCCTGCCACGGACTGCCGCTCCAACAGGTTGAGAGCCAACCTCGAATGAGTCGACACGCGTCCCCGCTGAGTCCAGTCCGATGGGCCGTCACAATAGCGCCAGCAAAGTCGGCTCCCAAGCGATCGACGAGTCCTCCAACGAATCGCTCTGACTACCGCCTCGGATGAGACCCGCATGGAAGTCGCTCTACCGCACAAGGCATCCAGATGCGACGATGTCGAAATGGTCTGGCCTGTCCGGCACGAGGACGGGTGAGTGCGGTGGGTCGGCGACACGGACTCGCCCTCATAGCGACCTTCGTGGCCGCTACGGCGACGGTGTCCGGGCTCCTGCTGCCACCCACGGCCGAGGCCGATCCTGCTCCACGACCAACGCCCCAGGCCTCCGACTTCGACGGCGACGGGTTCGCCGACCTCGTTGTGGGTGGTCAAGGCGCGATCTATGTGATCTACGGGTCGACGCAGGGCCCAGATCCGAAGCGGAATCAGCGCTGGACCACCGACGACCTACCGAGCGGCTCCCGTGTCACCCAAGGCGCTACGGGCAGTACCGGTACCGGCGGAGACTTCAACGGCGACGGCTTCTCCGATCTCGCCTTCCACGACGAAGGACTGCACGTCTTATACGGATCTCCGTCCGGATTGACCGTCACCAACAGCGTCTACCTAGCCATCGCGACCAACTCCGCAGCCGTTCCCATGGCCGCAGGCAACTTCGGAAAGGGCCACTCCACCGACCTTGCCATCGGCGCTCCCATCGACGACACCGGGGCGAAAGCCGACACGGGCGCGGTAACTGTTCTCTACGGGTCCGCGAACGGTCTTTCGATCACGAACCAGCAGACGTGGACCGAGGACTCCCCCGGCGTCCCCGGCTCCGCAGACGCCGGCGACGACTTCGGTGGCGCATTGGCGGCGGCAGACTTCGGCAAGTCGGCCTACGACGACCTCGCTGTCGGCATCCCCGAGGAGTACTCGACCTCGGGTGCCGTCGTCGTTATCTACGGCTCCACCGAGGGGTTGACGGGGGCCGGTACCCAACGGTGGTCCCCTCACACCAACGGTCTGAAACAGAACCCGCACGACTTCGAAGGATCCAGCGGCTGGATGTACATGTCGCTGGCCGCCGGGCACTTCGCCGGCGGCACGCACGCAGACCTAGCCATCGGCGCGCCAAGCCGGAGCTTCATGGCCAACGAAGGCGACGGCAGCGGCACAGTCAATGTCATCTACGGCTCCGCCTCCGGGCTGACCACCCAGGGCAACCAGCTGTGGACCGAACGCACTCCCGGCGTCCTCGGCAAGATCGGCACCGACGGCTTCGGAGCGACGCTCGCTGCCGGCAACTTCGGCCGAGACTCCGGGGGTCGAGCCTTCGACGACCTCGCGATAGGTGCCCCCGACAACGGACCCCTCAACAACTCCCGAGGCGCGGTCCACGTGCTGTACGGATCAGCCACAGGTCTCACCGCGACCGGAAACCAGCTGTGGAAGCAGAACGTCCCAGGCGTGCCGGGGCGAGCCGAGGCAGCGGACCAATTCGGTGTGACCCTCACCTACGCCAACTTCGGGCGCGACGCCACCACCCCAGGTCACGCAGACCTCGTGGTCGGATCCCCAGGCGAAGACCTCCCAGGAGGCACCCGCGACGAAGGACTCGTCCACATCTTCTTCGGCGGCCCCGACGGTCTGACTACAAGCAACATCCACCTACTCACCCAGCAAGACCTCGCCACGATCCCTGAGCGGGACGAGTTCGGATTCGGCCTCGCCCTCACCGCCTCAAGTTCCACCGACGACCACAACTAGGCCGAAGCTCTCCAGACTCCCCTTCCGCGAACGACCGTGCGCGTAACGGTGTCGCCGATTGTCGGCTCCCCGAGCTGCGGCGTCGGCGTGGGCGTGGGCGTTCTGTCGAGGCCCATCACCGGCGTACCGCGAGCCTTCTGTTCTGGACCGAGCCAGCAGCACGGCGACCTGTGACCGGAGGTGCTCCACTGCTACTGGGGCGGCTGCAGGGTCTGACCGGTGACGAACGCGGCGACCCGGTTGGCGGTCGCTCGGATCTCGTCGTCAACCTGCTCCTCGGGAACCCCGAGGACCTGCTGCAGCACGCCCTCCCCCGCATACACCGAACGCAACACCGCAGAGAACTCCTCGGCACGCCGAAGCCCGAGGTGCGCAGCAAGCGCCGCAATATCGGGGGCGTCCTGCTGCCGCAGCGACACCATCTTCATCGCCAACAAATGGTCCGGCGGCGCATACTGCACCACTAGACCCGGGCGCTTGTGCTCGGGACTGCCGCCTCAACCGGGGACGGTATCCAAGGGGCCGCGGCCGCGTTCAACCACGTCACCGGCAGACCCTCTGTGGCTGCGATCTGTTCCGCCTGAGACCGCACGACCGCATCCAAGCTGGCCACATCCACGTCCCGGGTTACTCGACGATCGGCAACGGTGACCGCTACCGCTGCACCACCCACCACATACAGGTGAGCAGAGACACCGAGTTCACGGAGGCGTTGATCCAGCACGCCCAACACTCGACAATCCGATCCCGGTCCAACCCTTCCCCAACGCCGCCGTGTACACCAGTCATGCGGTCACCAGATCCCGGGCGGCGATGAACATTCCACGCTGCACCATCCAGTCCGGTGTTGCTGCCCGCACTTCGGCCTCGGTGAAGAACGGCGACGCAAACAGCCAAGGCTCGTCCGCCGTCGATGCCGTCCAAGCCGGTGCTGGCCTGCCTCGGCACTCGAACTCGTGACCGATCACGCCTTCCAGCAACCGGTCCCACTGCTTCGCGCCGACCGGGCCTGGAGCGGCCTCCCAAGCAGCCCAGCACCCCTCAGCGTCGTCAAGTGCGGACCGGAGATGATCACGGGACTGCAAGATCAATCTCAGCCCCCACACCTGATCACCCGCCTCCAACGCGACCCGAACTGCTTCCGCCGCCTGAACAGGCGTCAACCATGACCTGTCTCGGGCCGCGCTCAGCGAACCCCCGACCCGTAACGCCCGCAGATACCACGCCGCCGACGGCACCGTGCCCCCTCGCAGATACGTCGACAACCGACTCGCCGAAGTCCCCAGAGCCCGCGCGAAACCGGCCTGAGACAACCCGCTGTCCTCCACCGCGGCCCGCAATCGCTCCGCGACCGTGGCCCTATCCACATCCGCCATGTGCGTTATCATATCCGATAACGCATGTTGGCGGTGTGCTGGTGCCCGCACGAGCACCCGTCTGAACGATCCTCTCGGCTCGAGGTGCGTGAAGACATGCTGGGTCGGTGACAGCATCCCCGATTGCGGGGCCGCGGCGGTCGGGCACCGCCATCCGCGCGGCACTGGCCGCGCACGCCCCCACCGAGCTCGCCCGACTTCGAACGCGAGTTCCAGGATGCCGTGGAGGTGACCGCCGCCAGCTACGACACCGTCCCGATCGAGAAGGTACTCGACCACTGGTGGCGTATCGCCGTGCTGCGCAGCATCACGCTGTCCGAGGAGGAACAAGACCAGCTGCACCGCGCCGAGGCAGGCGATTTCACCGGGCTATGGGAGCAAGGCAGCGACGGGACCTTCCGACGCATCGAATGACTACCAGATCCTCTGGGTCGACCACGCAGGCGAGCAGTACCTCACCCTCAGCGAACACACCCGCGGCGGACTCGACACTCACCCCGCCCTCCTCGCCCAGGACCCCAACCGCCACCGCCCGCTACAACCTCAGCAGCGACAGGTGATGCAGCGACTTCGACGATGGCCCCGGTCTGCTGCTGTGCCTGATCAGCGTTGACAGCCGCCGGATCGTGATCCTCAGGATCCTGCACCTCACCTCACCTCACCCAACCTGGCCTAGCCTCGGGCCGGCACCCTGAACCGGCCGCCTCGCCCGCAGGGTCCAGCGCGCCGCCACCAGCCCCGTGGACCAACAGCATCGATCGCAGACCACGGCGGGTGTCCAATAGGACGGCCCAGGAAAGTGCTCTTGTCAGCAGCGGACGGTGGTGGAGGTAGCGCTGGGTTGCCAGGGATCCTGACCACCAAAGATGGTGTCGATCCGGCAGATGCTCGAGCGACCTTCGGGGCGCGTGAATGTGGTCGTGTACCGGCCGTTGTTAGTGAGTGGAACGGTCCGGGCGTCGATCAGGTCGAAGGTCTGATTCGTCTTTACGTAGAACTCAACAGCTACTTCACCACCGCCAGCTGGCGCCGGTCGGAGCCGTCCATCGACGTCGATGCTGCGGCGGACTCGTACGTCCTGCTCAAGTCGTGTGGCGATAGTGGTGTCGGTGACTGTCACCGCAACCCGGGTCGTGGCGGTGTGGCCGGCATAGTTGTCGGAGGCGTGCAGCACCAACTCGTAGCGGCCAGCCTGGGAGTAGTCCGGGGTCCAGCGGAACCGCCCGTTGCTGTCCAGCCGGGCCCCCACGGGCAGCGGCTCGGCCCAGAAGGAGATCGGGTCCTTATCGGGGTCGCTGCCGCGGAGCTTGAATGCGAGGGTGCCTCCCTCTGCGACCCGCTGCGCCGGTACTGGCGACAGGGTTGGCGGATTCGGATTGTCGCCCAGTGTGCCCACCTGGACGCGGGCAAGGGCAACGTCGGCGGCTGGATCGTTGTAGCCGCCGTTGTTGGAGCCGGCCAAGGTCAGGCCGTGCGGCGACAGGACTGCGCCGTAGGCGTGGTCAGGTGCACCGCTGACATCGACCTCGGCACGCCCATCTGCAGAGAACGTCAGATCAAGTGAACCCCCAGGGGTGAATCGAGCGACGGCGAAGGCGCCGACACCGGAAGCGGCCGAAGCTGTATAGCCGGAAGCGATGATGGCACCATCCGAGGCGACCTCGATTGATGTCGCGATGTCCTCTGCGTCGGGTTGAAACGCCACCGTCGCGAGGCCGTCGCCGGAGAAGGACCGGTCGGGGGTGCCGTCAACATTGAGCCGAGCCACCAAGAAGTCGGGTCCGCCGCTCCCCCAGCTCCCACCAAGGACGGCCTTCTGGTCCGGCTGCACGGCCACCGTGACCGCACCGGTGCTCGTGACCTGCTCCGGCGACAGCGGGAACACGGCCTCGCCGCCGACGCCGTAGTTCGGGTCGAGCCGTCCGTCGGCGAGGAATCGAGCGGCGACGATCCCCCCGCTGATGCCCCAACCGGTTGTCAGGATACGGCCGTCCTCTTGCAGGGCGATGTCCCACGCCCAGGTCAGCCCGGGCGCCGTCGTCACGCCGGTGTCACCGAAGGAGTCGTCGATTGCTCCGGTGTCGGTGAAACGCACCAGGATCGAGTGCTGGCGCCCAACCTGACTGAACCCGGCAGCAAGGATGCCGCCCCTCCCATCAATCTCCAGCGAACGCAGCGTGCTCGCACCGTCGACCAACACTTGGCCGGCGTCGCCGAACGACTCATCTCGACTGCCATCGGGCAGAAGACGCAGCAACACCGGCACGGGCTGGCCATCACGAACCGACTGCGCAGCCACCACGATCCTGCCCGCGGCGTCGAAGATCACCGCATATCCGATGTCGTAGGAGTCGAGGACCGGCAACACCACTACCCCGGCCGACCCGAAGCTCGAGTCCAGCACACCGGCGGTGGTGTAACGGGCGATCACAACATCCGTCGCTGCACCGGTGATGGCCATACCCACGGCCACGCTTGAACCGTCCGGGGCGACAGCAACGGCCCGAGCCTCATCGCTAGCCCCCACTCCGGACGTGTCTGTTGTCACGACCCCGCCTACTCCAAAACCGGGGTCCAAGTCACCAGCGGCAGCGGCGGCGCGAGTCGGCGTCAACGCCACCGCAACCGCGGCCATCACCAATAAGCCGCACACGGCGCCAGAACGCTGCGCAACAAGAACATTCATGCCGACTGACCTCCACACCCGACTCCGAAGACTCCATCAAGTCATCGACCGCTGCCAGGTGGCAATACATGAGCCGCACTCGGCACGTACGCAGTTTCACGTACACAGCCGCCATTAGAAGCCAACATCATCAACATCGGAGCCGCCGGACAAAGCGCTGCCGGGGCGGAGCCGGAACGCCTTGGGACTGCGCACACGACCAGAAAGCGCCCACTGCTGGCATGCTCTGCCATACACGTCGCTGCGCAGTGAGCTGACAGGCCGCCCTTTTTGACATCACTCGTCGTACGTGTCCGAATCAGGGCCGAGGACGATGCTGCCGCCGGGCCGGATCGGCCGGTAACCCGTCAAATAGCGCACGAATTCGGTGCATCGCTGCCCACTGCGTCCACTGCTGCGGCGTCATGCGGGCAATGATCCGCACGCTGCGGTCAGTTGACATCCGGCTTGTCGAGGAGGGGACCTGACGGGTTGCTTTCTGCGGTCGCTCGTTGCCCTCACCGGCTGCTCTCTCGAGTTCTCACCGACTGGCTGGATCGACTGCGATCGCGGCGAACCCGGATGGGCTGCTGCGTCGCCCAGTCCCCTGGCTGGTGGTGCGACCAAGCCAGCCACCACACCTCACCGACGACGCCACCCTCCCCAGCGTCCGAGCCGAGCAGGCGCACTGAGTCTGCAACGACCGTGGTCCACCCCTCAACGAGCGAACCTGGTCCACGACTGGACGAGCGTCGACACCTGGCCCATCGCTGAGTCCAAGCGCCGCCACCGCACTCTCGGTCAGCGACGATGTGCGAGAACCGTCAGCTGATGCGCGATCGACGGGCTTGGCGGATGAGCAGCCGCGCGGGCGTCGGACAACAACTGGTCGAGGCACGCCCGCGATTTCGTTGCCTCGACCCGGCACCGCGCCTAACGCTGTTTCAGCCGCCGTCCGGGCAGACACTGAGATCGCCGACCACACGGTCCATGGTGCTATCACCATCGACGAAACGGAAGGGTCCCTCTCACAAAGGCGCCGGCCGCGATCGCATGGATCTCCGTGTTCGTCAGGCCGTCACGCAACGGTGCTGGGTGGTGCGCTTGTTGTAGGTGTCAGGAAACGGGGTGGAGCCCTTCACAGCACGACGCCTGTCCGCCTCCATCCGCTAGGACTCGCAGCCGACGCCGTCGCCGTCCCGATCAAGCTTTGCGGGAGTAGCCGGGGTCGCCCGCGAAGATGGGTGCTGCGCCGGCCGCACGCACGGCGTCGCAGTTCGCGTAGTAGGCGTACGAGTTTCGCTTCTTCTTGGCTGCCGCCTTCTTCTTCGCTGCCGCCTTCTTCTTCGCTGCCGCCTTCTTCTTCGCTGCCGCCTTCTTCTCCGCTGCCGCGCTGCCGTCTTCTTCGCCGCCGCCTTCTTCGCCGCTGCCTCCTTCTTCTGCCGCTCGCCGCCTTCTTCGCTGCTGCCGCCTTCTTCACTGCTTGTGCCTTGGCGTTGGCTTCGGCCTTGGCTTTCGCTTCGGCGGCCGCGCGCCTGTCGGCCACGGTCGGCGTTGCCGCATGTGATGTCGCCGGTGTGGGTGTGGTCGGGATGGGGCTCTGAGTCGTCGGCGAGGATCTTGGTGCGTTGCTCGCTGATGGTGGGCTGGCTGGCAGCGCGACGAATGTCGGCTCGGGGGCGGTGGCGGGGGCGAGTGCTCCGCCGACGATGAGGGAGGCCACACCGGCGACGGCGGTGATGGCCGCCGTTCGGCGCTGCCGCGGCCCTGCAGCGGGCCGCAGGAAGCTCTTCACCAGCACGAAGACAGCCACGCCCAGCGCTCCCATGCCTGCCATGACGAGTCCGGACGCGAGTCCACCTATCAGCCCGACCACGAACAGGGCCGCGATGACCACATAGCCCCATCGGCCTCGCAGGCGACGCCGCAGGGTGGACCACTTGGACTGTCCGGCGACCTGCACCTGATCCCAGCCCCAGCGGTCGTGGCGGTCTCGGGCCAGCAGACCTCGGCTGGTGGTGCGCAGCGACGCCCTGTCCGAGGGAGAGAACCGCCTCT
>CAVPPP010000023.1:0-350411 GCA_963707005.1 uncultured Actinomycetota bacterium
GTCGGATCGATCAACTGAGAAAACTGGAGAACTGAGATGCCCCAACCAGCCAAGGGCGCCCGCCTGGGCGGCAGCCCCGCTCACGAGCGGATCATCCTGGCGAACCTGGCCAGCCAGCTGTTCGAGCACGGCAAGATCGTGACCACCGAGGCCAAGGCCAAGCGGCTCCGCCCGGTCGCGGAGAAGCTGATCACCAAGGCGAAGCGTGGAGACATCCACGCCCGCCGCGAGGTGCTCAAGACCGTTCGGGACAAGGGTGTGGTGCACGTTCTGTTCACCGAGATCGCCCCGACCTTCGAGGGTCGCCCGGGTGGCTACACCCGGATCACCAAGGTCGGTCCGCGCAAGGGTGACAACGCACCGATGGCGCTGATCGAGCTGGTCACCGAGCCGGTGGCGGCCGCGTCGTCGACCCCGGCCCCGGCCGCCGCGGCGACGGCTCCGGTGTCCGAGTCGAGCCCGGCTTCCCCGGAGAGCGCGGACAGCCCGGCTTCGCCGGACAGTGCGGACGAGTCCCCGGCCACCGAGCTGGTCGAGGGCACCGAAGAGCGTGACGAGGCGGTCTCCGACCAGGAGTCCCCGAGCGACGACTCGTCGGACGAAGAGGCTTCCTCGACCGACAAGGCCTGAGTCGGAGCCCGTACGCGATCGCCCGAAACGGCGTCCACCCCTTGGGGCGGGCGCCGTTTCTGCGTCCCGCCCGACGTCGGTCGCACGGATGGCTCACACGGTGATCGTTCGGACGGTTCGGGCGGGTTTTCGCCAGGATGCACGGCCACCCGCCGCGGTCACTGATCCGGGGAGACCGCGCGTACGGGTTCGGCGTCCGGCGCGGCTGCATCTTCGTCACCCAGAGTGGCTGACCAGGAGGCCAGGAGGCGGAGTCCGTCATCGGAGGGGCTGCCCGGTCGGGCGCTGTAGACGACGAGGGAGAGGCCGGGGTCGGCGGGCAGCTCCATGGCTTCGAAGCTGAGGTGGAGGTCCCCGACGACGGGGTGGTGGACGTCCTTCTGCCCGCTGCGGTGGAAGCGCACGTTCTGAGACGCCCAACATGTCGCGAACTCGTCGCTGCGTGTCGACAGCTCCCCGACGAGCTCGGTCAGGGACCGATCGTGCGGATTCCGGCCGGCTTCGATCCGGAGCGCGGCGACCATGTCCCTGGCGGCCGTGGTCCAGTCGAGGAAGAAGCTCCGGGCGCGTGGGTCGAGGAACACGAAGCGCGCGACGTTGACCGGCCGGTGCGGCGTGTCGTAGATCTCGCTGTACAGGGCTCGGCCGAGCCGGTTGACGGCGAGCAGGTCGCGCCGTCCGTTGCGGAGGTAGGCGGGGGCCTCGGTCATCGCGTCGAGGATCCGCTGCAGCTCGGGTCGGATCCCGGCCGGACGGGCCGGCCGGCGCCGGCGCCGGGGTCCGGTCTGCGCGGCCCTCGCCAGGTTGTCGAGGTGGACCCGTTCGGCGTCGTCGAGCTGCAGGGCATTCGCGATCGCGTCCAGGACCGCGTCGGAGGCGCTGTCGAGACCGCCGCGTTCGAGTCGGGTGTAGTAGTCGATGCTGACCCCGGCCAGCAGTGCGACCTCCTCGCGACGCAGGCCGGGGACCCGGCGGGTGCCACCCCAGGCCGGCAGGCCGGCCTGCTGCGGGGTGATCCTCGCCCGGCGGGAGGAGAGGAACTCCCGGATCTCGCTGCGACGGTCCATGGACGTCGACGCTACGGGCTGCCGGACCGAAGTGGGAGGCCCTGCCAGTACCCGGTTCAGCGGATCCCGCCGGCGATCACCGCCGGCACCAGAACGGCAGCGGCCCCGTCCCTCGAGCGAGGGACGGGGCCGCGGCGTTCAGCGGTGTCGAGGGCTCAGGCCAGGTCCCTGGCCGCGGCCTCGTGATCGCCGACGTTCAGCTCGATCTCCTCGTGCAGCTTGGGCACGTCGGCCACCAGCTTCTTGGTGTAGTCGTGCTCGGGATTGAAGATCACCTTGTCCACGGTGCCCTGCTCGACCATCACCCCGTGCTCCATCACCAGCACCTGATCGGCGACGTAGCACGCCTGGCCGATGTCGTGGGTGATGAACAGGACGGTCATGTCCAGCTCGTCCCGCAGGTCGGTGAGCACGTTCAAGATGTTCACCCGCAGCGACGCGTCGAGCATGGCCGTGGCCTCGTCGGCCACCAGCAGTGTCGGCCGCAGCATCAGGGCCCGGGCGATCATCACCCGCTGTCGCTGACCACCCGACAGCTGGTGGGGGTAGCGGTCCAGCACCGACAGATCCATCCCGACGTGACCGAGGGCCTCCTCCAGCCGGTCCTGACCGACGCTCTCGTTCAGCAACCGCATCGAGCGATAGAGCAGCGTCTTCACGGTGAAGAACTGGTTGAACGCCGAGAACGGGTCCTGGAACACCGCCTGCACGTCCCGCCAGTACTTCGCTCGGTCGTTGCCCTTCGGGTTGGTGACGTCCTTGCCCTGGAAGGTCACGGTGCCCGAGGTGATGGGCAGCAGTCCGAGCACCATCCGCGCGATGGTCGACTTCCCCGACCCGCTCTCACCCACGATCGTGGTGATCTGGCCCTTCTGCAGGGCGAACGAGACGTCGTTGACGGCGGTGACCGCGGTCTTGCCGCTCCCGAATGTCTTGGTCAGATTCTGAGCCGTGAAGATCCCGTCCATCAGTGCTTCACCTCCGGAGCCTCGAACAACTCTCTGTCGAAGGCCCGCATGCCCTCGATCCTGATCTTGGCGTACTTCGGCTCCGGGGTCAGGACCGAGCTCAGCAGCGCCCGGGTGTACGGGTGCTCCGGGTCTTCCACCATCACCGCGGTCGGCCCGGACTCCACGACCCTGCCCTGGTACATGACGGCGATCCGGTTGGCGACCGTCCGCAGCACCGGCAGGTCGTGGGTGACGAAGATGACGCCGGACATGATCTCCTTCTCCAGCATCTCCAGCAGCATCTCGATCAGCGCCTTCTGCGAGGACACGTCCAGCGCCGAGGTCGGTTCGTCGGCGACCAGCAGTCGCGGGTTGAGCAGGGTGCTGATGATGGTGACGACCCGCTGCTTCATGCCACCGGACAGCTGGTGGGGATACGCGTCCAGTGCCCGAGTGGGCAGGCCCAGGGTCACCAGCCGGTCCCGGGCGCGGTCCAGGGCCTCGTCCCTCTTGATCTTGCCGTCGTGGGCCCGCATGACGTCGAAGACCAGGTCCCGGACCTTCATGGTCGGGCTGACCGAGTTCATCGCTCCCTGGGGGAGCATGGACACGACCGCGCCTCGCCAGGTCCGCGGGATGCCGGCCATGTTGGAGAGGTCCTGCGCCTTGCCGTCGATCGCCAACGTCCCGTGCTCGACCACCAGGGGGTCGCGCGCGGTGAGAGAGATGATCGCGCCAAGCGTGGACTTGCCACTGCCGGACTCGCCGGCCAGACCGAGCACGTCGCCCTCGGCCATCGCGATCGAGACGTTGTCGACACCGACGACCTCGGCGCCCGCGGGGGTGTAGTAGACGCCGCGGATGTTCTGGGCGTTGAGTAGCTCCGCCATCAGTCCCTTACCACCTTGTTGTCTTCGATCGGCGCCGGACCCTCGGCGACCCCGCCGGCGGTGAGCGACGGGGACGGGCCTTCGGCGGCCGGGATCTCGTACTTCGAGCCGGTGCCCGGCTTGCGCTTCATCTTGCCGCGCCGCAGCCGCGGGTTGAACAGCTCGTCCAGGCTGGACTGCAGCAGCAACAGCGAGAACGAGATCAGCGTCAGCATCACGGTCGGCGGGACGAAGGCCCACCACGCACCGGTGCGGACGGAGCCCCACGCGATCGCCCAGTAGAGCATCACTCCGAGGCTCACCGCCCCGCTCGGGCCGAGACCCAGCATGCTGAGGGTCGCCTCGAACAGGATCGCCCCGGACACCTGCAGGACGAAGGCCATCACCACGTACGACAGCAGGTACGGCAGCACGTCGCGGACCAGGATGGACCAGAAGTTCGCGCCCGACATCATGGCGACGTCGATGTGTTCCCGGGTTCGCACGCTGACGGTCTGGGCCCGCACGGCACGAGCGAGCCAGGGCCAGGAGCAGATGCCGATCACAAAGGAGAGGATGAAGATGCTGCGATTGTCGAGCGCGACGCTGATCAGGATGATCACGATGATGACGGGGATGACCAGGAAGATGTTGGTCACGCTGGAGAGGATGTTGTCGACCAGCCCGCCCTTGAAGCCGGCGATGAGCCCGACGGTCAAGCCGATCACGGTGGCGATGGTGCCGGCGATCAGGCCGACGATCAACGAGGTGCGGGTTCCGTAGACCAGGTTGGCGATCACGCTCTGGCCCTCGTTGTCAGTGCCGAGGAACAGCGGGCCCCAACCCGCCGGTTTGTCGTAGAGGCCACCCACGGTGGCGTTCGGGTCGGTCTGCACGATCAGCGGTCCGACGATGGCGATCAGCAGGATCACCGCCAGCGTCGCCGCGGCGACGTAGAAGCGAGGTGTGAAGTGGACCGATTTCATCAGCGGTCTCCGCTCTGTGCAGCCCGAATCCGGGGGTCGATGAGGCCGTACGTGAGATCGACCAAGAAGTTGGCCAGCAGGACGGCCAGGGTGAGGATCAGCACGATGGCTTGGATCACCGGGTAGTCGTTCGTTCCGATCGCACCGAACAGCAGCGTGCCCAGTCCGGGATAGGAGAAGACCAGCTCGATGATCAGGGCACCCGCGATCATGCCGGAGATGGCCAGGGCCAGACCGGTGATCTGCGGCAACATCGCGTTGCGGAAGATGTAGCGCACCGTGGTGTTGTCCCGCAGACCCAGTCCGCGGCCGTAGTTGACGTAGTCCGAACCGTTCTCGTAGATCGCCATGGACCGCATCCCGACGGCCTGGCCGCCGATGAAGACCAGCACGATCGACCAGAACGGCAGCCAGAAGTAGGTGATCGCATCACCGAAGAAGGCCAGCGAGAACTCCGGCGACAGCCCGAAGGAGTAGGCCCCACCCACCGGGAACATTCCCAGCGTCACGGCGAACACGAAGAGCAGGATGATGGCCAGACAGTAGGCCGGGATGGAGGAGAGGAAGAGCGACGCGAGGAATCCCCCGCGGTCGAACCAGCCTCCCTTGAAGGCGGCGATGGCACCCACGATGTTCCCGACGACCCAGCCGACGATGATCGCCGGCAGCTGGAGCGCGATGCTCCAGGGCAGCGCTTGCGCGATCAGCGTGTTGACCGACGCCGGATACTGCGCGAACGACGTGCCGAGGTCTCCCTGGAGCACGTTGCCCAGGTAGGTGAGGAACTGCTTCCACATCGGCTGGTCGAGCCCGAACTCCCGCATGTAGTTCTCGTAGATGGCCTTGACCGCATCTCCACTCGCTCCGCCGCCCCGGGTCATCTGGGCGACGAGAGCGTCGACCGGATTGCCCGGGATCATCCGGGGGAGAATGAAGATGATGAGCATGGCCGCGACGAACACGACCAGGTACCAGCCGATCTTGCGCAAGAAGTAGCGCGCCAGGTTCATTGTGGGTGCCTCCGCCTCTAGGGGATCAGTACGCTCAGCCGCCGACGCGCTTGAGCTTGAACAGCCAACCGATGCCGGCTCCGGAGAACTGCGGGGGGGCCGAGGGATCTTCCTCGGTCGGGAAACCCTCCCAGTTGGACGTGTTGAACTCGTAGAACTCCAGCGGGCGGTACATCAGCGGGACGCAAGGGATCTCCTCGCGGTAGATCTTGTCCAGCGACGCATAGGCGGTCTTGGCCTCGTCGTCGCTCTTCGCGCCGGCCGCAGCGTCGACCAGGGCCGAAACCTTGGAGTTCTTGAACCGGCCGTAGTTCCAGTCGGCCCGCTTGCCGATGGGGGCGACCCCGCGATCGTCGAGGGCGTCCCGGAACCGGATCCACGGGCTGGCCGGGCTGACCCCGGAGTAGCCGTTCATGACGATGTCGAAGTCGCCGTTCTGCATCTTCTGGGTCCAGGTGGGGGCCTGGGGGAACTCGGTCGTGATCCCGATGCCGACCGCCTGGGCGGACTTGGCCACGATCTCCAGCGCCGTGTTCCAGTCGGTCCAACCCGTCGGGCAGATGACCTTCCAGCCGCCCAGCTTGGTGCCGTCGGGCAGCACGTAGATGCCGTCCGAGCCCTTCTTGGCCTTGAGATCGCCCTCGAGGATCTCGACGGCCTTCTCCTTGTTGTACGTCCAGCCCTCGGACTCCACCGCCGCGGAGTCGTAGAACTTCGACTCATAGCCGGTGGGGATGATCAGGGAGGCGTTGGCCGGCGCGGAGTAGTCCGACATGGCGGTGCTGGCGATGTTCGCGTAGTCGATCGAGTAGGCGATCGCCTGGCGGACCTTCGGGTTGTCCAGGCCCTTCTTGGACAGGTTGAAGATGATCAGCGGGATGTTGCCCGGGACGTAATAGGGCTTGTCCTTCAGCCAGGTCCCGACCGGGGCACCCTTGTCCTCCCACATCTTCCAGATCTGGGCGGTGAACTGCTGGGAGACGTCGATCTCGCCGCTCTCCAGCTTCAGGTCACCGTCGTTGTTGCTCTTGAAGATCGGGTGGTTGATGGCGGTCATCGCCGGGGTGCCGAAGACGTCCTTGCCCCAGTAGGCGTCGTCCCGCGTCAGGCTGACCTGGGTCTGGTCGGCCTTGTCGAGCTTGTACGGACCGGAACCGATGGGCGCGAGGTTCGTGTCGGCCGTGATCTTGTCCGGGGCGATCTTGCTCCACACGGCCTTGGGCACGATCAGGGTGGTGGACAGCACGTTCTTGACGAAGCCCGGGTTGTACGGATCGTCCTTGAGCTTGATCGTCACGGTGGCGGGATCAGTGGCCTCGATGCTGTCGACGTAGCTCCAGATGGCCGAGAACGACAGCGCGGTCTGCTTGGCCAGGTCGAACGTGAAGGCCACGTCCTCGGCGGTGAGCTCGCTGCCGTCGGACCACTTGGTGCCGTCCTGCATCGGCAGCACGATGGTGCTGGCGTCGGGCTGCTGGACCTCTTTGGCGAGACCACCGACCAGCGACCCGTCCAGCAGGTTGAACCGGAGCAGCGACTCGTAGATCAGCTGGCTCTGACCGCCGCCCGTGGGCCACGCGGGGTTGGCCCCGAACGGGTTGAAGCTGGTGGGTGGTCCCCACTGGAACCCGGCGATGAAGAGGGTCTCGCCGGCAGCGCCGGCCCGGCCCTTGGAGCTGCCATCGCCGCCCGTGGAGTTGCCGGTCTGGGCGGTGCCACAGCCGGCCGCCGTGGTGCCCACCACGGCACCACCGACCGCGAGGCCGGCGACCGAGAGGAACCGGCGGCGGTTCGGGGTCCAACCCGTCACTGCGGCTTTGAGGTCCCCACCGGTGAAGTCGTGATCATTCTGGTCGTTCATTGCTTCCTTCCTTGGAACGCGTGATGCAACTGTCGTCACGGCCGACGGCCGATCCGTGGATGACTCGGCCGACGGCCGAACTACGAATGTCCTCACGCGGAGGACGGATCGAACCGTACGGTGTCGCCACGGGTGGGTGGGCGACCGCAGGCCGATCGGTGATGCGGGTTTCCCGGGCACGGAGACGAGCCGTCGGGTGCTGTGCAGCCTGACGCTGCACAGGCGAACTGTGAGCCGGGACGAGCCCGAAGGGGAGGGTGGCGAAACAGGCACGGCGGAGTATCCCCGTGGTCTGCGGCATCGCGTCCCCCACTCTCAACGAACGTTCAGGTGACAACACACCACTTAACCGGTTCGGTGTCAATGCCTAACGTCCATTTAGTAACCGCATCGTTGCGAGCCCTCTTGTGAGAGCGCTCCTACACCGGGGAGCGTATACCACTTCGCCGTGGGCGCCAGCCTTCCTGGCAGCAAGATCGACGACACGGGGCGTTGGTACGCAATCGTGACCTTGCGGCGTTCCGAGCAGCCCGCACGTGGCCCCGAAATCCGTCGACTGAGGGAGAACGCCCACACCCGGCCGGGCTGTCGGTGCTGCGGGTGAGGATGGCACCGTGCTACTGGATCGACTCGCCGAGACCTGGACCGCCGTCGCCGCGACCCGGTCGCGGAACGCCAAGCGGGAGCTGCTGGCAGCCACCCTGGCTGAGGCCGGACCGGGCGATCTCGAGATCGCCGTCAGCTATCTCGCGGGGACGCTGCGTCAGCGCCGCCCGGGACTCGGCTGGCGAGGACTGGCCGAGCTGCCGGTGCCGGTAGCCGAGCCGTCACTCACCCTGAGGCAGGTGGATGGCACCTTCGAGACCATGGCCGGGCTGTCCGGTGCGGGCTCCGCCGGCCGACGCGGCGCACTCTCCGCAGACCTGTTCGGTCGAGCCACCGAGCGGGAGCAGGCGTTCCTGCGCGGACTGGTGCTCGGTGACCTCCGACAGGGGGCCATGGATGCGCTGGTGCAGGAGGGGATGGCGCGAGCGTACGGAGTTGATCCGGCCGTGGTGCGACGAGCCGCCATGCTGCTGTCGTCCACCACCGAGGTCGCCAGGCTGCTGGTGGCGGGTGGGGCCGAGGCGCTGGCCGCGGTGGGACTGGCGGTGGGGACGCCGATCCAGCCGATGCTGGCGGCCAGCGCGCCCGGTCCGGAGGCTGCCCTGACGAAGTCCGGCGTGCCAGCGATCGTGGACGTCAAGCTGGACGGCATCCGAGTGCAGGTGCATCGCCGCGGCGACGAGATACGGGTCTTCACCCGTTCGCTGGACGAGATCACCGAGCGCCTGCCCGAGGTGGTCGAGGCTGTCCGGGCGATCGCCGCCGAGGAGCTGGTGCTCGACGGCGAGGTGCTCGCGCTGCGGCCCGACGGACGACCGGAGTCCTTCCAGCTGGTGGCCTCACGCACCGCCACCCACTCGACCGACGGGGAGCAGGGCCTGGCGTTGCGGGTGTTCTTCTTCGACGTCCTGCAGGTGGACGGGCGCACGCTGCTCGATGTGGCTCTCACCGAGCGAACCGCCGAGCTGGAACGGTTGCTGCCGGCGGGACTCCGGGTCGAGCGCACGACGGTCACGACGGTCGACGAGCTCACCGACGTGTTCGACTCGGCGGTGGCGCGCGGCTTCGAAGGTGTGGTGGTGAAGCAACCGGAGGCGGGATACTCCGCCGGTCGTCGGCAGGCGTCCTGGATCAAGGTGAAGCCACGGCACACTCTGGACCTGCTGGTGATCGGAGTGGAGTGGGGTTACGGACGGCGCGAGGGCTGGTTGTCCAACATCCACCTGGCGGCCCGCGACGCCACCACCGGCGAGCCGGTGATGCTCGGCAAGACCTTCAAGGGAATGACCGACGAGCTGTTGCGGTGGCAGACCGAGCACTTCACGTCGATAGCGGTCAGCAGTGACCGGCACACCGTCCACGTCGAGCCGACCACGGTGGTCGAGATCGCCTGCGACGGACTGCAGAACTCCACCCGTTACCCGGGTGGGGTGGCCCTGCGCTTCGCCCGGGTGCTGCGCTACCGACCGGACAAGAAGGCGGCCGAGGCTGACACCCTGGACGACGTCAAGCGCCTGCTGGGTCCGCCCGTGGGCGCTCCCGACGACACCGGCTGAGCTCGTCGAGCACCGCGGGCCGGGGCAGCCGGTTCCGCGGCAGGGGTCGCGCCGCGGTGAGCAGCAGCGCTGGATGCAGGAACGCGGTCGGAGACGCCATCAGGTGGTAGACGTCGCTGAAGGCCTTGGTGGCGCGCGCGTTGCCGGCCGCTGCGAGGCGCGCCATCCGGTCCGTCAGACGAGCGGACAGGCGCTGCTGCACCGACGGCCGAGCTGTCGCTGTCGGGAATCTGAGGTCGTTGCTGGTCGCGATGGACCACGGCAGGTCGGTGATCGCCCGCAGCCGACGCTGGAGGCGGTGGTCGATGGTGCGATCCGCGGCGAGCCAGCCGGCGACCGCCTCCGCCTGGAGGGCAGCGACGGTGAGGCCCTGACCGTAGACCGGGTTGAAGGAGCAGAGCGCGTCACCGACGACGAGCAGCCCGGCCGGCCACCTGCCGTGCTGGCCCCAGCCGTGGCGTCGGTTGGCGGTCTGCCGGTGGACAGCGACGTCACTCACCGGCTCGAGGCAGCCGACGAGGTCGGTGATGGCCGGGTCGCGCAGTGCGTCGAGGAAGTGCTCGAAGGCGGCCGCCTCCCTGGGTGGACGCTGGTCGCCGAGCCCGGTGGCGGAGATCATCCACTGTCCGCCCTCCACCGGAAGGGCGAGGCCAGAGGCGCCGTCCTCGGCCCGACCGAACACCATCACCCCGGACCGCACCGGGAGCGGGCCGCCCTGTTGATAGAGACGCCCGGCGTACCCGACCCGCGCGTCGACCTCCTCGACGCCGCTCTCCGCCAGCTCTGGCAGCCAACGGTCGAGCCGCGAGCCGCGACCCGAGGCGTCCACCACGACGTCGGCGGCCAGGGTGGTCACCGCGTCGTCGTCGGGCACTGTCGGCTCGGCCGAGACCAGCCACCCGTCCGTGCCGACGTGCAGGCCCGTCACCCTGGTCTCCGGCTGCACGGTGATCCCCGGGAGCGCCCGGATGAGCTCCCTGGTGACCGCCTCCATCAGCGGCCTGGTCGCGGACACGATCTCCCAGCCCTCGAGACCGGTGGCCAGCCAGCCGTACTCACCGAGCCAGGGCATGGTGCCGGTGTCGAACGGCACGGCGTCACGGGACAGCAGCTCGCCCCGGAACCCGGGCAGCAGGCACTCGATGGCGACCATGCCCCGGTGCAGGAGGATGTGGGCCTGCCGATCCTGGGGTACGCCGCGGCGATGCGTCGGATCGACGGGCAGCGGATCGCGCTCCAGCACCCGCACGGTCCAGCCGTGCCTGGCCAGGGCCGCGGCGGTGAGCAGCCCGGCCATGCTCCCCCCGATCACCACCGCCGAGCGCGGCGCGACGGCGGCGTCGGCGGCGACCGGTGTCATCGAGTCCACGACCCGCCCACTACGCTCTCGAGGCCATGAGCGTGCATCTGATCGGTGGCGGCCGTGAGGTCGAGCTGGCCGAGACGGTCTACGGTCCGTTCGTCGCACAGGCGCGCGACCGGGCGGCCCGAGCGGGACGAGCGACCCCGCGGATCGCCGTGGTGATCGTGGCGGAGCCGGCGGATCTGGAGTCGGCTGTCGACTGGTTCCGTCAGGCACTGAGCCGGTCCGGGGAGGTCGCCGTGGAGTCGGCGACCGCCGCGGAGGACCGGGACGATCCCCTGCGGCTGTCCGATGGCACGAACCCGGACCCGACCTTCTTCGCGGGTCTCGACGGCCTGCTCGTCGGCGGGGGCCTGACGCCCGCCTACCACCGGGTGCTCCTGCCGTACGCCGGCGCGATTCGCGAGGCCGTGACCGACGGACTGCCGTACGCGGGGTTCTCTGCCGGCGCGATGATCGCGCCGGAGCGGGCCCTGCTGGGTGGCTGGCGGCTCGGCCCGACGGCGGTGACGCACGAAGACAACGCCGAGGACCTCGACCAGGTCACCGTCGTCGACGGACTCGGGCTGATCTCGTCGACGATCGAGGTGCACACGAGCCAGTGGGGCACGCTCTCCCGCCTGGTTGCGGCAGTCGCAGCGGGACAGATCACTTCCGGGATCGCGGTCGACGAGAACACGCTGGTCATCCTGGACCCGGCCACTGACGGTCCGGCGACAGTGGGTGGCTCGTCGGTGACGGTGCTCGGCACCGGGCAGGCCTGGTTCCTGACGGGGGGTGAGGGCGGCTCGGTTCGGGTGGACCGCCGCGAGCCCGACAGGTTCCGGTAGGCGACGACGCGGGTCCGGGTCGCCATCACGGGTGGCCATCCGGCCACGGCGGTTCCCTTCGACTCGGTGAGCGGGTGCAGGAACGTGGTCACACCTGTCAAGACTTCGAGCCGACGCCGACTGATACCTGCCGCGCACTCATCGAATGCCCACGCCGTCATCGGTCGAACCTGCGAAGTTCGAGGTCGCTCACGAGCCAAGTCTGCGCTTTCGTACCCCCGCCGACCGAAGCTGGGTGCGCAAGGGGTGAACTGCCCGGCCGCCTTGTCGTGGCGTCTGCTCGAGCCTCGCTCCTCGACCCGGGATGACCTATCGTCCGACAACAGGTCCTGGTCGTCCACGACACCACCGGTCGGTCAGATCCGTGATGAGTCCCGAGGGGCACCTGACCAGCACGGCTGCATCACCGCCGATCAGCGGTTACGTCTTCCGGCACGTGTCCTGGTTTGGACTCCCAACCAGAGAGTGGCGCGGCGACCCGCCAGTACGGCGGGCTGGGCGCCTACTCGAGCGCCGCGTCGCCCTATCTGTGGGCCACCGTGGAGATACCCGCGGGGGAGCACGTGTCCGAGACATCGAGTGGTACGTGTACAACGAGAGCGGCTCGACCGTCGACGCCCTCGGGCGCCTCCGGACCGCCGGCACCGGGTCCCTGTTCGCCACCCTGGCCGACACCGCGATCAGCTCCGGCTCCGCGACCCAGGTCCGCCGGTCGGTGGTCTCGGCGGTGAACGACGGACCGCACCCGCTCGATGGTCCTGGTGGGTGTCTCCAGCTCCCGGCAGATCAAGTTCTACGCCAACACGGCGGTGCACGTGGTGGTCGACGTCACCGGCACGGTCGGCTGAACCCGCGGAGCCGCGGCCGGACGCGAACACGGCGTCCACCCGCTCGGGGTGGACGCCGTGTTCACAGTCGATGCTGGTCGTCGTACGCCGGGCTCAGGGCGTGAGCAAGCCCGGGGTCTGCGCGACCGCGGCGGCGAAGCGGGCCTGGGCGTCCGCCCAGTTGACCACGTTCCACCAGGCCTTCACGTAGTCGGCCTTGACGTTCTTGTACTGCAGGTAGAACGCGTGCTCCCACATGTCGAGCAGCACGATCGGGACCTGGCCGAGGGGCACGTTGGCCTGCTGGTCGTACAGCTGGACGATGTTCAGCCGCTGGCCGAGGGCGTCCCAGACCAGGATCGACCAGCCGGAGCCCTGGATGGCGTTGGCGTTCGCCTCGAAGTGGGCGCGGAACTTGTCGAAGCTGCCGAAGTACTCGTCGATCGCCGTACCCAGAGCGCCGTCCGGCTTGTCGCCACCGTCCGGGGACAGGTTCGGCCAGAAGACCGAGTGGTTGACGTGTCCGCCGAGGTGGAAGGCAAGGGTCTTCTCGAGACCGACCAGGCTCCCGAACGAGTCCTTGTCCCGAGCCTCGGCCAGCTGCTCGAGAGCGGTGTTCAGACCTTTCACGTACGTGGCGTGGTGCTTGTCGTGGTGGAGCTCCATGATCTCGCCGGAGATGTGCGGCGCGAGTGCTCCGTAGTCGTAGGGCAGATCGGGCAGGACGTAGTCAGCCATTGCTCTCCTCGTTGTAGACCGGTTCGGAATCGCCTTCGATCCTAGTCCGGGGACCTGGCCGGGGCGCGGGCGGTCGCAGGGTCACCGCAGCGGTAGATCCAGTCGGGACAGCGATCCGACTCCGAGGGTGGTCGGCTGGTTGCCGATCGCGTTCCACACCTCGACCTTGATCGTGCCGCCGGCCAGCGCCGCCATGGTGCCGGTCGCGCCGAGCAGCTGCCGGTCCTGGGTGTAGTGCTCGTAGCCGGGCACCGGATCGGTGGCGAAGTACCTGTAGGTCTCCACTCGGTCGAACGACCCGTTGCCGGTCAGGTCGTAGGAGATCCGGACCTGGCTGGCGCTGCCGACCGCGCTGCCCGCGTCGAGCGCGAGGTCGAACGCGGCGCTCGCTCCGGTCCACGTGCCGTTCACCCCGGTGGCGGTGAACACCGTGGCCTTGTCCGGCGTTCCGTCGCACTGGCAGTTGGCCGGGAGCAGGGTGACTGTGCCGGAGCCCGTCCCGGTGGTCGCCAGCTTCCCGTCAGCGGTGAGGAAGTACCGCCCCGCCTGGCCCGGCGCCGTGGGTGTCGCGGTCGGTGTCGGCGTGGTCGGCGTGGGTGTGGGGGTCGGCGTGGGTGTGGGGGTCGGCGCCGGCGTGGTCGGGTCGGGGGTCGGCGTGGGGGTGGGGGTCGGGGTGGTGGGTCCGGCGTCGGCGTGGGGTCGGTCCCCGGAGTCGCCGAGGCGTTGCCCCCGCTCCAGGTGATGGCACCGGTGACCACGGTCTTGCCGGCCGGCGCGGTCACCTTGGTCCCGTTGGAGAAGGTGACGGTCAGGGCGGCCGAGGAGATGTTCGCCACCACGTAGCTGCGCTGCCCGTTCTTGGTGAACACCGCGGCCAGCGGGTTGTCGGCAGTGATGCCGGCATCGACGTTGCCGAGCGCGGCGAGGTTGCGGATCCAGTGGAACGTGTGGGCCTTGGACTCGCCCTCCTCGGAGACGAAGTTCGGGTTCGCCTTGAACTTGCTCAGCGCCAGGTCGGGATCGCCGAGGGCCAGGAACTCCCAGAGGATGTCCTGCCAGGCGGTGGGTTCGCCCCCGCGATTGCGGACCACCTCGTCGTAGTTGACCTTGTTGTAGGCCGGGTGCAGACCCAGGTAGAGGTGGCTACCGGTGATCGGCAGCTGGTTGATGCCCTGGATCTTCTCGGGATCGGCGGTGAACCAGGTGGCGTACGCGCCGCCGTCGCCCCAGACCATGCCGACCGTGCTGTGCTGGAACTGAGCCGGGAAGACGTCGTTGTCGACGTCGAACCAGTAGTCGGCGATCGCCGCCGCCTGCGTGGTGTAGATGTAGATGCCGGCGTCGCGGACGGCGGTGTTACCGGTCGCCTGGCCCCACTGGATCAAGGCGCCGGCGAAGTTCATGCCCTCGGAGCTGGACTCCTGGTTGTTGCCCGAGGCGAAGGCGCCGTGCCCGGACGCCCAGTCGTGCCCGGCGTAGATGTCGAAGTCCCGCAGGTACGGGAAGCGGGTGTCACTCCGGTCGTAGTTGTTGGCGTCGCGGATGAGCAGGTCGATCATGCCGCCGTACTGGCTGGACTTCGCCCAGCTCGGGTCGAACTTGGCCACCGTGGCCGCCGCCGCGATGAAGTAGCCGTAGTGGAAGTGGTGGTCGTTCAGCTCCTGGTCGGACCCGTAGCTGGCTTCGTAGCCGATCAGGGTCCCCCAGTTCTGGTCGTAGTAGAAGAGGTGGTCGTTCTCGCCCGAGGAGGCGGTCAGCCAGTTCTCCAGCGTCCTCTTCATCGCCGCCAGCGCCTTGTCGCGGGTGGCCGTCTCGCCCACCAGGTCGGCGATCTCGGCGATCCGAGCCGATCGACCGAGACCCTTGCCGGCCCAGTAGGTGTCGGGCTTCTGCTCCCCGGCCGGGTCGTCGGCGACCTGGCTCAGGTAGTTGATCAAGGTCGCCTTGTCGGCGCCGGTGGAGGTGGCCACCGCCGGCAGCTCCGGCAGGATCCCGTGGTACGACATCGAGGTCGCGAAGCTGGACACCCCGACCAGGTTCTTCATCTGCCCCCGAGGCGAGACGTAGGTCTGGCCGATCGGCGAGCCGCCGACCAGGTCCTTCCACTGGTGCGGATAGAGGGACACCACCGTCTTGGTCTCGCTGCCCTCCTTGGCCTCGGTGGTGAAGGAGTAGGTGCTGTTCACCTTGCCGCTGCCGGCCGCGTAGTCGTAGCTGATCTTGGTGCCGGTGACGTGCGCGTGGGCGTAGCGGCCGTAGGAGGTGGCGAGGGCGGTGCGGGTGCTGTCGGTGTCGGCCGCCTTGGTGGGGAGCACGGCCACGGTGAAGTAGCTCTTGCCACCCAGCGTCGAGGTGATCGAGCCACCGTTCACGACCCAGGTCGCGCCGGTGGGGGCGTACGCGACGTAGTCATGATCACGGATGCTGAAGCCGATCATGGAACCGGTGTTCGCCCACACCTTGGGCTGCCCGTCGGTGCTGATCTGCGCGCTGCCGCCGCCGGTCACGTCGAAGTAGGACATCGGCAGTCCGTGGCCGATGGTCGCCTTCAGCGAGCGGTTGCCGTCGACCCACGCCGGGCTGACCGTCCAGTCCGACCAGTCGTCGACCTGCACCCGTCCCACGTTCAGGCCGGCGACGCCGACCAGCAGGTCACGGGTGTAGCTGAACTTGTACTCACCGACGCCGGTCGCGGTGCCCGTGATGGTCGGTGTGTTGGTGTACGAGATACCCAGACCACCCGGATAGGTGTCGTACGCCGCCGGGTGCGCGTACAGCGGCTCGCCGAACGCGCAGTCGGTCTTCTTGAACAGGATCGAGGACCACCAGTCGTTGGTGGGAACCGGGCCCTTGGGGGCGTTCGCGGTGAGCGCGCCACGCGGGTTGGTGGAGATGTCGCCGCAGCCGGTGGGCAACGACTTCCCGGCGGGCAGGGTCGTGGTGTACGAGCCCGCTCCGACACCGGTGATCGCGGCCTCGGCCGGGCGGGAGACGGTGCCGGCCACGAGGGTGCCGGCGGCGAGGCTGAGGGCGACCAGTGAGGCCGCCCACCGGGATCGACGACGTCGGGGTCGCCCGGCGCGGGCGGGTCCCGGCGGACTGGCGGGAGTGGGATCGGGCTGGGTGTCGGGGGTGGACGAGGACCCGGCTGAGGGGTCGCTCGAGGGCAGGGTCGGCAGCGTTGCCATGGGGAGTCTCCTCGGGGATGAAGACTGGTTACGCGGGTGGGTGGGGGAGGGGAACCGAGACCGTGGGAGCGCTCTCAGTGTTAAGTCAACGTAACGAGAAAATGTCATCGGCGTCAATGACGAACCTCATAGGTTCTCGTCCCGGCAAGGAATTACCGAAGCGGCCGTGTTCACTGGGGACATGAGCGAGAACCCCACGACCCGAGCGCCGGCGCTGGCCCTGACCGGACTGGTCAAGCGCTTCGGTCCGAAGGTCGCGGTCGATGATCTGCACCTGACCGTACGGCCGGGCTGCCTGTTCGGACTCGTCGGTCCCAACGGCGCCGGGAAGACCACCACCTTGTCGATGGCCACCGGCCTGCTGCGCCCGGATGCCGGTCGGGCGGAGATCCTGGGTAAGGACGTGTGGAGCGATCCGGCGGGGGCCAAGGCCCTGATCGGGGTGCTGCCCGATGGGATGAGACTGTTCGACAGACTGACCGGGACCGAGCTCCTGCGCTATGTCGGACTGCTGCGCCGGGTCCCGCCGGCGGACATCACGGCCCGGTCGGCAGAGCTGATGGAGGCACTCGGGCTGTCCGACGACGCCAACACCCTGGTGGTGGAGTACTCGGCCGGCATGACGAAGAAGATCGGCCTGGCCTGCGCCCTCATCCACGCGCCGCGCCTGGTGATCTTGGACGAGCCGTTCGAGTCGGTCGACCCGGTGTCCGGGGAGCACATCCGGGCGATCCTGCGCGGCTACGTGGCCAGCGGCGGCACCGTGGTGCTGTCCAGCCACGTGATGGAGCTCGTCGAGAGCCTGTGCGACGAGCTCGCCGTGGTCGCCCAGGGCCGGGTGCTGGCCGCCGGGACGCTCGACGACGTCCGGGGCGACGGCAGTCTGCAGCACCGGTTTCTCGAGCTGGTGGGTTACACCGCGGCCGGGGAGGGGGCCCTGGCATGGTTGCGATCCTCGTCCGGCTCAAGCTGAGCCTGCTGCGCAACGCGCTGCGCCGCAGCGTGTGGCGGACGGTCGGGCTGATCATCGGCATCGTCTACGCCCTCGGCATCGTGGTGGCGGCCCTGGTCGGACTGGTCGCCCTGCGCTGGTCGTCGGTGGCCCTGACCGGCGACGTCACGACGCTGGCCTTCGCGGTGCTGACCGCCGGCTGGCTGCTGCTGTCCCTGCTGGTGTTCGGCATCGACGAGACCCTCGACCCGGCTCGGTTCGCCCTGCTGCCGGTGCGAGCGCGGGAGATCATGCCCGGTCTGCTGATCTCCGGTCTGGTCAGCAGCACGGGGGTGGCGACCGTGCTGGTGGCATCGGGGCTGCTCGCGAGCTGGTCGCGGGGATTGGGCCCGGTGCTCGCCACCGTGGTGGCCATCCCGATCGGCGTGGCCACCTGCTTCCTGCTCTCCCGAGCGGGGACCGCGGCCTTCGCCGCCGTGCTCAGCTCCCGCCGGTTCCGGGACTTCGCCTTCGTCGGACTCGCCGGGCTGGGTCTGGTGTTCGGTGTCGGGGCGAACCTGGTGGGCGGCCTGCTGAGCCAGGGGGCCGACCGGTTCCGGAGTCTGCTGAGCGATGCTGCGACGCTCGCGAGCTGGACACCCTTCGGCTGGATCTGGGCCGTCCCGGCCGACGTCGCCGAGGGCCGGTGGCTGCTCGCGGGCGTCCGGCTGCTGCTGGCGGTCGCCTTCGTGGTGGTGCTGTGGCTGGTCTGGGGTCACTACCTCGGTAGGCGCCTGACCGAGCCGCTCGAAGCGGCCCGGGGGGCGGGGCGGATGCGCGGCGGCGGCCTGGTCGACCGGCTCTACCCGGCTACCCCGGTCGGTGGCGTGGCCGCTCGGACGCTGCGCTACTGGCGTCGCGATCCTCGTTACGTCGCAGGGATCGCGGGCTTCCTGATCGGTCCGGTGATCTTGATGGTGGCTCAGGTGGCGAACCCGTACGGTGAGCCGCTGATCGCCGCGTTCGCCCCGACCCTGCTGTGCTGGTTGATCGGGTCGAGCATGGCGCAGGATCTGAGCTACGACGGCAGCGCCATCTGGCTGCATGCGAGCTCGGGGGTGCGCGGGCTCGAGGACCGACTGGGCCGGGTGCTGTCGACCCTGACCGTCTTCGTGCCCGTGGTGGTGGTGTTGATCGTGATCGGGCTGAGCCTGTCCGGGCAGTGGTCCGCGTGGCTGCCGGTCGTGACGACCAGCATCGCCTTGACGCTGGTGAGCGTCGGTGTCGGTGCCTACGTCGGCACCCTGTGGCAGTGGCCGGCACCCCCACCGGGAGCGAACCCCTTTCAGAAGGGCGCCAGCGGCGGGCTGCCGTCGCTGGCCGCGTTCGGGGTCACCAGCGCGCTCAGTCTCGTGCTGGCCGTGCCCACCATCGCGCTGGTGATCGGGTCCTTCTGGTTCGGGTGGTTGGGCTGGCTCGGTCTCGTCGTCGGAGTGGCGATCGGCTCGCTGGTCCTGTGGCAAGGCGTGGTCCGCGGCGGCACGGTGCTGGATCGGCGGTGGCCGGAGGTGCTGTCGGCGGTCTCGGACAGCTGAACGAGGGCCTCAGCCGCCGGGACGGACCTGGAGGACGCGGAACCCCTTGGCCGTGCCGGTGCGGACACTGCTGTAGCCCTGATCGATCAACCAGCCGGCCAGGGTGTCGGCCCCGAAGTTCTTGGCCACCACCAGGTGGGCCACCCCGGCCGGGGTCAGCCGCGGCAGCCAGGTCAGCAGCAGATCGTGCAGCGCCGTCTTGCCGATCCGGATCGGCGGGTTGGACCAGAGCTGGTCGTACCTGGTCTCGGCGGGCACCTGGTCGGGTCGCTGGACCCGGACCTGCCGGCCGACGTGCAGCCGGTCGGCGTTGTCGCGGCAGAGCGCCAGGGCGCGGTCGTTCACGTCGACGGCGTCGATCACGGCCCCCGGGCAGGTCAGCGCCAGTCCGAGCGTGATCGCTCCCCAGCCACAGCCGAGATCGAGGATCCGCGGTGATCCGGTCGGGGGTGGCACCTGGCGCAGCAGGACGGCGGTGCCCCGGTCCAGACCGTCGCCGGCGAAGACGCCGTTGGCCGTCTCGACGGTGACCGTGCGGCCGAACAGGTCGATGGTGACCTCACGGCGGCGTTCGGGACCGGTCGGGGTGTCGCTGAAGTAGTGCTCCGTCATGGCGATTCCTCCGCTGTCGGAAGGGTCATGGCGATTCCTCCGCTGTCGGAAGGGTCATGGCGATTCCTCCGCTGTCGGAAGGGTCACGGCGTCTCCACTGGCGTCGGCGGCAGGGTGCGCAGCGTCCGTGAGGCTGCGGCTCGCCCGGCCAGCTGGTCGACCGGCGGGTAGCCGACCTCCTCCAGCGTCAGCCCGTGGGCCGGCAGCACGGGCACCTCGCTGTTGCGCACCGCGGCGGCGGTCAGGGCGGTCAGCCAGTCGACCGTCCGTCGGCCGGAGCCCACCTCGACCAGCGCACCGACCAGACACCGGACCATCGAGTGGCAGAAGGCGTCCGCCCGGACGGTGATCTCGATCCGTGCATCGGGGCCGCGGACGCCAGTGAGGTCGAGCAGGGTCCGGACGGTCGTCGCGCCTTCCCGGCGCCGGCAGAAGGCGCCGAAGTCCCGCAGCCCCAGCAGCGTCTTCGCCGCGTCGTTCAGTCGCTCCACGTCCAGCGGGCGGGGGATCGACGTCGTGTCGCGACGGCGGAGCGGATCCGGCACGGTGCTCGGGTCACTGATCCGGTAGCAGTAGCGCCGCCAGCTCGCGGCGAACCGGGCGTCGAACCCCGCCGGCGCGCGCCGGACGGCCGTCACGGCGAGGTCCGGCGGCAGTGCGCGGCGGAGCCGGCGGAGCAGCTCCGCCGGGTCGGACAGGGCGGAGGGGTGCAGATCGACGTGAACGACCTGCCCACGGGCGTGCACGCCCGCGTCGGTACGGCCGGCGCACACCAGCCGGGGCGGCTCGGGCAGGGACAGCACCCGTCCCAGCCAGAGCTCGAGCTCACCTTGGACGGTGCGGAGCTCGCGCTGCGCCGCCCAGCCGGAGAAGTCGGTTCCGTCGTAGCGGACGTCGAGGCGCCACCGTACGGGACCGAGCTCGGCGGCCGTGGCCTCAGCGGTCGGAGAGCCGCTCATCGGCGCCGGTAGTGCAGGTCGCGGACCGTCCGGCCCGCCTCGAGCCCGCGTTGTTCGAACCTGGTCAGGGGTCGGTCCGGGTGGCGCTCGGCCCAACCATCCGGAGCAGCGCCGGCGTTCACCAGATCGGGGTGGGTGTCCAGCACCGCCCGCATCTGGGCCGCGTAGTCGCCCCAGTCCGTGGCCAGTCGCCACTCCCCGCCCGTCCGCAAGCGGCTGGCCACCAGGTCGGCGAACGCCCGATCGACGAGGCGCCGCTTGTGGTGTCGAGACTTGGGCCAGGGATCAGGGAAGAACGTCCAGACCTCCTGCACGCTGCCCGGGCCGAGCAGATGCGTCAGACCGTCGACCGCGTCCGACTGGAGCAGCCGCACGTTGGCGACGTCGGTCTCGTGCAGACGGGTGACGGTACGTGCGACGCCGGGGAGGTAGACCTCGAAGGCGAGCACGTCGACCTCCGGCCGGGCGGCGGCCATGGCCACCAGGGACTCGCCAGTGCCAGGACCGATCTCGACGACCAGCGGCGCCCGCCGACCGAAGGCGGCCGCGACGTCGAGGGGATGTCCCGGGGCGACGGAGGTGCTGGCGGCCCGTGGTGGCACCTCCAGCACGTACGCGTGCCGCAGTCGTTCCCAGGCCCGCAGGTGCACCGGTCGCATCCGGCTGCTGCGGCGCACGAAGGAGGTGACCTCTCGCTGCACCCGCGGAGCGCGCAGGGGCTGCTGGGTGGGCTCGGTCACGGCCCAGACCCTACAGAGGCAACAGACGGTGCGCGCGCCACCGACCCGCCACGACGAGCGTGACGGGCCGGTGAGCGGGCGGATCGGCGGCTGAGGTGGGTCAGGCCGCCTTGTCGCTGGGCACGTAGCTCCCGGCCAGCTTCATCTTGTTCTTCGCCGTCGACCGGAGCTTCAACCGCTGGGCCCGCGGGGGCACCCCGTTGATGTCCTCGGTGGAGTAGGCGTAGAGGCCGACCGACCAGGCCATGGCGTCCAGGTTGCGGTCCAGCGCAACCCGATCGACGTTGCCGAGGTTGTCGCACACCTGGTGGTAGCAGGGGTCGAAGGCGATCCCGGCCGTGCCACCCCACTTGGCTGCCTGAGCCTCGGTCTTGATCTCTTCGGCACCGGTGAACAGGCCGCCGGCCGGGATGCCCGCGGCGATGAACTCGCCGTAGTCCGAGCGACCGGAGAAGTCGGTGCCCTCGGTCTCGATCCCGAGCCGGTCGCCGAAGAAGTCGACGAACGTCTGCTCGATCTGGGCCGACCCGTACGGTCCGGCTCCCGCCCCGGTGGCATCGGAATCGTCACCGTCGTAGACGAAGTAGGCCGCGTTGGGCGATCCGACCATGTCGAAGTTCAGGTAGAGGGCGATGTCGAGCTTCTGCTCGAAGGTCAGGCTCTTGACGTACTCCGTCGAGCCGATCAGACCGAGCTCCTCAGCACCCCACCAGGCGAAGCGGACCTTGTTGCCCACCTTCGGCGAGCCACCGAGCTTCAGGGCGACGTCCAGCAGCGCCGCCGAGCCGCTGCCGTTGTCGTTGATGCCGGCGTAGACGGCATCGAGATGGGCACCGGCCATCACCACGTTGCGGGCCCGACCGGTGTGGGTCTCGGCGATGATGTTGTGGCTGATGCGGGTCTGGATCTCGTAGCGCATCTCCACCGTTGCCGCGGAGCCGGCCTGCGTGGCGGCGAGCGTGGTGCCGTCGGCCTGGCTGATGCCACCCACCGGGATCGGCCCGGTGTTGGTGATGGTCACGTTGGTCAGCGGACCGGCAGTGTTGTTGGAGATCACCGCGGCGACCGCACCCGCGGCGGCGGCGTTCAGAGCCTTCTGCTCGAAGGTGCAGCCGCCCCGGCGGATCAGAGCAACGGAGCCGGTGAAGGCCTGGCCGGCGAAGTCGGCCGCTTCGCAGCCGGTGGTGGCGTCCTCGGGCACGACCCGGATCGGTCCGGTGAGGCCACCGGGCGGGGTGTCGACGCTCTCGGCCATCTTGTCGATCCGGTACGCGGTGCCACCGACCGTCAACGAGGCGGCGAGCTCGACCTCCACCGGGTAGGAGAACTCCGGGGTCTTGACGATGAAGCCGGCCTGGCGCAGCTTGCCGGCCACGTACGCGACGCTGGCGTCGTAGCCAGGGGCCTCGGCGCTCTCGCCGTCGGGCGCGGCGCGGTTGCCGCCGTTGGTGTCGGAGATCCGCTGCAGCGCGATCAGGTGCCGGTTGGCGTCCTTGGCGTCGGTCTGCCTGACCAGCCGCTCGGCCAGCTTGGTGGCCGGGTCGGGTGCGGCCTCGGCGGGCGCGGCGAGGAAGCCGACGGACAGGGCGCCCGCGCTGACGATGGCGATCGCCGCGGTGGCGGCGCGGCGCGTGGGGGAGGGTCTCATGGTGCCTCTCGGGGGAGGAGGTAGGTGAGGAGCGCCGGCTGCGGCCGCGCTGTGTGACCCTGCTCACCTAAGCGACAGAATCTGTCGGGGTCAAGACTTCTACGGTGAACAATTGCCCGAACAGTTCGGGCGCGCTGCGAAAGAAAGGCCCTCCGGATCAGCTGGTGACGTCCTTGGTGGTGAACCGGGCCCAGGCCAGCAGCCAGAACACCACCGCGTACGCCCCGAACGTGAGCAGCCCGCGCTGGAGGTCGGCGGTGGCGATCGGGTCGCGGAGCAGTCCGCCGAAGGCCGTCCACCAGTGCGTCAGCAGCCACGGGTGCAGCCAGGACAGCTGCTCGACCGCGTCGCAGATGATCATCATGAGATTGACCAGCACCACCGCCACCGTGGCGCCGATCGGCTGCTCGGTGAGGGTGGACACGAACAGACCGATCGCCCCCAGGGCGCTCAGTCCGCAGCCCACGTACGCGACGCTGAGCAGCAGCCGAGCCAGCGCCTCGGCGAAGGACGCCGTGCTGCCGGAGAGCAGGATCATCTCGCCGCCACCGAACAGGGCCAGACCGATCACGCTGCCGACCAGAGCGACGAGGGCGGCCGCTGCGAAGGAGAAGATCACGATCGCCGCGTACTTGACCACCAGCAGCCGCGTCCGGCCGGCCGGCACCGTCAGCAGGTACCGCAAGGTGCCGATGTTGGCCTCGCCGGCCACCGAGTCGCCGGAGATGGTCGCCACGGCCAGCGGCAGGAACAACGGCAGCTCGAGAGTGAGCGCGGCGAAGGCCACGAACAACCCGTTGCCGACGATCGCATCGATGAAGTCGGGACCGCCTCCGCCGCCGCCCGAGGTCTTCACGGCCACGGCCAGGATGATCGGTACGACGGCGAGCACGGCCAGACCGGCGAGATTGCGGCGGCGCCGGAAGATCAGCCCGAGCTCGGAGCCCAGGAACCGGACCGGCAACCAGCGTGCCGTGGCCGCGGGGGCGGCGGCCGTTGCCGCTCGCTGCCGGGCGCCCTCCGTCGTCAGTACCTCCGACTCAGCCACTGACCTCGAACCCCTCCCCGGTGAGCTGCACGAAGACGTCCTCCAGGCTGGCCGACGCGACCTCGAATCCGAGGACCGGGACGCCGGCGGCGACCAGGACCGGCACCACGCGGGCCAGCTCGATGTCGCCCAGGGCCCCGGTCACCGTCGCGGAGTCGCCGTACGCCGGTTCGGCCGCCACCGCGGTGAGACCGAGGTCGGTCAGCGTGGCCCGGGCCCCGGCGGCACCGGCCTCGGTGGTCCGCACCCGGACCGACACCGTGGTGCCGGCGTACAGATCGGCCAGTGTCTGCTGCGCGACCAGCCGTCCAGCGTCCATCACGCCGACGTGACTGCACATCTGCTCGACCTCGCTCAGCAGATGGCTGGACACCAGCACGGTGGTGCCGTCGGCGGCGAGCTCGGACACCAGATGACGGACCTCGCGGGTGCCCTGCGGATCGAGTCCGTTCGTCGGCTCGTCCAGGACGAGCAGGTCCCGCGGCACCAGCAGGGCACTGGCGATCGCCAGTCGCTGCCGCATCCCCAGCGAGTAGGCGCGGTAGCGCTTCCGCGCCGCGGTCAGCAGACCGACCCGATCGAGGGCGGCGTCCACCCGGTGTCCACTGGTGCGGGCGTCGGCGTACGGGTCGGCCGCCTCCAGGCGCCGCAGGTTGGCCCGACCGGACAGGTAGGGGTGGAAGGCCGGCCCCTCGACCAGGGCGCCGACCCTCCGCAGCACCGAGACGTCGCTGCCGCGGCCCGCGCCGGCCATCGGCGAACCGAGCAGGTCCACCTCGCCGGAGGTCGGGCTGATCAGTCCCAACAGCATCCGGATGGTGGTCGTCTTGCCGGATCCGTTGGGGCCCAGGAAACCGTAGACCGAGCCGGCCGGCACCGTGAGATCGACCGCATCGACGGCGACCTGGTGCCCGAACCGCTTGGTCAGCTGTCGGGTCCGGACCGGCGCCGAGGTGTCAGCCTCGGTGGTGGTCGGAGCCACCAGCGCTGCTGACACGTCGGAGTCCCGGCTCACCCGAGAGCGTCGTACAGGAGCTTGGGGCCGACGGCGCCGGCCGCGACCCGGCCGTCATCGGTGATGACCACGGAGAAGGCGGTGCCGGCGAGCAGCCGACCCGATCCCCAGCTGCCGGACACCTTGGGCAGCTGCGCGAGGTACGCCTGCAGGTCCGGGCCTTGGCCGCGCTCGCCCCCCTGCTCGTCGGGCTTCGCGTCGGGCAGATCGCCCTTCGGGAGCGTGCCGACCACGACCGTGGTCCAGCCCTCGCCGACGACCTTCGGCTCGGGTGCCTGGCTGGCGTCGGTCTTCTCGGCGCTCTTGTCGGCGTGGTCCTCGGGGGTGATCTCGGTGACCTTCGCCCCCTTCGGCGGGGTGAAGGCGAAGGCGGAGTCGGCCGGGGTGGCGAAGTCGACCTCGCTGAAGGCGATCGACGCGACCGGGTCCGTCTGCCCGACCGCGAACACCTGCACCCGCAGGGCCACGTGCTCGGTCCCGTCGACCGCGATGCGGACGCTGCTGAGCAGCGAACCGGAGCCCTTGGGCTCCAGCACCAGCTCGTACGCCGCCCGGTCGGCCACCTTCGTGTCGGTCGCGACCGACACCGTCGTCGACGGGCCGACCTCGGTCAGGAAGCGCGCTGCAGCCTCCTGCGGGGTCTTCGGGGCGTCGGCCGGAAGGTCCCCGGGGACCTTGCGGTCGGCCGCCGTCGATCCGTCGACGTGTGCGTGGGTGACCGCGTTGTCCCGGCTGGACCAGGTCCAGACATCCGATCCGTTCCGGATCGCCGAGCTCTCCGACAGGTCACCCAGCAGGGCGACCTTCGACTTGCCCGGGCCGGCGTAGGCGACCCGCAGCGTGTGCGTGCCCGAGATCAGCGAGGAGAAGTCGGATCCCTGCTCGCCCATCCCGGGCAGGGCGGGGATACCGAGGTCGGCCGACTGCTCAACGGTGCCGGAGAAGCCGTCGGGCTTCGCCTGCTGCAGGTCGACGAGCAGCTGCTCGGCGCTGCGGGGCGGCAGCTTCTCGTCGGCGGAGGCGTTGCCGGCGACCAGGCTGGTGGCGGCGATGGCGAGAACGGCAGCGAAGGGCACGAGCCAGCGCAACCACGGACGAGTGGGCATGGAGCCATTCTGACGCGGAACCGCGAGAATCGGAGCGGTCGGCGGGATTCGCTGGTGATCGGCGCTGACATCGGGTGTTTCAGTCTCGTCACGGTATTACCTGTGGCAGCCGCGTCCTCTTGTGCATCAGCGACCCGATGTGGAGCATGAGGTCACCCGGACTCACCCGGGACCTGCTGATGGGATGAGTGGGGAGGTCATCATGGATGGTTTCCGGTCATCGATCGAGGTGGCGCCGCTGCAGTCGAAGGGCGCCCTCTACGGGTTCCTGCTGATCGGGCGCTGGCCACAGGACACGGTGGAGTGGGCGAAGTTCCTCGTTCTCGCCGTCCGGATGGCGGCCGTGCCGGGTCTGCTGCCGATCAGCACCGTCTTCCGGGTCCGCGAGGAGGTTCCCGACCGCCCGCAACCGGGGGCCGTCGGTCTGGTCGTGGCCGAAGGCTCCCTGGTGGGCGACCACCCGCTGGCTCCCGGACAGTTCGCCCATCCGCAGCCGCCGGGTCTGGTGGTGCTGCACCCGCCGTCGAGCACCCTCTCCTCGGTGCCCGACTACGAGGTCGCGTCCGGCTGCGTGTTCCTGCCGGGACTGCCGCACCTCGGTCTCGAGCACCGGGCCGCCTGGGTGGAGGCCGACGTCGACGGCAACGTGACCCAGCTGGTGAACAAGGTGGGCGTCGACCCGCAGGGCAACGTGGACACGGCGGCCCTGGCTCTGCTGCTGGCCGCCTGAGCGAACCGGCAGAAATCGGGATGAAGCCGCCCGGCCCGGCTGGCTAGAGTCCTCGCCATGGGACACGTGGATCTGAGTGGTGTCTCCTACTCCCTGCCGGACGGTCGGGTGCTGCTCGACGAGGTCTCCTTCCGGGTGGGCGACGGCGCGGTGGTGGCCCTGGTCGGGCCGAACGGTGCCGGCAAGACCACGTTGCTGAAGATCATCGCTGGCGACCTGGTGCCGACCGAGGGCACGATCGCCCGCAGCGGTGGGCTGGGCGTGATGCGCCAGTTCATCGGCAGCATCCGCGACACCACCACCGTGCGGGATCTGCTGTTCTCGCTCAGCCCGCAGCGGCTGCGGGAGGCGGTGACGGCCGTCGACCGGCTCGAGCTGGAGCTGATGAGCGACGACACCGAGCCGATCCAGCTGGCGTACGCCCAGGCGCTGGCCGACTACGCCGACGCCGGGGGCTACCTAGCGGAGGTGACCTTCGACACCTGCTGCGTGGCCGCTCTCGGTGTGGGCTACGAGCGGGTGAAGTGGCGCGAGCTGTCGACCCTGTCCGGTGGCGAGCAGAAGCGGCTCGCGCTGGAGGCACTGCTCCGCGGACCGGACGAGGTGCTGCTGCTGGACGAGCCCGACAACTACCTGGACGTGCCCGG
The DNA here is from genome assembly GCA_963707005.1 of uncultured Actinomycetota bacterium. Classification (GTDB taxonomy): domain Bacteria; phylum Actinomycetota; class Actinomycetes; order Propionibacteriales; family Propionibacteriaceae; genus Microlunatus. The sequence continues at coordinate 27,513 of CAVPPP010000023.1, forward strand.
CAAGCGCTGGCTGGAGCAGCAGCTGCGGGCCACCCCGAAGACGGTGCTGCTGGTCAGTCACGACCGTGAGCTGCTGGCCGAGGCCGCCACGGCGATCGCGTCCCTGGAGCTCGGAGCGGTGGGCAACACCCTGTGGGTGCACGGTGGCGGGTTCGCCACCTTCGCGGCCGCGCGCCAGGACCGTTTCGCCCGCTTCGCCGAGCTCCGCCGCCGGTGGGACGAGCAGCACGAGAAGCTGAAGACGCTGGTCCAGACGCTCAAGGTGAAGGCCGCCTACAACGACGGACTGGCTGGTCGCTACCAGGCGGCCTGCACCCGGCTGGCCAAGTTCGAGGAGGCGGGCCCGCCGCAAGAGGTGCCCCGCGAGCAGCAGGTGTCGATGCGGCTGCGCGGAGGGCGCACCGGCAAGCGGGCGATCGTGGTCACCGACCTGGAGCTGACCGGGTTGATGAAGCCGTTCGACGCCGAGATCTGGTTCGGGGACCGGGTGGCGGTGCTCGGCTCGAACGGTTCCGGCAAGTCGCACTTCCTGCGTCTGCTGGCGCGCGGCGGCTCAGATCCCGACGTCGAGCACCGTCCGGTCGAGTCCCTGGACGTGGCCGCTGTCGCGCACACGGGATCGGCCAAGCTGGGCGCGCGCGTACGACCGGGGTGGTTCGCCCAGACCCATCATCATCCGGAGCTGATGGGCCGGACGCTGCTGGAGATCCTGCACCGCGGCGACGAGCACCGGGACGGGATGGGCCAGGAGCAGGCCGCTCGGCGACTCGACCGCTACGAGCTGGCGCACGCCGCCGAGCAGCGGTTCGAGCAGCTGTCCGGCGGCCAGCAGGCGAGGATGCAGATCCTGCTGCTCGAGCTGTCCGGCGCCACCCTGCTGCTGCTGGACGAGCCGACCGACAACCTGGACATCTCCTCGGCCGAGGCGCTGGAACACGGACTGTCGCTGTTCGAGGGCACCGTGGTCGCGGTCACCCACGACCGCTGGTTCGCGCGGTCGTTCGACCGTTATCTCGTCTTCGGCGCCGACGGAGGGGTGTACGAGGCCGACCAGCCCGTCTGGGACGAGGGCCGCGTCGTACGGGCTCGCTGACCGGCATCAGCGCAGGGCTGTCCGAGAGATCAGGTCAGCTTGAGGGCGCTGGCCAGGCTGGCGGTGATGACCTTCTTGCCCAGCACCGGCAGGAGCGCGCCGATCAGCTTGCCCTTGAGGTTCTTGCCGTGCCGCTCCAGCCGGACCCCGACCGAGGACCCGCCCTCCACCTCGGTGATCCGGTAGTCCCAGCGACTGCCCTCGGCCCAGACGTTCGAATCGAGCGTCTTGGCCGTCACGGTGCCCGCGGCCGCGTCCCACTCGTAGCGCTCACGCTCCCAGGTGGTTTTGTTGCCCTCGGTCACCTCGGCGAAGTTCTCGCCGGTCTCGTGCACCACCAGGTGCTCGAGGTCGACGCCGGGCCAGGCGTCCGCGCGGCGTTCGCTGAAGTCGGTCAGCACCGTGAGCACCTCGGCGGGGGACATGGTCGATCGGACTTCGACGTTGACGACACTCATGGAGGGAGCCTCTCGAGAGGGGGAAAGGTCGCAGGCACGTCGTGGTGCGGCCTGCGATCGAGCGAGTGGGTTTTCGCGAAGCCTATGGCCGCAAGGCTCCGTAACGCCACGCAGCCGCCCGATCCAGGATCGGACGGCCGCGGGTCGGCTGGGTGAGAGGGGTCAGCGGCGGTACATGGGCACGAAGTCACGGTTGCGCGCACCCGTGTAGATCTGCTTCGGCCGAGCGATCTTCTGCTCCTTGTCCTGTACGAGCTCCGACCACTGGGCCAGCCAGCCCGGCGTGCGGCCGATCGCGAACAGGACGGTGAACATCTCCGGCGGGAACTGCAGGGCCTCGTAGATCAGCCCGGAGTAGAAGTCCACGTTGGGGTAGAGCTTGCGCTTGATGAAGTACTCGTCCTCGAGCGCGATCTTCTCCAGCTCCTTGGCGATCGCCAGCAGCGGGTTGACCCCGGTCACCTCGAACACGTCGTCGCAGGCCTTCTTGATGATGGTGGCCCGCGGGTCGAAGTTCTTGTAGACCCGGTGGCCGAAGCCCATCAGCTTCTCTTTGCCCTCCTTCACCCCTTCGATGAAGCCGGGGATGTTGTCCACGGTGCCGATCCGCCGCAGCATCTTCAGCACGGCTTCGTTGGCGCCGCCGTGCAGCGGGCCGTAGAGGGCACCGACTCCGGCGGCGACCGCCGAGTAGGGATCGACCTGGGAGGAGCCGACCGAGCGGACCGCGTTGGTCGAGCAGTTCTGCTCGTGGTCGGCGTGCAGGATGAACAGCACCTCGAGCGCCTTCACCAGCCGCGGGTCGGCCTGGTAGGTCGGCTCGCTCATCTTGAACAGCATCGCCAGGAAGTTGGCGGAGTAGGACAGTCGGTTGTCGGGGTAGACGTACGGCTTGCCCTGCTGCTGGCGGTAGACGAACGCGCCGAGGGTGGGCATCTTCGCGATCAGCCGGGTGATCTGGGCCTGTCGCACATCCGGGTCGGCGATGGTGCCGGCATCGGGGTAGAAGGTCGACAAGGCGCTGACCGAGGCCATCAACATGCCCATCGGGTGCGCGTCGTAGCGGAAGCCCTCGATGAACTGCTTGCAGTTCTCGTGCAGGAACGTGTGGTACGTGACGTCGTGCACCCACTGGTCGAGCTGCGGTTGGGTGGGCAGCTCGCCGTGCAGCAGCAGGTAGGAGACCTCGAGGAAGGTGGAGTGCTCGGCCAGCTGGTCGATCGGGTAACCCCGGTACTCCAGGATGCCCTTGTCGCCGTCGATGTAGGTGATGGCGCTGCGACACGATGCCGTGTTCACGAAGCCGGGGTCGTAGGTGGCGATGCCGGGGTCTTCGTCGCCGGCGGTGATCTGCTTCAGATCGGCGGCGCGAATGGTCCCGTCGGTGATCGCGAGCTCGTAGTCGCGGCCGGTCCGGTTATCGCGGATGCTGAGCGTATCCGTCATAGCCGTAACCTACGCGGGCCCAAGTTGCCGCGGCCAGTGGGGAGCAGGTGACCCCGAACACACACGGACACGGCTGTGACGGACCGGAGATACCCTGACTCAGCCTGGTCGGAGAGCCCCGCGGCGACGTTTTGACCCAGCCCACACGGGCGAGTAATCTTGGTCGCTGTTGTGCCTACGCATGCCCGCGGCAGTTGCCGTTCGGGTCCGGGCGCGCATCAGATTTCGCACATCTCAGGAAGCTGGTCAACGACCGTGTCTACGTACAGCCCCAAGCCGGGTGACCTCACTCGTGACTGGATCGTCATCGACGCCGACGACATCGTCCTCGGTCGTCTGGCGGTCACCGCGGCGACGCTGCTGCGTGGCAAGCACAAGCCGACCTACGCCCCGCACATGGATGGCGGGGACTTCGTGGTCATCGTCAACGCCTCCAAGATCTCGCTGTCGGGCAACAAGCGGAGCGACAAGCTCGCCTACCGCCACTCCGGCCGGCCGGGCGGTCTGAAGTCCGTCAGCTACGGGGATCTGCTCGACTCCGACCCGCGCAAGGCCGTCGAGCTCGCGGTGTGGGGGATGCTGCCGAAGAACAAGCTGAGCCGGAAGCTCATCAAGAAGCTGAAGGTGTACTCGGGCCCGGAGCACCCGCACACTGCTCAGCAGCCGAAGCCGTACGCCATCACGCAGATCGCCCAGTAGTCCAGCCCAGATCGCTCGTTGACCCCCGATCGCCAGATCGACCCAGTGACCCTCGATCGCCGATCGAATCAATGACAACAGCAAGGAACCGCATTCGTGTCTGACACCGTTACCGAGATCGTCGAGGACGAGGTCGTCCCCTTCACCGAGGGCGACCGCGAGATCGCCTACCGGTCCGAAGCCGTCGCCCAGCAGGGACCCGGCGCCACCGGGCGCCCGGCCGTGGTGGCCGCCGCCGGCGCCACCGGTCGTCGCAAGGAGGCCGTGGCCCGCGTCCGGATCACTCCCGGCAGCGGTCAGTGGACCATCAACGGCCGCACCCTGGACAACTACTTCCCGAACAAGGTGCACCAGCAGATCGTCTCCGAGCCCTTCTCGACAGCTGCGGTCCCCGGCTCCTACGACGTCATCGCGCGGATCCACGGCGGGGGCGTGACCGGACAGGCCGGTGCGCTGCGCCTCGGCATCGCCCGGGCGCTCAACTCCGTCGACGCCGAAGCCAGCCGGCCCGCCCTCAAGAAGGCCGGCATGTTGACTCGCGACTCGCGGATCAAGGAGCGCAAGAAGGCCGGTCTGAAGAAGGCCCGCAAGGCTCCCCAGTACAGCAAGCGCTGATCGCGGCCGAGCTTTCGACATGGGTCGACTGTTCGGCACCGACGGTGTCCGGGGGGTCGCCAACGAGGTCCTGACCCCCGAGCTCGCGCTCGATCTCGCGTTGGCGGCTGCTCGGGTGCTGTCCGAGGCCGGCGAGTTCACCGGGCACCGCCCGTTCGCCGTGGTGGGTCGGGATCCGCGCGCTTCGGGGGAGTTCCTCGAAGCCGCCGTGGTCGCCGGCCTGGCCAGTGCCGGGGTGGACGTGATCCGGCTGGGTGTGCTGCCCACCCCCGGTGTGGCCTTTCTGACCGCGTCGACCGGCGCCGACTTCGGCGTGATGTTGTCCGCCAGCCACAACCCGATGCCCGACAACGGCATCAAGTTCTTCGCCCGCGGTGGCGCCAAGCTCGACGACGCCCTCGAGGATGCGATCGAGGGGCGGCTCGGCGAGCGGTGGGCGCGACCGACCGGTGCGGCCGTCGGACGGGTCCGGGACGACCTGGCCCTCGGTGAGGCCTACATCGCCCACCTCGTCGGCAGCCTCCAGCGACCGGTCAGCCTGGACGGGATCACCGTCGTCGTGGACTGCGCCAACGGTGCGGCCTTCCAGACCGGGCCCGCGGCCTTCGAGTCCCAGGGTGCGAAGGTGATCCGGATCCACGCGGAGCCCGACGGCACCAACATCAACCTGAACGCCGGGTCGACGCACATGGACGCCCTGCGCTCGGCCGTGATCGAGCACGGCGCCGACCTCGGTATCGCTCTCGACGGAGACGCCGATCGCTGCCTGGCCGTCGACGCGTCGGGTCGGACCGTGGACGGCGACCAGGTCCTCGCGGTCCTCGCCGGTGGGCTGAAGGAGTCGGGACAGCTGACGAACGACACGGTGGTGGCCACCGTGATGAGCAACCTCGGCTTCTTCCGGGCGATGGAGGCCGCCGGCATCACTGTCGAGCAGACGAGGGTGGGCGACCGCTACGTGCTCGAGGCGATGCACGCCAACGGGTTCTCGCTCGGTGGCGAGCAGTCGGGTCACGTCGTGCTGTTGAAGTACGCGACCACCGGTGACGGCGTGCTGACAGGTCTGCACCTGATGAGTCGGATGGCCGAGACCGGTCGGTCGCTGGCGGATCTGGCCTCGGTGATGGTGCGGCTGCCGCAGGTGCTGGTGAATGTGCCCGGTGTGGACAAGGCCCGGGCGGACACCGACCCGGTGCTCGCCGCCGCGGTGGAGGCCGCCTCGACCGAGCTCGGCCGCACCGGTCGGGTGCTGCTGCGTCCCTCCGGTACGGAGTCGCTGGTGCGCGTGATGGTCGAGGCGGAGACGTTGGACCGGGCCGACGAGGTCGCCCAGCAGCTCGCTGACGTGGTGCGCGAGCGTCTCGCCCTCTGAGCTGCACCGCTCGAGCGGTCGGCGCCCTCAACCTGTCCGCCCAGACACGTGCGTCGGGACCGATCACTCGGGAAAGTGATCGGTCCCGGGACGCTCACTGCCGTGTTCGCCGTGTCCCCCGACACGCTCGGCGACCGGACCCCGATGGATCCACGTACCCCCCGGTCGGTGGGATGCGGCGCAGCCCCCATCGCTGAACCGCATCCCACCGTCGTGAATCCTGGCGTTGCGCGAGCGCGCCCCGCATCGCATCGGTCGGCTGCGCAACATCTGGCCGACCCCGGGTGAGCGAACTCGATGGACAAGAGAGGTCCCCGAGGATCCTGATACCTCCGACGCAGATTTCTGCTGATCTGTCCGCCGATCACTCAGACCTTGCGGATCCGGACCCACTCCACCCGGTGATCGGGTCCCTTGCGCAGGATGGTCGTCGCCCTGCCGCGGGTCGGCAGGATGTTGGTCGCCAGATTCGGCCCGTTGATGGTGTCCCACAGGGACTCGGCCCGGGCCACAGCCTCCTCGGCCGAGAGCTCGGCGAACCGGGAGAAGTACGAGCGGGGGTCACGGAACGCCGTCTCCCGCAGCGACAGGAACCGGGACACGTACCAGCTGCGGACGTCGGACGGATCGGCGTCGACGTAGACGGAGAAGTCGAAGAAGTCGCTCACCGCCAGTCCGGTCGTTCCGTCGACCCGGACCCGGGCGGGCTGCAGCACGTTCAGGCCTTCGACGATGAGGATGTCCGGGCGGTGCACCCGGACCCGCTCGGTGGGCACGATGTCGTAGATCAGGTGGCTGTAGACCGGGGCGCTGACGACCTCCGCTCCCGACTTCACGTCCATCACGAAGCGGAGCAGGGCCCGCCGGTCGTACGACTCCGGAAAGCCCTTGCGGTGCATCAGCCCGCGGCGCTCGAGCTCGGCGTTGGGGAACAGGAAGCCGTCGGTGGTGACCAGCTCGACCCGGGGGTGCTCGGGCCAGGCGGCCAGCAGCTCGCGCAGCAGCCGCGCGGTGGTGGACTTGCCCACTGCCACCGAACCGGCGACACCGATCACGAACGGGGTGCGAGCCGCGGTCAGCTGGAGGAAGCCGTTGGTGGCGGTGTGCAGCTCGCCGGTGTAGCGGACGTAGCGGCTCAGCAGCCCGGTCAGCGGCAGGTACACCTCGCGGACATCGGTCAGGCTGGTGGGATCGCTGAGCCCACGGAGGCGCTCCAGCGTGGCCGCGTCCAACGTCATCGGCGCCGTGGCGGCCAGCTCTGCCCAGTCGGCCCGCCGCCGCTCGAGGTACGGCCCGGGCACGTGCCCCAGCTGGCCTGCTGTCACGCCCGTCACACTATCTGCTCACCCACCGCCGGAGAGTCGTCCGGCCGTCGGCAGCCAGGGTGTCGAGAACCCGGATCGGCCGGCGCCGAGACCGTACAGTGGTCGTCATGTGTGGAATCGTCGGGTACGCGGGCCCGAAGTCGGCAGTGGACGTCGTGGTCGACGGGCTCCGGCGGCTGGAGTACCGAGGCTACGACTCGGCCGGCGTCTGCGCCGTCACCGACGGTGAGCTCCGGTTGGCCAAACGGGCCGGCAAGCTGGCCAACCTGGAGAAGGAGCTCTCGGACAACCCGCTTCCGCACACCGGTCTGGCCATCGGTCACACCCGCTGGGCGACCCACGGCGGTCCGACCGATGTCAACGCCCACCCGCACGCGTCGGCCAACGGGCGGGTCGCCGTGGTGCACAACGGCATCATCGAGAACTTCGCGCTGCTGCGGGCCGAGCTCGCCGAAGCAGGCATCACCCCGGTCTCGCAGACCGACACCGAGGTCGCCGCCCAGCTGCTGGGGCTGGAGGTCGAGAAGGGCGCCGGGTTGACCGAGGCCCTGCGGGCCGTCTGCAACCGGCTCGAAGGCGCCTTCACCCTGGTCGCGGTCGATGCGCAGCAGCCCGACACAGTGGTGGCCGCGCGTCGGAACTCTCCGTTGGTGGTCGGGGTCGGTGAGGGGGAGAACTTCCTGGCCTCCGACGTCTCCGCCTTCATCGAGCACACCCGGGAAGCGATCGAGCTCGGCCAGGACCAGGTCGTGACGATCACCCCGACGGCGGTCGAGGTGATCACCTTCACCGGCGAACCGGCCGTCGTGCACCCGTACCACGTCTCCTGGGACCTCTCGGCCGCCGAGAAGGGCGGCTTCGACTGGTTCATGCGCAAGGAGATCTACGACCAGCCGAAAGCGGTCGCCGACACACTGCTCGGTCGCCACGATGCGGCCGGAGCCCTGAGGTTGGACGAGCTCCGGATCGCGCCGGAGGAGCTGCGGGCCGTCGACAAGATCATCGTCATCGCCTGCGGTACGTCCTTCTACGCGGGCATGGTGGCGAAGTACGCGATCGAGCACTGGACCCGGATCCCGTGTGAGGTGGAGCTGGCCAGCGAGTTCCGCTACCGCGACCCGATCGTCGGTCCGAGCACGCTGGTGGTCAGCATCTCCCAGTCCGGGGAGACCGCCGACACCTTGATGGCCATCCGGCACGCCCGGGAGCAGAAGGCCAAGGTGCTGGCGATCTGCAACACCAACGGCTCGACCATCCCGCGCGAGTCCGACGCGGTGATCTACACCCACGCCGGCCCGGAGATCGGGGTGGCCTCGACCAAGGGCTTCCTCACCCAGCTGGTGGCCTGCTACCTGCTCGGTCTCTATCTGGCCCAGGTGCGCGGGACCAAGTTCGGTGACGAGATCGCCGCCCTGATCGACGAGCTGGAGAAGATCCCGGCCGCCATCGAGCGTCAGCTGGCCGACCTGGACGGGGTGCTCGGTCTGGCCGCCGACTTCGCCGACGCACCGTCGGTGCTGTTCCTCGGTCGTCACGTGGGCTACCCGGTGGCGCTCGAGGGAGCCCTGAAGCTCAAGGAGCTCGCGTACATCCACGCCGAGGGCTTCGCGGCCGGCGAGCTCAAGCACGGCCCGATCGCGCTGATCGAGGACCAGCTGCCCGTCTTCGTGGTGATGCCGCCGCAGGGTCGGGACCTGGTGCACGACAAGGTGATCTCCAACATCCAGGAGATCCGGGCTCGCGGGGCGCGGACGATCGTGCTGGCCGAGGAGGGCGACGACGTGACGCCGTACGCGGACGTGATCATCACCTTGCCCAAGGTGCCGACGCTGCTCCAGCCGCTGGTGGCGATCGTGCCGCTGCAGGTGTTCGCCTGCGAGCTGGCCACCCGCAAGGGCCACGATGTCGACCAGCCGCGCAACCTGGCCAAGTCCGTCACGGTCGAGTGATCGGCGGCTGCCGCCCGGGTCGTGATCGCCGGTCGATCATGATCAGCCGGGACTCGTGATCATGAGCGCGGCCCGACCATGATCGTCGGGATCGGCATCGACGTGTGCGACGTGCGGCGGTTCGCCGAGGCGATCGAGCGCACCCCGCGGATGGTGCAGCGGCTGTTCACGCCGCTGGAGTCCGAGCTGTCGGTGGCGTCGTTGGCGGCCCGCTTCGCGGCCAAGGAGGCCCTGGCCAAGGCGCTCGGCGCTCCCGCGGGCATGGCGTGGCACGATGCGGAGGTGCAGACCGACATCGGCGGGAGACCGTTCTTCGTGATCATCGGCACGGTCGAGGACCGCGCCCGGGCCCTCGGTGTCCGTCAGGTCCACCTCTCCTTGTCCCATGACGCCGGAATCGCCTCGGCGATGGTCGTCTGCGAAGGCTAGCCGTGAGATACGCGTACACGGTCGCCCAGACCCGTTCCCTGGAAGCCGCCGCCATGGAGGTGGTCGGTGACACGGCGCTGATGCAACGTGCCGCCCACGGACTCTCGGTCCGGTCCGCCGACGTGCTCGCCCGCACCCGCGGCACGGTGTACGGCGCTCGGGTGGTGATCTTGGTCGGGCCGGGCGACAACGGCGGTGATGCCCTGTACGCCGGGCAGCGGCTGGCCCGGCGCGGCTGCTCGGTCACCGCTGTCGGGGCTCTCGGGCGGCCCCACGAGAGGGGTCTGGCGGCTCTGCTGGCGGCCGGGGGTCGACTGGTGGCGGGCGACGCCTTCGGTGATCATGATCTGAGCGGGGTCGACCTCATCATCGACGGCGTGCTGGGCATCGGTGGGCGACCGGGACTGCCCGACCGGCTGGCCGCCCTGGTCGCCGCCGCCGCCGAGCGGTCCATCCCGATCGTCGCGGTCGACCTGCCGTCCGGGGTGGCGGCCGACACCGGGCAGGCCCCGAGCGGTTCGGTCCGGGCGACTCGGACCGTCACCTTCGGCGCCTACAAGCCCTGTCACCTGATCGAGCCCGCGGCGAGCCGGGCCGGGCTGATCGAGCTGGTCGACATCGGACTCGACCTCACCGGTACGCCGCCCGCGCTGGCCGCCTGGGAGGTCGACGACGTCGTCAGGCAGTGGCCGACGCCCGGACCGACCAGCGACAAGTACGCCCGCGGGGTGGTCGGTGTCGACACCGGCTCGGATGCCTACCCAGGGGCGGGAGTGCTGTCGACGCTCGGCGCCGTCTACGGCGGTGCGGGGATGGTCCGCTATCTCGGGTCGCGGCGGTCGGCGGAGATCATCGGCCGCGAGCTGCCGAACGTCGTCTTCGCGGAGGGTCGCGTGCAGTGCTGGCTGGTCGGCTCCGGCTGGGGCGACCGCGCGGACGGCGACCAGGTGATCGCCCGGTTGATCGACTCCGGGTTGCCGTTGGTGATCGACGCCGACGGCCTGCGGCACCTACCGGACCGGGTGCCGGGCTCGGTGCTGTTGACCCCGCACGCCGGTGAGCTGGCCCGGCTGCTGGACTGCGAGCGTGGCGACGTCACGTCCGACCCGGTGTCCGCGGTCCGGGCCGGCGCCGACCGGACCGGTGCGACCGTGCTGCTGAAGGGCGCGACTCAGCTGGTGGCGACACCGGCCACCGAGACGGTCGAGGTGGCGGTGCCCGGACCGGCCTGGACCGGCCAGGCCGGCTCGGGGGACGTGCTCGGCGGGTTGTGCGCTGCCGTGCTCGCCGCCGGGGTCGGCGCCCGCGCCGCGGCGGTGCTGGGGGCGTCGGTGCAGGCGATGACCGCCGCGCGTTTCCCGGGGCCGGTGCCGCCGCAGCAGCTGGCTCGGCACTGCGCCACGGTGATCGGGGACCTGGGTCGATCCGGGCGGCCGGAGTGAGTCCCGCCATCGATCCGCGGACCGCCTCCGCGCTGATCGACCTGGACGCCTTCGTGGCGAACATCGAGGCACTCCGGGCCCACGTCGCCCCTGCGGAGGTGATGGTGGTGGTGAAGGCGGACGCGTACGGGCACGGGATGGTCGAGTGCGCCCGGGTGGCCCGCGAGGCCGGTGCCGGCTGGCTCGGGGTGGCCACCCCCGAGGAGGCGCTGGCCGTGCGGGCGGCGGGGGATCGCGGACCGCTTCTCGCCTGGCTGTACGGACCCGACACCGATCTCGCGCCGTTGGTCGCCGCGGAGGTGGACGTCTCCGCCCAGTCGGAGCAGCAGGTCGCCCGGATCGCCCTGGCGGCCGGGATCGCGGAGCGGCGGGCCCGGGTCCATCTCAAGATCGACACCGGGCTGTCCCGCAACGGCGCGACGGCGGGGGACTGGCCGGCCGTCTGCGCCGCCGCCCGCCACGCCGAGCAGGTCGGTGCCCTGGAGGTCGTGGGCGTCTGGTCGCACCTGGCCGCAGCCGACGAGCCGGGTGCTTCCTCGGTCCCGGTGCAACAGACCGCGTACGACGCCGCGTACCAGGTGGCTGTCGACGCCGGGCTGACCCCCACCGTGCGTCATCTGAGCAACTCGGCGGGTGCCCTGCTGCTGCCCCAGGCGCACTACGACCTGGTGCGCATCGGCATCGCGGCGTACGGCATCGATCCCGACACCGGGGTCGCCGCCCTCGCCGGGGTCCCGCTGCGGCCCGTGATGCGGCTGCGGGCGCGGCTGGCGAACGTCAAGGTGGTCGAGGCGGGCGCGGGCGTCTCGTACGGGCACACCTGGCACGCCTCGGTGCCGACCACCCTGGGTCTGGTGCCGCTGGGCTACGGCGACGGCATCCCGCGGCACGCCGGCAACACGGCCGAGGTCAGCTGGCGGGGCGGACGCGCCGCCGTCCGTGGTCGGATCTGCATGGACCAGTTCATGATCGATCTCGGCGACCCGGCCACCCGGGTCGAGGTCGGTCAGGAGGTCACGCTGTTCGGACCCGGTGATCATGGTGAGCCGACCGCCGCGGACTGGGCCGCCTGGTGCGGCACGATCGGCTATGAGATCGTCACCCGGATCGGTGCTCGGGTGCCCCGGATCTACCACCGCGGAGAGGGACGTGATCGTGGCTGAGCCGAAGCCGCCCGTCGCGAGAGGCCAGGTGGCCGACGACCCGGTGCCGAAGCGCCCGGTCTCGAAGAGCCAGGTCCCGAAGCGTCCGGTCTCGAAGCGTCCGGTCTCGAAGGCTGCCGTGGCCAAGACAGCCGTCTCCACGGTGGTGGCCCGGGGCGCAGCCAAGCAGGCTGCTTCCCGGGTGCCTGCCCGCAAGACCGCCGCCGCCCCCGCCCGCAACCGGGCCGGAGCGTTCGGTCTGGCGGCCAGCGTGCTGGCCCTGGCCGGCGGTGGCATCGCGCTCGGCCTCGAGCTGGAGCGACGGATCGTCTCCAAGCGCCTGCACGCCGAACGCGACGACGTCGAGGACGAGCCGTTCTTCTCCCTCCGCTCCAGCGGGCCGGTGGTGACGACCCCCGACGGCGTGCGGCTGCACACGGAGGTGGACGAGCTGCCGGCCGACGGTGGCGAGTCGCCGGCCGGGCCGGACGACGATCTGACCCTGGTGCTGGTCCACGGCTACGCGCTGAGCCTCGACTGCTGGCACTTCCAGCGGAAGCACTTCCGGAACAAGATCAGGATGGTGCTCTACGACCAGCGTTCCCACGGTCGCTCCGGCCGGTCGGCGGGGGACCTGTGCCGGGTGCCCCAGCTGGCCGACGACCTGCTGCAGGTCCTCGACGAGGTGGTCGGCGCGGGCCCGGTGGTGCTGGTGGGGCACTCGATGGGTGGCATGACGATCATGCACCTGGCGATCACCCATCCCGAGCTGTTCGGCACCCGGATCCGTGGCGTCGCGCTCTTCTCCACCGCGGCCGGCGAGATGGCCGACTACTCACCGATCCGTGGCCTCCCGGGTCGTACCTTCGGTCGCATCGCCCAGCCGACCATGGCCGCCCTCAACCGGATCCCTGAGGTCGTCGAGCGCGGCCGGACCGCTGGGTCCGACCTCAGCTTCGTCTTCACCAAGAAGGGTTCCTACGGCTCCGACGTGCCGCCGAGCTACGTCGAGTTCATGAACCAGATGCTGGGAGGGACGCCGATGTCGGTGATCAGCGACTTCTACCCGGCGTTCGCCGAGCTGGACGAGTACGAGGCCTTCACCGTGCTGGCCACGGTCGAGACGGCAGTGATCGGTGGAGAGGACGACGCGATCACCCCGATCAAGCACACCGACAAGATCATCGAGCTGCTGCCGGGGGCGGACGTCCGGCGGCTGCCCGAGTGCGGTCACATGGGGATCATCGAGCACCACGACGTCTTCAACGGGGTGCTGGTGGACCTGATCACCCGCGTCCGCCGCAACCTCGGCTGAACCGCTTACCACTCCCTTCGCCGTGGCGGGGCCACTCGCCGAATACTGGTAAGATGGTCTCTTCCGAGCCGGTGATCTGCCTGTTCGGGCCGCAAGTGTGCCGATGATGGCACCGAGGAACGTCTCCCGCCCAGCTGGTTGTGAAGTCCATGGCCGTTGACGTGCCTACCAACCAGCCCACTCAACGGGCCAGAAGTGAGACCGAGATGTCCGGCAAGACCTCGGGTGCGTCCGCGCGCGCCCACAACAAGAAGACCGCCGCCAAAGGCGCCAAGAGCGTGAAGGCCGACGGTACCCCCAAGCAGCGCTGGTCTGCGGCAGAGCGCCGCGAGAGCAACCGACCGCCGCGCCGCAGCTCGGGCCGCCAGTACGAGGACCCCCGCTCCGACACACCTCGTTCGCAGGGCCGTAGCTACGACAACCGCGGTTCCGAAGGCCGCAGCTACGACCGTCGCGACGGTCAGCGTCCTGACACCCGCTCCGGCCCCCGCCAGTACGATCGCCCCGGCACCGAGCGCAGCGACGACCGTCCGCGGTACGAGCGCAGCGACCGTCCCCGGTACGAGAAGAACGACCGCCCGTCGAACGGCTACCGCAGCGATCGTCCGGCCAATGACCGCTCCTCCAACGATCGCCCGTCCAACGGGTACCGCGGAGATCGCAGCCGCGACGACCGTTCGCGTTCGGATCGTCCGTCGTACGACCGGTCGAGCAGCGACCGTTCGTCGTATGACCGTTCCCGTTCGGATCGGCCGTCCTATGACCGGTCGAGCAGCGACCGCCCGTCGTATGACCGTTCCCGTTCGGATCGGCCGTCCTACGACCGGTCGAGCAGCGACCGCCCGTCGTATGACCGTTCCCGTTCGGATCGGCCGTCCTACGACCGCTCGAGCAGCGACCGCCCGTCGTATGACCGTTCCCGCTCGGATCGGCCGTCCTACGACCGCTCGAGCAGCGACCGTCCGTCGTACGACCGTTCGCGCCAGCAGGACCGGCGTTCCGACGATCGCCCGCGCTATGAGCGGTCCGATCGCTCCGATCGGGGTCGCGGCGAGTCCTCGGCGCCCGAGTCCGACCAGATGAGCTGGGAGGCGCCGTCGCAGGACGTGTCGACCACGTCGACCACCGCCCTGCCGACCTCCGGTGGCTTCGCCGAGCTCGGTGTGCCCAAGGTTCTGGTCTCGGCCCTGCACGCCGGTGGCATCACCCAGCCGTTCCCGATCCAGGCCGCCACCATCCCGGACGCCCTCGCCGGCCGGGACGTGCTGGGCCGCGGGCAGACGGGGTCGGGCAAGACGCTCGGCTTCGGCTTGCCGATGATCACCACGCTGTCCGGCTCCAACGCCCCCGCGGGCTGCGCCCGGTCGCTGGTGCTGGTGCCGACCCGCGAGCTCGCGCTCCAGGTGGCCGACGTGCTGGCGCCGCTCGCCCGCCTTCAGGGCCTCAGCCTGACGCTGGTGGCCGGCGGCATGCCGTACGGTCCGCAGCTCAAGGCGTTCGAGCGTGGGGTCGACATCGTCGTCGCCACGCCGGGCCGCCTGATCGACCTGATGGACCAGGGTGCTGCCGACCTGACCCGCGTCGAGGTCGTCGTGCTGGACGAGGCCGACCACATGGCCGACCTCGGCTTCATGCCCGCCGTGACGCAGATCCTCGACACCGTTCCGGCCGGGGGACAGCGACTGCTGTTCTCCGCCACCCTCGACGGGGCGGTCAACCGCCTGGTCAAGCGCTACCTGTCCGACCCGGTCACCCACGAGGTCGACTCGGCCCAGGCGAGTGTCGGGTCGATGGAGCACCACGTGCTGCTGGTCCGGCCCTCCGACAAGGCCACCGTGACGGCCGAGATCGCGGGCCGGGACGGCCGCACGGTGATCTTCGTTCGCACCCAGCTCGGTGCCAACCGGGTCGCCGAGCAGCTCCGCGAGGCGGGTGTGCTCGCCGGTGCGCTGCACGGCGGACTGACCCAGGGCGCCCGGGCGCGGATGCTCGGCGCGTTCAAGGACGGCCGCCTGCCCGTTCTGGTCGCCACCGACGTCGCGGCCCGCGGCATCCACGTCGACGAGATCGGTCTGGTCCTCCAGGTCGACCCGCCGGCCGGTCCCAAGGACTACCTGCACCGTGCCGGTCGTACGGCTCGGGCGGGCGAGACCGGTGTCGTGGTGACCCTGGCCCTGCCGCACCAGCGTCGTGAGGTCGAGCGCCTGACCCGTCAGGCCGGCGTCCAGACGGTGCCGCTGAACGCGGAGCCGGGCGACACGCTGATGACGGCCGCCACCGGCTCACGGGTCCCCAGCGGCCCGGCCGTGTCCCAGCAGGAGTTCGAGAAGCTCGTCGCCCCCCCGGCTCGCGCCGCCAAGCGCCATCCCGGACAGGGCGGCCGCGGTCGCAACACCAGCTTCCGCGGTGGTTCCGCCGGTCGCCGTCCGCGCTACTGACGGACAAGCCGGGCCGAGGGCCTGATCTTCATCCGCTGACGCCCCGTTTCACCAGCTGACGCACCCTCCGCAGAGGGGGCGTCGCAGGGTGCAACGGGGCGTCAGCTGTCAGCTGCGGTGGTGTCGGACCGTCCCGCTAACATCACGCCGCATGGAGCAGCGACTCAGTCTCGTCACGTTGGGTGTGACCGATCTCGAACGGTCCACCCGGTTCTACGAATCCCTGGGCTGGCAGGCCAACCGCGACGCCGAGGGTGTCACCTTCTTCCAGACCGGCGGCATGGTCGTCGCGCTCTGGGGGCGGGGTGAGCTGGCCGAGGACTCGGTGGTGGCCGACTCCGGCGGCTGGGGCGGGGTGACCCTGGCCCAGAACGTCCGGGCCCCGGCGGAGGTCGACGCCGTGCTCACGGCCGCCGAGCAGGCCGGTGCCACCATCGGACGTCCGGGGGCCGCCACGTTCTGGGGTGGCTACTCCGGCATCTTCGTCGACCCGGACGGACATCCGTGGGAGATCGCCCACAACCCGTTCTGGGTGATCACCGACGACGGCCGCACGCTCCTCGCCCCCGAGTGACCGGCGGGTACGCAGAGCAGACGCGTACGACGGGTCGCACCGCAGCCGACTAGCCTTCCGTCGGTGAACATCTCCGTGGCCGACCTGGTGGTGTCGGTGGCCACCGCCGCCGACGCCCCGGGGATGGTCGACGTGATCCATGCCGCGTTCGGGGCGCGACCCCCGCTCGACCCGCCCTCGACCGCGATCGAGGAGAGCCCGGCCTCGATCGAGGCTCAGCTGACCGCTGGTGGCGGCATCTACGCGACGGTGGACGGCGCCCCCGCCGGTGCGATCCTGCTGCACCCGGACCCGGCCCGCCCCGGGCTGGTGAGCTGGCACCGGGTGTCGGTGCATCCCGCCTACCAGCGTCACGGCATCGCCACTGCGATGGTGGATGCGGCTCTGGACCACGCGGCCGAGCTCGGTTTCCTCCGATCGGAGCTGTTCGCGCGTGAGGAGATCACCGAGCTGATCTCCTTCTGGCAGCACCGCGGATTCGTCGTCGATCGACCGGCCCCCAACGGTGTGATCCTCGCCCGATCACTGCCGTTGGCCGTCGACGTCCCCACCGCCGAGCAGATGCAGGACCTCGGAGTACGGCTCGCCGGCCTGCTCCGGCCGGGCGATCTGGTGATCGCCAGCGGCGACCTGGGAGCCGGCAAGACCACCCTCACCCAGGGCATCGGCCGCGGACTGGACAGCGAGGGCGCGGTCATCTCGCCGACGTTCGTCCTCGCCCGAATCCATCCGTCCCGGTCGCAGCGACCGGTCCTGGTGCACGTCGACGCCTACCGGCTCACCAGCGCCGAGGAGCTCGACGACCTCGACCTCGACGCCACCGCCGGCGACGCCGTCACCGTGGTCGAGTGGGGCGCCGGACTGGCCGAGGGACTCGCCGACCACCGGCTGGAGATCGACATCCGCCGCTCGGCCCATCCCAGCGGCGGCGACGAGCACCCCGACAGCCGGCTGGTGATCATCCGCCCGGTGGGGTCACGGTGGACTGACGTCGACCTGAGCACCCTGAGGCCGGGGAGCCACGGTGCCTGAGACAACCAACCGTACGGTCGTGCTCGGCATCGACACAGCGACGGTCGTCTGCGTCGGGTTGGCGATCGACGGCGTCGCCGTGGCCACCGCCCAGGTCGCCGACCGGATGGCGCACGTCGAACAGCTCACCCCCCTGGTCCGCCGGGTCTGCGCCGACGCGGGCGTCGGACCGACCGACCTGACGGAGGTGGTCGTCGGGCTCGGCCCCGGTCCGTACACGGGTCTGCGGGTCGGGATCGTGACGGCCCGGGTGCTCGCCGAGATCGCCGGCGCTCGACTGCACGGGATCTGCTCCCTCGACGTGATCGCGGCCCAGCACGCCAGGGGCGGCCACGACGGGGAGTTCGTGGTGGCCACCGATGCGCGACGCAAAGAGGTCTACTGGGCCCGGTACGCCGGCGACGGAAGCCGGCTCGAGGGTCCGTCGGTGAACGCGGCCGACGTCGTGCCGCGGCTGCCCACCGTCGGTCCCGGCGGCGTCCTCTACCCCGACCGGCTCGAGGTCGTCGACGGTCCCGTCGCCCTGGATCCCGCGATCCTGGCGTCAGCCGGTCTGCAGCTCGCCGACGCCGGGGTCGAGCCGCTCTACCTGCGCCGTCCCGACGCCACGGAACCCGGCCGGCGCAAGTCCGTGCTGGTCCGAAGGGGCGGACGGTGAGCACCGCCCGGTCCAGGATGAGCATCGTCGCCGCCCGTCAGGACGACCTGCCCGGCGTGATGGGACTCGAGCTGACCGGCTTCGCCGCGAACGAGCAGTGGAGCGAACGCAGCTGGCAGGGTGAGCTCCTGGGCGACGGACGAACCACGCTGCTGGCCCGGATGCACGTCCCGGTCGGGGTGATCGCCCTGCAGACGGTGGGTGATGTCGCGGACCTGCATCGGCTGGTGGTCTCCCCACGGCACCGGCGCCAGGGGATCGGCGCGGCCCTGGTCGTCTCCGGACTGACGGCGGTCCGGCACGCCGGCGCACGGTCGGTGATGCTGGAGGTCGCGTGGGACAACGACCCGGCCATCGCCTTGTACCAGCGGCTCGGGTTCGAGCAGCTGACGGCTCGTGACGACTACTACGGACCGGGTCGGCACGCCTTGATCCTGAGGCTCTGGGATCTGCCGAGCTGGAGTCCGCCCGATCCTGGCACCCGGACGGAGGGCAGCGCCTCATGACGGGTCCGCTGATCCTGGGGATCGAGTCGTCCTGTGACGAGACGGGCGTGGGAGTCGTTCGCGGCACCGAGCTGCTGGCCAACGAGGTCGCGTCCAGCGTCGAGGAGCACGTCCGCTTCGGTGGGGTCGTGCCCGAGGTCGCCAGCCGGGCCCACCTGGAGGCCCTGCTGCCGACCCTGCGGCGCGCACAGCAGACAGCCGACATCGACCTCTCCGAGATCGATGGCATCGCGGTCACCGCCGGACCCGGGTTGATGGGAGCCCTGGTGGTCGGGCTGGCGGCGGCCAAGGCGTTGGCGTTCGCCCTGGACAAGCCGTTGTACGGGGTCAACCACCTGGCCGGTCACGTCGCCGTCGACCTGGTGGAGCACGGGCCGTTGCCGCACCCGTGCCTTGCCCTGCTGGTCTCCGGTGGGCACACCTCGCTGCTGCAGGTCGACGACGTCGCCCACTCGATCAGCGAGCTCGGCAGCACCATCGACGACGCGGCGGGGGAGGCGTACGACAAGGTGGCCCGGCTGCTGTCGCTGCCCTATCCCGGAGGTCCCCACATCGACCGGGCCGCGGCCGACGGTGATCCAACGGCGATCGCCTTCCCGCGCGGGCTGACCGGTCGCCGAGACCTCGAGCGGCACCGGTTCGACTTCTCCTTCTCGGGCCTGAAGACCTCGGTCGCCCGGTACGTGGAGACGGCCGAGGCCGAGGGTCGCGACGTGCCGATCGCGGACGTGGCGGCCAGCTTCCAGGAGGCCGTCTGCGACGTGCTCAGTGCCAAGGCGATCGATGCCTGCCTGGCGACCGGAGCGACGGATCTGCTGATCGGAGGTGGGGTCGCGGCCAATCGGCGACTGCGCGAGCTGCTGGCCGAGCGAGCCGCCGCCGCGGGTGTCCGGCTCCGGACGCCGCCGCCCGCGCTCTGCACCGACAACGGCGCCATGATCGCGGCGCTCGGGGCCGCGGTGGTGACCGCCGGCACGCGGCCGTCGCCACCGGACATCGGCGCCGACTCGCGCCTACCGGTCGGTCGCATCTGCCTGTGACGCGACCCGAGACCCATCCGCTGGCCACCCGGGCGGGCGTCGAGGCACTGGCCGCCGCCGCCGCGCAGGTCGACCCCGACAGCCTCGCCGCCGCCACCGCGTTGCGGTCGCAGTTCCCGCCCGACCTGGCGGCCGCCGCGTTGACCCAGATCGGGCTGCGCCACTCGGCCAGGGCCAAGCTGGGGGACCGGGCCGACAGTCTGCTGTTCACGCGAGCCGGGCTGGAACAGGCCAGCCGCGCCGCGGTCGCGGCCCACCACGCCACCCGCTTTGCGGCCCAAGGGGTGCACCGCGTGGTCGATCTGGGCTGCGGTATCGGCGCCGACGCCCTGGCGCTGCTGGACGCCGGGCTGGAGGTGGTCGCCGTGGAGGCCGACCCCGAGACGGCGGCGATCGCCCAGGCCAACCTCGGGGAGCGAGCGGAGGTGCTCGTGGGTGACGCGGTCGAGCTCGCGCCGTCGTTGCTGGGCCCGGGCGTCGCGGCGTTCGCCGATCCGGCGCGCCGGACCGGTCGGGGCCGGAGCTGGCGGATGGAGGACCTGAGCCCGCCGTGGCCGTTCGTCGAAGGGCTGTTGGCCGGTGGCCAACCCGCCGGGGTGAAGCTCGGCCCGGGTCTGCCGCACCGGGTGATCCCCAGCGGGGTCGAAGCGGAGTGGGTGAGCGAGCGGGGCGACACCGTCGAGGTGGGACTGTGGGCAGGACGCGGGGCACAGCCCGACGGCCGCGTGGCGCTGCTGCTCCCCGAGGACCGGATGATCGTCGATCCGGCCGCCGCGCCGCTGTCGGCCGGCCCGGTCGGAGCCGTGCTCTACGAGCCGGCCGGCGCGGTGATCCGGGCCGGCGGGATCGCCCAGCTGGGTGCGAGCCTCGGCGCCCGGCTGCTGCACCCCGACATCGCGTACCTGACCGGCGACGAGGCCCACCCGACCCCGTACGCGACGGCCTTCGAGGTGCTGGAGGTCCACCCCTACACGGAGCAGGCGCTGCGGCACTGGGCGAGAGACCGGGGTATCGGCACGCTGGAGATCAAGAAGCGTGGTCTCGACCTCGATCCGGCGGTGCTGCGCAAGCGGCTGAAGCTGCGGGGGAGCGCGTCTGCCACCGTCGTCCTCACCCGAGGCTCGGTCGGCACCCTGCTGCTCGTGGTCAGGCGGCTCCCCCCGGCCTGACCGAGAACAGCTGGCGCGATCGCGTGGTGAGTACGCCACCGTTGTGCGCCACGTGTTCTGGAGGCACCGTCAGTAGGCTCGCCACCATGTCCGTCCAGCACCCATCCGACCAGCCAGCCGAGTGGGGCCAGGAGCGCAGCCGGGAGATCACCTGGCACGATCCTGCGGTGGGCGCCCTGGCCGGTCGGGGACTGGCGGGCCGGGACTACCTGAGCGCCATGATCGAGGGTCGGCTGCCGCCTCCGCCGATCGCCCAGACGCTCGGTTTCACGCTCGCGCGGATCGCGGACGGGGAGGCGTGGTTCACCTGCGACCCGGACGAGTCGCACTACAACCCGATCGGCATGGTGCACGGCGGTCTGGTCTGCACGCTGCTGGATTCTGCGCTCGGCTGCGCGGTGCACACCCAGCTTCCGGCGGGGGTGGGCTACACGTCGATCGAGATCAAGGTGAGCTACCTGCGCGCCGTGACTCCGGCCAGCGGCACGCTGACGGCGCATGCTCGGGTCACCAAGCCCGGGCGGCGGGTCGCCTTCGTGGACGGCGACGTCCGGGACGCGTCCGGAGCGTTGGTCGCCACCGCCAGCGGCAGCTGCCTGATCATGGGGCCGCCCTCGTGACCGATGCTCTGCTGGTCGCGCTCTACGTGGCGGCCGGCATCGCGGCCGCCTGGGACGCCCGGCGCAAGGGGTACGACGACCGGTTGTTCCTGGTCCTCGGGATCATCCTCGGGCCGATCCTGCTGATCATCATGTGGCTGCTCAAGCCCAAACCGCTGGCGGTCGGCACGCCGGTCCGGCCTGCCGCACCGATCGCGTTGGACGACGGTCGGAAGATCCCGCCGTCGCACGTCTCGGTGATCCGGGCCACCTCGGTGATCGACAACACCCTCGTCTGCCAGATCACCGCCCCCGACGCCAGCCGCCACTGGGTGTCCCAGGAAGCCCTGACCCGGGTCCGCCACCGCAGCTGAACCATCTCCGCGGGCGCGGTCACACCAAGGGGTCGGGGTGACCACCCGAGGGTTCACAGCCGCCCGCCCTTGCCTTTACGGTGTCAACTGACGGAATCACGCAAGGAGGCGTGCGCATGTCCAGTGACACCTCGATCGACAAGACCCTCGACATCGATCCAGGCGAGACCGGGTTCAAGCTCCGTACCGAGCACCTCGGGCCACCCAAGGTCGCCGACCTCCCGGAGCCACCGTCCGGCTGGGTGAACATCATCGGTCCTGGCATCGTCGGGGCCGGGGTCGGCCTCGCGTCCGGCGAGTTCATCCTGTGGCCCTACATCGCCAGTCAGGTCGGTCTGGTCTTCCTCTGGGGCGCCGTCGTCGGCGTGATGACGCAGTGGTTCCTCAACATGGAGATCGAGCGCTACACGCTGGCCACGGGGGAGACCGCTCTCACGGGTTTCAACCGGCTCGGCCGGCACTGGGGTCTGGTCTTCGCGATCATGACCTACTTCGCCAACCTGTGGCCGGGTTGGGCCACCAGCTCGGCGGCGATGCTGTCCTACATCTTCGGCGGTTCCACCCGCTGGATCGCCATCGCCATCCTGGTCGTGGTGGCGCTCATCCTCACGCTGGCTCCCCGGATCTACGTGGCGCTCGAGCGTCTGATCACCGTCAAGGTGATCCTGATCGGCGGGTTCTTCATCGTCGCGCTCGCGCTCGTGGTGAAGGGGGACACCTGGGCCGAGCTACCGCAGGCCGTGACCAGCTTCGGGCAGTTCCCCGCCCAGCTCGGCTTCGCGCTGATGATGGGCGCCATCGCGTACGCGGGTGCCGGCGGCGGGCAGAACCTCTGTCAGAGCAACTGGATCCGGGACAAGGGCTTCGGCATGGGGATCCACGTGCCCAGCCTGGTCAGCCCGATCACCGGTGAGAAGCACGCGGCCCGCTTCGTCGGGGCGTACGTGTTCCCCGACACCCCGGAGAACAGGGACCGCTGGCGGCGGTGGTGGAAGTTCGCCAACGTCGAGCAGCTGATGACTTTCGTGCTGATCACCATCCTGACCATCACCGCGACGTCCCTGCTGGCCGTTGCGACCCTGTACGGCCGCGACGACGTGGCCAACGACATCAGCTTCCTGCAGACCGAGGGTCAGGTGCTGGCCGAGACCGTGGGCCAGTGGTTCGCGGTGCTGTTCTGGGGGATCGGCGCGTTCTCGCTGTTCGCCGCGGCCGTCGGCATCGTCGACTACACCACCCGGCTGATGGCGGACGTGCTGAAGTCGACCTACCTGCGGAGCCGGGAGATCACCGAGAGCCGGCTCTACACCTACCTGGTGCTGGCGATCGTCGGGATCGGCATCGCCATCCTGCTGGCCGGGTTGGACCAGCCCTTGGTGCTGCTGGTCATCTCCGGCTGCACGGCGGGGGTGATGATGTTCATGTACTCGATCCTGCTGCTGGTGATGAACCGCACCGCCCTGCCGGACAGCATCAAGGTCCGCAACTACCGGATCGCCGCGCTGGTCTGGTCGACCGCGTTCTTCGGATTCATGGCGGTGCTCGCGCTGAACGAGCAGCTGCGCAAGCTCTTCTGAGTCGACGTTCAGCTCAGCTCTTCTGAGCTTCACAGGCTGGTGCTGGCACTCCCTAGTGGTGAGTGCTAATGTCGTTTTGGCACTCTCCCCTGGAGTGTGCCAACCGGTCGAGGCGGCACCCGCGACGACGCACCGACCACCGTACTCGTACACACACGCACTCCAACTGAAAGGGGTTTGAACGTGTCCACCACGATCAAGCCGCTCGAGGATCGCATCCTCGTCCAGCCGCTCGAGGCCGAGCAGACCACCAAGTCCGGCCTGGTCATCCCCGACACCGCCAAGGAGAAGCCGCAGGAGGGCAAGGTGCTCGCCACCGGTCCCGGGCGGATCGACGACAACGGCAACCGCGTCCCGCTCGACGTCTCCGTCGACGACGTCGTGATCTTCAGCAAGTACGGCGGCACCGAGGTCAAGTACGACGGCCAGGACCTGCTGCTGCTGAATGCCCGCGACATCCTCGCGGTCGTCACCAAGTAAGGAACAGAACCCATGGCAAAGATCCTTCAGTTCGACGAGGAGGCGCGCCGCTCTCTCGAGCGTGGCGTCGACATCCTCGCCAACACCGTGAAGGTCACCCTCGGCCCGAAGGGCCGTTACGTCGTGCTCGACAAGAAGTGGGGAGCCCCCACCATCACCAACGACGGTGTCACCGTCGCTCGTGAGGTCGAGCTCGACGATCCCTACGAGAACCTCGGCGCCCAGCTCGCGAAGGAGGTCGCCACCAAGACGAACGACGTCGCCGGTGACGGCACCACCACCGCGACGGTGCTGGCTCAGGCGCTGGTGCACGAGGGCCTCAAGGCCGTCGCCTCCGGCGCCAACCCGATCGGTCTCAAGCGGGGCATCGACGCTGCGGTCACCGCCGTCGTCGAGCGTCTGCGCGAGATCGCCCGGGACGTGGAGACCACCGAGGACATGTCCCACGTGGCCACCATCTCCGCCCGGGACGCCGAGATCGGCACCCTCATCGCCGACGCGTTCGACAAGGTCGGCAAGGACGGTGTGATCACGGTCGACGAGTCGAACACCTTCGGCACCGAGCTCGAGTTCACCGAGGGCATGCAGTTCGACAAGGGCTACCTGTCGCCCTACTTCGTCACCGACCCGGAGCGGATGGAGGCCGTCCTCGACGACCCGTACATCCTGATCAACTCCGGCAAGATCAGCTCGATGAACGAGCTGCTGCCGCTGCTGGAGAAGGTCATCGGCGCGTCCGGCACCTTGTTCATCGTGGCCGAGGACGTCGACGGCGAGGCGCTGTCCACCCTCGTGGTGAACAAGATCCGCGGCACCTTCACCTCGGTCGCGGTCAAGGCCCCGGCCTTCGGTGACCGTCGCAAGGCCATGCTCGAGGACATCGCCATCCTGACCGGTGGCACCGTCGTCGCTCCCGAGGTCGGGCTCAAGCTCGACCAGATCGGCCTGGAGTCGCTGGGTCGCGCTCGTCGGATCGTGGTCACCAAGGACAACACCACCCTGGTCGACGGGGCCGGTGCGAGCGATGAGGTCAAGGGCCGCGTTGCGCAGCTCCAGGCCGAGATCGAGCGGACCGACTCCGACTGGGATCGCGAGAAGCTGCAGGAGCGGGTCGCCAAGCTCGCCGGCGGCGTCTGCGTGATCAAGGTCGGCGCGGCCACCGAGGTCGAGCTGAAGGAGAAGAAGCACCGGATCGAGGACGCCGTGTCCGCGACCCGCGCTGCGATCGAGGAGGGCATCGTGGCCGGTGGCGGTTCCGCCATCATCCACGCGGGTGCCGCTCTCGACGGCGACCTCGGACTGACCGGCGACGAGAAGGTCGGCGTCGGCATCGTCCGTCGCTCGCTCGCCGAGCCGCTCCGCTGGATCGCCGAGAACGGTGGCTACCAGGGCTACGTCGTCACCTCCAAGGTGGCCGAGATGACGCCGGGCAACGGCTTCAACGCGGCGACCGGCGAGTACGGCGACCTGCTCGGGGCCGGCGTCCTGGACCCGGTCAAGGTGACCCGGTCGGCGCTGGCCAACGCGGCCTCCATCGCCTCGTTGCTGCTCACCACGGAGACCCTCGTGGTGGAGAAGCCCGAGGAGGAGGAGCCGGCGGCTCAC
Organism: uncultured Actinomycetota bacterium; assembly: GCA_963707005.1. Classification (GTDB taxonomy): domain Bacteria; phylum Actinomycetota; class Actinomycetes; order Propionibacteriales; family Propionibacteriaceae; genus Microlunatus. The sequence continues at coordinate 52,850 of CAVPPP010000023.1, forward strand.
GGTCACGGGCACAGCCACTGACCACACGCTGAACCAGCTGGTCCACAGGGCCCTTCCCTTCGGGGGAGGGCCCTGTGCGTTTTCCTGGGTCCGTGGGTCCGTGGGTCGGTGGGTCGTGGTCCGTGGGTCCGTGGGTCGGTGGGTCCGTGGGTCCGCGGGTGCACGTGGTTCGGGCGCGGGTTCGGGCGTTTTCCGACCGTGGGCGGCTATCGGACGGCCGACCGGGACGGTGGGTCGGCGGGGTTGAGGCGAATACCGTCCGTGGTCGGTAAACGTACGGGGTGGTGCGGGTGCGGGCCCGGCAAGCCGTCCGTGGTCGGAAAACGTACGAGGTGGTGCGGGTGCGGGCCCGGCAAGCCGCCCGTGGTCGGAAAACGTACGGGGTGGTGCGGGTGCGGGCCCGGCAAGCCGTCCGTGGTCGGAAAACGTACGGGGTGGTGCGGGTGCGGGCCGGCAAGCCGTCCGTGGTCGGAAAACGTACGGGGTGGTGCGGGTGCGGAGCCGGCAAGCCGCCCATGGTCGGAAAACGCCCGCATCGACGCTCCCGCCAAGACGCCGACCGGATGAGTCGGACCTCATCCAGATGAGGTCTCCCTCATCCAGACGTCATGGAGGTCTCATCCGCAGCCGATGGAATCTTCCTCAGACGGGCACCCGGCCCGTTCTCCACCCAGAGGAGTTCGGACATGACCATCTCCACCACCGCCCGTCGCATCGCTCGTTGGGCCGTCGTCCCCGCCGTCGTCGGTCTTGGCCTCGGCCTGACCGCGCTCGCCGCCCCCAGCGCGGAGGCCGCGACCTACACCTGCAACGGCTACCGAGCCACGATCGTCGGCACCAACGGCAGCAACGACATCGAGGGCACCCGCGGCCGGGACGTGATCGTGGCCCTCGGCGGCCATGACGAGATCGACGGCAACGGCGGCAACGACATCATCTGCGCCGGCGCCGGAAACGACGAGGTCGACGGCGGCTCCGGCAACGACTGGATCGACGGCGGCAGCGGCCACGACGATCTCGAGGGCAGCTCCGGCCGGGACACCATCAAGGGCGGCTCCGGCAACGACCACGTCGAGGGTGAGAGCGGCCGCGACAAGGTCTACGGGAACTCCGGCCGTGACCTGGTCGAGGGTGGCACCGCCAAGGACAGGGTGAGCGGTGGCTCCGGCGCTGACGTCGTCGAGCAGCGATACGCCAGCGATCGCCAGGAGGATCGCTGGGAGGACCAGAACCGCCACGACGACTGACCTCGCAGCGTTCTCCCGACACACGGACGGCAGCCCTCAGGGGGCGGCCGTCCGTGGCTGCGTTCGGCCCACCTCCCACCCCGACGAACCTCCGGTCGTGGCCACTAGGCTCGCTCGGTGATCTCCGAGACCGGCCGGGACAACCCGTTCCTCGTGGCCAGCGACCTGCCGTACCAGCTCCCGCCTTTCGCCCGCATCACGATCGAGCACTTCCGGCCCGGACTGGACGCCGGGATGGCCGAGCAGCTGGCCGAGGTCGAGGTGATCGCCCACCGCGACGCCCCGGCCACCTTCGTGAACACGATCGTGGCCCTGGAGCGCTCCGGTCGGATCCTCGACCGCGTACGTCGCGTGTTCTGGTGCCTGACCTCGGCGGACACCACCCCTGAGCTGCAGGCGATCGAGACCGAGTACGCCCCCAAGCTGTCCGCGCACGCCGACGCGATCACGCTGGACCGCGCCCTCTTCGCCCGCATCGACGACCTGCATGCCCACCTCGACGAGCTGGGTCTGGATGCCGAGTCGACCAAGCTCCTGCAGCGCTACCACCTCGACTTCGTGCGGGCCGGCGCCGCCCTCGACGAGGCCGACCAGGACCGGCTGCGCGGGCTGAACGCCGAGCTCGCCACCTTGTCCGCCGAGTTCGGTGTCCGGCTGCTCGCCGCCGCGAAGGGGTCGGCGGTGCACGTGAACGACGTCGCCGAGCTGGACGGCCTCAGCGACGACGCCATCGCCGCCGCCGCCGAGACGGCCACCCAGCGGGGTCTCGACGGCTACCTGATCGAGCTGATCCTGCCCACCCACCAGCCGGTGCTGACCTCGCTCCGCAATCGCGACCTCCGCCGCCGGGTGCTCGCGGCCTCCGTCGGTCGGGGCTCCGGCACCGACACCGACACCAGCGACATCGTCCGGGCGATGGTGGTCGCCCGGGCTCGCCGGGCCGTGCTGCTCGGCTATCCGACCCACAGTGACTACGTTCTCGCCGACCGTACGGTCGGGTCCAACACCCGGCTCGACGCGACTCTGCAACAGCTGATCCCGGCTGCCGTGGAGAACGCCCATCGAGACCAGGCCCGGCTGTCGGAGGCGCTGGCGGCCGACACCGGGGACCACGACTTCGGCGGTCACGACTGGGCCTACTACGCCGAGCGGGTCGACGCCGCCGGCGACGGCGACCGCGCCGCGGGACCGGATGCCGCCGCCCTGCGTCCGTACTTCGAGCTGACCCGGACGGTCGAGGAGGGCGTCTTCGGCGCCGCGGGCGCGGTCTACGGACTCACGTTCCGACGCCGCACCGATCTGGTCGGCTACCACCCCGATGTGGTGGTCTACGAGGTCCTCGACGCCGACGGGACCCCGGTCGGGGTGTTCCTGGGTGACTACTACACCCGTCCCGGCAAGCAGGGCGGTGCCTGGATGGAGTCGCTCGTCGCCCAGAACCGGTTGCTCGAGCAGCTGCCGGTGGTGGTCAACAACCTCAACCTGGCCAAGCCGGCGGCCGGTCAGCCGACGCTGCTGAGCATGGACGAGATCCGCACCCTGTTCCACGAGTTCGGTCACGCCCTGCACGGGTTGCTGTCCTCGGTGACCTATCCCCGACTGGCCGGGACCGCGGTGTCCAAGGACTTCGTCGAGTACCCCTCGCAGGTCAACGAGATGTGGGGCACCGATCCCGAGCTGCTGGCCGGCTACGCCCGGCACCTCGAAACGGGCGAACCGCTGCCCGCCGACCAGATCGCGGCCCTGCAGGTCGAGGGTGGCTCCGACCAGGCGCGGGAGACCATCAGCTTCCTCGCCGCGACGTGGCTGGACCTGGCCTGGCACCGGCTGACGGAGTCGGAGGTCGACGAGGCCGTCGGCGACATCGACGCCTTCGAGGCCCGCGTGCTCGGTGAGGTCGGTCTGGATCTGGCCGCCATCCCGCCGCGCTACCGCAGCCGCTACTTCAACCACATCTTCTCCTCCGGGTACGCGGCCGGGTACTACTCCTACCTGTGGAGCGAGATCCTCGACGCCGACACGGTCGAGTGGTTCACCGAGCACCGCGACCGCCTGCGCGAAGCCGGCGACGTGTTCCGCGCCGAGCTGCTCAGCCGAGGCGGCAGCGGGGACGAGATGGGCTACTTCGAGGCCTTCCGCGGTCGCTCCCCGCGGATCGAGCCGCTGCTGCGTCGGCGCGGACTGCTGACCGGCTGACCGGATCTCGCCGGCACGTCACGTCCGCAGGCCGGGGCCGCGTGGCCTAGGTCCGGTCGGCGCCGGGAAGTCACGTCCGGTCGGACCGGAGTCAGTTCTCACACTGGCTGCCACCGGGGAGTCATGTCCGGTCAATGGGGCGCTGTTCGGCCTACCACCGGCCGCCGGGGAGTCACATCCGGTCATCCTGCGGTCTCGGCGGGCCGGCACGGCTCCGCCCGGATAGTCTTGGACCGGTAGCCGGGCCGCACACGTGTCCCGGGGATCCGTTCGGCAAGAGAGGGAACACGTGTCGCACACCATGGGCGATCTGACACCCGCGGGCGTGCCACAGCCGTTCGCGACGCTGGGCCTCACCTTCGACGACGTGCTGCTGCAGCCCAACCAGAGCGACGTCATCCCCTCCGAGGTCGACACCAGCACACCGGTGTCGAAGCGGATCTCGGTGAAGATCCCGCTCATCTCCTCCCCGATGGACACGGTGACCGAGGCCCGGATGGCGGTCGCCATCGCGCGCCAGGGCGGTCTCGGGGTCATCCACCGCAACCTGTCCATCGAGGACCAGGCGCACCAGGTCGACATCGTGAAGCGCTCCGAGGCCGGCATGATCGACGAGCCGATCACGATCTCCCCGGAAGCCACCATCGGTGAAGCCGACGCGATGTGCGGCCGCTACCGCATCTCCGGTGTTCCGGTGGTCGATCGGGACCTGACCCTGCTCGGCATCGTCACCAACCGCGACATGCGGTTCGAGAGCGATCCCACCCGACTGGTCGGCGACGTGATGACCAGGATGCCGCTGGTCACCGGCTCGGTCGGGATCGCGCCCGAGGACGCGATGGCCCTGCTGGCCCAGCACAAGATCGAGAAGCTGCCGCTGGTCGACGACCGGGGCCGCCTCAAGGGCCTGATCACCCTCAAGGACTTCGTCAAGTCCGACCAGTACCCGAACGCCACCAAGGACGACCAGGGTCGGCTCCGGGTGGGGGCGGCGGTCGGCTTCTTCGGCGACTCGTGGAAGCGGGCCATGGCCCTGGTCGAGGAGGGTGTCGACCTGCTGGTCGTCGACACCGCCCACGGACACTCCCACGGCGTGGTCGACATGGTCCGTCGGCTCAAGGCCGAGGCCGCCTGCCGCGACGTCGACATCGTGGGCGGCAACGTGGCGACCTACGCCGGGGCCAAGGCCCTGGTCGATGCCGGGGTCGACGGCGTCAAGGTCGGCGTCGGGCCGGGCTCGATCTGCACCACCCGGGTGGTCGCCGGCGTCGGCGTCCCACAGGTGACCGCGATCCACAACGCGGCCCGGGCCTGCAAGCCCGCCGGTGTGCCGTTGATCGGCGACGGTGGTCTGCAGTACTCCGGGGACATCGCCAAGGCCATCGTGGCCGGCGCCGACACCGTGATGCTCGGCTCCCTGCTGGCCGGCTGCGAGGAGAGCCCGGGCGAGCTGATCTTCCTCAACGGGAAGCAGTTCAAGGCGTACCGGGGGATGGGCTCGTTGGGGGCGATGGCCTCCCGCGGCCGCAACGCGTCGTTCTCCAAGGACCGCTACTTCCAGGGCGACGTCACCAGCGACTCGAACCTGATCGCCGAGGGCATCGAGGGTCAGGTGCCGTTCCGGGGTCCGCTCGCCGCGGTGGCGTACCAGCTCATCGGCGGCCTGCGGCAGTCGATGTTCTACACCGGTGCCTCGACGATCCGCGAGCTGCACGAGCGCGGCAGCTTCGTCCGGATCACCTCGGCCGGCCTGCGGGAGTCGCACCCCCACGACATCCAGATGACCGTCGAAGCACCCAACTACGCCGGCTGACCGAGCCCCCTGGTCCTCCCCGTCCCCTCATCCCCCGAGCAACCAGACAGAGTCGTCGGTACGGTGCTGTCAGCAAGGAATCCCCCATGTTCGAGATCGGCCGAAGCAAGCGGGCGCTGCAGGCGTTCGCCTTCGACGACATCGCGATCGTCCCGTCCCGCCGCACCCGCGGTGAGGAGCAGGTCAACCTGACCTGGCGGATCGACGCGTTCACCTTCGACTTCCCGCTGATCGCGGCGCCGATGGACTCGGTGATGTCGCCAGCGACCGCGATCGAGATGGGCCGCCTCGGTGGCCTCGGGGTGCTGAACCTCGAAGGGCTCTGGACCCGGTACGCCGAGCCCGAGCCGCTGCTCGAGGAGATCGCGGCCATCGACGACCCGGGGGCCGCGACCCGGAGGATGCAGGAGCTCTACGCCGAGCCGATCAAGGAGGAGCTGATCGGTCAGCGGGTGGCCGAGGTCCGCAGCGCCGGGGTGCCGGCCGCTGGTGCCCTGTCACCGCAGTACACCCAGGCGTACGCGGGCGCGGTGGTCGCCTCGGGGGTCGACTTCTTCGTCATCCGCGGCACCACGGTCTCGGCCGAGCACGTCGCCGGCAAGGCCGAGCCACTCAACCTCAAGCAGTTCATCTACGCCCTCGACGTGCCGGTCATCGTCGGCGGCTGCGCGACGTACCAGGCCGCGCTGCACCTGATGCGCACGGGTGCGGCAGGAGTGCTGGTCGGGTTCGGCGGCGGCGCCGCGCACACCACGCGGGACGTGCTCGGGGTGGCCGTACCGATGGCTTCGGCGGTCTCCGACGTCGCCGCAGCCCGACGCGACTACCTCGACGAGTCCGGCGGCCGGTACGTGCACGTGATCGCCGACGGCTCGGTCGGTCGCTCCGGCGACATCGCCAAGGCCATCGCCTGCGGGGCCGACGCGGTGATGGTGGGCTCGCCGCTGGCCAAGGCCGCCGAGGCTCCCGGGCGCGGATACCACTGGGGTCCGGAGGCCTGGCACGCCACCCTGCCGCGCGGCGAGCGGGTCGCCTTCGATGTGGTCGGCAGCCTCGAGCAGATCCTGCGCGGCCCGTCCACGGTGCCCGACGGGACCATGAACCTGGTCGGGGCCCTCCGCAAGGCGATGGCCACCACCGGTTACACCGAGGTCAAGGAGTTCCAGCGGGTCGAGGTCATCGTCGGCTGATGGGCAGTGCTCGATGGTCGCGCTGCGCGCTCCGCGGTCACGAGCTCCGCGGTGTCTCGCTCGTTCGTCGCGTTTCCGGACGACGGAAGTGCGTGTCGTCCGGAAACACTCCTGCACTCCCGAGAGGCTCCGCCCGTGACCGAAGATCTGCCACGTGAGCCTTTGACCACCCCCGATGAACTGGCCGTCGCCGACCTCGACGTGCTCGTGGTCGGTGGTGGCATCGTCGGGGCGGGCGTCGCCCTGGATGCGGTGACCCGGGGTCTGCGGGTGGGACTGATCGAGGCCGGCGACTGGGGTGGTGGCCGGTCCGGGCGGACCAGCACCTTGGTGCACGGCGGTCTGGTGGATCTCCCTCGCATCGGTGTGGCGGCCGTGGCCGCGCTCCGTCGGGAGCGCGATCTGCTGCTGGACCGGACGGCGCCGCACCTGGTCCGACGCGTCCCCCTGCTGGTCCCGCTCACCGGCGGGCCGGCGGAGCGGCTCGTCGTGGGGGCGGGACTGAGCCTGTACGACGCCGCGGCCTTCTCCATCCGTCAGCCGGGGGTGCTGCCCGGGCACCGTCAGCTGCCACGACGGGCGGTGCGGCGGTTGGCCCCCTCGGTCGCCATGGACGGGGTGACCGGGGCCGTGCAGCTGTACGAGGCCCAGGTCGACGACGCGCGGCTGACGATCACCGTGGTGCGGACCGCCATGGCGTACGGCGCCCTGGCCCTGGCCCGGACACCGGTCCGTCGGTTGGTGTTCGACGCCGAGTCGGCAACCGGAACCACCCGGGTCGCGGGCGGGCGGGTGACCGGGGCCGAGATCGAGGATCCGATCCGGGGACCCGTCACCGTGCGTGCCCGCGTCGTGGTGCTGGCCGCCGGCACCGAGGTGTCCCAGCTGCTGCCGGGTACGGCCGCCGCGACACCCGGTCTCGCCCCGCCACCGGCGACGGTCCACCTGGTGCTGCCGCGCGGCCGGCTCCGGGCGTCGACGGGACTGGTGCTCCGCGAGGCCGATCGCACCGTCTACGTGGTGCCCTGGGGTCGGCACTGGATCGTGGGCACGACAGCTGCCTGGTCGGAGCCCGACCGGCTGCTGGCGGCCCTCAACGGCCATCTCGCGCGCCCGATCGAGGCCGACGCGGTGGAGAGCACCTTCTCCGGACCGGCGCCGCTGGGTCCGGACGAGGGTCGCGCACCGACCGTGCAGGTGCCGGTTCCCGGGCTGGTGCTGGTCCGGGGGAGCGGGCTGGCCGGCTACCGCGGGGACGCCGAGCGTGCTGTCGATGCGGCCGTCGGACAGATCGGCGGCCTGCACCCGGCCTCCACCACCGCGAGGGTGCCGCTGCTCGGCGCGGACGGCTTCATCGCGCGCTGGAACCAGCGTCACCTGCTGGCCCGCCGGGCGGGTGTGCACGTGGTGGTGCTGGAGCATCTGCTCCAGCGTTACGGGTCGGGGGTCGACGTGCTGATCTCGGCGATCCGGGCGCGGCCGGAGCTGGCCAGACCCCTCCGGGGAGCGGAGGACTACCTGGCCGTCGAGGTCTGGTTCGCCGTGGTGCACGAGGGTGCCACCGAGCTCCCTGACGTGCTGAGCCGCCGGACCCGGATCGCGATGGAGACCTGGGACGGGGGAGCGGAGGCGGTGGCCGGCGTCGCCGAGCTGATGTCCGCCGAGCTGGGTTGGGACGACACCGAGAGGTCGCGACAGATCAGCACCTACCTGCGCCGGGCGGCTGCCGACCGCTGACCTGTCCGCCCTCGGCCGGCTACTTCCCCCCGGCGGGAACCAGCGGCACCAGCGCGTCCCACCGAGCGGTCTCGCAGGCGTTCGTCCGAGCGAGAGCGGCGAAGATCGGCTCGCCCCGCCAGGTGCCGGTGACCGTCGCCTTCTCGGGCCCGCCGTAGACCTGGGCGCACATCCTGTCCTTGGGCACCGGGTTGAGCGCGTTGCGGTGTCCCTCGACCGCGGCACAGGCCTCCGCCGGGTCGGGGTGGTCGCCGCCCACGGGATCGCAGGTCAGGGTCCAGGTCGACGTGCTGCCGGTCCCGTCGTCGACGACGATCCTCAGCTGCGACGACCCGCCGGCGCTGCCGCTGGGTGACCCGGTGGGGGCCGGGCTCGAGGAGGCAGGAGCCCCGGACGAGGACGGCGACGCGACCGGGCCGGTGCCGCTCTGGCTGCAGGCCGAAGCCATCAGCAGCACGCCGAAAGTCAGGATCACACCGGGACGCATGCGCACGAGTAGGTCCTCCGCAGTATTCATCGAGGGGCTATCGACGGTCCGTCGACCCGCTGTTACTGTCAAGCCTACTTCTGCCCTACGTGAGGGCTGGCTGACGAGAAACCGTCGCGTTCTTCAGGTTCATTCGGAGGAAACCCATGGTCACAGCGACCACATCCCATCCTTCTCGTCGCCTACGGCGGGTGTCGGCGGGTCTCGCCGTCCTCGTTGCGGGAGCTCTGGCCCTCAGCCTGACGCCGATCGCCTCGGCCGATCCCACCGCGAACCCGCCCGTCTCGTTGCCGTCGCTGGCGACCACCTCCGGTGACTACATCGTCAGTCTGGCCGCGGCTCCGGTCGCGGCGTACGACGGCGACGTCAAGGGTTTTGCGGCCACTCGGCCCACCAACGGTCGCCGGGTGGATGTCAGCGGCACCAAGGCCCAGCGCTACCGCTCGTACCTCCGCACCCAGCAGGACAAGGTCGCGGGGCGAGTCGGAGCCAAGCCGAAGTCGCGGTTCGAGATCGGTCTCAGCGGCTTCACTGCGAAGCTCACCCCGGCCCAGGCCAAGACCCTAGCCAAGACGGACGGAGTCCTCTCCGTCACCAAGAACATCCTGCGTCAGGCGACTGACAAGAAGAACTCGGTCGACTACCTGAAGCTGTCCGGCACCAACGGTGTGTGGTCCAAGCTCGGTGGCACCGCCAAGTCAGGCCGCGGTGTCGTCGTCGGTGTCGTGGACACCGGCATCTGGCCGGAGAGCGCTTCCTTCGCCGGCGAGGCCCTGAAGACGGCACCGAGCGGCACGTTCGTGCCCTATCGCTCCGGCAACAAAGTGATCATGACCAAGTCCGACGGTGGCACCTTCCAGGGCACCTGCCAGACCGGTGTGCAGTTCACCCGGAACGACTGCAGCACCAAGATCGTCGGTGCCCGCTACTTCGGCGATGCTTGGCTGGCGAACGTGCCCGCCGCGGGTCGTGCCGACAGCGAGTTCGTCTCGCCGCGCGACGGGGGCGGACACGGCAGCCACACCGCCTCGACCGCGGTCGGCAACACCGGTGTCCAGGCCACCGTCGACGGCCGCGACTTCGGCAAGATCTCCGGGGTGGCTCCGGCTGCCAAGGTCGCGGCCTACAAGGTGCTCTGGGAGGCCAAGGACCCGGACCAGTCGGGTGGGCTCACCACCGACATCCTCAAGGGCATCGAGGCGGCGATCACCGACGGCGTGGACGTGATCAACTACTCGATCAGCGGCACGGACGATCCGACGGACCCGGTCGACCTGATGTTCCTGTCCGCCGCCTCGGCCGGCATCTTCGTCTCCGCCTCGGCCGGCAACTCCGGCCCCGGCGCCGCCACGCTGGCCCACACCTCGCCGTGGGTCACCACTGTGGGCGCGAACACCGTGGCGCCGTACTACGGCACGGTCGCCCTGGGCAACGGTCAGAAGTACGCGGGCATCTCCACCTCGATCAGCGCACCGGTGGGTCCGGCGCCGCTGGTCAACTCTGCGACCCTGGTGGCCTCCGGGCAGACGGCGGCGGCGGCCACGTTGTGCGGACCCGACAGTCTCGACCCGGCCAAGACCGCGGGCACGATCGTGGTCTGCGACCGCGGTATCTACGACCGGGTGGCCAAGTCGGCGGAGGTGAAGCGGGCCGGCGGCGTCGGCATGGTGCTGGCGAACCCCACCGACAACTCCCTCGACGGCGACCTGCACACCGTCCCTACGGTGCACGTGAACCCACCGGCCTCGGCGGCGATCAAGAGCTACGCCGCCACGGCCGGCGCCACGGCGACCCTGACCCCGGGCAACCAGAGCTCAACCAGCATCCCGTACCCGCAGATCGCCGGGTTCTCCTCCCGAGGCCCCTCGACCGGCACGGGTGGGGACACCCTGAAGCCGGACCTGACCGCACCGGGGGTGGCGATCCTGGCGGCGGTCGCGCCACCGAGCAACTCCGGCCGGAGCTTCGACTTCTACTCCGGCACGTCGATGGCCGCGCCTCACGTCGCCGGTCTGGCCGCGCTGTGGTTCGGGGCGGGGGTGCGGCCCAAGTGGTCACCGATGAAGATCAAGTCCGCCCTGATGACCACTGCGGCGAACCTCGTCGACGGGGACGGCGCCAAGGTCACTGACCCCTACATCCAGGGCGCGGGCCGGGTGCGACCGAACAAGATGTTCGACCCGGGCCTGGTCTATTCGTCGGGTGATGCCGACTGGTTGGGCTACCTGGAGGGCATCGGCTACGACACCGGCACCGGCGTGGACGCCATCGATCCGAGCGACTACAACACCCCGTCGATTGCGATCGGGCAGCTCGCGGGGGCTCAGACCGTGACCCGACGGGTGACAGCCGTGACGCCGGGCCTCTACCGGGCGAAGGCGAGCCTCCCGGGAGTCAAGGTCTCGGTGAGCCCGTCGATCCTGTCCTTCAACGCGGCGGGGGAGACGCGGACCTTCCGGGTCACCTTCACCAACAAGACGGCCGCATTCGACGAGGCCGCGTCGGGGTTCCTCACCTGGAAGGGGGCCGACACCTCAGTCCGGATCCCGCTGGTGGTGACGCCCGAGGCGGTCGCCGCGCCTGCCGAGGTCTCCGGCTCGGGGGCCTCGGGCGCCATCACGTTCTCGGTCACTCCGGGTGTCGGTGGGGCCTTTCCGATCGCCGCGTCGGGTTTGTCGACCGCGGCGACCACGTCCGGTTCGATCACCATCGGAGGGCAGAAGCAGTTCCCGGTGACGGTACCGGCGAACGCGAAGGTGGCGCAGTTCAGTGTGCGGACGCCGAACGCGACCGCCGACCTCGACCTCTACGTGTACAAGGTCGTCGACGGTGTGGGCGTCCAGGTCGGCCAGTCCGCCACCGGGTCGGCGAACGAGACAGTGGTGCTGACGGCCCCGCCCGCCGGAGCCTACGTCGGGCTGGTCGTCGGCTACGCGAATGCGGCGGGGACGACCACGACCCCCTACACGACCAGGGGCGGCGCGGTGCCGGCCGGACCCGGATCGGGTGGCTTCACGGTCGCGCCGGCGAACCCGCGCGTGACGATCGGCCGACCGATCTCCGTGAGGGCGAGCTGGTCGGGGTTGAATGCCGGCACGCCGTACCTGGGCTGGATCGAGTACCCGGACGGAAGCGGGACGATCGTCACCGTCAACTGATCCCATCGAGCCGGTGACACCGGGCCCGATCGGACGCGCATTCGTTGCGCGACCGGCCGGGCCCGCGGCTTTCTGCAACGGGTGACGCCGGAGAACGTTCACTGTTACTGTCGGGCCCACTGGGGCGCCGCCGGGGTAATCGGGGGGAACGGGGTCGCAGCGTCTCTCGTGAAGGAACCCACATGTCTTCGGCGACCCCAATTCGCTGCCGGCGAGGTGCGATCGCGCTCGCCTGCTCACTGTCCGTCGTGCTCACCTTCGGGCTCAGCCCGGTGGCGTCGGCCGATCCGCCCGACCCGACAGAGGCGTCCGTCCCGGCCGACGGGTCGGAGGTGTCGATCCCGACCGACGTGAGCAAGCAGAGCGACTACATCGTCACCCTGGCCGACGCGCCGATCGCCGCCTACGACGGTGAGGTGGCCGGTTACGACGCCACCCAGCCGACCGACGGTGAGGACGTGGACGTCGACAGCGCGGACGCTCAGCGCTACCGGTCGTACCTGCGCAAGCGCCAGGACACGGTCGCCGCTCGGATCGGCTCGACGCCCGATGATCGCTACGAGGTGGGGGTGAACGCGTTCACCGCCGAGATCACCGGTCAGCAGGCGGCGACCCTGGCCCACACCGACGGGGTGGTGTCGGTGCAGCGGAACACCCTGCGCCGGGTGCCGGACGACAAGAAGTCGGTCGACTTCCTCGGGCTCTCGGGCCACGACGGTGTCTGGTCGAAGCTCGGCGGCTCCGACAATGCGGGCCGCGGAGTGGTCGTCGGGGTGATCGACTCCGGCATCTGGCCCGAGAGCGACTCGTTCGCCGGCGATCCCCTCCAGACGTCGAGCCGGACGAAGGGGTCGAGCCGCGAGCGCTACGTGCCGACCCGCTCCGGGGACACCATCACGATGCCGAAGTCCGATGGCGGCACCTTCACCGGCACGTGCCAGGTCGGCGATGACTTCACGGTCGAGGACTGCAACAGCAAGATCGTCGGCGCCCGCTACTTCGGCGACGCCTGGCTGGCCAACGTGCCGGCCGGGGAGCGTGACGACTTCGTCTCCCCGCGGGACATCGACGGCCATGGCAGTCACACCGCCTCGATCGCCGTCGGCAACCGCGGTGTCCGGGCGGTCGTGGACGACCGGGACTTCGGTCGGATCTCCGGTGTCGCCCCGGCGGCGAAGATCGCGGCGTACAAGGTGCTGTGGCGGGCAGCGGACGCCACCGAGTCCGGTGCGTACGACTCGGACATCCTGGCGGCGATCGACGCGGCGATCGGCGACAACGTCGACGTGATCAACTTCTCCATCTCCTCCGGCGACGACCCGACCTCCCCGGTCCAGCTCGCCTTCCTGGCCGCGGCCTCGGCCGGCATCTTCGTCGCCACCTCGGCCGGCAACTCCGGGCCGGGCGCCTCGACGGTGCAGAGCACGTCGCCCTGGGTGACCACGGTCGGAGCCCACTCGATCGCGCCCTACTACGGCACCGTGACCCTGGGCGACGGCCGGGCGTACGCCGGCATCTCCACCACCGTCGACGAGGCGATCGGACCGGCCCCGCTGGTCGACGGCGCAGCCGTGGCGGCTGCCGGGGAGACCGCAGCGAACGCGCGCGCGTGCGCACCCGGCAGCCTCGACCCGGCGAAGACCGCCGGCGCGATCGTGGTCTGCGCCCGCGGAGTCGTCGAGCGGATCGTGAAGTCGGCCGAGGTCGAGCGGGCCGGCGGGGTCGGGATGGTGCTGGCGAACCTGACGCCCAACACCCTCGACGCCGACCTGCACAGCGTGCCGACGGTTCACGTCGATCCACCGGCCTCCGCCGCGATCACGGCCTACGCCGCGACCGCCGGAGCCAGGGCGACCCTGACCGAGGGCAACGAGACGGAGTCCGACCTGACCTACCCGCAGATCGCGACGTTCTCCGCGCGTGGACCCTCGGTGGGCACCGGCGGTGACACCCTGAAGCCCGATCTGGTCGCGCCCGGGGTGTCGATCCTCGGGGCCGTTGCGCCGCCCGGCAACGACGGCCGCAACTTCGGGTTCCTCTCCGGTACGTCGGAGTCCGCACCCCAGGTCGCCGGACTGGCGGCGCTGTGGCTCGGAGCCGGAGTACGACCGACCTGGTCGCCGATGAAGATCAAGTCCGCCCTGATGACCACTGCCGCCGATCTGGTCGACGGGTCCGGCCGGCGGACGAGCGACCCGTTCGCGCAAGGTGCCGGCCGGGTCGTGCCGGACCGCATGTTCGCGCCGGGTCTGGTCTACCCGGCGGGCGAACGGGACTGGCTGAGCTACCTCGAGGGTCTCGGGATGGACACCGGCACGCGGGCCAAGGCGAGCGACCCGAGCGACTACAACTCGCCCTCGATCGCGATCGGGCGGCTGGTGGACAAGCAGACCGTGACCCGACGGGTCACCGCGGTGGCGGCCGGACGCTACCGGGTCGCCGCCCGGGTCCCCGGTGTCGACGTGGACGTCAGCCCGTCGGTGCTGGACTTCAGTCACGCCGGCCAGACCCGGACGTTCCGGGTCACGTTCACTCCGACCACGGCGAGCCTCGACAAGGCCGCGACCGGGTTCCTGACCTGGAAGGGCCGAGGGGGCACCGTACGCATCCCGCTGGCTGTCACCCCCCGTATCGACGCTCCGGTCCAGGTCGCCGGCACCGGACCGTCGGGCCAGGTCCGGATCCGGGTGACGTCCGGGCAGTCGGGGCCCTTCACCGCCGCCGCCTTCGGTCTGGCCACCGGCGCCGAGCGGACCGGGGCGCTGACGCTCAACCAGAGCTTCGCGTACCGCGTCCGCCCCGCCCCCGGCACGAAGGCGGCCCGGTTCACCGTGCGTTCGTCCAGCGCGGGGGCGAATCTGAACCTGTACGTCTACCGGTACGACGCGAACGCCGTCGCTCAGCTGATCGGGTTGTCGACCGGGTCGTCGTCGAGCGAGTCCGTGGTGGTGCCGAAGCCGACGACCTCGGACTCGACCAGTCCCTCACCGGTACCGGGGGACTATGCGCTGCAGGTCGTGAACGCGGGCAACGCTCCGGGCACCACCTCGACCCCGTTCACCGCCCAGACCGGGCTGGTCCAGGCCGACGGGGGTCTCGGGAGCTTCACGGTGGCACCGTCGCTGACCGACGCCGTGGCGGGCGAGCCGTTCGTCCTGAGGGCCGGCTGGTCGGGCCTGCCGGACGCCGTGCCCTACGTGGGCTGGGTCGAGTACCCGAATGGTCAGGGCACGGTCGTCACGGTCAACTGACGCTCGGCTCGACCGCAGCGCGCACGCCGATGTCGTGCGGCAGCCAGTGGAGCCGAGTCCTCCCAGGCGTGCCTCAGGTGTTGCCCACGGGTCGAGATCTGCGTCCCTCCGCTTCTTCGCGAAGGACGGCCAGCATCTCGGCCTTGCTGGCCGCCGGCTTGGTCATGGTGGACGCTGACCGCGGTCCTGCTCACGGTCATCGTCGTCAGGGCCTCGGTTCTCTGGCTGCGCGCCAGGCTGTGATGAACTAGGGCACGCTGCCGTTCTCAGGGACGGTAGACCAACACGGGTCCGGTCTCATCATGATGAGACCGGACCCGCTGCCCGTTCCTGACCGGCACTGACCGAATGCAGCGACGGACAGGTCTTGCGCGAGGGTGGTGGAGATCGCCGACCGCCCCCGCAGTCTGTGCGACCTGCCGCTAGCTCGTGACGGTCATCAACCAGGCCAGCAGATAGGCGCGGCTGTTGCCGTCGTCGATCCACTCGTCGGCCAGCGACCGCGCCGCCTCGAGCGCGGTCTTCCGCTGGTCGTCGCCGGCGAGGGCGGCGTACATCAGCAGGAAGTCACCGAACTTCTGATCGAACTTCCCACCGGTCGCCTCCTCGACGTTGGCCGTGATCCGCTCCGGATCACCGCCGAGGTAGGTCGAGGCCGGGCTCATCGGGATCACCAGGATGCCCAGCATGGCCGCCGGCTCGGGCGAGAACCAGGTGGCGTAGTCCCGCTTGCCGCCCCAGTTCAGGGTCACGATCTTGTGCCCGTACCCGGAGTAGATCGGCTCGGCGTTGTCGAAGTTGGTCCAGTAGTCCAGCCCGGCCTGCGCCTCGGTGGACAGCATCCAGATGGCCTCTGCCTCCAGCGCGTCGTTCCCCGAGCTCTTCGCCCACGTGGCCAACCCGGTCCAGGCCGTGATGGCCTCCGAGCTCGACTCCTGGTTGTTGCCGTCGGCGAACGGGGAGGTGCCCGAGGCCCACGAGTGACCGGCGTAGACGTCGAACACGCGGCGGTCCGGGAAGGAGCCGTTGCCCGCGTTCGAGCCGATGTCGGCCGCCACCAGGTCCATCACGGGCTGGAGCTTCTTGGCCAGCTCCGGGTTGTCCTGGGTCAGCACGCCCGCGGCGTACAGGAAGTAGCCGTAGTGGAAGTGGTGGTCGTTGAACTCGTCGGAGCCGAACGAGGGCGTCAGCCCCACGATGCCCATGGCCTGCTCGTCGTAGACGAAGCAGAACTCGCTGCGGGTGTCCGCGCCCTTGGGCTCGGTCCACTTGGTCAGCTGCTCGGTCAGGGCGTCGCCCATCTGCTTCGCCGGCTCGGCGAGCTCCAGCTGCTGCGCGAGCTGGTACAGCATCGCCGCGCGGTAGAGCTTCTTGCCACCGAAGTAGGTGTCGGCCGGCCACTCCTTGGTGGCCGCGATGTCCTTGCTGACCTGCTCACCGAGCTCGGACCTCTCGTCCTTGCTGAGCTTGCTCACATCCAGCGCGGAGGTCGGTTCCGACAGCGGCACCGTGTAGGTGAGCTCGTTGCCGGCGGCCACCTTCAAGGTGCCGTAGATGCTCGGGTAGGTGCCGAGATCGGTGGCGATGCCCTTGTCCAGACCCTTGGCCTGGTGGGGCCGGACGGCGAACACCGTCCCGCCCTCCGCCTCGTACGTGAGCGTCGTGGTGACCACGTCCCCGTCGAGGCTGTAGCTCACCGAGCTGCCGGTGACGTGGTTGCCCGCCAGCTCGGCCAGCCTGTCCACCGTTCCGTCGGTCGGCACCACGAACCAGACGGCGGAGCCGCCCTTCTTCAGTGAGATCTTCTTGTCCGCGACGTCGCCGTCGGTCACGACGAGCCCGTACGTCGTCTCTCCGGCCAACGTCGTCCAGAAGTCACCGGACGCCGTGTTGGGCAGCGGGGCGGTGATCTCGGTGGCGGTCTCGGCGGTGAAGCGGATGTACGGCGAGCCCTGCACGATCGTGGTCTTGCCGATCAGCTTGTCGTCGGCGTCGAGGTGGTCGAGGGTGACGGTCAGCGTGTCGTACGCGCTGACCAGCGCCTTCTTCGCCCCGAAGGCCATGTCCATCTCGGGCTTGTAGCCGCCGAGAATGGCCTTCTCGCTCGTGGTCATCGTCGGCAGCCCGAAGGCGAAGCCGGCGTCGGTCAGGCCGAAGCTGAGCGGGATCGGGAAGACCGGCATGGCCTCGTCGCCGAAGGCGAGACCGGAGAACCAGCGGTTGGTCGGCGGGATGAGCCCGTCGGCCAGCCGGGTGATCGGCAGCTCCTTGGGGGTCTTCTTCACGATGTCGGCCAGCAGCGGGTCGATCTGCTGCTTGGTGAAGACCTCGCCGCCGGTGCCGGTCGGACCGGCGCCCTGGGCCCCGGAGCCGGCCTGACCCAGGGAGGTCGCACCGCAGCCGGCCAGACCGACAGCCACCGAGGTGGCCGCCAGCCCGGCGAGCAGGGAGCGCCGGCTGAGCCGGGAGCTCAGCGGAGTGGTGTGGTGCTGGATGTCGTTCGACGGACCTTTGCTTCGCCAGATGCTGGGCAACGTCACGTCCCTTCAGTAGTCAGTGGGTGGTGGTCGAGCCCGCTTCGCGTCCGCGAGGACTCGGGCTCGACCACCCAGTGGTGCTCGGTTTCTCGGCGGAGCCGAGGGGTTACTTGAGCCCGATCTGTCGCAGGAAGTCGAACACCTGGTCGTTGACCCCGGCCAACGGTCCGTCGTCGCGGAGCTGGAGGGTCGCGATGACGGGGGTGCCGTTCTTGGTCAGGTTGTCGAGGCTGGCGTCGGACAGCTCCTTGCTGTCCACCCGGACCTCGGTCAGCGCCTTGGCGTTCTCGGTGGCGACCTCGATGGTGGAGACGGTTCCGGTGACGATCTGGTTGTTCGGCAGCAGGATGTCCACCGTCGACCCCTCGACCACTCGGTCGTAGTCCCGAGGTGACAACAGGTACTTCGCATCGACGAACTCGCTGCCGACCACCGAGATGGAGGCGAACGGAGCCCCGGTGCCCAGCGCATTGCCGAGCTTGGCCTTGAGCGAGGTCACCTGGCCGGCCACGGTCGCCTTGTAGGTGAGCGTGCCGGTCTTGGCGTTGACGTCGTAGGCCTCGTTGTCGCTCAGCTTCAGGCCATTGGACAGGTCCTGCTGCAGCGGCACGCTCTGCAGGGTGAACAGCTTGTCGCCCTTGGCGACGACGTCACCCTCGTTGACGAACTGCTTGATCACGGTGCCGCCGTAGGCAGCGCCCACGTCGTAGGTGTCGGTGGCGACCGTGGCATCGAGGCTGGTCACCTTGATCTGGCGCTGGTTGAACACGAGGGTGAGGGCGGCGACGACGAGCAGGACGCCGAGGATCCCTCCGAACAGGCGGAGTCGGTTGGTCCAGGTCATTTCGCTGCTACCTCTTTCTGGTCACTGTCCTGCTGAGCGCGCTCGGCAGGCTCGAAGTCGTTGTCGTTGTGGACGGTCGGTGTGGCGGTGATCTGGTCGTTGGTCGGCTCGTGAACCCCGAGCCGCTCGGCCAGCTGCGGCGGCACGATGACCTGCGTCCGCAGCATCACGGTGTCCTCGTCGGCCAGGTGCTCGACCGGGTCGGGCACCAGGTTCTTCGGCGGGTGGTTGATGTGCCAGCTCTCCTTCGCGGCCACGACCATGAAGGCGCCGAGGATGAAGGTGTTGGTCACGTTCCAGGCCGTGGCCAGGCTGAGCTGGCTGTTACCCAGGTCCCGCCAGATGGAGACGACCGACGTCAGGAGCAGGAAGACGAAGACCAGCACCTGCGGGATCATGAAGTTGAACGGTGATTTGGCCTTCCCCTTGCCACCGGTGACGTGCCACTTCTGCTCCTTCTTCGTGATCGCGTTCCAGAGTGCGCTCATGTAGATCGGGAAGGACACCGCGGCGAGCATCAGCACCTCCCAGCGGAACGAGCCGAGCGTGTAGAAGGCGAGCACGATCTGCATCAGGTAGAAGCCGGCGTAGAACAGCAGCCAGGTCTGCCAGGTGATGTCCAGGTTCACCGGTCGGAGATCGAAGAAGATCTCCAGTGCCGGGACGATCAGCAGGATGCCCGGTGCGATGCCGGTCAGGTAGTGGGTCGCGGTGACCAGGTACATGATCCGCTGGTCCATGGTCAGCTTGCGCTTCGGGCTCAACGGGTTGTGGCTGAGCAGGATCTCGAAGCCACCGGTCGCCCACCGCAGCTGTTGCTTGGTGTAGGCCTCGATGGTCTCCGGGGCGTCGCCGATGGCCAGCGTCTTGGGGATGTAGATCGTCTTCCAGCCCCGTTCGTGCAGCATCAGCGAGGTCCAGACGTCCTCGGACTTCGAGTCGGTGTAGATGCCGCCGATGTCGTTCACCGCAGCCCGTCGGTAGATCACGTTCGTGCCGACGCAGAACGCGGCGTTGAAGTGGTTGCGGCCGGGCTGGACGAACTTGTAGAAGACCGCCTGCATGTAGCCGGCACCACGGGAGACCAGGTTGACCAGGTTGCCGTAGGTCTGCGGGGTCTGCACGAAGGCGACGTTGGCGTTGACGAAGAACGGGACGGTCTCGACCAGGAACTCCGGCTTGGGCACGAAGTCCGCGTCGAAGACACAGAAGAAGTCACCCTTGGCGATCGACAGGGCGTGGTTGATGTTCCCCGCCTTGGCGCCGTTGGAGCTGAGCCTGCGGATGTAGTAGCAGCCGAGCTCGTCGGCCAGGGCCTTCACGTCGTCGGCACGACCGTCGTCCAGGATCCAGGTGCGGTGCTTGCCCTTGATCGCCATGGCGGCGGTCGCGGTCGCCCGGATCTTGTCGAGATCCTCGCCGTAGACGGTGATGAACACGTCGACGTCGATCTTCTTGCCGTCCAGCAGGACGGGCCACAGCTCGGGGTTGTCGGTCAGGCCTGCCGCCTTGATCGCCTTCTTGTCGAACATCAGGCGCTTCGACTCGTGGAAGGAGAACTCCCGCGGGCTCTTGCGACCGGACAGGATGGTCCACATCGACAGCAGGGCGTGGGTCACCAAGATCACTTCGGCGACGATCACCAGAGCGTAGGGGAGCAGATCTCCCCGGTTGCTCGGCTTCAGCAGGAACTGTGCGTAGAACAGGATGCCCAGGGTGGCGATCAAGCTGAGCAAGATCATCACGGGCGAGTACGGGTCTGCCGTCTCCGCTCTGCGGGTGACGGGCACGTGTTTGTCGACTCGTGCGTAGTCGTGGGCCGGACGGGCCATAGTGCAACTCTCCACTATTCGGTGTTCGTGGGACGCCGAGGGAAACCGGCGAACGCGCATGATCACCTGAGGTGAGCGACGCTGGGGTGGTTCCGACCTGATCCGGGCGTGATCATGGACGGTCACCGACAGCGGTGCGGTTCGGTTTCGACTCGACGGTGCGGCAGCTCTGCCACGGCGGGGTGTCCGCGCCTCATACGGGCGGACCGTCCCGGGTAGTCCGGCGCTCCTAGGCTGCGCCAGCACTCATCGAGATGAGTGTCGAAGCGATGATCTTGGAAGCCCAGTTGAGCGATCCGTGATTGCTTCGATGGACATAACCATACGGCGGTTTCGGGCCGGCCGCTGGAGACCGTGACGACTGCTCGGTGAACAGCTGATGACGCCGGGTGATCGCCGGGTGGTCGGACATCCGAGCAACGCCGACTGGTCTGGCCGACCGGACCAGTGCCCACCTGCGCGCCCCCCCGGTCAGGCTCGCCGCGACGGCGCGCTCCGGCACAGGAGGGGGTCAACTGGTTTCCCCGACTGGTATCAAACCAGGTGTCCCTCTGGTCTGCGTTGCGCCCGTCACAGTGATCCCGGCGAATGTGATGCGTCCGTGTCGGGAAGGTCACAGCGCGACGCGACGTCGCCGGCACGTTCCCACGATGGAACGTCGCCGCGGCGGTGACGTGCCCTAGGCTCGGCAGCCATGAGCGAGGGGTCAGCCGGGCGGGACGAGGCAGCCGACGATCGGGAGATGGACCCGGCGGTGGCGGCGGAGCTGCTGCGCCTGCGGGGCAGCATCGACAACATGGACGCCGCCCTGATCCACCTGCTGGCCGAGCGCTTCAAGATCACCCAGCAGGTGGGTCACCTCAAGGCCGAGTACGGGTTGCCGCCGGCCGACCCGGCACGGGAGGCCCGCCAGATCGCGCGGCTGCGGTCGCTGGCCGTCGAGGCGAAGCTGGATCCGGAGTTCGCCGAGAAGTTCCTCACCTTCGTGGTGTCCGAGGTCGTCCGCCACCACGAGACGCTGCAGGCCTCGCGCGGCTGAGAACCCGGAGGCGGCGCGGGCCACACCGCCCGCGGCGTCGGACGACGTCTCAGTCGGCCAGGGCGGCGACCAGGGCGCGCCCCGCGGTCCGGCCGCTGAACACGCAGCCGCCCAGGAAGGTGCCCTCCAGCGCCCGGTAGCCGTGCATGCCACCGCCACCGAATCCGGCCGCCTCGCCGACGGCGTACACCCCCGGCAACGGCGAGGTGTCCGCGCGCAGCACCCGGCCGTCGAGATCGGTCTCCAGTCCTCCGAGCGTCTTGCGGGTCAGCACGTGCAGTCGGACCGCCACCAGCGGCCCCCCCGATCCCGCCCGACCCTCACCCGGGCGGTCGGGATCGAGGTACGGGTGCGGTGACGCGACCCGCATCAGCCTGTCCACCACGAATCGGCGGGCGGCCGCGACGGCCACCACCTGCGGGTCCTTGCCCAGACCCGAGCGCACCTGCAGATCGCGGGCCTCGATCAGCTCCCGCAGTGACCCGGCTTCGACCAGGTGCTCACCGACCAGCTGGTTCATCTTCGCGGCCAGCTCGTCGGTGGTGGTCGCGGTCAGGAAGTCCACCCCGTGATCCAGGAACGCCTGCAGCTCGGGGGTGGGTCCGGGTCGCAGCCGACCCGCGAGCAGCCTGAGGTCCTTGCCGGTCAGGTCGCCGTTCTGCTCCGATCCGGACAGGGCGAACTCCTTGGCCGCCGTCTCGACGTCGAGCACGAACCAGGAGTGGTCGTGTCCGCCGGCGGTGATGTGGCGCAGCGCGCCGAGCGCGTCGAAGCCTGGGAACAGGGGAGCGGGCAGGCGTCGACCCAGCGCGTCCAGCCACAGACCCGACGGACCCGGCAGGATCCGGATGCCGTGGTGGGTCCACAGTGGCGAGTGGTTCAGGATGCCCTCCGGGTAGTGCCACATCCGGTCGGGGTTGATCACTCGGCCGCCGGCCCGGGTGGCGACCTCGATCATCGACCCGTCCACGTAGTCCGGGACCCCGGCGATCATCGTCCGCGGTGGCTCCCCGTACGCCCGCGGCCAGTTCTGCCGGACCAGGTCGATGTTCCCCCCGATGCCCCCGCTGGCCACCACCACGGCCTGGGCGGAGAAGGAGAACTCACCGGTCGCGGTGGTCGGGCTGACGGCACCGCGGACGGCCTCGCTGGGCTCCAGCACCGACCCGTGCACCAGTACGCCATCCTCACCCACCTCGATCCCGGTCACCTTGTGACGACTCCGGATGCGCACCCGCCGCGAGGCGAGCACCGCGTCGGCGAACGGCTGGACGATGCCCGGACCCGTGCCCCACGTGACGTGGAAGCGCGGGACCGAGTTGCCGTGACCCGGGACGACGTAGCCGCCGCGCTCGGCCCACTGGACCAGGGGGAACCAGCGCACGCCCAGCCCGTGCAGCCACGACCTCTTCTCGCCGGCGGCGAAGTGCACGTACGCCTCCGCCCAGCGACGCGGCCAGTGGTCCTCCGGGCGGTCGAACGCTGCACTGCCCAACCAGTCGGCCAGCGCGAGCTCGACCGAGTCGTGGACCCGGAGCCGACGCTGCTCGGGTGAGTCGACCAGGAACAGACCGCCGAACGACCAGTGGGCCTGCCCGCCGAGGGACTGCAGCGGCTCCCCGTCCAGCAGCAGCACCGAGCGGCCCGCCTCGGCCAGCTCACGGGTGGCGACCAGCCCTGAGAGCCCGGCCCCGATGACGATGACGTCCGCATCCATGGAGGGAACATAGGCCGTCGGTCGTCTCGCCGTCGCCGGCAACCGGGGGACAACTAGGCTCGTTCCATGTCGACCGTCAGCTCCGTGGCCACCGATCCGCTGCCCTGGGACGGTCGTCGGCTGGCCGCCCAGCTGGCGGCCACCGGTCCGACCCGGCCGTGGCGCTCGGCGTACGAGGACGATCTGGTGGTCGAGCTGCCCACCTCCACCCCGGCCGACGTCGCGGTGGCGGTGACCCGCGCCCGGGTCGCGCAGGTCGCCTGGGCGAGCCGGCCGTTGGTGGAGCGTCAGCGGGTGCTGCTGGACTTCCACGACGCGGTGCTCGACCGGCGGGAGGAGCTGGCGGACCTGCTGCAGTACGAGGGTGGCAAGGCCCGGCTGACCGCGATGGAGGAGATCCTGCACCTGGCGATGACCGCGCGCTACTACGCGCGGGTATCCCGCCAGGTGCTGCACGATCGACGCGGTCTCGGGATGTTCCCGGTGCTCACCCGGATCGACAAGCGACACGTCCCGCTGGGGCTGGTCGGCATCATCGCGCCGTGGAACTACCCGCTGAGCCCGACGATCTCGGACGGGCTGGCCGCTCTGGTGGCCGGCAACGCGATCGTGCTCAAACCTGACCTGCAGACGCCGTACGTCGCGCTGGCCGCGGTCGATCTGCTGCGCGAGGTCGGCCTGCCCGACGATCTGTGGCAGGTCGTCTACGGGGCGGGGGACCAGGTCGGTCCGGAGCTCATCTCCCAGGTCGACTACCTCTGCTTCACCGGCTCGACCGCGACCGGCAAGATCGTCGCCCAGCAGTGCGCCGAGCGGCTGATCGGCTGCTCGCTGGAGCTGGGCGGGAAGAACCCGCTGCTGGTGCTGGACGACGCCGATGTCGAGGCTGCGGCCACCGGTGCCGTCCGCGGCTCGTTCGGCAACGCCGGTCAGCTGTGCGTCTCGATCGAGCGGATCTACGTGGCCGACACCCTGCTCGAGGCCTTCACCAAGGCGTTCGTCGCGAAGACCCGGACGCTGCGGCTGGGTCGCTCGCTCGACTACGAGCACGAGATGGGCAGCCTGGTCAGTCTCGAGCAGCTCGACCGGGTCGAGTCCCAGGTCGAGGACGCCCGCAGCAAGGGTGCCCGGGTGCTCACGGGGGGTCGACCGCGCCCCGATCTGGGTCCCTTGTTCTACGAGCCGACCGTGCTGAGCGACGTCACCGAGGAGATGGACTGCTACGCCGGGGAGACCTTCGGCCCGGTGGTCACCATCTACCCGGTGCGTGACGAGGCCGAGGCGATCGAGCGGGCCAACGACTCCGTCTACGGGCTGAACGCGAGCGTCTGGACCTCCGACCCGGTGCGCGGCCGCCGGGTGGCGCGCCGGCTCCGCTGCGGCACCGTGAACGTCAACGAGGCGTACGGCGCCACCTTCGGCAGCATCGACGCCCCGATGGGTGGGATGAAGGAGTCGGGTCTCGGGCGCCGGCAGGGTCCCGACGGGCTGCTCCGGTTCGTCGAGGCCCAGGCCATCGGCACCCAGTCGGTGATCCCGCTGGCCCCCGGCTTCGGGCTGTCACCCGAGTCCTTCGTCACCGGGTTGACCTCCGCGCTCCGCGTGCTCAAGGCCCTCGGCCGCGCCTGAGGATCTCCCGTGCCCCGTGATTTCTGGCTGGGAGTTTGGTCGAATGAAAACCAGCAGTCACACTGCTTAGGCGCCTCTCACGTCCTGGCGGGCGCGTTGTGATTCTCGAGGAGTAGTCCTATGCCGCGTCGGTTCGGTCGTTGGGTAGCGGTGCTGGTGGCGTCGTCGGTGGCGTTGCTGGCCCCCGTACCGATGCTGACGCCGACCGCACAGGCCGCCGAGCCCGGGAACCCGACCCAGGGCACCGTCGCGGCCTACCTGGCCAAGAACCCCTCGATCGCGCGCACCGCGTGCCCGAAGGTCGACGGCGCGACGCTTGACTCGATCTGCGGCACGGTCAGGGTTCCGATGGACTGGCAGAACCCGGCCAAGGGCGACATCCGGCTCGCGATCGCCTACCTGCCGTCGGCCAAGGCCGGTGCTCCGCTGTTGACCAGCAATCCCGGCGGCCCCGGCGTCGGCGGGCGCACCCTCACCGAGCTGCTGAGCTGGAGCAAGCCCGAGCTCGCCGAGAACTACGACCTGCTGGGCTTCGATCCGCGCGGCTTCGGAGCCAGCACCCCGGTGAAGTGCCTCACCACGACGGCGAAGTACAACAAGCTACCGAAGGTGGCCGACAAGCGGGTTCGGAACAAGGCCACCCACGCGGTCGAGGTGGCTGAGGCCAAGCTGTTCGGTGAGGCCTGCGCGACGGAGCCCCTGCTCGGTACCAAGAACCCCAAAGATGAGCGGATAGGGGCCCGTTACGTCAACACCCAGCAGACCGTCTGGGATGTCGACTTCCTCCGCCAGCTGCTGGCCACGCTCTACCACAAGGGCGCCGGCTACGAGAAGCTCAACTACATCGGCTACTCCTACGGCACCTGGATCGGCGCGTGGTACGCCGACACCTACCCGGACAGGGTCGGCAAGTTCATCCTCGACTCCAACATGCAGTGGACCGCGAGCATGTACACCAACCAGGCGCTCGACTCGATGTCCTTCCAGCGGCGACGCGACAAGATGCTGTTTCCGTACCTGGCCAGGCACAACGCCGAATTCGGTCTGGGCAAGAGCGTCACGTCGGTGAAGAAGAGGTACGAATCGACCCGCAAGAAGCTCGCCACCGCGGCCAAGAAGGACCTCAGGAAGGGGAAGACCCCGGCCTTCGGCCCTGAGGACCTCGATTACACCGTGGCGTCCTTCATCTACACCGACAGCGGCTTCGACTCCGCCGGGGGGATCATCGACGCCGCCGGGGACTTCGTGAAGAAGCCGTCGTCGTCGAAGTACCGCAAGGCGCTGGCCAAGCGCGCCAAGGCGCCGATGACCAAGGCGCCGTTCACGATCCAGCGTTCGGCCAAGGCCGTGTCCGGGTCGGTCAAGGACATCTCCGACGGTCTCGCCGGAGCGATCGTGCGCTGCAACGACAGCGCCAACTCCAGCAACCTGAAGGCGCTGCTCCGGCGTGCCGACTCAGACGCCAAGAAGTACCCGTTCATCGGCTACGTCAACACCATCCCGCAGTGCGCCTACTGGAAGTTCAAGCCACAGACCCGCACCATCGACCTGACCCGGCTCCCGACCAGCGCCAGGATCTTGATGTTCCAGTCCGAGGGTGACCCGGCGACAGCGTACGAGGGCGCGTTCGGCCGCTCATCGCAAGGTCGCGAGCAAGACGACTCTGGTCAGCGTGGACAACGAGGGCCAGCACGGCCTCTACGTCGACGGTCCGTCCGCCTGCGTGGAGTCCCTCGGCGACCGGTTCCTGTTCAGGGGGTGGAAGCCGACCGCCGACCTGAGGTGCACCACCAGCCCGTTGCCGTACGACTCCAAGGTCTACCCGTTGGCGGGTCCGGTCTCGGGCACGAAGTCCGACGTCCGGAAGCCGGTCAGAGCCAAGAACAAGGCAGTCGTGGCCGTGCGCGCCGACGCTGCCAAGCGGGGCCTGAGCTGACCTGAGTCGCGCAGAACCGTTTCCGGCACCCGATCCTGCTCGGATCGGGTGCCGGAAACGGTTCGTGCGGCTGCTAGTTCCCCGGCCAGGCGCCGGTGAGGCGCTCGAACACCTTCGCGCCGCCCCTGTTCACCAGGACCTGCACGATGGCGAACACACCGGCCTGGATCAGCGCAGCGGCCAGCACCTTGCCCACCGAGTACTGCGCGTCGAGCGCGTCGGGGATCTCGTCCTCGTCGGCGACCTGCTTCCAGATCAGGCCCACCACCCGGCCGGCGATCGCCGCCGCGCCCAGGCTGGCCGCCAGACCGAGGGGCCGATACGCCAGCTTCGCTATGTCCGCCATGGATCTCCTCACGTAGTTCGAGCAGTGCTCACCGCCATCCAACCATCACCGCCCAACGCGCGGCGTAGGGCACGGGATACCCGTCCCTCCAGCACTAGACTCAGGCCCTCATCGGGCAGGCGAAGGGACGGCAAGGGTGACCGAGGCGGAGATGGAGCGTCGACACGACCTGGTGGTGGTGATCGACTTCGGCGCCCAGTACGCCCAGCTGATCGCCCGTCGGGTGCGCGAGGCCCGGGTGTACTCCGAGATCCTGCCGCACACCGCGAGCGTGGCCGAGATCCTGGCCAAGGGGCCGAAGGCGATCATCCTGTCCGGCGGACCGCAGTCCGTGTACGCGGACGGGGCACCCCAGGTCGACCCCGGCCTGTTCAGAGTCGGGCTGCCGGCCTTCGGCATCTGCTACGGGTTCCAGGCCATGGCCCGTGCCCTGGGCGGTGAGGTGGCCAAGACCGGGATCAGCGAGTTCGGACGCACCCAGGCCACGATCGAGGTGGCCGGCACCCTGCTGGCCGACCTGCCCGACAGCCTCGACGTGTGGATGAGCCACGGCGACTCGGTGGCCGCCTCGCCGGACGGCTTCACGTCGCTGGCCAGCACCGCCGGCGCCCCGGTCGCCGCCTTCGAGAACGTCGATGCCGGACTCGCCGGTGTCCAGTGGCACCCAGAGGTGCTGCACTCCCAGTCCGGCCAGCAGGTGCTCGAGCGGTTCCTCTACGACATCGCCGGCTGCGCACCGGACTGGACGGCCGCCAACATCGTCGACGACTCCGTCGCGGTGATCCGCGAGCAGGTGGGCGACTCCCACGTGATCTGCGGGCTGTCCGGCGGGGTGGACTCCGCCGTGGCCGCGGCCCTGGTGCAGAAGGCGGTCGGTGACCAGCTGACCTGCGTGTTCGTCGATCACGGCCTGCTGCGCAAGGGCGAGGCCGAGCAGGTCGAGCAGGACTTCGTGGACGCCACCGGTGTGGCCCTCAAGGTCGTCGACGCCGCGGAGCAGTTCCTCGGCGCCCTGGCCGGGGTCAGCGACCCCGAGACCAAGCGCAAGATCATCGGACGGGAGTTCATCCGCTCCTTCGAGCGGGCGGCCCGCGAGATCGTCGGTGAGTCGGGCGAGGTCGACTGGTTGGTCCAGGGCACCCTCTATCCCGACGTGGTGGAGTCCGGCGGGGGTGAGGGCGCGGCCAACATCAAGAGCCACCACAACGTCGGCGGGCTGCCCGACGACCTGCAGTTCGGGTTGGTCGAGCCCCTGCGGACCTTGTTCAAGGACGAGGTGCGGGCCGTCGGCGAGCAGCTCGGACTGCCAGCGGCCATGGTCTGGCGCCAGCCCTTCCCCGGCCCGGGGTTGGCCATCCGGATCGTCGGCGAGGTCACCTCCGACCGCCTGGCTCTGCTGCGCGAAGCGGACGCCATCGCCAGGGCCGAGCTCACCGCCGCCGGTCTGGACCGCGACATCTGGCAGTTCCCGGTGGTGCTGCTGGCCGACGTGCGCTCGGTCGGTGTGCAGGGCGATGGCCGCACCTACGGACACCCGATCGTGCTGCGCCCGGTGACCAGCGAGGACGCGATGACCGCCGACTGGGGTCGGCTGCCCTACGACCTGCTGGAGCGGATCAGCACCCGGATCACCAACGAGGTCCGCGAGGTGAACCGGGTCGTGGTCGACATCACCAGCAAGCCGCCGGGCACCATCGAGTGGGAGTAGGGGCCGACCCGAACGCGAAGTCGCTCGGGTTCGTGGTCGTCGCTCGATCTGCAGATGGAGCGACAACCAGGATCCCGAGCGACTGCTGCGTTCTGGAGGGCGAACGCGCTAGTCCTTCTTGTCCGTCCCTGCCTCGTCGGTCCCCGTGTCGGCTGCGGGAGTGACCGGCGCGGTGTCGTAGCCGGTCGGCTCGGTGCTGGTCGGCTCGGTGCTGGTCGGCTCGGGTCCGGTCGGGTCGACCACTGTCGGCTCCGGCGCGCTCGGCTGCGTCCAGGTCTGCGGGGTCGGGGCGGTCGTGGAGGCCGCCGGCTGTGACGCCGACTGCGGCTGCTCCCAGGGAGCGCCGGCCGGCCCCCACACCTGGTCGGCCGGCGGCTGCGCCGGAGCCCCGTACGCCGGCTGGCTGCCCTGGCCGGCGAAACCGGCGTCGTAGGCGCCCGGCTGCGGGCCGTTGACGTAGGGCGGCTGGGGCGGGGTGGTCCCCTCCTCCGGCATCACGAACAGGGCGATCAGGTACAGCACGATCGGGACACCGGTGAACAGCGAGATGACCACCGTGAGGATCCGGACCAGGGTCACGTCCATGTTCAGGTACTTGGCCAGGCCGGAGCAGACACCTCCGATGAGCTTCTTGCTCGGGTCGCGCATCAGGCGGCGCGGCTGGGGCGGGTAGGGGGTGCTCATGAGAAAGCCTCTCTGGTTTGGGTGAGGAGCAGGGGACGGGAACGGGGCTCAGTCGCCGGTGCGGGAGACGGCGAGTCCGGCGATGCCGACGACGACCAGGCCGATGGGCATCGCCAGCTTGAGGACCTCCCAGTCCACCGAACCGGTGATCGCGAACCACAGCGCCCCCAGGGCGACGCCGCTCAGCAGCAGCCCGAAGATCAGGGCGACGGTGTCGCGGCGCTTCATCGCTTCACCGCCACGACGCCCTGGTCGACCTCGATGTCGAGGGTCAGGGTCGGCTCGGAGTCCACGGACCGGCCGAGCGGTGACGTCCCGCTCAGGTTCTCCCCGCTGGCCACCGTCTCGTCGTTGTCCAGGACCGCCCCGTTGCCCACCGAGTAGTCGAGCACGAGGTTCGTGTTCGGCGGGGCCACGATGCGTACCGCACCGGTGCCGAGATCGGCCGCGAAGGTCGCGTCAGTGGTCAGCCTGAGCCGGCTCAGGTCGACGTTGACCACCCCCCGGTCCACCGTCACCGGTTGGGTCGGGAGCTGGGCCACGCTGGTGTAGCCGACCTGGTGGACGAATCGGCTCGCCGGGATGGCCACCGACAGGCCCAGGACGACCACCATCAGCAGCAGACCCACGGGCAGGATGCCCCGGGCCCGGCCCAGCCAGGTCGCCGCGATCAGGGTGAGACCCACGACCAGCAACGCCGCCGTCGCATAGATCAGCGGCGTGATGGGCGCACCGAGCGCATCGGCGACGGCCAGACCGAGCAGCACCAGCCCGAGCACGACGACCGACACGAGACGCAGTCGCCTGGCCGACAGCGAGTGGGCCTGGGTCCGGCGGCTCGGCGCGGCGGCCGCCTTGACCGGAGCGACCTCGCTGTAGAGGCCGACCGGATCGGGAGTGGCCAGGAAGTCGGCATGCGCGGCGGCCTCCGCCACCTCGGCCGGCACCGGGTCCTGCACGGTCGAGTGACCGGTGCCGTCCGGGTACGTCTGCCAGGCCGGGGCCGGCTCCGCTCGGGACGCGTACGCGACAGGGTTGGCGGGCGGCGTCGGGACCGACGTCGATCCGGCAGCGCCAGCACCGCGGCGCATGTCGTCCACCCGTTGCCGCCAGGCTTCGGCCGCCTCGGTGAACGGGGTCGCGGGGCCCGGGTAGCGGAACGGCTCGCTGACCGGCGGCGGGGTGAGGGAGGTCGGCACGCTGGTCGGACCCGGAGCCGGTGGCGCCGCCTGCTTGACCCGGGACTTGTAGTAGCCGAAGTACCAGATCAGGGCGAGCACCACCGCCGGGCCGAAGCCGATCGTGGTGGTGGAGCTGAAGATCCCGAAGGTGATCAGGCAGGCGATGGCGACGATCGCCACCCACGCCTCACGCGGCCAGCTGCGGGTGGAGCCCTTGGTCAGGTCGTCCATGGTGGAGCGGGTGGCGCCGTCGGCGGGGACCAGCAGCCAGGCGGCGGCGTACAGCACGATGCCCACGCCACCGCTGAGGGCGAGCAGCACCCAGCCGACCCGCACCAGGACGGGGTCGACGTTCCAGTGGCGGGCGACACCACCGCAGACTCCCGCCAGCTTCTTGTCGACCGTGCTGCGACGGATCGACCACACCGAACTCATGGTGACCATCCTCTCCGGCCGAGGCCCCCGATCCATCAGGGACGACCCCCACTCGTCCCGATCATCGCCCCAGCACCGGAACCGGAGCCGGTTGGTCGACGTCGCGCGGACACTCTGAGGGTGCGTTCCGGGGAGACCCTGCTGGTCTCCGGGCTGGTTGAGTGTGAGGCTGTGCTCATCATGTCCACCACCGGCTTCGGAGCGCAGCGGCAGCCCGACGCGTCCGACCTCCCCGGCATCCGGACCACGACCGATATTCCCGGAGCCAACCCGGAGCTCACCGTCGGTCCCGGAGTGGAGGAGAAGCCGACCCGCCCCCGGGCGACCCGGGTCGCCGAGGGGGCCATCCTCGGCGGCGTCTGCACCGGGTTGGCGCGGCACCTCGGGTGGCCGGTGATGGTGATCCGGATCGGCTTCGTCGGCCTGCTGCTGGTCCAGTTCCTCGGGGCGATCGCGTACGGAGCACTCTGGCTGCTGCTGCCGCCCGAACAGGAAGACGCCACTCCCGGGCTGGAGGCGGCGAGCCGCAACGGTCTGCGAACCGCGACCAAGCCGAAGCGACGGATCGACTGGGGCACCCTGCTCGCCCTGGCCGCCCTCGCGACCGGACTGCTGTGGCTGGTGCAGACCAGTGGCTGGGGTCTCAGCCAGCACCTCTTCTGGCCGGTGGCGTTCGCGTGTGCCGGCGCGGCGCTGGTGTGGCGGCAGGCCGACACCAGCCAGCAGCGCCGGTGGCGGGCCGAAGGCGGCGGTCGGGTGTGGTTGGCGCCCTTCGTGGCCCGCGGCGGTTGGCCGGCCGTGCTGCGGGTGGTCGTCGGTCTGGCTCTGGTCGGGGCGGCGTTCGGGATGGTGGTGGCCCAGCAGAACCTGATCCAGGAGCTGCCCGAGGTGATGGCCATGACCGTGCTGGCCCTCGCCGGGTTGGCGATCGTGATGGCACCGTGGCTGTATCGCTCCCGCACCGCCCTGAGCGAGGCGCGGGCCGACAAGGTCAGAGCCGACGCTCGGGCCGACATGGCCGCCCACCTGCACGACTCCGTGCTGCAGACGCTGGCCCTGATCCAGCGCTCGGCCGACGACCCCAAGGCCGTGCAGCAGCTCGCCCGGCGCCAGGAGCGTGAGCTGCGGTCGTGGCTGTACGGCGAGCAGAACGCCGACAAGACCCTCAAGGCGGCGCTGACCACGGCCGCCGCCGAGGTGGAGGATGACCGGGGCGTGCCGGTCGAGGTGGTTGCCGTGGGGGACTGCGATCTGACCGAGCCGCTGGTGGCCCTGGTCCGGGCCGCGCGGGAGGCCCTGGTCAACGCGGCCAAGCACTCGGGTGCCGACAAGATCGACGTGTACGCGGAAGTGGACGAGGATCGGGTCGAGGTGTTCGTCCGCGATCGCGGAGCCGGCTTCGATCTCGAGGGCGTGGAGGACGACCGGCTCGGCGTCAAGCACAGCATCATCGACAGGATGGCCCGGCACGGCGGATCGGCGACGATCCGTACCGCTCCGGGCGACGGAACCGAAGTACGACTGGAGATCAACCGATGACCGACCACCGTGGCCAGCAGCCTCCCCACCCCGCCGGCAGTCCGGCCCCGCGCCCGGGCGCGATGCCACCACCGCCGCCGGCCATCTCCGGGCGCCACACCGACGCCACACCGGGTCGCTCCACCGGGAACGTGCCGGGGCGGCCGGGAGTGACTCCGCCGCCGCCCGGCGGCGGACCCGCCGGGGGCGCGCAACGCACCCGGGTGGTCGTCGTCGACGACCACGCGATGTTCCGCAGCGGGGTGAAGACCGAGATCGGTCAACGGGTGTCCGTGGTGGGCGAGGCCGCCGACGTCGACAGTGCTGTGGCGGTGATCGCCGAGACCCATCCGGACGTGGTGCTGCTCGATGTGCACCTGCCCGGTGGCGGCGGCGTGGAGGTGCTCCGCCGGGTGCACCTGGTCGACGCCGACCAGAAGTTCCTGGCCCTGTCGGTCTCCGATGCGGCGGAGGACGTGATCGGCGTGATCCGCGGCGGAGCGCGGGGCTACGTCACCAAGTCCATCAACGGCGACGAGCTGATCGACGCGATCAGGCGGGTGTCGGAGGGCGATGCGGTGTTCTCACCGCGCCTGGCCGGCTTCGTCCTGGACGCGTTCTCCGGAGCCATCGATCTCGCGACCATCGACGAGGACCTCGATCGACTGTCCCAGCGCGAACGCGAGGTGCTGCGGCTGATCGCGCGGGGGTACGCGTACAAGGAAGTGGCCAAGGAGCTGTTCATCTCCATCAAGACCGTGGAGACGCACGTGAGCAGCGTGCTGCGCAAGCTGCAGCTGTCCAACCGTCACCAGCTGACGCGGTGGGCAACCGACCGCCGGCTGGTCTGATCGGCGGTCGTCAGCGCTTCGGGGAGCGACCCGAGATCGCGCCCCAGACGGCCAGCACGATCACACTGCCGACGAAGGCCAGCAGCCAGGTCCAGGGGGACCAGAAGCTGCCGATACCCCGGCCGAAGGCGACGCTGCCGAGGAACCCGCCGATCAACGCCCCGACCACGCCGATCAGCAGCGAACCGACCCAGCTGCCGCCCTTCCGGTTGAGCGCGGCCTTGGCCAGCGCGCCCATGATGAGACCGATCAAGATCCAGCCGATGATGCCCATGGCAGCCAACCGTACGGGCCGGCGCTCGACATTCGTGGCACCGGGACGGCGACGTGCCGATGCACGTACGCCCCACCTGCATCGTGAGTCACTATCCTCACGCTCATGCACCTCGTCTACCAGATCCTGACGCTGGTGCACCTGATCGGCTTCGCAGCACTGCTGGGTGGCTGCCTGGTGCAGTTCCGGTCGGTCGCGCCCGAGGTCAGCCGGACCATGTTGATCGGCGCCTGGACCCAGCTGACCAGCGGGCTGGCCCTCGCCGCGCTGGTGGTGCTGACGAGCAACCCGGCCGATCCGGTCGACTACGCCCCGCTGGCGGTCAAGCTGGGGGTGACCGCGGTCGTCGTCCTGCTGGTGGCGAAGAACCGCAAGTTCCAGTCCATCCCCAAAGGACTGTGGGGCCTGATCACCGTACTGACGCTGGCCGCAGCCGGTGTCGCCGTCTTCTGGGGTTAGGCGTTGGCGTCGCAGCGGACAACTCGCTGGGCAATTGCCACTACAGTCGCCTCATGAGGCTGTCCGCGCGAGTCGACTACGCGCTGCGCGCCGTCGCCGAGCTGGCGGCGGCGAACGCTCCCCGCACGGTCGAGCAGCTCTCGGGCGCGCAGAAGATCCCCAACAAGTACCTGGAGAGCATCCTCGGTGAGCTCCGCCGTGGCGGCCTGCTGCGCAGCCAGCGCGGGCCGGATGGTGGCTACCGACTGGCCCGACCGGCCTCGGAGATCAGCATCGCCGACGTCATCAGGGCGCTGGACGGCGAGCTGGCCAACGTCCGGGGGAGCCGACCTGAGCATCTGGAGTACGAGGGTGCCGCCGCCTCCCTCCAGGAGGTCTGGATCGCCCTGCGCGCCTCCGAGCGCGCGATCCTCGAAGGGGTGACCCTGGCCCACGTGGCGTCGGGCACCCTGCCGGAGACGGTGTCGGCGCTCGTCGCCAACCCGAACGCCTGGGTCTAACCGCCTGAGGCTGTGAGGCCGCCGTTTGCCGCCGGGAAGTCGCGAACGGTCTGGCCGGCTGGGGCTGCAGGCGTCGGATGCCGCCGGAAAGTCGCGGACGGTCACCCGCAGCCCCGGCCCCTTGTCCGTTTGCCGCCGGGGAGTCACGAACGGACACGGCCCGAGCCGGCTGGCTTGCCGTTTGCCGCCGGGGAGTCACGAACGGTCACGGCCCGAGCCGGCTGGCTTGCCATTTGCCGCCGGGGAGTCGCGGACGGTCAGCCGCAGCCACGGCCCTTGCCCGTTAGCCGCCGGGAAGTCGCGTACGGTCACCGCAGCACTGGCACGCTTGCCGTTTGCCGCCGAGAAGTCGCGAACGGTCACGGCCAGAGCCGGCACGCTTGCCGTTTGCCGCCGGGAAGTCGCGAACGGTCACGGCCAGAACCGACTCGGCTCGCCGTTTGCCGCCAAGAAGTCGCGTACGGCTTGGTCCGTCACGCAACCACCGGTCGGACGTCCGCTGATGCGCGTCGCCGAGGCGGCATGAGTGTTCACATCGTGAGCAGACTGTCCGTTGGATGAGACGTGAGGTTGATCCCGGTGCCGTGGGCGATGTTAGGGTTCCAACTAATTCCTAGATAACTACTAGGGTTATGGCCGTGTTCATCGGAGAAGGTTCCTCATGCGCAAGTTGATCGTCCTGGCCTTCGTCGGGTTCGTCGCCCAGCTCGTCGACGGCAGTCTGGGGATGGGTTACGGCGTCACGTCGAGCTCGCTGTTGATCCTGGCCGGGCTCACCCCCGCGGCCGCCTCGGCTTCGGTGCACTTCTCCGAGCTCGGCACGAACCTGGCCTCCGGTCTGTCCCACTGGAAGCTGAAGAACGTGGACTGGCGGGTCGTCTCCCGGATCGCCGGTCCGGGTGCGATCGGTGCCTTCGTCGGCGCGACAGTGCTGTCCTCCCTGTCCACCGAGACGGCAGCGCCGATCATGGCCGCCATCCTGGCGCTGCTCGGCGCCTACGTGCTGGCCCGCTTCGTGATCGGCTTCGCACCGCCCAAGTTCAAGAAGGCCATCAGCCTCAAGTTCCTGGCGCCGCTCGGTCTGTTCGCGGGGTTCATCGACGCCACCGGCGGCGGCGGCTGGGGCCCGGTCGCGACTCCGGCGCTGCTGGCCGACGGTCGTCTGGAGCCCCGGAAGGTGATCGGCTCGGTCGACACCAGTGAGTTCGCGGTGTCGGCGGCGGCCAGCCTCGGTTTCCTGGTCGGCCTGGGTGCCGCCGGGATCAACTGGGGGTTCGCGCTGGCCCTGCTGGCCGGCGGCCTGGTGGCTGCGCCGCTGGCCGCCGTATTGGTTCGTTACGCGCCGACCCACCTGCTGGGTGTGGCGATCGGTGGATTCATCCTGCTGAGCAACGCGCGGATCCTGCTGAAGAGCTTCGGTGTCCCGGCCGATGCACGCTGGTGGGTCTACGGGGCGATCCTGCTCGTCACCCTCGCCGGTCTGTACGTCGCCGCCGCCCGCGCCAAGAAGAAGGCCGAGGTCGAGAGCGGGGCCGACGCGAAGACCTCGGTGAGCGCCTGACCTCAGCGCGGCCGGGGTTCCAGCCGCGCCAGCTGGGTCACGTGGGCCGGCTCGAGCTCGTCCAGCGAGACCACGCCGAGCAGCCGCATGGTCCGCTCGATCTCGCTCCGCAGGATGTCGATCACCCGGTCCACGCCCTCGCGGCCACCGGCCATCAGGCCGTACAGGTAGGCGCGACCGATCAAGGTGAACCGGGCGCCCAGCGCCACCGCCGCGACGATGTCCGCTCCGGACATGATGCCGGTGTCCAGGTGGACCTCCAGGTCGTCACCCACCTCGCGCACCACCTCCGGTAGCAGGTGGAAGGGGATCGGTGCCCGGTCGAGCTGGCGCCCGCCGTGGTTGGACAAGATGATGCCGTCCACACCGAGGTCGGCCAGGCGCTTGGCGTCGGCGACGTTCTGCACGCCCTTGACCACGACCTTGCCGGGCCACTGCTCCTTGATCCACGCCAGGTCCTCGAAGTCGACCGTCGGGTCGAACATGGTGTCCAGCAGCTCGGCCACGGTGCCGCTCCAGCGATCCAGGCTGGCGAAGGCGAGCGGCTCCGTGGTCAAGAAGTTGATCCACCAGGCGGGCCGCGGGATGGCGTTGACCACGGTGCCGGGCGTGAGGGCCGGCGGGATCGACATGCCGTTCCGTTTGTCGCGCAGCCGGGCGCCGGCCACCGGGACGTCGACGGTCACCAGCAGCGTGTCGAAGCCCGCTCGAGCGGCGCGGTCGACGAGGGCCATCGAGCGCTCCCGGTCCTTCCACATGTAGAGCTGGAACCAGTTGCGGCCGTCCGGGTTCGCGGCCTGCACGTCCTCGATCGAGGAGGTGCCCATCGTCGACAGCGAGAACGGGATCCCCGCCGCGCCGGCCGCGGCGGCGCCCGCGCGCTCGCCCTCGCTCTGCATCATCCGGGTGAACCCGGTCGGCGCGATGCCGAACGGCAGGGCGACGGGGCCACCGAGCACCTCGCGGGACGTGTCGACGCGGGAGACGTCTCGCAGGATCGACGGGTGGAACTCGATGTCCTCGAACGCCTGACGCGCACGGGCCAGCGAGATCTCGCCCTCGGCGGCGCCCTCGGTGTAGTCGAAGGCGGCCTTCGGCGTACGCCGCTTCGCGATGGTCCGCAGGTCGGCCACGGTCAGAGCCTTGTCGAGCCGTCGCTTCTTGGCGCTCAGCTCGGGCCTCTTGAACTGCATCAGCGGCGCGAGATCACGCGGCTTGGGCAGGTGGCGTTCGACCATGTCAGCTCTCCTTCGAGTGGGTGGAGGGGTGGGAGTGGAAGGTCTCGGCGTAGTAGCCGGTGATGTGCTCGTGCACCCGTCGGCGTGCGGTCTCGGGATCGTGGGCACGCACCGACGCCACGATCGCGCGGTGCTCGGCGCGCAGCCGGGCGGCGACCGGCGACCAGTCGGTCAGCTGGGCGGCACCGGTGCGCACGTAGTCCTCGATCGAGGTGCGCAGGCCCGCCATCGTGGCGATCACGACCTGGTTGCCGGCGGCGGTGGCCAGCGCCAGGTGGAACTGCGCATCCAGGGCCAGGAACTCCGCGCTGCTGTGTGCCTCGTCGTCCATCGCGGCCAGCAGGGCGACGGCCTCGGTCAGGTCGGGGAGATCGGTCTGAGCGAGCTCGCCGATCACGGCCGTCTCGAGCAGCAGACGGGTCCGCACGACGTCGCTCACCGGGAAACCCTGCGCGGCGACCTGCAGCCGCATCAGCACGGACATGCCGTCGCTCGGTGCGGCGGTGATGACGGCGCCCGAGCTCGGTCCCGACCCGGTCTGGGTGCGGAGCAGCCCCAGCACTTCCAGCACGCGTACGGCCTCGCGCACGCTCGACCGACCCACACCCAGCTGCAGCGCCAGCGCGCGCTCGGGTGCGAGGTGGTCGCCGGGCTTCAGGGCGCCGCTGGCCAGATCGCTCTCGATCCGTCCGAGCACGACCTGCCAGGCTCGCTGGTCGCTCATCGTCCTCCCGCGGCTGCGTCTCCAATGTGGTCAGACCTTGTGGTCAGACCACAGTCTGCCGGACCGGGACCGGGACCGCAACCGGCCGGGTCAGAGCAGCGGTCGCAGCGGCGCCAGCACGGTCTCGGAGAACTTCACCATCGCGTGCCGGCTCTTCCACTCCGGTTCGGTCAGCTCGATGGTGTTGGAGGAGTCGACGGCGAAGATCTCCTCCAGCTGACGCGCCACGTCGGGGCTGAACACCTCGATGTTGATCTCGTAGTTGCCGAGCAGGCTGAGCCGATCGATGTTGGCGGTGCCGATGGTCGACCACTGGCCGTCGATGGTGGCGGTCTTCGCGTGCACCATCGCGCCCTGGTACAAGAACAGGCGGACCCCGCTGCGCAGCAGCTGACCGTAGAACCCGCGGGACAGCCAGTCCGCCACGATGTGGTTCGACTCCGCCGGCACGATGATCCGTACGTCGACGCCACGCCGCGCCGATCGCATCAAGGCGGCGAGCATGTCGGAGTCGGGGATCAGGTAGGCGTGGGTCAGGTAGATGTGTCGGGACGCGCGGTCGATGGCGTCGAGATACATGTTGCGGATCGGGTAGACCAGCAGCCGCGGCAGGTTGCGGTGCACCCGGATCTCGGACTGCCAGTGGTCGCTGCCGGAGTCGGGCAGCGCCGGCCGACCCGGCCCGATGAACAGGTTCCAGTAGTCGATGAACGCGTTCCGCATGTCCCAGACGATGTCGCCGGTCAGCCGAGCGTGCGTGTCTCGCCAGTCGGTCGCGTAGAGGGAGCCGACGTTGTAGCCGCCCACGAAGGCGACGTCGTGATCCACGACGAGCAGCTTGCGGTGGTCGCGACCCGAGTTGCGGAACAGCCGGAACGGGCTGGCGACCACCGGGTGCCGACGGACCTTGATGCTCGGCGGCAGATCGAAGAAGGCCGGCGGGACGACCAGGTTGGCGAACCCGTCGTACGCGACGAAGACCTGCACGCCACGCTCCGCGGCGTCGATCAGGGCCCGCTTGAACGACTCACCGATCGCATCGCTCTTCCAGATGAAGGTCTCGAAGAACACCTCCGACCTGGCCTGTCGGATCGCGCCGATCATGTCGTAGTAGAGGTCCTCGCCGTAGGTGTAGACGGTCACCTCGGAGCCGCCGGCCGTGACCGAGCGGGGCGGCACCCGCGGGAACACCGCTGCCGCCCGGTTGCGCTTGCGCCGCTGGTCGATGGCCATCAGGGCGAGCAGGGTGGCCCCCTGGACGGCGGCGACGGCCAGCACCGCGTGCTTGACCACCGTCCTCAACTTGATCCGCCGCCACCCCATGCATCCGATCTTAGGCGTGGGTGCTGACGTCTAGGGTGGTGCTGAGATGACAGCAGCACCGCAGCACGAATCCGCCCACGGTCGTCCGCCGACCACCGACGAGCTGACCTGGGAGGCCCTGTTGAGCCCGGATGCCGGCACCTCGGCCGAAGCGGACCCCGATGCCGCTCGCCGCCCCCGGCGGAGTGCCCGTCCGCCCAAGGTCGATCTGCTCGCGGGACTCAACCCGTCCCAGCGAGAGGCGGTCCTGCACCAGGGCCCGCCGGTCCTGGTGGTGGCCGGCGCCGGCTCGGGCAAGACCCGGGTGCTGACCCGCCGGATCGCGTACCTGGTGGGGGAGCGCAAGGTCCACCCCGGCTCGGTCCTGGCCATCACCTTCACCAACAAGGCCGCCGCCGAGATGCGGCACCGGGTCGCCGACCTGATCGGCAACCGCGCGAAGCTGATGTGGATCTCGACCTTCCACTCCGCGTGCGTCCGGATCCTGCGCAGTGAGATCAGCCGGTTCGGGATGTCACGGACCTTCTCGATCTACGACGACGCCGACTCCAAGCGGCTGATGCAGCTCGTCCTCACCGATCTGGAGCTGGACCCCAAGCGGTTCCCGGTGCGGGCGGTGATGAGCTGGGTCTCGAACAACAAGAACGAGCTGGTGGACCACGAGACCGCGGCGACGCGCGCGGAGACCGAGATCGAGAAGAGCAACGCGGCGGCGTACGCGGACTACCAGCGCCGCCTCGCCGCCGCCAACGCGCTCGACTTCGACGACATCATCATGACCACAGTCCACCTGCTGCAGGCGTTCCCCGAGCTGCGGGAGCAGTATCGGCGGCGGTTCCGGCACGTCCTGGTCGACGAGTACCAGGACACCAACCACGCGCAGTACGTGCTGATCCGGGAGCTGTGCTCGCCGGACGTCGAGCTGCCGCCGGGAGAGCTGGCGACGGAACCGCCCGAGCTGATGGTGGTGGGCGACTCGGACCAGTCCATCTACGCCTTCCGCGGGGCGACCATCCGCAACATCCTCGACTTCGAGTCGGACTTCCCCGGGGCCCGCACCATCCTGTTGGAGCAGAACTATCGCTCCACCCAGACCATCCTCAACGCCGCGAACGCGGTGATCGTCCAGAACGAGGGGCGCAAGCCCAAGAGTCTCTGGTCGGATGCGGGTGACGGTCACCTGATCACCGGGTACGTCGCCGACAGTGAGCACGACGAGGCCCAGTTCGTCGCGACGGAGATCGACAAGCTGCGGGACGAGCAGGGCATCCGCTACGGCGACGTGGCCGTCTTCTACCGCACCAACGCGCAGTCCCGGGCTTTCGAGGAGGTGTTCATCCGGGTCGGCATGCCGTACAAGGTGGTCGGCGGGGTGCGCTTCTACGAGCGGCGCGAGATCCGCGACTCGATCGGCTATCTGCGCGCGATCGCGAACCGGGCCGACGACGTGTCGTTGCGCCGGATCCTCAACGTGCCCAAGCGGGGCATCGGCGACAAGGCCGAGGGTGCGGTCGCCGACCTCGCCGCGCGCGAGCGGATCAGCTTCGGCGACGCGCTGCGCCGAGCACAGGAGATCGACGGCCTGGCCAGTCGTTCGCTCCGTCTGCTGACCGAGTTCGCCGCGTTCATGGACGAGCACGAGGCGATGGTGGCCGCGGGAGTTCCCGCCGACCAGATCCTGCTCAGCGTGTTGGAGAAGTCCGGCTACCTGACCGAGCTGAGCAACTCCGACGACCCGCAGGACGAGACCCGGCTGGAGAACCTGCAGGAGCTGATCGGGGTGGCGCGGGAGTTCGTCGCCGAGGCCACGCCGGTGGCGCCGGGCGACTTCGATCTCACCGCCGAGGATCTGGCCGGCCTCACCGCCGACGAGCTGGCCGAGCTGGCCCAGCTCACCGGGGTGGACCCCCGGACCGGCGAGCTGGCCCAGCCTCGGCAGCCGGGGGATCCCGCGGCTGACGAGGACGGTGCGCTCAGCCTGGCCGCCGGGGCACCCCAGCCCGACCCGTCCCTCGGCGCGTTCCTGGAGCGAGTCGCCCTGGTGGCCGACTCCGATCAGATCCCCGATCAGGGCGAGTCGGCCGGAGTCGTCACGCTGATGACGTTGCACACGGCCAAGGGCCTGGAGTTCGACACGGTGTTCCTGACCGGGCTCGAGGACGCAGTCTTCCCCCACCAGCGGTCGCTCGCGGCCAAGGACGACAAAGAGCTGGAGGAGGAGCGCCGGTTGGCGTACGTCGGGATCACGCGCGCTCGGCAGCGTCTCTACCTGACCCGGGCGGTCGTCCGGTCGGCCTGGGGCGCGCCCCAGCACAACCCACCGAGCCGGTTCCTGGCCGAGATCCCCGATCGACTGGTGGACTGGCGCCGGTTGGCGTCGGCGACCACCAGCTGGCGGAACAGCTCGGCCACCAGCCAGACGAGCTGGCGTCGGCGTCCCGCGGGCGGCGGTGACGGAGGGTCACCCGCGTTCGGGTCCGGACGGCGGGGAGCGAAGCCGATCCCGGCCCTGGCGGCGGGGGACAAGGTGCTGCACACCAGCTTCGGGCTCGGTACGGTGATCGCCACATCCGGCTCGGCCGAGGACCCCCGAGCCGATGTCGACTTCGGTTCACACGGGATCAAGCGGCTGGCGGTCCGGCACGCCCCGATCGAGAAGCTGTAGGTCGCCGAGCCGTTGGTGGCGAGGTCAGCCCGTCAGCCGGCCGACATCCTCCCGCACCCGGTCGCGGTAGGCGTCGAACCAGTCGCCGCCGGCACGGTGCTCGTAGGCGAGGGCGCTCAGATTCCACAGGATGCGATGGCGGGCCAGGGTGTCGCGCACGTCGTCGGTCGGATCGAGCCCGTATCCGTCGAGGAACGCGGTGGTGACCGAAGGGCCGCTCATCGAGAGGCGCGCGAGGTCGGCCAGCGGGTCCCCGACCCAGGCGTCGCCCCAGTCGATCACCGCTGACAGGTGGATCGCTCCGCTGTCGGCGCTGCCGAAGAGGTGCGCCGGCTTGAGGTCGTGGTGCAGCAGAACCCCGGCGGAGTTCGGGTCCAGCAGCGCGTCCACCCGGACGAGGGCCGTCGCCGTCTCGGCCAGGGACCGGTCGAGAATCCCAGCTCCGACGAGGTCGGGCACACCGGCCAGCTCGGCCTCGACGGCCTGGCGCGGGCTGTCGTGGCGTCCGCTGGCGGAGTCCCCGGTGACGGGCACCAGCGGTCCCCAGCCAGGCAGCCCCTCGGTGTGCAGGCGGCGGAACCAGCTCCCGGCCTCGTACGCGACCCGGGGATCCTCGCTGGCACCACCGGCCACGAAGGTCAGGATCAGGTGGGGCCGGCCGAGCCCGGCTCCGTCGGTGGACACCGCCAACACCGCCGGCACCGGGAAGCCGAGGTCGGTGAGTCGCCGGCAGACCCAGGCCTCGGCCGCGATCTCGCTGGTCGGGCCGGTCTTCAGCACCACTCTGGTGGCATCGACCAGGTCGACCACGTAGTCGACGTTGCTGACCGAGCCTGGCACCTGCTCGATGGCGGTCACGTCCTGTCCGGTGGCCGCGGCCACCGCCGCTCGAACCAGAGCGGGATCCAGCTGCGCACCCGACTCGACAGGGTTGCCGGGGGCGCCTACGGCTTGAGTCCGAGCTTGTTCAGCCACGGCTGCGGATTGACCGCGCTGTAGACGTCGCCCGGCTCGGCGCCGGCGGGGTAGACCTCGAAGTGCAGGTGCGGGCCGAACGCGCGACCGGTCTGACCGACCTGACCGAGTCGGGTGCCGCCGGTCACCTGGGCGCCGGACTGCACCGAGATCGACGACATGTGCGCGTACAGGGTCTGGGTGCCGTCGGCGTGCTTGATCACGACGTAGTTGCCGGCCCAGCCGGCAGCCTTGCCGCCGCTACCGGCGTGCACCACCACACCGGCCGTCGGGGCGTAGATGGGGGTGCCGATCGGGGCGGAGAAGTCGAAGCCGGTGTGGTACCTGGCCCAGGCGCCGACGTCGCCGAAGCGCGCCGCGATGCTGTACGACTTGACCGGCATGGTGGCGACGCCCAGCGCCTTCTTCGCGGCCTCGGCCTTCTTCTTGGCGGCCTTCTTCGCCGCTTCCTTCTTCTTCTCGAGCTTGGTGGCCTGCTTCTCCGCCGCCTTCGACTCCTTGGCCAGCAGGGCGGCCCGGCTCTCGACGGTCCTGTCATCGACCTCGGCCGGCTCGGCAGCCTTGTCGGCAGCCTCGGTCAGGGCCAGCGAGTCGAGGGCGTCGGCCTGCTCGCTGCTGGACAGGGCGGCTCGGAAGTTGGATCGGCTGATGGTGCCGGCGTCGCGTTGGAAGACCGACGGCTGCTTGACCCCGGGAGCCACAGTGGTCACGACCGGCGCGTTGACGGCGGCGAGGTGCGTGTCCTGGGCCGAGCTGGTGGACATGGCGGAGGCCGCGATGCCGAGACCCAGCACGGACACGGCGAGGGTGGCCAAGCCGGCGTTGACGACGCCGCTGCGCAGGCGTACGGGCTCGGGCAGTCGGTCATCCTGGACGGCGGCTCGGCGCGCGAGGGCGCGCTGGGACTGCGTTCGGGGCACGGCTGGAACTCCTCGATCGACGACAGGTCAGGTCTCTTCAGTGAGGCCGGAATCCCTGGTCGCGAGGTGGACGGATTCAGCCAGTGAAGCTCTCCAGCGACTGCTGGATCGGTGTTTCATCGACCATAACGGATTGGTAACGCGCGTCCAAAGTCGAGGTGTACCAGTTGACAGGGTGGTTGTACGTCTGGGCGGGGGGTTGTGACAAAGGTCTCGTCACACGTGTGAGCCAGGTCTCAGAGCGAGAGGTTTTGTGCGTGAGTCGGCGAATCCAACCGGTTGTCGGGGCCGTGCTCCGGCGTCCACGGGCGCACCCGAGAGACAGCGTGACCCGCGCGGTCTGCTAGGGGTCCGGCCACTCACGGCCGACAACGGACCTCCGAGGAGGCCGGGGAACTCGGGCTCAGTTGACGTCGACGCCGATGGTGCGCAGCCACGGCACCGGGTT
Source organism: uncultured Actinomycetota bacterium (assembly GCA_963707005.1). Lineage (GTDB taxonomy): Bacteria > Actinomycetota > Actinomycetes > Propionibacteriales > Propionibacteriaceae > Microlunatus. The sequence continues at coordinate 97,273 of CAVPPP010000023.1, forward strand.
GACCGCCCGGTAGACGTCGCCGTACTTGACCCCGGCCGGGTAGAGCTCGAAGTGGAGGTGCGGACCGAACGCGCGTCCGGTCTGACCCACGTAGCCGATGATCTGACCGGCCTGGACCGACTGGCCCGCGCTGACGGCCATCGACGACATGTGGGACGACATCGTGGTCACGCCACCGGCATGGCGGACCGCCACGTGGTTACCGGCCCAGTCGCCGCTGTTGCCGGCGTAGACCACCACGCCGTTCGCCACCGCCTTGATGGGGGTGCCGTAGCCGGCCCGGAAGTCGAGTCCGGTGTGGTAGCGCGACCACAGGCCGTACTGGCCGAAGTGGGCACCGATGACCGCGCCCGGAACCGGGGACGAGCTGCCACCACCGGTCGGGACCGTGGTGGTCGTGTCGGTGCCGGGGATCGGAGTCGTGGTGGTGCTCGTGCTGGTGTCGGTGTTCTCGATGCCCTGTCGCTCGGTCTCCGCGGCCACGCGCTTGCGTACGGCGGCGGCCAGACGCTCCTGGGCGATCTTGACCGCTGCCTGCCGGGTGGCTCGGTCGCTGGTCGCGAGCTCCTGGCTGCGCGCCGCGCCCCCGGCCTCCCGGGCGGCCTGCGTCGTCTCCTCGGCGGACTTCGCGAGGTCCTCGGCGCGTTGCGCCGCACGTTCCTTCACGACCGCGGCCTGGAGCCGGACGCTGCGCGAGCTGTCGTCGACCGCCTCGGGCCGGGTGAAAGCGGCCAGGCTGGGATCGGCCGCGGCGGTCTCGGCTTCCGATCGAGCACCGGGAACCGTGGCGCCGGAGAGGGCGGTGCCGCTGACCGCGGATCCGGCGGGATCGGTCTGCACGGCGTTGGCCGCGGGAACGGGGGCCGCCAGCGGTTGCGCGCTGGTGGTCAGGGACACCGAGCCCGCCACGGCTAGCCCGAGAGCGGAGATGGCCAGGGCAGCCAGGCCGTGGGACAGCCAGCCACGGTGCTCGGCTCGCTGCGATGCCACCTGGCTCGCTCCCCTCGTTGTCAGCCACCGTCGCGATGACGTTGGTGTAGCGGTTCGAAAATCGGTGGTCGCCCACCCTCGTCGAGCCGCTACCGATCCGTGTCGAGGCGCCAGGGCCCGGCTCGGTGGGCTGTGACGAAGATAACGGACTGATAACCAAAGCTCAAACCGTCGGTCCACCCCCGAGGACCACGCAACCGGCGCGACCTTCAGGATACCTGGGTGCACGGTCCTCGCGCAGGTCCGGACGCGTACTCACCGGTCTCCGGGCGAGAATTTCTCCGCCGCCCGGATCAGGCCCAGATCAGTCGAGCAGCGAGCTCGCCACGGTGGTCTCGTGCGGGTCGAGCTCGACCCGGTCGTCGAGGTGGGCGAGGGCGGCGGCGATCTGGAAGGCGATCCCCCCGTCGTTGGTCAGCGACATGTGGCCGATGCCACGGACAGCGACGTTGCGCGCCCGCAGATCGGGGTGTTCGATCCGCGCGTTCCGGCCGGGTCGGATCAGCTGGTCCAGGTCGCTGTGAAAGGCGATGAAGCGGGTGTCGCAGTCCGGAGCCGGCTGGGCGAGCTCGGCGATCAGGTCGGAGTCCGGGCGGAGCTGGCGGATCAGCGGCAGCACCGACCCGACCCGGGCGAGCGCCGTTCCCTGATGGGGCGTACCGAGCGTGACCACTGTGTGCACGCGTTCGTGACCGCCCATCCGCTGGACGTAGTAGCGGGCGATCAGGCCACCGAGGCTGTGCCCGATCACGTGCACCTTCTCGTAGCCGGACTCCGCGGTCAGCTTCTCGATCGCGGTGGCCAGATCCTCGGCCGTCGCTCGGACGTCCTGGGTGAGGAGGCCGTAGTCGAACGAGGACAGATCGGTGAATCCGCGCCGCCGGAGCGCCCGCTCCAACGGCGAGAAGATGGTGTGGTTGTCGACGATGCCGTGCACCAGCAGGATCGGTGTGGCCGCAGCGTCGACCGCGTAGTGCACCAGACCGCGTTGCTGGGGACTGAGTCCACCCAGCGTGTGCCGATCCGGTTTGCTGCTCGGCTCGGCGATCAGACCGAGCGGGTACGTCATCAGGTGGGCCGTCACCCAACCGGCCTCGCGGGCCACCCCGGTGGCCACCCGGGGCAGATCGCGCATCAACACGCGTGAAATGCCTCCGATGGCGGATCCGAGCACGGAGGAAGATTACCTCTCTCGCCTCCGCGGGCGGGTCGATATGCTCGCGGCGTGGCAACCGACACCGGTGCGGAACCGTCTGGGCCCGATCAGGCGACCCCGGCCGGCTCACGACCCCTGCGGATCGTGGTGGCCAAGCCAGGCCTCGACGGTCACGATCGGGGGGCCAAGGTCGTCGCCCGCGCGCTGCGCGATGCCGGCATGGAGGTCATCTACACCGGGCTGCACCAGACTCCCGAGCAGATCGTCGCCACCGCACTCGCCGAGGACGCCGATGCCGTCGGGCTGTCCGTGCTGTCCGGCGCCCATCTGACCCTGTTCCGGAGGGTCGTCGACCAGCTGGCCGAGGCGGACGCGTCCGACATCGTGGTCTTCGGCGGCGGCATCATCCCCGAGGCCGATCGGGCCCTGTTGGCGGAGATGGGCGTCGCGCACGTGTTCACCCCGGGGTCGACGATGGCCGACATCGTGTCCTGGGTGCAGCAGAACGTGACCGGCACCGACCGCTAGCGAGACTGCCGCCCGGGGCCCCGCCCCGTGACCAACCCCGGCCGTCACCACGAGTGGTCACGACCACTAGGCTCGGGCCGAACGCCAGCGATGACGCCCTCTTGTCGCGCCCTGGATGGGTTGCGCGGGGCGTACACGGACATGGAGGCCAGAGTGGATCTGTACGAGTACCAGGCGAGGGACGTGTTCGAGAAACACGGGGTTCCCGTGCTGCGCGGCATCACCGCCGTCACCCCGGAGGAGGCGTCGGCAGCGGCGGCGGAGATCGGCAGCCCGGTCGTGGTGGTCAAGGCACAGGTCAAGACCGGCGGCCGCGGCAAGGCGGGCGGCGTCAAGGTCGCCAAGTCCCCGGAGGAGGCGGCCGAGAAGGCGAAGGACATCCTCGGCCTCGACATCAAGGGCCATGTGGTGCAGAAGGTGATGATCGCCGAAGGGGCGAACATCGCCGAGGAGTACTACTTCTCCCTGCTGCTCGACCGCGCGAACCGCAGCTACCTCGCCATGTGCTCGAAAGAGGGCGGCATGGAGATCGAGCAGCTCGCCGTCGAGCGTCCGGAGGCCCTGGCTCGGGTCCCGGTCGACCCCAACGTCGGCATCGACCAGGCCAAGGCCGACGAGATCGTCGCGGCCGCCGGGTTCGACGGTGACGACGCCGTGGAGATCGCCCGCGTGCTGCAGCTGCTCGGCAAGGTGTACGAGGGCGAGGACGCGACCCTGGTCGAGGTCAACCCGCTGGTGAAGACGGCCGAGGGCAAGATCGTCGCCCTGGACGGCAAGGTGTCACTGGACGAGAACGCGGAGTTCCGGCACGCCGACCACGCCGAGCTGGCCGACAAGTCGGCCGAGGACCCGCTGGAGGCGGCGGCCAAGGCCAAGGGCCTCAACTACGTCAAGCTCGACGGCAGCGTCGGCATCATCGGCAACGGTGCCGGCCTGGTGATGAGCACGCTGGACGTGGTGGCGTACGCGGGGGAGGAGTTCGCCGGCTCGCCGAAGCCCGCCAACTTCCTCGACATCGGTGGCGGCGCGAGCGCCGAGGTGATGGCCAACGGCCTGGAGATCATCATCAGCGACGAGCAGGTGAAGAGCGTCTTCGTGAACGTGTTCGGCGGCATCACCGCCTGCGATGCGGTGGCCAACGGCATCGTGCAGGCCTTCGAGCTGCTGGGCAGCCGGGGCGAGCACGTCGACATCCCGCTGGTGGTGCGGTTGGACGGCAACAACGCCGAGCTGGGTCGTCAGATCCTCACCGACGCCGCGCTGCCCGGGCTGGAACAGGTGGACACGATGGACGGAGCGGCCCGTCGGGCCGCCGAGCTGGCTGCGGGCTGAGGGGCGAACTGACATGGCGATCTTTCTGAATTCCGACTCACGAGTCATCGTCCAGGGCATGACCGGCTCCGAGGGCCGCAAGCACACCCAGCGGATGCTCGCCTCCGGCACCACCATCGTCGGCGGCGTCACCCCCGGCAAGGGTGGTCAGCAGGTCGAGTTCGAGCAGGGCTCGGTGCCCGTGTTCAACTCGGTCGGCGAGGCCATCGAGGCCACCGGTGCGAACGTCACAGTGATCTTCGTCCCGGCCAAGTTCACCAAGGGCGCGGTGGTCGAGGCGATCGAGGCCGAGATCGGTCTGGCCGTGGTGATCACCGAGGGCGTCCCGGTCAAGGACAGCGCCGAGTTCTTCACCCTGTCCCAGGGATCGAAGACACGGCTGATCGGGCCGAACTGCCCCGGGCTGATCTCGCCCGGGCAGGCCAACGCCGGCATCATCCCGGCCGACATCACCAAGGCGGGCCGGATCGGTCTGGTGTCGAAGTCCGGCACGCTGACGTACCAGATGATGTACGAGCTGCGTGACATCGGCTTCTCCTCGGCCGTCGGCATCGGTGGGGACCCGGTCATCGGGACCACCCACATCGACGCCCTGCAAGCGTTCCAGGACGACCCCGACACCGACGCGATCGTGATGATCGGCGAGATCGGGGGCGACGCCGAGGAGCGGGCGGCCGAGTACATCAAGGCCAACGTGACCAAGCCGGTGGTCGGCTACGTCGCCGGCTTCACCGCACCGGAGGGCAAGACCATGGGCCACGCCGGCGCCATCGTGTCCGGCTCGTCGGGCACCGCGGCGGCGAAGCAGGAGGCCCTCGAGGCGGCCGGCGTCAAGGTCGGCAAGACCCCGAGCGAGACCGCCGAGCTGATGCGCGAGCTGATGACGAAGGGCTGAGTCGCCGCTCACAGACAGCCGAGTCGTCAGATCCCGTGGTCGCCCCGACGACCACGGGATCTGACAACTCAGGGGGAGAGGTAGGCGGCAGTGGCGTGGCAGACACTCGGATCGCGGGTGGCGTACGAGAACGCGTGGATCCGGGTCCGCGAGGATGCGGTGCTGCGGCCGGACGGCGAACCTGGCGTCTACGGCGTGGTCGAGGTCCGGTCCCCGGCCGTGTTCGTGGTGCCGGTGACCGACGCGGACGAGATCGTGCTCGTCGCGGTGGACCGGTACTCCCTGGGCGGGTTGTCCTGGGAGGTGCCCGCCGGCGGGACCGACGGCGAGGAGACGCTGGCGGCGGCCGGTCGGGAGCTCCGCGAGGAGACCGGGCTGGCGGCTCGCTCGTTGATGGATCTCGGTCCGGTGCACTCACTGAACGGGGTCGCCGACGCCCCCGGACGCGTCGTGCTGGCCACCGGACTGCATCCGGTCGGCGGCGCGGAACAGGAGGCCGAGGGCATCACCGGCGTGCGCACGGTGCCGATCCCCGAGCTGGTGGCGCTGATCGCGGCCGGCCAGATCACCGACAACGAGTCGCTGGGTGCCCTGCTGCTGGCGCTGGTACGCCTCGAGCGGGTGCACTGAGCCGCGCTGACCGAGCTCAGTGCTCGTCGTCGCTCGCGGTGTCTCCCATCAGCCGCCCCAGCCGGTGCAGGAGCAAACCGGAACGCTCGGCGTTCTGGTGCAGCGCGACGTAGCGCTCGCCGAAGACCCAGAGCAGGGCGTCGTCGAGCCGACGGACGGCGCCCGGCGGGTGCCGGTAGTCCATCCGGGCGGCGATGGTGACCTCATCGGCCTGGCGCAGGACCTCACTCAGCTCCACCAGCGAGGTGACTCCGAGCTCGAGCAGCAGGCCGGCGATCCAGCTGTAGTGGTCGGTCCGGGACCAGCCCGCCTCCGAGTACTGCCCGGCGAGGAAGGCCGCCAGCTCGCGGGTGTCGAAGCGCGGGTCGTCGTCGCTGCGGGTCTCGCCGACGTCGGGCGCGGCGCCGCGGAGCCGCTCGCGGATCTCGGAGAACTCCCGGTCCGCGAGCTCGAGGAGTCCGGCGGCGAGGGTGAAGCGGCGGTCGAACTCGCCGACGTGCTCGGCCGGCACCGTGCCCTTGTAGCGGATGTCGTGCTCGAACTCGGCCCACGCGTGCTGCAGCACCGTCCGCACCTGCACCTGGGCGGTGTGTCCGCGCAGGTGGGTGAAGTCCGGATGGTCCTCCCGCACCGGGTCGAGACCGATCATCAGGTGGCGACTGGCGTAGCCGAAGCGACCCTCGTTCGCGGTCTGCAGACCCCAGTCCCGATCGTCGTGCACGAGGACCTGCTCGGCCAGGACATCGGCCACCGCGTCGACGTCGTCGCGGACGTAGGTGATCACCCGGACGCCCAGCAGGTCGGTGATCTGGGTCGCCGGGTCGGTGTAGAGCGGCGTCCCAGCCTTCGTCCGGGCCGCCTTCTCGGCGAAGGACGACACCGACTTCGTCCGTCCGCTCACCGACAGGTAGTTGATGCCGGCCTCGTCGAGCAACCCCTGGACCAGGACCACTGCCTCGTGTCCCGCACGGGTGAGCTCGCTGTGCTGCGCGGCGTACTCCCGTACGGCACCGCGCACCACCTCCGCCTGAGTCGGGACGACCTCGGCTCCGAGAGTCGGGGTGACGATGTAGCCCGAGTCGGGGTCGCCGTACCGCGTCACCAGTTCGGGACGGTGTTCGGTGAAGTGGGCGAGATAGGCACACAGCACGGCGTCGACCTGGTCCTCGACCAGGCGCAGCTCGCTCTTCCGGGAGGCGTTCTCGACCCGGTCGCGCAGCGTGGTCCAGGTCTGGTCGGTGGAGACGACGCCGGCCACGAAGGTCATCAGCCTCAGCAGCTCCGACCGGAGCAGGTCGACGTCGCGACCGGGCTTGGCCTTGTACCGCAGGACCTTCGGCAGTCCGAAGAGCACGATCGTGGCGGGGTGCGGGTAGACCTCGATGGCGCGTCGGCGGCGGCCGGACCGGGGGTCGACGTCGAGACCGAGTCGGCGGGCAACGCGCGCGGCCCGGGTGCCGTTCGCGAACTCGGGCTTGCCGGTGTTGGACGGGTGGGTGCCGGCGTCGAAGCGGCGGAAGTCCTTGCTGAGCTGTTGTTCGGCGGGCCGCGATCCGGTGGCGTTGGTGACCACGATCGGGGCATCGATCGCGGCCAGGCAGTCCTCGTCGGCGTACGCCGCCAGCTCGGAGACGATCTCGTCGTCCGTCCGCACCGAGCTGACCTGCACCAGCCGTGCGTCGTCGTCGATGACCGCGAGACCCGTGGGCTGCTTGTCGCCCCAGGCGAGGTCGATCCCGATGAAGTGCACGCGGTCACCCTGCCACGTCGGTTGCCTAGACGGGGTTGGCGAGATCCCAGAGCGCGCGGTAGTAGCTGGTGCGCACCTCATCGGGCGGGACGCCGTAGGCAGCGAGATACACGCTGTCCCACCCGGGTCCGTAGTTCCATTCCGTGCTCCAGGTCGCCACCGCGATGTCGGACCACCGATCGGCACGTCCCAGGCTGCCGAGGTCGACGAGACCGGACGACGCGCCGTCGTCGTCGATCAGCGTGTTGGGTACGCAGGCGTCGCCGTGGCAGACCACGAGCCGATCGATCGGCGGCGGCGGCGTGTCCATCAGCTCCGCGGTGACGCCGGCGACCCGCGCATCGGCGAGACGTGACTCGACCGACCAGTCGAACGGGCAGGAGTCGACGGGCAGGGCGTCATGGAAGGCCCGCAGTGCGGTGGCAGCGGTGTGGACGGCGTGCGCGGCCGCTGCTTTCCAGCGGTCGGTGATGGCGGATTCCCCGGCCAGCCCGGCGGTGAGCAACCAGGCACCGGAGGAGTCGTGGCCGGTGTCGAGCACGCGGGGGACGCGGACGAAGTCGATCGCCCAGCGCAGCCGCGTGGCTTCGGCAACCAGCAGCGGCGCCAGCCGGGCCGGGACCCACTTGGCGAACCGGCGGGACGGGCCGGCTCCGAGCTGGAAGGTGACGCCGCCGTCGCCGTTGATCCACACCGGGGTGATCCGGTCACCGGAAGCGAGCTGTCGAACGGATTCGGGCACCGCTGTGTCGTCGGACGCGAAGGAGCTGATGGCCACCGTCACATCATCCAGAACCGCTCACGGCAGACCTCAGTTGACCTGGCTCGCGCGCTGACCGCTCCGCAGGGTGATCACGTCGAACTGGTCGGAGGTGAGGTCCAGGTCCTCCAGCGGGTTCAGGAACAGGAAGGTGACCTTCGGGCCGGCGGCGACGACGCCCACCCGGTACTTCGTGGTCTTGTCGTCGGCCTTCTGGGACACCTCGGTCGTCCAGCCCTTGACGTCGACGCTCTTGGCGCCGGGACCGGAGATGTCGGTGAGCGAGCCGACGCTCGCGGTGAGCTGGCGTTCGCTGCAGCTCTTCCACCCGTCGCGGATCTTCTCGGCCAGCTTCGTGGCGGCCTTGTCGTCGGCGGTCGTGATGAGCACCTCGTCCAGACCGAAACGACTGCTGCTGTCGGAGAGCAGGTACGTGCGGTGGCTCCGTTCCTCCGCCTCGACCTTGGACCAGTCGACGGTCTCGCACCCGCTGCCCCGCAGCAGATCGGGATCCGGCTCGCCCGGCGTCGTACCGGCCCAGCGAGTCAGCTCCGGGCCGATCGGCGGCAGGTCGCCCGAGGCCAGGAAGCCGGGCTGGTCGCCACCCAACGGCGGCGGTCCGTCCTGCGCTTCCGGCTCGTCGGAGCAGGCGCCACCGGCCGCCTGGCACTGGGTGTCCACGACGGAGCCGGCGACCTCGGCCACCCGCTTCGCGGTGACCGCCTTGTCGGGTTTGGCGACGTCGACCACGTCGACGATCCGTCCCGTCCGGGTGAGCACCACGGTCCGGTACTCGGTGGTGGATCCGTCCAGCACCTGGATCGTCACACCGACCGCCTGGTCGCCGACCCCGGCGATGAGATGGCCCTGATAGATCCAGCCACCGGTCATCGCGCAGTCGCCCAGCGACCGCGCGGCGAAGGCGTACGCCTGGGCGGCCTCCTCCGGGCTGCCGTACGACGTCGCCTGGTGCAGTGCCGCCGGTGAGTCGGAGCCGGAGCTGCTCAGCAACCGCAGCACGGTCTGCTGAGGGAGCGGGGCGCCTTCGGTGGCGTCGGTCGCCAGGCAGGCGGGGTGGTGGGGGGAGTCTTCCGTCGTGCCGCGCTGGGTCAGCGCGACCTTCCAGGTGCGCTTCTTGTCGATCGTCTCGGCCTGGGCGGCGGACAGCATCATCTGATCGGTGATCAGGGCCGTGCCCGGATCCGACGTCTCCCCGCTCGGCGTCGCTCCCGGATCGGTCTGACCCGGACTCGTCGACGGTCCCGGCGCGGCGATCGGCTGCCCGGTGGTCTTGATGATCGCGTAGCCGGCGACCAGTCCGAGGATGGCGACCACGGCGACCGCACCGATCATCAGCAGCAGACGTCGGCGGTCGGCCTTCGGGTCGGCCTCGAGGTCGTCGTCCTCGACGTCCTGGTCGTGCTGCCGTACCCGGCTGCCGCCCGCGGTGCGGGGCAGCAGCGTGGTCTCATCCGGATCGCGCTCCACCCGGCTGCGTTTGCGCTCCCGGGCTCGGCTCAAGATGGTGGTCTCGTCGGAGAGTGCCTGGTCCCCCGCGACATCATCGTCGGCGCCCGGTGGGCGGACCGAGGTCGACTCATCCCGATAGAGCGGAGGCGGTACGTCATCCTCGGGGTCGGCCGCGGACTCGGTCTGGGTGTCGGCGTCGGGATGGTTGTCTGAGCCGCTGTCTGGGCCGGTGCTGGTGTCCACGTCGGCCTCCGCCGTCGCGTCCCGATCGGCGACAGCTGCGTCCGGCGGTCCCGCTTCAGCGGGTGGATCCCCGACGTCGCTCCCGGTCGGAGCGCTCTCGGTCGGAGCGCTCTCGGTCGGAACGTTCTCGGTCGGAACGCTCTCGGGGGGCGTCGACCCCGCGGCGGACGACTGCTCCTCGCGCCAGGCGCGTCGAGGTCGGTACGCCTCGGGCTCGTCAGACATGGTCGGGCTTTCTCCTGCTTCTCAGACGATGCTGATCGGTGGGGAGGCAGGATGAGGTGGTCGCCACCCGACCCCGGCACGCCCGCCGACGCAGCACAAACACGACGACTTTACCCGGCATGGGCGTGTCCGGTCGGGGCGTCGCAGCACTCTGGGCGAGCATGGGGACCGCTATGGCTTCCTTGTTGTCACCGCGCCGGGATCGCGGCGACATCGATCTCGCCGCGACCGAGCCGACCGTCGTGGTCGGTGCCGGCGGGTCCGACGAGCTCCCGACCGTCGCCTGGCTCGCTCTGGCGGCAGGTGCCGGACTCCTCAGCGCCCTGTGCGGTTGGGTGCTGGTGACCGGCCTGGTGGTGGCCGGCTGGTTGGCGGCGGAGCCGGGCACGCTCGGTCAGGCACTCACCGTCGGTACCCAGCTCTGGCTGCTCGCCAACGGCGGCGGAGCCACCCTCGGAGCTGTCTCGGTCACCCTCATTCCCTGGGGGGTCACGCTGCTGGTGGCCTGGCTCGTCTCCCGCACGGCGGGCTACGCGGCCCGGCACGGGAGTGCTGAGTCGCCGACCGTGACACCGATGGTGTGCATCGTCGCCACGCTCAGCTATCTCGTGCCCCTGCTGGCGTTGGGTCTGCTGGTCGGCGGTCCGATGGCTGCCCTGAGGTCGGGCACGGTGATGCTCGTCGTGGTGGCCGCGGCGGCCGCCTGGGGGTGCTGCCGCACCCGCGGGGGCTGGCCGACCGACGCCTGGCCGGCCTGGTCCCGGGCGCTGCCGCGAGCCGTCATGGCGGCGCTGCTGCTGATGTTCGCCGGGGGAGCGGCGGTGCTGGCCACCGGCCTCGCACTCAACCGCGAGCGGATGACGACGCTGCTCGCGGCCCTGGACGCGGGCGTCATCGGCAACGTCGCGTTGTTGGTCGGTCAGCTGGCGTACGCCCCGAATGCGATCGTCTGGGCCGCCAGCTACGCCATCGGGCCGGGCTTCACGCTCGGCAACGGCTCGATCGTCTCGCCCGCCGCCACGGAGCTCGGCGCTCTGCCGGCGATCCCGCTGCTCACCGCCGTTCCCGACGTCGGGCCGGGCGGGGTGTCGCACCTGTGGTGGCTGGCGCTCGGCGTCGCCGCTGGTGCCGTGGCCGCAACCCTGGTGGTGCTGGCCCGACCCACGGCCCGATTCGACGAGACGACGCTGGTCGGCGGCCTGTCCGGGGTGCTCGCCGGTGTCGCCTTCACCGGCGTCGCCTGGCTGACCAGCGGCGACCTGGGCAGCGACCTGCTCTCCGGTCTCGGGCCGGAGCTCGTACCGGTGCTGGTGATGTCCACCTCCACGATGGGCCTGTCCGGCGCGATCTGCGGCCTCGTGCTGGGCCTGTGGCGGCGCCGCCCTCGCGCCGCCGGGGCCGAGCAGGCGCCGACCGGCACCGAGGCGGTCGACGGTGACGGGGACAACGACGACGACGGTGTCGACGACCGAGCCGAGCTGACCGCCCCGATCACCCGCCGCCGGCGCCCGAGCCGGAACACCTCGGGCGATCCTGACTCCGGGGCTGACGAACCCACCCAGCGGATCGGCTGAGGCAGGCCCGGCGATCTCGCCTCCGGCCGGCCCGGCGATCCCGGCTCGGTAGGGTGGCGCTCGTGCCCTCCACCCCCACCGGCCCCGCGCGTCTGGTCGTGCTGGTCTCCGGGTCCGGGACGCTGCTGCAGGCCCTGCTGGAGGCGAGCGCCGATCCCGCGTACGGCGCCCGGGTCGTGGCCGTGGGCGCCGACCGCCACGGGATCGCCGGGCTGGACCGCGCGGCCGCGCACGGGCTGCCGACGTTCGCGCACCCGTACGCCAAGGGGAGCGACAGGAGCGTCTGGGACAGTCAGCTGACCGACCTGGTCGCGGCCCACGAGCCGGATCTGGTGATCAGCGCCGGGTTCATGAAGCTGCTGGGTCCGGTCTTCCTGGACCGCTTCGGTGGCCGGGTCATCAACACCCACCCGGCGCTGCTGCCGTCCTTCCCGGGCATGCACGGGCCGCGGGACGCCCTCGCCTACGGGGTGAAGGTGACCGGGGCGAGCGTCTTCCTCGTAGACTCCGGCGTCGACACCGGGACCATCCTCGACCAGGCGGCGGTCGAGGTGGCCGACGACGACACGGTGGAGAGCCTGCACGAGCGGATCAAGATCGTCGAGCGGCGACTGCTGGTGGAGACCACCCACCGGTTGGCCACCCGCAGCTGGCGGCTCGACGACCGCCGGGTGCGATGGACCTGAGACCAGACGACCCCGGTCCAGTGACCGAACAGACCAGTGACCACCCCCAGACCAGTGACAGACCAGTGACAGTGACAGACGGGACAGCATGAGCACGACTGAGAACGACCGGCGACCGATCAAGCGCGCGCTGGTGTCGGTCTACGACAAGTCCGGCCTGGTCGAGGTGGGCCTCGCCCTGGCCGGCTCCGGGGTCGAGATCGTGTCCACCGGGTCGACCGCCCGAACCCTCGCCGAGGCCGGTGTGCCGGTGACCCAGGTCGAGCAGCTGACGGGGTTCCCGGAGTGCCTGGACGGCAGGGTCAAGACGCTGCACCCGTTCGTGCACGCGGGTCTGCTCGCCGACATCCGGCTCGAGTCGCACCGTGCCCAGCTGGCCGAGCTGGGCATCGCGCCGTTCGACCTGCTGGTCTCCAACCTCTATCCCTTCGTGGACACCGTGATGGCCGGCGCCGGCCAGGAGGAGACGATCGAGCAGATCGACATCGGTGGACCCTCGATGGTCCGCGGCGCGGCGAAGAACCACGCCAGCGTTGCGGTGGTCACCTCGCCCGACCAGTACGGCCAGCTGCAGGCCGCCCTCGCCCACGGCGGGTTCACCCTCGCCGAACGCCAGGCACTGGCCGCGGCCGCGTTCGTGCACACGGCGACCTACGACATCGCGGTCGCGTCCTGGATGGGCAACGTGGTGACCGACACCAGCGACGGCAGCGGCTTCCCGCGCTGGATCGGCGGGAGCTGGGACAAGGCGTCCGTGCTGCGGTACGGGGAGAACCCGCACCAGCGGGCGGCGCTCTACGTCGACGGAGCCTTCCCGGGCGGGCTCGCGACGGCGCAGCAGCTGCACGGCAAGGAGATGTCCTACAACAACTACGTGGACACCGATGCCGCGCGTCGAGCCGCGTACGACTTCGATGCGCCGGCGGTGGCGATCATCAAGCACGCCAACCCGTGCGGCATCGCCCAGGGTGCGGACATCGCCGAGGCTCATGCCCGGGCGCACGCCTGCGACCCGGTGTCGGCGTTCGGCGGGGTGATCGCCACCAACCGACCGGTCAGTGTCGCGATGGCTCACCAGGTCGCCGAGGTGTTCACCGAGGTGATCGCGGCGCCGGCGTACGAGGACGGCGCCGTCGAGGTGCTGCAGGCCAAGAAGAACATCCGGATCCTGGTCGTCGAACCGGCCAGCCGCGGTGGCATCGAGACCCGCGGGATCTCGGGCGGGATGCTGATGCAGGCCGTGGACACCGCCGACGCCGAGCACGACACGGCCGCGGGATGGGAGCTGGTGACCGGCGAGCCGGCCACGCCCGAGCTGCTGGCCGACCTGGAGTTCGCCTGGCGGGCCTGTCGCGCGGTCAAGTCCAACGCGATCCTGCTGGCCCGTGACGGCGCCTCGGTCGGGGTCGGCATGGGTCAGGTCAACCGGGTCGACTCGTGTCGGCTGGCGGTGGAGCGGGCGGGCGTCCGCGCGACGGGGTCGGTGGCCGCCTCCGACGCGTTCTTCCCGTTCGCCGACGGTCCGCAGATCCTGATCGACGCCGGTGTCGCCGCGATCGTGCAGCCTGGTGGCTCGGTCCGCGACGCCGAGGTGATCGAGGCGGCCAAGGCCGCCGGCGTCACCATGTACCTGACCGGCGCCCGACACTTCTACCACTGAGTCCCGCGCGGGACAGGAGAACGACATGACAGCACAGCTGTTGGACGGCAAGGCCCTGGCGGCCACCATCAAGGCCGACCTGACCGTACGGGTCCAGGCCCTCCTCGCCCGGGGCATCACCCCGGGGCTGGGCACGGTGCTGGTCGGGGACGACCCGGGCAGCAAGGCCTACGTCGCCGGCAAGCACCGTGACTGCGCCCAGGTGGGGATCGCCTCGCTCCAGGTCGAGCTGCCCGCGTCGGTCAGCGAGGCAGAGCTGGACGCCGAGATCGCCCGGCTGAACGCCGACCCGGCCTGTACCGGCTACATCGTGCAGCTGCCGCTCCCCGGCGACCTGGACGACAACCGGGCCCTCGGCCTGGTCGACCCCGGCAAGGACGCCGACGGTCTGCACCCGGTCAACCTGGGCAAGCTGGTGCTGGGCGAGCCGGCGCCGCTGCCGTGCACCCCGCGCGGCATCGTCGAGCTGCTGCGCCGCAACGGCGTCGCGTTGAGCGGCGCCGAGGTCTGCGTCGTCGGCCGCGGCACCACTGTCGGCCGACCGCTGGGGCTGCTGCTGACCCGCAAGAGCGAGAACGCCACAGTCACGCTGTGCCACACCGGCACGGTGGACGTCGGTGCGCACACCCGGACCGCCGACATCGTGGTCGCCGCGGCCGGCCGCCCCGGTCTGATCACCGGCGACATGATCAAGCCCGGAGCGGTCTGCGTGGACGTCGGCATCACCCGGACCGAGGCCGGGCTGGCCGGCGACCTGGACGCCAGCGTCCGCGAGGTCGCCTCCTGGGTGGCGCCGGTGCCGGGCGGGGTCGGTCCGATGACCCGCGCCATGCTGCTCACCAACGTGGTCGAGCGGGCCGAGGCGCTCGCTGCGGACCGGGCGTAGGCGCGGCCGCCGCGATGGCCTCCCGCGACGCCGGACCGGCGAGCCGCAGCACCCGGCTGTGGCCCCTGCTCGTGGTGTTGATCGGGGTCGTCTTCGGTCTGGTGGTGGCGGTCATCGGTGCCCAGACCTGGCGGCTGGGAGGCCTGATCATCGGGACCTCGCTGCTCATCGGTGCGGTCATCCGCGGCGCCCTGCCGGGCCGCGACGCCGGACTGCTGCAGGTGCGGAGCCGCCCGTTCGACATCACCGTGCTGGCGCTCGGCGGGATCGCGATCATCGCCTTGTCGATCGCGGTGCCGGGTAGGCCCGGCTGAGTGCTCGGGTCGGCGTACCCGGCGGGGACGGATCGCCACCCAGGGCCGCGCCACCCATCCGGTGATGCCCGGGACGATCATCCCGACCGCCATCCGGTCGATGGGGATTCCTGCGCCACGAACCCGAATCGGCCTATCCTGCCCTCATGCCTGCCCGCTGGCTGCGCCTTCTCGTGGCTGCCCCGCTGCTCGCGTGCGGGACGCTCGCCGGGTGCTCGCTGGTCGAACGGGACTGCGTCGCTCCGGTGTCGGGCACCCTCGCCTACTACGGCAGCTCGGTGCCGCCGCCGTTCCACGTCGAGTGGACCGTCACCCTGGACGGTGACCGCGGGCGCTTCGAGGTCACTCCGGGCTACGGGTCGGTGCAGCGGTGGGGCGCCGACTTCCGCCCCGATGCGGCCCGGGTGGCGGCCGCCTGCACGGAGGTCGTCGAAGCTCCGGAGGAGGACAACCCGCCACCGGGCTCGGCGGTGATCACCGCCGAGCTGCGCGACGGCTCCGACCAGTCAGTACGGCGGCGGGCCGTGGCCACCGGCTCCGGTGATCTGTACACGGCGGTCAGGGCGGCGGTGCCGGCCGGGACCTGGACCGCGGTCTACGGCGAGTACGAGCGGTGGAGCGACCGGCAGTGACGCAGGGCGCGGGAGGACGCCGGCGCTAGACCCGCCCGGTCCGGCGAAGCGGCAGCCTGGTCAGCGCGACACCGACCAGCGAGACGGCCCCGCCGAGCAGCGCGACCGGCGCCGGGACCTCCCCGAGCAGCGACCAGGACAGCAGCACGGCGATCCCCGGCACCACGTAGGACGAGGCAGCCATCCGCCCGGCACTGGTGCGGGCCAGCGCGTAGCCCCAGAGCAGGAACGCGATCGCCGTCGGGAAGACCCCCAGATAGACCACGCCGGCCGTCACCGGCCACGGCTCCGCCCCCAGCTGGGCGACCAGCGCGCCGAGGAAGGGCAGGGTCGCCAACGTTCCGGCGAGTGCGCCGAGCCAGGTCACGGTGACCGGGTCGACGGTGGCCAGCGCCTGCTTCTGCAGCAGCACGCCGATCGCGTACAGACAGGCGGCGGCCAGCGCCAGGACGACCCCCCACGGATCGACCTGACCGGTGCGGGAGGCCGAGGCGATGATCACCACGCCGGCGAAGGCGATCAGCAGCCCGACCATCAGCTGACGGGGGAATCCCTCGCCCAGGAAGAGCCCGGCGAGCACGGCGACGATCACCGGGGCGAGGTTGACGATCATGGCGCTGGTGCCGGCGTCGAGGTAGTGGCCGGCCGCGTTGACCGCGATGGTGTAGACGCCGAACCACAGCACGCCGTACGCGACGATCAAGATCAACGGACGACCGCGGGGAATCCGGAGCGGGCCACGACCACGTCGCAGGACCGCGACACCGGTCAGCACCACCGAACCGACCAGCAGCCGACCCAGGGCCAGCGGGCCTGGATCGACCGCACCGCTCAGCGCTCGGATGACCACGAAGGCCGAGGCCCAGAGCACCATCGTGACGCCGGCCGCGACCAGCGGCAGCCAGCTGCGCTGCCGCACCACCGGGGTGGTGTCGAGGGTGCTGTCGAGGTCGAGATCCGGGCTCATGACACCAGCCTGATGCGCGCGAGACGTAAGCACAAGCAACGTCATCTTCACGAACCTTCAGTCTGACTGTAGTGTTTGGCTGTGCTCGACGTCCATCGCCTGCGGGTGTTCCGTTCCGTCGTGGCCAGCGGCTCGATCCAGGCCGCCGCCAACAACCTCGGCTACACACCCTCCGCGGTGAGCCAGCACGTGACAGCCCTGCAGCGCGAGACCGGTCTGGCCCTGATCTCGCGGGTGGGGCGGGGGATCGAGCCGACCGCGGCCGGTCGGGCCCTGGCCCTCGAGATCGACGGCGTCTTGTCCCGGCTCGGTGAGGTGGAGTCGGTGGTCGGCGATCTCCGGGCCGGGCGGACGGGGTCGCTCTCGATCGCCTACTTCGCGTCGGTCGGCTCGGCCTGGATGCCGACCGTCGTGGCGACGATGATGGCGGAGTTCCCGTCCGTCCGGCTGGACCTGGCGCTGCGCGAGGACGTGCCGACCGACCCGGGCGAACGCCCCGATCTCCAGATCGCCGTCGAGCAAGGTGCGATCCACCGTCCGGGTCTGGTGGCTCAGCACCTGCTCGACGACCCGTACGTGGCGGTGTTGCCGTCCGGGCACCCGCTGGCCGAGCGGGACGAGATCGATCTCGTGGAGCTGGCCGGTGAGCGCTGGGTCGACAACGACTTCGCCCGGGGCTGGTGCCGGCGGAACCTCATCGAGGCCTGTCATGCGGCCGGATTCAGTCCGCCGTTCCACGTCGAGGCGCACGACTACCCGACGGCGACGGCCTTCGTGGCGGCCGGGATCGGCGTGACCGTGCTGCCGACCCTGGGGGCCCGACAGCTGCCGCCCGGAGTGGTCGCGGTGCCGGTGACCAGCCCGACCCCGGTCCGCTCGATCTACGCGCTGGTCCGCGAAGGCGTGGCCGACACCCCGGCCGTACGGACCGTGCTGCGGGTGCTGTCCAGGCTCGGTGCACAGGCGGCCGGTCGCGCGGCCGATGCCGAACTGCGGAGCTCTCGGTGATCCGGGCGGCCCGGATCTGGGCGCTCGCCACGGTCGGGGTCTCGGCCGTCGGGGTGCTCATCCAGCTCCTGGTGGTGATCAGCGGGACGTCCACCGTGACCGACGAGCCGCCGGCTGCGCTCGCCGTGCGGCTCTGGCACTTCGTCAGCTACTTCACCATCCTGTCCAATGTGCTGGTGATCGTCACGGTGCTGCCGCTGATCCGCGACCCGCGGCACGACGGCCCCCGCTGGCGGGTGCTGCGGTTGGCCGCGCTGGTGATGATCACCGTGACCGGCCTGGTGCACTGGTTCCTGCTCCGGCCGCTGTCCACGCTGGTCGGGGTGGAGGCCGTGGGCGACGTCCTCGTGCATGTCGCGGTGCCGGTGCTCACGGTGATCGGTTGGCTGGTGTTCGGTCCGCGACCGCGGATCGGGGGCGGGACCGTCGCCCGGTCACTGGTCTGGCCGATCGGCTGGCTGGTCTACACCCTGGTGGTGGGGGCACTCACTGGCTGGTACCCGTACCCGTTCCTCGATCTGTCGGCCCGCGGGATCGCCCCGGTCGCCCTCACCTGCGGGGCCATCGCGCTGCTGCTCGCCGGGCTGGCGTGGGCCTGCTGGCGGTTGGACCGGGTGCTGGGTCCGTGGCCGCGCGCGGACGAGCAACCGTCGCACCGGTGAGGTGTCGGCTGTCGGAGCGGGCTGCGAGGATCTCCCCATGATCGATCACTTCGGCATCCAGTGCACCGACCTGGCGGCCAGCGCCGCCTTCTACGACGCGGCGTTGGCCCCGCTCGGGGCCACCCGGCAGATGGACTTCGGGGTCGCCATCGGGTTCGGCAAAGACGGCCACCCGGATTTCTGGATCGGCGCCTTCAACTCCGGCGAAGGCTTCCGCGAGTCCCACATCGCCTTCACCGCGACCGACCGGGAGAGCGTGCGGGCCTTCTTCACGGCGGCCACTGCGCTCGGGGCGGAGGTGCTGCACGAGCCGCGGCTGTGGCCGGAGTATCACGACTCCTACTACGGCGCCTTCGTTCGCGATCCCGACGGCAACAACGTGGAAGCCGTCTGCCACCTGCCCGAGTGAGCTGGGGCCTCGTGCGCTGCCCGTAGGGTCGACCGGATGATCGAGCTCCGACGTCGTCAGTTGCTCATCGACCAGACGCCCCGCATCCTGTTCAGCGCCGAGGTGCACTACTTCCGGTTGGCCCGCCGGGACTGGCGATCGCGGCTCCTCGACCTGCGGACGGCAGGGGCGCAGGCGGTGGCGTCGACGCGACGGTCGCGGCGGACAGGCCAGAGGTGAGAGTGTCGTCGGCCCAGATCATCGACGTGAGCGATCGAGCCGTGCTGCTGGTCCGCGAGGTCACCAGCGGACGGCCCTGTGCGGTCGAGATCGGCGCGCGGGAGGGTCGGGCCATCGTGCTGGCCTGTGACTACCCGGCTGACCTGGCTGTCTACGCGGCACTGCTCGGCCGGCTGGGGGTCCGCCCGCGCTGGCGTACGGATGCGACCGAACCGGGTCTGGTCATTGCGGCGATGATGGACCCCGAGTCCGGAGCGGAGCTGGTCCACCTGATCAACGTGGCGCCCTACCCGCTGACGGTCACGCTCCGGCGAGACGACCGCGAGGGGATGCCGGAACCGCTCACCGTGCCTGCCCGCGGCGCGGAGCTGCTGCGGGTGGCTCGGGTCGGGGCGGACGAGACACGCACGGCGGTTCGGATCATCACGAGAGGGGCGGGTGTCGAGTGAGCAGACGGTTGGAGGAGCTCGCCTGGGAGCCGACCCCGATCGGTGAGGTGAGTCTGAGGCGCCGCCAGGACACGGTCACCGGGGTCGACATCTTCGAGGTCAAGCTCGGCGACGAGTACCTGATGTCCAGCCTGTTCACCGTCGCGGAGATCGCCCTGGCCGACCTGGCCCTCGGATGGCTGGGCCGTCGGACGTCGCCGACGACCGGGTGGGATGTCGTGGTCGGCGGTCTGGGCCTGGGCCACACCGCGGCGGCGGTGCTGGCCGACGAGCGGGTCCGCGAGCTCGTCGTGGTGGACGCGCTGGCGCCGGTGATCAGCTGGCACCGCCAGGAGCTGGTCCCCCTGGGTCGCGCGCTGACCACCGACCCGCGGTGCCGGCTGGAGCTCGGCGACTTCTTCGCGATGTCGCGAGGGTCCGGCTTCGACCCGGACACCCCCGACCGCCGGTTCGATGCGGTGCTGGTCGACATCGACCACTCGCCCCGCCATCAGCTCGCCACCGGCAACGCCGACTTCTACACCGTCGACGGTGTCCGGCGACTGGCTGCGCGGCTGACCCCGGGCGGGGTCTTCGGCCTCTGGTCCAACGACCCGCCCGATCAGGAGCACCTGGACGTCCTGCGTACGGTGTTCACGAACGTGGCTGCCGAGGTCGTCACCTTTCCCAACCCGCTCCAGCAGCGCCCGGCGACGAACACCGTCTATCTCGCCGGCGGCACCATCATCGGGTGACACCTGCCGCGCCACGCAGCGAGAGAGGCCGGCACCCGGATAGCGGCGTTGTCGGCGGAGGCGCCTGGTTCGGCGGTGGACTCAGCCGGCGGCGAGGTCTCGCGCCGCCAGCTCCGCCAGCAGCCTGGCGCAGTCGCCGAGCACGCTGTCGTCGAACCGGGCGCCGGGGGCGTGGTTGCCGGGGGAGGTGCTCGGGTCGCCGGGGCAGGCACCGACGAACAGGTAGCACCCGGGCACCTCGGCCAGCACCCGGCTGAAGTCCTCCGAGCCCATCACCGGGTTCGCGAGCGGGTGCACCCGTTCGGGTCCGAGCAGGTCCGCGGCGACCCCGAGCGCGAACGCGGTGGCGTCGACGTCGTTCACGGTCTCCGGGTACTCACGCTCGAACCTGGCCTCCGCGTGGCAGCCGTGGGCGGCGGCGATCTGCTCGCACAACCGGACCGACTCCCGCTCCACGGCGATCAGGTGGTCCTCCGACAGCGTGCGCACGGTCGCCTCGAACGTCGCGGTCTCGGGGATGATGTTGCGCCGGGTGCCGGCGTGGAAGGTGCCGACGGTGATCACCACCGGGTCGAACAGGTCGAACCGCCGGGTGACCATGGTCTGCAGCGCCGTCACGATCTCGGCGGCGACCGCGATCGGGTCCACCGCCGCGTGTGGTCGTGAGCCGTGGCCACCGGCGCCCCGCACCGTCACGTACAGACCGGAGGAGGCTGCCATCAGCGGTCCCGGCCGGCTGCCGACCGTGCCCAGCGGCAGCATGTTGGCGAACACGTGCAACCCGTACGCGGCATCCGCCCGCCGACCGGCCGCGTCGAGCACGCCCTCCCCGATCATCGCGCCGGCGCCGTCCCAGCCCTCCTCGCCGGGCTGGAACATGAAGACCACGTCGCCGCGCAGCTCGGTGCGGCGGTCGCCGAGCAGCCGCGCCGCCCCGACCAGGCCGGCGGTGTGCAGGTCGTGACCGCAGGCGTGCATGGCGTCACCGGTCGCGGCGAACGGTTCACCGCTGGTCTCGACGACCGGCAGCGCGTCCATGTCGCCGCGCAGCAGCACGACCCGACCGGTGTGGTCGGCCGCCGTGCCCCGCAGCACCGCCACGACCGAGGACACGGAGGCACCGGTGGTGACCTCGAGGTCGAGCCCGGCGAGTGCGTCGAGGACCATCGCCTGCGTCTGCGGTAGGTCGAGACCGATCTCCGGGACCTGGTGCAGCCGCCGCCGGAGCGCGGTCAGCTCGTCGTCGAAGGGCGTCGTCACCGTGGGATCGTCCCGCTCAGCCACCGCTGCTCGCGACGCCGGCGATGATCGCGAACACCAGGAAGATGACGGCGATGACGATGCCGATGATCGCCAGGATCGAGAGCACCATGCCGATGATCTTGCCGATGTTGATGTTCTGCTCGTTGGAGTAGTGCATGCCGCTGGCGGCGATCTCCTTCTGCGCCTTGCTGCCCATGTACCAGGCGATCGGGGCGCAGATGGTCACGAACAGGCCGACGATGCCGAGCACCAGGATCGTGGTGCCCTGCGGGTGCTCGGGCAGGGCGCCGTACGGCTGGCCGACGGCGTAGCCCGACTGCGGTGCCGGCGGGTAGCCCGACTGCGGTGCCGGTGGGTAAGCCGGGGGATAAGCCGGCTGCTGGTATCCCTGCACCTCGGGAGCCGAGCCGTAGGACCCTGCGGACCCGTAGGACTGGGCTGGACCCGAGGGCTGGTTCGGATCGTAGGGCTGGGTCGGATCGTTGGGCTGGGTCGAGCCGTACGACGGAGCGGACCCGTAGGACTGGGCGGGACCCGAGGGCTGGTTCGGATCCCACGGCTGGGTCGGACCCGAGGGCTGGTCCGCTCCCGCAGGTCCGTTCGGGTCGGCGGGCGGATTCTGGTTGGTGTCGCTCATGGTCGCTCTTTCCTTCGGTGGCGGGACGGTGACGGGTTCAGCTGCTGGCGATCGCGACGGCGGCGATGATGACGACGTAGGCGAGGACGAGGGCCGCGTAGACGATCGAGATGATGCCGAGGACCCAGCCCGCGGTGGCGAGGCCACGACCACCCCACTGACCGGGCGCGGCATCGATCTCCCGGCGGACCCGGCCACCCATGACGAAACCCGCGATGCCGACGAAGGGACAGAGCGCCAGCCCGACGATGCCCAGGATCAGGGCCGTGGTCGCCTGCGGGTGGTTGGGCGCCACGTAGCCGTACCCGGGCTGCTGGTACGGGTTCACCCCGTACGCGGGTTGCTGGCCGTAGCCGGGCTGTTGGCCGTACGCAGGTTGCTGGTCGTAGGCGGGCTGCCCGTAGGCGGGTTGCTGGTATCCGGTCTGGTCCGGCGGCGGGGTCACCCCGTACGCAGGCGGCTGCCCGTAGCCGGTCTGGGCGTCGGGGTACGCCGGTCGGCCGTAGCCGGACGGGTAGGACTGTGGCTGCTCGTAGCTCGGCGGAGTGGGGTCGGGGTAGGTCGGCCACGGGCCGTCCTCGGCCGGGCGGTCCACGGCCGACGATCCCGAGGCCGCGGTGCCCGACGATCCCGGAGCGGCCCAGGGGCTCTCGTACGGCGTGGTGTTCTCCCAGCTGCTGCCCCGGCTGGTCTCCCAGGACGCCGACGGCGTGTAGTCATCAGCGGAACCTCCGCCGTCGCCCGACCTCGGGTCTCGGTCGTCGTGCTGTCCCGATCCGCTGTCTGTCATGGCACCTAGTGTTCCCTAACCGGGGTGCCCTGGTGCGGTCGTCTGCAGGTGGGTCGCCGAAGACGTGCCCACTCGAGCGTCACTCCACCAGGCCGAGCGAGCGAACCGCCGCCCGCTCCTCCTGCAGCTCCGCGACGCTGGCGTCGATCTTGGCCTGGGAGAAGTCGTTGATCGCCAGCCCCTGGACGATGCTGTAGCTCCCGCCGGACGTGGTGCACGGGAAGCTCGTGATGATCCCCTCGGCGATCCCGTACGAGCCGTCCGACGGCACCGACATGGACACCCAGTCACCCTCGGGCGTGCCGAGCACCCAGTCCCGCATGTGGTCGACGGTGGCGTTCGCGGCGCTGGCGGCCGAGCTGGCCCCGCGGGCCTCGATGATCGCGGCCCCCCGCTGTTGCACTGTCGGGATGAAGGTCGACTCCAGCCAGGCCTGGTCGTCGACCAGCTCGGCCGCGTTCTGGCCGTTGACCTCGGCGTGGAAGATGTCCGGGTACTGGGTGGCGGAGTGGTTCCCCCAGATCGTCAGCCGGGTGATGTCGTTGACGCTCGTGCCGGTCTTGGCGGCCAGCTGGGCGAGGGCGCGGTTGTGGTCCAGCCGGGTCAGCGCGTTGAACCGCTCGGCGGGGATGTCGGGGGCGTTGCTCTTCGCGATCAGCGCGTTGGTGTTGGCCGGGTTGCCGGTCACCAGCACCTTGATGTCGTCGGCGGCGTGCGCGTTCAGCGCGGCCCCCTGAGGCTTGAAGATGGCCCCGTTGGCCTCCAGCAGGTCACCGCGTTCCATGCCCTTGCTGCGGGGACGGGCACCGACCAGCAGGGCGATGTTGACTCCGTCGAACACGGCGTTCGCGTCGTCGCCGATCTGCACCCCGGACAGCAGCGGGAACGCGCAGTCGTCCAGCTCCATCACCACACCCTCGAGCGCCTTGAGGGCGGGCGTGATCTCCAGCAGCCGCAGCTCCACCGGGGTGTCGGGGCCCAGCAGCGATCCGCTGGCGATCCGGAACAGCAGGCTGTAGCCGATCTGGCCGGCGGCTCCGGTGACGGCGACCTTGACGGGTGTGTTCACGCGATCTCCTCGAGACTCATCGACTGTCGCCGGTGACCGGCTCTCGTAGGCTGACGCTAGCAAGGCCGAGGCAGGTCGGCACTGTGAGGTCGTGCCGAGGGCGGTCGAGGGAGGTCGTCGATGTCCGGGATCGATCCGGTCACCGCCGTGGTGACTGCGCTCGCCGACCGGACGGGGACGCGTTGGGTCGGGATCGACGGGTTCGGTGCGTCCGGCAAGACCACCCTGGCCGCCCGGGTCGCCGCCGCGCTGCCGGGCTCGGTCGTCATCCACAACGACGACTTCGCCCGACCCGAGCTGCCGGGCTGGGACCGGGACCGGTTCGTGGCGCAGGTGGTGGAGCCGCTGCTGGCCCGGCGTCCCGGCCGCTATCAGCGCTGGGACTTCGACGCCGACGTCGGGGCCGAGTGGCACACCGTGCCGGTCGGGGTGCCGGTGATCGTGGAGGGCGTCTCCGCCACCGACGTCAGGCTGCCGGTGCCGTGGGACGTCACCATCTGGATCGAGGTGCCCGCCTCGGTGCGCCGAGCCCGGATCGCCGAGCGCGACGGTCCGGCACTCCGAGAGCGGTGGCTGACGGACTGGATCCCGATGGAGGAGGCGTACGCCGCCGATCAGCGGCCCTGGGATCGCGTCGACCTCGTCCACGTTCCCGAACCCGAGCTCTGACGAGTCCGCCCCAGGGGTCGGTGGACCCGTCCCCGGCCGCTCGGGCAGACTGAAGCGCGGCAGAGACGGTCGGCCACCCCGTCCCGCCCGCGATATCTTGATGTCAAGAAAGACGGTCGTACCGGTCCCAGGGTCCGGTGTGCCGAGTCCGTTCCCCCAGGCCAAGGAGTTGCCGCATGGTCCAGCCGTCCGCCCGGATCGTCTACACCCGAACCGACGAGGCGCCGCTGCTGGCGACGTACTCCCTGCTGCCGGTCATCGCCGCGTACGCCGCCAAGGCGGGCGTGGACGTCGAGAGCCGGGACATCTCCCTGGCCGGCCGGATCCTCGCGCTGTTCCCCGAGCGGCTCACCCAGGACCAGCAGGTCGCCGATGCGCTCGCCGAGCTCGGCGACCTGGCCAAGTCGCCCGAGGCGAACATCATCAAGCTGCCGAACGTGTCCGCGTCGATCCCGCAGCTCAAGGCCGCGGTCCGCGAGCTGCAGCAGCAGGGCTTCGACCTGCCCGACTACCCCGACGACCCGCAGAGCGACGAGGACCGGTCGGTCCGGGCCCGCTACGACAAGGTCAAGGGGTCCGCGGTCAACCCCGTGCTGCGCGAGGGCAACTCCGACCGCCGCGCGCCTCTCTCGGTGAAGAACTACGCCCGCAAGCACCCGCACTCGATGGGGGCCTGGAGCAGCGACTCCAAGACCAACGTCGCGCACATGGAGGCCGACGACTTCCGTTCCAACGAGAAGTCGGCCGTCATCCCCGCCGACACGAGCCTGCGGATCACCCTGGTCGACGACGCCGGCGCCGAGACGGTGCTGCGCGAGTCGGTGCCGGTGCTGGCCGGCGAGGTCGTCGACTCCACCGTCATGCGGGTCGCCGCCCTGCAGGCGTTCCTGACCGCGCAGATCGCCCGGGCGAAGGCCGAGGACGTGCTGCTGTCGGTCCACCTCAAGGCGACCATGATGAAGGTGTCGGACCCGATCATCTTCGGGCACGCGGTCAAGGCCTTCCTGCCCGAGGTGTTCGAGACCTACGGTCCGACCCTGGCCGCGGCGGGTCTGTCGCCCAACGACGGACTCGGCGGCATCCTGGCCGGTCTGGACGCGCTGCCGGAGGGGGCCGAGATCAAGGCCGCCATCGATCGCGGACTGGCCGAGGGACCGGCGCTGGCCATGGTCGACTCCGACCGGGGCATCACCAACCTGCACGTGCCGTCGGACATCATCGTGGACGCGTCGATGCCGGCCATGATCAGGACCTCGGGTCACATGTGGGGCCCCGACGGCCAGGAGGCCGACACCCTGGCGGTGCTCCCGGACTCCTCGTACGCCGGGATCTACCAGGTCGTGATCGACGACTGCCGGGCGCACGGGGCGTACGACCCGTCCACCATGGGCTCGGTCTCCAACGTCGGGCTGATGGCCCAGGCAGCCGAGGAGTACGGCTCGCACGACAAGACGTTCGAGATCGGCGTCGCCGGCACGGTCCGGGTCACCGACTCGGCCGGCTCGGTCGTGCTGGAGCACCAGGTGGCACCGGGCGACATCTGGCGGATGTGCCAGACCAAGGACGTACCGATCCGGGACTGGATCAAGCTGGCCGTCGGCCGCGCCCGGGCGACCGGCCTGCCGGCCGTCTTCTGGCTGGACGAGACGCGGGCGCACGACGCCAACCTGATCGCCAAGATCAACGAGACGCTGCCCGAGCACGACACCAGCGGCCTCGACATCTCGATCCTGGCGCCGGAGCAGGCGATCGCCTTCTCGCTGGAGCGGATCCGGCGCGGGGAGGACACGATCTCGGTGACCGGGAACGTGCTCCGTGACTACCTGACCGACCTGTTCCCGATCCTGGAGCTGGGCACCTCGGCCAAGATGCTGTCGGTGGTGCCGTTGATCAACGGTGGCGGGTTGTTCGAGACCGGCGCCGGTGGTTCGGCCCCCAAGCACGTCCAGCAGCTGGTCAAGGAGAACTACCTGCGCTGGGACAGCCTCGGGGAGTTCCTGGCCCTGGCGGTGTCGCTGGAGCACCTCGCCCAGACCACCGGGAACCAGCGGGCCCAGGTGCTGGCGGACACGCTGGACCGGGCGACCGGGACCTTCCTGGACGAGAACAAGTCCCCGGCGCGTCGGGTCGGCTCCATCGACAACCGGGGCTCGCACTTCTACCTGGCGCTGTTCTGGGCCGAGGAGCTGGCGGCCCAGACCGAGGACGCCGAGCTCGCCGCCGACTTCGGCGCTCTCGCGGCGAAGCTGCGCGAGCAGGAGACGGTGATCACCGACGAGCTGCTCGCCGTCCAGGGCTCGCCGGCCGACATCGGCGGTTACTACCGTCCGGACGACGCGCTGGCCACGGCCGTGATGCGTCCGTCGGCCACCTTCAACGCGGCCCTGTCCAACTTCTGACCGAGCTGTCCAACTTCTGACCGAGCTGTCCAACTTCTGACCGAGTTGTCAGCCGCGGTGGTTGCCCGGGCGACCACAGCGGCTGACAACTCGGAGTCAGAGGGGCTTGTCCACAGGCTGCGGGCGCTGGCAGCGGTGTCCACAGATCCTGACTCGGGGCGTACGAGGGCGACCGGCGTCCTTACTACTCAGGCATGTCGTACGAGCCCGAGATCCGGACCCTCCGCATTCAGCGCGAGACCTCTGACATCACCGCCCGAGCAGGATGGGCCGACGGCGTTCTGCGCCAGGACCGGGCGGCGCTGTTCGGCCTGACGCCGGCTGAGATCCGCGCCCAGGTCAACGGTTCTCGCTGGACTCGATGGGGTGACCACGTCGTCGTCACGCACAACGGCCCTCCGACCCGGCGACAGCTGATGTGGGTGGCCCTGCTCGATGCCGGTCCGCCTGCGGCACTGGTGGCGCACACGGCCCTGGAGCTGAACGGCTTCCGGTCCTTCGCGTCCGAGCAGGAGCTCGTGCATCTCGTCATCCCGCGCGGATGTCGTACGTCGGCGTTCGGGTGGCTTCGGGTCCACGAGTCGCGGCGGGTACGACCCGCGGAGCACGTGCTCGTCGAGGGCATGCCCACCACCTCGGTTGCCCAGTCCGCTCTCGACGCGGCCGCTTGGCAGCCGTACCCGCGATTCGCCTGGGCGCTCGTGGCCGCTGTCGTGCAGCAGCGGCTGGTGACGCCGGAGGAGCTGGACGACGCGCTGCGGCGGGTCGGTCGGGTCCGACACAAGGCGGTGCTGCGGATGGCGGTGGCGGACATCCGGGCGGGTGGCACCACCATCGGCGAGGCCGACATCGTGAGAATGTGTCGCCGGTTCGGGCTCCCGCTGCCGCGGCGTCAGGTGCGGCGCTGCGACGCCGCGGGTCGGCTGCGATTTCTGGACGCGGAGTGGCGCTCCCCCGGAGGCGGCCGGATCGTGCTCGAGGTGGACGGGGCGCACCACATGGAGGTGGCGCAGTGGCAGGCCGACCTGGAGCGCGAACGAGCGGTGGTGCTGGCCGGTTCCCGAGTGCTGCGGACCTCCAACATGGAGCTGCGGCTCAGCCCGCACAAGGTGGCCGCCGACCTCGTCCTCGCCGGCGTCCCCCGACTTGTCAGCGTCAGTGGTGGCTATGGCGACCGTGCAGGCTGACAACTCGGAGTTCAGAGGCTGGTGGCGCGGCCGATCTGGACGACCTTCCAGCCGGCGTCCCGCCAGGTGGGTGCGTGCAGCTTCAGCCGACCATCGATGATGATCTTGTTCTTGACCAGCTGGCCGAGAGCTTCCGGATCCAGGTAGCGGAACTCCGGCCACTCGGTCAGGTGCAGCACGATCTCGGCGCCGGTGACGGCCTCGTCGACGCTGGCGACCTGGGTGAAGTTGTCTCGGGCGGGCAGCCTGGCCTGGGGGTCGTAGATGACCACCTCGGCGCCTGCGGCGTGCAGCTGGTCGGCCACGGTGAGTGCGGGAGAGTTGCGGGTGTCGTCGGTGCCGGGCTTGAAGGCCGCGCCGAGAACGGCGATCCGGACGCCGGCGACGTCGCCGCCGAGCTGCTCGACCGCCAGGTCGGCGACCTCGGTCCGCTGGCCCGCGTTGATCGCCTCGACCGCCTCGATCAGCTGGGCCAGGACGCCGACCCCGAGCTCCTCGGCGCTGACGGCCAGCGCCCGGATGTCCTTGGGCAGGCAGCCGCCGCCGAAACCGAGGCCGGCGTTGAGGAACTCACGTCCGATCCGCTTGTCGTAACCGAGGGCGTCGGCCAGCAGGACCACGTCGCCGCCGGCGGCCTGGCACATCTGGGCCATCGAGTTGATGAAGCTGATCTTGGTGGCCAGGAACGCGTTGGCCGCGGTCTTGATCAGCTCAGCGGTCGCGAGGTCGCAGCGTACGACGGGCGTGGCCTCGGTCAGCGGCATCGCGTAGACCTGCTCGAGGATCTCCAGGGCGCGAGCGCTCTGCACCCCGAACACGAGCCGGTCCGGGCGCAGGGTGTCCTCCACCGCGAAGCCCTCCCGCAGGAACTCGGGGTTCCAGGCGACCTCGATCTGGTCACCGGCCGGAGCGAGAGCCCGGAACCGCTCCTGGAGCTGCAACGCCGTGCCGACCGGGACCGTCGACTTGCCCACGATCAGCGCCGGCCGGGTGAGCAGGGGGGCGAGGCTGTCGACGGCTGCGTGCAGCTGGCTCAGGTCGGCGGCACCGTCGGGCCCGGCCGGGGTGCCCAGGGCCAGGAAGTGCACATCGGCCCAGTCGGCGATCACCCGGTAGTCGGTGGTGAAGCGCAGCCGACCGGAGCGGGTGTGCCGGGCCAGCAGCGGTTCCAGCCCGACCTCGAAGATGGGGGAGCGACCGGCGGCCAGGGTGGCGATCCGTTGGGGGTCGACGTCGATCCCCACCACCTGGTGCCCGACCTCGGCCATACCCGCCGCGTGGGTGGACCCGAGGTAGCCGGTGCCGAT
Organism: uncultured Actinomycetota bacterium; assembly: GCA_963707005.1. Taxonomy (GTDB): domain Bacteria; phylum Actinomycetota; class Actinomycetes; order Propionibacteriales; family Propionibacteriaceae; genus Microlunatus. The sequence continues at coordinate 126,773 of CAVPPP010000023.1, forward strand.
GACACTCACCCGTGAACTCACGGCCCCACCCTCTCATCCGTCACCGGTTCGAGGGGTCAGGCGGAGTCGCGGAGGAGCAGCCGGTGGCGGACCTTGCGACGGACCTCGGAGCCGGACAGGGGTAGCTCGCCCGCGCGCATGCCCAGGATCAGGTCGGTGGCCAGCCGACCGACCTCGGCCATGTCGAGGGCCAAGGTGGTCAGCCGCGGTGCGACCAGCTCGCCGATGCTGAGTCCGTCGATACCGGCCACCCGGACGTCGTCCGGGACGCGGCGGCCGCGGTCCCGCAGGGCGCCGAGCACGCCCAGGGCCAGCAGGTCGTTGTAGACGAGCACCGCGTCGGCCCCGGGATGCGCGTCGAGTGCGGCCCCGATGGCGGCCAGATCGCCTTCGGTCGAGCCGGTGGCGATGGCGACGTGGTCGCAGCCCAGCCCACGCCGCTCGAGCTCGGACGCGAAGATCCTGGCTCGGCCCGACCGGTTGCCGGCGGCGGCCTGATCGACCATCAGCGGCCGACGCACTCCTCGGCCGACCAGGTGCCGAACGAGGTCACGCATCGCCGGCCGCAGGTCGAAGGCGACCGCGCCGTTCAGCGGCTGACGCCGGGTGGGATCGATCTCCACGACCGGTACGCCGGCGAACAGACCCGTCTGGGTCTCGGGATCGAGTCGGAGGTAGCCGATCACGGCGTCCACCTGCCGGGACAGGTCGGCCACCAGGGCCGCCCGATCACCGGCGTGGGTGGTGTCGGTGAGCACCACGTTCCAACCGGCCCGGCCGGCCGCGCCGGTCACCGCCGAGGCGAGCTGCGGGTAGAACGGGTTGGTCAGGTCGTCGAGCACCAGGCCGAGCATCCGGTGGTCGGCCTTGACCAACCCCCGGCCGAAGCGCGACGGACGGTACCGCAGGTCCCGAGCGGCGGCGAGCACCCGCTCCCGAGTGACCGTGCTGATCCCCGGCATGGCATTCATCGCCCGGGTCACCGTCTGTCGCGACACCCCCGCGGCCGCGGCGACATCGTGGATGGTGGCCGCCCGCTGCATGACCAGGATCCTGAGGGCGAGCGGCTCAGGACGCCGGCCGGTCGCGCAGGTCGAGCCACGCCACCTGCTCCGGGCTGAGCTGCACGCTCAGGCCCGCCATCGACGACGCCGTCTCGGCGATGCTGCGCGGTCCGAACAGCGGGAAGGTGGGGAACGGCTGGTGCAGCACGTAGGCCAGCGCGATCGCCGTCGGTGCCACCCCGAGGCTGTCACCGAGCTCGGTTGCCCGGCGGAGCCGCTCGAAGTTGTCGTCGCTGTAGTAACAGCGGACCAGCTCGGCGTCGCTGCGGTCGTCGGGCCGCGCCCGGCCGGTGAAGAAGCCACGCGCCTGGGACGACCAGGGGAGGAGCGGGATCTGCCGCTCGGTCAGCCACCGCTTGGACGCGGCGTCGGTCACGTGCTCGCAGCCGGCCCACGGGACGTCGTACGCCTCCGCCAGACCGAAGTGGTTGCTCAGCACCGAGAACCCGTGCTTGCCGGTCTTCTCGGCGTACGCGTTCGCCTCGTCGATCCGGGCCGGCGTCCAGTTGGAACCGCCGAAGGTCTTGATCCGGCCGCTGCGGACCTCGGCGTCGAGCACGTCGACGAACTCCTCGACCGCGATCTCGGGATTGTCCCGGTGCATCAGGTAGAGATCGGCGTAGTCGGTGCCCAGGCGTTCCAGCGACTCCGTGAGCTGGCTGGTGATCGACGCGGGATCGCAGTGCGGGGTGTGGGCGCCCTTGACCAGGATCGCCACCTGGTCCCGGATCCCGCGGTTGGCGATCCACCGGCCGAGCAACCGCTCCTGCAACCCGCCGCCGTAGATGTAGCCCGTGTCGAAGGTGTTGCCGCCGGCGGCGAAGAAGTGGTCGAACATCGCCGAGGCGTGGGCCAGGGTCTGCTGGTTGTCGCAACCCATCACCAGGCGGGACACCGGGAGGTCGAGACCGTCGATCTTCCCGTACGGCATCACGGCATCGCCGCGCACCTGCAACGGGCGCCCCGAGACGGTCGGCAGCTCGCTGTCGTCGGCCTCGAACGGGTAGCGCAGACCGATCTGCTCCCGCCAGGTGTCCAGCACGGCAGCGTTGCCGAGCGAGTCGGCGAGAGTCATCTCGGCCACCTGACCGTCGCCGGCTGCGGCGCGAGCCAGCCCGGCGGCCTCCAGCCCGTACGGTTGGTCGCCGCTGAACTCGACCACCCGCTCGCCGTCGACGGTGCTGAGCACGATCCGCTGCTCGGTGCCGAGCGTCCAGGGGTCGCTCAGCTGCAGGGTGCCCCGCGACCCGTGGACGGTGACCGTGGTGGGGTCGGACATCTTGACGCCCGTCCGCACGCTCGCCGTGGCCCCACCGGGGAAGGTGAGATCGGCGACCGCCCACTCGTCGATGCCGGTCGGACCGAGGGTGCCGTGCGCGGCGACCCCGGTCGGCTCCAGCACCCCTCGACCGCTCGCCGCGCCGAGGATGGCCCGGGCGTACGAGACGGGATAGCCGCCGACGTCCAGGATGCCGCCGCCGGCCGTGGCCGGATCGAACAGGCGACCTGTCCGCTCGCCGGCCCGGAACGAGAAGGAGGCGTCCACGTGCTGCACGTCCCCGACGGCGCCGTCCGCGATCAGCTCCAGCACGGCGCGCGTCTGCGGGTGGAAGCGGTACATGTACGCCTCCAGCAGCACCCGGTCCGTGCGCCGGGCCACCTCGGCCATCGCCATCACGGACGCGTGGTTGGCCGCCAGCGGCTTCTCGCAGAGCACGTGCTTGCCCGCTTCGAGCGCGGCGATCACCAGTGGTGGGTGGGTGGTGTGCACGGTGGAGACGTAGACCGCGTCCACGTCGTCGTCGGCCAGGATCTCGTCGTAGCTGCCGGTGCGCACGGTCAGACCGGGCACCTGCTCGGCCGCGAACCGGGCGGCTCGGCCGGGATCGGAGCTGCCGATGGCCACCAGGCTGGCGCCCGGGCAGGACGGCAGCTGCGACACGAACCGGCGGGCGATGGATCCCGGTCCGAGGACGGCCCAGCGGACGGGTGGCACGGTCGACGGCGACATGGCAGCAGCTTCCCTTCGGCCGGCAGCAGCGCGGCAAGATCGTGAACGTTCACTATTCGGAGCTCAGCCTAGACGTCCTCTTCTGCCCGGTCAATCCCCTGACTGGGGTCGCTGTCGTTGTGCACAAAGGAAATCGGCGGTGGTGCGGTCCCGAGGGGTTGACAGTCGAGACCCACCGGTGGTCTGCTGTCCCGCAGTGCGTGAACGCTCACGTATCTCGGGGGGTCCATCGTCATCGGTGACGAAAGGTGACCCAGATGCAGTTCTCGTCTGGCCGGCTGTCACGCCGCCAGCTGCTCACGGCGGCCGCCGGACTCGGGCTGGCCGCCACGGCCGGACCGCTGGCCGGCTGCAGTCGCAACGTCTCGATCTCGACCGATCCGGCCGAGCTCGTGCTCTGGTACTGGAACCGCTCGATCAGTCCTCAGCTGCTCACCCGAGCCGCCGAACAGATCCCGGACACCGCCAAACGACTGCGAGCGGACGTGATCGGAGGCACCTTCGACACGAAGCTGCGTACCAGCCTGGCGGGCAAGGCCTACATTCCCGACATCACAGCGGTGAACTCCAACTGTGCGCTCTACTTCACCAACGAGGACTTGTTCGTCGATCTCAACACCCTCGGTGCGGAGCGGTACAAAGACGACTTCTTCGGGTGGAAGTGGCAGCTGGGGACCACCCCGACGGGCCGCTTCTGCTTCTGGCCCATGGACACCGGGCCGACCGGCCTGTACTACCGGTCCGACCTGTTCCAGACCGCCGGTCTGCCGACCGATCCCGACGAGGTGGGTGAGTCGATCCGGACCTGGGAGCAGCTGATCGAGCTGGGTGCCAAGCTGCGGGCCGACAGTGATGTGGCCCTGGTCGCCAACGCCACGATGATCTACAGCCAGTACCTGAACGCCAGTCCCGAACGGTACTTCGACGCCCGTGATCGACCGCTCTACTCCACGCCGGGCAGCGCGGTCCGCAAGGCCTGGGACACAGCGGTGGCCGCGATCCAGGGCAGGATCACCGGGAACCTGCAGATCGCCACGGATCAGAACTCGGGCTGGGTCGCCGGCAAGGTGGCCGGCCACATCGAGGCGGTGTGGTGGGCCGAGATCCTGGCCGACACCGCACCGGACACCAAGGGGAAGTGGCGGCTGGCGAACCAACCGGATCGCCCGGGGAACAGCGGCGGCTCCTTCCTCGCGGTGCCCGCCACCTGCAAGGACCCGGAGGCCGCGTTCGCGTTCCTCAGCTGGCTGACCACGCCGCAGAACCAGGCGGCCACCTTCAACGACGTGCAGCTGTTCCCGTCCACCCCGGCGAGCTTCACCGGCGGGCAGATGGCCAGCGGCACCGGGTTCTTCGGGCCCCAGGACCCGCTCACGTTCTTCGCGCGCGCCGCGGAGTCCGTACCCACGACGTTCGTCAGCACCTACGAGTCGCAGACCACTGCCTTCGCGACCGAGCTGGCCAACGTCGAAGCCGGTGGCAAGGACCCCGAGCAGGCCTGGGACGAGGCCGTCACCGAGACCGACAAGATCCTGGCCAAGAGAGGGGTGCTGTGATGAGCGTGGCAGCTCCCGACCGGACCACCGACACCCCCGAGCCCGCGACGGCCGCGCCGCGCCGACCGAAGTCCTGGCGCAGCTACTGGCCGCAGTACGTCGCCGTCGCCCCGTTCTACCTGCTGTTCTTGATCTTCGGGCTGTTCCCGATCGTCTTCTCCATCGTGCTGTCCTTCACCGACTGGGACGGCATGGGCGAGATCCACTTCGTCGGCTTGGCGCAGTACCAGTACCTGCTCACCGACTCCCGGTTCTGGAACGCCGTCGGCAACACCTTCGTCATCTGGTTCCTCTCCACCATCCCGATGCTGTTCCTGGCGCTGGTGATCGCGTTCCTGCTGCACTCCAACATCAGGTTCAAGGGTGCCTATCGGGTTGCGTACTTCATCCCGAACGTGACCAGCATGGTCGCGATGACCATCGTCTTCGGCTCGGTGTTCTCCGACAGCTTCGGGCTGGTCAACTCGGCCCTGACCGCCCTGGGTGCCGATCCGGTGGCCTGGTTGTCGACCGACTGGGGGATCAAGATCACCATCTCGGTGATGGTGATCTGGCGGTTCACCGGATACAACGCGATCATCTACCTCGCCGGCCTGCAGTCCATCCCGACCGAGCTCTACGACGCCGCCCGGGTCGACGGGGCCAGCAGCCGGCGCATCTTCACCTCGATCACCATTCCGCTGCTGCGGCCGGTGATCCTCTTCACCGTGATCACCTCCACCATCGGCGGACTGAGCCTGTTCACCGAGCCGCAAGTGCTGCTGGGCAACAGCGGTGGCACCGACGAGGCGGGCATGACGATCGTTCTCTACCAGTACAACCAGGCCTTCACCCAGTTCGACTTCGGCTACGCCTCGGCGATCGCCTGGGCGCTGTTCATCCTGGCGGCGGTGTTCGCCGCGATCAACTGGCGGCTGCTGCGGGAACGCGACGTGCTCCCAACCGGCAAGAAGCTGAAGGAGGAGGCGCGATGACCACCACGACCCTGAACGATCCGGGCGAGGCGACGACGGGTCGCCGGGCGCGGCACCCGGGCCAGGCCAGGAACCTGGTGGCTCGGCTGGTCACCCACCTGTGCGTCCTGGTCGGCGTCGTGCTGTCACTCTTTCCGTTCTACTGGATGTTGGCGATGTCGACCAACACCACCGCCGACATCTTCGCCTCCCCGCCGAAGCTCACCTTCGGTCCCTACTTCGTCGAGAACGTCCAGAACGTGCTCTCGAACATCGATCTGGTGGGCGCCTTCGTCAACACGGTGATCGTGGCTGGAGCCTTGGCGATCTTGGTGATGCTGTTCGACTCGCTGGCCGCGTTCGCTTTCGCGAAGTACGAGTTCCCGGGTAAGAACGTGCTCTTCGTGATCTTGCTCGCGACGTTCCTGGTGCCGGGCAGCCTCTCCCTGGTGCCCAGCTTCGTGCTGATGTCGGCCTTCGGCTGGATCGGCGACCTGCGGGCGCTGATCATCCCGGGCGCGGCCAACGCCTTCGGGATCTTCCTGCTCCGCCAGTTCGCCTCCGCCTCGATCCCGGACTCCCTGATCGAGTCGGCCCGGATCGACGGAGCCGGGTTGTTCCGTACCTGGTGGTCGGTGGCCGTGCCGATGCTGCGGGGCGGACTCGCGTTCCTGGGCATCTTCACCTTCATCGGTGCCTGGAACGACTACGTCTGGCCGCTCGTCGTGCTCGTCGACCCGCAGCGCCAGACCCTGCAGACCGCCCTGGCCACACTCAACTCGGTCTACGCCACCGACTACGGGATGATCATGGCCGGCGCGGTGATCAGCGTCGTGCCCCTGATCGGGGTGTTCATCATCGGCTCACGACACTTCATCGCGAACATCGCGGCCGGCGCCCTGAAGGGCTGAGGATGTCCTCCGCGCCGCTACACGCTGCGGGTATAGAGCAGTAGGTCGTCGAGTGTGCCGTCTCCGAGCGGCTCGCTCGCCGGCTGCACCCCGTTGTGCACGTAGCCGGCGGCCTCGGCCACCCGCCGGGACGCCACGTTGCCGGCGGCGCAGCGGATGATCACCGAGTCGGCCAGGTCGTGGCCCTCGACGTGGGCGGTGACGGCCCGGACCGCCCCGGTGATGAGGCCCCGGCCACGGGCATCGGGATGCGCCCAGTAGCCGATCTCCAGCCGCCGCGCATAGCCGCCGAACCCCTCGAGGCTGACCGCTCCGAGGCACCGGTCCTCGGCGTCGGCGACACACCAGGCCCAGCCCGTCCGGCGGGCCACCATCTCGCGTACGCCCTCCAGGTAGTCCGCGGCGTCCTCGAGCCCGTACGGCTGGGGGAGCGAGATCAGCCAGTACGCCGTGACGGGATCGGCGCAGGCCTCGACGATCCGATCGAGGTCGGCGTCGGTGAACGGCCGGAGAGTGACCCGGTCGCCGGTCAGGGTCGGCGGTGGCGGCCAGGAGAGATCGACCCGGGGGTCGCCGGCGGTCACCGTGGCCTGCCAACCGTCCAGCAGCTCGCCGCGATGCGACAGCAGGCAGCGTGCCGCACCGTCGAACCGGAAGCCGGCGGCCGCCGCCGTCCGCCGCGAGCCCCAGTTGCCGACCACGGCCTGCCAGCGGATCGCCTCGATCCCGAGCACGTCGAAGGCATGATCCCGGGCGAGGCGCAGCGCCGAGGTCATCACCCGGCGTCCACGCGCGGCGGGGTGCAGACCGAAGCCGACCGAGAAGAGCTCGGGCTCGCGCGGGTGCAGGTCGATGCTGCCGGCGAAGGAGATCGGTTCCCGGTCCTCACCCCCGAGCAGCTCGACCGCCCAGACGTACGGTCCACCGCCCTCCCAGCCGAACGGGATCATGCTCAAGAAGGCGCGGGCCTCGGTCTCGCCGTAGCCGCCCTCCGGGGTGGGAACGGTGGTCCAGCGGATCGTCTCCGGGTCGCGGCACTGCTCGATGATCCCCGGGATGTCGGCCTCCCGGTGGGCCCGCAGCAGCACCCCGGCCGCCGGGTCGACCAGCACCGGGACCACGTCGGGGTACTGGCCGTCGGCGGACATGTGTCCATCCAAGCGGACCTGCCGGCCGAGTTCACTACGATTACCGAGGTGACTTCCAGCGCTTCCGCACCGTGACCACCCGACGATGACCTCCGAGCTGGTCCTCAACGCCGCTCTCATCCTGCTGTTCATCTGCGTGGGCGGGGTGTTCGCCGGAGCCGAGATGGCTCTGGTGTCGCTGCGCGACAGCCAGGTCAAGCAGCTGGCCCACCGTGGATCCCGCGGCCGCACCGTCGCCCGGCTGAACGAGAACCCCAACCGCTTCCTGTCGGCGGTGCAGATCGGCGTCACCCTGGCCGGCTTCCTCTCGGCCGCCTTCGGCGGCGCGACCCTGGCCGCCGCCCTCAGCCCGGCTCTGCAGGGCTGGTTCCCCGGGCTCCCGGCCACCGTGGCCGACAACATCGCCCTGGTCATCATCACCGCGGTGATCAGCTACCTCTCCATCGTCCTCGGTGAGCTGACCGCCAAGAGGCTGGCCCTGCAGCGGTCGGAGGCGTTCGCGCTGGCCCTCGCCCCGCTGGTCGACTTCATCGCCAAGCTCGCCCGCCCGGTGATCTGGCTGCTCGGGGTGTCCACCGACGTGGTGGTGCGGATCCTCGGCGGCGACCCCAACGCGGGCCGCGAACAGGTCACCGACGAGGAGATCCGGGCCCTGGTCAGCGGTTCCTCCACGCTCGGCGACGAGGAGCGGCGGATCGTGGACGACGTCTTCGACGCCGGGTCCCGCGGCCTGCGCGAGGTGATGCTGCCGCGGACCGAGGTGGACTTCCTGCCGGGGGACATGCCGGCGTACAAGGCCGTCCGCGAGGTGCTGCAGGCCCCGCACTCGCGCTACCCGGTGATGGGCGACTCGGCGGACGACATCATCGGCTTCGTCCACGTGCGCGACCTGCTGGATCCTGAGGTGAGCAACCGGTCCACCCCCGTCTCGGACCTGGTCCGGCCGGTGGTCAGCCTGCCCGACACCGTACGGGTGCTCCGGGCGCTGTCGGACATGCGGCGGGAGAGCAGCCACCTGGCGATCGTGCTGGACGAGTACGGCGGCACCGCCGGCATCGTCACCATGGAGGATCTGGTCGAGGAGCTTGTCGGCGACATCACCGACGAGTACGACGTGGTGGTCGCGCCGCCCCAGCAGCCGCGCCCGGACACGATCGAGGTGGACGGTCTGAGCACCCTCGACGACTTCACCGAGCAGACCGGCTTCGAGCTGGCCGAGGGACCGTACGACACCGTCGCCGGCTTCTTCATGGCCGCGCGCGGGCAGCTCCCGGCGCTGCAGGCGACGGTGGAGGTGGACGCGCTGCAGCCCGGGGAGGACGACGACGAGACGGTACGGCTGGAGTTGAAGGTGACCGAGCTGGACGGCCGTCGGGCCGCCCGGCTGGACGTCAAACGGGTGACGACCGCGACGCCCGCGGACGCCGATCCGGCGGGGACCGCGGAGGTGGCCGCCGAGCAGAATCCCGCCTGACGGCGGGGTGGTGCGTGGAACAATGTCGGTCATGGCCTCCGACACCCACCGTCCCCGCGCGCTCTCCCTGGCCCAGTCGACGTCCGACTCGCTGCACCTGGGCAACTACCTGGGAGCGCTGCGGCAGTGGGTGCCGATGCAGGACGAGTTCGAGGCCTTCTACGGGATCGCCGACCTGCACGCGTTGACCCTCGACCAGGATCCGGCTCTGCGCCGGGAGCAGACCCTGCTCGGCGCCGCTCAGCTGCTGGCCGCCGGGATCGACCCCCAGCGGTCGGTCGTCTTCATCCAGTCGCACGTGCCCGAGCACACCCAGCTCGCCTGGGTGCTCAGCTGCCTGACCGGCTTCGGGCAGGCCAACCGGATGACCCAGTTCAAGGACAAGGCGGCCAAGGCCGGCGCCGACGCCGCCAACGTCGGGCTGTTCACGTACCCGATCCTGATGGCCGCCGACATCCTGCTCTACCAGGCCGACAAGGTGCCGGTCGGGGAGGATCAGCGGCAGCACCTGGAGCTGACCCGGGACCTGGCGGTCCGGTTCAATGCCCGCTACGGCGAGACGTTCACCGTCCCGGAGCCGCACATCATCCGGGCGCTCGGCAAGATCCAGGACCTGGCCGAGCCGAGCGCGAAGATGAGCAAGTCGGCCGCGTCCCAGGCCGGGCTGATCAACCTGCTGGACGAGCCTCGGGTGAACGTCAAGAAGATCAAGTCCGCGGTCACCGACTCGGACCGCTCGATCACCTTCGACGAGGCGACCAAGCCGGGGGTCTCCAACCTGCTGACCATCCTCAGCGCGCTGACCGACACCTCGGTGGACCAGCTGGTGACCGACTTCGAGGGTCGTGGCTACGGCGATCTGAAGGGTGCCGTCGCCGAGGCGGTCAGCGCCTTCGCGACGCCCTTCCGGGCGCGGACCCTGGAGCTGCTCGACGAGCGCGGCGAGCTGGAGGCGATCCTGGCCGACGGTGCGGCCCGGGCCCGCGACGTGGCGGCCAAGACCGTCGCCGACGTGTACGCGAAGGTGGGGCTGCTGCCGGCGCGTTGAGTCCGGACCGGGACCCGAGGCCGATGCGCACGGGCGTGACGGACTGGCTGGCCTACTGCCTGGCCAAGCCGGGTGCCTGGCGCGACGAGCCCTGGGACGGTCAGGTCGTGGTCAAGGTCGCGGAACGGATCTTCGTTTTCCTCGGACCGGCGCCTCCGGTTGCCTCGATCGGGGTCAAGTGCGGGGACCGCGAGGTCGCCGACCTGTGGCTGGAGCGGCATCCCGGCGCCGGCCGCTGGATGCCGCACCTCGGTGCGGGCGGCTGGAACTCCTACGCCGTGGCGGCTCTCACCGACGACGATGTGGCCGAGCTGATCGACCGGTCGTACGAGCTGGTGGTGGCGCGGCTGCCGCGGTCTCGGCGGCCGGTTTAGCCCTCAGCGGAACAGGCAGAAGGGGTGCCCGCTCGGGTCGAACAGCACCCGGACGTCGTCCTGGGGCTGGACGTCGGCGAGCACGGCACCGACGGAGGTGGCCCACGCGGTGGCCGCGTCGAGGTCCTGCACCCGGATGTCGAGGTGCTGAGTCGCGTTCTGGCCACCCTCGACCGACGGCCACACGGGACGCCGGAACCGGCGCTCTCCCTCGAAGTTGAGGGTGGGCCCGGGCGCGGCCCCGGGCGAGGGCTTCAGCTGCGCCCACCCGGGGTCGTCACCCTCCGGCGGGTCGTCCCCGGTCACCTGCCAGCCCAGCAGCCGGCGATAGAACTCCGCTTGGCCGTGCGGGTCGTCGGTGCCGATGGTGATCGAGGTCAGCTGCAGCTGGGGTCGCTCCACGCACCAGTTCTACACGGATCGATGGGTCTACAGCTCGATCGTCGGGCTGACCACGGTGTGCGGCGACCCGGTGGCGTCGGTGGTGTGCAGGGCGAACTTCGCCAGCCCCGCCGGCAGATCCTCGATCACGAAGCGACCGTCGTCGTCGGCGTGCGTGCGTCGCGCCTCGTCGGCCAGCAGCACCTCGACCAGCAGCCCGGCGCCCGGGGCGACCCAGCCGTCCACCCGTACGCTGCCGTCCGGCTGAGGGGTGATCGTCACCATCGTGGTCACCGCCTCGGCGGTGAAGGTGATCGTCCGGACGGATTCGGTCGAGGCGCTGCGGGCGCCACTGGCGGCCAGATCGAGCTGGGTGAGGGTGGCCAGCTCGGCGTGCAGCGCGTCCAGCGTGATCTCGAACTGGATCCGCTCCACCAGGCCGTCGGGGACGGGATCGGTCTCGTCGTAGAGGGCCTGGAGGGAATCGAGCAGCGCGTAGTCCGTCTCGGTCAGCGGTTCCGCGGCCAGCTCGATCTCCCGCTCGGTGGCGGTGACGTCGTCGCCCTCTCGGCCGGGTCCGTGGTGGTCGTAGGTGTTCATCATGCCTCCCAGGCGGGATCGGCGGCCAGTACGAGCCGGAGCTTCGCCAGGCAGCGGCCGCGCGTGGGTCCGATACTGCCCTGCGGCATCCCCAGGGAGCGCGCCAGCTCGGCGTAGTCGGGTCGGTCGGCGAACGCGATCACCCGGAGCAGGGTCTGGCAGCGCTGGGGCAGCGTCTGGATGTGCTGCCACAGCCGGCTCTGCGAGTCCGCCGCCACGACGTCGTCCTCCACCGACTCACCGCTCGAGGTCTGATCGTGCCCGACCGCGGCGTCGAAGTCCTCGGGCCGGACCCGCGCGGCGGCCTTGGCCACTCGCCAGGCCTCTCGTCGGGTGGTGACGATCATCCACTGCAGCACGGCCTGCGGCTCGCTGATCGTGTCCGCCTTGCGCACGAGGGTCAGCCACACGGTCTGCAGCACGTCCTCGGCTGCCGCGGTGTCCAGCCGAATGGCGCGCACGGTGTGCCAGAGGATCGGGGTGAGGATGCGGACCAGGTCGGCCATCACCGCCTCGTCGCCGTCGCGGTAGGCAGCGAAGAGCCGACCGGCGCGGGTGGCCAGTCCGTCTTCCAGCTTTCCGGGCATCGGAGGTCTCCGTTCGTCGGACCGGTCGGGCACCGGCTCAGGGGGTTGCTGTCGCGAAGACCTCGGATTCGGGCTCATACCTTTTCGATGAGTGTGCTCGCCCCTGCCTGATACATCCAGAGGGCTGAGACATCCAGGCGGGCTGAGACATCCAGGCGGGCTGAGACATCCAGGCGGGCTGAGACATCCAGGCGGGCTGAGACATCCAGGTGAGCCACATCGGGAACGAGGCCGACCATGCCCAGAACGGCTCCCGTGCATCCGGGTCGCGTCGTGCGAGGATCGAGCGCGACCGCGATCCGATCCGACGGCAGCTGGAGGAGCCACGACCGTGAACCCCGATCCCGACGGATCCGTGCTGCTGACCTCGACCGATGTCGAGGAGCTCCTGCGGGCGGCCGTCGACCACGGTGGCGGCACGCTGGTGACCTGGCAGCTCGATCACGTCGACGCGCACCCGCACCGCTCGACCACGGCGACCTACACGGCCGTGGTCGACTGGCCGTTCGGTCGCCGGAACGAGCTGCTCGGCGCCAGCGTCCGGGTCGGTGGACGCACCGAGACCGACGAGCGGGCGGTCATCTTCGCCGACGGTCTGCGTGAGGTGGCGGTCTGGCTCTACCCGCGCGACCCCGACCTGCCCGGACTGATCCGGGCCGCCTATCCCGAGCAGGTCGCGGCCCTGCTGCACGCGTACGAGGTCACGCCCGAGCTGCTCGAGCCCGAGCAGGTCGAGCTGGAGATGATCGGCTACCGACCACGGCGCCGGGCCGTGCTGCGAGCGACCGTGCCGATCGGCGGCCGTCGCGCGATCTTCTACATCAAGGTCCTGCGACAGAAGCTGTTCGAGCCGACCCTCCGCCGTCATCAGCTGCTGCTCGGTGCGGGGCTGCCGGCCCCACAGGTCGCCGCGGCGACCGACGACTTCCTGCTGGTGCTGCCGCAGCTGCCGGGCCGCCCGCTGGCGCAGGCCATCTTCGATCCCGAGCCGCCGTGCACCGCAGAGCAGCTGGTCGGCCTGCTGGACGCCATGCCGCGCGAGGTCGCCACGCTGCCGCGACGCAACCCGTGGACGGACGCGATCGACCAGTACGCGGCCATGGTGTCCGCTGCACTGCCGTCCCTGGAGGCTCGGCTGCGCTGGCTGGTCGACCAGGTCCGGGGTGGACTTGCCGGTGTCGAGCCGGGCAGCGAGCCGACCCACGGAGACTTCCACGAGGGCCAGCTGTTCGTGGCCGACGGGCGGGTCACCGGCCTGCTCGACATCGACACCGTCGGACCCGGTCGCCGGGCCGACGACCTCGCGTGCCTGATCGCCCATCTCTCCACGGTGCAGCGGATGAGCACGGTCCAGGCCGCACGGGTCAGTCAGCTGGTCCGGACCTGGATGCCGGTCTTCGACGCTCGGGTCGACCCGGTGGAGCTCCGGTTGCGGGCCGCCGGCGTGGTCGTCTCGCTGGCCACGGGCCCGTACCGGGGCCAGGAGCCCCGCTGGGAGGCCGAGACCGAGCAGATCGTCGACGCCGCCGAACGGCTCGTCCGCAGCGCCGGCTGAGCCTGAGGCACGGCGGCGAGGCCTGTCTCGTACGGGAATGTCGTCCGTGGATGGAAAGTCTGTGCGCCGGGCCGCCGGGTGAGCGGAAATGTCGTCCGCGGTCGGAAAGTGCGGTGCGCCGGGCCGGCGGCCACGGGGGATGTCGTCCGTGGTCGGAATGTGCGGTGCGCGTCCGGGTCGCGTGCATCGCGCGTACGGGAAATGTCGTCCGTGGGTGGAGATTGCCGGGCGTCCGCGGGCCGGGTGCGCGGAAATGTCGTCCGTGGGTGGAGATTGCCGGGCGTCCGCGGGCCGGGTGCGCGGAAATGTCGTCCGTGGGTGGAGATTGCCGGGCGTCCGCGGGCCGGGTGCGCGGAAATGTCGTCCGTGGGTGGAGATTGCCGGGCGTCCGCGGGCCGGTGCGCGGAAATGTCGTCCGTGGGTGGAGATTGCCGGGCGTCCGCAGGCCGGGTGTGCGGAAATGTCGTCCGTGGGTGGAAATTGCCGGGCGTCCGCAGGCCGTGGTGCGCAAACCTCGTCCGTGGATGGAAAGTGCCTGCGCCCCGCAGATGAGAGTTCTCTCATCCTGGTCTCGCCGGTGCCTCATCCGGGCGGCGTTGTCTGACCCACATGCGCAGCCGAACGAAGTGGGTCGTCGCCGGCGGGGCCGCGGCGCTGGTGATCTCGCCAGTGGTCGCGGTGTACGGGTCGCCGACGACGAACAGCGGTCCCGAGCAGCGGGGTCTGGTGATCGACGCCGAGGCCGCCAACCGGGCGCGGTCAGAGCGCGTCAACCCGACTCCGACAGCGACGCCCTCGGTCACGGCGAAGGCGAAGGCGGCCAAGCCCGTCACCAAGCCCGACGCCTCGGCGAAACCCACCGGGAAGAAGACGGTGTCGGCGGTGAGCCCGATCAGTCCGAAGTCGCCGAAGTCGCCGGACACCCCTGGCTGAGCTGGGGTCGATCCCGTCAGCCCACTGCTAGACCGACAGCCGGTAGCCGGCTCCGCGCACCGTGGCGATCCGGTCGCTGCCGATCTTGTTCCGCAGATAGCGCACGTACACGTCGACCACGTTGGACCCCGGGTCGAAGTCGTAGCCCCAGACCCGGGACAGCAGCTGCTCGCGACTGAGCACCTGGTTGGGGTGGCGCAGGAACGTCTCCATCAAGGTGAACTCCCGCGCCGACAGCTCGACCGACCTGCCCGCGACGGCCACCACCCGCGTCCGCAGATCCAGACTCAGCTCGCCGTGGCTCAGCACCACCGACTGTGCCGGTGCGGTGTCCCGCAACCGGATCCGGACCCGGGCCAGCAGCTCCTCGAACCGGAACGGCTTGGCCATGTAGTCGTCCGCCCCACCCTCCAACCCGGCCACCGTGTCGGTGACCGAGTCCCGGGCGGTCAAGATGATCACCGGCAGGGTCGAGCCCTGCCCGCGCAGAGCCTCCAGCACGGCGAAGCCGTCCATCAGCGGCAGGCCGATGTCCAGCACCATCAGGTCGAACTCGCCGGTGCAGGCGTAGTCCAGGGCGTCGGGTCCGGTCCTGGCCACGGTGGTGGACAGACCGGCCGCACGCAGTCCCTTCTCCACGAAGGCGGCGATCCGGGGTTCGTCCTCGGCGATCAAGATGGCGGCCACGTCACGGTCTCCCTCGTCGTCGGTTCGCTCGTCGGGTCGCGTGTCGTCGGGTGGTCGGTCGGACGCTGCAGGCGCGCCTCGGGCTCGGCGTCAGCGGCATGCGGCGTCGGCGGTGTCGGCGGTGTCGGCGGTGTCGGTGTGGGTGTCGGTATCGAACGTCCGGCCGGAGCGGGGCAGGCACAAGGTGAAGGTCGAGCCGACCCCGACCTCGGTGGTCAACGCGACCCGGCCGTCGTGGGCCAGGGCGATCGCGTCGACGATGGCCAGTCCGAGCCCGGCCCCGTCGTCGGAGCTCGGCGGCTGGGTGCCGGTCGGGTCCGACCCGCGGCCGAACCGCTCGAAGATCCGTCCGCGGTCCTCGCTCGCGATCCCGGTGCCCTCGTCACGCACCCACAGTCGCACCTCGGGGCCGTAGATCCGCCCACCGAGCGCGATCACCGATCCCGGGCGGGTGAACTTGAGGGCATTGGCCACGAGCTGGATCAGGGCCTGGGCGATCCGTTGCGGATCGAGGGTCACCACCTCGTTGCTGGTGGCCTCGATCTGCCAGCGGCGGTCACCCAGGGCGACCACCTTGTCCAGCACCCCGGCGAGCAGGTCGGCCACCACCACAGGCTCCGGCTGCACGAAGTCGGGTCGGCGGGCCTTGGCCAGCATCAAGATCTCGTCGACCAGCCGGCGCATCCGGTCGAGCTCGTCGATGGCCAGGTCGCGGGTCTCGATCACGTCCGTCGGATCATGGGGGTCGATCAGCTCCAGGTGTCCCCGGACGATGGTGATCGGGGTCTTGAGCTCATGACCGGCGTCGTCGAGCAACCGACGCTGGTTGTCGAACGAGGCCGAGAGGCGATCCAGCATCGCGTTCATCGTCCGACCGAGGTCGCCGACCTCGTCCTTGCTGGCCAGCTGATCGACCGGGATCCGCTCGCTCAGGTCGGTCTCGGTGATCCGCTGGGCGGTCCGGCGCAGCGAGCGGAGCGGGGACAGCAGCTTGCCGGCCACCTGGTAGCCGACGATGCCGATCGCGACCAGCGCCACCAGGGCGACGGCCGCGTACGTGAGGTGCGTGCGGATGATCGGCTGGAACGCGAGTCGGACGTCGACGGCGGCCACGTAGTGACCGAGGTCCGGCGAGCCCTTCACCTGCACCGGGATCGACATGAAGGCGATGTCGGGGTGGGCGGCGGTGGACAGGCGCTGCAGCTCCACCGGCTCGCCCGGTCGGGTCGCCGCTGCGGCGGCGATCAGCTCCGGGTCGTCCTCCAGGGACTTCTGGCTCGGCTCCTCCGAGCCGGGCACCCACTCCACCCGTCCGTTGACCAGCCCGATGATGGCTTCGTCCGGGTCGGGAACCGAGCTCTTGATGGCCAGCCAGAGCACATCGCCGGGACCGGTGATGGTGCGGCCCGTCTCGCCCCGCCCGGCCAGCTCGGCGACGGTGTTGATCTCCTCGTTCTCCTGCAGCAGCGAGTTCCGGATGTTGTCGAGGGTCTGTTCCCGGGCGATCAGATAGGACACACCACCGGCGCCGAGCATCCCGAGGGCGGTGGTCACCAGCACGGCGGTGAGGATGCGGGCGCGCACCGACAGCGGACGCCACGGCAGGGCCCGTCGAGACGCGGCCCGAACCGCCGGACCGGCGCGGTGCCGGGAGCGGTCGGCAGTCATGCTGCAAGCATGCACGAGGCGCGTGCGGGTCGAGATGAGCCGACGGTGAGAATGTTCTCATCGACCCGGGGAGGCCCAACGGATCGAGGGGAAGGACGACGATGCGAGGTCAGACCGAGTCCGGCACCCCGTTCGCACCGGTCTACGGGCCCGACGCGCTGGACGGCTTCGATCCCGCCACGTCGCTCGGTGAGCCGGGGGAGTACCCGTACACCAGAGGGGTCTACCCGTCGATGTACACGACGCGGCCCTGGACGATGCGGCAGTACGCCGGCTTCGGCACGGCCGCGGAATCCAACGCCCGCTACCTCGAGCTGATCGCGCACGGCACCACCGGGCTGTCGGTCGCCTTCGACCTGCCCACCCAGATGGGGATGGACTCCGACGCCCCGCTGGCCGGTGGTGAGGTCGGCAAGGTGGGGGTGGCGATCGACTCGATCGATGACATGCGGACCCTGTTCGCCGACATCCCGCTGGGCCGGGTGTCGACCTCGATGACCATCAACGCACCGGCCGCGGTGCTGCTGTTGCTCTACACGCTGGTGGCCGAGGAGCAGGGCGTCGAGCTGGCGACGCTGACCGGGACCATCCAGAACGACATCTTGAAGGAGTACGTCGCCCGCGGCACCTACATCTACCCACCGGCACCGTCACTGCGGCTGGTCAGTGACACGTTCGCGTGGTGCCGGGAGCACACGCCGCGCTGGAACACGATCTCCATCTCCGGCTACCACATGGCCGAGGCCGGGGCCACACCCGCACAGGAGGTCGCCTTCACCCTGGCCGACGGGATCGCGTACGTGGAGGCGGCCCTGGCGGCCGGACTCGCGGTGGACGACGTCGGCCCGCGGCTGTCCTTCTTCTTCGTCGCCCGCACCACCCTGCTGGAGGAGGTGGCCAAGTTCCGCGCGGCCCGGCGGATCTGGGCCCGGATCATGACCGAGCGGTTCGGTGCGCGGGACCCGAAGTCGACCATGCTGCGCTTCCACACCCAGACCGCCGGTGTGCAGCTGACCGCGCAGCAGCCGGAGGTGAATCTGGTCCGGGTGACGGTGCAGGCCCTGGCTGCGGTGCTCGGCGGCACCCAGTCGCTGCACACCAACTCCTTCGACGAGGCCATCGCGCTGCCCACCCAGAAGTCCGCCCGGCTGGCCCTGCGCACCCAGCAGGTGCTGGCCTACGAGACCGACCTCACCGCCACCGTCGACCCCTTCGCCGGGTCGTACGTGGTCGAGTCGCTGACCGACGACCTGGAGACCGAGATCGAGCGGCTGATGGGCGAGGTCGCCGACCGGGGCGGGGCGGTGGCCGCTATCGAGGAGGGGTACCAGAAGGGCGAGATCGAGCGGTCGGCGTACGACGTCACCCGCGGTGTCGACGCCGGGGAACGGGTGGTGGTGGGGGTGAACCGCTACCAGCTGGCGGAGGAGGAGCCGTACGAGCCGCTGCGGGTCGACCCGGCGATCGAGGCGGCGCAGACCGAGCGGCTGCAGAGGCTGCGGGCCGAGCGGGATGGAGCCGACGTGACGGCCGCGCTGGCCGCGGTCCGGGCAGCGGCCGCCGGCACCGACAACGTGCTGGTGCCGCTGCGGCAGGCGCTGGCGGCCCGGGCCACTGTGGGTGAGGTGTGTGACGCGCTGCGTGAGGTCTGGGGGACCTACCAGCCGACCGAGCGGTTCTGACGGATCCCGGTCCGCCGGGCCGGAGTGAGGAGAGTGACGATGGCCCAGTACGACACCATCGTGGTCGGCGCGGGCGTGTCCGGCCTGACCGCGGCCCGACTGCTCGGCCGGGCGGGGCAGCGGGTCCTGGTCCTGGAGGCCCGCGACCGGATCGGCGGTCGCACCTGGACCGACCGCAGGGACGGCCTCGTGACCGATCTCGGCGCCTCGTGGATCCACGGCATCGACGGCAGCCCGCTGGCCGAGGTGGTTCGTGCCTTCGGCCTGCCGACGGTGGAGTTCACCGTGGGGGCCTACCAGCCGGACAGCCGCCCGATCGCCTACTACGACCCGGACGGCCGGCGCCTGAGCGACGAGGCGGCGCGGCGGTTCGCCGACGACATCCACTCCTTCGACGAGACACTCGCGCGCACCGTGGCCGCCTCGGCCCTGGGCAGCTCCTACGCCGACGTGGTCGAGGCGACCCTCGCGCAGCTGGACTGGAACCCCGACCGGACGGAGCGGGTGCGGGAGTACCTGCGGCACCGCACCGAGGAGCAGTACGGCGTCTGGATCGATGAGCTCGACGCCCACGGCCTGGACGACGACTCGGTCGAGGGTGACGAGGTGGTGTTCCCCGAGGGGTACGACCGGCTCGCGGACCATCTCGCCGTCGGACTGGAGGTGCGAGTCGAGCACGTCGTCCGGCAGGTGCGCTGGGCGTCGCACGGGGTCGTGATCACGACCGATCGGGGCGACGTCACCGCCGATCGGGTCGTGGTGACCGTGCCGGTCGGGGTGCTCAAGTCGGCCGACCTCGTGATCGAGCCGCCGCTCCCCGAACCGGTGGCCGGCGCCTTGGATCGACTCGAGATGAACGCGTTCGAGAAGGTCTTCCTGCGCTTCCCCCGGCGGTTCTGGGACGAAGGCGTCTACGCCATCCGCCAGCAGGGTGCGCACGGTGTCTGGTGGCACTCCTTCTACGACCTCACGCGGTTGCACGGGGAGCCGACGCTGCTCACCTTCGCGGCCGGCCCCTGCGCGCAGGAGACCCGCAGCTGGGACGACGACCGCGTGGTCGCCTCCGTGCTCGCGGAGCTCCGACGGCTCTACGGCGACACCGTCGAGGAGCCCGAGCAGGTGCACGTCACCCGCTGGCAGGACGATCCGTACGCCCGCGGCTCCTACGCCTACCTGACTGTCGGGTCGACGCCCGCCGATCATGACCTGCTGGCCACCCCGGTGGGTGGCGTCCTGCACCTGTCGGGCGAAGCCACCTGGACCGAGGATCCGGCCACTGTCACGGCGGCGCTGCTGTCCGGTCACCGCACCGCGTGCACGATCCTGGGGCGCACCCTCCCGATCGGCGAGCTGTGGAGCGACGAAGCTCCCATCAATTAAGTATGTTCGCTTCAGATTTATGAAGTGAAGTTCTATGCTTCACAGTGTGGTGGTGTTCACGCTCATCGGGGACCTGGTCGGATCGCGGCGGTCGACCTCGCGGTCCGGCGCCCAGACCGGCCTCGAGACCGCTCTGCGCGCCACGAGCGCGGTGGTGCCACCGGTGGACCGGCTCGAGACGACCGTCGGGGACGAGTTCCAGGGGGTGTACGCCGACCTCGGTGGGGCGAGCCTGGCGTCCTTGCTGGTCCGCCTGAACCTGCCCGCACCGATGGACGCCCGCTGTGGCCTGGGGGCCGGGGAGCGCGAGGTCTTCGGCGCCGACCGGACGCCGATGCTGCAGGACGGTGAGGCGTGGTGGGCGGCCCGAGCCGCCCTGGAGGCCCTCGGCGAGCCGTCGGGTCGCAGCCGGCACACGGCCTTCGACGATCGGTACGCCGTGGGCGCCGCCGGGCCGGCCCCGCTGGTGAACGCTTTCCTGCTCGTCCGCGACGGGCTGGTCGACCGGCTCAACGACCGGTCGCGACGGATGCTGCGTCGCTCCCTGGAGGGAGCCAGCCAGCATCAGATCGCCACCGAGGAGGGCATCAGCGACTCCGCCGTGTCCCAGGCCTTCGCCAAGGGTGTCAGTGCCGTCCGGGATGCTCAGCGCATGTTCTCGCCCCAGCCGACGACCCAGTCGACGACCCCGCCGTGACCGCTCTGGCCCTCTGGTTGCTGCTGGTGGCCGGGCTGGACGTGATCCGGTCGCGTCTCCGGTTCCGGCCGGCGCGCCTGCTGATGGTCGCGGCGGCCGGGGCGGTGCTGTCGGTCCTCGTTGCTCTCGCCCTGGGTCCGACTGGGATGGGATGGCCGGCCTGGATCGTTGCCGCCCTGGGCGTCGCCGGTTGGGTCCTCGGGTCGGGTGTGGCCACCGCCCGCTTCGGCCGGCTCCCGACGCCCGCCGTCCCGGTGCGCATCACCGCGGTGCTCGCCGCCGCCGTGGCGTACGCGTCGTTCGTCGCGGGCGTCCTGGCGCTGCTGCTCGCCGGCTCGGCCGCGGGGAGCGCCTCGCTCCTCACCGCGGGCCTGGCCCGGTCGGGACTCGGTCACCTGCCTGCAGAGCGGGTGCTGCTGGTCGCCGCGGCCCTGCTGGTGCAGATCTCGACCGCCAACGTGATCGTCCGACTGCTGCTGGACCTCGTCGGTGTGCCGGCCAGCGACAACGAGAAGACGCTGCGTGGTGGGCGGGTGCTCGGCCCGATGGAGCGGCTGCTCATCCTCGGTCTCGGGGTCGGTGGCAGCCTCACCGGTGCCGCGATCGTCGTCGCCGCGAAGTCCCTGCTCCGCTTCCCGGAGCTGCGGGTGCCGCGCGCCGGCGACCCGGGCTACGGCGGGGCGAGCGACATCACCGAGTACTTCCTGGTCGGCAGCTTCGCCAGCTGGTTGGTGGCCCTCGGCTCGGTGGCACTGGTCGCGCTGTCGCCCTGATGGGCCCACCGTCGACGGGTGCCAGCGGTGAAGCGCACAGCTGAAACCGGCGGCATTGAAGCAGCTCGCTAAAGTCCGGCCTTCTCGAGCGCCTCCTCGTAGACCTCCAGGGCATCGCCTTCGGACAGGCCGGACGCGACAGCGCTCTCGTACACCTGCTCCAGGCTCTCGCCGACCTGCTCGTAGCGGGCCATCCAGCGCTCCTTCTCCACCCGCCAGTAGCCGATGATGGTGAAACGTTCGGTGGGCCAGCCGAGCTCGCGCCGCACGTACTTGCGAACGGCCCGGGACTCCGCCGCCTCGCCCGCGAACCAGACGTAGCCCGGGCCCTCGGGCAGCTCGATCTCCTGCAGGGCCTGGAGCAGTCGGCTGGGACCGTGACCGTTGCCGCTGCCCGGCAGCCAGGTGTAGGTGGCGTCGGCGGGACTCTCGATCCGCTGGGTGTCGGACGGCTCGGTCACCTCCGCCAGCACGACCGCCCGCTGATCCGCCGGCAGCTCCTCGAGGATCCGGCCCAGCGCGGGCAGGGCGGTCATGTCGGCCATCAGCAGCTGCCAGGTGGTGTCGGCAGGCGGCTTGTACCAACCGCCGGCGGGACTCAGGTAGACCACGTCACCCACACGCGACTGGATGGCCCAGGTGGCGGCGGCTCCACCCTCGTGACGGACGAAGTCGATCACCAGCTCACCGGTGACGAGATCGACTCGACGCACCGTGTAGCTGCGCATCTCCGGCTCGTCCTCGGCGGGGTAGTCGAGAGTGCCGTCCTCCTGCCGGATGGGCACCGGCGCCTCGCGCTCACCGGGTCCGGGGAGCACCACCACCAACCGCTCGTCGGGGTCACCGCTGCTGACGAAGCGTCGCAGGTCCTCGCCACCGAAGACGATCCGGATCATGTTCGGGGTCAACGCCACCACTTCGCGTACGGCGGCGCGGTAGTAGTCGGAGTAGTAGCCCACGAGCGGCCTTTCGTCGGTGGTGCGAACAGCTGAATAAGGGCAGCCTAGCCTTTCCACGATCTGCCCACGTCTCAGCGTCACGGCGTGAGCGGGCCGACACAGTGAGAAACTGACCGGGTGCAGGTGCAGACGTCCACGAGCTCGCGGCTCCAGCTGATCAAGGAGGAGACCGATCGCCTGTACGACGATCTGGTCACCCTGCGCCGCGACATCCACGCCCATCCTGAGGTCGGCCACGAGGAGTACCGGACCACCCAGCTGGTGGTCGACACCCTCAGCCGGGCCGGGCTGCACGCGGACGTGCTGCGGGTCGGCACCGGCGCGGTCTGCGACATCCTCCCGGACGGTGTCGGATCGCCGGACGATCTCATCGGTCTGCGGGCCGACCTGGACGCGCTGCCGATCCAGGACGGCAAGAACGTGCCGTACCGCTCGGTCACCGACGGGGTGTGCCACGCCTGCGGGCACGACGTGCACACCACTGTCGTGCTCGGCGTCGGTCTGGTGCTCGCCCGGCTGCGTGAGGCGGGCGAGCTGCGCCGCGGTGTCCGGCTGATCTTCCAGCCCGCCGAGGAGACCAGCCCGGGTGGTGCGGTCGACGCGATCTCGTGCGGGGTGCTGGACGGGCTGAGCGAGGTGTATGCGCTGCACTGCGATCCGCGTACGGAGGTGGGCCAGATCGCCCTGCGGGTCGGTCCCATCACCTCGGCCGTGGATCAGGTCACCGTCACCCTGACCGGGACCGGCGGTCACACCTCGCGCCCGCACCTGACCGCCGACCTGGTCGGTGCCCTCGGGGCGGTGGCCACCGAGACCCAGCTGCTGCTGTCCCGCCGGGTCGATCCGCGCAGTGGGCTGTCGATGATGTGGGGCCGGATCCACGCGGGCTCGGCACCCAACGCCATCCCGCAGGTGGGCCTGATCGAGGGCACCCTCCGGGCCCTGGACGAGAACGGCTGGCGGACGGGCCAGCAGCTCATCCCCGAGCTCATCACCCAGATCGTGCAGCCGTTCGGCGTGGGGGTGGAGGTCTCCGTCACCGCGGGCGTGCCGCCGGCCGTCAACCACCCGCTGGGGGTCGATCGGCTGAGCCAGGCCGCCGTCTCGGCGCTCGGTCCGCACGGGGTGACCGCCACCGACCAGTCGTTGGGCGGGGAGGACTTCGCCTGGATGCTGCGCCAGGTCCCGGGGGCGATGGCCCGGCTCGGCGTCCGGCCCGTCGGCCGGTCGTCGGCCGCGGACATCCACCAGCCGACGTTCGACGTGGACGAGGAGTGCCTGCGGGTCGGTGTCGCGACGCTGGCCGCCGTCGCCAGTAGGCCGGCCGAGGCCACCGGCTGACAGCGGGGTGGATTCAGACCGCGGATCCGCGCGGCGAGGCAAGATTTCCCAGATCGTTACCCGGAATCGCAGCAATCCCTGAGGGTCCGGTTAGAGTCTGTGAGAATCATCGGCCGACCGACGATGCGTGCGGTCGCGAGTTCGCCGGACAACAGATTGTTTCGTTCCATCCTGCCGAGGAGGCATGAGTGAAGAAGACGTTCCTGGGCCTGTGCGCCGCCGCTGCCGCGGCAACGCTGGCCCTCGCTGGTTGCGCGCAGGCGCCCGGTACCGAAGGCAGCGGCTCGTCAGCCGCGCCGAGTGGGGAGACCAGCGCCGCGACGGGTGACTTCAAGGCCTGCATGGTCTCCGACTCCGGCGGCTTCGACGACAAGTCGTTCAACCAGACGTCCTACAAGGGACTGACCGACGCCAAGGACCAGCTGGGCATCCAGACCGGTGAGGTCGAGTCGGCGACCACTGCCGACTTCGCCAAGAACATCCAGTCGATGGTGGACGCGAACTGCAACATCATCGTCACTGTCGGCTTCCTGTTGGCCGACGACACCCTCGCCGCGGCGAAGAAGAACCCGGACATCAAGTTCGCGATCGTCGACTCCAACGACGCGAAGTTCGCCGGCGTGACCAACCTCAAGCCGCTGGTCTTCAACACGGCGCAGTCGAGCTTCATGGCGGGCTACTTCGCCGCGGGCTCGACGCAGACCGGCAAGGTCGGCACCTTCGGTGGTCTCAACATCCCGACGGTGACGATCTTCATGGACGGCTTCGCCCAGGGTGTGGCGTACTACAACCAGCAGAAGGGCAAGGACGTCTCGGTGCTCGGCTGGAACGCCGACAAGCAGGACGGCACCTTCGTCCAGTCGGACAAGCCGTTCGAGGACGTCAAGGGTGGCGGCCGCGCGGCTCAGGGCCTGACCAGCCAGGGTGCTGACGTGATCTTCCCGGTGGCCGGTCCGGCCGGTGAGGGCGCCCTGCAGACCGCCAAAGCCAGCGGTGGCAAGGTGAACGCCATCTGGGTCGACACCGACGGCTGCGTCAGCGCGCCGAACTACTGCGCCAACATCATGACCAGCGTCTACAAGGGCATGGACGTCGCGGTGTTCGACACGATCAAGGCGGCTCAGGACGACTCCTTCAGCGCCGAGCCGTTCGTCGGCACCCTCGAGAACGAGGGCACCGGGCTGGCGCCGTTCCACGACTTCGACGCCAAGGTCCCGGCCGAGATGAAGACCGAGCTCGACGCGATCAAGGCGGACATCATCTCCGGCAAGATCAAGATCGAGTCGAAGTCCCAGCCGACTTCGTGATCGGTCAGCCGACCTCCTGATCGCCCCGACCGACGAAGGGAGACCCGCCCGGGTCTCCCTTCGTCGCAGTATCTGATGGTCGCGCTCCGCGCTCCGCGGTCACGGGCTCCGCGGAGTCTCACTCGTTCGATCGTGTTCCGGTACGACGGAAAGGCGTGTCGCACCGGAACACTCCTCACTCCTGAGAGGCTCCACTCGTGACCGGAGACGATCCGCGCGATCCCGAGAGTCCGTCGACGACTCGTGAGCCGACCACCGAACGAGGCGCGCAGGGACTGCAGCTGCGTGGGATCACCAAGCGCTTCGGCTCCCTGGTCGCCAACGACCACATCGACCTGGACATCCGGCCGGGTGAGATCCACTGCCTGCTGGGTGAGAACGGCGCCGGCAAGTCGACGCTGATGAACGTCCTGTACGGGATGCTGCAGCCCGACGAGGGTGAGATCACCATCGACGGGCGACCACACACGTCCCGTACGCCCAAGGAGGCGATGGCGGCCGGGATCGGCATGGTGCACCAGCACTTCATGCTGGTCGAGGTGTTCTCGGTGGCCGAGAACCTGATCCTGGGACGGGAGCAGGCCACCGGCGGGGTGCTGAACATGCGCCAGGCCCGCAAGACGGTCCGCGAGCTGTCGGATCGCTACCGGCTGTCAGTCGATCCGGACGCCTTGATCGAGGACCTGCCGGTGGGCATCCAGCAGCGGGTGGAGATCTTGAAGGCGCTGGCCAACGACGCCACCTATCTGATCTTCGACGAGCCGACGGCCGTGCTCACCCCGCAGGAGATCGACGAGCTGATCGCGGTGATGCGGTCCTTGCGGGACGAGGGCAAAGCCATCGTCTTCATCACCCACAAGCTCCGCGAGGTCCGCGCCATCGCGGACAAGATCACGGTGATCCGGCGGGGCAAGGTGGTCGGCACCGCCCAGCCCACCGACTCCGAAGGTCAGCTGGCCGAGCTGATGGTCGGACGCGCGGTCAATCTGCTGGTGGACAAGGAAGCGCCGCGACGCAGCGAGGGACCGCGGCTGGTGCTGGCCGGGATCTCGGTGGCCAACACCGCCGGCGCGCTGGTGGTGGACGGACTCGATCTGGAGGTGTCCGGTGGCGAGATCGTCTGCATCGCCGGTGTCCAGGGCAACGGGCAGACCGAGCTCGTCGAGGCGCTGCTCGGTCTGATCCCGATCAGCCAAGGCACGGTCACCCTCGACGGTCGACCGATCACCAAGCACACCCCGAAGCAGAGCATCGCCGACGGTCTGGGCTACGTGCCCGAGGACCGCAAGCACGACGGCTTCGTCGGTTCTTTCTCGGTGGCCGAGAACCTGGTCCTGAACACCTTCGACGAGCCACCGTACGCCAAGGGGCCGGCTCTCGACCTGGCCGCGATCCGCAGCAACGCCGAGGACCGGGTCGCCGAGTTCGACATCCGTACCCAGTCGGTGGATGCGCCGCTGACGTCGCTCTCGGGCGGCAACCAGCAGAAGGTCGTGCTGGCGCGCGAGCTGTCGCGCCCCCTGTCGGCGCTGATCGCCAGCCAGCCGACCCGCGGGGTCGACGTGGGCGCGATCGAGTTCCTGCACGGGCGGCTGGTCACCGAGCGCGATCGCGGCACCGCCGTGGTGATCGTCTCCACCGAGCTGGACGAGGTGGTCGCGCTGGCCGACCGGGTCGCGGTGATGTACCGCGGACGACTGGTCGGCATCGTGCCGCCGGACACCTCGCGGGAGGTGCTGGGACTGATGATGGCCGGTGTGCCGACCGAGGAGGCGCTCGCTGCGGCCTCGGTGACCACGGCCGCCGAGGAGGATGCTGCGCTGGAGAAGGACGCTGTCGAGCGGGAGGTGGGCCATGAGTGAGGCGAACGGGTCGGCGGCTCCGGTGCGACGCCGTCGTCGGCAGATCCCCTGGACCGACGTGATCACCACGGTCGCGGCGATCGTCCTCGCCTTCATCGTCGGCGCGATCTTGATGATCGTCTCCGACACCGAGGTCCGCTCCACCTACGCGTACTTCTTCGCCCGGCCCTCCGACGCGCTGATCGCCAGCTGGGACAAGGTGAGCAGTGCGTACGGTGCGCTGATCGAGGGCTCGCTCGGGAGCTGGCAGGCGATCACCGAGACCACCGCCCAAGCGGCCCCGCTGATCTGCGCCGGTCTCGGCGTCGGACTCGCGTTCCGGGCCGGCCTGTTCAACATCGGCGCCCAGGGCCAGGCGATCTGGGGTGCGATCCTGGCCGCGTACGTGGGCTTCACCCTGCACCTGCCGCCGGTGCTGCACCTGCTCGTCGCGGTGATCGCCGGGGTCATCGGGGGCGGCATCTGGGGCGGCATCGTCGGTTGGCTGAAGGCCCGCACCGGTGCGCACGAGGTGATCGTGACGATCATGATGAACTACATCGCCGCCGGCATGCTGGCCTACTTCCTCACCACAGCGGCCTTTCAGCGGCCCGGACGGACGGATCCGATCTCGCCGATCATCGACTGGAACGCGACCTTCCCCCGCCTGGCCGGCAGCCAGCTGCACCTCGGGTTCGTGGTCTCGCTGATCGCCGCCGCGGCCGTCTGGTGGATCCTCGACCGTTCCACCATCGGCTTCGGGATCAAGGCGGTGGGCGCCAACCCGCACGCCGCGGCGACCGCCGGGATGAGTGTCGGCCGCACCACGATCATCACCATGACGCTGGCCGGGGCGCTGGCCGGACTCGCCGGAGTGCAGGCGGCGCTGGGTCCGAGCGCGTCGGGGGTGCCGGTGCCGTTGTCGGCCGGCATCGTCGGCTCCATCGGCTTCGACGCGATCACCGTCGCCCTGCTGGGCCGGTCCAAACCCTTCGGCACCGTGCTCGCCGGCCTGCTGTTCGGGGCCCTGCACGCCGGCGGACTGGCCATGCAGAGCGTCGCCCAGACGCCGCTGACCCTGACCACCGTGCTGCAGGCCCTGATCGTGCTGTTCGTCGCGGCGCCCGCGCTGATCACCACGATCATCCCGTTCGTCAAGACCCGCAAGGTCCGACCGGTCGGACCGACGACCGAGGGAGGCCTCGCGTGAGCCGCCCCGATCCGACCACGGACACCACCGGCACCGTCCAGCAGCCGACCACCGACCAACCCGGCACCGCGATGCAGTACGTCGAGTCGGGCGAGAAGCGGCGCCAGCGGCTGTCCACCGGTGTGCTGATCGCCGTGGTCGGCGTGCTGCTGCTGATCCTGCTCCCGTCGACCACCGGGATGGCCCGGTTCGCGTTGTCCGACGCCTTCGACGAGGTGCAGCTGCCCACCGTCTCGTTGCCCGGGGTGGTCACCGTGCTGGCCTGCGCGCTGCTGCTGCTGGCCGCCGCGGTCGGCTTCCTGTCCGGTCGGATGGCGGGGCGATGGCCCGCCATCGCCGGCACCATCGCCGGCCTGGCCCTGGTGGTCGGGTTCCTCACCTGGGCCGCCGCCGGACGGGACCTGCCGTTCCCGGTCAGCAACCAGTTCGCGGGCACCCTGTCGCTGGCCACGCCGCTGGTCTTCGGGGCGCTGTGCGGGGTGCTCTGCGAGCGAGCCGGCGTGGTGAACGTCTCCATCGAGGGTCAGTTCCTGGCCTCGGCGTTCGCCGCGGCCGTGGTCGGCAGCGTGACCCAGTCGGTGCCGATGGCCCTGCTGGCGGCGATGATCGCCGGGGTGGTGATGGCCGCGCTGCTCGCCCTGTTCTCGATCAACTACCTGGTCAACCAGGTGGTGCTCGGCGTGGTGCTGAACCTGCTCGCGGTCGGCGTCACCGGCTTCCTGTTCGACCAGCTGGTCCAGCCGGCGTCGGCGCAGTACAACAGCGCGCCGGTGCTGGAGTCCATCCCCATCCCGCTGCTGTCGGACATCCCCTTCTTCGGCAAGGTGCTGTTCAACCAGAACGTCCTCGCCTACCTCGCCGGGCTGGCGGTGCTGCTGGTCTGGCTGGTCCTGTTCAAGACGTCGTGGGGGCTGCGGGTCCGCTCCGTCGGCGAGCACCCGGAGGCCGCCGACACCGTCGGCATCAGCGTCCGCGGCATCAGGTGGTCCGCGGTCCTGGCGGGCGGCGTGCTCGCCGGACTCGGTGGCTCCTTCTTCACCCTGGCCTCGACCGGCTCCTTCAGCAAGGAGTTCACGGTCGGCAACGGCTTCATCGCCCTGGCGGCGTTGATCATGGGTCGCTGGCACCCCGGTCTGGCCGCGTTGATGGCGCTGTTCTTCGGCTTCGTCACCCAGATGGCGTCCCAGCTGCAGACCCTGAGCACACCGATGCCGAGCCAGTTCCTGCTGATCCTGCCGTACGTGGCCACGATCATCGCCGTCGCCGGACTGGTGGGACGGGTGCGGGCACCGGCCGCCGACGGCATCCCGTACGAGAAGAGCTAGGGGCCCTCGTCATGACCGGAATCGACTGGGAAGGCCTCCGCAAGGTGGCGCGGGCGATCACCAAGCGGGCGTACGCGCCGTACTCGGCGTTCCCGGTCGGGGCTGCCGCGATCGTCGACGACGGCCGCATCGTGGTCGGCTGCAACGTGGAGAACGCCGCGTACGGGGTGACCCTGTGCGCGGAGTGCGGACTGGTGTCGGCGCTGCACGCGGGCGGCGGTGGCCGGCTGGTCGCCTTCACCTGCAGCAACGCCCTCGGCGAGCGGCTGATGCCGTGCGGGCGCTGTCGTCAGCTGCTGTGGGAGCATGGCGGGCCCAACCTCTTGATCGACACACCCCTGGGCATCCGGCGGATGGAGGAGCTGCTGCCGCTCGCCTTCGGTCGCGACGATCTCGACCACGTACGGAAGGAGGCCAGGTGAGTGTCCCGCTCGACGTGATCCGCGCCGCCCCCAAGGTCTCGCTGCACGATCACCTGGACGGCGGGCTGCGGCCCCAGACGATCATCGACCTGGCCGCCGAGATCGGTCACGAGCTGCCGGTCACCGAAGCCGACGGTCTGGCCACCTGGATCCACGAGGCGGCCAGCTCGGGTCCGCTGGAGCGGTACCTGTCCACCTTCGTGCACACGGTCGCGGTGATGCAGAGCGCGGACAACCTGCGCCGGGTGGCTCGGGAGTTCGTCGAGGACCTGGCCGCCGACGGAGTCGTCTACGGGGAGACCCGCTGGGCTCCCGAGCAGCACATCGAGGGCGGACTCACCCCGTCACAGGCGGTGGAAGCGGTCCGGGACGGCTTGGCCGAGGGGATGGACGCGGCCGCGGCCGCCGGGCACCCGATCGTGGTCCGCCAGCTGGTCACCGCGATGCGTCACAACCGGCCGTCCCGGGAGATCGCGAGCCTGGCGATCGACTACCGCGACTCCGGCGTCGCCGGCTTCGACATCGCCGGCGCCGAGGCTGGGTACCCGCCGACCCGCTACCTCGACGCGTTCGACTACCTGAAGCGCAACAACGCCTTCTTCACCATCCACGCCGGCGAGGCATTCGGGCTGCCGTCGATCTGGGAGGCCGTCCAGATCTGCGGGGCCAACCGCCTCGGACACGGGGTGCGGATCATCGACGACATCACCCTCGGTCCGAACGGCAAGCCCAAGCTGGGTGACCTGGCCGCCTACATCCGTGATCAGCGGATCCCGCTGGAGATGTGCCCGTCGTCCAACGTGCACACCGGTGCGGCCGCCTCCATCGCGGAGCACCCCATCGGCCTGCTGCGCCAGCTCCGGTTCCGGGTGACCGTGAACAGCGACAACCAGCTGATGAGCCGGACCACCCTGTCGCGGGAGTTCGCGCTGCTCTGCGAGGCGTTCGACTACACCCTGGACGACGTGCGCTGGTTCACCATCAACGCGGCCAAGAGCGCGTTCTACCCGTTCGACGTCCGGCTCCGGCTGATCGAGGACGTGATCAAGCCCGGCTTCGCGGCGCTGGGCGCCAACGGATGAGTGGGCCCGGAGGGTGACCTGGGAGTCCCTGTTCGGCGACGCGGTCTCGATCGTCACCACGCTGATCACGGTGATCCTGTTGATCAACATCGCGTTGGCGATCATCACCATGTTCCGCGAACGGCGTGAGCCGAGCTCGTTGTGGGCGTGGATCCTGGTGATGTTCTTCATCCCGCTGCTCGGCTTCCTCCTGTGGGTCTTCATCGGGCGTCGGCTGACCAAGGAGAAGATCTTCCACAAGCTCGAGGGCTCGGGGATCGACTACGACGAGCTGATCACCGAGCAGAGGCGGGCGCTGACCGCCGGCACCCTGGTGCCCGACAACGACGTCGCCCGCCGCAACGCCCTCGTGGTGGAGCTGCTGCTCAGTGACGACGGTGCTCGCCTGAGTGAGGACAACCGGGTCGAGGTCTTCCACGACGGCAAGGAGAAGTTCGACCGGCTGATCGCTGACATCTACGCCGCCACCGACCACGTGCACGTCTACTACTACATCTTCCGTGGCGACAAGCTCGGCACCCGGATCATCGCCGCCCTGACCGATCGTGCTCGTGCCGGCGTCGAGGTGCTGGTGTTCTGGGACGCGCTGGGCGGCCGGACGATCTCCAGATCCGACCTGGCCGAGCTGCGGGCCGCCGGCGGGAAGGTGGCCACGTTCTTCAAGAGCAAGGTGCCGCTGATCAACCTGCGGGTGAACAACCGCACCCACCGCAAGCTGGTGGTGATCGACGGGACGATCGGCTACATCGGCGGCTTCAACGTCGGCGACGAGTACCTCGGCGAGAACCCCAGGTTCGGCTACTGGCGCGACACCCACCTGCGGATCACCGGCAGCGCGGTGGCGGGTATCCAGCGACGGCTGCTGACGGACTGGAACGCCGCGGCCGTCCCCGCCGACCGCGTGACCTGGCGCGAGGAGTACTTCGTCGAGCCGACCGATCCGCCCGGCCGCGTCGCCCTGCAGATCGCCGCCAGTGGCCCGGACTCGTCCTGGGAGCGGATCAAGTTCGGCTACATCAAGATGATCGACTCCGCGCGCCGGTCGGTGTGGATCCAGTCCCCGTACTTCATGCCCGATTTCGCGGTGCTCGACGCCCTGAAGATCGCCGCCCGCTCCGGGCTGGACGTCCGGTTGATGATCCCGGACAAGCCCGATCACCTGCTCGTCTACCCGGCGACGTTGAGCTACGCCGACGAGCTGGCCCAGGCCGGCGCGCGGATCTTCATCTACCGCAACGGCTTCCTGCACGCCAAGACGGTGCTGGTCGACCACGAGATGGGCTCGGTCGGCACGGCCAACATGGACTACCGCAGCTTCCGGCTCAACTTCGAGGTCAACGCGTTCTTCTACGACGCCGAGCTGGGTGGCCGGTTGCGTGACGTCTACCTCGACGACCTCACCCTGTGCACCCCGTTCGATCGGAACATGGCGTTCGGCAACCGCTACACGTGGGCGGTCAAGGAGGGTGTCTCGCGATTGGTGTCGCCGCTGCTGTGAGTCGGCCGCGCCGGGGTAGGGCAATTGCCGTCCGTGGATGGATATTGTCGGTCTGGCCGGTCCGGGTGCGGGCAATTCCCGTCCGTGGATGGAAATTGTCGGTCCGGCCGGTCTGGGTGCGGGCAATTCCCGTCCGTGGATGGAAATTGTGGGTCCGGCCGGTCCGGGGCACGGGCAATTCCCGTCCGTGGATGGAAATTGTGGGTCCAGCCGGTCTGGGGCACGGGCAATTCCCGTCCGTGGACGCGTTTCGGGGGCCGGGTGCGCCGGTCCTAAGGTCGTCCCGTGGACGAGTACCTTGCCCTGAACCGGGCCATGTGGGACGAGCGGGCCCCGGCGCACGCCGCGTCACCCGACTACGGGGTCGAGCGCTACGTCAGCGATCCCGACCACCTGTCCGACGTGGTCAGCTTCGACCGGCCGCGGCTGGGTGATCTGACCGGCCTGCGGGGAGCTCACCTGCAGTGTCACATCGGCACCGACACGCTGTCGCTGGCGCGGCTGGGCGCCACCATGACCGGCCTGGACTTCTCCACCGCCTCCATCGAGCAGGCCCGCAGCCTCGCCGAGGCGACCGGCACGGCGATCGACTACCACGTCGCCGACGTGTACGACGCGGTGGCGGTGCTGGGCGCGGAGGCGTACGACATCGTCTACACCGGCATCGGGGTGCTCTGTTGGCTGCCCGATGTGGCGCGCTGGGCGCAGGTGGTGGCCGACCTGTTGAAGCCGGGCGGCCGGTTCTTCATCCGCGAGGGCCATCCGGTGCTCTGGGCGACCGACCTGGACCGGCTGGACGGGTCACTGGTGATCGACTTCCCGTACTTCGAGCGGACCGAGCCGACCACCTGGGACGAGCCGGGCACCTACGTCAGCACCGAGACCGAGTTCGCCCACACCCGCTCGGCGCAGTGGAACCACGGCATCGGCGAGATCCTCTCCGCCGTCCTCGCCGCCGGGCTGACCATCACCGGTTTCGAGGAGCACCGCAGTGTGCCCTGGCAGGCCATGCCCGACATGGTGGCCGGCGAGGACGGGGAGTACCGACTGCCCGAGCGACCGGACCGGATGCCGCTGACGTACACCTTGCAGGCGGTCAAGACCGCCTGACCTCCACATTGCAGTCGGTCAAGCCCGCCTGACCGGCGGCCCGCCGGAGGCCTGCAGGAAGTCGGCCAGATCGCTCCACAGCGCGGTCCGCAGGGCGAGCGGCATGCCGTTGTTCGCCCCCGACGGTCCGGGCAGCACGAAGCCCGGGACGCCGGCCACGCTCCAGTCGAGCTCGCCGTAGCCGCGGGGGAGCCGCTCGCCCGCGCCGCGGGCGTACCAGATCGCTGCCGTCTTGCTGACGAAGGCGACCGCCTGCGGCGCCACCCAACGGATCGCGATGTCGAAAGGCCGGCGGTGGATGATCATCTCGGGCTCGTGACCGATCCGCCGGACGCGCTCGATCACCAGATCGGTCAGTCCGATCCCGCGCTCCGGCAGCTGTTCCGCCCGATCCGGGTCGAGACGCTCCTCGACCAGACCGCCGGCCTGCAGCAGCTCCCAGAACCGGTTGCCGGTGCCCGCGTAGTACTGCGCCGGTCGCCGGCCCCGTCCGACGGTGCCGGCGATCACCAGTCGCAGACCCGGCCGCAGCAGCCGACGATCGGGCCCGGTCGGCTCCGGCACTACCGTCCACCCGCCACGGCTGCGACTGTACGTGGCCGGCCGACGAGGCGGGAAAGGCGGTTCGGAGCCCTGTCGTGCCGCACTAGGGTGGACCAATGAGCTCACGCGTGTTGACCGCTGTCGCGTGGCCGTACGCCAACGGCCCGCGCCACATCGGTCACGTCTCCGGTTTCGGTGTCCCCTCTGACGTCTTCTCCCGGTACATGCGGATGAGCGGCCACGACGTGCTGATGGTCTCCGGCACCGACGAGCACGGCACCCCGATCCTGGTGCAGGCCGAGCGGGAGGGACTCACCACCCGGCAGACCGCCGACAAGTACAACCGGGTGATCGCCGAGGACCTGCAGGGGCTCGGGCTGTCGTACGACCTGTTCACCCGGACGATCACCCAGAACCACTACCGGGTGACCCAGCAGGTGTTCAAGGGTCTGTACGAGAACGGCTACATCGTCGCGAAGCAGACCAAGGGCGCGGTGTCGCCGTCGACCGGCCGCACCCTGCCCGACCGCTACATCGAGGGCACCTGCCCGATCTGCGGGTACGACGGCGCCCGCGGCGACCAGTGCGACAACTGCGGCAACCAGCTCGACCCGATCGACCTGATCAACCCGCGCACCCGGATCAACGGGGAGACCCCGAAGTTCGTCGAGACCGAGCACCTTTTCCTCGACCTGCCGGCCCTGGCCGGTTCGCTGGGCAGCTGGTTGTCCTCGCGCACCGACTGGCGCCCCAACGTGTTGAAGTTCAGCCAGAACCTGCTGCAGGACCTGAAGCCGCGGGCCATCACCCGGGACCTCGACTGGGGGGTGCCGGTGCCACTGGACGGCTGGTCCGACCAACCGATGAAGCGGCTGTACGTCTGGTTCGACGCGGTGATCGGCTACCTGTCCGCCTCGGTCGAGTGGGCCCGACGGACCGGCGACCCGGAGGCGTGGCGGAAGTGGTGGGAGGACCCCGAGGCCCTCGGCTACTACTTCATGGGCAAGGACAACATCGTCTTCCACTCCGTCATCTGGCCGGGGATCCTGCTCGGCCACAACGGACAGGGTGACCACGGTGGTCAGGTCGGCCCGATGGGTGAGCTCCGGCTGCCCGACGAGATCGTCTCCAGCGAGTTCCTGACCATGAGCGGGTCGAAGTTCTCCACCAGCCGTGGGCAGGTGATCTACGTCGGTGACTTCATCAACGAGTTCGGACCGGATGCGCTCCGCTACTTCATCTCGGTGGCGGGCCCGGAGAACCAGGACACCGACTTCACCTGGGACGAGTTCGTGCGGCGGAACAACTTCGAGCTGGCCAACGAGTGGGGCAACCTGGTCAACCGGTCGGTGTCCATGGCACACAAGAACGTCGGCGCGATCCCGGCGGCCCTCGACCTGCGCGACGCCGACCACGAGCTGATGGGGGCATCCCGACAGGCGTTCGACACGGTCGGCGCGCTGTTGCGCCGCAGCCGGTTCAAGCAGGCGATCGGTGAGGCGATGCGCGTGGTCGGAACCGCCAACAAGTACATCTCCGACAACGAACCCTGGAAGCTGAAGGACGACACCGCCCGCCGGGACACGGTGCTGCACACCGCGCTGCAGGTGGTCTCCGACGCCAACACGCTGCTCACCCCGTTCCTGCCGCACGCCGCCCAGAAGGTGCACGAGGCCCTGGGTGGCGACGGGGTCTGGGCCGCACAGCCGGAGATCCGTACGGTCTCGGAGGACGGTGGCCCGGACTACCCGGTGCTGATGGGGGACTACGCCGGTGAGCAGGCACGCTGGGCCTCCATCCCGATCGAGCCCGGCAAGCCGTTGGCCAAGCCGTCGCCGCTGTTCGCCAAGCTGGACGACACGCTGGGGGAGACCGGCCCGGACTTCGCCCGACTGGCCTGAACCCCTTCCGAGTTGTCAGATGCTGTGGTCGCTCCGACGACCACAGCATCTGACAGGTCGGGGATCCGTGCTAACATTTACATAGTCAGACTAAGTAAATGTCCGCCGGAGGTCCCCGCTCTTGTCCGCGCACGCTGCATCCCCGTCCCTGCTGAAGCAGCCGAAGGCCGTCTGGGCGGTCGCCTTCGCCTGTGTGATCGCCTTCATGGGCATCGGTCTGGTCGATCCGATCCTGCCCGCGATCAGCGCCGATCTCGGAGCGTCCGCCGCGCAGACGATGCTGCTGTTCACCAGCTATCTGCTGGTCACCGGTCTGGCGATGTTCTTCACCAGCTTCGTGTCCAGCCGGATCGGGGCCAAGCGGACGCTGTTGATGGGGCTGACGCTGATCGTGGTCTTCGCGGCCCTCGCCGGGGCATCCGACAGCGTCGGCATGATCATCGGCTTCCGGGCCGGATGGGGTCTGGGCAACGCGCTGTTCATCTCCACCGCGCTGGCCACGATCGTCGGCGCGGCGAGCGGCGGCGCCGACAGCGCGGTGATCTTGTACGAGGCCGCGCTCGGCATCGGCATCGCCGTCGGGCCGCTGCTCGGTGGTGCCCTGGGCAGCATCTCCTGGCGGGGACCGTTCTTCGGCACGGCCGCCCTGATGGCGATCGCCTTGATCGCGTTGTCGATCCTGCTCGGTCGAGAGACCACCAGGCCGGAACCGGTCGCTCTGAGCGCCACGTTCCGGGCTCTGAAGCGACCGGCGCTGCTCACCCTCGGCCTGGCCGCGCTGTTCTACAACTTCGGTTTCTTCAGCCTGCTCGCCTGGAGCCCCTTCCCGCTCGAGGCGGCCGCGCACGCCGCGGGCGTCACCGAGTTCGGCGCGCACGAGCTCGGTCTGATCTTCTGCGGTTGGGGCATCGCCCTGGCCGTCACCTCGGTCTTCGTGGCCCCGGTGCTGACCCGGCGGTTCGGGCGTCGCCGCACCCTGTACGCGATGCTGGCCGCCCTGGCGGTCGTGATGGCCGTCCTCGCCGTCAACGTGGAGGACCTGCAGATCCTGATCATCGGGATCGTGGTCGGCGGGCTGTTCCTGGGGGTGATGAACACCGTGCTGACCGAGTCGGTGATGGGGGCCACGGACCTGCCGCGAGCGGTCGCCTCCTCGACGTACAGCGGGGTCCGCTTCGTCGGTGGAGCCGCGGCGCCGGCCCTGGCCGGGGTGATCGCCGGCTCGCTCGGGTACGGCGCCCCGTACTGGATCGGCTGCGCCGGACTGCTGATCGCCGCCGGGATCCTCTGGCTGGGACGGACCCACCTGGCCGGGATCGACCAGCACCGCGTGGAGGCACCCGCCGACGAGGCGTTGGCCCTCACCGCGGCCGACAGCTGAGGCGCCCGAGCTACCGCGGAGTCACCTTGTAGATGGCGTCGCCCTTGACGTTCGAGGTGGTGAAGTACAGCGATCCGTCCGGACCCTGCTGGACCGTGCGGATGCGGCCGTAGCCCGTGAGGATCGTCTGGGACAGCGTGGTCCTGCCGGACGCCGAGACGTAGAACACCATCACGCCCTTGCCCTTCAGCTTGGCCACCAGGAGCTTGTTGTCCCAGGACTTCCACCGGCTGCCGGTCAGGAAGGTCGCCCCGCTGGTGGCCACGGTCGGCGAGCCGGAGTGCCACTTCGCGCTGTATGCCTGGGGAAAGCGGGCCTTGTCGGTCATCGGTCGGGTCTCGTTGTAGTAGCCGCCGGTCGGGTTCCAGCCGTAGTTGCGGCCCTTCAGGATGCGGTTGACCTCGTCGTCCCGGCTCGGGCCGTGCTCGGCGCTCCACATCTGGCCGTTGCTCGCCCGGAACGCCAGACCCTGCACGTTGCGGTGCCCGTACGTCCACACGTACCGCGCGTAGCCCCCGCGCTTGTAGAACGGGTTGGACTTCGGGATGGAACCGTCACTGCGGATCCGCAACACCTTGCCACCCAGGGACTTCAGGTTCTGCGGGATGGTGCCGACGGCCGCGTCACCGGTGCCGATGTAGAGCATCGTCGAGGAGCGGAAGCGCAACCGGCAGCCGGAGTGGCGGCCCGACGACAGCGGGATGCCGGTGACCAGCGTCTTCACCTTGGTCGCCGTGGTGCTGGTCGTCAGACGCCACTTCCAGACCTCGATGTCCTTGCGGGTGCCGTTGCTGTTGGCCACCGCCATGCAGGTGTAGAAGTACTTGTTCGTGGCCGCCTTGGGGTCGGCGACCAGACCGAGCATCCCCGACTCGCTCTGGACGAACGGCTTGGGCAGCGCCATCCGCACCCGCTTGGCCGAGGCTCCCGGCCACTTCGACCAGATGCCGCCGGCCCGCTGGTCGAACATCATCAGGCCGCCGATCCAGGTCACGTCCCAGGGAACGGAGAGACCCTCGACGACCTTGGTGACCGTGACGGACGGGGCGGCGGCCTCGGCTCTCGGCGACGCCAACGAGGATCCCAGGCCAACGGCGGCCGAGACCAGGACGATGAGGGCGGTACGGACGGCTGCGCGCATGGCGATCTCTCCACGATTCGTTCGGCCCCCGAGCCAAGGCACAGAGTAGTACCCAGGGCCCGCAGGCCGTCCTGCACCCGAGCGGCGTCGGCGAAAAGCCACCGACAAGGTCGGCAGGTGGCGTTCATCAGCCGCCCCCTTCAGGCTCGGACCGCACAGTCGTACGGTGGAGCGATCCGCAGGAGAGCGATAGCCGATCACGCAGCGAAGCGAGGGATCCATGGCACATCGCAGCACCGCCCTCGGTCTGATCGTGGCCGGCCTGGCGTCCGCCCTGGTGCTCACGGCCCTGGCGGCGCCGGTCGCGGCGACTCCGTCGCCGAGGGCCTGGAGCGGCGGCGTCGACTCCTGGGTCACCGACCTGACGACCGGTCAGCGACTGGCGCGGCAGCCGGTCCTGCCCTGGCGGGACGGCTCCGGTGACCGGGACGCGATAGTGGTCGACCCGACCCGGCGCTACCAGAGGATGACCGGCTTCGGCGCCTCGATGACTGACTCGTCGGCGTACGTGCTGTCCGGTCTGCCGGCGGCGGCCCGGAAGTCGATCATGACAGACCTGTTCTCCACCACCGAGGGCATCGGCTTGTCGATGCTGCGGCAGCCGATGGGGGCCTCCGACTTCGCGGTGGGCAAGGCGTACTCCTACGACGACCAGCCGAGCGGCGAGACCGACGCCGACCTGTCCGACTTCAGCATCGCGCACGATCGCGCGTACATCCTGCCGCGGCTGAAGGAGGCGTACGCGATCAACCCGGAGCTGTCCTTCATGGCCAGCCCGTGGAGTGCACCGGGCTGGATGAAGGACAACGGCTCGCTGGTCCAGGGGTCACTGCGGGAGAAGTACGAGAAGGCGTACGCGCAGTACTTCGTGACGTTCGTGCGCGCGTACGCGAAGGCGGGTATCCCCACCGACTACGTGTCGCTGCAGAACGAGCCGCTGTACGAGCCGGAGGACTATCCCGGCATGGGCGTGATGCCCGACCAGGCGGCGCGCTTCCTCGGCCGCGACCTCGGTCCGGCCCTGGACAAGGCGGGACTCGACGACACCACGATCCTGGGCTACGACCACAACTGGGACATCACCGACTACCCGGAGGCGATCTACCACGATCGGCGGGCGGCCCGCTACGTGCCGGGGACGGCCTGGCACTGCTACGGCGGCGAGGTGTCGGCCCAGTCGGTGTCGCACAACGACTACCCGCACGCGCAGGCCTTCCTGACCGAGTGCTCGGGCGGGGACTGGCAGGGGACTCCCGACGAGGCGTTCGACCTCACGATGGACACGGTGATCGGCGTGCCACGCAACTGGGGGCAGTCGGTGATCTTGTGGAACCTCGCCCTCGACCAGCGCAAGGGCCCGTTCATCGGGGGCTGCACGACCTGCCGCGGCGTGGTCACCGTGAACGACGACGGCACCGTGACCAAGAACCTGGAGTACTGGGCACTCGCTCACGCGAGCCGGTTCGTCGCGCCGGGGGCGGTCCGGATCGGGTCCTCGCAGCCGGTCGGATCGCCGGTGAGCAACGTGGCGTACCGGAACCGGGACGGCTCGATCGTCGTCGTCGCGCACAACCAGGGGCACCAGAGCCGGACGTTCGATCTCGCGGTCGCAGACCGGCACGCGACGGCGACCCTGGCGCCGGGAGCCGCCGCGACCTACCGCTTCCGGGCCCCGGACCGGATGGCCCCGGCCGGCGATCGGGGGTGGGTCGACCTCGACTACGGGCGTGGCCCCGCCGGCACGCCGACCGGTCGGCTGACCGCGAGCGTCGGCCCCGAGGTGATCGCGGCGATGAGCCAGGTGCGGCTCGACGACCACTGGCTGGCGTACGCGCTGCCCTACGGTGCGAGGCTGAGGCGAGGGGACGCCACGGCACTCGACCGGACCGGCTGGAAGGTCACCGCCGAGGGGGTGACTCCGACCGACGACGATCCGCTCGCCCACGTGCTGGACGGCGATCCGAAGACCCGCTGGAGCTCGGGCGAAGGACAGGACGACGACATGAACCTGACCGTCGACCTCGGTCGGGTGCAGTCCTTCACCGAGGTGTCCCTCGACGTGGGCCAGAGCGCCGGAGACTACCTGCGCTCCTACGTCGTCCAGGTGTCCGACGACGGCGGCAGCTGGCGGTCGGTCGCTCGCGGACCGGGTCGGACCGGCGAGATGGTCATCTCGCTGCCGGAGACGAAGGCCCGCTACGTCCGGATCTCCAGCGGGACCACCTCGGGTAGCTGGTGGTCGGTCGCCGAGCTGAACCTGCGGCTCGCCGACCTGACCACGGGATCCGGGCCGGCGGGTCGCGACCTGGTCCGGGACAGCGGTGTGCTGAGCGACGGGTCGCGGGTCGTCGGCTACTACAACGACGGTCGTCGGACGCAGAACGTGCCCTGGCCGGTCACCGGCTTCGGCTACGACTATCGGCTGCCGCCCACGGCGGCCGCGACCTTCGTGGTGGTCGGCCCCTGATCGGGAGCCCGCTGCTCAGGAGAGGCGGAACGGGTCGGCCGGGTAGACACCGAGCACCTTCACCTCGGTGGTGAAGAAGGTCAGCTCCTCCAGCGCCCGGCTCAGTCCGAGGTCGTCGGGGTGCCCGTCGACCTCGGCCAGGAACTGGGTGGCGGTGAACTCGCCGTTCACCATGTAGGACTCCAGCTTGGTCATGTTCACGCCGTTGGTCGCGAAGCCGCCGAGCGCCTTGTAGAGCGCCGCCGGCAGGTTCCGGACGTTGAAGATGAAGGAGGTCACCACCGGGCCGTTGCCGGCGGGCGCCTGGACGAACTCCGGCGACAGCAGCACGAAGCGGGTGGTGTTGTGCTCCTCGTCCTCGATGTCGCGGGCCAGCACCTGCAGACCGTAGATCTCGGCGGCCAGCGGCGGGGAGATCGAGGCCTGGGTCACGTCGTTCGCCTCGACGATCTCCCGGGCGGCCCCCGCGGTGTCACCGGCGATCAACGGTCGCCAGTGGTGCTCGGCGATGATCTTGCGGCACTGGCCGAGCGCGTGCACGTGGGAGTGCACCGTCTTGATCGTCTCCAGCGTGGTGCCGGGCACCCCCATCAGGTGGAAGCGGATCCGCAGGAAGTGCTCGGCGATGATGTGCAGCCCCGAGCCGGGCAGGAAGTGGTGGATGTCGGCCACCCGGCCCGCGATCGAGTTGTCGATCGGGATCAGGGCCAGATCCGCCTCGCCGGCGTCCACCGCCGCGAACACGTCCTCGAAGGACGCACAGGCGATCGCCTCGGCGTTCGGGTAGTGCTGCACGCAGACGATGTGGGAGTTGGCGCCGGGCTCGCCCTGGTAGGCGATCCGCAGCTGCTGGGGTTCACTCACGAGGACCTAGTGTGCATCCTCCGCTCGACGACGCGCAGGGCTTCCCGCAGGCTGACCGGTCGACAGCCGAGCTCCAGTGACCGGGATCGGATGGCGGGCTCGGCCCGATAGAGCGCCAGTCCGCGTCGGATCAGCACCCCGATCGGCTTGCGGTGCTCGCGGACGTCCCGGACGAAGCGCAGCAGCATGGTGAGCAGCCGGGGCCGGTCGAGGTACAGGGCATCACCGAGCACACCGGCCTCCCGGCAGAGCGCGACCAGTTCGGCCGCGAACAGACCCTCGGCGACGAAGCAGGGAGCACCCTCCAGATCGAGCGCGTGCCGTCCGACCCGGCGGCTGGTGGCGATGTCGTACGTCGGCACCGGTGCCTCGCCGGTGGCGCAGAGCGAGACGATCGCCGAGAGAGCGCCGTCGACG
This sequence comes from uncultured Actinomycetota bacterium, assembly GCA_963707005.1. Taxonomy (GTDB): domain Bacteria; phylum Actinomycetota; class Actinomycetes; order Propionibacteriales; family Propionibacteriaceae; genus Microlunatus. The sequence goes on from CAVPPP010000023.1 coordinate 169,064, forward strand.
TCCCAGCTGGCGATGTCGTCCCAGTCCACGATGCCGAGCGTGCGCGGCAGCCCGGGGTGGTCCAGGTCCAGATAGAAGTCGTCGAGTCTCAGCTGGGGGCAGGCGGACAGCGCGGCCACCCGTGACTTCCCGCTGCCGGACGGACCGGCGAGCAGCACCACTCGAGCCCGATGGGAGTGTGGAACAGGCACCTCAGTACGCAGAGCCACCCGCGAGCGACAGCGCACCGACCGGGTGCCAGACCGTCTTGATCTCCAGGAACGCCCGCAGACGGCCGGTGCCGGGGCCGGCCGTGAAGTCCGGTGTGCCCTTGGGTCGGTAGACCCGCTTGACCGTGTCCGACGCAGCCCGCTCCAGCGCGGTGGCCAGCTCGGCGTCCGCGCCGGTCAGGTCGAGGCCGTTGACGTCGGCGTGGGCGGCCAGGTGCGGGGCGATCTCGGCACTCGATCCGGTGAGCAGGTTCACCACGCCGGCCGGCACGTCGGAGGTGGCCAGCACCTCGCCGAAGGTGACGGCGACGTACGCGTCGGACTCCGCCGCGACGACGACGCACGCGTTGCCGCCGGCCATGATCGGCGCGATCACCGAGACCAGACCGAGCAGCGGGGCGTCGGTGGGGGCGAGCGCCGCCACCACCCCGGTGGGTTCGGGCGCGGAGTAGGAGAAGTAGGGACCCGAGATCGGGTTGCTGGAGCCGAACACGGCCGGGAGCTTGTCGGTCCAGCCCGCGTAGTGCACGAGCCGGTCCACCGCGGCGTCGACCTCGGTGCCAGCCGCCGCCGCCCGGGCGCCGCCCCGGGTGAGCAGGTCGACGAACTCCGCCCGCCGACCGTCCAGCATCTCGGCGATGCGGTAGATCACCTGGCCCCGGTTGTACGGCGTCGCGCCCGACCAGGCACCGAACCCCTTGCGGGCGGCGACCACGGCGTCCCTGGCGTCCTTGCGGGAGGCCCGGGCCGCGTTGGCCAGCAGCTGACCGTCGGCGTCGCGGAGCTGATAGGTGCGCCCCGACTCGGAGCGGGGGAACTTGCCCCCCAGATAGAGCTTGTACGTCTTGGGCACGGCCAGGTGACTCATCGGCGCTCCTTCCTTCCGCTGCGGGACGCCGGCAGCACCGGTTCGTCGTCGGTGTCCAGATAGGCAGCCATCCCGGACGGCCCGCCCTCACGACCGAAGCCGGACTCGCCGTAGCCACCGAACGAGGCGGCCGGGTCGAACCGGTTGAACGTGTTGTCCCAGACGACGCCGGCCCGAAGACCCGCGGCCATCCCCATCGCCCGGGAGCCCTTCTCGGTCCAGACCCCGGCCGACAGCCCGTACGGGGTGTTGTTGGCCTTGGCCAGCGCCTCGTCGGGGGTGCGGAAGGTCAGCACCGTCAGCACCGGCCCGAAGATCTCCTCGCGAGACACCCGCATCGACGAGCTCGCTGCGGTGATCAGCGTGGGCGGGAAGAACCAGCCGCGCTCGGGCAGCGGGCAGGACGCCGACCACACCTCGGCACCCTCGTCCCGTCCCGCCTGGGTCAGCGTGGTGATCCGCTCGAGCTGGCGGGCGGAGTTGATCGCTCCCACGTCGGTGTTCTTGTCCATCGGGTCACCCACCCGCAGCGTCTCGACCCGGGCGCGCAGCTTGGCCAGCAGCTCCTCGGCGATCGACTCCTGGACGAGCAGCCGGGAGCCGGCGCAGCAGACCTGGCCGGCGTTGAAGAAGATGCCGTTGACGATGCCCTCCACCGCCTGGTCCAGCGCGGCGTCGGCGAAGACGATGTTGGCGCCCTTGCCGCCCAGCTCCAGGGTGAGCTTGCGGCCGGTGCCGGCCAGGCTCTGCTGGATCGAGCGACCCACGGGGGTGGAGCCGGTGAAGGCGACCTTGTCCAGACCGGGGTGGTTGACCAGGGTCGAGCCGACGTCACCCGCACCGGGGACGATGTTGACCACGCCGGGGGGCAGGTCCGCGTCCGCGATCACCTCGGCCAGCACCAGGATCGACAGCGGCGTGGTCTCCGCGGGCTTGATCACCACGGTGTTGCCGGCGGCCAGCGCGGGCGCGATCTTCCAGGCCGCCATCAGCAGCGGGAAGTTCCAGGGGATGACTTGACCGGCCACACCCAGCGGACGCGGGTCGGCGCCGAGCCCCAGGTGCTGCAGCTTGTCGGCCCAGCCCGCGTGGTAGAAGAAGTGCTGCGCCGCTGTGGGGACGTCGAAGTCGCGGGTCTCCTTGATCGGCTTGCCGTTGTCCAGCGTCTCCACCACCGCCAGCTCCCGGGCCCGCTCGGCGATGCCGCGGGCGATCCGGAACAGGTACTTGCCGCGCTCCGCGCCGGACATCGGTGCCCAGACCTTGTCGTACGCGCGCCGGGCCGCGGTGACGGCGCGGCCGACGTCGGCCTCGTTCACGGTCGACACCGTCGACAGCTGCTCCGCCGTGCCGGGGCTGTACGTGATCAGGTCGTCGCCACCGCCCTCGACGAAGGTTCCGTCGATGAAGGGCAGATAGCGGTCCTTGATCGCACCGATGGCCGCCGACTCGGGCGCGGGGGCGTACTCCCAGTCCATGTTCGTCCTCAATCGAGTGTCACGTAGTCGGGTCCGGAGTAGTGCCCGGAGAGCTGGCTGCGGCGCTGCATCAGCAGGTCGTTCAGCACCGAGGAGGCGCCGAAGCGGAACCAGTACGGATCCAGCCACTCGGGTCCGGCGACCTCGTGCACCGCCACCAGGTAGCGGATCGCGTCCTTGGTCGTCTTGATGCCCCCCGCGGGTTTGACCGCGCGCTGCTGACCGGTCTGGTCCCGCCAGTCGCGGACGGCCTGCAGCATCACGTGGGTGACCGGCAGGGTGGCGGCCGGGGCGACCTTGCCGGTGGAGGTCTTGATGAAGTCGCCGCCGGCCAGCAGGGCCAGCCAGGAGGCCCGCCGGACGTTGTCGTACGTGGCCAGCTCTCCGGTCTCCAAGATCACCTTGAGCCGAGCGTCACCGCAGGCGGCCTTGACCTGCTGGATCTGGTCGAACACCACGCCGTACCGGCCGGCGAGGTAGGCGCCCCGGTCGATCACCATGTCGATCTCGTCGGCCCCGGCCTGCACCGCCATCCGGGTGTCGGCCAGCTTCACCTCGATGCTGGAGCGGCCGGACGGAAACGCGGTGGCGACCGCGGCGACCTTGACGCCGCTGCCACGGACCATCTCCACCGCCGTCGCGGCCAGATCGGGATAGACGCACACCGCCGCGGTCCGCGGTACCTCGGGGAACTCCGGGTCGGGCAGCATCGCCTTGCGGCACAGGTTGCGCACCTTGCCCTCGGTGTCGGCGCCCTCCAGGGTGGTCAGGTCGACCATCGAGATGGCCAGGTCGATGGCGGCGAGCTTGGACGACTTCTTGATCGACCTGGTGGCCAGGGCCGCTGCCCGCTGCTCGACCCCGACCGGATCGACTCCGGGCAGCCCGTCCAGGAACCGGCGCAGTGACGTCTCGCTGCGGACCGCATCCTCCAGGTGAGCCGGCAGGGGGACGGTCGATGTCATGGGGTCGATCCTAGGCTTTCCCCCTTTCGTACGCTCTGCGACCGGATCGGGTTGTCCACTGAGACACTGGGCAATGCCTCGTGTGCCGGGCTACGTTGCCTGATATGAGCCAGAGTTGGTCCTTCGAGACCCGTCAGATCCATGCCGGCCAGGAGCCGGACTCCGCCACCGGAGCCCGGGCGCTGCCGATCTACCAGACCACGTCGTACGTCTTCAACGACACCGACCACGCCGCGAACCTCTTCGCCCTGAAGGAGTTCGGCAACATCTACACCCGGATCATGAACCCGACCTCCGACGTGGTGGAGAAGCGGCTCGCGTCGCTGGAGGGTGGAGTCGGCGGGCTGTTGACCGCGTCCGGGCAGTCGGCGGAGCTGCTGGCTCTGCTCAACGTGGCCGAGACCGGTTCGCACCTCGTGGCCAGCCCGAGCCTGTACGGCGGCACCTACAACCTGCTGCACTACACCTTCCCGAAGCTGGGCATCCAGGTCTCCTTCGTCGACGACCCCGACGACCTCGAGTCGTGGCGGTCGGCCGTGCGGCCGAACACCAAGGCCTTCTTCGCCGAGACGATCTCCAACCCGAAGCAGGACATCCTCGACATCGAGAACGTGGCGAACCTGGCGCACGAGGTCGGAGTGCCGCTGATCGTCGACAACACGGTCGCGACGCCGTACCTGATCCGGCCCCTGGAGTGGGGCGCCGACATCGTGGTGCACTCGACGACCAAGTACCTCGGCGGCCACGGCACCGCGATCGGCGGCGCGATCATCGACGCCGGCCGTTTCGACTACGCCGCGGACCCGGAGAGGTTCCCGCAGTTCAACGAGCCGGACCCGAGCTACCACGGGCTGCGCTACGCGCCCGACCTCGGCGTCGGCAGTGCGTTGGGGGCCAACCTGGCCTTCATCCTCAAGGCGCGGGTGCAGCTGCTCCGCGACCTCGGTCCCGCCGCCGCGCCCTTCAACTCGTTCCTGCTGGCCCAGGGGATCGAGACTCTCAGCCTGCGGATGGAGCGGCACGTGAGCAACGCCACTCGGGTGGCCGAGTGGCTGACCGGCCGCGACGAGGTGGAGAGCGTCGCGTACGCGGGCCTGAAGACCAGCAAGTGGTACGACCTGGGGCAGAAGTACGCGCCGCTGGGTGCCGGGGCCGTGCTGGCCTTCGAGATCGTCGGCGGGCTGGAGGCCGGCAAGCGCTTCGTCAACGCCCTCGAGCTGCACAGCCACGTGGCGAACATCGGTGACGTGCGCTCGCTGGTCATCCACCCGGCCTCGACCACGCACAGCCAGCTGAGCGAGGCCGAGCAGCTGAGCACCGGCGTGACCCCGGGGCTGGTCCGGCTGGCCGTCGGCATCGAGAACATCGACGACATCCTGGCCGACTTGGACGCTGGGTTCCGGGCCGCCAAGGAGGCCTGATTCCCGCCTGGCAACCCGGCGACCCGGTGGGTGACCGCCAGTTCGTCGAGCTGGGGCCGCTGCCCCTGGAGTGGTCCTCCACGCCCTGGGTCGAGGGAGGGCTGCCCGGCGTGCGGCTGGCGTACGAGACCTGGGGGGAGCTGTCGCCGGCTCGGGACAACGCCGTGCTGGTGCTGCACGCCCTCACCGGTGACAGCCACGTGGTCGGCGAGGCCGGCCCCGGCCATCCCACGCCCGGCTGGTGGGGTCACCTGATCGGTCCGGGGCAGGCCCTGGACACGAACCGCTGGTTCGTGGTCGCGCCGAACATCCTGGGCGGTTGCCAGGGCTCGACCGGTCCGGCGTCGGCGGCGCCGGACGGGCGGGCCTGGGGGTCTCGCTTCCCGCGGCTGACGACCCGGGACCAGGTGACCGCGGAGATCGCCCTGGCCGACCTCCTCGGCATCGACCGGTGGGCGCTGGTACTCGGTGGATCGGCCGGCGGGATGCGGGCGGTCGAGTGGGCGGTCACCGTGCCCGGGCGGGTGCAGCGGCTGATGCTGCTGGCCACGACTGCGGCAGCTTCGGCGGACCAGATCGCCTGGTGCCACGCACAGGTGCGCGCCGTCACCGCCGACCCGGCGTGGGCGGGCGGCGACTTCCCCCGTACCGACGGCGGTCCCGGACCCGTTGCCGGCCTGGCGGTGGCCCGGCGGATCGCACACATCACGTACCGGTCGGCCGAGGAGCTGGCGGTCCGGTTCGGGCGCGCGGACCAGTCTGGGGAGTCGGTGGCCGACGGCGGGCGGTACGCCGTCGAGAGCTATCTCGATCACCAGGGGGACAAGCTGATCGGGCGGTTCGACGCGGGTTCGTACGTGATCTTGACCGAGGCCATGGACAGCCACGACATCGGTCGCGGTCGCGGCGGGATCGAGGCCGCGCTGGCTCGGGTCACCGCTCGTACTGTGGTGGCGGGCATCGACTCCGACCGGCTCTATCCCGTGGCCGAGAGTGAGCGACTGGCGGCCGGCATCCCGACCGCCGACCCCCTGGTGGTGGTCCACTCCGACCACGGTCACGACGGTTTCCTGATCGAGGTCGACGCCGTCGGGAAGCTGGTCGCGGAGCTGCTGGGCGAGACGGGTGCCCCCTGAGCGCGGTCCTGTGGTTCTACGGCGCCGACGCCGTCGGGAAGTCCGCGGTCGGCTGGGAGGCGTACAGCCGGCTGGCCGAGGCGGGCGAGCCCGTCGCGTACGTCGACACGGACTACCTGGGCTTCTGCACGCCGGTGCCCGACGATCAGGCCGAGCTGGTGGCGCGGAACCTCGGCGCGGTCTGGGCCGGGTTCGCGGCCAACGGTGTCCGGCTGCTCGTCGTCTCCGGCATCGTCGTGACCCCCGCCGACCGCGACCGTTTCGTGCAGGCGATTCCCGAAGCAGGGTTCACCTTCTGCCGGTTGACCGCACGGGCGGACACCGTACGGGCTCGGATCGTGCTGCGCCGTGACGTGGAGGAGCGCACCCGGGGCGGGGAGCTCTCGGCCGAGGTCCGAGCCGAGCTGGACGCGTACGGCGAGCGGAGCGTCGCGTTCGCCGAGCTGCTGGAGGGGATCGGGTTGGAGGCGTTCGCCGTGGCCACCGACGGCCGGGCCCCGGCGGAGATCGCCCGCGAGGTGGTCGACCGGTGGGGCGAGGCCGGGTGGGCGAGCCGGTAGGACGGCGAAACCGCCGTTGGAGCGGCGTTGGAGCGAGCTCGTGAACGGTAGGGCACACCGACTGGTACCAGAGCACCTCCACCGACCAGAACCCCACGCCACACGTCCCCCAAGGGACCGCCACGACGAAGCCGGTCGGCCTCGGGGCCGCCGGTCGGAAGGGTGGCATCGGTCCGGTCCCGTACGGCTGCTACTCCTGCAGCTTCAACTTCTCCAGCCTGACCAACGCCTCCACCGGTCTGGCTCTGGACTGGTCGAACGCGAGCTCCGGCGGGGACCTGATCGTGCAGAACCCGGGTGGCGGCAGCCAGGCGTACTGGCTGGACAAGTCCTGACGGTCGGGCGCCAAGGGCGTCACCCTCCGGCGGCGGCTGTCGTCGGAGGGTCGGTCAGGACGGCCTCCTGCAACAGGCCCCAGGCGAAGGTGAGCCGCAGGACGTCACCGTCGCTCGACGGGAGCCAGAGCACGGTGCGACTGGTGATGGTGTCGTCCCGGTGCCGAGCGAGGTGGGCCGCGGTGTCCGCCACCACCAGCGACCACGGCATCGGCAGGGGACTGGCGGGCGGCAGCGTGGGCTCTCTCGCTCGCACCCGGACCAGCTCGCTGCTCAGCACGGTCCCGCCCAGCCCGCTGAGCACACACCACCGCAGCTCGGGCCACAGGTAGGGCAGCCGCCAGCGCTGCTCGCGCACCGGTCCGTACGCGGTGTGGTGCTCCGCATCGGACTCCGGCGGTCCGAGTGCGGCCCGGACGCCGGTGATGCCGTGGTCGAAGCGGGTGGAGCGCTGCAGCTGCTGCCACCGGTGGTGGGCGGCACGCTGCTGCGCTCGAGTCGCCCCCATCTCCGACAGGGCGGCCGTCACCAACCCGGGTTGGAAGTCCGCCATCCGGCGCAGCAGCATCAGCTGGAACTCCCAGGGACCGAAGTCGCGCACGGTCAGGCGGCCATCGAGTCATGGGTGGCGCGGAGGGGCATCCGGAACAGGGCTTGGACGGCCTCGTGGCGGTCGTAGCGTTCGCCACGCCAGCGGGGTTGGATGCGTTGGGCGTCGGGGTGGTGGAAGCCGGTCACGTTGGTGATCATGGTCGTGTGCTGTCGCCGCTGTTGCTCGGCCCGGGTCCGGTCGGCGTGCTGGGTGAGGAAGTTGAGCAGGCCCTCGGCGGTGTACCAGTCGCGGTGGGGTTTCCCGTCGGGCATCACGAACTCCCAGGTCGGTGCCGTGGACGGGTTGGGCGGGGTGCGGCGGATGGTCATCTGGCCTTCGTGGACGGCGGTGTGGTGGAACTGGCAGAGCAGGATCAGGTTGTCCAGGTCGGTGGGTCCGCCGTCGGCCCAGTGGACCAGGTGGTGGGCTTTCAGGTGGTGGGTCTGGTGGCAGCCGGTGAACTGGCAGCGTGCTTGGTCGCGGATCATCAGGGCGCGGCGGAGGGCGCGGGTGACCAGGCGTCGGGTGCGGCCGAGGGCGAGGACGCCGCGGTGGGTGTCGAGGATGGCGCCGAGCAGGTCGGTGTCGCAGGCGTGTTTGCGGGCGGTCTCGGGTTCGATCCCGCCGACGCCTTGGAGATGGCAGGTCGGATCGACCGGGAGTTGGGTCGGCGGGCTGGTGGTCGGACGTTCCCGCGGGAACGTTGTCGTCGGTGCTGGTGAGTTGGTCGGCGTGGACCTGGACGACGACGAGGGACCGGTCTTCGCCGGAGCGGTCTTCGGGGGTGGTGTTCACGAAGACGCGGGCGATGTCGAGGATCGCGTCGGCGGACGTATACGCCGGGGTGGTGTCGGTGGTGTCTGGTGATGCGTCGACTTGCGGGGGTGTGCCGTACTGGTCCTTGGCGGTGTTGAGGGCGGCGAGCAGGATCGCGGCGTCCTCGGTGGGGAGGCGGAGGCGGATGTCGACGGTGCCGTTCTCGCGGGTGGTCCAGGTCAGCCCGCGGTTGCGTTCTTGTCTGATCCGGGTGCCGGCGGCGGTGCGGTAGCCGGCGATGGTGGTGGCGAGCTGGGCGGCGGTGGCGGTGAGGGCGAGTTCGCAGAGCTCGGCGTCGTCGACCAGGTCGACGACGCGGGTGGCTTCGCGGACCTTGGAGTAGGAGAGGCGTCCGTCGCGGAAGGCGGTGCGGATGGTGGGCATGCGGCGGAGGGCGCGGGCGACGCGGACGTGCTCGCGGGCGGTGCCCGGTGACATGGAGCAGGCCCAGGACAGCCAGTGCGCGAGGGACTTCACGCCGTCCCACCAGCGGACGGCGTTGCCGGCGTCGAACTCGCCGATCAGCTCCAGCAGCTGGCATTCCGACTGTGCCGCGAGACCGGCAGCCGTGCAGATCCTGCCACCGAGCACCTCCGCCGTCGCACAGTCCACCTCGATCATGTCAGCCACATCCATCCCCACTTTCCCGCCGGATCCCCTGCTGACAAGGAAACTACGGGAAGGCACTGACAGTCCGCGCCGATCACGTCAGCTGAAGGCGGCGACTCCCGTCAGCGCCTGACCGATCACCAGCTGATGGACCTCGGAGGTGCCCTCGTAGGTCAGCACCGACTCCAGGTTGTTGGCGTGCCGGAGGACCGGGTACTCCAGGGTCACCCCGTTCGCACCCAGGATCGTCCGGCACTCGCGCGCGATGGCCAGGGCCTCGCGGACGTTGTTGAGCTTGCCGAGACTCACCTGTCGCGGCTCCAGACGATGATCATCTTTCAGGCGGCCCAGGTGCAGCGCGAGCAGATAGCCCTTCTGCAGCTCGAGGGTCATGTCGGCCAGCTTGGCCTGGGTCAGCTGGAACGACGACAGTGGACGGTCGAAGACCTCGCGCGTGCCGGCGTAGTCGATGGTGGTCTCCAGGCAGTCCCGGGCGGCGCCCAGCGCTCCGAACACGATGCCGAACCGGGCTTCGTTCAAGCAGGACAGCGGTCCCTTGAGCCCGACCACGTCGGGGAAGATCGCGTCCGCGGGCAGCCGGACGTCCTCCAGCACCAGCTCGGAGGTGATCGACGCCCGCAGGGACAGCTTCTTGGTGATCTTGGGGGCGGAGAATCCCGGGGTGTCGGTCGGCACCACGAAGCCGCGGATGCCGGCTGGGTGATCACCGTCCGCGTCGGCCTTGGCCCAGACCACGGCGACGTCGGCGACCGACCCGTTGGTGATCCACATCTTGGTGCCGTTCAGCACCCAGTCGGCACCGTCTCGGCGGGCGACCGTACGCATGCCGGCCGGGTTGGAGCCGAAGTCCGGCTCGGTCAACCCGAAGCAGCCGATCTTCTCCCCGGCGGCCAGGTCCGGCAGCCAAGCCTGCTTCTGCTCCTCGCTGCCCCAGCGCCAGAGCGCGTACATGGCCAGCGATCCCTGGACCGACACCAGACTGCGGACCCCGGAGTCGCCGGCCTCCAGCTCCAGGCAGGCGAGACCGTACGAGACCGCGTTGGTGCCCGCGCAGCCGTACCCCTCCAGGTGCATGCCGAGGAGACCCAGCGAGCCGGCCTCCTTGACGATGCCGAGGTCGATGTCGCCGCGCTCGTACCAGTCGGCCACGAACGGCTTCACCCGCTGGTCGACGAAGTCGCGGACGGTGGCCTGGATGTCACGCTCGTCGGCGGACAGCAGGTGGTCGACCTTGAGCAGGTCCAGGGGGCTGGTTCCGGTCATCTGCGGTCCATTCCGGCCACCTGGTGGGCGGCCTTCTCGATGTCGTCCTCGCCCAACAGCACGTGCTGGGCGGCGGTGCCCAACGGTACGAAGGAGTCGAGACTGGATACCCGGCGGATCGGCCCGGTGAACCCGTGCTCGACCAGACCGGTGACGATGCCCTCACCGACGCCGCCAGCATGCCGGGTCTCGTCGACCACCAGCACCCGACCGGTCAGCCGGGCCTCGACGACGGCGTCCTCGATCGGCAGCGGGGCGAGCCAGCGCAGATCGCAGACCCGGGCGGTGACCCCCTGGACGCGGAGTCGCTCCGCCACCCGCAGACTCATCGGCACCCCGTTGCCGAACGTGATCACGGTCAGGTCGGCGGACAGCGGTCCGTGACTGCGAGCCCGGCCGATCGGCACGTGCCCGCCGTCGTCCGCGGTCAACCAGCCCTCGTCGCCGGGGGAGTGCAGATCTCGACAGTGGTAGAGCGCGATCGGCTCCAGGAACACCGAGACGGTGCCGTCGGTCGCGGCCGAGGCGACGCAGGTGCGCAGCAGCGCGGCGGCGTCGTCGCCGCGGCTCGGGCAGGCCACCACCAGCCCGGGGATGTCGCGCAGCACCGCGACCGCGTTGTCGTTGTGGAAGTGCCCGCCGAACCCGCGCTGGTACGCCAGTCCCGCGACCCGCACCACCAGCGGGTTCCGGTAGCGACCCTGGGAGAAGAACGCGAGCGAGGCGGCCTCGCCGCGCAGCTGGTCCTCGGCGTTGTGCAGGTAGGCCAGGTACTGGACCTCCGGGATCGGCAGCAACCCGGCCAGACCGGCGCCCAGCCCGAGCCCCAGGATCGACTGCTCGTCCAGGATGGTGTCGAACACCCGCGCCCGGCCGAACCGGCGGGCCAGCCCGCGGGTCACGCCGTACACGCCGCCCTTGCCGCCGACGTCCTCGCCGAACACCGTCACCCGAGGATCGGCGTCGAGCAGCTCGGCCAGCGTCGCGTTGATCGACTCGGCGAGTGTGCGACGCGACCGGTCGTGATCAACTGGCGTCGGAGTCAGCCTGGCGACCTCGCGTGCGACCGCCGCGGGCCGTCGGGGCGAGAGGGGCGCCATCACCTCCGGAGCCGACCGCAGCAGCTGGGCGCCGGCCAGCTCGGCGACCGTGGTCTCGATCTCGTCCCGGACGGCGTCCACCCGGGCGAGCAGGTCGGTGCCCGTCGCCCCGTGCTCGCGCAGGACGCGGGCGGTGCCCAGGATCGGGTCGGCGGCCAGCTCGGCCTCGACCGCCCCCGGCGTGCGATAGGAGATCTCGACGTCGCTGCCGGCGTGGCCGAGAAAGCGCACCGTGCGGAGGTGCAGGAAGACCGGCGTCCGGCGCTCGCGTGCCACCGTGACGGCCCGCTCGATCTCCCCACGGGCCGACTCCGGGTCGGCCCCGTCCACGGACAGGTAGGTCAGTCCCGGGCGGGAGCCGTACGCGTGCTCGATCCAGCCGGCCGGCGTCGGCACCGAGATGCCCAGACCGTTGTCCTCACAGAGGAACAGCAGCGGAACCGGCAAGCCACGGAAGGAGGCGTTGAGCGCGCTGTTGATCGCCCCGGCGGCGGTCGAGTGGTTGGCCGAGGCGTCGCCGAACGAGCACACCACGACGCTGTCCGGCGGCCACTCCGACGCGATCTCGAGCCGGTGTGCCCGGGACAGGGACAGGGCCAGCCCGACCGCCCGGGGGAGGTGCGAGGCGATGGTCGACGTCTGGGGGATGATCGCCAGCTCGCCGTGCCCGAACACCTTGTGCCGGCCACCGGCCATCGGCTCATCGGCGGCCCCGAGCAGACCCTGAAGGACGTCGCGGACCGGAGTGCTGCCGGGCACCTGCGACGCGCGGGCGCAGTAGAAGCCGCCCGAGCGGTAGTGCAGCAGGGCCGGATCGCTGGGGCGCAGCGCCAGCGCGACCAGGGCGTTGGCCTCGTGCCCGGCCGAGGAGATGGTGTAGAAGCCGCGCCCCTGGCGCTGCAGCCGGCGGGCCGCGAGATCGAGCTCCCGGCTGCGGAGCTGGGCTCCGAACAGGGCCCACCACCACGCCGCCCCCGAGTTGTCAGCCGCTGTGGTCGCTCGCGCCACCACAGGGTCTGACAACTCGGAGAGAGCGGCGCGCAGGTGCGCGGCCAGGGCTTCGTCGGGGGTAGCCATCAGGGGCAGGAGATCAGTCGTCGAGCCGGAAGTCCAGTTCCGGAGCGAGCTCGACCACGTCCAGCTGCGCCTTCTGCAGTCGACCCGAGAAGTCCCAGTTGACCGACTGCCAGCGGGTGACCTGGTCGAGCACCCAGATGCCGGACTGCCGCGACCCGTTCCCGGACTTCCCGTTGCCGCCGAACGGCAGGTGCGCCTCGGCGCCGGAGGTCGAGTTGTTGATCGACACCATGCCGGCGCCGATCCCGTTCCGGAAGGCGAACGCCTCCTGCGGGTCGGTCGTGTAGATCGCCGAGGACAGCCCGTAGCCGGGCGCGTTGGCCAGCTCGATGGCCTCGGTCAGCGACCCGTACGTGGTCACGCCGACGATCGGTCCGAACGTCTCCTCGTCGAACAGCCGGTCACCGCGCCGAACACCGTCGACCACGACCGGGTGGTAGAACAGCCCGTCACCCACCTCACCGACGAAGCCGTGCCGCGGGTTGTCCGCGCTGATCCGGCCGACCGCCGCCTGCGCTCGGTGGTGCGGCTGGATCCAGTCCAGGTACTCCTCGTAGCGGTCAGCGAACTTCGCATCCAACATCGGACCCATCAACACGTCCTGGGTCGGGTCTCCCACGCGGGCGGCCGAGACGGCCGCGTTGAACCGGCTCAGGAACTCCTCGTGTACGTCGGCGTGGACGATCACCGTGCCCAGGCTGGTGCAGCGCTGGCCACCGGTGCCGAAGCCGGAGAACAGCGCTCCCTCGACGGCGAGGTCGAGATCGGCGTTCGGGGTGACGACGAGAGGGTTCTTGCCGCCCAGCTCCAGGCAGGCGGTCTGCAGGTGTCGCCCGGTCAGGGCGCCGATCTCCCGTCCGACGGCCGAGGAGCCGGTGAAGCCCACCTTGTCGACGAAGCCGGCCTCCAGCGCCGCCTCCAGCCCGGCGAAGGTGGCCGCTCCGTCGGCGTGCACGATGTTCAGCACCCCGTCCGGCAGCCCTCCGCCGCGGACCAGCAGCTGGTGGAACGCCGCTGCGCTCGCCGATGCGTACTCGGCCGGTTTCCAGACCACCGTGTTGCCCGCGAGCAGGGCCGGCACGATGTACCAGGAGGGGACGGCGACCGGGAAGTTGCCGGCGGTGATGATCGCCATCGTGCCGACCGGCACCCGGTGGGTGAACAGCTGCTTGTCCGGCATCTCGCTGGGCACCGTCTGGCCGTACAGGCGTCGCCCTTCGCCGAGGAAGAAGTCGCAGGTGTCGACGATCTCCCGGACCTCGCCCAGCGCCTCCGCGTACGGCTTGCCGATCTCGGCGGTGACGATCCGGGCCAGGGTCTCGGCGTTGGCCTCGATCAGCCGACCGATGTGGGCGATGGCCCGGCCCCGCACCGGGGCGGGCACGGCGGCCCAACCGGGCTGGGCCTTCTTCGCCGACTCGGCCGCTCCGAGGAAGACCGCGGCGTCGGCCAGGCTGACCTCGGCGACGACCTCCCCGGGTCGCGCCGGGTTCGTGCTGGTGATGGTGGTCGAACCGGTGACCGGCTGACCGTCGACGACGGATGTGACCGTACGGGTGCTCACGTGCTGCTCTCCTCCGGGTACTGCTGCTGCAGCACGCGACTCACGGTGCGGGCCAGGGCGGACAGGGCCTCGTCGATCTCGTCGGTGCTCACCGACAGCGCGGGACGGAACCGGATGGACCGCTCACCGCAGGCCAGCACGATCACGTGCTCCCGCTCGTGCAGGTCCTCGACCACCTGGTCACGGACGGACCGGTCGGTCAGGTCCAGGGCCAGGAACAGCCCGCGGCCGCGGGCGTTGCGGACCCGATCGGGGTGGGCGGCGGCGATCGCCTCCAGGCCGGCCAGGAAGTGCGCGCCCTTGACCGCGGCGGCCTCGATCAGGCCGTCGGTCTCGATGATCTCCAGGATCCGGCGCGACCGGACCATGTCGACCAGACCGCCCCCCCAGGTGGAGTTGATGCGACCGGAGACCGCGAACACGTTGTCGGCCACCTCGTCGACCCGGCCGCCGGCCATCACGCCGCCGAGCTGGGCCTTCTTGGAGAAGGCGACGACGTCGGGCTGCACCCCCAGCTGCTGGTACGCCCACGCGGTGCCGGTGGTGCCCATCCCGGTCTGCACCTCGTCGAAGATCATCAACGCGTCGTGATCATGGACGAGCTGCGCGATCCGGCGGAAGAACTCCGGCCGGATGTGGTTGTCGCCGCCCTCGCCCTGGATGGGTTCGGCGATGAACGCCGCGATGTCGTGGGGGTGGGCCTCGAAGGCCGCTTTCGCTTGTGCGTAAGCGCGATCCTCGGCCGCCTCGATCTCGGCCAGGTGCTCCTCCAGCGGGAAGGTGATCGCCGGCACCTCGATCCGTGGCCAGTCGAACTTCGGGAACCGGGCGGTCTTGATCGGCTCGGTGTTGGTCAGCGACATGGTGTAACCGCTGCGACCGTGGAACGCCCGGGTCAGGTGCATGATCTTGGTCCCGAGCTCGGGCGAGCGGCCGGCGGCCTCGTTCCGTCGGCTCTTCCAGTCGAAGGCGATCTTGAGCGCGTTCTCCACCGCGAGCGCCCCACCCTCGACGAAGAACAGGTGCGGAAGCGCCGGGTCGCCGACGACCCGGCTGAACGTCTCGACGAACTCCGCGTACTGGGTGGTGTACATGTCCGGGTTGGCGGGCTTGTTCACCGCGACCTGGGCCAGCTCGGTCATGAACGCAGGATCGTCGACGATGCCGGGCGGGTTCAGTCCGAGCGGTGCCGAGGCGAAGAACGTGTACATGTCCAGGTAGCGCAGCCCGGAACGGGCATCGACGATCCGCGACCCGCGGCTGGCCTGGAGGTCCAGCACCAGCTTCATGCCGTCGGTCAGCACATGGGCCGCCAACGACTCGTGGACCTCGTCGGGACTGACCTGTACGCGTTCGGCCATCGGGCACCTCCTTCGTCGGGGGTGCGCAGCACGTCGTCACCCCGAGAACTTCGATGCCGAAGATCGTAGCGTTCAACTGCTGGATAGCGCCAATATTCGTGGTCAACGCGCCGAGACGGGTCAGGGTCTCTCGCCGCGCGCTGCCTTGTCGACGATTGCTGCGATCCTCTTGGTCTTGGTCTCCGGCAGCTTGGCCAGGGCGATCATCGCCAGGGCGTTCTTGCGCACACTGGGCGGGAACGAGTCCCAGGCGGCGCGCGCGGCCGGCACCGCATCCAGGGCGGCGGTCAGGTCCGGCGCCTCGATCAGGTTCTCCGCGTCGTCGAACAGCGTCCACATCCCCGACGCCTTGGCCGCCTCGATGACGGCCCAGCCCGCGGGCTGGATCCGCCCGGTGGGCTCGAGCTCGGCGACCCGGACCTGGTTGGTCCGCGACCAGCCGCTGCGCGGACTGCGGGGCGACCACCGCTGCATGCCGCGCGTCTCGTCCAACGACTTCGCCTGGCCGTCGATCCACCCCCAGCACAGCGCCTCGCGGACCTGGTTGTCGTAGGTCAGGTCGGTGCCGGGCGGCCTCCGACGGGGCCCGACCAACCAGATGCCGGTGGCGGTCGCGTGGTGCTCGGCGAGCCAGTCGTGCCAGTCGGCGAGGCTGGTCGGCTCGAACCGCTCGGACTCGGGTGGAAGCGGGATGGCCACGGAGGCGACGTTACTGGTGAGCGCCGACAGCTCCGGCCGCTGTTCTGGAGGCGAAGGTCACAATCCGAGCGACGCCGACATCTCGCCCCGCAGCTCGGCCAACACGGCGCGCGCCCGCCGCCGGTCCGAGGCCAGGTCCACCGACTCCGCCAGCGGCACCCGAGCCTCGAGGTAGCACTTCAGCTTGGGCTCGGTGCCGGACGGTCGGACCACCACGGTGACCCGCTCGCCGGCGAGCAGCACCCCGTCGGTGGGCGGCAGCTCGTCGGTACCGGCGGCGAGGTCGATCACCTGCACCGGCTGGGCGATCAGCGTGGTCGGCGGCTGCGTACGGAGTCGGGTCATCGCGGCCGCGATCAACGACAGGTCCTCGACCCGCACCGACAGCTGATCGGTCTCGTAGACCCCGTACCTGGTCGCGATCTCGTCCAGTCGGTCGGCCACCGTCCGGCCCTCGGCCCCGAGACCGGCCGCCAGGGTGAGGACGCGGATCAGGGCCGAGATGCCGTCCTTGTCGGGCACGGCCGCCGGGTCGACGCAGTAGCCGATGGCCTCCTCGTAGCCGAAGGCCAGCCCGGGCACCCGGCCGATCCACTTGAACCCGGTCAAGGTCGCCGTGAACGGCTGTCCGTGGGCGGCGGCCATCGCGGCCAGCAGGGAGCTGGAGACGATGGAGCACGCGTACGTCCCCTCGACCCCGCGACGCAGGGCGTCGTCGCCGAGCAGCGCCCCCAGCTCGTCGCCCCGCAGCATCCGCCAGCTGCCCTCGATCGGGGCGGCGATCGCGCACCGGTCGGCGTCGGGGTCGTTGGCCACCACCAGGTCGGCGCCGGTCCGGATGGCCAGGGCCAGGGCGAGGTCGATCGCGCCCGGCTCCTCGGGGTTGGGGAACCCGACGGTGGGGAAGTCGGGATCGGGCTCGGCCTGCTGGGCGACCACCTCGGCTCCGCTGAAGCCGGCCCGCAACACGGCCTCGGCGACCACCCGTCCACCGACACCGTGCATCGGGGTGTAGACCCAGCGCAGCTCACGCGGAGCCTCCGACGGCACCAACGAGACGACCCGTTCCAGATAGGCCTCCACCAGCTCATCGCCCAGCTGGACGTAGTCGCCGCTCCGTGGCAGGTCGGCCAGGTCGTGCTCGGTGATCTCCGCGATCCGCGCCGCGATCTCGGCGTCGGCCGGCGGCACGATCTGGGAGCCGTCGCCCAGGTAGACCTTGTAGCCGTTGTCCTGGGGCGGGTTGTGCGACGCCGTGACGACCACGCCGGCCACGCAGCCGAAGTGCCCGATCCCGAACGCGACCACGGGGGTCGGTGTCGGGACCGGCACCAGCAGCGCCCGGAATCCTGCCCCGGCGAAGATCTCGGCGGAGTCGCGGGCGAACACGTCTGACTTGTGCCGGGCATCGTGGCCGATGATCACCGTGCCGCCGCCGAGCCCCTGGTCCTGCAGATAGGTCGCCAGCCCGGCCGCGGCCTGCCCGACGACGACGCGGTTCATCCGGTTCGGACCGGCGCCGATCGCTCCGCGCAGACCGGCGGTGCCGAACTGCAGTCGACCCGTGAAGGCGTCGGTCAGCTCGTCCAGGGACGAGCTCGATCCCGCCTCGATCTGGTCGAGCAGGCTGGCCACCTCACCGCGGGTGTCGGGATCGGGGTCCTGAGCGGACCAGGCGGCGACGGCGGCGGCCAGCTCCGCGGGGAGCTCGCTCTCCGCCTGGGTCGTCCCGTCGAGCGCGGTCACAGCCGCTCGGCCAGCCCGGCGAGCAGCGCCCGGAGCTTGGGAGCCGCCTGTTGTCCGGCCTCGATCACCTCGGTGTGGCTCAGCGGGGTGGCGGAGATGCCTGCGGCGAGGTTCGTCACCAGGGAGATGCCCAGCACCTCCAGGCCGGCCTCGCGGGCGGCAACGGTCTCCAGGGTGGTGGACATCCCCACCAGGTCACCGCCGAGCACGCCGGCCATCCGAACCTCGGCCGGCGTCTCGTACGCGGGACCGCGGAACTGGACGTAGACCCCCTCGGGCAGGTCCGGGTCCACCTCCTTGGCGACATCACGGAGGCGCTGTGAGTAGGCCTCGGTCAGGTCGATGAACGTCGCCCCGCGCAGGGGACTCGCACCGGTCAGGTTGATGTGGTCCCGGATCAGCACCGGGGTGCCCGGGGTCCAGGCCCGGTTGAGGCCGCCGCACCCGTTGGTCAGCACGATCAGCTCGGCGCCGGCCGCCGCGGAGGTCCGGACCCCGTGCACCACGGCGTCCACGCCCCGGCCCTCGTAGAAGTGGGTGCGGCCGGTGAAGATGCCGGCGATCTTGCCCGCCGGGGTCCGCACGACCCGGAGGGCGCCACCGTGACCGGCCACCGACGGCGCGCTGAAACCCGGCAGGTCTGCCAGCGCCAGCTCGCCGACCGTCTCACCCAGGTCGTCGGCGGCGGCGGACCAGCCGGAGCCCAGGACCATGGCCAGGTCCAGTCGGGTCAGCTCCAGCCGTTCGAGCAGCACCTGCGCGGCATCGGTGGCGGTCGCCTTCGGATCAGGATCGGACGGCATCCCCGCACTCTAGCCAGGGCAGAGGGACCGGTGGTCACCAACCGCTGGCGCAGGAGCGCGAGCGCAGCTCGGTCAGGTAGTCGGCCGGGGCACCAGCCACCTCGGCGGCATCCGCCAGGATCCCGAGGGTCCGGGCGCTGGGAAGGCCACCCTCGAAGTCGTTGAGCACGTAGACCCACGCAGTGAGCTCGCCGTCCAGCGTCGCGACCCGGACCCGGACCTTGCGGTAAAGACCGGAGTCGGCGCTCTCCCAGCTGTCCAGGGTCGTCTCGTCGGCCTCGGTGACGTCGTACAGCGCGACGTAGACCTGGGACTCCGGATCCTCGACCACCGTGGGCAGCGACCCGTCCCAGCCGTCACCGCCGAACGTCAGTCGCCAGCCGGTCAACCAGCCCGTGCTGCGCAGCGGCGAGTGGGGGCAGCGCGACGTCATCTGGGTGGGGTCGAGATTGCTCCCGTACGCGGCGTACTGCACGCGGAGGAGGTTACCGAAGCCTCGTGGAAGAATGCGCGCGTGACCCGTGTAGTCATCATCGGCGGAGGCCCCGGCGGATACGAGGCGGCGCTCGTCGCCAGCCAACTCGGAGGCGAGGTGACGCTGGTCGACACCGACGGTCTGGGTGGTTCGGCCGTGCTCACCGACTGCGTGCCCTCCAAGACGTTGATCGCCACCGCGGAGGTGATGACGGGGGTGGCGGAATCGACCGAGCTCGGCATCCGTTTCGGCGGCAAGGACGCGCTGGACGCCGAGACCGTGGTGCACGTGGACCTGGCGGCGGTGAACCAGCGCGTGCTCGAGCTGGCGGATCGGCAGTCCGACGACATCACCCGACGGCTGACCGACCAGGGTGTCACCATCCTGCGCGGTCGTGGTCGTCTCGAGGGC
The DNA here is from genome assembly GCA_963707005.1 of uncultured Actinomycetota bacterium. Lineage (GTDB taxonomy): Bacteria > Actinomycetota > Actinomycetes > Propionibacteriales > Propionibacteriaceae > Microlunatus. The sequence goes on from CAVPPP010000023.1 coordinate 188,573, forward strand.
AAGGAGCGGGTCATCGCCGAGACCGCCGACGGCGAGATCGCCCTGGACGCGGACGTGATCCTGATCGCCACCGGAGCCCACCCGCGGGTGCTGCCTGACGCCGTGCCCGACGGTGAGCGGATCCTCACCTGGACCCAGGTCTACGCGCTGGACGAGCTGCCCGAGAAGCTGATCGTGGTCGGCTCGGGTGTCACCGGCGCGGAGTTCGCCAGCGCCTACGACGCCCTGGGTGCCGAGGTCGTGCTCGTCTCCTCGCGGGACCGGGTGCTGCCGGGCGAGGATGCCGACGCGGCGCAGGTGCTCGAAGACGTCTTCGAGCGCCGCGGTCTGACCGTGCTGTCGAAGTGCCGCGCCGAGTCCGTGACCAGGGACGGTGACCGGGTGGTCGTTCGGCTCAACGACGGCCGGGAGATCGTCGGCTCGCACTGCCTGCTGGCGGTCGGGTCGATCCCGAACACCGCGGAGATGGGACTGGTCGAGGCCGGCGTCACCCTGGACCGCGGAGGCTTCATCACCGCCGACAAGGTGTCGCGGACCTCGGCCCGGGGCGTCTACGCGGCGGGTGACTGCACCGGGGTGCTGATGCTGGCCTCGGTGGCCGCCATGCAGGGGCGGATCGCCATGTGGCACGCCCTCGGGGACGCGGTCGCCCCGCTGGATCTCAAGATCGTGTCCAGCAACGTCTTCACCGCGCCGGAGATCGCCACCGTGGGCATGAGCCAGGCGCAGGCCGACGTGGCCATGCCGAAGGTCGCCACCGTCAAGCTGGCCCTGCAGGGCAACGCCCGAGCCAAGATGCAGGGTCTGCGCGAGGGGTTCGTCAAGGTGTTCTGTCTACCGGTGACCGGGATCGTGGTGGGTGGGGTGGTGGTGGCCCCGCGGGCCAGCGAGCTGATCTACCCGTTGGCGATCGCCGTCTCGCAACGACTTACGGTGGACCAGGTGGCCGGTTCGTTCACGGTGTACCCGTCCGTCTCGGGATCTCTCGCCGAAGCGGCCCGCCAGCTCCACCTGCACGGCAACGATCTCGTACCCAAGGAGTGAGATGGGATTCATCACCGTCGGCCAGGAGAACTCGGCCGACATCGACCTCGCCTACAACGACCAGGGCACGGGCCAGCCGGTCGTCCTGATCCACGGCTTCCCGCTCGACGGGGCGTCCTGGGAGAAGCAGACGGACGCGTTGCTGGAGGCCGGCTACCGGGTGATCACCTACGACCGACGTGGCTTCGGCCGCTCGTCGCAGCCGTCGGTGGGCTACGACTACGACACCTTCGCTGCGGACCTGGCGACCATCCTCGACGTCCTCGACCTGACCGACGTGGTGCTGGTGGGCTTCTCGATGGGCACCGGCGAGGTGGCCCGCTACCTGTCCCGTTACGGCAGTGACCGGATCGCCAAGGCCGCCTTCCTCGGGTCGTTGGAGCCGTACCTGCTGATCACCGACGAGCACCCCGACGGCGCCGGCCCGCCCGAGTTCTTCCAGGGGATCTCCGACAGCGTGAAGAAGGACCGGTACGCCTTCTTCACGGGCTTCTTCTCCGACTTCTACAACCTGGACGAGAACCTGGGCAGTCGGATCAGCGAGGAGGCGCTCCGCAACAGCTGGAACGCGGCCGCGAGGAGTGGCGCGTACGCCGCGGCGGCCGCCCCGCTGACCTGGCCGACCGACTTCCGGGCCGACATCGACGCGATCACCGTGCCGGCGCTGATCGTGCACGGCACAGCCGACAACATCCTGCCGATCGACAAGACCGGTCGGAAGTTCGCGGAGCTGCTGCCGGACGCCACCTACGCCGAGATCGAGGGTGCCCCGCACGGGCTGCTCTGGACCCACGCCGACGAGGTCAACGAGCACCTGCTCGGCTTCCTGGCCAACTGATCCCAGCAGTCGGCCGGGCGGCAGGGCCGGCACTTTCCATCCACGGACGACATGTGCGGGCCGTTGCGGTTCGTTGGCCGGCAAGGGCCATCCACGGATGACTTTTACGTGCTCTCCCGGGCCGCGCGGTCCGCAATATCCGTCCATGGACGGATATTGCCGACGACCCCGACCTGCGGCCAGACCCGGCCACGTTCGCGCTCAGTGGGTGATCGGCTCGACGCTCTTGCCCGCCTGAGCAGAATCAAGAGGTGAGTTCGGGATGCAGGACGCACCCTGAACTCACACGTTGTCGGTGACCGGACCTCGACGGGAGATCCCATGGTGTGGCAGGCGAGCGCGATCGACCTCGCGCCGGTGGAGTGGGCCGAGGGGCCCGAGGCGATCGCCGGACTGGCCGATCTCCTGCGCGACCGCACCTGGACCGCACTCACCGGCGCGGGAGCATCCACCGACAGCGGCATCCCCGACTACCGGGGACCGGCGTCGGTGCGGGCCACACCGATGCAGTTCGCCGAGTTCGTCCGCTCCGGCTCCGCACAACAGCGGTACTGGGCGCGTTCCTACCTCGGCTGGGCACGGATGGGCCAGGCGCACCCCAACGAGGGCCACCGGGCCCTGGTGGACCTGGAGTCGGCCGGTCTGATGGGCGTCGTCACCCAGAACGTCGACGGTCTGCACAGCCGGGCCGGCAGCCGTACGGTGGTCAACCTGCACGGCGAGATCGCCTGGGTGGTGTGCCTGGACTGCGGGGACCGGACCCGGCGAGCCGACGTGCAGCGGCGGTTGACCGACCTGAATCCCGGCCTGGAGGGGCAGCCGCCGGCCGAGCACGCCGAGCTGCGCCCCGATGGTGATGCGGTGGTCCAGGAGTGGCAGCACTTCGTGCTGGCCGACTGCTCGGCCTGCGGTGGGCGGCTCAAGCCCGATGTCGTCTTCTTCGGTGAGTCGGTGCCCAAGGACCGGGTGCGGTTCGCCTACGACCTGGTGGACGCGGGTGAGGTGCTGGTCGTCCTCGGGTCCTCGCTGACGGTCATGTCGGGACTGCGCTTCGTCCGCCACCTGGCGAAGCAGGGGCGGGACGTGGTGATCGTGAACCGTGGGGTGACCCGCGGTGACCCGCTGGCCACGGTGAAGATCGACGGTGGTTGTGCGGAGACCCTGGTGCCGCTGGTCGACGCCCTGCGCGACTGACTCAGTCCCCGAAGATGTCGCCGAACATCTCGCCCAGGCCGTCACCGAGACCGCCGATGCCCTCGCCGATCCCTTCGCCGATGTCGCCGATCCCGTCGCCGACTCCGGCGAACATGTTGCCGCCGCCACCGAACAGGAAGCCACCGATCAGCGCACCGGTGAGCAGGTCGCTACCGTTCCACCGGCTGTAGTACCCCTGGGCCCATGGGGCGTAGGCCTGGCCACCCTGCCAGTACGGCACCCGCTGGGCGCCGACCTGCACCGTACGGATGTAGGGATCGGCACCGGCCAGCACCCGCTCGGCGTCGGCCGGGCAGGCGGGCACGGGCCGGGGAGCGCCACCGGGCGGGGCCCAGTCGACGTCCTGCGATGACGGTCCGTGGGCCGGGTTGAAGAAGCACGGTGGGCGCTTGGCCGGCAGCGGCTGGTTGTTCACCCGGGCCTTGACGCAGGCGATCGCGTAGCGTCCGTCCTCCAGGATCTCGGTGACGTGCTTGATCTCGTCGGGCACCTTCACCTGGTCCAGGGAGAGCTTCGCGTTCTCGTACGCGTCCAGGGCTCGCTGGTAGTCCTGCTGCATCGGCTCGTCGAGAGGGTGACCGGCCACGTCGGTGTCGAGCCGCTGGAGCTCCTCACCGAACTTGGTGACGTCCTCGTCGGCCGCCCGCTTGGAGGTGGACAGCTGATTCTCGATCTCGGCCTGCTGCTCGTTCTCCCGCTGCTGGACCGCTTTGCGGCGGTAGAGCAGCGTGCCGCCGACCACGGCGGCGACGATGAGGAGGACCAGCACTTCAGTCATGGGCTCCAGTCTCTCCCGTCAGCTCTGGAGATCGGACCACACGGGCCCTTTCTTACTCAGTTTTTGGGGCCTCGGCACCGTGCGGCGACGGGTGTCAGGCGTCGACGATCGAACACAGCACCGAGCCGCTGGTGACCGTGGCGCCGGCCTCGGCGCTCAGGTCGGTGATGATTCCGGCCCGATGCGCGTTCAGCGGCTGCTCCATCTTCATCGCCTCCAGCACGACCACCAGGTCACCCGTCTCGACCGCGTCGCCCTCGGCGACGGCGACCTTGACGATCGTGCCCTGCATCGGAGACGTCAAGGTGTCGCCGGACGGGCCCGTCGCACCGGCCCCCTGGCGACGGGCGGGCCTCCTGGCGCTCGCCCGGGAACCCTCGGCCCGACCGCCTCCGCCGAACGCGGCCGGCAGGACCACCTCCAGGCGCTTGCCGTCGACCTCGACCACGACCCGGGTCTTCTCCTCGACCCGGTCGCCCTCGGCGACCGGACCGTCGTACGGAGGGATCCCGACCGCGAACTCGGTCTCGATCCACCGCGTGTGCACCCCGAAGCTGCCGTCGGGGGCGGTGAAGGCGGGATCGTCGAGGACGGCCCGGTGGAACGGCACCACCGTCGGCATGCCCTCGACGACCAGCTCGGCCAGCGCCCGCCGGGACCGGGCGATGGCGGCGGGGCGGTCGGCCGCGCTGACGATGATCTTGGCGATCAGGGAGTCGAAGGCACCGGGCACGGTCATGCCGGTTCGGTAGCCCTCGTCGACCCGGACGCCGGGTCCGGTGGGCGGCTGCCAGGCGGTCAGCGTCCCCGGTGCCGGCAGGAAGCCGCGACCAGCGTCCTCGGCGTTGATCCGGAACTCGATCGAGTGGCCGCGTGGCACGGGGTCGTCGTAGCCGAGCGGCTCCCCCTCGGCGATGCGGAACATCTCCCGCACCAGGTCGAGACCGGACACCTCCTCCGACACCGGGTGCTCCACCTGCAGGCGGGTGTTCACCTCGAGGAAGGAGATGGTGCCGTCCTGTCCGACCAGGAACTCACACGTCCCCGCCCCGACGTACCCGGCCTCGATCAGGATCGCCTTGGAGGCGGTGGAGAGGCGGTCGACCTGCTGCGGCGAGAGGTACGGCGCGGGGGCCTCCTCGACGAGCTTCTGGTGTCGGCGTTGCAGTGAGCAGTCACGGGTGGAGATCACCACCACGGTGCCGTGCGCGTCGGCCAGGCACTGGGTCTCGACGTGCCGGGGGCGGTCCAGGTAGCGCTCGACGAAGCACTCACCGCGCCCGAAGGCGCTGACCGCCTCTCGGGTGGCGGACTCGAAGAGGTCGGGGATCTCCGCCAGCTCGCGCGCCACCTTGAGACCGCGGCCACCACCCCCGTACGCGGCCTTGATCGCGATCGGGAGTCCGTGCTCCGTCGCGAACGCGATGATCTCGTCGGCGCCGGTCACCGGTTCGGCGGTGCCGGGGACGAGGGGAGCGCCCACCTTCTCGGCGATGTGGCGGGCCTTGACCTTGTCGCCGAGCGCCTCGATCGCCGAGGGCGGCGGTCCGATCCAGGTCAGCCCGGCGTCGGTCACGGCCCGGGCGAAGTCGGCGTTCTCGGCCAGGAACCCGTACCCGGGATGGACCGCGTCGGCGCCGGATCGCTTGGCCACGGCGAGGAGCTTGGCGATGTCGAGGTAGCTGTCGCTCGGCGTGGCCCCGTTCAGCGCGTACGCCTCGTCGGCCAGCCGGACGAACAGCCCGTCCGCGTCCGGGTCGGCATAGACGGCGACGCTGCCGATTCCCGCGTCCGCTGCCGCTCGGATCACCCGGACCGCGATCTCTCCCCGGTTCGCGACGAGCACCTTGCTGATGGGCCGTGGGCTGATGGGCACGGGGGGAGCATAGTGCTCGGTCAGCGGCGCCCGGGGCTCACCGGGAGGCGCTCGCGCGCCGGGGTGAACCGGACCGTCCCGCCGGGCCGCAGCTGACCCGCGTGATCGGCATCCCGGTCGGTCAGCACGGCGATCACCGGGTAACCACCGGTGATCGGGTGGTCCGGTCCGAAGATCAGCGGCTCGCCCGACGACGGCACCTGGACCGCGCCGCGGACCATGGCCTCCGAGGGCAGCTCGTCGGTCCGCGAGCGCTCGAGCCGTCCGCCGCCGAGCCGCACCGCGACCCGGTTGGAGTCGCTCGACACCTGCCACTCGGTCGTCATCAACGTCTGCCAGGCATCGTCGGTGAACCAGTCCCGGCGCGGCCCGGGCAACACCCGCAACGTCGTCCGGAGCCGGTCCACCGGGGCCAGGTCGGTGCTCGGCAGCGCCCGTCGCGGTGGCCGGACCGCGAGCTCCTGGCCGGGCTGCAGCGGGTCCGGCCCGAGCCCGGAGAGCACGTCCGTCGACCTGCTCCCCAGTGTCCGGGGGGCTCGGAAACCACCCCGGACGGCCAGGTAGCTGCGGAGTCCCTGCGCCGGCATCTCGATGCTCAGCCGGTCCCCGGGCCGGAGCGGGAACGAGGAGTGGGAGCCGACCCTCGTCCCGTTGACGACCACCTCGGTCGGTGCCCCGGTCACCGCGACCCAGTGCAGGTCGTGGGCGGTGAGCCGCAGCCCGCCGAGCAGGCACTCGATCGCAGCCGCTCCCTCCGGGTTCCCGACCAGGCGGTTGGCCAACCGGAGCGCCGTCCGGTCGGCCGCACCCGACGGTGAGACGCCCAGCTGCGCCTGGCCTTCCCGGCCCAGGTCCTGCAGCAGTGCTTGAGCGCCCGTGCGGTCGACGATCAGCACGTCAGCCGTCCACCTCGACGAAGCGGACCCTGGTGCCTGGTTGCAGCAGCGCCGGCGGGGTCCGGTCCAGGTCCCACAGGATCTGCGTGGTGCGGCCGATCAGCTGCCAGCCGCCGGGGCCGGGGCGGGGGTAGATGCCCGACCACTCGTCGGCCAGGCCGACCGCACCGGCCGGCACCGAGATCCGCGGCCGATCCCGGCGGGGGACCCGCAGGCGTGCGTTCTCCCCGTGCAGGTAGCCGAAGCCGGGCGCGAAGCCGCAGAAGGCGACCGTCCACGACTGCCCGGTGTGCGCCGCGATCACCTCGGCCGTGGTCAGACCGACCAGCTGGGCGACCTCGGTCAGGTCGTCTCCGTCGTAGTGGACGCCGATCTCCACCTCGACGCCGTCGGTCTCGTCGGGGGCGACGGGCTCGAGCTCGAGCAGCTCGCGTCGTCGCTGCCGGCTCATCGGCTCCGCCGACCGGAAGAAGATGGTTCGCGCCCCCGGCACGATCGCCGTCACGTCATCGAGGTCGAGCCGCTGCAGGGCGCGCAGCACGCCGAGGGTCTCGGTCAGGTCGTCGCACTCGAGCAGCTGCCCGCGCTCCCCGTACGGGAGCAGCCGCCGACTCATCCGCGGGTCCCGGCGAACGGCTCCAGGTCGATGCCGGCATCGAGCAGCGCGGCGCGGACCGTTGCCCCCATGGTGATCGCGCCGGGGGAGTCGCCGTGCAGGCACAGCGAGTCGGCGACCCCGGTGCGGGCGGCGTCGACGGCGCGCTCGGCGGCCAGGGCGACATCGGTGATCAGCGCGTCCGGCCGGCGGCGGTCGACCAACCGGCCGTCGGCGGTGTAGGTGCGGTCGACGAAGTACTCGGTGACCGTCCGCAGTCCCCGTCGGGCCGCGATGTCCAGCACGGCCGAACCCGGGAGACCGAGCAGCGGCAGCCGGTCGTCCAGGGACACGACCGCCTCGACCACGGCGTTCGCCTGGTCCTCGTGGTCGACGATCGCGTTGTAGAGAGCGCCGTGGGGCTTCACGTACGCGACCGCACCACCGACCGAGCGGGCCAACGCGTCCAGCGCACCGATCTGGTAGACCACGGCGGCAGCAAGATCCTCGGCGGCGATGTCCAGGAAGCGACGGCCGAAGCCGACCAGGTCCGGATAGCCGACCTGGGCCCCGATCACGACACCGCGGTCGACCGCGGACCGACAGGTCCGGCGCAGGGTGGCCGGATCTCCGGCGTGGAATCCGCAGGCCACGTTCGCGCTGGTGATCATGGTCAGCATCGCTTCGTCGTCACCCAGCCGCCAGTGTCCGAAGGACTCTCCGAGATCGGCATTCAGATCGACGGCCACCGGGCCATTCTGGCAGGGGGAGCCGGTCGGCCGCGGACCGGCAGAAAAGGGTGTGGGACCTCGGGGGAGTATGAGTCTCCCGAGGCCCCACGGTGGTGGCTCGAGTCCTGACGGCTCGTGGCCGATCGGTCGGGACGTGCGGTTCCGCCACAGCGTCAGGCTGTGTCGCCGTCGGGTTTCCCCTCGGGTGCGAACCTCGTCCTGGCGTCCGATCCGCATCTCCGAAGAGGTGCGTAGGAGATGTCTACTCCTGTCCTCCGGCGCGGCGCAAGAGGTGAGCGGGAGCAGTTCCGGCAGTCGCAGCGAGCGGCCTCCGCGCGCTAGCCTGGCGAACGTGGAACCGGAGCCGGACACCAAGGACTGGACCTGGACCCTGACCCGCCGCTGCGAGCAGTGCGGGCTCGCCGCGGGCGAGGTCTCGATCGGCGAGGTGCCCGAGCGGGCCTTCGTGGCGGCCGAGGAGTGGGTGGCGATCCTGCGCTCGAGCCCGGCGGTGTCGGCCCGGCGGGAACCCGCTGTGTGGTCCCCCCTCGAGTACGGCGCGCACGTCCGCGACGTCTACCGGGTGTTCGACGAGCGGCTCGCACTGATGCTGACCGAGGACGAGCCGACCTTCGCCAACTGGGACCAGGACGCGACCGCCGTGGAGCAGCGGTACGCCGAGCAGGACCCGGAGGTCGTGGCCGACGAGCTCGAGGCCGCGGCACTGTCTTTCGTGGGGCGGGCGCGGTCGCTGCGGCCCGATCAGCTCGACCGGCGCGGTTTCCGGTCGAACGGGTCGGAGTTCACGGTGGTGACCCTGAGCCAGTACTTCCTGCACGACGTGATCCACCACCTGTGGGACGTCACCGGACAGAGCGACGCGACGACGTCCCTCGAACTGGGCTGACGTGGCGGGCGGCTTCCGGCTCGACGAGGAGCACGAGGACTTCCGGCGGGTGGTGGCCGAGTTCGCCGGTGCCAGACTCGCGCCGTACGTCGACGACTGGAACGCCCAGGGCGGGCTACCGCTGTCGGCCGTCCGGCAGATGGGTGAGCTCGGGTTGTTCGGGCTCGGCGGGCCGGAGGAGTACGGCGGCGCGGGTGACTTCACCAGCCTGTGCGTCGCCATCGAGGAGATCGGGCGCGTCGACCAGTCGCTCGGCATCACCCTGGAGGCCGGCGTGGGGCTCGGGGCCAACCCGATCGCCCGCTTCGGTACGTCGGAGCAGAAGGAGCGCTGGCTGCCCGAGCTGCTGGCCGGGCGAGCCTTGGCGGCGTTCGGGCTGACCGAGGCCGAGGCCGGGTCGGACGCCTCGGCCACCAGGACCCGGGCCGAGCTGGTGGGCGGCAGCTGGGTGATCAACGGCAGCAAGCAGTTCATCACCAACTCGGGTACGGCGATCACCTCGGTGATCACCGTCACCGCCGTCACCGGGCGGCGCGACGACGGCCGGCCGGAGCTCTCGACGATCATGGTGCCGGCCGGTACGCCCGGTCTGACGATCGGGCCTGCGTACGAGAAGCTGGGCTGGCACGCCTCGGACACCCACCCGGTGATCTTGGAAGACGTCCGGGTCCCCGAAGATCATCTGCTCGGCGTGCAGGGCCGTGGCTACGCGCAGTTCCTGTCCACGTTGGACGACGGGCGGATCGCCATCGCGGCACTGGGCCTCGGCTGCATCCGCGCCTGTCGTGATCTTGCTCGCGACTACGCCCTGGAACGGCACTCGTTCGGCGGGCCGATCGGCCGCAAGCAGGCGGTGGCCTTCATGATCGCCGACCTGGACGTGATGACCCACACGGCGGGTCTGCTGGTCTACGCGGCGGCGCAGCTGAAGGACGATCAGGCCGAGACCGATGTCGATCCGGCGGAGCTGAAGCGGGCCGCGGCCATCGCCAAGCTCTACACCTCCGAGTCGGCCGTGACCGCCACCCGACTGGCCACTCAGGTCTTCGGTGGGTACGGCTTCATGGAGGAGTACCCGGTGGCCCGCTTCTACCGGGACGCCAAGGTGCTGGAGATCGGCGAGGGCACCTCGGAGATCCAGCGCCTGTTGATCGCCCGGGGGATGGGCCTGCCGGTCGAGTGAGGCCTGCCGCTGGAGTGAGGTGCGCCCTGCCACTACGGTGAGTGCCCATGGCGGAACAGACGGCGAACGACGTGCCCCCCGTCCTGGTGGTGATGGGCGTCTCCGGCACCGGCAAGTCCACCGTCGCCGGGCTGCTGGCCGATCGACTCGGCTGGGACCTGGCCGAGGGCGATGACCTGCATCCGCCCGAGAACGTCGAGAAGATGAGAACCGGTACGCCGTTGACCGATGACGATCGCTGGCCCTGGTTGGACAGGGTCGCGTCCTGGATCGGGGCGCACACCGACGCCGGCACGCCGGGGATCATCACGTGCTCGGCGCTGCGACGGATCTACCGGGACCGGCTGAGCGGACCGGGGGTGGTCTTCGTGCATCTGGCGGGCACCCGCGAGGAGATCGCCGCCCAGATGTCGAAGCGGTCCGGGCACTACATGCCGCTGAGCCTGCTGGACTCCCAGCTGGCCACCCTGGAACCGCTGGAGGCCGATGAGAACGCGGTCGTGGTCAGCGTCGACCAGTCACTGGAGGACGAGGTCGCCGAGGTCCTGGCGCGCCTGGGGGTCGGCTCGAGCTGAAGCCGAGCCGGAGGACCGCCTCAGTCCGTGATCACGATGGGCAGCTCGGCTCCCGCCGCGGTGACGGTGGCGGGTCCGTTCCGCGCGTCGTCGGGGATCGTGACCTGCCAGGACACGATGTCGTCATCGCCGGTGGCATCGGCGGTACCGAGCGGCCACGTCGTGGTGCCCTGGGTGAGCTCGAGTCGGACACCCGTCATCGGTGACTGCGTCTCCAGCGGCCGGCCGAGGCCGTCGCCCGAGCAGCCGCCGCTGGCGTAGGCGTCGGAGCAGCCGATGAAGAACCAGCGGCCGGAGACAGACACCTCGTCGTCACGGTCGACGGTCACCGGCGCGGCGGTTTCGGCCTGGGGCTGGTCGGGAGCGGTGGAGCCCAATCCGATGATGGGACCGACGCAACCACCTGCCGCGGTCGGGGCGCCGCCCAGCAGGATCGCGGCGGCCACCAGGGCCGATGCGACGCAGAGCCGGGCGACGACGCGCATGGTCTCAGTGTGCTCCGGGCCTGCTGCCCGGGGGAGCCGTGGTGCCCCTCGGAGTGATCCGGGGCGTCGTGTCGAGGTGGACGGCGGGCTCGGCGCCCTCGAGAGTGGCGAACAGCAGGCGCGCCACATGGGCTCCGTAGCCGCGGACGTCGTGACTCATGGCGGACAGCTGCGGGTAGGTCGACCGGCAGAGCAACGAGTCGTCCCAGGCCAGCAGACTGAGGTCCCCCGGCACCGCGATCCCCATCTCGTGGGCGACACCCAGGGCCAGCACCGCCCCCAGATCGTCGTCGAACAGCAGAGCCGTCGGTCGTGGATCCGTGGTGACGATCTCCCGGACGGCCGAGCGCACCACCTCCATCGCGAAGCCCGTGGTCCAGGTGCGCACCTCCAGGCCCGCGTCGGCGGCGGCCCGATCGAATGCCCGCTGACGGGCCGCGATGTGGGCCAGCTCGGGAGGACCGGCGATCCGGGCCAGGCGACGGTGGCCGAGTGCGGCGAGGTAGCGCACCGCCTGTCCGACGGCCGCCTCGTCGTCGGTCCAGACGCACGGCAACCCGGCCGCCTGGTCGGGGGGCCCGGCGACGACGACCGGGAAGCCGTACGTGGGCGCGGCCGCCACCCGGGAGTCGTCCGCCGCGATGTCGACGAGGATGGCACCGTCCACTCGGCGGGACCTGGTCCAGGTGCGGTAGACCGCCAGCTCGGCATCTCGATCGGGCACGACCTGCAGCAGGAGGCCGAAGCCGCGCCCTGCGAGCACGGACTCGATGCCGGAGATGAACTCCATGAACCACGGCGCCACCCCGAACGAGTCGGCGGTCGAGGTGGGTAGCACCAGGCCGATGGTCTCGCTGCGGGAGCTCGCCAGCCGTCGCGCCGAGCTGTCCGGGAGCCAACCCAGCGCCTCCGCCGCCGCGACGATGCGGGCTCGGGTCGCCGCCGAGACGCCGGGTCGGCCGTTGAGGGCGTACGAGGCCGCACTGATCGAGACGCCGGCCCGGTCGGCGACGTCCCTGATCGTGGGTCGGCCGAGCGCCCGCGGTGTGGTCACGGCAGCAGCGTAGGGCGTCGGGGGCCGCAGCAGCCCGCTGAAGCGCTTCGGCATTCAGCGACACGGCGCACGGAACCGAAGAGAAGATGTTCCAGGGGGTTGACATCCTGAAGACTGAAGCGGTTAAGTAGCGGGACAACGCAGCGCACCGTCGGGGGAGGGTTCGCGCTGAGACGCCTCCCGATCCGAGAAGGACCCGCAATGGTGCACCGTCTTCCCTCGACCCGACCTCGGCTCGTCGCCGCACTGCTCGCCACCGTGCTGGCGGTGGTGAGCCTGGCACTCTCGGCAGGCCCGGCCCCGGCGGCCCCGACGTCCGGTTTCGTCCAACGCGAGGGCACCCGCCTGACCCTCGGCGGGCAGCCGTTCCGGTTCGCCGGTCCGAACATGTACTGGCTCGGACTCGACGAGAACGTCGGTGGTATCGACCCGGCCGGCCCGGCCGTCGTCGACTACCCGACCTACTTCCGGATCCGAGACGGGCTGACCACGGCGAAGGCGATGGGGGCGACGGCCGTGCGCGCCCACACGTTGGGCGTCTCCACCGGCACCCCGAAAGCGCTCGAACCCGAGCTGGGCCGCTACAACGCCGCCGCGTTCGCTCCGATCGACTACGCCATCGCCGAGGCCGGACGGCAGGGCTTGAAGCTGATCATCCCGTTGACCGACAACTGGCAGTACTACCACGGCAGCCGGTTCGACTACCTGCGCTGGCTGGGACTGAGCACCGACGACGACGGGGCCTTGTTCTACACCGATCCCGACGCGCGGGCGGCCTACCAGCGCTTCGTCAAGCAGCTGCTGCAGCACCGCAATCCCTACACGGGACTGCGGTACGTCGACGACCCGACGATCATGGCCTGGGAGCTGGGCAACGAGCTGAACGGGATGACCGCCGACTGGGTGCAGACGAACGCGGCGTACGTCAAGAAGCTGGCCCCGCGGCAGCTGGTGGCGGCCGGCAAGCAGTTCGGCGTCGACCCGGCCGTGCTGGCGGCTCGAGACGTGGACATCAGCGACAGTCACTACTACCCACCGACCGCCGCCGGGATCAAGGCTGACGCGAAGACCGTGACCGAAGCCGGAAAGGTCTACCTCGCCGGTGAGTTCGGCAGCGGTTCGGCGACCGACGGGCTCCTGGCCGCGGTGGCGGACGACCCGAACGTCAGCGGTGGTACCTACTGGTCGCTGTTCCCGCACGCCGATCACTACGGCTACGTCCAGCACGACGACGGATTCACCCTGCACCATCCCGGCGACGACGACGCCATGCGTGATCACGTGGTCGCGTTGACGAGGTTCGCGTCCGCGATGAGCGGGAAGAAGATCCCCCGAGCGATCGGTGACCGACCGTTGATCACGGCCATCACCAAGACCGCCGGACTGAACACGGTGGCGTGGCGGGGGACGGCCGGGGCCGACGGATACCGGATCCAGCGCAGTGTGCTCGGTGGCGGCTGGAAGACGGTCAGTGGGCAGACGCCGGTGAGCCCGAACGCGGCGCCCTGGCTGGACCGGGCGACGGTCTCGGCCAGCAGCCGGTATCGAGTGCTGGCGGTCGACGTCTCCGGAAGGACCGTCTCGACCTCGGTCGCGGCCGGCGTCGCCCGGAACACCGCCGTCGTGGTCGACCCGCTGGAGGACTGGTTCGTGACCTCCGGACACAGTGCGAGTCTGCGCCGGACCCCGACCCGTACGGGTGTCGAGGTGGCCCCGGCGGCGGGCCGCACCGGCTGGATCTCCTACCCGGCAACGGATCTGGTCAAGGCATCGTTCGTCCTCGAAGGCGATCGGCGGCCCCGGCCGACCGTCCAGGTGAGCACGGACGGAGACCGCTGGCGGACGGTGATCCCTGCGGTGTCGAGGAACAACGACGGCACCTGGTCCGCCCAGGTCAGCGGTCTGACCGGGATCACCGGCGTCCGGCTGCGCTGGCTGGCAGTTGATCGGTACCGGCTGACGCGGGTGGGCCTGACCGACCGGGCGGCGATCCCGACCGCCGCGCCCGGTGCGTTCGCACTGACGGCACCGGCTCCGGGCTCGGACGGCGTCAGCACGCAGGCGTCGATCACGTGGCAAGCCGCCGCGAACACGGCGTACTACGACCTGGTCGTCTCCGAGCACGCCGATCTGAGTGACCCGGTGCTCTCGGTCAGCGGCCTGACCACCACCGCCTACCAACCGGCGCAGGCCTGGCCCGGCGAAACCACGCTGTACGTCCGGGTCCGCGCGGTCAACGGGGTCGGGTCGACCGAGGTCAGTGGCGCGCCCGTCAGCTTCGCCACCCGCGCCGCGACCCCCGGGGTGCTGGTCGACGACTTCGACACGTACGCCACCGACGCGGACCTCCAGGAGGCCTGGACCCGCAACAGCGGTGGGGACCCGATCACGCCGACGCTCGGTGAGCCCGGGGAAGGCTCCGGCCACAGCATGGTGCTGACGTTCGGGACGGGCGCGAACGGCTACTCCGGGGTGATCCGGGCGCTGCCGGCGGCGCAGGACTGGCGGGGGACCAGCGGGCTGCGGCTCTGGGTCCAGCCGGACCGGGAGGGTCAGGAGGTCGGGTTGCAGTTCACGGCCAAGGGGTCTTTCTGGGAGCACAAGCTCCGGCTGACCGGTACCGAGGGGCGCGTGGTGGTCGTGCCCTGGACCGACTTCGCGCCACCCCCGTGGGCGCCGCAGGATGCCGTGCTGGACCTGTCGAGTGTGACCAACGTGGCCTTCTACCCGACCGCGCAGACGGCCGAGGACACCCTCACGATCGACTCGATCTCGGCGACACCCTGACGGCGTCCCCTGCGTCTGTCGCCACGTCCGCTGCGCGCAAGAAGTCCAGCACCTTGGCCGCAGGCATCTCGCAGGGCTTGAGCACGTCACCGCTGCCGGTCCGGTAGACGTTGGCGCTGATCACGTCCGGGCCGTTCAGCTGCTCGGCGTAGACACTCAGGCTGCGTCCGCCGGTGCGGGTGATCTTGGTCAGCCCGTACCGACGGCCTGCGTAGGTGACCTCGGACCACCCCTCGGGGACGGCGTCGACGAGGTCGCCGAGATCCATGATCGTCAGCTCAGTCGACGTCGCTGAAGTGCTCCACCCGCGGCGTCTCGGCGAAGTAGGGACCGATGGCCGAGCGCCACGCCTTGAACCGCTCCGTCTGGCGGAAGTTCTTCTCGTGTGCCTCGACTGAGTCCCACTCGACCATCAGCACGAACCGCTTCGGGGTCTCGATGCCGCGGGTCATCCGGACCGAGCGACAGCCCTCGGCGCTGGTCAGCTGCTCCCGAGCTCCGCGGTACGCCGCCTCGAACCCGTCCGCATCCGTCACGTCGATGATCGCCACCTCGAGAACCATGGGCCGATCCTAGACACCGTCGACGGGGAGCCCTCAGAGCGGCAGCTTGCGGAACAACGGACGCGGTACGTGTCGCAGGCCCGACATGACCGCCCGCATCGGCGCCGGGACCCAGATGAGCTCCTTGCGGTGCTTGACCGCCGACACCACGGCGTCGGCCACGTCCTCGGGGGTGACCGCCAGCGGCGCCTCGTCCAGACCCTCGGTCATCTTGGAGCGGACGAAGCCGGGGCGGACCACGAGAACGGCGACACCGCTGTCGCGCAGCGCCTCGCCGAGGCCCAGGAAGAACCCGTCCAATCCGGCCTTCGTGGAGCCGTACACGAAGTTCGAGCGGCGGACGCGCTCACCGGCCACGCTCGACAGCGCCACGATCTTGCCGTGACCCTGCGCCCGCAGCCGGTTCGCCAGCAGCACCCCGAGATGCACCGGGGCGGTGTAGTTGACCTCCACCAGCTCCAGCGCCTGGTCGGGATCGGTCCACGCTCGTTCCGCGTCGCCGAGCAACCCGAAGGCCACCACGGCGATGTCGATGTCACCGCCGGCGAACGCGTCGTCGATGGTCGCTGCGTGCGAGCCGGGGTCGCGCGCTTCGAGATCCACCTCGGTCACCGCGCAGCCCAGGGCAGCCAGCTCGGCGGCGGACTCGGTCCGACGCGAGGTCGGCCGAGCCGCGAGCACCACGCGCAGCGTGCGCCCGATGGCGTACCGCCGCGCGATCGCGAGAGCGATGTCGGACGTACCGCCGAGCAGCAGCAGGGACTGGGGGTTGCCGACGGCATCAATCATGGGTGGGGACTCCTGGGTCGGTGGTCGGGCGAGCGGCGGGAGCGTTCACAGGCCCAGCCGTCGCGACAGGTCGGAGGTGAACATCCGCGTCGGATCGATCCGCTTCCGGACGGCGAGGAAGTCGTCGAGCCGGGGGTACATCTGGCGGAACGTGGCCGCGTCGAGCCGGGAGTCCTTCGCCAGGTAGCACCGACCACCGGCCGCCACGACCTGCTCGTCGAGACCGGCGCAGAGCCGGTCCAACCCGTCCTCGATCGGCAGGTCGACGGTCAGTGTCCAACCCGGCATGGGAAAGGACAGCGGCGACGCATTGCCGGGACCGAACCGCTTGAGCACGTTCAGGCACGACAGGTGACCCGAGGTCACGATCATCTCCACGCACCGGCGGAAGGTCTCGTGCTCGGCGAAGGGGACGACGAACTGGTACTGCAGGAACCCGTTCGGTCCGTACACCCGGTTCCACTCGGCCACGATGTCCAGCGGGTGGAAGAAGGTGGTGATGTTCTGCACCTCGCCCACCCGATGCTTCGGTGCCTTGCGGAACCACATGGCACTGAACGCCTTGGCGGTGGCGAGGTTGACCATCCGGTTCGGGAACACCTCCGGGATGGTGCCGAACGCGGGAGCGGCGAACCGCAGTGGCTCGGTGCGCAGCTTGGCCGGCAGGTCGGCGAGCTTGGCCTTGTTCCCACGGGTGAGCACCGCCCGTCCGAGGTGCTTGCCGCGGGTGACGGCGTCGAACCAGGCCACCGAGTAGGTGTAGTTCTCGTCCCCGTCGGTCATCGTGGCCATCAGCTCGTCCAGGTCACCACACCGCTGGGTGTCGACGGTGAAGTACGCGGTCTCGGTCCGCTGCACCGCGACAGTGGCCCGCAGGATCACCCCGGTGAGGCCCATCCCACCGATGGTCGCCCAGAAGAGCTCGGGGTCGTCTCCGTCCGGTCCGATGGTGCGGATGACGCCGTCGGCGGTGAGCAGATCCAGATCGCGTACGTGGTTGCCGAAGCTGCCCTGGGTGTGGTGGTTCTTGCCGTGCACGTCGGCGGCGATCGCGCCGCCGATGGTCACCTGGCGAGTGCCGGGCAGCACCGGAACCCACAGGCCGAAAGGCAGCAAGGCCTTCATCAGGGCGTCGATGCTCACCCCCGACTGCACGCTCACGGTCGGCACGTCGCCTTCGGCGTCGACCTGCAGGATCTTGTTGAGCCGGGTCAGGTCGAGAGTGGTGCCGCCGGCGTTCTGGGCGGCATCACCGTACGAGCGGCCGAGTCCACGCGGGACGACACCACGCCCTCCTGCCTGACGGAGCGCGGACACCGCCCCGGCGACCGAGTCGATCCGGGCGAGGTGGGTTCGGCTACCGGCCGCACGACCCCAGCCGTGCAGCTCGACCAGCTGCTGCGGGACCTGGAGCTGGCTCTCCACCGGGGGCGAGGGCTGGATCCGAGTTCGCTCGTCGTCGCTGCCGCTCACGCGAACACCGCAATCGAGATGGTGGCCAACCAGATCACTCCCAATCCCTGCAGCACGCGATCGTGCAGCACGACGTCTTCCGGCTCGCCCGCCTGTCCCGCGTCCACCTCCAGCGCGTACTGCAGCATGCCGAGGGTGAACGGAGCGATCGAGATCGCGGTCCACGGTACGCCGAGCGGTGGGTTGCCGCGGTTCTCGAAAGCCCACAAGCTGTAGAACGTCACGACCAGCACGGCCGCGAGGATCCACACGAAGCGCAGGTACGACGCCGAGTAGCGGTCCAAGGACTTGCGGGTGCCGGCTTCGGCGCCGACCGAGACGAGCTCGGAGTAGCGCTTGCCGGCCACCATGAACAAGGACCCGAACGACGCGACCAGCAGGAACCACTGACTCAGGGGTACGCCGACGGCCACGCCGCCGGCGATCGCCCGGAGCAGGAAGCCGCTGGACACCACGGCCAGATCGATCACCGGCAGGTGCTTCAGCACGGTGGAGTAGAGGATCTGGATCACCACGTAGACGCCCAGCGTGATCGCCAGCGCCGGGTCGACCGCGTAGCCGAGGCCAAGACCGCCGAGCCCGAGGACGACGGCCATCACCGAGGCGACCGGGACACTCAGCTCGCCGGCCGCGATCGGGCGGAACCGTTTCCTGGGGTGGAGGCGGTCCTCCTCGATGTCGCGGATGTCGTTCAGCAGGTAGACCGCGGAGCTCACCAGGCAGAAGGCGACGAAGGCCAGCCCGACCCCGCGCAGCACCTCGGGGCGGAACAACCAGCCGGCCGCCAGCGGCGCCAGCACGACGAGGAAGTTCTTCACCCACTGGCGTGGGCGGAGCGCTCGGATGGGGGCGGGCAGCCGGCTCACCGGTCGCTCGAGGGTCTCGGACATCGTCTGAGAGGGTATCCGTCCCGGCGATGTCCGCGCGTCACGTGAGGTCGAGGGGGTACGCCCACCCGGCCTCGCGTCGGCTCACCGGTGATCCCGGGCACTGCCGAAGCGGGCCGGACGGTGCCAGAGCGCCCGGGCATCCACCGCCTCGATGGCGGCTGCGGTGTACACCACCCCCATCATGCCGTCGGCCGAGCCAATCGAGTCGGCCGACTAGGTTGGGCGCCATGTCTCAGGGTCGTTGGCGGCGGGTGGCCGCTGCCGGGGTGGCGGTGGTCTGCCTCGGGGCGTGCGGTGCCGGCCCCGATCAGACCGATCCGCCCGGTACGACGGATCCGACGCCGACCAGCTCGTCCACCGCCGTCAGCACCCCCGAGCCCAGTCCGCCGGCAACCAGCAGCCCTGCCTCGCCGACGTCCAGTCCCTCGGCCTCGCTGTCCGGTGTCACGCTGCGCCAGCTCGGCTTCACGAACGGGCCCCTGGACGAGTTCTCGCTGCCGAGTGATCTGGTCGTCTCGACCTCCGTGGATCAGCCCAATGTGGTGACCATCGTGCTGGCACGGCCGAGTCCCCAGACCGTCGAGGACTATCTGCGGGCGACGTTGCCGAACGAGGGCTTCGCCATCGAGGGCCACGCCGACGCCGGCGGGTCGATGACCTTCGAGGGCAACGGCTGGACCGGCGGCTTCACCGGGACCGGAGCGACTTCGGCGATCGTGCTGCGGCCGGCCTGAGGTCGGACGTTGCCACCGCTGCCGCCCGCGTCGTTCTCAGTGGGACGGCGCCACCGTCACCGATGATGTCGCGGAGCGCCCGTTCCGGACGGTCAGCGCGATCGAGCCGTCTCGGAGTCGGGGGTCGTCGTCGATGACGTCGGCCACGAGCTGGTCGTCGACCCAGGCACGGATGGTGGGTCCGCGGACGTCGAGGACGAGAACGTGGGTGCTGCCGTACTCCCAGGCAAGAGGGATGCTGGCCAGCTCGGTCTCCCCGTGCCAGCGCTTCACCAGCCTCGCCGTGCGGCATCCGACCAGCTCGAGGTGGTAGCCACGTTCGAGCCCCTGGACGCGAGCGGCAACGCCAGCCGATTCCGCCAGGTGGGGGGTGACGTCCGCCGTGACCCGATAGTCGCGCCACTCGCGGGTGCCCTGGATGAGCTGCCCCAGTCCCGCGTTCTGGATCAGCCGGTACGGCTCATCAGAGTGGTCGACACGGTCGACGGCGTTCACCCACGCTCGTTGCCACATGACACCGCGGCCGGCCGGCCGCGTGAAGACGACATGTGGCTCACCCGACCAGCCCAGGCGCTCCAGCAGCAGCACGCTGCCCGTGCTCTCGCCCTCCACGGCGACGCCGACGAGGGTCACCGGCTGTCCACCGAGGTCGGGGACGGTCCAGGCCAGCTCGGTGTGTGTCCCTGGCGGCAGGGCCGTGGCCGGCCCGGTCACCCGCTGCAGCCGGTCGTCGTCCCCTGCGTCCGAGGCCATGATCAGCAACCTGGCCACGACCGATCCGGCGTCCGCCGGCACCTCGACCACAGCTCGCACTGTCTGACCCGGGTACAGGGTCGGCGACGCCATCAACCCGTAGCCCGGCATGTCACGGGCCTCGGGCGGGATGAACGTCGGCGTCATGACGTCCACGGTGCCCGGGCGTTCCCTCCGGATCGACAGCCGGCCCTGACCGTCGGGCCCGGGCACCTGGACGGCCATACCGTCTCCGCCCCAGATCCCGAAGCCCTGAACGGATCCGGGGAAGGTGAAGTGGAACCGAGCGCCACCCTTCGGGATGAACGGCTCCGCACCCAGCCGAACCCGTCCGTGCCCGCTGAGACGCAACGCCTCCCGAGCGGCGTCCGTGATCACGCCACCCGGTTCGGCGGTCGGCAGGTACAGGCGGTCGGACAGGGGTCCCCGGTAGTCCGGGCCGCTCGTCAGACCAGCCAGGCCGGTGAACACGCCCATCACCGATCCGACGTCACCGGCGTTGGAGTCGGTGTCCCACCCGCAGGTGTTGACCACTGTCATCGCGCGGCCGAAGTCGCCTCCGCTGTGAGCGATCGCCGCGATCACCACGGCGTGGTTCGGGACCACATGGCAGTTGCCGCCGTACCGGCTGTAGCCGTACCGCTCGGCGATCCTGGCGCGGGTCCGGTGCCAGTCACCACGACCCGCCCAGCCGCGGACGTCGCGAACGACGTCGGCGATCAAACAGCCCGGCGCGACCTGGTCGAGCCCCTCCTCGAGCATCGTGTCGACATCGGGTGCGACGAAGGCGGCTGCCACCATGGCACCCACCATCCGCGCGGCTTGCAGCGCCTCACCGTCATGACTCACGCTGGCGGCACGCTCCACCAGGTCTGCTGCCCGGCCAGGATCCGCGGGACAGGTCATGGCGAACCCCTCGCAGAAGATCTGAGCGCCGACCTGCTCGGACACGACCTTCCCGTTCAGGGCGGCCGATCCGGACCTCGGGGCGTCGATCCCCGCTCGGAGGCGGAGGTAGGCGGTGTGCTCGGTGGAGTTTCCCAGGCCGCCCCACCACAGGACCGTGCGTTCGGGAATCAGCTCGTTCAGCCAGGTTCGGCCGACCGCGCGCGGATCCAACGGCGGGTCGGTGGGCACATCGTCGAGCACCCTCGGAAACACCAGGGTGCCGCTGATGTCGTCGTCGGTGACGACCAGCAGGTGGTTGTTGAACGGCAGGTCGACCCGATCGTTGACGTAGGTCGTCACCTCGCCGAGGTCGCGCAGGATCCGTTCGTAGGTCCAGCCCTCGAACGGTCGTCCCAGGTAGACACCGATGATCTTGCCCAGCACCCCGGCGTAGACGCGCTCGTCGTAGTCCGCGGGAAGATCATCACCGGGCATGCTGACCTCCTGACAGGGCGGTCCAGCTCACCCCGAGGTCGGCCAGCAGCAGGCGGAGCAGCGGCAGGCTGATGCCGACCACGTTGTGGTGATCACCTTCGATCCTGGTCACGTACGGGCCGCCGAGTCCGTCGACGGTGAAGGCGCCGGCGACCTGGAGTGGTTCACCGGTGGCGACGTAGGCGGCGATCTCGTCGTCGTCGAGATCGGCGAAGTGGACCGTCGTCGAGGCGGTCGCCGTCCGCGACTCTCCGCCGGGCAGGTGTACGAGATGGTGCCCGGTGTGCAGCACCCCGGAGCGACCACGCATCAGCTGCCAGCGACGGACCGCCTCGTCGGGGTCGGCGGGCTTGCCGAAACCGATCCCGTCCAGCTCGAGCAGCGAGTCGCAACCGATGATCACCTGATCGCCGTCGACCGCCGAACGCCGCGTCACCACCGCCTCCGCCTTGGCTCGAGCCAGGGAGGCGACGAGCGCGGGGACGGTGTCGGCCTGGATGGTCTCCTCGTCGACGCCCGACACCTCCACCTCCGGCACCAACCCGGCACTCAGCAAGGTGGCGAGTCGAGCCGGTGAGGCGGACGCCAGGATGAGTCTCGGCGTGCTCATCGCCCTAGATTAGGGGGATGCCTCTCAACGACGATCTCCAGTGGTGGCGCAGCGCTGTCGTCTACCAGGTCTATCCCCGCTCGTTCGCCGATGCCGATGGTGACGGAACCGGCGATGTGCAAGGCATCATCGACCGGCTCGACTATCTGGCCGACCTCGGCGTCGATGCGGTGTGGGTGAGCCCCTGGTACCCGTCCCCGCTCGCGGACGGTGGCTACGACGTCAGCGACTACCGGGGCATCCTGCCCGAGTTCGGCACCCTGGAGCAGGCCGACACGTTCGTGGCTCGGGCGCACGAGCTGGGACTGCGGGTGCTGATCGACCTGGTGCCCAACCACAGCAGTGACGAGCACGCGTGGTTCCAGCAGGCGCTGGCCGCGGCCCCGGGCACGGCCGAGCGGGAGCTGTACCTGTTCCGCGACGGCCGCGGAGAGAACGGCGACGACCCGCCCAACAACTGGCCGGCGATGTTCGGCGGCGGCGCCTGGGAGCGGACGACCGATCCGGACGGCACCCCCGGCCAGTGGTACCTGCACCTGTTCGACATCAAGCAGCCCGACTGGAACTGGGACAACCCGGCGGTGGTCGACGAGTTCGACGCCATCCTGCGGTTCTGGTTCGACCGCGGCATCGACGGCTTCCGGATCGACGTGGCGAACTCGATGGCCAAGGCGCCCGGGCTGCCCGACCTGCCGCTCGATCCCGCGACCGGCCGGCCGGCGGCCAACACGCTCACCGGTTCCCCGTACCTCAACCAGCCTCACGTGCACGACATCCTGCGGCGCTGGCGGACGGTGGCCGACTCCTATGCCGACAGCGAGCTCGGTGCCCGGGTGTTCGTGTCCGAGGCGTGGGTGACTCCGGCCGCGGAGCTGGCGAAGTACGTCCGCGCCGACGAGCTGCACAGCACCTTCAACTTCGACGCGCTGATGTGCGAGTGGTCTGCGGAGTCCCAACGCAACGTGATCGACCTGACGCTGACCGCCACCGGAGCGGTCGGCGCGCCGCCGACCTGGGTGCTGGCCAACCACGACACGACCCGGGTGGTCACCCGCTACGGGCGATCGGTCACCGGAGCCCGGTTCACCCCCGACGGGATGGACCTGGAGTCCTTCGCCGGGATCGGCTCGGTGCCGGAGGGCGCCACCGACGTCGAGCTGGGACGCCGACGCGCGCGGGCCGCCGTGCTGCTCGAGCTGGCCCTGCCGGGTGGGGCCTACGTCTACCAGGGCGACGAGCTGGGCCTGGAGGAGGTGGAGGACATCCCGGAGGCGCTGCTGCAGGACCCGACCTGGGAGCGGTCGGGTCACGTCGTCCGCGGTCGCGACGGTTGCCGGGTGCCGATCCCGTGGTCCGGCACCGAGGCGCCGTACGGTTTCGGCTCGACCGACAACCCACCGTGGCTGCCGCAGCCCGAGAGCTGGAGCGCGCTCACCGCCGAGGCGCAGGACGGCGAGCCCGCCAGCCACCTGAACCACTACCGGGCGGCCCTGGCCGAGCGCCGCCGCCATCCCGCCCTCGGTGACGGCACGCTGAGCTGGGACGACGACGCACCGGCGGGCGTGCTGTCCTTCACCCGAGAGCCGGGGTTCCGTTGCGTCGTCAACTTCGGCCCGGACCCGTACGGGCTGCCGGCCGACGCCCGGGTCCTGGTCGCCTCAGGCGACGCAGCGTCCGGCACGCTCGGCGTGGACGAGGCGGTCTGGCTGCAGCTCTGATCCCGTCGCGAGCGGGGGACGACCAGCAAGCGGCGGCGGGGGCCTATCTCTTCCCGCCGCCGAGCAGCCCACCGAGCATGTCGAGGATGCCGCCGCCACCGCTCTGCTGACCCTGGCCACCGCCGAGTCCGCCCAGGATCGAGCCGAGCAGGTCGTTCAGCCCGCCACCGCCGGCCGCGCCCGGCTGGGTGGCGCCGCCCTGCATCTTCTGGGACAGGTAAGACAGCACGATCGGGGCGAGGATCGGCAGCAGCTTCTGGATCAGATCGGAGTTGCCGCCGAGGTTGCCACCCAGGGTCTGGGCGACGGCGCCGCTGTTCTCGCCGAACACGTGATCGACGATCTTCTCGCCGTCCCCGGTGTCGACGTCGCTCAGGTCGACGCCGCCGTCGACCAGCTTGGGTGAGTGGTTCTCCACGGCGCTGGCCAGCGAGGCGGCGCCCTGCGGGTCGGCGGCGTTGGCCTGCATGCCCCCCACCAGGGCGGGTAGCGCTTCGCGCACGGCGGACTCGGCGGTGGCCGGGTCGACGCCGAGCTGTTCGGCGAGGGAGTTGATGGGGATGTTGGCGAGGATGTCGTCGATCGAGCTCATCGTCGGGCCTTTCGTCGATCGGCCCACAGCCTGGGCCGGTGCCTGCACCCTACTCAGATCAGCCACGACCGGACAGACGCCAGGCGTCCGGTCCGGGCCGCAAAGATGTCCGCAATCCACGCCACCGGGCCGCCCAGCCGTCACCGTCGAGAGCCGGTCCGGCGCCCGGTCCGGAAGCGGCACCATCGGCTCTCCGGCCGACGGCCGTCAGCGCGATCACCAGGGCGGCAACCTCCTCGGTGCTGGGCTGACCGTGGATGACCTCGATGACGGGGGCCGCGGCGTCCTCGGAGCCGGTCACAGCGGGATGTTCCCGTGCTTCTTGGGGGGCAGGGTCTCCCGCTTGGTCCGGAGCAGCCGCAGCGCCCGGGTGATCTCCACCCGGGTCTGGCGGGGCATGATCACCGCGTCGACGTAGCCCCGCTCCGCGGCGACGTAGGGGTTGGCGAGCTCGTCGTCGTAGGCCGTGATCAGCTCGGCCCGGCGCTCGTCGGGGTCCTCGGCTGCGGCGAGGTCCTTGCGGTACAGGATGTTCACCGCTCCCTGCGCGCCCATCACCGCGATCTGGGCGGTCGGCCAGGCCAGGTTGATGTCGGCACCGAGGTGCTTGGAGCCCATCACGTCGTAGGCGCCGCCGTAGGCCTTGCGAGTGATCACCGTGACCAGCGGGACGGTCGCCTCGGCGTAGGCGTAGATCAGCTTCGCCCCACGCCGGATGATGCCGTTCCACTCCTGGTCGGTGCCGGGCAGGAAGCCGGGCACGTCCACGAAGGTGATCACGGGGATGTTGAAGGCGTCGCAGGTGCGCACGAACCGGGCGGCCTTCTCGGCCGCGTCGATGTCCAGGCACCCGGCGAAGTGCAGCGGCTGGTTCGCGACGACGCCGACGCTGCGCCCGTCGATGCGGCCGAAGCCCACCACGATGTTCGGCGCGAACAGGCTGTGCACTTCCAGGAACTCGCCCTCGTCCAGCACGACCGAGATGACCTCGTGCATGTCGTACGGCTGATTCGGCGCATCCGGGATGACGGAGTCGAGGGACAGGTCGTCGTCGCTCGGATCGAGGTCGCCTCCGGTGTCGAAAGCCGGTGGCTCCTCGAGGTTGTTCTGGGGCAGGTAGGACAGCAGCGCACGGACGTAGTCGATGGCGTCCTGCTCGTCCGACCCCAGGTAGTGCGAGTTGCCCGACCTGGTGTTGTGGGTCCGCCCGCCGCCCAGCTCCTCCATGGTCACGTCCTCGCCGGTCACGGTCTTGATCACGTCCGGTCCGGTGATGAACATCTGCGAGGTCTGGTCCACCATCACCACGAAGTCGGTCAGAGCGGGGGAGTAGACGTGCCCACCGGCGGCGGCCCCCATGATCAACGAGATCTGCGGGATGACCCCGGAGGCGTGGGTGTTGCGGCGGAAGATCTCCCCGTACAGGCCGAGCGAGACGACACCCTCCTGGATCCGCGCGCCGCCGCCCTCGTTGATGCCGATCAACGGACAGCCCGTCTTGAGGGCGACGTCGATGATCTTGACGATCTTCTCCCCGTACACCTGACCGAGACTGCCGCCGAAGACGGTGACGTCCTGGCTGAACACGCAGACGGGGCGCCCGTCGACCGTGCCGAAGCCGGTGACCACACCGTCGCCGTACGGTCGCTTCTGCTCCATCCCGAACGACGTCGACCGGTGCCGGGCGAACTCGTCCAGCTCGGTGAACGAGTCCTTGTCGAGCAGCATCGCAATCCGCTCCCGCGCGGTCTGCTTGCCACGGCCGTGCTGCCGTTCGACGGCCGCGGCGGAGCCGGCGTGCACCGCCTCGTCCACCCGCCGCTGCAGGTCGGCGAGCTTGCCCGCGGTGGTGTGGATGTCGACGTCGTCCATGGACCAGCAGCCTAGGCCCGCGTCCTGTTCCCGATGCGCACTACGGTGGCTCGATGACGTACCTGGACCCGCTCGACACCGCACTGCTCGAGGTCGAGCTGGCCGGCGCCGACCGGCTGTGGCGGGCCGTCGAGGTGGTGGCACGGACGGGGTCCACCAACGCCGATCTGGCGGCCCGGGCACGACTGGGGGAGCCGGCCGGGGTGGTCCTGGCCACCGATCACCAGGTGGCCGGGCGTGGTCGTCTCGGCCGGACCTGGTCCGCACCCGCGGGCAGCTCGATCGCCATGTCGGTCCTGCTGCGCCCCGACCGGGACCCGGCGACCTGGACCTGGCTGCCGCTGCTCGCCGGACTGGCGGTGGCCGAGAGCCTGCGGGCAGTCGCCGGGGTGCCGGCGATGCTGAAGTGGCCGAACGACGTGCTCGTCGACGACGGCAAGGTCTGCGGGATCCTGGCCGAGCGGGTCGACGGCCCGCAGGGAGCGGCCTGCGTGCTGGGACTCGGGATCAACGTCCACCTCGCCGCCGACGAGCTGCCGGTGCCGACAGCTACCTCGCTAGCGGTGCTGCGACCGGAACAGCGCTTCGTCCGGGCCGAGATCATGGCCACCGTGCTGGCGACCCTCGCGTTGCTCTACCACCGCTGGGAGGACGGGTTGGACACGTCGTTGGCGGCCGAGTACGTGGCGCGTTCCGGCACCATCGGGCGGTCGGTCCGGGTGCTCACGGGCGACGGATCCTCGGTGACCGGCGAAGCGGTCGGGGTGGATGCCGAGGGTCGGCTGCGCGTCCGTACGGCGGCCGGCGTGCAGACCTTCGCCGCCGGCGACGTCACCCACCTGCGCTGAACCCGCTGGCCAGGGTCCTATCGGGGGCATCCCGGGGTCGGTCCGCGGTCCGATGCCGGGATTGTCGCGCTGTGTCAGCATGGAGCGGTGGGGTTGTCGAGCAAGCTGCTGGGCGCGGACGAGCGCGTCCTGATGCACATGCGCACCCACGGCAAGGTCATGTTCTGGCCGGCCGCCGGTCTGGTCGCTTGCGGCGCCATCCTCGGCGTCGGTGCGGCACTGGTCCCGTACGACTTCCGACCGGCGGGTCAGATCGCGGTGGCGATCGTGGCCGGGGTGCTGGCGACCTGGTGGACCGTCATCCCGTTCCTGCGCTGGCGGACCACGACCTACACGCTGACCAACCACCGGCTGATCACCCGCACCGGCATCCTCAACAAGTCCGGCACCAACCTGCCGTTGGCCCGGGTCAACGACGTCACGTTCCAACGCAGCCTGTCCGATCGGATGCTCGGCTGCGGCACCCTGCGGGTGCAGACCGCCGCCGAGGCTGGACCCGTGGTGCTGTACGACGTGCCGGACGTCGAGGACGTGCACGTGACGATGAGCGAGCTGATCCACGCTCCCTACGTGCGTTCCTGAGGTATTCGGTCGACCCGCCTGCCCGATCCTGGGAGATTGGGCGGATGGTCAGTGTCTTGAGTCATCTCAGCGTCGACTCCCACGACGCCTACGCGCAATCCGTCTGGTGGTCGCAGGTGCTGGGCTACGCCGAGGACCCCGACGACCCCAACGAGCCCGGAGACGAGGAGTGCATGATCTTCTCGCCGGACGGTGCCACCCGACTGCTGTTCATCGAGGTGCCGGACGCCAAGCAGGTCAAGAACCGGCTGCACCTGGACCTGCGTCCGGCCCGTGGCGGCCGCGATGACGAGCTGGAACGGCTGCTCGGCCTGGGCGCCACGCAGGTCGACGACCGGCGGTTGCCCGACGGTCGCGGCTGGGTCGTGCTCGCCGACCCGGAGGGCAACGAGTTCTGCATCCTGCGGAGTGAGCACGAACTGCAGAGCTAGGGAGCCTCTCCGGTCGACCCGATCGCCGAGGACTCCCCGGTGAAGACGAACTTGCGGTAGGACCAGAACCGGAACAGCGTGCCCAGGCCCAGTCCGATCACGTTGCCGGACAGGTTGTCGGCCAGTGGTGAGATCAGGTCCAGGACGTAGTGCGAGACGGCGAGGCAGACCGCGCCGATGGCGATCGCGATCGCGTTCAGCAGCAGGAAGATCGGCAGCTCGCGAGCCGGATTGCCCTTCGCCCGGTGCTGGTACGTCCAGTAGCGGTTGCCCAGGTAGGTGACCACGGTGGCGGCACCGATCGCGATCACCTGCGCGGTGATCGGCTTCGCCACCAGCAGGCCTGCACCGCCGGGGCCGGCGTAGCGCAGCACGTTGAACACCACGAACTGCAAGGCGACCCCCGTGAGTCCGACGATGCCGAACCTGATGGCCTCGGGACCGAGGTGCGCGACGGTGTCCCAGAGCCGACGGAGCGGACCGGCCGCGGGTGCGGGGTCGGCGGTCACGGAGTCACCAGCAGGGCGCGGGCGGTGCCCAGGTCGGTGACCACGACGTTCACCCAGTTGCCGGCGATGGCGGCGCGGATGGCGGCGTGCTTGCGCTGACCCCCGGCGATCCCGATCCGCCGCGGGATCCGCCGGAAGCTGTCCGGGTCGATGCCCACCACCCGGGCGTCCAGGTCGGACTGCACGAGATGCCCGGACGCGTCGAAGAAGCGGGTGCAGACGTCTCCGACCGCCCCGAGCCCGCGGAGGGTGTCCTGGTCGGACGCGACGATCGCGTTGCCACTCAGCTGCAACAGGGCGGACGGCTGCAGACTGCCGATGCCGACCAGAGCCATCGTCAGATCCTGCCAACGGGCCGCGACCCCCTCCATCGCGGGATCGGCGAGCAGACTCCGCCGCATCGCCGCACCACCCACCAGACCCGGCGCGGGCACGTAGGTGGGACTGGCCCCGACCAGGGTCGCGAGCTCGTCCAGCAGCCGATTCGCCTGGGCCTGAACGGACGCGACCCCGATACCGCCGACCAGCTGGACCACCGAGTCCGCCCCCGGGGGGCGCGGCGGATGCAGCCGATCGACCACCGAGAGCAGCGTCTGGCTCCACGAGGAGATGCCGATCCGCTCACCGCCCGACAGCGTCGCCTCCAGGTAGCTGGCCCCAGCCGATCCCAGACCGGCCGAGATGGCCGCCTCGTCGCCGTCGACGTCGGCCACCACCGCCTCCAGCAGTCCGTAGCGCTCCTCCAGCGCCTGCTCCAGATCGGTGTGCACGCCCTGCGAGACGACCACGACGGTGCGGACGATGCCGACCTCCGCCGCGCGCTTGAGCAGCCGGGAGACCTTGGCCTGGGAGATGTGCAGGATCCCGGCGATCTCGCTCTGTCGCAGCTGCTGCTCGTGGTAGAGGTGCGCGATCTTGGTCATCAGTCTCACCTGGCCGTCGGGGGAGACGCGGGCAGCACCAGCAGCCTGGGTCACCTCAGCCGCCCCTTTCCTCGCGAGAGCTCGACCCTATCCGTCACCGACCGGTGCCTCACCGACTCGGCGCCGAGCGGAGCCAACGCAGCTGCTCCCGCCAACGATCTCGACGGGCGGTACGCGTGTGCTCGCCCAGGGTGGGCTCGAACACCCGTCCGATCGAGCGGGTGGTCGCAGCGCCGCCGACCCGGGTACGCGCCAGGGCGGCCGCGCCGAGGGCGGAGACCTCGGGAAGGTCCGCCACCTCCACCGGGCGACCGAGCAGATCGGCCTGGGTCTGCATCACCAGCGCCGAGGTGGCCATGCCGCCGTCGGCGCGGATGCTCGCCAGCGGGGCGGCAGCGTCGTCGTCGATGATCTCCACGATGTCGCAGACCTGGTGGGCCACCGCGTCGACGGCGGCACGGGCGACGCGAGCAGGATCGCTGTCCGAGTCGAGCTGAGTGAGCACTCCCCGCACCTCGCGGTCCCAGTGCGGGGCACCGAGTCCGGTGAAGGCCGGGATCAGGGTGACCTCACCGGCGTCCTCGACCGTCGCCGCGAGCGCCAGCAGGTCCGACACGCTGCCGCCGAGCAGCCGGGCCGCCCAGGCCAGTGTCGCACCGGACGACAAGATGTTGCCCTCCCGGGCGTACGTCGGGGACTCGGTGAGCCAGGCCAGGGTGGACGGTACGGGTGAGGGGCCGGCCACGAACGATGCCGTCGGGGTCATCACCGACGTACCGGTCCCGTACGTCGCCTTGGCCGTGCCGACGGTCACGCAGCCGTGCCCGAACAGGGCGGCGTGCGAGTCCGCCATCACCGCCATGATCGGCACGCCGTCCCGGATCCCCGGCACGGAACGGCACACGCCGAAGTCTCCGTCGGAGCGCAGGACCTGCGGCAGCACGACCGACGGGACGTCGAACAGCTCGAGCAGTGCCGGGGACCAGCTGAGATCGACGATGTCGTAGAGCAGGGTGCGCGACGCGTTGCCGGCTTCCGTCACGTGCCGGTCGCCGTCCGTGAGCCGCCAGACCAACCACGAGTCCACGGTGCCGACACAGACGTCGGCGGAGGCCGTCGCCGCCGCCGACTCGCGGAGCAGCCAACCGAGCTTGGGGGCGGAGAACATCGCATCGATCCGCAGCCCGGTGCGGTCGCGGACCAGCGCGTCATCGGCCGGGCCGGTCCGATCTCGGCACCATCCAGCGGTGCGCACGTCCTGCCAACCGATCACCGGCCCGAGGGCTCGTCCGGTGCGCCGATCCCAGGCCAGCACCGACTCGCGCTGGGTCGACAGGGCCACCGCGGCCAGGTCGACGTCCGCGACGTCCACCGAGGACAGGCACCGCTCGATCGCGGTCACCACACTGGCCCAGAGCAGCTCGGCGTCCTGCTCGACCCACCCCGGTCGTGGGTGGCTGACGCCGAGCGGAGCCGAACCCAGCGCTCGCACGCTGCCCCCCGCCTCGACCAGCACCGCCTTGCTGTTGGTGGTGCCCTGGTCGATGGCCAGGACCTGGGTCATCGATGACTCCCTCCGGACGGAACGGACGCTATCGCTTGACGAGCGACTACCGGGTGAGAGAATATGCAACCGCGAATAGATATGCAATGAAGGAGTGGCGGCACGGTGGCAACCCGACGGCGCGTGATCATCGACACCGACGCCAAGAACGAGGCCGACGACCAGTACGCGATCGTGCACGCCCTGCTGTCGCCGACGTTCGACCTTCGCGGGATCATCCCGGCGCACTTCGGCACCTGGCGCAGTGAGACGAGCATGGCCGACTCCCGGGCCGAGGTCGATCTGCTGCTGGACCTGACGGGACTGACCGGGCAGGTGCCGGTGGCCGATGGTGCCGCCGGACCGATCGCCGACGAGCGCACCCCGGCCGCGTCACCGGGGGCACAGATGATCATCGAGGAGAGCCTGCTGGCGACGGCCGAGGATCGGTTGTACGTGGCATTCCTCGGACCGCTGACCGACATGGCGTCCGCGATCCTGCTCGATCCGTCGGTGGTCGACCGGCCGGTGACGGTCATCTGGATCGGCGGTGAGGGTCATGATCACCTGGGGCGGTCGCGGAAGATGGAGTTCAACCTCTCCAACGACGTGGCCGCCGCCAACGTCGTGTTCGACTCGGGCATCACCTTGTGGCAGGTGCCGCGACCGGTCTACTCGCTGGTGTCGGTCTCCTACACGGAGCTGGAGGAGAAGATCGCCGGCACCAGCCAGCTGGCCGACTACCTGATCCGGCAGCTGAAGGAGTGGAACGCCACCTACCACCGAGAGCCGATCGAGTCGCGCTCGCTGGGGGACTCGCCGGCGATCTCGTTGATGCTCTACCCACCTAGCGGCATCTTCCGTACGATCCCTGCGCCGCGGTTCGGCGCCGAGGGCCACTACGTGCCCGGTGCCGGACATCCCATCCAGGTCTGCGAGGCGGTGGACGTGCGCTTCCTGCTGGAGGACATGTTCGCCAAGATCCGCCGCTTCGGGGCGGGCCGGGCACCCGTGACCCTGTTCTGACCAACGACCATCGCGACAAGGACCACCATGAGCGACCTGCCGATCTTCGGTGCCGGCATCTGGCACTTCGCCACCTACGTCGACCGCTACGCGACCGAAGGCTACGGGGAGCCGGTGGGCCTGATCGAGCAGATCGACAAGGCCGGCGCCGTCGGCGACCTCTCCGTCGTGGACCTGAACTGGCCGTTCGCCGGCTTCGACGGAACCCTCGACGACGTCAAGGCCGCCCTCACCCGCAACAGCCTGCGCGCCATCGCGATCACGCCCGAGATCTACAACAAGGACTACATCAAGGGCTCGATCACCAACCCCGACCCGGCGGTCCGGGCCCAGGCTCTTGCCCTGCTCGACGAGGCCACCGAGCTGGCCGAGGAGCTGGGCTGCGACTACGTGAAGCTCTGGTTCGGCCAGGACGGCTGGGACTACCCGTTCCAGGTGAACTACCACGACGTGTGGAACCTGGCCATCGACGCCCTCCGCGAGCTGTGTGACGCCCATCCGGAGATGAGGTTCGTGATCGAGTACAAGCCGCGCGAGCCGCGGAACAAGATCATCTTCCCGAACGCGGCCCGGACCCTGCTGGCCATCCAGCAGACCGGCTGCGACAACCTCGGTGTGCTGCTCGACTTCGGTCATTCCCTGTACGGGTTGGAGACCCCGGCCGATGCCGCCCAGCTGTGCATCGACCACGGGAAGCTGTTCGCGATCGACGTGAACGACAACTTCCGGAGCTGGGACGACGACATGGTGGTCGGTTCGGTGCACCTGGTGGAGACGTTCGAGTTCTTCCACACGCTGCGCAGGAACGACTGGCAGGGCGTCTGGCAGCTCGACCAGTTCCCGTTCCGGGAGGACTCGGTGCAAGCGGCGAAGCAGGCGATCACCTTCCTCAAGGCGCTGCACCGGGCCCTCGACGCCTTGGATGAGGACGCGCTGGCCGCGGCCCAGGCCAGGCACGACGCCCTGGCGGCCCAGAAGCTCGTCCAGAAGGTGCTGCTGAGCTCGATGGTCGAGGACGACTCATGACGGGACTCCTGGCCGAGCACGCGACGCTGCCGGTGTTCGGCCGACTGTCGCCGTACGCGACCAGGGAGGAGCAGATCGCCCACCTCGCCGAGGCTGCCCGTCAGATCCGGATCCAGGACCTGTTGCTGGTTCACCACGCCGGTGCCGGCCACATCGGCGGCGACTTCTCCGCCATCGACGTGCTGGCCACTCTCTACGGGGCCGTGCTCGACGTGACGCCGGAGACCGTGGACGATCCCGAGCGGGACCGGTTCATCCTCTCCAAGGGGCACGTGGCCGGCGCCCTCTACACCACCCTCGCCGCGTTCGGGTTCCTGCCGGTGGCCGAGCTGGCCACGTTCCTGCAGCCGTTGTCCCGGCTGAACGGGCACCCCAACCGCACCAAGGTCCCCGGCATCGAGGCCAACACCGGGCCACTGGGTCACGGGCTGCCGATCGCGGTCGGCCACGCCATCTCGGCCAAGCTGGACGTGTCGCGCCGGCGCACCTACGTGCTGACCGGTGACGGAGAGCTGCAGGAGGGTTCCAACTGGGAAGCCATGATGGCCGCCTCCCAGTACGAGCTCGACTCGCTGACGGTGATCGTGGACCGCAACCGGCTGCAGCAGGGAGCGACCACCCGGGAGACCAACGACCTGGATCCGCTGGACGCGAAGGCGGCGGCGTTCGGCTTCGCCGTCGTCGAGGTCGACGGCCATGATCACGGAGAGCTGCTCGACGTGCTGTCCGCGGCACCCTTCAGACCCGGCAAGCCGACCTTCGTGATCGCCCACACCCACAAGGGGCACCCGATCTCGTTCATGAGCAACGACGTCGCCTGGCACCACAAGGTGCCCGGTGCCGAGCAGCTCGCACAGGCCCTCGACGAGCTCGAGTCGGCCGTCCGCCCGAGGATCTGAGGACACGACATGAGCAGCTCCACGCACCTCGCCGTCGAGTCCATCGCCGACCGGCCCAGGTTCGACTGCCGCGATGCCTACGTGACGACCCTGGCCGAGCTGGCCGAGGCTGATCACCGCATCGTCGGGGTGGTCAACGACTCGGTCGGCTCCTCCAAGCTGGACGCGTTCAAGAAGGCGTTC
Source organism: uncultured Actinomycetota bacterium (assembly GCA_963707005.1). Classification (GTDB taxonomy): domain Bacteria; phylum Actinomycetota; class Actinomycetes; order Propionibacteriales; family Propionibacteriaceae; genus Microlunatus. The sequence continues at coordinate 222,884 of CAVPPP010000023.1, forward strand.
CCCGACCGGCTGATCAACGTCGGCATCGCCGAGCAGGACATGGTCGGCGTCGCCGCCGGCCTGGCCAACGGCGGCCGGATCCCGTTCGTCTCGGCCGCCTCCTGCTTCCTGACCGGTCGAGCGCTCGAGCAGATCAAGGCCGACGTCGCCTACTCCGATCGCAACGTCAAGCTCTGCGGCATGTCCCCGGGCATGGCCTACGGCGAGCTCGGTCCGACCCACCACTCGATCGAGGACATCGCCTGGCTGCGGGCCATCGACAACATGATCATCGTGGTGCCGGCCTCTCCGATGGAGACGGCCGCGGCGATGCGCTGGGCCGCCGCCACCGAGGGTCCTGCGTTCATCCGCGTCTCCCGGATGGCGGTGCCGGAGATCTATCACGCCGACTACGCGTTCGTCCCCGGCCGGGCCCACACCCTGCGCGACGGCGACGACGTCACCATCATCAGCAACGGCACCGTGCTGTGGCGGGCGATCGCCGCGTCCGAGCAGCTCGCCGAGGAAGGCATCTCGGCGCGGGTCATCTCGATGCCCACCGTCAAGCCGCTGGATGTCGACGCGGTGATCGCGGCCGCCCGTGAGACCCGAGGCATCGTCACCGCCGAGGAGGCGACCACGGCCGGCGGTCTGGGCGGGGCGGTGGCGGAGACGGTCGTCCAGCACCATCCCACCCGGATGACCATCCTCGGCGTGCCCGAGTTCGCCCCCACCGGCTCCGCCGGGTTCCTGCTGGATCGCTACGGCATGTCGCCCGGCGGCATCGCCGACGCGGCCCGGGCGCTGGTCGCCGGGGCGACCCGATGACCACGATCGCCCCGGATTTCCGACTCGATGGACGGATTGCGCTGGTCACCGGTGCGGCCAGCGGCATCGGGCGGGGTGCCGCCCGGGGGATCGCCGGCTCGGGAGCGGCTGTCGCCTGCGTCGACCTGCCGGGTCCCGGACTCGACGCGCTGGTGGCGGAGCTGACGGCGCTCGGCGGTCGAGCGATCGCCGTAGCGGCAGACGTGACCAAACCCGACTCCCTGACGGAGGCCGTCCATCGCACCGAGTCCGAGCTCGGTCCGTTGTCCCTGGCGGTGAACAGCGCCGGGATCGCGAACGCGGCGCCGGCCGAGGAGATGTCGCTCAGCCAGTGGCAGCGCGTTGTCGACGTCGACCTGACCGGGGTGTTCCTGTCCTGCCAGGCCGAAGGTCGCGCGATGCTCCGCCATGGTGGTGGCGCGATCGTCAACATCGCCTCGATGTCGGGATCGATCGTCAACCGGGGCCTGCTGCAGGCGCACTACAACGCGGCCAAGGCGGGTGTCGTGCACCTCACCAAGAGCCTGGCGATGGAGTGGGCCGACCGACGGATCCGGGTCAACGCCGTCAGTCCGGGGTACACCGCGACACCGATGAACACTCGGCCCGAGGTGGCCGAGCAGGTGCAGATCTTCGAGGCGGAGACCCCGCTGGGCCGGATGGCGACCGTCGACGAGATCGTCGGTCCCGTGGTGTTCCTGCTCAGCGACGCGGCCGCCTTCTGCACCGGCGTCGACCTGCTGGTGGATGGCGGCTTCACCTGCTGGTGATCACCGCACCGGACGGAGGGTGAGCAGGGCGCCGGCGAGGGCGACCGCCGCGCAACCGAAGAAGGTGGTCGCGACGCTCGTGCGGTCGGCGAGGAAACCGACCAGCGGGGCGCCGACGGCTTGGCCGACCGCGATCATCAGGAAGGCCGACCCGACACCGAACGACACTCGATGCGGGTACAGGCGGGTGGCCCAGACCAGCACGACGCCGGTCAGGGCGATGTAGGACGCCCCGAAGACCGCCCCGGCCACCAGGGCCAGTCCCGAGCTGCCGGCGCCGGCACCCAGGCCGGCGACACCCAGCGCGAGGACCACCATCAGCACCGTCCACGCCCGGCCCACCCCGAGGCGGGCCACCACGGGCCCGGAGAAGGCTCCGACGACACCGGCGGCACCGATGACGGTCCAGACCGCCGGTGCCGCCCAGCTCCTCGGGTTCTCGGTCGACACGAGTTCCTGGCCGAAGGTCCACACCGAGATGCTGGCGAGGCCCATCGTGGCCGAGGCCACCAGCAGCCGACCCACACCCGACGGACGCCTGCGGTCGACACTCCGCCCGGGCTCGGCCCGGCCGCCACCGGGAATGACGCGCGCCACCCACACCGTGATCACCACGGCGATGGCCGCGAACAACGCCCAGGCCGTCCGCCACTGGTCCGACAGCAGCAGGGCCACCGGACCGGAGACCAGCACGCCGAGGCCCGTGCCGGCGTTCACCACGGTCTGAGCGGTGTCCTGGGATCGTTCGTCGACCCATCGGGCCACCGCGGCGGCGAGCGGCGGTGAGGCGATCCCGGTGCTCGAGCCCGCGATCAGGACCCCGGCCGCCAGCACGGAAGCCGATGGCGACACCGCGACCGTCGTCAGCCCGACGGCCGCGACCGCCCCGGCCGCCACGGCCACCGGGCGAGGTCCCCAGCGGGCCGTGGCGATGATGCTCAGACCGATGGCCAGGCAGTAGCCGACGTAGCTGCCGGCGGCGATCAGACCCGTCAGCCCGGCGGTGAGCTCGAACTCCGCAGCGAAGCGTGGGGCGTACAAGCCGTAGGCGAACCGGGCCAGGCCGTAACAGGTCGCGATCAGCCCGACCCCGGCCACCACCAGACCCGAGGTCAGCCCACGCGGAGTTGCCACGCCGCAGGGTAACCGTCCGACGTGTGTCAGCTGCGGTGTCGTGGCCCCGCCGGTCTCCTCGACGGTGATGGAGGTGGTGTGCCTCGAGTTTCCGTCGCGAGCCGTGTCGCCCATATCCTTCGGCGAGTGACATCGGACTCTCAGCGACCGTTCGTGGTCGGCGTGATCGGCGGCGGCCAGCTCGCCCGGATGATGGACGAGGCGGCCACCGGCCTGGGGTTGCGGTTGCGCCTGCTGGCCGAGGGACCGGACACCTCGGCCGCGACGGTCGTCCACGACGTGACCGTCGGCGACTACACCGACCCGGCGACCGTCAAGGCCTTCGCCGCCGGGTGCGACGTGGTCACCTTCGACCACGAGCACGTGCCGACGAACCTGCTGCACGAGCTGGAGGAGGCGGGCATCGCGGTCCGACCCGGTCCGGAAGCCCTGGTCCATGCACAGGACAAAGCGGTCATGCGCGACCGGCTGAGCGCGCTGGGGGCGCCCTGCCCGACCTATCGGGTGGTGGCGGACCCGGCGGCCCTGGTGTCGTTCGGTGACGAGATCGGCTGGCCGGTGATCGCCAAGACCTCCCGGGGCGGCTACGACGGCAAGGGAGTCTGGAAGCTCGACTCGGCTGCGGTCGCCGAGCAGCCCTTCGAGAACCTGACCGACGGCGTGGCCGTGATCGCGGAGGAGTTCATCGACTTCCGCCGGGAGCTGAGCGCCCTCGTGGTCAGATCGCCGTCCGCGCAGGCTGTCGCGTACCCGGTCTCGGAATCGGTGCAGCGCAACGGCATCTGTGTGGAGACCACCACCCCGGCGCCCGGTCTGGATGACGACCGGACGGTGCAGATCCAGCAGCTGGCCCTGCGCATCGCCGACGAGCTCGGGGTGGTCGGGCTCCTCGCCGTCGAGCTGATGGAGCGCCCGGACGGCACCGTGGTGGTCAACGAGCTCGCCATGCGCCCGCACAACACCGGGCACTGGAGCATCGACGGTTCCCACACCTCACAGTTCGAGAACCACCTCCGCGCGGTCGTCGACCTGCCGCTCGGTGACCCGTCCGCGCGGGAGCCGTTCACGGTGATGGCGAACGTGCTCGGCGGCTCCGTGACCGACCTCCCCTCGGCGCTGCTGCACTGCTTCGCCCGCGACCGCCGGCTCCGGGTGCAGCTGTACGGCAAGGAGGTCAAGCCGGGTCGCAAGGTCGGGCACGTGACCACGTACGGTCGCGACCTCGACGACGTACGCAAGCGCGCCCGGCATGCCGCCGGCTACCTGATGGGAGAAGACGTATGAGTGGGCTGCCCCGGGTCGGCATCGTGATGGGCTCGGACTCCGACTGGCCGGTGATGAGCGCCGCCGGCGTCGCACTGGCCGAGTTCGACATCAGCTACGAGGCCGATGTCGTCTCTGCCCACCGGATGCCGGAGGCGATGGTGACCTACGGACGAGAGGCCCACACGCGCGGGCTCGAGGTGATCATCGCCGGGGCCGGCGGCGCCGCCCACCTCCCCGGGATGCTGGCGGCTCTGACCCCGCTCCCGGTGATCGGTGTGCCGGTGCCCCTGAAGTACCTGGACGGGATGGACTCGCTGTTGTCCATCGTGCAGATGCCCAGCGGCGTGCCGGTGGCGACCGTCGCGATCGGCAACGCCCGCAACGCCGGCCTGCTCGCCGCCCGGATCCTGGCCACCGGAGATCCCGACCTCACCGCGATGTTGGTGGCCTTCGCCGACGACCTGCGAGCGACGGCCGAGGCGAAGGGCGCGAACGTCCGTGACGCGTCCCGGGACGCCTGAGCCGTGGTCACGGTGATCACCGACGCGGTCGGTGGGGCGGCCCTGCTGCTGAAGGGGGTTCGGTTCCTCGCCCAGCGACCCAGGCTGTTCTGGCTGGGCGCGGTGCCACCGTTCATCATGTCGGTGGTCTTCGGGGCGCTGCTGGTGCTGTTGATCACCAGGCTGGGCGCGATCGCTGACGCGATCACTCCGTTCGCCGACGGCTGGGCCGAAGCCGCCCGCACCGCGATGCAGGTGCTGGCCGGTGCCGGTGTCCTCGGCGTCACGCTGCTGGTCATGATCATCTCGTTCAGCACCCTGACGATGGCCTTCGGAGCCCCGATCTACGACAAGATCAGCGAAGCGGTCGACACCGAGCTGTCCGGTGGCCTGCCCGACACCGGTGAGCCGTGGAGCAGCTCGCTACCGCGCGCGCTGCGGCAGTCGGTCGCGCTGATCGCGATCTCGGTGGCTGCCGCCGTGCCGCTCTTCCTGTGTCAGTTCATCCCGGTGGTCGGCCAGACCGTGATCCCGGTGGTCTCGGCCTGCTTCGGCGGCTGGATGCTCTGCTTCGAGCTGATCGGACCGAGCTTCGAGCGCCGTGGCTCCCCGACGCTGGCCCAGCGTCGCGCGGCGATGCAGCGCCGCCGTTGGCGGGTGCTGGGCTTCTCGGTGCCCTGCTTCTTGTTGCTCGCCATCCCGTTCGTGGCCGTGGTCGTCTTCCCGGTGGCCACCGCCGGCGGTGTGTTCCTGACCCGGGAGCTGCTCGCGCCCGGCACCGGCGAGCAGGCAGCACCGGCGGCCTGAGGGTTCGCTGCGCCGCTGGTCAGCGGGGAGCCGGTCCGGTGCTCTCCCGCTCCACCAGCACCGGGGTCGAATCGAGATGCGCGGAGGGCGTCGCCCCCTCGAGCAGATCGAACACCCGTCGACCGACGTGGGCGCCGAACGCCATCACGTCGTGACTCAGGGCGGACAGCGTCGGGTGGGTGATGGTGCACAGGGCGGAGTCGTCCCAGGCCAGCAGACTGACCTCGTGCGGCACCGCGATGCCCCGCTCGGTCAGCGCGGACAGCCCGGCGATGGCCATCAGGTCGTTGTCGAACACGATCGCGGTCGGCGGCTCGGCCCGATCCCAGAGCGTGCGGGTCGCCTGCCCCCCGGACGCATCGGAGAAGTCGGCGTGCACGATGGTGCCGGAGAGACCGTCGGCGGTGACAGCCTGCTGGAAGGCGAGGTCCCGTACCCGGGTGTGGCTGAGACCCGGGGGGCCGGCCACCCGACCGAACCGACGATGACCGAGCTCGACCAGGCGACGCAGGGCCGTGGTCATCGCCGTGGCGTCGTCGGTCCACACGGTGGTGAACCCCCCGGTCACGGCCGGGTCGCCGACGAACACCGCCGGCACGCCGAGATCGCTCAGGGCCGGGACGCGTGGGTCCGAGACCCGGATGTCCACGACCACCACCGCATCCACCCGCTGTTCGGACCACCACCGCGGGTAGAGCTCCAGCTCGTCGGCAGAGGTGGACGTGAGCTGCAGCAACAGCGCGTACCCCCGCTGGGAGAGCTCGCTCTGCAGCCCGGCCACGAACTCCATGTAGAACGGCTCCGAGCCCAGGGTCCGCGGGTCGCGGGCCAGCACCAGGCCGAACGTCTCGGTGCGCGAGCCCGACAGCATGCGGGCCGTCCGGTTGGGAGCCCAGCCGAGTTCCTGGGCGACGTCGAGGATCTTGGTGCGCGTCTTCTCCGACACGCCCGGCCTCCCGTTGAGGGCATACGAGACCGCGCCCTTCGAGACACCGGCACGACGAGCGATGTCGTTGATGGTGACGCGAGACATGGTGAGGAGAGAGTAACCACTGAACCGGTTTTGCGAAATGACCGACACGAAGACGTCAGCGCCCTTTTCCGAATGCGCGTTTAGTGAAAGGCTGGCGGAGTCCACGACCACATCGAGCCGGTTCCGCGGCTCCGTACGAGGAGAAGCATGCCCAACCCTGAACAGCTGTCGGTCCAGCTCTACACCGTGCGTGGAGCGCTCGAGAAGGACTTCGACGGCACCCTGGCGAAGATCGCCGCGTTCGGCTACACCCAGGTCGAGCCCTTCGCCTTCACCAGATTCTACGACGACCTGAAGACCGGGCTCGCCACGCACGGTCTGGCCGCACCGACCACCCACATGGGGATCCTGACCGTCGATGACCAGGATGCTGTCTTCGCCGCGGCCAAGGAGCTGGGCGTCAAGACCGTCATCGTCCCCTCCAGTCCTCGCACGAGCTGGCAGACCGCCGAGGGGATCGCCGGGATCGCGGCCGACCTCAATGCAGCGGCCGCGAAGGCCGCCGAGTACGGTCTGACCGTCGGCTACCACAACCACGAGTACGAGCTGACCTCTCAGATCGACGGCAAGCACGGCCTGGAGGTGCTGGCCGGGCAGCTCGATCCCGGTGTGGTGCTGGAAGTCGACACGTACTGGGCGTACGTCGGCGGTGCCGACGTCCCCGCACTGCTCGAGCGGCTCGGCGAACGCGTCGTCGCGCTGCACATCAAGGACGGAGACGGATCGTTGGACAACAAGAAGCAGGTGGCCGTGGGCTCGGGATCGATTCCCGTGGACGACTACATGGCGGCCGCCCCGAGCGCGCTGTTCGTGGTCGAGCTGGACGACTCCGAGGGTGACCTCGTCGAGGCCGTCGGTGCCAGTCGCGAGTTCCTGGTCGGGGGTGCTCGCTGATGACCGGCAAGGGACCCGTCGGCGTCGGCATCATCGGCGCCGGAGTGATCAGTGGCACCTACATCGAGAACCTGAAGTCCTTCGCCGACACCGAGCTGCTGGCGATCGCTGACCTGTACCCCGAGATCGCCGCAGCCAAGGCGGAGGAGTACGGCGTCGCGCTGCACGGGGCCAACGAGGTGGTGCTGAACCACCCCGACATCGAGCTGGTGATCAACCTGACGCCGCCCGCCGTCCACACGGAGGTTCTCGGCACCGCGATCGCGGCCGGCAAGCACGTGTGGAGCGAGAAGCCGTTGGGGTTGAACCGCGAGAGCGGCAAGGAGCTGCTGGAGGCGGCCGAGGCCGCCGGCCTGCGAGTCGGCTGCGCACCCGACACGTTCCTGGGCGAGGGCCTGCAGGCCACCAAGCGCGTGCTGGCAAGCGGCGCCATCGGCAAGCCGTTGAGTGCGCTGTTCTTGATGCAGCAGCCCGGCCCGGACCTGTGGCACCCGAATCCGGCCTTCCTGTTCCAGGAGGGCGCGGGCCCGTTGTTCGACATCGGCCCGTACTACTTCACCGCAGCGGTGCAGATGTTCGGTCCGGTCGAGTCGGTGGCTGCCGTGGGCTCCAAGGCACGCGAGCGGCGCACGATCCACGCCGGACCGAAGGCCGGTGAGGAGTTCGACGTCACGGTGCCGAGCCAGACCACGGCCCTGGTGCGCTTCGAGAGCGGCCAGGTGCTGACCCTGGTGCTCAGCTTCGACTCTGCGGTATCGCGGATCCTGCTCGAGGTGACCGGCACCGACGCGTCGCTGGAGATCCCCGATCCCAACATGTTCGACGGGGACATCCGACTGCGCCGCCCGGGCGGCGACGAGTGGGAGGCGCTCGAGTCGACGGTCGCCAAGTCGCAGCGCGGGACCGGGGCGCTGGACATCGCGCGGGCCATTCGGGAGGACCGGCCGCACCGGGCCACCGGTGCGCTGGCCTACCACGTGCTCGACGTGATGGTCTCGATCGCGGAAGCGTCGGAGTCCGGTCAGGTCGTGACGGTGGAGAGCACCGTCCAGCCGTCCGAGGCACTGCCGGACGACTGGGATCCGCTGGCCGCCACGGTCTGACCACAGGCGACTCGAGATCTGCTCGGGTTTGTCGGACTCGCTCGATCTATAGGTCGAGCAAGACCGACAAACCCGAGCAGTTCCGCGTTCGGGCCCGGAGAGCAGGGCTCAGCGCAGGTCGTTCACGCTGCGCAGCACCGGCTTGGCGGTCAGCGCGACCTCGTCCAGCCCGGACCCCGACACCGTGAACGTGTGCGAGGCCCCGGCGGGCAGCGTGATCAACGCCGTGTCGACCCGGGCCGCCGGGTCCAGCCGATCCACGAACAGGGCCGCGTCCTTGACCAGGGCCCGAGCCTGCAGCTGCACCCGGTAGCCGCCGTCGACCGTCAGCACATCCACCTCGTACGCCTGCTCCGGCCCGACCAGCTGCAGGGCGGTGTCCTCGACGAAGTAGCCGAATGCCGAGGCCGGCGCGTCTCCGGCCACCGTCGCCATCAGGAACTCGGCGGTCTCGTCGTCGGCCGTCACCACGTCGGTGTCCAGGGCCACGGTGATCGCGGACCTGGCGTCCAGGTGCAGCGGCAGCCGTTGCTCGGCCAGCACCGGCGTACCCGCTCCGGTGCCGCGCCGGGTGATCACCAGCTCACCGGTCCAGGCGACGGCAGCGTCGTTGTGGGCGATCAGCGCGAGCACCTGCGCACCGGCCTCGTCGGTCCGCGGTTGGAAGGTGAGCAGCCGGTCCGCGTACACCCGCTTCAGGGCGTGCCACAACGGTTTGCGGATCCCGGCGTGATCGACCGCCGCCCAGGAGACGACCGGCCAGTTGTCGTTCAGCTGCCAGACGATCGAGCCGGTGTTCCGCGGGTAGAGGCTGCGGAAGTGCTCGATCCCGTACGCCACGGCGCGGGCCTGGTTGAGCGAGGTCAGCCAGTGCCAGTCGTCCATGTCGGCGCCGCCGTCTGATCCCCACCCGGGGAGGTGATCACCCAGACCCCTTTCCAGCTTGAGGTTTCCCTCGTGGGCCTTCTGGTGGACCAGCATCTGGGTGCCGTACGGGTCGGCCGGCTGATCATGGACGACGGAGAACAGGGTCGACCACGCGGCCGGTCCCTGGAAGCCGAACTCGGAGACGAACCGGGCCGGGTAGTCGCGGTAGTGGGAGTAGTCCAGCTGGTTCCACACGTCCCAGATGTGCATGGTGCCGCTGCGTGGGTCGTTCGGGTGGTGGTAGTCGGCGTAGGAGAAGGGGCTGCCGGGGGAGTACGGGGTTCGCGGGTCCAGCTCGGCCACGACGGCCGGCAGCAGCTCGGTGTAGTAGCCGTTGCCCCAGCTCCGACCGGCCAGCTGCGCCCGCCAGCCCCACTCGACGTAGCCCCAGATGTTCTCGTTGTTGCCGTTCCACACCACCAGGCTGGGCCGGGACGACAGCCTGGTGACCGCCTCGCGCGCCTCGGCGACGACCTCACTGCGCAGCGGCTCGTCCTCGCTGTAGGCCGCGCACGCGAACAGGAAGTCCTGCCAGACCAGGATGCCGAGCTCGTCGCAGACGTCGTAGAAGGCGTCGCTCTCGTAGATCCCACCGCCCCAGATCCGGAGCAGGTTGGCGCCGGCGTCCACCGCCTCCATGATCGAGGCCCGGTAGGTCTGCGGGGTCAGCCTGGTGAGGAGCGCGTCGTCGGGGATCCAGTTGAAGCCCTTGACGTAGACCGGCGTGCCGTTCACCACCACCGCGAAACCGTTGCCGTACGCGTCGGGCGTGGTCCGCAGCTCCGCGGTACGGAAGCCGACAGCTGCCTCGAACGACTGGTCGGCCACCCGGACGGTGACGTCGTAGCGCGTCTGGTCCCCGTAACCGCGCGGCCACCACAGCTCGACCTCGGGGACGGTCAGCTCGAGCACCACAGCTGTCTGGCCGGGCGTGGCCTCGGCGGTGACGGTTCGGTCGCCGAGTGTGACTGCGACCTCGAGCGCCTCAACCGGCTCGTCGGCCCACTCCAGCTCGACGTGCGTCTCGAGCCGACCGCTGGTGCCCTCGACCAGGGCCAGCGGACGGACCGAGGCCAGCCGCACCCCGCTCCACGACTCGATGGCGACCGTGCGCCAGATGCCGGCCCCGGCGAGATCGGGGCCCCAGTCCCAGCCGTAGCCCGCGGCCATCTTGCGGATGGCGTTGAACGGGTGCGCGTACGCCCGCGGACGCTCGCCCAGCTCGGCCGACAGCCGCTGGGCCGCGCTGACCGGACCCTCGAAGCGGATCTCGAGGTCGTTGTCGCCACTCACCAGCAGGTCAGTGACGTCGAACCGGTGGCTGCGGTGCTGGTTGGCGGTGCGGCCCACCTCGGTGCCGTTGAGCACCACCGTGGCGATGGTGTCGAGCCCCGCGAAGACGAGATCGTGACGCTGCTCGGTGCCCGGAGCGAAGGTGAAGCCCGTCCGGTACGACCAGTCGGTCGACCCGATCCAGTGCAGCCGGTCCTCGTTGTCGCCGTCGAACGGGTCCGGGATCAGCTCCGCCGCCAGCAGGTCGGCCACCACCTCGCCGGGCACCGTCGCCGGGATCGGCGTGCTGCCCACCGCGCTCCAGTCGGCCGGCACCTCGCTCAACGGTGCGAGGTGCCAGGCGACCCCGGCGGGGGAGTCGGCGGTGTCCAGCGAGGTCCGGCGCAGGCCGGTGGCGAGGGTGGAGGCGGTCACGGAGAGCCAATCTACTTTACCGGTTAAGTCGCGACAAGGAGCTGACCTCGTTCGCCCGTCGCGATGTTGTTACTCACCAGTAGGGTCCGGGACTATCGTGGTGCTGTGAGTGCGTTCGACGAGATCTACACCCCCACCGAGGAGCACCGAGCGTTCCGGGCGGCGGTTCGCGAGGTGTGCGACGAGAAGGTCGCCCCGCACGCGGCCGAGGCCGACGAGCTCGGGGAGTTCCCCAAGGCGTCCTTCGAGGCGCTGCGAGCCGCGGACTTCCACGCCCCGCACGTGCCGGAGGAGTACGGCGGTGTCGGCGGCGACGCTCTGGCCGTGGCGATCGTGATCGAGGAGATCGCCCGGGCCTGCGCATCGTCCTCGCTGATCCCCGCGGTCAACAAGCTGGCCTCGATGCCGTGGCTGCTGGCCGGCTCCGCCGAGCTCAAGCAGCGCTACCTCCCGCCGCTGGCCACCGGCGACGCGATGGCGTCCTACTGCCTGTCGGAGCCCGAGGCGGGCTCCGATGCGGCCGGGATGACCACCCGGGCGGTGCGTGACGGTGACGACTGGGTGCTCGACGGCACGAAGCGGTGGATCACCAACGCCGGGGTCTCGGAGCTCTACACCGTGTTCGCCGTCACCGACGCCGACCGCCGCACCAAGGGGATCAGCGCGTTCGTGGTGGAGAAGTCGGACGAGGGCGTCTCCTTCGGAGCCCCCGAGAAGAAGCTCGGCATCAAGGGCTCACCCACCCGCGAGGTCTACCTGGACCACGTCCGGATCCCCGGCGACCGGCTGATCGGCGAGCAGGGCAGCGGTTTCGGCACCGCGATGAAGACCCTGGACCACACCCGGGTCACCATCGCCGCCCAGGCCGTCGGCATCGCCCAGGGAGCGCTGGACTACGCCCTCGGTTACGTCAAGGAGCGCCAGCAGTTCGGCAAGGCGATCGCCGAGTTCCAGGGCCTGCAGTTCATGCTGGCCGACATGGGCATGAAGCTGGAGGCGGCCCGCCAGCTCACCTACGTGGCCGCGGCCAAGTCGGAGCGCGGCGACGCCGACCTCACCTACTTCGGTGCCGCCGCCAAGTGCTTCGCCTCCGACGTGGCCATGGAGATCACCACCGATGCGGTCCAGCTGCTCGGCGGTTACGGCTACACGAAGGACTTCCCGGTCGAGCGGATGATGCGCGACGCGAAGATCACCCAGATCTACGAGGGCACCAACCAGGTGCAGCGGATCGTGATGGCCCGCCAGCTGTTGGCCGGTCTGCCCAAGGTCTGACGGCTGGGTGGGACTTCGCCACCGACATCGGTGACGAAGTCCCACCTACTGGCCAGGATCAGGCCGGGGCGTCACCCAAGTCGACGATCTTCACGCGCTCGCCGTCGCGACGGGCCGACTCCAGCGCGTAGATGCCCGGCAGCGTGTAGCGGGCCGCCTGCCAGGCGTTGACCGGCGGCAGGGTGCCGGTGTTCACCGCGGTGACGAAGTCGTCGGCCAGGAAGTGGTGGCTGCCCTCGTGCCCGTTCGGTGCTCCCGTGAACTCCTTCGGCAGCCGACCGGCGTCGTGCACCGGGGCCAGCCCGGAGAGGAACGCGTCCCGCAGCGTGGGGGAGATGTCGGTCAGCTCGGCCAGCTCCTCCGGCGTGGCCTTGCGGGGCTCGATCTCCTCCGAGACGTCGGTGACGCCGGTCTTGTCCTGCCGGTACGCCGTGGTGGTCATCTCCTCGAAGCTCGCCTCGGTGCCGAACCAGCGGAACCGTGACTCGCGGATGTGCGACGGGAAGCCCACCCGACGGAACTCGTTGACCCGGAAGCTGCCGCCCCCGGCGACCTCGAACAGACCACTCATGTTGGAGAAGTCGTTGTCGAACATGCTGACCTCGCGGTCGAACACGCCGTCACCGCGGTCGTCGACGACGCCGATGGCCGACACGCTCGTCGCGTGGGTGCCCCAGGCCCCGAGGATGCCCCCGATCGAGTGGGTGGGGTAGAGCATCGGGGGGTACGAGGCGGTGGCTTTCCAGTCCTCTCCGCCGGAGAACTTGTAGGCGTCGTAGAACCCGAGGTCCATGTCGTGGACGTAGTCGCCCTCGGCGTAGAAGATCCGGCCGAACTCGGACTTGGCGATCATGTCGCGGGCGTAGACCACGGCCGGGTTGTAGTGGCTGGTCTCGCCCATCATGTACGTCAGCCCCGTCTCCTTGACGGCGTCGATGATCGCCGCGATCTCCTCGGCGCTGACGGCCATCGGCACCGCCGAGTAGACGTGCTTGCCGGCGCGCAGCGCCCGGACCACCAGGGGTCCGTGGGTCCAGCGCTGGGTCAGGATCGCGACCGCGTCGACGTCGGGCGACGCGAGCGCCTCCTCGAACGACGAGAACGTGCCCGCCAGCCCGTAGCGGCTCACCAGCTCCTCGGCTCGTTCGGCACGGGTGTCGACGGCGTACACCTTCGACACCCCCGGATGCAGGTCGAAGAGGTGGGCGAACGAACCGGAGAACTGGCCGGATCCGATCATGGCGACCGAGAAGGACATGGCGATGACTCCCGAGGTGGGTGGTTGGTGATGGCGAGGTCCAACGCTAGCGGTCCCGTCCGCAGCGCCGCATAGGGTTTGCCTGGTGAGAGCGGGCGAGCGGCCGGAGGGTGGCTGGTTGATCGACCAGCACCCGGTCCGCCGCATCGCGGAGCGTGACGACCACCGGCTGAGCCGCGACCGCTGGCCGGCCACCCTGCCCGGGGTCCGCCGGCTGCTGGACGACGGCGTGGATCTCGGCGGATTGACCATCCTGGTCGGCGAGAACGGCACCGGCAAGTCGACCATCGTCGAGGGCGTGGCGATCGCCTTCGGGCTGTCACCGGAGGGCGGTTCGACCGGTGCACGGCACTCCACCCGCCCGTCGGAGTCACCGCTGGGCGAGTTCCTGCAGCTGACCAGAGGAGCCGGCGCCTCGAGGTGGGGCTACTTCCTTCGGGCCGAGACCATGCACGGGCTGTTCAGCTATCTGGAGGCCAATCCCGGCGGCAGCTATGAGCCGGTCTTCCACGAGCTGAGCCACGGCGAGTCGTTCCTCGCCATGCTCGCCACCGACCGCTTCAACGGAGGTGGCCTCTTCGTGCTGGACGAGCCCGAGGCCGGGCTGTCGTTCGAGAGCCTGCTGGTGCTGGCCGGTCTGCTGGCCGAGCTGGCCGCCGATCCGCGGTCCCAGGTGCTGCTGGCCACCCACTCGCCGGTGCTGGCGGCCATTCCGGGAGCGACGGTGCTGCAGCTGGACGAACACGGTCTGACGCCGACGGCCTGGGACGACCTGGCGGTGGTCGATCACTATCGCCGCTTCCTGGGAGCGCCGATGCAGTACCTGCGGCACGTGCTCCCTGACTGAGCGCGGGCTACTTGGTGTACTTCTCCAGGTCGCTCGTGTCGCCCCGGGCCACGTCGGCGAACATGGCCTTCGCCTCGTCCTCGTCCCAGAGGACCGCCGACCCCACCGGGGTGGAGGCGCCCGGGTTCGAGACGGGGACGGTCAGCGTGTAACCCTGACCGCCGGAGACCTTGCGCATGGCGTTGGCCATCTTCGTCATCTCGATGAAGGTGGTGTCCTGGCCGATGCTGACCGCATCGGCGGTCGCGGTCGACAGGCCCCAGTACCGCACCGGGTTGATCAGGGTCAGCGGCGAGGCCGACTCCTTGGCGATCGCGGCCAGCATCTGCCGCTGGCGTTGGACGCGTCCGAGGTCGCCGAGTGGATCGGCCTTGCGCATCCGGACGTAGCCGAGGGCGTTGGTGCCCGACAGCGTCTGGCAGCCCTTCTTCAGGTTCAGGTGCGAGTCCTTGTCCTTGATCGCCTTGGGCAGGCACATCTCGATCCCACCGAGGGCGTCGATCACGTTGACGAAGCCGCCGAAGCCGATCTCGGTGTACGCGTCGATCCGCAGCCCGGTGTTCTGCTCCACGGTCTCCACCAGCAGCTCGGGTCCGCCGAAGGCGTACGCGGCGTTGATCTTGTTGGTGCCGTTGCCCGGGATGGGCACGTAGGAGTCACGCGGGATCGAGATCAGCGCGGGCTTCCCGCCGGGCGGGATGGACAAGATCATGATCGTGTCCGTCCGCTGACCGGCGGTGCTGCCGGTGCCCAGCTTCTTCTTCTCGGCCTTGGTCAGGCCCTCGCGGGAGTCCGAGCCGACCAGCAGGAAGGTGGTACCGGGCTGGTTGGCCGGGCGGTCCCCACTCGGGACGTCGTCGACGCGGTCGATCCGGCTCCAGGCGTAGACGGGGACGGCGATCAGCCAGATCAGCAGGGCCGCGAGCACGGCGGCCACGACAGCGAGGACCCGACGGACGGGACGCTTCTGCTTGGCCGGCGGGGTCGGTCCACCGCCCGGTGGCTGTCCGCCCGGGCCTCGGGGGCCTCCGGGCGGACCCTGCGGCGGCGGCGCCGGCTGCGGACGTACCGGCTGACCGAACGACTGCTGCTGCGGCTGCTGGGGTGGCCCGTACGGCTGCTGGGGGGTCGGCGTCGGACGGAACGGCGCCTGACCGCCGGATGGCCGGGAACGGCCCGCACCGAGCACGTCCGGAGGCAGCACCCGGGTCGGTTCGGGCTCCGACGGGCGCCGATCGTCGCGACCGTACAACCAGTCCAGGTCGTCGTCGGGACTCGGTGACATGCCTGCGAGCGTACCCTCGGGCGTTCCGTGGGGCCCCGGCGTGGCGCGCCGGGAGGGCCCGCCCGCGGCGCCCATACTGGCGGAAGTTCAACGCAGGACGCACGTCCCCGACCCACGAAAGGCCACAGGTGTCCGACTCCGGAGTGGACGAGCCGACGTCTCATCTGCCACCGCCGTCGTTGCGGACCTCGCAGCAGCGCAGCGAGCGGGTGAAGCTGCGGCGGGCGCTGAGCTTCCTCGGCATGACCCTCGTCCTGCCGGGGTCGGCGCAGCTCGCGGCCGGCAACAAGAGAGTCGGCCGGGTCGCCGTCTGGACCTGGGTCTCGCTGTGGGTCCTGCTGCTGGTGCTGGGCGTCGGCGCGCTGGTCTGGCGGTCGGCCGTCGTCGGGTTGTTCACCAACGCCTCCGTGCTGGTCGCGCTGCAGATCCTGCTGGTCGTCCTCGGTGTGGGCTGGGGACTGTTGTTGCTCGACGCGTGGCGACTGTCCCGGCCGCCCGAACTCGCCCGTCGACACCGGCTCGGCTTCGCGGCGATGTGCGGGGTGCTGGTGCTGGCTGTGGTCGGCGGGCTGGTGGCCTCGGCCTCGATCGTCTCGTCGCAGCGCAGCCTGATGACGTCGGTGTTCGCCGGCGGCGGCGAGACCAAGGCGCAAGCCGGCCGCTACAACATCCTGCTGCTCGGTGGCGACGCCGGGAAGGGCCGCACGGGTCTTCGACCCGACAGCCTGACCGTGGCCAGCATCGACGCCGAGACCGGCCGTACGGTGCTGATCAGCCTGCCCCGCAACATGGAGGACGTGCCCTTCCCCGCGAGCTCGCCGATGCACAAGAAGTTCCCGAAGGGGTACGGCTGCAAGGACCACACCTGCATGCTGAACGCCGTCTACACCTACGCCAGCACGCACCCGGGCATCTATCCCGACAGCGTCAAGGACCCCGGGGTGCAGGCCACCAAGGAGGCGGTCGAGGGCGCCATCGGTCTGAAGATCAACTACTACGCGATGGTGGACATGAAGGGCTTCGAGGCCCTGGTCGACGCCGTCGGCGGGATCCGGATCGACGTCAACCGACGGATCCCGATCGGGGGCGGCCACGCCAAGCTCTACGGCTACGTGGAGAAGGGCGACAACCAGCTGCTCGACGGTCGGTCGGCCCTGTGGTTCGCGAGGTCACGGTCCGATTCCTCCGACTACGACCGGATGGCCCGGCAGAAGTGCGTGATGACCGCGATGCTGAAGCAGCTCGACCCGGTCACCGTGCTGACCAACTTCAACCAGATCGCCTCGGCCGGCAAGGAGATCGTCGAGACCGACATCCCGCCGCGCAAGGTCGACACGCTGATGGAGCTCGCCCTGCAGGCCAAGGAGAAGCCGATCTCCAGCGTGGCGTTCGTGCCGCCGGTGATCTACCCGGGCAGCCCGAACTTCGCGAAGATGCACAAGATGGTGGCGTCCAAGATCGCCAAGGCGGAGGCCAAGGACGCCCCGAAGCCCGCGCCGAGTGCGACCGAGCAGCCCACCACCGTCCCCGCTGGGAACGCCGGGTCGTCGTCCTCGCCGTCACCCAGCGCGTCGAGCACGAAGAAGAGCAAGAAGAAGTCGACCGCCACGTTGAAGCCGGGCCAGCAGACCGAGGACCTCGGGTCGGTCTGCGCCGCGAGCTGACTGTCGTGGACTCGACTGATCAGGTACCGGGATCTGCCTGGCCGGGTGTGAGCGTCGTGATGCCGATCCTCAACGAGGAACAGCATCTGCGAGCCGCTGTGGCGGGTGTGCTCGACCAGGACTACCCGGGCGACCTCGAGCTCATCATGGCCATCGGCCCGAGCACCGACCGGACGCACGAGATCGCCGAGGAGCTGGCGGCCGCGGACCCGCGGCTGACCGTCGTCGACAACCCCGCCGGTCGAACGCCGCACGCCCTCAATCTCGCCATCGCCACGGCCCGGCACGACATCCTGGTCCGGGTCGACGGTCACGGGGAGCTCGGCGCACGCTACATCGCCCGAGCCGTGGAGCTGCTGGCCGAGACCGGCGCCGCCAACGTGGGCGGGGTGATGGAGGCGCAGGGGCGGACCCCGTTCGAGCAGGCCGTGGCCTTCGTCTACACCAGTCGGTACGGCCTGGGCGGGGCCGCGTTCCACCAGGGTGACGTGCCGGCCGGACCGGCGGACACGGTCTTTCTCGGGGTGTTCGACAAGGCCGAGGTGAAAGCCGTCGGGGGTTTCGACGAGACCATGTTCCGAGCGCAGGACTGGGAGCTGAACTACCGGCTGCGGCAGTCGGGCCGGCTGGTCTGGTTCTCACCCGATCTCCGGGTGACCTACCGGCCGAGGTCCACCCTGAAGGCGTTGATCAAGCAGATGTACGACACCGGCACGTGGCGGCGCGAGGTGGTCCGGCGACACCCGGACACGGCCAGCGTGCGCTACCTGGCGCCGCCCGCCGCGGTCGTCGCCATCGGCGTGGGAACGCTCGGCGTGCTGGTCGGTGGCCTCACCGGCTCGCGCTTCCTGCGGCTGGGCGTGCTCGCTCCGGGCGGGTACGCCGCGTTCGTCGCGTACGTGATGGCGTCGGCCCCCAAGACCCTGCCGCCCGAGGCGCGGCGCTGGCTGCCGGCAGTGCTGGCCGCCACCCACCTGGCCTGGGGGAGTGGGTTCCTGGTCGGTCGCCGCTGACCGGCTCCTCGGAAGCCGGTGGGTGGTGTGTGGCGGGCGCGACCTGTTTGAACTTTCCGTCAGTCGACGGCTTCTGGGGCGCGACTGGTCACAGGGTTTGAACTTTCCGTCAGTCGACGGAAAGCTCTCGCTGCGGCAAGGCGGACGTCGCGAACTTCTGTCAACCGACGGAATCCTTCGGGCGGTCGATCGGGCCGGCGAGGCGCGGCAACGTGTTTCGGACAACATCCGTGCCAGGTCGACCAACAACGACGGGCATCGGGCGACACCTTCGCTGAACGGCAGACACCTCGAGCATCCACAGGCGTCTCGAAGACCTGAGGCTGAACGTCATGTCAACTCAGCTGCCGAAGGCGTTGAACACTCGCAGACCGTTCACCAGGAAGGAGGCTCTCTTATCGGGTCTGGCCGACAACGACCTGGCCGGTCACGGTTTCCGACGTATCTTCCACGGCATCTACGTCGCCGCGGACGTCGAGATCACCCTCGCAGTACGGGCCCGAGCTGCGCTGCTGGTTGCCCCGCCCGGCTCCTATGCCAGCCACCACACCGCCGTGCTGCTGTGGGGTGGGTGGACGCCAGCGACCTCCGAGATCCACCTCAGCTCGCCGATCACGTCGACGCGGTCCGAACGGCGCGGTGTCGTGGCGCATGCGGCCGACCCGGCACTCACGCCTCGACGGCGGCAAGGAGTGACGGTCAGCCCACCGGCACGGGCGTTCTTGGAACTGGCGTCGACACGCCCGAACCTGGTCGATCTGGTGGTCGCGGGCGACTCGTTGGTGACCGCAGCCGCGTTGTCTCCTGAGGATCTGGTCGCCGCGGCTGACGAGTGGGCCGGCCGATGGTGCCGGCTCGCGCGCCGCGCGGCACGCCTGGTCCGTACAGGAGTGAACTCGCCCATGGAGTCTCGGGTGCGGATGCTCATCGTGCTGGCCGGGCTCCCCGAACCGACCACCAACCACATCATCCGCTATCCCAACGGCGACTGGCGTCGTCGGCTGGACCTCAGCTACGTGAGCGACAGGATCGTCATCGAGTACGACGGTCGCCATCACCTGAACACGTCTCAACGGCGCTCGGACCTCCTCCGGAGGGAAGAGCTCGAACGCGAGGGCTGGCTGTTCATCGTGCTGGTCAGCGAGGACGTGTACGACGAGCCAGCGGCAACGGTGGAACGCGTTCGCACCGCGCTCGTCGACCGGGGCCAGCACCTCAGGAGGCGTCGTCTGTCGCCTGAATGGGGCCGGTGCTACCCGGGTCGGCCGTCGGCGGTCTGACGTTGCGGTTCCGGTCGCCGTGGAAGCCGTCGAATGACGGAATGTTCAGGGGCAGGAGCGCCGATGCCCGCGGAAGCCGGCGAGTGACGGAATGTTCAAGCCCGGGGAGCGCCGATGCCCGCGAAAGCCGGCGAGTGACGGAATGTTCAAGCCCGGGTGGCTCCGATGCCCGCGAAAGCCGGCGAGTGACGGAATGTTCAAAGCAACTCCACCTCTACTCCTGCGTTAATTGACATTATGTCCTGACAAAGTATGCTGGAGTCCTCCCCACGAGACGAGGTCACTCCCATGCCACTTGTACGCATCGACGTCCAGCAGGGTCGGACGCCGGCCGAGCTGCGGAAGATCGCCGACGTGGTGCAGGGCGTCATGCTGGACGTGTTCGCCGCACCGCCGGGGGATCGGTACCAGATCATCACCGAGCACCCGGTGGGTCACATCATCGCCGAGGACACCGGGCTCGGTTACGAGCGCACCGACGGTGTGGTGGTCATCCAGATCGTCCAGCAGGGCCGGACCGTGGAGCAGAAGAAGGCGGCGTACGAGCAGCTGGCCAAGCGCCTGGACGCCGAGTGCGACGTGGCGCCCACCGACCTGATCGTCTCGGTGGTGGCCAACGGGCGCGAGGACTGGTCCTTCGGTCTGGGCCGTGCCCAGTTCCTGGAGGGCGAGCTGTGAGTCGAGCTATGGAGAATGATAATTTGTCTGTACAAATCTTGACGTTCGCCCTGACCCCCTACTACCGTCGTCCAGAGTGGTCGCCGCGCCGCCCTGCACCCCTCGAAGGAGAGAGATGAGCCATTCCGCTGAGTCCCCGTCACCGGAGTTGGAGGTGCTGACCTTCGGTCGCAGCGGTGTGGACATCTACCCGCAGCAGATCGGGGTGGGACTGGAGGACGTCACGTCCTTCGGCAAGTACCTCGGCGGGACCACCGCCAACGTCGCGGTCGCCGCCGCTCGCCTGGGCCGTCGCACCGGCATCATCACCGGCGTCGGCAACGACCCGTTCGGTCGCTTCGTCCGCCGGGCCCTGACCGAGCTCGGTGTCGACGACAGCCACGTGGTGACCAACCACGAGTACGCCACCCCGGTCACGTTCTGCGAGATCTTCCCCCCGGACGACTTCCCGCTGTGGTTCTACCGCAAGCCCACCGCGCCCGATCTGCAGGTCAGTCCGGACGACATCGACTTCGACGCCGTCCGGGCGACCGAGCTGATGTGGCTGTCCGTGACCGGCTTCAGCGAGGAGCCCAGCCGATCGGCGCACTTCGCGGTGCTCGAGGCGCGCGACCGGAAGCCGATCACCGCCCTCGACCTGGACTACCGACCGATGTTCTGGGCCACCCCGGAAGCCGCCGGCGAGCAGGTGCGCAAGGCGCTGCCGTACGTGACGGTGGCCGTCGGCAACCGCGAGGAGTGCGAGGTCGCGGTCGGCGAGACCGATCCCGAGAAGGCGGCCGACGCGCTGCTGGACGCCGGGGTCGAGCTGGCCATCGTCAAGCAGGGGCCCAAGGGCGTGCTGGCCAAGACCCGTACCGAGCGGGTCGTCTCGCCGCCGATCATGATCAAGCCGCTGAACGGGCTGGGGGCCGGTGACTCCTTCGGGGGCTCGCTGTGCCACGGGCTGCTGGCCGGCTGGCCGCTGGAGAAGGTGCTCGCCCGGGCCAACGCCGCGGGCGCCATCGTCGCCTCCCGGCTGGAGTGCTCCACCGCCATGCCGACGTCGGCGGAGATCGAGACCCTGCTCGCCGGAGGCGATCCCAACGAGCGGTTCGACGACGCCAGTGCTGTGCACGTCCAGCCGGCCGGAGCGACCTCGTGACCCAGACCCTGCCCTCGGGGCACCACAATGCAGCCGACGCCCACCGCTTCGTCGCCTCGGTGGCCGAGATCGCCGACGTCCGGTTCTACGAGCCCGAGCGGGTGAGCGAGCTGCTGGCCGCACGCCGGCGTCGCAGCATCGCCGGCAGCGACGGACGGCTGATGATCGTCGCCTGTGACCACCCGGCCCGCGGCGCCCTGGGCGCCTCCGGGAACCCCACCGCGATGGCGGATCGTTCGGAGCTGCTCGAGCGGCTGGTCACGGCCCTGTCGCGCCCCGGCGTGGACGGGCTGCTGGCCACGGCCGACATCGCCGAGGACCTGCTGCTGCTCGGTGCGCTGGAGGGCAAGCTCGTCTTCTCCTCGATCAACCGGGGCGGCCTGCAGGGTTCGGCCTTCGAGCTGGACGATCGTGCCACCGGCTACGACGTGCGCGGCACCATCGAGTCCCGCTTCGACGGGGCGAAGATGCTCACCCGGATCGATCTCGCCGACCCCGCCACGGTGGCCACCCTGGAGATGTGTGCCCGGGCGGTGACCGATCTCAACCGAGCCGGCCGGATCGCCCTGGTCGAGCCGTTCATGTCCAGCCGGGTCGGCAGCGCCGTGGTCAACGACCTCAGCCCGGACGCGGTGATCAAGTCGATCGCGATCGCCTCCGGTCTGGGTGCCTCGAGTGCGTACACCTGGATGAAGCTGCCGGTGGTGCCCGAGATGGAGCGGGTGATGGCCGCCACCACGATGCCGACCCTGCTGCTCGGCGGCGATCCCGACGGGGACCCGGACGAGACGTACGCGTCCTGGCGCGCGGCCCTGGCGCTACCGTCGGTCCGTGGTCTGGTGGTCGGCCGGACCATGCTCTACCCGGCCGATGACGACGTGGCGAAGGCGGTCGACACCGCCGTCTCGCTGGTGCGCTGAGGAGTCTGTCGATGAGTGACCTGTACCTGCCCGCCGGCGCTGCCGCCGTCGGACCCTACGACCTGGAGATCACCCCGGCCTCCGCCGGCTGGGGGTACTCCAGCCTGCGCGTGATCACCCTGGACGCCGGGGCCGGGCACGAGTTCTCCTGTGGGGGTGAGGAGGTCATCGTGGTGCCGTTGTCCGGCGCTGCGTCGGTGACCACCGGCGCCGAGACTTTCACGCTGATCGGTCGGGCCGACGTGTTCGCCGGACCGACCGACATCGTCTACCTCCCCTCGGGCTCCACCGCCACGCTCACCTCCACCGACGGTGGCCGGTACGCCCTGTGCGGCGCCGTCAGCGACGCCTCCCTGCCGGCCCACTACGGCCCCGTCGCCGACGTGCCGGTCGAGCTGCGCGGGGCTGGGCAGTCCAGCCGCCAGGTCCGCAACTTCGGCACCCCGCAGGCCCTGGCCGCCGGCGCGATCATCGCCTGCGAGGTGATCACGCCGGGCGGGAACTGGTCGTCCTACCCCGCGCACAAGCACGACGAGACCAGCGAGACCGAGTCGGAGCTGGAGGAGATCTACTACTTCGAGATCGCCGCCGGCCCCAACGGTGAACCGGGTCTGGGGTTCATGCGGACCTCCTCCTCGCCGGGTCACGACATCGACATCTGCGAAGAGGTCCATGATCGGGACGCGGTGCTGGTGCCGTACGGCTGGCACGGTCCCTGCGTCGCCGCGCCCGGCTACGACATGTACTACCTGAACGTGATGGCCGGTCCGCCGGATCCCGACGGTGGGGAGCGGGCCTGGAAGATCTCCGACCACCCCGACCAGACCTGGGTACGGGGCACCTGGGCCGACCAGCCGGTCGACCCCCGACTCACCACGACGTCCGGAAAGGACTTCTGATCATGGCCGCCGAGACAGTCCACCTGACCGTTGCCCAGGCGACCGTGAAGTTCCTGAGCCAGCAGTACAGCGAGTCCGACGGGGTGGAGTACAAGTTCTTCGAGGGCTGCTTCGGCATCTTCGGCCACGGGAACGTCGCCGGGCTGGGCCAGGCTCTGCTGCAGGCCGAGATCGACGAGCCCGGCGCGCTGCCGTACGTGCTCGGCCGCAACGAGCAGGCCATGGTGCACTCAGCCGTCGCCTTCGCCCGGATGCGGAACCGGCTGCAGACGTACGCCGTCTCCAGCTCGGTCGGTCCCGGTGCCACCAACATGGTCACCGGGGCGGCGCTGGCCACCATCAACCGGATCCCGGTGCTGCTGCTGCCGGCCGACACCTTCGCCGACCGCGCGGCCTCGCCGCTGCTGCAGGAGCTCGAGCTGCCGTACGCCGGCGACGTCACGGTCAACGACGCGTTCCGCCCGGTGAGCAAGTACTTCGACCGGATCTGGCGACCCGAGCAGCTGCCCGCCGCTCTGATCTCGGCCATGCGGGTGCTCACCGACCCGGCGGAGACCGGTGCGGTCACCGTCTGCTTCCCGCAGGACGTGCAGGCGCAGGCGTACGACTGGCCGGTCGAGCTGTTCGCCAAGCGGGTCTGGCACGTCTCCCGGCCGCTGCCGGAGACCGCGGTGATCGCCCGCGCCGCCGACATCATCCGCTCCGCGAAGCGGCCGCTGGTCGTGGCCGGCGGTGGGGTGCACTACGCCGGCGCCACCGAGGCGCTGGCGGCGTTCTGCGCGGCCACCGGCATCCCGGTCGGTCAGACCCAGGCCGGCAAGGGAACGCTGCTCTACGACCACCCGCAGTGCCTGGGGGCCATCGGCTCCACCGGCAGCACCGCGTCGAACGCGATCGCCGCCGAGGCGGATGTGGTGATCGGCATCGGCACCCGCTACGAGGACTTCACCACTGCGAGCCGGACCGCGTTCCAGGATGCCGGGGTGCGGTTCGTGAACATCAACGTGGCACCGATCGACGCGGTCAAGCACTCCGGTCTGGCCGTCCAGGCCGATGCCCGGGAGGCGCTGACGGCGTTGACCGGTCTGCTCGACGGCTTCCGGGTCGACGACGCGTACGCCGCCCGTTACACCGAGCTGGACGCGGCCTGGGATGCCGCCGTGGCCAAGGCGTACGCCGAGGAGGAGCCGGCCCCGGGTCTGCTCTCCCAGAACTCCGTCATCGGTCTGGTCAACGAGCTCTCGGACCCGACCGACGTGGTCGTCTGCGCGGCCGGTTCGATGCCGGGAGACCTGCACAAGCTGTGGCGGACCCGGGACCCGAAGGGCTATCACGTCGAGTACGGCTACTCCTGCATGGGTTACGAGGTCGCCGGCGGCCTCGGCGTCCGGCTGGCCTGCCCGGACCGGGACGTGTTCGTGATGGTCGGCGACGGGTCGTACCTGATGATGGCCACCGAGCTCGCCACCGCGGTGCAGGAGGACATCAAGATCATCACCGTGCTCGTCCAGAACCACGGCTTCGCCTCCATCGGCTCGCTGTCGGAATCCCTGGGCTCGCAGCGCTTCGGGACGTCGTACCGGAAGCGGAACGCGGCCAGCGGTCGACTGGACGGGGAGAAGCTGCCGATCGACCTGGCGGCGAACGCGGCCAGCTTCGGTCTCGAGGTGATCAAGACGAGCACCAGGGCGGAGTTCGCCGACGCGATCAAGGTGGCCAAGGCCGCCGAGGGCCCGATCGTGATCTACGTGGAGACCGATCCGCTGCTGGACGCGCCCAGCTCGCAGTCCTGGTGGGACGTGCCGGTCAGCTCGACCTCCACGCTCACCTCGACCCAGCAGGCCAGCGAGTTCTACCAGCAGAAGAAGACCGAGCAGAAGACGTTCCTCACGCCGACCGCGTGACGAGCCCGCACGACACCACCCGGCACCCAGCAGCGCAGCAGAGAGGCAGCACGTGACTTCCACCCTCAAGATCGGAACCGCCCCGGACTCCTGGGGGGTCTGGTTCCCCAGCGACCCCGAGCAGGTGCCGGCGGAGCGCTTCCTGGCTGAGGTCGTCGAGGCCGGGTACGAGGCCATCGAGCTCGGACCGTACGGCTATTTGCCCAACGACCCGAACGAGCTGAGGGAGACGCTGGAGAAGCACCGGCTCTCGGTGCTCGCCGGCACGGTCTTCTCGCACCTGCACCAGCCGGGGTCGTGGGACGACGTCTGGAAGCAGGTCACCGACGTGGCCGCGCTGACCCAGGCCGTCGGCGGCGAGCACATCGTGGTCATTCCCGACGTGTGGCGGGACCACAAGACGGGGGAGCCCAAGGAGGAGCGCACCCTCACCGACGAGCAGTGGGGACTGCTGACCTCCGGGCACGACGAGCTCGGTCGACGGATCCTCGAGGAGTACGGCCTGCACGTGCAGTTCCACTCCCACGCCGACAGCCACGTCGGCTACCAGCCGGAGATCGAGCGCTTCCTGGAGGCGACGAACCCCGACTACGTGAACCTCTGCCTGGACACCGGTCACGTCGCCTACTACGGCGGCGACTGCGTGGATCTGATCACCCGCTACCCGGAGCGGATCGGCTACGTGCACCTCAAGCAGGTCGATCCTGCCGTGGTGTCGCGGGTGCTGGAGGAGGACCTGTCGTTCCCGGCCGCGGTCAAGATGGGCGCGATGATCGAGCCCCCGCTGGGTCTGCCCGACATGCCGCCGGTGCTGGAGGCTCTGGCCGGGCTGGACCGGGAGATCAAGGGCATCATCGAGCACGACCTCTACCCCTGCGCCCCGGACGTGCCGCTGCCCATCGCCAAGCGGACCAAGACCTACCTGTCCTCCTGCAGCAACGTCTCGATCGACATGGGGGCCGTGCGGTGACGCTCTCCCTCATCACCACCCGCCCGTAATCCCCACCGAGTAAGGATCTCAGCATGGCAACAACGCTTCACCACTGGACCAACGGCGCGACTTTCGAAGGGGCGGGCGGCAGGTTCAGCGACGTGACCAACCCGGCGACCGGTGAGGTGACCGCGCAGCTCGCGCTCGCCTCCGAGGCCGACGTCGAGACGGTCGTGGCCGCCGCGGCCGCTGCCTACCCGGCCTGGCGGGACACCTCGCTGGCCAAGCGGGCGCAGGTCCTCTTCGCCTTCCGTGAGCTGCTCAACGCCCGCAAGGGCGAGCTGGCGGCGATCATCACCTCCGAGCACGGCAAGGTGCTCTCCGACGCGCTCGGTGAGGTCAGCCGCGGCCAGGAGGTGGTGGAGTTCGCCTGCGGCATCCCACACCTGGTGAAGGGTGCGTTCACCGAGAACGCCTCGACCAAGGTCGACGTGCACTCCGTACGCCAGCCGCTCGGCGTGGTCGGCATCATCTCCCCGTTCAACTTCCCGGCCATGGTGCCGATGTGGTTCTTCCCGATCGCCATCGCGGCCGGCAACACGGTGGTGCTGAAGCCGAGCGAGAAGGTGCCGACGGCGGCGTTGTGGATGGCCGAGCTGTGGAAGGAGGCCGGTCTGCCCGACGGTGTCTTCAACGTGCTGAACGGCGACAAAGTGGCCGTGGACGGTCTGCTCACCCACCCCGAGGTCCAGTCGATCTCGTTCGTCGGCTCCACCCCGATCGCCAAGTACGTCTACGAAACCGGCACCGCGCACGGGAAGCGGGTCCAGGCCCTGGGTGGTGCGAAGAACCACATGCTGGTGCTGCCCGACGCCGACCTCGATCTCGCGGCCGACCAGGCCATCAACGCGGGCTTCGGCTCGGCGGGGGAGCGCTGCATGGCGATCTCCGCGGTGCTCGCCGTCGGTGAGATCGGCGACGAGCTGGTGGCCAAGATCAAGGAGCGCGCGCTGACGCTGAAGACCGGCGACGGCACCCGTGGCTGCGACATGGGCCCGTTGGTCACGGCCGTCTCCCGCGACCGGGTCGCGGGTTACGTCGACGCCGGTGAGGCTGCGGGCGCGACCCTGGTCGTCGACGGGCGGACGCCTCAGGTGGACGCGGACGGTGAGGGCTTCTTCGTCGGCCCGACGCTGTTCGACCACGTCACCACCGACATGAGCATCTACACGGACGAGATCTTCGGCCCGGTGCTCTCGGTGGTCCGGGTGGACACGTACGCCGACGGGGTGAAGCTGATCAACGACAACCTGTACGGCAACGGCACCGCCATCTTCACCAACGACGGTGGGGCCGCCCGGCAGTTCCAGAACGAGGTGAAGGTCGGCATGATCGGCATCAACGTGCCGGTACCGGTGCCGATGGCCTACTACTCCTTCGGAGGTTGGAAGTCCTCGTTGTTCGGTGACTCCCACGCCCACGGCATGGAGGGTGTGCACTTCTTCACCCGGGGCAAGGTCGTCACCTCTCGCTGGCTGGATCCCAGCCACGGTGGCTTGAACCTGGGCTTCCCCCAGAACAGCTGACGACCCTGTCCGCCGGCCAGGCCGGGCCCGGCCTCAGTGGCAGGGCCCGGCGTCTGCGGTGACCGGCTCGTCGGTGTAGCGCCACTGGATCGTCGGCCTCCCGGCGACGCGGAACTGCTCGCCCCGGGTGGCGATGTCACGCGGCCAGCCGTCGGGGGAGTCCTCCCAGCCCTCTTGGCGGCCGTACACCGACCGGTCCATCAGGGCGTAGCTCCAGGCCAGCGCCTCGGTGCCGCGGCCGGTGCTCCAGTACGTCTCGAACACCCGGTCCCCGCGCCTCAGATAGCACGCGATGAAGCCGAACGGACGCCCGGCGAGCACCTCGTCGGCACCGCGGGCCGAGTACCAGGGCAGCGTGTTGTGGACGAAGTCGGCATACGGCTTGCTCTCCTCGTAGCTGCCCTCGGCGAAGATCGCCAGGCTGATGTCGCGGCTGTGCAGGTACTCGGGCCGCTGAGCTTGCCCAGCGAAGAAGGTGCAGCCTTCGCACTGGGCGTCCCAGCTGTTGCCGTCGTGCCACATGTGGAAGTAGCCGATCAGCTGGCTCCGGCCCTCGAAAGCGTCGATGAAGGGCACCTCGCCCGCCGGACCGACGATCGTGGCCGAGGACGGGACCTCGGTCATCGGCAGTCGGCGGCGGGCCGCGGCGATCGCGTCACCCTCACGGGTGTGGGCCTTCTCCCGCGCCAGCAGAGCGTCGCACGCGGCCTGCCAGTCGGTGCGGTCGACCACTGGGGGAGCCGCGGCCCCGTGCGGCGGGTGGATCGGAAGTCGGGTCACGGTGGAGTCCTCTCGTCGACCCCTCTCGGGTCGTCCACCGGTATCGACTCCGTCCACCGGTGCGACTCATCGCGCCGGCCGAGGAATCACTCATCGCTCCAGGGAAGCTCCCGTTCGCTTCGAACTCCTGTTCGAAGAAGTGTCGGTGGCTTGGTTTAGCGTGATCGCATGTCAGCAGCACCGGTGATCGAGGAGGCCGTTCCGGCCGCGCCGGATGCTGTGCTGCTACGGCTGCAGGAAACCCTGTGTTGGCTGCGATCGTCGGTGGCCGACACGACCGACGAACCGGTGACCGATGCGGACCGGATCGACCGGATCGCCGCGATGGAACGGCTGCAGGCGTCGTTGGAGGCAGCGAAGGCGGTCGAGATGGTCGCGTTCGCCCGCTCGCACACCGAGCAGCAGATCGCGAGCGGGGTGCACCCACGCGCCATCGGCCGCGGGATCGCCGACCAGATCGCCCTGGCCTGCCGGGTGTCACCATCGGAGGGATCCCGCCGCCTCCACACCGCCCGCGATCTGGTGCTGGACATGCCCCACACCCTGGAGCTGCTCGCCCGCGGGGAGATCAATGGCTGGACGGCTCGGCTGGTCGTCGAGCAGGTCTCCCACCTCGACCGCGGGACCCGGGCCGTGATCGACGGTCACCTCAGCACGAAGCGCCTGGGCGAGAAGAGCCCACGGGAAGCCGCCGCGACGGCGAAGCGGCTGGCGTATGCGGCGGATCCCGAGGCGGCGATGGCCCGGGCCCGGACCGCCAGGACCGATCGTCGGGTCACCCTGCGACCCGCCCCGGACACGATGAGCCTGTTGTCCGGGCTGCTGCCGGTCGAACAAGGCGTCGCGTGCCTGGCCGCTCTGCAGGCAGAGGTGACCGCCCGCCGATCCGACGGCGACACACGCACCAAGGGTCAGATCATGGCCGACACCCTGGTCACCCGCCTCACCGGCCAACAGACCGCCGAGAACGTGG
Source organism: uncultured Actinomycetota bacterium (assembly GCA_963707005.1). GTDB lineage: Bacteria > Actinomycetota > Actinomycetes > Propionibacteriales > Propionibacteriaceae > Microlunatus. Next base: position 252,269 of record CAVPPP010000023.1, read on the forward strand.
GGGTCGAGGTCGGCATCCAGATCCCCCTCCAGACACTGATCGACCCCGACGACCCGACCGCCGCGGAGATCCCCGGCTGGGGAGCCCTACCGGCCGGTCTGGCCCGCGAGCTCATCGCCAACGCCGCCGGCCGGGCCTGGTGGCGGCGCCTGTTCACCCGCCCCACCCGCGCCGGCGGTCAGCAGGTCGTCGACCTCGACCACCGCCGCCGCCGGTTCACCGGCTGGCTCGCCGAGCTGATCCGCTGGCGGGACTGGACCTGCCGCGACCCCTACTGCGACGCCCCCATCCGCCACCTCGACCACCTCCACCGCCACCACGACGGCGGCCCCACCACCGCCGCCAACGGCCGCGGTGTCTGCGAACGCGGCAACTACGTCCGCGAGCTACCCGGCTGGACCATCAGACTCCTCGACCCCGACACCCACACAGTGCTCACCACCACCCCCACCGGCCACCACTACCTCAGCCACCCACCCGAACCACCGTGAGCTCAGTTGCTCCGGGTCAGTGGTCGAAGGCCTGGCGCACCAGTTGCAGGGTCTCCGTCGGGTTGAGACCGAGCGCGCGCATCCGCTGCACGAACTCGGACGCCGATCGGCGGGCGTCCTCCCCGGCATCGGTCGACGGCTCGGCCACGACGGTGCCGCGGCGGCCGGCGGTGCGCACCAGTCCTGCCTGTTCCAGCTCACGGTAGGTACGGGCAACGGTGTTCGGGGCGATCCCCAGGTCGCCGGCAAGCCGACGGACGGTGGGCAGCTGCGTGCCGGGGGTCAGCTCACCGGCTTCGATCTGCGCCACCAGCTGCTGCCGGAGCTGTTCGAACGGAGGCACCGCGGAGGACGTGTCGACGACGAGCATCAGACGGTCTCGTACGCGCGGCGAGCCGCCTGCAGGGCCGCTTCCCGATGCTTCCCGGACGGACCGCGGTTGAGCAGCTGCCGGCCGCTGAACGCGAGACCCGAACTCACGAAGACCATCACCAGCACCAGATTCCACAGCAGGTCGTCATTCGGACCGCGGGTGCGGGGAAGGGAGTTCATGATCAGGACGACGATCGGCAAGCCGAGACTCGCCGGCAGGGAGCACACCTCGCACAGGCGCTCGCCCACCTGCTGGTGCCATCGCGCGTTCTCCACCTCTTTCCCACCTCCGAGCGACATTTCGTACCGCTGTTTGTCGCATCGTAGCAACACAATGACGCTGGCGAGAAGGGCCGGGACTATCCGATCTCGCTCTCGATGTTCTCGGTCTCGCGGATCCGTTCCAGGGCAGCCTCGTCGTCCCCGACGACCATCACCACCGATCCGCCGCCGATCAGGGCCGCCACGATGCCGTCCCGTGCGGTCGACCAGGGCGTCGACGGACGGACCAGTCGGCGCTGGGTGGACTCCCGCGACGCGGCGAGCTCGGCCTGGGTCAGGACGACGTCATCCGAGCGCCAGGCCGGCACCTCCCCGGGCACGGCGGCGGCTGCGTACTGATCCGGTTGCCCGCGCACCTCCAGTGAGAAGTCAGCCACCCCGTCCGGCAGCCTCTCGACGAAGGGGAGACCCAGCGGGTGCAGGCTGCAGGCCAGCAGATCGACGCCGAGCTCGTTCGCCTGCCCAGCGGCCGACGTGTAGAGCGGACCGGCGACCACCAGCCTCACCGCAGCACCGGCACCAGCACCGGCGGCACCATCAGCGCCGCCGACGGCGACGGTGACCCCGAGGGCCCAGCAGGCGAGCTCGAGACAGCTGGTCACCCAGTGCCCGGGGTGGGTGCGCGCGACGTCGAGCAGGACCAGGTCGCCGACCACCAGGCCGTACTCGTCGGCCAACAGGTTGCTGGTCTTGTCGACCCAGTTCGTCACGGTGACGGCGGACAGCTCGGTCCGCTCGCCTGTCCCGAGGTCGTAGTAGGTGACCAACGGATCGGCGCCGGCCTGGGCGGTCCGACGACGGAGCCGCTGGGAGATCAACTGCATGCGGTGATCGTAGGGCTGCTGCGAGGGTGCGCCGCCCGCCGCTAGCCTGTGGCGATGCGTCACGTGCTCATCATGGCCGGCGGCTCCGGGAAGCGGCTCTGGCCGCTGTCACGCCGGGACATGCCCAAGCAGCTGCTCCGCATCCTCGGTGGACAGAGTCTGCTGCGGCTGGCGTACGAGCGGCTGGAGGGGGTGGTGGCACCCGAGCAGGTGTGGGTGTGCACCGGTGCCGACTACGCCGCCGTGGTGGCCGCCGAGCTGCCCGAGCTCGATCCGGGCAACATCCTCGGCGAGCCCGAGGGCCGCGACTCGATGAACGCGATCGCCTGGACCGCGGCCGTGCTCGCCGAGCGCGATCCCGACGCCGTGATGGCCGTCGTGGCATCCGACCACGTGATGCGACCCACCATCGCCTTCCAGGACGCGCTGCGTGAGGGCTTCGAGGTCGCCGAAGCCGACCCGCACGCCCTGGTCACCTTCGGGGTGGTGCCGGCCACCGCCCACACCGGTTACGGGTACCTGCACCGGGGGAAGGCCCTGCCCGGCCACCCGGACGTGTCCCGGGTGCTCGCGTTCAAGGAGAAACCCGACCGGTCGACGGCCGAGGGCTACCTGGACTCCGGCGACTACTGGTGGAACGCCGGCATGTTCGTCTGGCAGGCGCGCACGGTTCTCGACCAGCTCCGCCAGCTGCTGCCGGACACCCACCGACTCGTCACCGAGCTGGCGGCCGAGCCCGAACGCCTGGCCGAGATCTACCCGAAGCTGGCCAAGATCAGCGTCGACTACGCCGTGATGGAGCCCGCCTCCCAGGGCCGTACCGATGCCTTTGTCGTCGCCGTCCAGCTGCCGATCATCTGGCACGACGTGGGCGGTTACCCGTCCCTGCGCCGCCAGCTGCCCTGGGACGAGCACGGCAACGCCATCACCGGCACCGCCGTCGTGGTGGGCTCGCGCGACAACCTGGTGATGAACGAGTGCCTCGACGGCCGACTGCTGGCGGTGATCGGGATGACCGACACCGTGATGGTGCAGACGGACCAGATCACCGTCGTCGCCCCGCTCGGGGAGTCCGAACGGGTGAAGGAGCTGGTCGCCGCCGCCACCGATCAGCTCGGCACCTCCTACGCCTGAGACACCCGGCCGGGTGCCCTGGGTCAGGCGCCGTTGGGCTCCGGGGAGCTGGTCGACGGGTAGGTCTGCATGAACGACTCGATCGCCGCTCCGCTGACCGCGGTGCAGGGCTGCCGGACACCCTTCTGCAGCGTGGTGTCGGCCGGGTTGTTCGGGTCGGCGGTCCAGCGGGTCAGCACCACGTTCTTGCCCTCCGGGAAACCCGCTCCATCGGCCTCGGTCCACGGGGCGGCGATGAACTTCTGGTTCGGGTCGTAGTCCTCGGAGGTGAACGTCTTCGCGATCGCGGCGAGCGCGTCCTTGTCCGCCTGCGGAGCGCTGTCGCGGTACCAGACCACCGTGTAGCCGTGCTCCAGGTTGTGCACCAGGGTCTCCACGGCCGGCCGGTCATCGGCGGTGTAGAAGCGCTTGGTGAACGGCGCCGGGGAGGCGTAGTGCGGGCCGGAGTCGGGCGGGGTCCGGTCGTAGGTCACCTTGGTGCCGTCGGCGACGTGGTTCTGGTTGCCGGAGGCCGTGTTCGTCGCCGCCGGGTCGCAGCCGGCCGCGTCGGCCGCCACCCCGAGGTCGGCCAGGGCCGCGCCGCTCGCCTGGCTGTCCTTGACGACGAGGTAGATCGGGTACGACAGCAGGGCCGCCGCCAGCACCACGCAGATGGCCAGCAAGCCGGCCGATCGTCGCCGTTGCGCGGACTTCTGCTGGTTCTCCAGGGCGGCCAGCTTCTGCCGGCGGTTGCCACCGGAGGTCTTGGCGGGCTCCTTGGCCACGGGGTCTCCTCGTGTGCTCGGGGCGAGATTCTGCCCGAGACAACGGACAAACCCCGGGAGTCTATCCCGGCGGAGCCGACGTCTCGGGGTTCTCGGAGACTCCCAGGTGCTGGGCGAGGTCCAGCAGTCGCCGGACCAGGACGGCCGGATCGGCGGGTAGGTCGCCGCGCGCCAGCAGGGCGCCCGCCGCCGACGCGGGATCGAGTCCGACCAGGTCCGGGTACGCCTCCGGCACGCCCAGGGCCCGACTGAGGGCGGCGAGCACCGCCTCGCGGGAGCCGTGGCTGAACAGGTCCTCGCGACCGGTCCGAAGGATCGCGGCCGCGCCGGCGGTCTCCCTCGGTTGGGGACCGACCAGCTCCGAAAGACCCCGCACCACCGCGACCGGTCGACCGGCGAGCTTGGCCTTGACCAGGTCGGCGGCGGCGGCCAGCTCGTCGGCCAGCGCCATGGTGGTCACCGCCAGCTCGTTGCCGTAGCCGTCCACCTGCCCCGCGTACGCCGCCAGCACCTGCACCCCGGCCGCGCCGATCGCGTGGTCGGTCTGGCCGAGCCGCCAGGGGCGACCTGCGGTGTCGGACACCACGACCCCCACGGGACCACCCGCGATCTCACCGAGACCGGCCGCCAGCCGAGCCGCGGAGGCGTCCGGGTCGCTCGGTAGCAGCAGGATCCGACCCCGCTCGACGTTGGAGTTGTCGACCCCGGCCGCGGCCAGGGTCAGGCCGGCGTGGGTCCGGACGATCCGCATCGCTCCCCGCTGGGCGACCACGGAACGGGTGGCCGCGCCGATGACGGTCTCCCGATCGGCGGCGTCGGCGTACCGGTCCTCGGCCTTGCTGATGATCTTGGATGTGACCACCACGATGTCTCCCGGCCGCAGTGGACCGTGCTCGTCAGCGGCCACCGCCGCGGTGATCGCGGCGACCAGGTCGGCGCCCGGACCGACCTCGCCGATCCCGTCGGGTGCGAACAGCAGCACCATCAGAGGTTGCGGGGGAGGGCCTTGACGGCGAGCCGGACGAACTCGGCGGTCGCGTCCGGGCTGCTCATCAGGAGTCCCGTGACGGCGACCCGGAGGCCACCGGTCTCCAGCTCGGCGGCGCTGGCCGCGTCGGCGGAGTCCATCACCCAGAGGTCGAGCACCCCCTCGGCCGACCGGGAGCCGTAGTGGCGCCCGACGGCTGCGGCATCGACCGCCACCCCGATCGTCGGCAGCAGCCGATGGGCCATGCCCAGCACCGGTGCGCCACCGAGGATGCCGGCGAACCCGATCACCGGGGCGGCGGTGCCGACCAGCGCGGCGCGGATGCCGGGCACCTCGAGGATCGGGCCGATGGAGACGACCGGGTTGCTGGGCGCGATCAGCACCAGGTCGGCCGCGCTGAGGGACTCGGCCACGCCGGCGGCCGGGCGGGTGTGCTCGATCCCGGTACGCCGGACGGCCAGGGCGTCGGGGTCGGCGCGCAGCCGCACCCAGTACTCCTGGAAGTGCAGCCAGCGGCGACCGCCGGGAGCCTGCGGGTCGCCGATCGCGACCTCGGTCTCCACCACGTCGTCAGTCATCGGCAGCAGCGTGAGCAGCGGGTCGTGCCGGAGCCAGCGGGCGGTGATCCGGCGGGTGACCTCGGACAGCGGCAGTCCCGCGGCCAGCAGCTGCGTCCGCGCCAGGTGGGTGGCCAGGTCCAGGTCGCCGAGGCCGAACCAGGTCGGCTCCAACCCGTACGCCGCCAGCTCCTCCTTGACCCGCCAGGTCTCGTCCGCCCGCCCCCAGCCGCGGTCGACGTCGATCCCGCCGCCGAGGGTGTACGTCATCGTGTCCAGGTCGGGACAGATCCGCAGTCCGTGCAGGGTGATGTCGTCGGCGGTGTTGACGATCACGGTCAGCTGCGCCTGCGGAAACGCGGCGCGCACGCCGGCGACGAACCGAGAACCCCCGACACCACCGGCCAGCACCACCACCTGCACGGCGCCCAGTGTTCCATGCCGTCGGCATCGGTGCTCCGCACTGGCCGCGACGTCAACACTCCGCACTAGGGTGAGCCGCATGCAGCCCTGGCACCGGTGGCGTGAACCACTCGCGATCGTGCTGCTGGTCGCGCTCGCGCTGATGCTCGTGGTGCGCGCCGTCTCCTTGGGTCTGGCCGTCGCCGGCGGCAGCACGGGCGGGTTCCTCGGCGCCATCCCCGGTGGGGACGACCTGCTGCTGCTGACCGCCGCTGCCGCCGTGCTGTGGTGCACGCTGCCGCTGCCCGACCCGGCGGCCGGGGACGGGGCTCCGGCCCCGAGCGCCCACGCATGGCCGATCGCCGTGGCCGGGGTGGTGGTGGTCGGGCTGACGGTGCTGGGCTGGTTGGCGCTGGCCGTCGGGAACGTGGTGGCGATGGTCACCTGGCCCACCCCTGACCTCGGATTCGTGCTGTTCGTGGCCGAGGGGGTGCTCCGGCTCGTGGTGCCGGTCGCCGCCCTGGTCGCCGTCGTGCTGGCCGTCCGGCGGGCTGCGGCGGCGCGCCGGACGGCGGCCGCCCGACCGGCCCTGAGCGCCACCGCGGCGGAGGAGGAAGCCGCGCCGGCCGTGGCCGCGGCACCGGCCCGGCTCCCCGCCGCCTGGCAGGCGGACGAGGCGACCGGGGCGGTCTGGCTGACCGCCGACGACGCGGCCCAGGGGCAGCCGGGATTGTCCTGGGCGGATCCGACGGCGACCGCCGGCGCGGTCGCCAGCGGGCCCTGGGCGCCGTCAGTGCCGCCCGCGGCGGAGCCCGTCCCGCCGATCCAGCCGCCGATGCCGAGGCCGGAGCCGGAGCCGGCACCGACGGCGGCCGAGGATGACGACTTGCGCTGAGCGCAAGCCGCGCGGACAGGTTCGCGCGACCAAAACGTACGCGTTTCGCAGCAAATGGCGGGCCCTTATCGCATGGTGCCGATGTGAGCAAACCGGCCCAATACCAAACTCGGCCTTGACTTGGGTGCATTTACGGGCGTGTAATTTCACCCATGTTGTTCGATCAACACCAACACCGACGCCGCGGGGGCGCCGGAAGAGGTCGTTCGGTCGACGCATGAGCGCCGTGGGGCCGCGAACCCCTCGGCAGGCATTGAACCCCGGGGTCGAGGAGGCAACACATGGAGCACGAAGAAGCTGAGGTCGACGAAGGCGCGCTGAGCTGGCAGGAACGAGCGTTGTGCGCGCAGACGGATCCAGAGGCCTTCTTCCCCGAGAAGGGTGGCTCGACGCGCGAGGCGAAGAAGGTCTGCCTGTCCTGCGACGTGCGGTCGGAGTGCCTGGAGTACGCGCTCGGACACGACGAGCGGTTCGGTATCTGGGGCGGTCTGTCGGAGCGTGAGCGGCGCAAGCTGAAGAAGCGCGCGGTCTAGCCACCGACGCGAGCAGACGGCCTTCCCCAACCGTCTGCCTGCGGTGGCGGCCGAGCGCAGCCCGGTCGCCGAGATTGCGGCACTCTGCGCGAGTGCGCATACAGTGGTCGACGCCTTGCGCCCGAGCGGGCGCCGCGCCACCTGCCGTACGACTCTCGCGAGGTTCTTCCGACACTCATGGACAACGACGTGAGTGAGGGGCGCCAGCAGCTGCCGCCGGCGGCGGACACCTGGGACGACCTGCGCGTCCCGCAGGTCGAGGACGAGGCCGACCGCTGGGCCTGGCTGGCCGACCGGCACGATGCCGCTGCGCTCCCCGATCTCTCCTCGTGCTCGGTCACCGCCGTGCTGGTGACCCTGGACGCCGAGGCCTGGCTTCCGGAGACGCTCGCCGGGCTCTCCCGCCTCACCCACAGGCCGACCCGGCTGATCGCTGTCGACAACGGCAGCACCGACCGGACCCGCGAGCTGCTCGAGCGGGCGGAGCGTCACGGACTGCTGGACGCCGTCGTCAGCGGCCCGCCGCAGGGCGGCTTCGGGGCCGGGGTCGCCGCGGCGCTGGCCGCCGAGGCCGAGATCCCGTCCGCCGGACCGGAACCCGCGACCGACCGCTGGCTCTGGCTGCTGCACGACGACGCCGTACCGGCCGCCGACGCGCTCCAGCAGCTGCTCGCGCACGTGGTCACCGACCCCGGTGTCGACATCACCGGCCCCAAGCTCGTCTTCCCGCGGCGTCGCCACGGTGCCGGTCACCAGATCAGCGAGGTCGGTGTCAGCATCGCCCGTACCGGCCGTCGCGACCTCGGCCTCGATCTCGGCGAGATCGACCAGGGGCAGCGCGACCAGCCGAAGCAGCACCTCGGGGTGTCCACCTGCGGGATGCTCATCCGCCTCACCGACTGGCAGGCCCTCGGCGGCCTGGATCCAGACGTCGCCTGCTTCCGCGACGGGGTCGAGCTCGGCTGGCGGGCCACGGCCCGCGGACTGCGGGTCGTCACCACCCCCCGCGCGGAGATGGTGCACCGGCAGGTGGGTCGGGCCGGACTGAGGCCACGCGGCGCGGGCGGACGTCACCCCGACCGGGTCGACCAGCAGCTCGGTCTGCTGGTGGTCGCCGGGCACGCCCCGACCTGGCGGCTGCCGTTCACCTGGCTGCGGCTCGTCCTGGACTGTCTGATCCGGGCCCTGGGGTACCTGCTCGGCAAGGCTCCGGCCCGATCGCGCGACGAGCTCGCCACCCTCGGCTGGCTGTTCGTCCACCCCCGGCGGATCCGGGCGTACCGGCGCAGGCTGCGGGGCAGCAGAGCCGAGAACGACCGAGCGGCGCTGATCTCCACCCTGCGACCGCCGTGGTGGTCGAGTCTTCGACTCGCGGTGGAGTCCCTCACCGGTTCCGTCTCCGATCGCTACCGCGAGCTGGCCGGCGACAGCGAGGCGGCGACCCTCGACGAGCTGACCGGCGACGACTTCTCCACCGTCGGCGAGGACCGTGGCCGGCATCCGCTGTTCGCCCCGGCGGTGATCGTGGGTGGTCTGCTGCTGGTGGCCAGTCTCGCCGCCGCCCGCACCCTGTTCGGTCTCGGTCAGCTGGACGCCCCGGCCCTGCTGCCGTCACCCGACCGTCTCGGCGAGCTGTGGCGGTCGGCCGCCACGCCGATCCCCGGCGCCCCCGGTGTCGCCCCGCCACCGTGGCTGGCGCTGATGGCGCTCGGCTCGACCGTCCTGGCCGGTCAGCCGGAGTGGCTCGTCTCGGCGCTCATCCTGGGTGTCGTCCCGGTCGCCTATCTCGCCGTCTACCCGCTGCTCCGCGCGGCCGTCGACGACCGACGGGTGCGCGTCTGCGCGGCGGTCGCCTACGCGCTGCTGCCGGTCCTGCTGGGTGGCAGCAACCAGGGCCGCCTGACCCTCAGTGTCGTCGCGATCCTGCTGCCGCTGCTGGTGCTGGCCCTGCGCGGCCTGGTGCAGCGCCGACCCCGGGCCCCCGAGGCGTGGCGCGGCGGCTGGGCCGCCGGGGTGGTGCTCGTCGGGCTGACCGCGTTCGAGCCCTCGCTGATCCTGGTGGCGATCGTCCTCGGGGTGGTCGGGGCGATCTGGCTGCGGCGGACGCCCCGCAAGGTCGGCCGGATCGGACTCGCCGTGGGCCTGCCCCTCCTGGTCTGGGCGCCGTGGTGGCCGGCGCTGATCGCTTATCCGGGTCGACTGTTCGCCGGACCCGACGCCGCGCTGGTCGCGGCCGGCGTGGCGCCCCAGGTGTGGGAGCTGCTGCTCGGTCGAGAGGTCGGTCCCGGTCTCCCGCCGCTCTGGCTGGGAGCCACCGCCTTCGGCGTCATCTGGGTGGCGGCCGTCGTCGGGTTGTTCCGGCGCCCGCGGCGGGCAGTGGTCGTCGGCTCCTGGGTGGCCGCGGTGACCGGCTTGCTCGGTGCGGTGCTGCTGAGCCGGTTGGTCGTCGCCGTACCGCCCACCGGCACCGAGATCCGTCCGTGGACCGGGTCCTACCTGCTGATCGCCTTCGGGGCGCTGGTGCTCGCGTCCGCCGTGGGTGTCGACGGCCTGGCCCGCGAGCTGCGCGACCGCAGCTTCGGCTGGCAGCAGCCGACCAGCGTGATCGCCGGTGTGCTCGTCGTGGTGACCGTGCTGGGCGCGGCCGGTTGGTGGATCTGGGCCGGGGCGAGCGGGCCGATCGATCGGCAGCAGCTCGACGCGCTGCCTCCGTACCTGCAGAACGCGATGCAGTCCGACGCCGGCGTACGGGTGCTCGCCATCGACCTCCAGCACGGCGGGACGCCGACCGGCGAGGCGCACTACTCGGTGGTCTTCGACGATCAGCTCCGGCTCGGCGACGCGGACCGCGGGTTCGCCTTCGGCGGTTCGAGCGCCGCTCCCGACCAGGTCGGGGACCTGGTCCAGCGGATGGTGGCCGGCACGGCCGACTCCGACATCTCGCCACAGCTGCGGAGCCTCGGCATCGGGTACGTGTGGGTGACCGGGGCGACCACCGAGGAGATCGCCCGGATCGACAACACTCCCGCCCTGGGCACGGCCAGCGGCAGCGAGACGACAACTGTCTGGCAGCTGCAGCCGGCCGTCACCCGGGTCACCGTGGCCGAGGGCGAGCAGGCGACGGCCGTCGACGCGCTGCCACCGGTGATCGCGCCGGGTGGCGTAGATCGCCGGCTGCGGCTCGGTGAAGCGGTCGATCCGCGTTGGCGGGCCACCGCCGACGGAGTGCCCCTGACCCCGGTGAGCGACGGTTGGCAGCAGGCCTTCCAGCTGCCCGCGGCGGGCGGCACAGTGTCGGTCCATCTCGCCTCGCCGACCCCGTGGCTGCTGATCGGCCAGGGGATCGTGGTGGTCGTCGGGCTGGTGCTGGCGGCACCCGGCATCCGCCGCCCGGAGGTCCGTGATCCGGTCCGCACCGCTCGTCGCTCGGCGTTCGTGGGAGGTCGGGCCCAGTGAGTCCTGCCGTCCGCCGCACCTCGGCCAGCACCCTGCGCCGGGTGCTCACCGTCACCGTCGCGCTCGTGGCCGTCGCCCTGGTCACGGTCGGCGGCACGCTGGTCACCCCGATGGCCCCGCCGTTCAAGGTGAGTCAGTCGCCCCTCGTGGGTCGGACCACCACCGTGTGCACGACCTCGCCGGCCACCGACGCGACAGCGACCGTCTCCGCCGTCGCGGTACGCAAGGCGCCGGGTCGGGAAGGCACCCTGACCGGCACCCCGATCGGCTCCACCGCGCCGCTGCTGACCGTGGACCGGCAGGGCTTCGGCGACCAGCAGACCGCCCCCGACACTCCCGTCGTGCTGACCGGGGAGGGGGTGATGGCCACCGCCGGCAGTGGCATGATCACCAGCCGCGCCACCAAGGGCGACCAGTCCGGCCTGATGGCCGCCACCTGCCCGGCTCCGGCCACCGAGCACTGGTTCGTCGGCGTCGGGGCGACCGCCGCGTACCGGACAGACCTGGTGCTGACCAACCCCGACGCCGGCCAGGCCGAGGTGGATCTGCGGTTCTACGGCCGCAACGGCCTGGTCGTGGTGCCGGGCAGCCCCGGTCTGGTCATCGACGGCGGCAGCAGCCGTACCGTCTCGCTGGACACCCTGGTCACCGTCGAGGGGCCGCTGACCGTCTCCGTGCGAGCCAGCACCGGCCGGGTCTCTGCGGTGGCTCTCGCCCGGCGCAGTGTCGACTTCGAGCCCACCGGCGCGGACTGGCAGCTCTCGGCGGTCGCCCCGGCCCGGTCGCTCGTCATCCCGGGGATCCCCGAGGGGGCGGGCTCCCGCACGCTCGTGGTGGCCAACCCCGGCAGCGACCGCGCCACGGTGTCGGTGAACGTGCTCGGCGTCGACGGTGCCTTCGCGCCGGCCGGTGCCGAGAAGCTCGAGGTGCCGCCGGAGAGCACCGCCGAGATCTCGGTCGCCCCAGGACTGGCCGGAGCGGCGGCGGGGATCCAGCTGATCAGTGACCAACCGGTGACCGGCTCGGTCATCTCGGAGGCGATCGGCACCGACGCGCTGCCCGACCTCGCCATCCAGTCCGCCACCGCGCCGATCGTGCGCACCGGTGTGGTCCCGCTCGTTCACCTGGACAAGACCGAGGCCCAGCTCGTGCTCAGCAACGGCGGTGAGAACGACGTCGCCCTGTCCTTCGACGTGTACGGCTACGACGGCGTCAAGATCGACGACGACGACGTGCTGCTGGTCCCGCACGCGACCGCGACCCGCCGGCTGGATGTCGGGGAGGCCGCGTACCTGGTGGTGTCGGTGCCGGCGAGCGCATCGGTGGTCGGTGGCGTCACGTTCCTCGCCTCCTCGGGCGGGATCGCCGGGGTGGCCAGTGTGCCGGTCACGTCACCGGACGTGGCCAGCCGGGCGCCGCAGGTCGTGTTCGATCCGTCGGTCGGTCGCTGAAGCGGGGCCTGCGATCACGCCGGGTCGGGTTCCTCCGGCAGGGGCGGACCCACCACCTCGAGACCATAGCGAGGCCCCACGGTGTTCCATCGCGGGATCTCGATCTCGGGAGAATTGCCGTCGGCGCCGGGAAGCCGACGTTCGCGAGCCGGCATGCCCACCTCGTCGTACAGGTCGAACAGTCCGCCCGGGTCGGTCAGCCCGACGAAGCGGACCGGCACCGAGCCGGTGACCCGGAAGGCGTGCGGGATCCCGGCCGGCAGATAGAGGAAATCCCCGGCGGCCAGCCGGAAGGTCTCCTCTCCGGCCCGGTACGTCATCGTCCCGCCGAGCAGGAAGAACGCTTCGGCCTCACGCGTGTGGCGATGCAACGGTGTCGCGATCCCGGGCGGCTGGGTGACCAGGGCGATATCGAGGCCGCCGGTCTCGCCGGGCTGCGCCAGCCGCTCGAAGAGCGAACCCATGGCCCAGGTCGCCGGGGCGGTGCCTGCTGGACGATACAAGACGGCCGGCTGCAGGTTGGTCGATGAGTCCACGACACACCTCGCTTTCAATCCGAAACGACTTCGGATCAATATGGCAAAGTTAGGTCTGATGACTCCTCCTGTCAACCGTCGGCCGTACGTCTCTGCTCACCGTGCCGCCGCCGCCGCCCGGACCCGCGTGCGCGTCGTCGCCGCGGCGCGTGAGCTGTTCGCCGCCCGCGGCTGGGAGGGCACCGAGATCGCCGAGGTCGCCCGCAGGGCCGGGGTGTCGGTCGACACCGTCTACGCAACCATCGGTCGCAAGCCGATGCTGCTCCGGGAGGTGATCGACACGGTGCTGGGCGAAGGCCGCGGCCCGGTGCCCGCCGAGCAGCGGCGGTACGTCGAGGATGTCCGCGCGGTCCAGGACGCCCGGAGCAAGATCGCGGTCTACGCCGGCGGGTTGGGTCGGGTGATGCCCGAGACCGCCCCGTTGCTGCTCGCTCTGCGCGACGCGGGGGCCCGCGACCCGGAGTGCGCCCGCGCCTGGCAGGAGGTGGTCGAACGTCGCGCGCGCAACATGCGGCTGCTCGCCGCCGATCTGCGCGTCACCGGTCAGGTCCGGGCCGACCTGGAGGACGAGACCGTCGCCGACCTCGTCTGGGCAGCCAACTCACCGGAGTACTACACGCTGCTGCACTCCCGCGGCTGGTCGGTCGAGCAGTACGTGGATCACCTGACGGATCTCTGGTGCCGGCTGCTGCTCACGTCCTAGTCCTCCAGGTCGTCCTCGGCATCGAAGTCGCTGACCGGGCGGCCGGTCAGGGCCGACAGCTGCTCCACGATCGTGCGGTAGACCAGGATCCGCAGTCCCCGCCGGCTCGCGGCGCGGTGCTCGAGCGGGCGTCGGTAGACGACCACCTGCGCCATCCGCTCGACATCGGCCTCCACGGCCGCGGCCAGCGGGACCCGGTCGCCCGCCCAGGACGGCGGCAGCGTCGGCACGTCCTCGATCCCGAAGGTCACCCCCACCAGGGCGTCCGGGCAGGACACGGCGATCCGGTCGACCGCGGAGTGCACCGAGTCGTCGAAGAAGTCGGCGCGACCGGCCGGCCGCGGGGGTCTGGCCCGTCCCCCGTACGGGTTCGGCAGGGCCAGCGGGCCGCGCAGACCGCGCTGGTGACGGTCCCTGCGGCGAGTCGACATGGCGTGCACTCTAGCCCGCGGGTAGCGTCTCGGCCGTGGTGTCACGGCGTTGTTCGCGAGCAGGCTGCCCGGGTGCTGCGGTGGCGACGCTGACCTACGTGTACGTCGACTCCACAGCCGTTCTGGGTCCGTTGGCGGCCCGCAACGAGCCGCACGGCTACGACCTCTGCCAGCAGCACGCGCAGAACCTGTCCGCCCCCCGGGGCTGGGAGGTCATCCGGCTGGAGCACTCGGCGGAGCAGGAGCCCGACGTCGACGACCTGCTGGCCCTGGCCGACGCGGTCCGCGAGGTCGGGTTCTCCTACGACCAGCCGGCCCCCAGTGGCTCGACCGAGCCGCCGACGCGCCAGCAGCGGTCCGGGATCGTCGAGCTGGGGCGCCGCGGCCATCTCACCGTCCTGGCCGATCCGGACGCCTGACTCCCCGGTCCGGCTTAGGATCAGCGGACAATGATCCGCACGCGCATCTTCAAGGCCAACGACATCCGGGGCGTCACCACCGGTCCCGACCGCGAGTGGGATGCCGCCGGCGCGTACGCCATCGGGGCCGCCACCGCCGACGTGTTCGAGATCGCCGGGGGAGCGGGTGCGCTGGTGGTGGGTCGCGACATGCGGACCACCAGCCCCGAGCTGTCCGCGGCCTTCATCGACGGGGTGCTGAGCCGAGGCGCCGACGTGGTCGACATCGGGCTGGCCAGCACCGACGGGTTGTGGTTCGCCTCGGGGTCGCTCGGCCTGCCGGGGGCGATGTTCACCGCCAGCCACAATCCCGGGACCTACAACGGGATCAAGTTCTGTCACCCGGGGGCCCAACCCGTTGAGCCGGCGGAGCTCGTGGCGATCCGTGAGCACGCCCTGGCGGACGCCGCGCAGGGCCCAGACACCGGGGTGCCGGCCGTCCGGCCCGGCACCAGGACCGAGCGGGACCTGCTCGGCGCGTACGCGGACCATCTGCTGTCTCTGGTCGACCTGTCGGGCATCCGCCGGCTCAAGATCGTCGTGGACGCCGGCAACGGGATGGGCGGGCTGACCACGCCCGCCGTGCTCGGTGGGCTGGACCTGGAGATCGTCGGCCTCTACCTGGACCTGGACGGCAGCTTCCCGAACCACCCGCCCAATCCCCTGGAGCCGGCCAACCTCGTGGACGCACGGGCGGCGGTGCGGGAGCACGGTGCGGACCTGGCGGTGGTGTTCGACGGCGACGCCGACCGCTGCTTCGTGATCGACGAGCGGGGAGAGGTCGTCTCCCCGTCGGCCATCACCGGGCTGATCGCGGTCCGCGAGCTGGCCCGCGACCCGGGCAGCACCATCGTGATCAACAAGATCACCTCGCACTCGGTGCCGAAGCTGGTGGCCGAGGCCGGGGGCCGCACGGTCATCACCCGCGTCGGGCACACCTTCGTCAAGGCCGCCATGGCCGAGCACGACGCGGTGTTCGGTGGCGAGCACTCAGCGCACTTCTACTTCCGGGACTTCTGGGGCGCCGACACCGGCATGCTCGCGGCGCTGCACGTGCTGGCGGCGGTCGGCGAGACCGACGTTCCGCTGTCCCGACTGATCGAGCGGTACAGCCTGTTCGCCGCCTCGGGGGAGATCAA
The DNA here is from genome assembly GCA_963707005.1 of uncultured Actinomycetota bacterium. GTDB lineage: Bacteria > Actinomycetota > Actinomycetes > Propionibacteriales > Propionibacteriaceae > Microlunatus. Next base: position 267,685 of record CAVPPP010000023.1, read on the forward strand.
CTCCTCCGTCGCCGAGGTGGAGCCGATCCTGGTCGCCCTGGAGCGGCAGTTCGGGGACCGGGCCGTGCCGGACCGGGTCGACGGGCTGACGCTCACCGGCGACGGGTGGTGGGTCAACGTGCGGCCCAGCAACACCGAGCCGCTGCTCCGGCTGAACGTGGAGGCCCCGACCGCCGAGCAGGTCGACGCCTTGCGGGACGAGGCGTTGGCCGTCATCCGCGCGTGATCGTGCGGTGGAACTGCCTGATCGTGCGGTAGAACTTGAGGGGTCGCACACCGATCGCTCGACCGAGGAGACTGCATGGCCATCGACCTGGCACCCGAGCTGCTCGACATCTTGGCGTGTCCCAACTGCCACGGGTCGTTGGCGGTCGACCACGACCGCGACGAGCTGGTCTGCCTGGCCGCCGACTGCGGGCTCGCCTACCCGGTGCGCCAGGGGATCCCGGTGCTGCTGATCGACGAGGCCCGCCGCCCGGGCCCCGATCTGCCGGGTTCGGCGGCGTCGGCGGCGTCGGCCAGCCCCGCGGGCTCGTCCGCACCGTCCGCCAGCCCCGCGGGCTCGACGGCCACGGCGGCCAGCGCTGCCGACGTCGGCGCGGAGACCAACGGCTCGGCGTCCGGACCGGCGACCGGCGCGTCGGCGGCGGACCCCGAGCGTTCCTGAGCGATGTTCGACGACTCCTGGCTGGAAGACAAGCAGGCGCTGCGCAGTGCCGATACCGGACTCCGCCGGCTGGCCGAGGCCGGCGCGCGCTTGCGGCGTGAGATCGGCGAGGCCGAGGAGCCCCTGCTGCAGATCGGTCAGCTCGACCGCCCGCGCGCGGTGATCGCCGCCGGCAGCGAGGCCCGTTTCATCCGGGCGATGCTGGAGCCGGTCTGTCCCGTTCCCTTCGTCGCCTGGCCCGCGTACGGTCTGCCCGGCTGGGTCGGTGCCCTCGATCTCGTGGTGGTGATGGCCAGTGAGTCCAGCTCGCCGGCGCTGGTCGCGACGGTGCACGAGGCCGTACGCCGCGGGGCCCAGCTGCTGATCGCCTGCCCGCCCTCCTCGACCATCGCCGACCACGCCGGATCGAGCTCGACCATCCTGCTGCCCACCGCGACCGCCGACCCGCTGGCCGCGGCGATCGTCTCCCTGGCCGCGCTGCACCGGATGCAGCTGGGTCCCGAGGTCGACCCGTGGCGGGTGGCGGACGCGATGGACCAGGTCGCCACTGACTGCTCGCCGTACACCGACGTCGCGGAGAACCCGGCCAAGGACCTGGCCACCGGACTGGCCGAGGTGCAGCCGCTGGTCTGGGGTGGCTCGGTGCTGGCCGCTCGCGCCAGCCGTCGAGTCGCCGAGGCCCTGCGGGCGGCGAGTGGCCGGGCGGCCCTGGCCGCCGACGCCGACGAGCTGATCCCGGTGCTGGAGTCGGCCGGTCCACGCGACCCGTTCGCCGATCCCTTCGAGGACGCGGTCGCGGCCGACCGCCGGCCGGCCCTGGTGATCTTGGACGACGGCAACCCGGAGTCGCCGATCCGGACCGCCGAGGCGCGGCTCAAGGCCACCGCCGAGCGCAACGACATCCGCGTCTGCGTCATCCAGCACACCAGCGGCTCCGACGTCGAGCGGTACGCCGCGCTGTTGCAGACCGGCATGTACACAGCGGTGTACCTCGCCGTCGGGCTCGGCCGCTACCTGGCCAGCTGAGGTCGTCGTCGCCGGCGTCGCCGGCGTCGCCGGTCGCCGAGGCTGACACAATCGCCCTGTGAGTACCGAGGGTGGAACCAAGGCGGTCGTCGCCGCGCTGACCGCGAACCTGTTCATCGCGGTGACGAAGTTCGCGGCCTGGGCCCTGACCGGGGCGTCCTCGATGCTGGCCGAGGCGATCCACTCGGTCGCGGACTCCGGCAACCAGGCGCTGCTGCTGATCGGCGGCAAGCGGGCACAGCGGGCGGCCACACCGGAGCACCCCTTCGGCTTCGGCCGGGAGCGCTACGTCTACGCCTTCATCGTCTCGATCGTGCTGTTCTCCGTGGGTGGTCTGTTCGCGCTCTACGAGGCGTACCACAAGTACGAGAGCATCCGCTCCGGGCACCCGGACAGCCTGCTCGAGAGCTCCTGGTGGTGGGTGCCGCTGCTGGTGCTGGGGGTGGCCATCGTGGCGGAGTCCTTCTCCTTCCGGACCGCCATCAAGGAGTCGTCCAAGACCAAGGGCCGCCAGTCGTGGGCGCGGTTCATCAAGGCGGCCAAGGCGCCCGAGCTGCCGGTGGTGCTGCTGGAGGACTTCGCCGCGCTCCTCGGGCTGCTGTTCGCGCTGTTCGGCGTGGGACTCACCCTGATCACCCACAACGGGATCTTCGACGTGATCGGCACCGCGATGATCGGCCTGCTGCTGGTCGCCGTGGCGATCACCCTGGCCACCGAGACCAAGAGCCTGCTGCTCGGGGAGTCCGCGACCCCGGACGCCATCGGCCGGATCGAGACCGCCCTGACCGAGGTCGAGGGGGTCGAGCGGGTCATCCACATGAAGACCCTGCACCTGGGGCCGGAGGAGATCCTGGTCGCCGCCAAGATCGGGGTCCGGGCCACCTCGACCGCGCAGGCGGTGGCCGACACGATCGACGCCGCCGAAGTGGCCGTACGGGCGGCCGAGCCGATGGTCACCGCGCTCTACCTGGAGCCGGACATCTACCACGAGGACTACACGCCGGCGCCGCGGCCGGAGCGACCGGGCGCTCCCGCCCACTGATCCGCTACAGGCTCCAGCGGAGCTGATCGACCTCGGCCGCGGTCACCCCCGGGATCTTCGAGGCAGCTGTGGCCCAGGCGTCCGGGGCGTGCTGCTGCTCGTCCACGGTGGCGACACAGACGCCGGGCAGCTCGGGCTGCGGTGGCTGCACCTCCAGAGCACCGAGCGCGGTCAGGTCGTCGACCACCTGCTGAGCGCGGGCGTCGGGTTGCAGGGTGACGAGGACTCGGGTCGGCATGGTGCCATGGTCGACTCAGGTGGCGGCCGAGACAAGGGTCGCCAGACGGCGAGCCGATGAGGCGTCGATGAGAACTGGCGGCCACCGAGGTCTTCTCAGGGGGACACCCACCAGACACCGACACGAGGAGCAGCAATGAGCACCGTGGTGATGCACGCAGTGGCTTCGCTCGACGGCTACATAGCCGGCGAGAACGACGAGGTTGGGCCCTTGTTCGACTGGTACTTCAACGGCGACCAGCCGATCGTCGACGAACCGCTGGAGCAGCAGCACGCCCCGTTCCGCCTCTCGTCGACGTCCCTGGCCTACGTGCGTCCGTTCTGGGACAGCATCCGGGCGACGATCCAGGGCCGTCACCTGTTCGACCTGACCAACGGCTGGGAGGCGCGGCCGCCCGCGGGCGAGCACCTCCTCGTCGTGTCCCACCGTGCCAAGCCCGAGGGCTGGCACCCCGAAGCCGACGTGCCGTTCTTCGACGACGTCGCGGGTGCGGTGGCCGAGGCGCGGCGGCGGGCCGGTGACGGCGTCGTGGCCGTCTGCGCGGGCGACGTCGGAGCGCAGGCCCTCGCCCTCGGTCTGGTCGACGAGGTGGCGATGGATGTGGTGCCCGTCGTCTTCGGCTCGGGCAAGCGCTACTTCGGCCGCCTGGACGGCCAGCTGCTGCTGGACGACCCGTATCTCGTCCTGCAGGGTGACCGCGTGCTGCACCTCCGGTTCCGGGTCCGGCGCTGACGGGTCGGCCGGGAGTGGCCGGCTCAGCGCGGTAGCCCCGGGTGCGCGAGGCTCGGCGCGAGCGACGGATCGTGGCAGCGCGCGAGCGTGTACGCGACCCCGGCCAGACCGGTGAGCACGTTCGGCGTCCGGCCGCCCCGGACCCCGCAGACCCACCCCGGGTTCGTCGCCCGCCCCGCCCTGGTCAGGTGTCGGGCCAGCACCCGGGCCGCCGTCAGGTGCTCCCGGGCGACAGCGGGCCACGCCTCGGCGCCGAGCAGCTGCAGCTCGACGAGACCCGCCAGCCCGTGGCACAGGGTGCCGTCGAAGGAGGCGGATCCGGTCGGTCGGCCGTACGTCTGCGCCATCCGGCCGGCCCGCCCGAAGGTGAGCTCGGTGCCGTCCGGCCGGCCGGCGAGGGCGCGGTAGGCGGCGGCGATCCCGACCCCCGGAGCGCCGTGGCACCAGGCGAGGCCGGGCACGTCGGCGTCGCTGCGCAGGTCGGGCCAGCCGCCCCCTTCCGGGCGGAAGTGCCCGTCCTCCCAGCGCAGGGTGCGCTCGATCACGTCGTCCAGCGACGCGCGGGCCACCACGCCGGCGGCGCGGGCCGCGGCCAGGGCGACGGTGATGCCCGACCCCCCGTGGGCGAGCCCGATCACCGGCGGCTCGGTGCCGGCCATCGGCCAGCTGACCGGAGTACCGGGCGTGGGTCCTTCGTCGACGGCGAAGCCGAGCAGCCGGTCGAGCAGGACCGCCGCCACGGCCTGTCGGGTCGGCTCGAGATCGGGCTCGAGGTCTGCGGCCAGCACGCCGGTGAGGTGACCGGCCCAGCCGTCAAGCAGGTCGGGGTGGTCCGGGCACCAGCCCGGCTCGTCGCCGAGGGTCCGCACCGCCCGCCCGGCCAGCGTGCGACCGGCCTCGACCAGCGACTCGTCGCCGGTCCAGCGCCCCACCAGCCCGGCGGCCCGGGCCGTCCCGAGCCAGCCGCTGGACCAGCCGAGCCCGCCGGTCGAGGGCGACTCGACGAGGGCGGTCCGGATCGCCGAGCGCACGGCCTGCCGGGCCAGGTCGGACCACCTGGACCGACCACCGGGCAGTCGAGCGCACACGGCGAGCGCCACCGCGATCCCGCTCCGCCCGGTCAGCAGACCCTCGTCCAGTCGGCCGTGCACGAGGGCGACGCGTCGCTCGCTCGAGCGGACCGGGTCGACGTCGTCACCGGACCAGATCGGCGCGCCGTCGGGACCGCGCTCGGCCAGCGACTGCAGCCGATCGGCGAGATGTCGGGCCGCGGCGGCGTACTCGGTGTCGGTCGGCACCGCCGGACGCCTGACGCCACCCTCGACCACGGTCATGGGTGGTGCACCCGCTCGATCGCGTCGGCGTCCAGCCCGAGGTCCGCCATGGCGGCGGTCAGGGCTCGATCGGAGACGGGTTCGGCCGGCAGCCGGGCCGCCAGGGCGGCGACCTGGGCGCAACGCAGCTGGCCGTAGCTGACCGGCGCCTCGGTGCCGCCCGACCCCGGGTCCTGGGCCTGGGCGATCCCCGGCACCAGCCGGCGGGTGCAGGGCGGCACATCGGACACGACGAGGCCGTGCAGCAGCCCGGCCCGTCGCCGGAGAGCGTCCTCGGCCCGGCTCGCGTCGCTGCGCGGCAGATAAGCGACCAGCGCGTCGCGGCGGCCGTAGCCGGTCTCCACGGGCGGGCACTTGAGCGACAGCTGGCAGCCGACCTCGGCGGCGACGTCCAGCAGCAGCGGTACGACCGCGCACGCGCTCCCCAGGTCGCGTGCGTGCACGTACCAGCGATCGAGCGCCACTCCGACGAGGTCCTCCGGTCGACCGGCGTGCGCCCACCACCAGGCCCCGGACGGATCGAGGCTCGAGCAGCCCAGCTGCAGGCGGACGAGGTCCCCGGGCCGGGGTGGCCGGCCGGGGCGGGAGGATCCGACCACCGCGTCGGGCCCGGTGCGGATCCGCCCGCTCGGTGCTGCAGCTGCCGGCCCGCTCCGATCGCTCAGCCGGGCGGCGACCAGCACGTCACCGGCCGTCGCGAGCACCAGCCAGCCGTCCGACGTCGGCGCACCGGTCCGGCGGGCGGCCTCCAGTCGGGCCGCCCCGCGGACCGCAGCGCTCGGACTCGTCGTCGCCGGGTCGCCGGGCCCGACGTCCGGACCGCACCACCAGCGGCCGTACAGCCAGTCGGCCAACGGTGCCTCGGGGTCCGGCTCACGGGGGTCGGTGTCGGCCAGCAGCCGGCGGGCCTGAGGATCCACCGCGATCTGGGCCAGCGCAGCGCGGACGTCGGACAGCGCCTGTGCCGTCCGGGTGGCGGAGGTCACCTCCACCACGCCCTCGTGGCCGGGTGCGTTCACGAGAGGCATCCGATGACCTCCTCGGTCAGGGGTGCGGCACCGGAGAGCACCAGGTCGGCCCGGTCGATCAGTCTGGGCACGGCGTCGCCGTCCCCGGCGTACGGGGTGTAGGCCACCTCGAGGGCGAGCTGGACGATGCGCAGCCCGGCCGCCAGGACGACGCGACGGGCGAAGGTCTGGACGATCCCGGTCCGCAGCCGGGCCCCGTCCCGGTAGCCGCGCAGCAGGGCCCGCGCCGCGGCGTCGAGTCCGTGGTCATCGCCACGGGGCGCCCGGACGAGGTGCTCGGCGAGCAGGCAGCCGAGATCCCAGGCCGGATCGCCCAGTCCGGCCAGCTCCCAGTCCAGCAGGACGGGCCGGCTCGGATCGGTGAGCACGACGTTGTCCCACTTCAGGTCGTGGTTGACCAGGCAGCCGGCGACCGGTCGCCGCAGCTCCGCGACGGCCCCGGCGATCGACGGCCGGCCGTCGAGAGTGGTCAGCGTGCGGCGGACCGGCGCGCTCAGGGAGGCCCGTTCCGTCGGCTTGTCGGTCCGACCCACGAGGGCGAGCACGAGCGGGGGCGGGGCCGGCGGCAGCGGGAAGCCGGCCGTGGCCCGGTGCAGGTCGCCCACGGTGCGACCCAGCTCCCAGGTCGTGTCCGCCGACACGGTCCGGACCGGGATCTCGCCGTGGTCGGGATCACCGGTGAGCAGGGCCGGAAAGCCTTCCTGCTGGGCCAGCGACCCGGTCCCGTCCGGTCCGGCGACGTCGGACAGGACCAGCAGCTGTCGGTCCTCGTCGACCATCAGCGGCACCGGCAGAGCAGCGGCCAGCGGCCGGCACCACCAGGTCATCCGGTAGACGAGGCACTCGACCGCGAGGTCCGGTCCACCGTGCCCGAGGCCGGCCTTGACCACCAGGCGGCGACCGTCGGCGAGCACGACCCGCCAGACCGGGTGCGCGCGCGAGATGTCGTGCACCTGCGCGTCGACCGCGCCGATCTCGTCGAGCACGCCGAGCTCGAGCAGCCCGGCGACGGCAGGGGAGGCGGCCGCACCCGAAGGTGCGGCCGCGTGCGTCGGCATCGACTCAGCCCTGGAAGGGGCTCTGGCCGTACGGGTCGTAACCCCAGTCCTCGCCGTACCCACCGGGACCCGGCTGCAGGTACGGACTGGTCGGGATCGGCCGCGGCCAGGTGGGTGGGACCTCGATCGGGCACCACGGCGTCCCGATCGTCTTCGGCGTGCACTGCCAGCGGTTGACGGTGTTCAGCACGAAGCAGGACGGCTCGGTGACCGTCCGCGGGCAGTAGTAGAGCAGCGAGCGCGGGTAGGGCCGGTAGACGTCCCCCGGACCCGCCTGGACGTCCTCGCCCGCACCACCAGCACCCTCCGCGCCGGACGCACTCTCGGCACCGGTGGCGGCCATCGCCTCGCCGAGCTCGGCCACCGCTGCCGCGTACCCGGCCTGGTAGCCCGCCTGGTAGGTCGCTCCCGCCGCGTCCTCCTGGCCCGCGGATGCGTCGCCCAGCACCCCGTACGGGTCGTAGCCGGCGGCCGCCGCTCGGTTGATCGGCTGGGTCGGGACCGTCCGGATCGTGGTCGGGAACGTGGTCGGCGGGAAGGTGGTCGGCGGGCAGGTGACCGTGATCGGCGGGTGGGTGATGGTCACCGGTGGGCAGATCGCGGGGATCTTGGTGATCAGCCCGCACTCGTTGATCCTGATCGACTTCGGCGGGCACCACGGCGTGAACACCGAGTGCGGCGGCGGGCACTGGCTGATCACCAGGGTCTTCGGCGGACAGGCGATGATCGGCGTCCGCAGGTGGATGGTGATCGTCGGCTTGATCACCGGGCCGCGGGCCTTGACCAGGGCGGCCAGGGCATCCAGGCAACCGTGACCGTAGGCGTTGTTCGGCACCGGGTCGGCGGCGTCGTCCTTGAGCGGACGAGCCGTGTCCCGGAGGATGTCGGCGATCTCGGCCCCGGTGGCACTCGGCTTGACCGCCTTGATCAGGGCCGCGACCCCGGCGACGTGCGGCGTGGCCATCGAGGTGCCCGACATGGTGGTCGTGCCCCCGGCCAGGTAGGTGGACAGGATGCCCACCCCGGGTGCCACCAGGCTGATGTGTGAGCCGGTCTGGGAGAAGGACGCCTTCTTGTCCGCGCTGTCGACGGCGCCGACCGCGACCACGCCGGGGTAGGCGGCGGGATAGGACGGGTTGCCGGTGCCGTCGTTGCCCATGGCCGCGACCACCACGACACCCTTGCCGATCGCGTACGCGATCGCGCTGCTCTCCACGCTCGTCGCCGCGTCGGCGCCGAGGCTCATGTTGATCACGTGGGCGCCGTTGTCGGCGGCCCAGCGGACCGCGGCGGCGACGTCGGCGGAGGATCCGACGCCGGAGACCCGGCCGTCGCTGATCCGGACCATCCGGGTCAGGGCCTTGACCGGCATGATCTTGGTCTGCCAGCCCACCCCGGCCACCTGCGAGCCGTTGTTCGACAGCGCCGCGATGGTGCCGGCCACGTGCGTCCCGTGGCCGACCTCGTCCTCCGGGATCGCATCCCGGCCGGAGAAGTCACCCTCGAACCGCCAGCCCGCTGGTGGCGTCGGGTTGGTGCCGAGGTCGACCATGTCGTAGCCGTTGACCAGCAGCGGGGCGAGCTCGGGGTGATCGAGGTCGCAGCCGCTGTCGACGATGCCGACCACGACCGAACCGGAGCCGGTGCTGATGTCCCAGGCGGCCGGGGCGTTGATCTTGGTCAGGCCCCACTGGTTGACGAACTGCGGGTCGTCGGGGGTGATCATGGTCTCGCGCCACCGGTTCGGCTCGGCCAGCTCGACCGAGTCGACGCCGGCGAGCCGGGCGACCGCGTCCTCGACATCGGTCCCGGCCGAGATCCGTACCCGGAACGTCCGGGCGAGGATGTGACTGGGTCCGTCCAGCAGACCGAGGTCCTCGCCGTCGGTGGCCAGCACCCCGGCGATGCCGACCGGTGACGGGGCGAGTCGGGTGATGTCGTGGGCGCCCAGCTCGGCGAGCACGCCGTCGAGGTCGTCGACCCCGAGGTTCTCGGCGGCGCCGAAGACCCCTGCCGGGTGCAGCGGCACCGAGGAGGTCATGGCGTCGGCGGCGTCGGGCTGGAGCGTGAGCAGCACCTCACCGGGGATGATCCCGGCGGAGCCGCGGATGACCGGTTCCCACTGCGGTGATGCTGCCGCGGCCGTGCCGCGCTTGCGGGTCGGACCGCCGCTGCGGCGCGACGACGACCCGGACTTCGAGGTAGGCATGAATGCCCCTTCCGTGTGGACAGGTGGCGCCCCCGATAGGTGCCATCCCAGAGGACGGTTGGGGCCCCGATTCCGATACGTACGGATTCCCCTTGGCGTCGACGGGGTAGAAACGGGACATGGACTACCGAACTCTCGGGCGCAGTGGCTGCGCCGTCTCCAACCTCTGTCTGGGCACCATGACCTTCGGCGCCGAGTCCGATGTGGCGACCTCGCACGCGCTGCTCGACACCTTCATCGAGGCCGGCGGCACGCTCGTCGACACCGCCGACGTCTACTCCGGCGGAGTCTCGGAGGAGATCATCGGACGCTGGTTCGCCGACCGGCCGGCCGAGGTGACCGAGCGGGTCGTGCTGGCCACCAAGGGCCGCTTCGGCACGGCCGACGAACCGAACGGGCTCGGGTTGTCCCGTCGCCACCTGACCCGGGCGCTGGACGACTCGCTCCGTCGGCTCGGGGTGGACCGGGTGGACCTCTACCAGGTGCACGCGTACGACCCGTGGACCCCGTTGGAGGAGACCGTCAGCACCCTCGACGACTTCGTTCGGGCCGGCAAGATCAGCTACTGGGGCCTGTCGAACTTCACCGGCTGGCAGCTGACCAAGATCGTCGACACCGCGGTCGCCCTGGGCGCGGCCCGCCCGGTGACGCTGCAGCCGCAGTACAGCCTGATCGTGCGCGAGGTCGAGTGGGAGATCGTGCCGGCCGCACAGGACGCCGGCCTCGGGCTGCTGCCCTGGAGCCCGCTGGGCGGGGGTTATCTGTCCGGCAAGTACCGGCGGGGCGAGCGGCCCTCCGGGGACACCCGGCTGGGCGACAACCCGGACCGCGGGATGGAGGCGTGGGAACGGCGCGGTGGCACCGACCGGACCTGGCGGATCATCGACGCGCTCACCGAGGTGGCCGAGGGTCGCGGCGCGAGCATGGCCGCCGTCGCGCTGGCCTGGCTGACCGACCGGCCCGGGGTGACCTCGACCATCCTGGGCGCGCGCACGGTCGAGCAGCTGCGCGCCAACCTGGAAGCCGCCGACCTGCACCTGAACCTGGAGGAGACCGCGGCCCTCGACGTGGCCAGCGACCTGGGCGCGAGCGACTACCCGTACGGCGAGATGGGGGAGCAGCAGCGCAGCCGGCTGCTGGGCTGAGCTGTGTCGTCGTCACTCGCTGTTCGCTCCGCGCTCAAGACTCGGTCTTCCCTCCCTCCCTCGCAGACGAAAAGCGTGTCTGCTCGCTCGGTCAGTCCAGACCGAGCCGCGCTCCACTCACGGCCGCTCGCGACGGCTAGACGGTGAAGGCCGTGCGGAACCTCTCCAGCGCGAGGGCGGAGTCCGAGGACGCGAACGCCTCCAGACCGACGACGCCGGCGTAGCCGATGTCGTCGAGGACCCGGGCGATCGCCGGGTAGTTGATCTCGCCGGTGCCGGGCTCACAGCGTCCCGGCACGTCGGCGACCTGGATCTCCCCGATCGCCGCGCCGCAGCGACGGATCAGCTCGATCAGGTTCCCCTCGCCGATCTGCGCGTGGTACAGGTCGAGCATCAGCTTCAGGTGCTGGCTGTCCACCGCCTCGACCAGGGCCAGGCAGTCGGCGGCCTTGGCGAACGGCGTGCCCGGGTGGTCGACGGCGGTGTTCAGGTTCTCCAACACGAAGGTGACGCCCTCGCGCTCGCCCAGGGCCGCGACCCGGCGCAGGGTGGCGGCGGCGGCCAGCCACATCTCGCCGGTCACCACCTCGACCGGCCGGACCGGCAGGCCGCCCTCGCCGAGCCCGGTGCCGTGCAGGTTGAGGGTGGTGACGCCCAGCCGCCGGGCCACCGGGATGGCCTGGGCGGCCGTGGCCAGCAGCTCGTCGGCGCCCTCGGGGTCGGTCAAGGTGCCCCGCAGGTAGCCGGTCATCGAGGTGAACCGGGCACCCGTGGCGGCCAGGGCGTCGATGTCCTTGCTGCTCCAGTCCCAGATCTCCACGCCGAACCCGGCCGCGTGGATCCGCTCGACCCGCTCGACCAGCGGCAGCTCGGTGAACACCATCTCGGCGCAGACCGACAGGCTGTACGCGCTCATCCGGCGGCGACCAGGTCGGCGGAAGTCCGGCCGGCCACGGGCGCCGGGGCGTGGGCCCGGACGGAGTCGATGCAGGCCATGGCGATGGCCAGCGCCCGGTGCGCATCGGTGCCGGTGACCGACGGCGGACGGCTCTCGCGGACCGCCGCGGTGAACTCGACGAACTCCCCGGTGTAGGCGTCCAGCAGCAGCTCGGTGTCGCTGCGGGTCGTGTCGTACGCGGCGCCGGCCGCGGTGAAGAGCCGGGCACTGGATCGAGCGCCGTCGCCGACGGTGACCATGCCCCGCGACCCGAACACCTCGCCCCGGACGTCGTAGCCGTACGCGGCCGAGAAGCTCGCCTCGGCCACCGCGCGGGCGCCGTTGTCGTAGGTGATCACCACCACGGCGGTGTCCAGCAGACCCGCTGCGGCGTACGTCGGGGGCGATCAGTGCACCGGCGGTGGCGTACACCTCGACGGGCTCGGCCCCCGGGTTGAGCCAGCTGAGGGTGTCGAAGTCGTGGATCAGCGTCTGGGTGAAGATCGTCCACGGCGGTACGGCGGCGGGGTTGGCCAGACCCGGGTCCCGGGTCAGCGAGCGGAGCAGCTGGACGTCGCCGAGCGCGCCGTCGACCACGGCCGCGCGGGCCGTCTGGAATCCTCGGTCGAACCGTCGGTTGAAGCCGACCTGCAGGGCCACGCCGGCCCGCTCCGTGGCGGAGATCGCTCGCTCCACCTCGGCCAGATCCATTCCCATCGGCTTCTCGCAGAACACCGGCTTGCCGGCCGCCGCAGCCAGCTCCACCAGATCGGCGTGCACGACGGAGGCGGCGGCGATCACCACGGCGTCCACGCCCGGGTCGTTCACCAGCAGGGTCGGATCCTCGTACGGGGTGCCTCCCAGCGCACCGGTCAACACGGCCGCGGCACCCGGTCGCGGGTCGGCGACCGCCGCCAGCCGGGCACCCGGCACCCGCTGGGCGATCACCTGCGCGTGCGACGCGCCGATCCGTCCGGCTCCGATCAATCCGATCCCGAGGTTCGTCACCATCTGCTGTTCCCGTCCGTCGTCGACACCCTAGAGCGCTCTAAGTGTGGCCGGGATGTCCGGACAAAGTCAAGAAGCGACTCGAGCAGGAGGATCGGACACGTATGGGGGCCCGATCGCGTGTCGGTTCCTCCTTCTCGGCTACCACCGCCCTCAGCCGGGCAACCCGAACCAGGGCTCCGGCTCGTCCAGAGTCCAGTGGTCCCGGCTCCGGTTTCGGCTGAGACCGTCCGCCTGCGCGGATCGCAGCCGGTCGGCCAGGGCCCGGCGGTGCTGGACGAGATCGGCCTTGTCGGCGCGGACCACAACCAGCCCGGCTCGCTCGAGACGTTCCTCCCGAGCGTTGTCCTCACGGTGTTGCTCACGATCGCGGTGCCCGTGCCTGCGGCCGGTCGACCAGCTCGCCCCGTCGTACTCGATGGCCAGGGCGGACTCGACCTGGAGCAGGTCGGGCACCCCGAGGAGCTGACCGGTGAGGTCGAAGACAGCCCGGTTGGGCTCCAGATCCGTCCAGCCCAGTTCCGTGACGGCGAAGATCCGGAGTCGGGTCTCCCAGGTGCTCGGCACGCCGGGTCTGGCCAGAGCGATCGCCTTGCGGGCCTGGCGTACGCCTCGACGAGCGGGAGTGCCGTCGATGTTGCGGTCGAGGATCTCGCGCGTGACGAGACGGGCGGCGAGGAAGGCGTCGACAGCGACCACAGCCTCGGTCAGATCGGGCGCGTGGCTGGTGAGATCGACGATCGTCCGCCAGACGGTCGTGACCGGGAGGTCGTGGGCCAGCTCGCCTCGGGCCCGGCGGCTGGACTGTCGGTAGGTGACTGTGGCCGTGTCCCGGCGCCGCAACCCGGGCGGGAGCACGATAGGGACCGGTAGCGGGGCGAGCGTGTGGTGATCGAGACCGTCGAGCGCGTTCACCCCGTGCACGTAGGCCGCCGCCCACCCGGCGATGAAGCCGCCGTCGGGGATCAACGGGAGCGCGTCCACGATGCGTTGGGTGGGCGTGCTCGTCGTCGGCTGGTCGGGGTCGGTGCGCCGGTGATGACCACGAGCCGTGCGCTGGAAGCCCGATCCTGCGATCGCTCGGCGGGCGACACCGGCGGTGCGCAGATCCTGTCTCGTGCGCGGCACCTTCGTCGCGTACCACTCGTCGTCGAATCGACCCACGCCCGGCAGGCTGACACGGGACCGAACGCCGTGGAGCGGTATCCACAGGAACATCGAGAAGGACGATCGGACACACACCACGGCCCGAACCCGTGTCGGTTCCTCCTTCTCGGCGCTGCGCAGGTCGACGAAAGTCCGCTCGTTCTACCCTCGGCCTCATGGATCAGGCGGAGGCGGACCCCGACCTGCCCGAGAAGACGTCGCCCGAACCCGCCAAGCCGCCCACCATGGAAGACGTCGCCGCCCGAGCCGGGGTGTCCCGCGCGCTGGTCTCCATCGTGTTCCGGGGTCTGCCCGGCGCCAGCCCGGAGAATCGCGAGCGGGTCCGTCGGGCCGCCGCCGAGCTGGGCTTCCGGCCCGACCGGCGGGCGAGTCTGCTGGGCAGCAAGCGCACCAACCTGCTGGGGGTCGCGTTCGGGGTCGGGCACGAGTTCCACGCGGACCTGATCTCGGCCCTGTACGCCGCGGCCGCCGAGCACGGGCTCGAGCTCGTCCTCAGCGGCGTCACCGCACAGCGGTCGGAGCAGCAGGCGATCGCCGAGCTGCTCGACTTCCGTTGCGACGCCGTGCTGGTACTCGGCCCGACGATGAGCTCGACCGAGCTGGCGGCGTACGGGTCGGGCAGCCCGGTCGTGGTTATGGCCCGCGCCGTGGAGGCTGCCGGGGTCGAGGTGATCCGCACCGACGACGAGCTCGGGGCCCGGCTGGCCACCGAGCACCTGCTGTCCCTGGGCCACCGCACGATCGTGCACCTCGATGGCGGGCGTGCCCCCGGGGCCGTCGAGCGCCGCCGGGGCTTTCGGCGGACCTTGCAGGCGGTCGACCTGCTGGATCGCGCGCGGCTGATTCCCGGCGGTCTGAGCGAGGCCGACGGCGTGAGCGCCGCGGAACGTCTCCTGGCTGAGCGCTCCGACCAGGCGACGGCGGTATTCGCCTTCAACGACCAGTGCGCGATCGGCTTCCTGCAGACGGTCCGAGACGCCGGCGTACGGGTTCCCGGCGACCTGTCCCTGGTCGGGTACGACGACAGCCGACTCGCGCACGCGTCCTGGACCCGGCTGACCACGGTGGGGCAGGACACCGCGGCGCTGGCCGACGGTGCCGTCAGCCGGGCGCTCGCCCGGATCCGCCCGTCCGAGCGGACCAGCGCCGACCGCCCGCTTCGGCCGCTGCTGGTCGCGCCCAGCCTGGTGATCCGCAGCACAACGGCCCGCCCCGAGGGCGCTGCGGGCGTCCCAGCCGCGCGCCGTCTTTGATCCTCGGGGCGGTGGCGCCCTAGGCTTCCGGTCATGACGACGTCCACAGCCCTGTCCACGGCCGACTACAAGGTGGCCGACCTGGGCCTGGCGGAGTTCGGTCGCAAGGAGATCAACCTCGCCGAGCACGAGATGCCCGGCCTGATGGCCATGCGGTCCCAGTTCGGGGAGTCGAAGCCCCTCGCCGGTGCCCGGATCGCCGGCTCGCTGCACATGACGGTGCAGACCGCCGTGCTGATCGAGACGCTGGTCGCCCTCGGCGCCGAGGTCCGCTGGGCCAGCTGCAACATCTTCTCCACCCAGGACCACGCCGCGGCGGCGATCGTCGTGGGACCGGACGGCACCCCGGACAACCCGGCCGGCGTCCCGGTCTTCGCCTGGAAGGGCGAGACGCTGGAGGAGTACTGGTGGTGCACCGAGCAGATCCTCGGCTGGCCCGACGGCGAGCTGGCCAACATGATCCTCGACGACGGCGGCGACGCCACGCTGCTGGTCCACAAGGGTGTCGAGTTCACCAAGGCCGGTGAGGTCCCCGAGCCCACCGAGGACGACTCCGAGGAGCTGCACGTCATCCTCGGCGTCCTGAAGCGCTCGGTCGCCGAGGGCTACGACTGGACCGCCGTGGCCAACGCCATCAAGGGTGTCACCGAGGAGACCACCACCGGCGTCCACCGGCTCTACGAGATGTTCCGGAACGACGCACTGCTGTTCCCGGCCATCAACGTCAACGACTCGGTCACCAAGTCGAAGTTCGACAACAAGTACGGCTGTCGGCACTCACTGATCGACGGTCTGAACCGGGCCACCGACGTGCTGATCGGCGGCAAGGTCGCGGTCGTCTGCGGCTACGGCGACGTGGGCAAGGGCTGCGCGGAGTCGCTGCGCGGCCAGGGAGCCCGCGTGGTGATCACCGAGATCGACCCGATCTGCGCGCTGCAGGCGGCCATGGACGGGTACCAGGTGCTCACCCTGGAGGACGCGCTGCCGATCGCCGACATCTACGTCACCGCCACCGGCTGCTTCAACGTCATCTCGGCCGACCAGATGTCGCGGATGAAGCACCAGGCGATCGTGGCCAACATCGGCCACTTCGACAACGAGATCGACATGGCCGGACTGACCAAGACGCCGGGCGTGCGCCGGACCAACATCAAGCCGCAGGTCGACCTGTGGACGTTCGACGCCGACTCCGACGAGGCACACAGCATCCTGGTGCTCTCCGAGGGCCGGCTGATGAACCTCGGCAACGCCACCGGTCACCCGAGCTTCGTGATGAGCAACTCCTTCACCAACCAGGTGCTCGCCCAGATCGAGCTGTTCGTGCGGACCGAGGAGTACCCGGTCGGCGTGTACACGCTGCCCAAGCACCTCGATGAGGCCGTGGCCCGGTTGCACCTGGACGCCCTCGGAGTCCGGCTGACGGAGCTGACGCCCACCCAGGCCGGCTACCTCGGCGTGCCCGTGGAGGGCCCGTACAAGTCCGACCACTACCGGTACTGAGTTGATGGCTCCGCTCCGCTCCGCCGCGGATCGCGCTCGAACCCGTTGACGTCATCCTCTCGCGGCGACGGAAGAGGCGTGTCGCCTCACTCGTCTTCCGCTCAACGGCGCGCGATCCGGTGCAAGTTCAGTTGACTCACGAGAGTCCGTCCTGAGGGAGAGCACGTGAGCATCAAGGTCGCGTTGGAGCACCGTACGACGTATCGGTTCGACCGACCGATCGACATCGGGCCCCACGTCATCCGACTGCGTCCCGCCCCGCACACCCGGACCCCGATCGACGCGTACTCGCTGACGATCTCGCCGGCGAACCACTTCATCAACTGGCAGCAGGATCCCTTCGGCAACTACCTGGCCCGGGTCGTCTTCCCGGAGAAGGCGGACGAGCTCGACATCACCGTCGGGCTGGTCGCCGACCTGGAGGTCATCAACCCGTTCGACTTCTTCGTCGAGGAGTACGCCGAGACCTACCCGTTCTCGTACGCGAGCGCGTTGCGAGCGGATCTCGAGGCCTACCTGGCCCCGGTCGAGGACTCCCCGGGACTGGGTCTCGGGCCGGTGCTCACCGGCTGGCTGGACGCCCTGCCGATCGGCAAGCCCGGACCCGACGGCCAGGTCACCGCCCGTGCCGATCGTGGACTTCCTGGTCGCGCTGAACGCGGCCGTGTACGGCGACGTCGGGTACTCGGTCCGGATGGAGCAGGGGGTGCAGAGCCCGGACGAGACCCTGACCCGGGCGATCGGCTCCTGTCGCGACTCGGCCTGGCTGCTGGTCGCGGCCCTGCGGCACTACGGCCTGGCGGCCCGGTTCGTCTCCGGCTACCTGGTCCAGCTCACCTCCGACACCGAGCCGCTGGAAGGTCCGGGCGGTCCGAAGGAGGACTTCACCGACCTGCACGCGTGGGCCGAGGTGTTCGTCCCCGGGGCCGGCTGGATCGGGCTCGACCCGACCTCGGCGCTGTTCGCCGGCGAGGGGCACATCCCGTTGGCCGCCACCCCGCACCCCAGCAACGCCTCGCCGATCAGCGGGGCCACCGAGCCGACCGAGGTCGAGTTCGCGTTCCACAACACGGTGACCCGGTTCCACGAGGACCCGCGGGTGACCAAGCCGTACACGCCGGAGCAGGTGGCCCACCTGCAGCAGGTCGGCACCTCGGTCGACAAGATCCTGAGCGATCTCGGTCTGGATCTGACCATGGGGGGCGAGCCGACCTTCGTCTCCATCGACGACATGACCTCGCCGCAGTGGACCGTCGCGGCTGACGGCCCGGAGAAGCGGTCTCTCGCCAACGACCTCGCCGTCCGGCTGTTCGCCGACTTCGCCCCCGGTGGGCTGATCCAGCGCAGTCAGGGGAAGTGGTACCCGGGCGAGCCGCTGCCGCGCTGGCAGATCGGCCTGATCTGGCGGACCGACGGCGAGCCGCTGTGGACCGATCCGGCGCTGCTGGCCGACCCGTTCGACCCCACCGCCGCGGACGAGAACGCACCGGCCGCCGCCGAGCAGATCGCCCGGCTGGTCGCCGCCCGGTTCGGGTTGCCGGACGAGGCGCTGCAGGCCTGCTTCGAGGACCCGTTCGCCGCGCTGGCCGGCGAGGTCGGCCAGCCCGAGGGTGCGCCGCCGGCACCCGAGGACGACCCGCTCGACACCGACCCGGACCTGGTCTCCGCCCTCGACGCCGACCTCTCGATCCCGGCCGCCTGGGCGCTGCCGCTCACCCCGGCCTGGTGGGGCAACGGCTGGGCCAGTGCGCGCTGGCGGTTCCGCCGCGGACGGCTGGTGCTCCTCCCGGGCGACTCCCCGGCCGGCGCGCGGATGCCGCTGTCCTCGGTGAACTGGAAGGACCCGGAGTTCGAGGGCGAGGAGGACTACACGAAGTCCGGCGCCGAGCTCACCGCCAGTACGCCCGAGGCCGTCGTCGTCGACCCCGACGAGACCCCGTCGCGGACCGCCCTGGTGGTGCAGGCCCGGGACGGCATCGTGCACCTCTACCTGCCGCCGCTGGAGAAGCTGGAGAAGTTCGCCGAGCTGATCGGGCTGCTCGACGAGGTCGTTCGCGAGGTCGGCGTACCGGTGGTCTTCGAGGGCTACGGCCCGCCCCCCGACGCCCGTGCCAAGGTGCTGATGGTCACCCCGGATCCGGGCGTGATCGAGGTCAACGTGCACCCGACCTCGAGCTGGACCGAGTTCGCCGAGCTGACCGCCAGCCTGTACGAGACCGCCCGTCGGTGCCGTCTCGGCACCGAGACGTTCGGTCTGGACGGCCGGCACAGCGGCACCGGCGGCGGCAACCACATCACCCTCGGCGGCTCCGAGCCGGCGAAGTCTCCGCTGCTGCAGCGACCCGATCTGCTGGTCAGCATGCTCACCTACTGGCAGCACCACCCGTCGCTGTCGTACCTGTTCTCCGGTCGGTTCATCGGCCCCACCTCGCAGGCGCCGCGGGTGGACGAGGGTCGGCCGGAGACGCTGTACGAGCTGGAGATCGCCTTCTCCGAGGTCGAGCGGCTGGTCGACCGGCCGGACGACAAGTGGGACCACCGTCCCTGGGCGGTCGACCGCGCGCTGCGGCACCTGCTCACCGACATCACCGGCAACACCCACCGGGCCGAGTTCTGCATCGACAAGATGTACAGCCCGGACTCCTCCCGCGGTCGGCTCGGACTGCTCGAGCTGCGCGGCTTCGAGATGCCGCCGCACCCGGACATGGCGCTGGTCCAGGCCCTCCTGGTCCGCTCGATCCTGGCCCGCTCGGCCCTGGATCCGTACCGGGCACCGCTGATCCGGTGGGGCACCAGGTTGCACGAGCGGTTCCTGCTGCCGCACTTCGTGGCCAGCGACCTGGCCGACGTCGTCGCCGACCTGCGCCGGCACCAGATCGACATCGACCAGGCCTGGTTCGACCCGTACCTGGAGTTCCGGTTCCCGCGGATCGGGATCAGCCAGATCGGTGACGCCACCCTGGAGCTGCGCTCGGCGATCGAGCCCTGGAACGTGCTCGGCGAGGAGTCCAGCTCCGGTGGCACCGCCCGCTACGTCGACTCCTCGGTGGAGCGGGTCCAGGTGCTGGTCACCGGCTTCGACACCAGCCGCTACGCCGTCACCTGCAACGGCCGGCCGGTGCCGCTGCAGCCGACCGGGACCCCGGGCAGCTACGTCGCCGGCGTCCGCTACAAGGCCTGGAAGCCGTGGTCGGCGCTGCACCCGACGCTGGAGATCGACACCCCGCTCGTCTTCGACGTGGTGGATCTCGGCAACCGGCTCTCGCTCGGCGGGGCCACGTACCACGTCGTCCACCCGGGCGGTCGCTCGTACGATCACCCGCCGGTGAACGCGAAGGAGGCGGAGGCCCGGAGGGCCCGCCGGTTCGAGGCGAGCGGCCACACCACGGGCGCGATCGACATCGACGCCCTGGCCGAGCGCGCCGCCTGGCGGGGCAGCGACGCCGACGACTACCCGCTGACCCTCGATCTCCGGCGGCGTACCCCACGGCGCTGGGGTCGCGGATGACGGTCCTCGAGCGCTACCTCGCTCGCAAGGTCCAGCCCGACATGTTCGCGGTCGGTGTGCCCGTGTACGACGAGTTCGCCGGCCCGCAGGGCGACGTCCGCGAGGCCTGGACCGGCCTGGCCGAGGGACTGGAGTCGTACGCCGGAGCCGACCTGCGGCGCGCCCAGTGGGAGGTCGCCCGGCTGCTGGAGGACGACGGTGTCACCTACACGCCGGGTCCGGCCTCGTCGGTCACCTTCGCCGATCCGGCCACCGTGCCCGGCAAGCTGCCCGAGCCGCAACCGCTGGTCGAGCAGGAGCCCTGGCGACTCGACCCGCTGCCGCTGGTGCTGCAGGAACGGGAGTGGTCGGCCCTGGAGGCCGGGGTGGTGCAGCGCTCCGAGCTGCTCGACGCGATCGTCGCCGACCTGTACGGCGCCCAGCGTCTGTTGGCGGGTCGGCACCTTCCGGTTCCGGCGGTGCTGGATCACGACGAGTACCTGCGCACCATGGTCGGCACCGACATCGTCAGCCCGTCGCTGTTCATGGTCGCCGTCGACCTCGGCCGGGACGTCGACGGCCAGTGGACGGTGATGTCGGACCGGACCCAGGCGCCGTCCGGCGCGGGTTACGCGATGCAGAACCGACGAGTGGTCTCCCGGGTGATGCCCGAGGTCTACCACGCCGCGCACCTGCACCGGCTGACCCCTTTCTTCCAGGCGATGCGAACCGCCCTCGTCGACTCCGCGCCCGCCCCGGTGGAGAACCCCCGGGTCGTCGTGCTCAGCCCGGGCACGATGTCCGAGACCGCGTTCGACCAGGCGTTCCTGGCCTCGCTGCTCGGCTTCCCGCTGGTCGAGGGCCGAGACCTCACCGTCCGCGACGGGCGCGTCTGGATGCGGGCGCTGGGCAAGCTCGAGGAGGTGGACGTGATCCTCCGTCGGGTCGACTCCGTCTGGACCGACCCGCTCGAGCTGCGTCCGGGCTCCCGGCTCGGCGTCGCCGGACTCGTCGAGTGCATCCGACAGGGCACCGTGAGCGTGGTCAACACCATCGGCTCCGGGATCGTGGAGAACCCGGCCTTCATGCCGTACCTGCCCGATCTCTGCGAGCGTCTGCTGGGCCAACCGCTCCGGCTGCCGTCGGTGCGGACCTGGTGGTGCGGCGACCCCGACGGGCTGCGCTACGTCACCGAGCACCTCGACGAGCTGGTCATCCGGCCCACCAGCCGGGGCCGGGGTCGCAGCGTGCGCGCGGTCGCCCTGTCCCGCGCCCAGCGGGAGCGGGTGCTGGCCATGATCCGCGCGAACCCGCACCGCTACGTCGGTCAGCAGGTGCTGAACCTCTCCTCGGCCCCGACCACCGCCGACGACCAGCTGGTCCCGCGGAACGTGGTGCTGCGCTCGTTCGCCGTCCGGGACGGGGCGTCCTACACGGCGATGCTCGGTGGCCTGGCCCGGGTCAGCGACGACACCGACGAGGCGCGCGGGGTGCTGGTGACCGCCCCCGGCGGCGGCATCGCCAAGGACGTCTGGGTGGTCAGCGATCACCCGATCGTGGCCGGCCGCCCGGCCGGCGTCCGGGTCCGCAGCGAGGTCGAGCACCTGGTCGCCCCGGTCGACGCGGCGACGGCGGCCATGGTCCCGCGGGTGCTGGCGGACCTGTTCTGGTTCGGTCGGTACGCCGAGCGCGCCGAGGATCTCCTCCGCCTCACCCTGGCCGCCCGGACGGTCGCCATCGAGACCGACATGGACCTCACCCCGGGCCATGCGCTGGAGGTGCTGCTGCAGGCGGTCACCAAGGTGTCGACCACCTATCCCGGCTTCCTGACGGCAGGCCGCGAGATGATGCCGGAGCTGCGGGCGCTCTTGCTGGAGCGGCACCGCTCGGGCACCGCGGCGCAGTCGCTGAGCGCTCTCTCGCTGGCGGCCCAGGGCGTGCGCGACCAGCTGTCCGACGACGTCTGGATGGTGCTCGCCGACATCGAGCGGGCGTCCGCCGCGCTGGCCGCCAACCCGTACGACCAGGGGTTGCAGCTGACCGACGCGAGCGAGCGGATCCTGTCCGGGCTGCTCGCGCTGGCCGGGATCGTCAGCGAGAACATGGTCCGCGACGCCGGCTGGTACATGCTCGACACCGGCCGCGGGCTGGAGCGGGCGCTGCAGGTGCTGTCCCTGCTGCGGGCCACCATCTGCGCCGTGCGGCCGTGGGACACCGAGCGGGTCGTGGTGGAGGCCGTGCTCACCGCCTCGGAGTCGATCGTCACCTACCGGCGGCGCTACCGCGGGCGGGACCGGGTCGAGGCGGCCGTGGAGCTGTTGGTGTCCGACGTGCGCAACCCGCGCTCGGTCGCGTACCAGGTGGAGCGGATCCTGGGCGACCTGCGGGCCATCCCGAACGCCTCGCCCACGGCGCGGCCGCTGCGGCTGGCCGACGCGCTGGCCCACAGCCTGCGGCAGGTCGACCTGGCCGAGCTGCTCGGCTCGGCGGAGGGCCCGTCCCCGGCCGGCCGGTCGGAGCTCGGCGCGTTCCTCACGGGTCTGTCCACCCAGCTGGGCGATCTCTCCGAGGCGATCCGCGACCAGTACCAGCAGCTGCCACCGATGCCGCAGCCGATGTGGGGAAACTCGTCCGGAGGCCGGCAGTGAGATCTCACACCGGAGGGGTGGCGCGATGAGGTACCGGGTGCAGCACATCACCACGTACACCTACGACGACGACGTCACCGGCAGCTACGGGCAGTTCCACCTGCGACCGCGGGACCTCGACTGGCAGCGGTGCCTGAGCCACGAGGTGACAGTCGACCCGGGAGCCTCCGACCTGCACCGGCACGTCGACCTGTACGGCAACACCAAGTCGTACTTCCACGTGACCCAGCCGCACACGGAGCTGGTGGTCACCGCGACCTCGGTGGTCGAGGTCGATCCCCCCAGCTATGACGACGGGGCGCTGGGCCGACCGTGGGAGGACGCCCGGCCACTGGTGCCCGGCACGGCGGCCGAGCGCGACCCGGACGCGTGGCGGGCGACCGATTTCGTCTTCGCGTCCACCTTGGTGGACATGCCGCCCGGGATCCAGGCGTACGCGGAGCAGTCCTTCACCCCGGGTCGCCCGATCGGGGACGCGGTGACCGAGCTGATGCATCGGGTCTACGCCGACTTCACCTACAAGTCCGGCTCGACCACCGTGTCCACCCGGGTCGCCGAGCTGCTGGCGAACCGCACCGGGGTGTGTCAGGACTTCACCCACTTCATGGTCTCCGGGCTGCGCAGCCTGGGCCTGGCCGGCCGGTACGTCAGCGGCTACCTGGCCACCCGGCCGCCGCCCGGAAAGCCCCGACTGGTGGGCGCGGACGCGTCCCACGCCTGGGTGGGCTGCTGGATCCCCGGCAACGGCTGGATGTACCTCGACCCGACCAACAACCGCCTGATCGACTCCTCTCATGCCACGGTGGCCTGGGGGCGTGACTACGCCGACGTGACCCCGGTCAAGGGGGTCATCTTCACCGAGGCGAAGAAGTCGAAGATGAAGGTCAGCGTCGACATGGCCCCCCTCGACTGAGCGGCCTGCGTCATTCGCAGCTCGACCTACGCGTCGCGCGGCGTGTTGCGGCCGACGTGACCAGGTCGAGCTGAGTTCGACGCGGCCTGGTCATCATCCACAGGCCCGTCCGACACCGAGCCTCATCCACAGCTGGCTGACGGAGGCGTACGACGGACCCAGTGCGTCCACAGGATCCGGGTATGAGACCCGACGATCAGATCGATCAGCTGCTGGCCCACGACCACCTCGTTCTCCGCCGCGAGCACCCGCGCCTGGAGGATGCGCTGACTCGGGCCTGTTCCCGGGGCCGCCTGGCCCGGGTGCTGCCCGGCGTCTACGCAGATCCCGGCCGCGCCGAGGACCCTGTCCTCAGGATGGCCGCTGTGTGCCGCTGGGACCCGGACGCCGTGGTCGGCGGTTGGGGAGCGGCCAAGCTCACCTTCTGGCCGAAGGTCGTGGCGGGTTCGACCTTGCCGGTCTCCTCGGTCACCCAGCATCGGCCCCAGCCGGGGTTCGTGTTCACCCGCAGGCGCGTCCCGCCCGAGCAGGTGGTGAGGAGCGGACCGATTCGGTTGACGGCACCCTCGCTGACGGCGATCGAGCTGGCCACCCTGGACTTCGCCGATCCGATCGACATCGCGCTGCACAGCCGACAGGTCACGTTGCCCTCCCTGCACACGGCACTGCGGGCGACGCCGCAGCGCGCGGGAAACGTCGACCGCTGGCGCGTGCTGCTCGACTCGCGTGCCGCGCCCTGGTCGCACGCCGAGCGGTTGGCGCACCGGCTCTACCGTGCTCACGGGATCGTCGGTTGGCAGAGCAACCGCGAGGTCGTGCTGCCCGGCGCAACCTACTTCCTCGACATCGGCTTCGACCGGGAGCGGGTCGCCGGTGAGGTCGACGGACGGAAGTACCACTGTCAGCCGGACGTCTTCGAGAGCGACCGGGAGCGGCAGAACGCGCTGGTGCTGACCGGCTGGCTCATCCTGCGCTTCACCTGGCTGATGCTGACGCAGGATCCGGATTACGTGGTCCGCACCACCCGCCAGGCGCTGGCGGCACGACGGTTCCGCTAGCGGGCTGCGTCGTCCGCAGCTCGACCTGCGTCGCGAACCGCAGACAACCGAGATCTCGTTGAGGTCGAGCTGAGTTCACCGCAAGCTCAGCCGCGCGGGACCTCGAAGGCGACCAGCTCGGCCTCGCCCGGGGTCGCGGCGGCCCATGGGCCGGCGAGCCGGAGCACCGTGAGGCCCGCCGTCGGGTACTTGGCGTCCAGCCGGGCCCAGGCGGCGCGTGGCTCCGGGCGGGCGCCCAGACCCTCGGCCAGCCCGGGCAGACCGGGGCCGTGGCCGATCAGCATCAGGCTGCCCACGGACTCCTCGGTCGACTGCACCAGGCCCAGCAGCCGCACCGCCGAGGCCTCGTAGATGGCGTCGACGAAGCGCACCTCGCCGGCGTCGGCGCCCGCGTCCACGGCGTGCCGCCAGGTCTCGCGGGTCCGTACCGCGGTGGAGCAGAGGACCAGGTCGGGACGCCACCCCTGCTCGGCCAACAGCCGTCCCGCAGCACGCGCGTCCCGGACACCTCGGGCGTCCAGCGGTCGCTCGTGGTCTCGGAGCGGCTCGTCCCACGAGGACTTGGCGTGTCGCAGCAGGTACAGGGTGTGGTCGGTCATGGGCGGAGCCTCACCGGGGTGCTCGGGGAGTTCGGTGACCCGCACCACCACGCCGGCGCCGCGGGTCCTAGGCTCCGCAGTATGCCGACCGCCACGGACCGTCGTCGCATCGGGCGCCCCCTCCGTGCGGTCGCCCTGTCCGTTGTCCTCGCCGCCCTCACCCTCGGGGGTTGCGGGCGGAGCGACACGCCCATGCTGCCGACCAACCCCACCGCCACCGCGTCGGGTCAGCCCTCACCCGGCGGATCGGGCACCGCGAGCCCGGACCTCACGGCCAGCCCCTCCGGTTCGGCGAGTCCTGGAGGTTCGGCGACCCCGAGCGGCACGGCGACTCCGGGCAGCTCCGGCACGCCCAGCGTGGCCCAGGTGTCCTGTACGAGTGTCACCCCGATCCGGATCGAGCGGTCCACCGTGGAGCCGCGGCGGACCACCGAGGTGGTCACCCTCGTCTCCGACGGCCGCAACCTGACGCCGGGCACCCGGGAGCAGACGGACTTCAGCGTGCCGGTCCTGACGGCACCGGACGCCGTCACCACCATCGACGACGAGGCGACCATCAAGAAGATCGCGGATCTGATCGAGGGCTCGTCGAAGAACACGATCCTGCTCACCCGCCCCGAACCGCCGGACACCGGCAGCGACGCGAACAAGCGCCCGTACAACGCGACCGGGACGTACGTGGTCTTCAACGCCTCCGGCGTGCTCAGCGCGGACGTGATCGTCGACTGCTCCGGCCAGGAGCAGCGCTGGCGGTTCACCGCGGAGGCCGACCCGACGGTCGGCACGATCAACTGCGCGGTCGAACCCTCGAAGAGCAACGCGGTCGCGCGCCAGGTCTACGGCACGTTCTGCTGACGCTCAGGCGTCGCCGCCGTCGCCCTTGCCGCCGTCGCCGCCCTTGTCACCCTTGCCGCCTTTGCCGCCTTTGCCGTTGGCCGGCAGGCCGTCCCAGATGTCCTTGCACTCGGGGCACACCGGGAACCGCTGGGGGTCACGACTCGGCACCCAGACCTTGCCGCAGAGCGCCACCACCGGCGTCCCCATCACCATCGCCTCGGTGAGCTTGTCCTTGGGCACGTAGTGCGAGAACCGCTCGTGGTCGCCCTCGTCCACGCGGAACTCGGTCCGCTCGTCGAGGATCGTCTCCGCACCGGGGCTGAGCTGCTGCTGGGTCACCCGGCCAGTCTAGGAAGCCGGGGCCCTCCGCGGTAGCCACTCACCCGGTCGGCATCGCAGGTCGCCCACTTGTCAGCGTCGGTGGTCGCCCGAACGACCACCCGATCTGACAAGTCGGCGGGAGAGTGGTGGGATGGGCCGGATGTCCACCGAGCACTCCGAGCCGACGCCGCCGGCACCTTCGACCGGCGCCCCCGTCTCGCGGCGTGCGTTGGCCATCGGCATCTGCACGACGGTGGTGGCGATCGCCTTCGAGTCGATCGCCGTGGCGACGGCGATGCCCGTGGCCGCCCGCGACCTGAACGGTTTCGAGTACTACGCCTGGGCGTTCTCGGCCTTCGTGATCGGCATGCTGTTCGCCACCGTCGTGGCGGGACGGCTGAGCGATCGGATCGGTCCGGCCAAACCGCTGTTCGCCGGGATGGCGATCTTCGCCGTCGGCCTGGTCGTGGCCGGGACGGCCGACCACATGCTCCAGCTGGTCGGTGGTCGACTCGTCCAGGGACTGGGCAGCGGGGTGATGAACACCGCCGCGTTCGTGCTGATCGCGCACGCCTTCGACGCCCGTCAACGGCCGAGGATGTTCACCTACATCTCCACCGCCTGGGTGCTGCCCGCCTTCGTCGGCCCGCCGATCTCGGCCTGGCTGACCGAGACGCTGAGCTGGCACTGGGTGTTCTTCGCCGTGCTGCCGCTGGTCGCGTTCGGCGCGATCGTGTCCACTCCCACCCTGCTCACCCTGATCAAGAACTTCACGCCGCCGGAGGAGCGGCCGGACCGCCCCAAGCCGGCTCCGCTGTGGGCGGCGGGAGTCGTCGCTCTGGCCGCCGCCTCGATCCAGCTCGCCGGCCAGCGGTTGGACCTGGTGGCGGTCCTCCTGTTCGCGGCCGGGCTGGTGGGTCTGGCCCTGTCGCTCCCGCGGTTGATGCCTCCCGGCTTCCTGCGCTGGCGCCCCGGGCTGACCGCGGTGATCTGGGTACGGGCGCTGCTGCCCGGTGCCTTCTTCGGCTCCGAGGCCTTCCTGCCGCTGATGCTGGTCGAGCAGCGGCACGTGCCACTGGTGGTGGCCGGGGCGATGCTGACCGTCGGTGCGATCGGCTGGACGACGGCCTCCTGGCTGCAGTCCCAGTCCTGGCTGCGGGTCCGGCGGGACCGCCTGATCACGTACGGGACGTTGTCGGTCACGCTCGGGATCGCGGTCTGCCTGGTCGCGGCGCTGCTCCCCGGGCTGTGGTTCGGGGTGGTCGGGCTCGGCTGGTTGTTCGCGGGCTTCGGCATGGGCCTGGCCACGGCCAGCACCGGCCTGGCCGTGATGACCCTCACCCCGGCCGCCGACCAGGGTCGCAACGGTGCCTCGCTGAACGTGGGCGACGCGCTGGGCTCGGGGCTCTTCGTGGGCCTGACCGGGTCGATCTTCGCCGCGCTGCACGACACCGGGAACCTCTCCCTGACCTTCGGCGCGCTGCTGGCCGCGATGATCGTCGTGGGTCTGGCGGCGACCGCCAGCTCACTCCGCATCGGCCCGGTGCAGAACGACTCCTCGTACCGCTGAACGGCGGACGAGGACGGCGTGGCGGGTGACCGGAACGGTCGGATTCCGCGACTACACTCGCGCCGGTGAGTAGGCCCGACACGCAACGCAACGCGACCGATCTCGCGGTCACGGGGCTGCCGCCGGCCTTCCCGGATCGGGCCGCCTGGGGCACCGCGACCAAGCTGCGGGCGTGGCAGACGGCCGCCCTGCACGCCTACTTCGAGAACCCGAAGAAGGACTTCCTCGCCGTCGCCACCCCCGGGGCGGGCAAGACCTCCTTCGCCCTGACCGTGGCCGCCAACCTGCTGGCCAAGCGGGTGGTGGACCGGATCGTGATCGTGGCGCCGACGGAGCACCTGAAGACCCAGTGGGCCGAGGCGGCCGACCGGGTGGGCATCGCCATCGACCCGCAGTTCGGGGTCCGGCAGGGCCGGGCGGCCAAGGACTTCAACGGGATCGCCCTGACGTACGCGGGGGTGGCGGCCAACCCGCTGGCCCTGCGGATCCGGGTGGAGGGCTTCAAGACCCTGGTGGTGCTGGACGAGATCCACCACGCCGGCGACGCCATGTCCTGGGGTGAGTCGGTGCGCGAGGCGTTCGACCCCGCGACCCGGCGGCTGATGCTGACCGGCACACCGTTCCGCTCCGACACCAACCCGATCCCGTTCGTCCGGTACGAGCCGCTGGGCGACGGGGGACTGCGGTCGGTGGCCGACTTCACCTACGGGTACGCCGAGGCGCTGGCCGACAACATCGTCCGGCCGGTCCTGTTCATGGCCTACTCGGGGGAGATGCAGTGGCGGACCAGCGCCGGCGACGAGGTGAACGCCCGCCTCGGTGGCCCGATGACCAAGGACCTGGCGGCCCAGGCGCTGCGGACCGCGCTCGACCCGCACGGCTCCTGGATCTCCGCGGTGCTGCAGGCCGCCGACACCCGGCTCACCGAGGTCCGCAGCCACATGCCCGACGCCGCCGGCTTGGTGATCGCCACCGACCAGACGAGCGCGCGGGCGTACGCGGACCTGCTCAAGGCCATCACCGGCCAGAAGCCGACCCTGGTGCTGAGTGACGACACCGGATCGGGCAAGAAGATCACCTCCTTCGCCCAGGGCGACCAGCGCTGGATGGTCGCGGTCCGGATGGTCTCGGAGGGCGTGGACGTCCCCCGACTGGCGGTCGGGGTGTACGCCACCACGACCTCGACCCCGCTGTTCTTCGCCCAGGCGGTGGGCCGGTTCGTGCGGGCCCGTTCCCGCGGGGAGACGGCGTCGGTGTTCGTGCCGAGCGTGCCGTTGCTGCTCAGCTTCGCCGCCGAGATGGAACGCGAGCGGGACCATGTGCTGGCCGCGCGGAGCGAACCGGACGAGGCGGCCCTGCTGGCCGCGGCGGAGCTGACCGAGACCGAGGCGGACCTGCCGGAGGGCACCTTCGCCGCGCTGGGCAGCGAGGCCGACTTCGACCGGGTCGTCTTCGACGGTGCCGACTTCGGGTTGACCGCCCAGGCCGGCAGCGCCGAGGAGCAGGACTACCTCGGGCTGCCGGGACTGCTCGAGCCGGATCAGGTCAAGGACCTGCTGCGCCGCCGCCAGGCCGACCACGCCAGCCGCGCGCCCCGGCCCGAGCACGCCGAGCGCGGCACCCACCAGGTGCTCCGCGACCTGCGCAAGGAGCTCAACGGCCTGGTGGGCGCCTGGCACCACCGCACCGACACCCCGCACGGGGTCATCCACGCGGAGCTCCGCACCGCCTGCGGCGGACCGCCCTCGGCCGTGGCCAGTGCCGACGAGCTGCAGCAGCGGATCGACGAGATCCGGCACTGGGCCATCACCCGCAAGAAGGGTGCCTGACCTAGAGACTGACCGCGATGACGATGCCCAGGAACGCGGCGAAGACCAGGACCGCCAGCAGCGTCATCGCGACGTAGAACGTCGAGGAGCGCCCGGCGGACGGGGTCGTCGGTGAGCTCGGGGCTCGAACCGGAACAACCGGCGCCGTTTCGTGGCGTGGTCGCCACGGAAGTGCGCCGCCTGTCTCGCCCGTCCGTCCCGGGCCGCCGACCAGCTCGTCGGCGAGCTGGTCGAACGCGTCGGCCAGCACGGCGGCACCCGGCGGTCGCCGCTGCGGGTCGGTGGCCAGACCCGAGACGAACAGCCCGTCGAGGGCGACCGGAGCCCCGAGCCGCGCCGCGAGCGGGGCCGGGTCGACGTCGGTCGGTCGGTTCGCCAGGTCGGCGATGGTCAGCACCGGGAACGGCGGTCCGCCGGTCAACAGGGCGTACGCCACCGCGCACAGGGCGTAGACGTCGGCTCGGTGGTCGACAGCTCCGCCGCCCGCCTGCTCGGGAGCCATGTACGACGGCGTACCGACGACCATCGCCCCGGCGGAGGAGTCGAGGACCGAACGGGCCACGCCCAGGTCGGCCACCACAACGGCGCGCGAGCCGTCGGAACGGCTGGTCAGCAGCAGGTTCCCCGGCGTGACGTCGCGGTGCACCAGGTGGTGACGGTGCAGCACCTCCAGTCCACGGGCCGCCTCGGCGCAGAGCCGGAGCGCCTCGGCGGGGGCGACCCCGGAGACCCGGAGATCCTCCAGCGAGCCGGCGTCCAGGTAGTCCATGACGAAGTAGGGCCGACCGTCGTCCAGGGTGCCGATGTCGTACACGTGCACGACCCGTCGGTCCCGGGCCCGCCGGAGGAACTTGGCCTCGGTCACGAAGCGCTCCCGGATCCCGGGATCGGCTGCCCAGTTGTCGGCCAGCACCTTGATCGCCACGTCGACGTCGAAGTCGGTGTCGCGACCGAGCCAGACGGTCGCGAAGGCCCCGGCGCCCAGCCGGCGGGACACCGGATACCGGCCGATCCTGGTCGGACTCCCGGGCGTGACGGGCACCGTCATGCCGGCACCTGCGCTGCCGCGACCAGGGGCCCGGTCCGATAGGGGATGGCCTCGGACAGCCCGATCAGGGTGGAGGAGCGCACCACCCGATCCTCGCTGACCATCAGGTCGATCACCCGCTGCAGGTCGGCGTTGCTGTGGGCCACGATCCGACACCACAGGTCCCCGCTGCCGGTGATCGTCCAGCACTCCAGCACCTCCGGGATCGCCTCCAGGCGACGGGTGAGAGCCTCCCGGCCCGAGTGCTGGGCGATCTGGATCGTGACGAACGCGGTCACGCCGTAGCCGATCGCCGCCGGCGAGATGTCCGGCCCCCAGCCCGTGACGACCCCGGTGCGCTCCATCCGGTCGAGGCGGGCCTGGATCGTCCCGCGCGCCACCCGCAGCCGGCGACTCGCCTCGAGCACACCGATCCGCGGCTCGGCGGCGAACAGGGCGACGATGTCGCGGTCGAGGCGATCGAGTGTGACAGGCGTCTCAGTGGTCATGGTGTCTCCTCACCTTCGAGGGGGTCGAGCGTCGATGGTCAGGTTGTCCAACGCGTGAAGGGTTGATTGCGCAGATTGTCACGTCTCCGCATGATCCTCAGTATGACTGATCTGCTGACCGATGCCGTGCTGACCAATGAAGAGAAGCTCGCCCACCTCGATGCGGAACAGCTGCGCCAGCTGGTCGGGCTGGTGGAGTACGACGCCTCCAGCGACCCGTTCCCGGTGACCGGCTGGGACGCGGTGGTCTGGATCGTCGGCAACGCCACCCAGACCGCGCTGCACTACCGGACCGCGTACGGGATGCGGCTGGTCGCCTACGCCGGGCCGGAGACGGGGCAGCGGGACCACAAGGCGTACGTGCTGACCTCCGGCGGCTGCCGGTTCGTGATCATGGGTGGGGTGGCTCCGACCAGCCCGCTGCTGGACCACCACCGCAAGCACGGCGACGGCGTGTCCGACATCAGCCTGGAGGTACCCGACGTCGACGTCTGCATCGCGCACGCGGTCAAGGTCGGTGCACGGGTGCTGGTCGAGCCGCACGACGTCACCGACGAGCACGGCACGGTCCGGACGGCCACCATCGCGGCGTACGGGGACACCGTGCACACCCTGGTCGACCGGTCGCGTTACACCGGTCCGTACCTGCCGGGCTATGTCGCCCACGAGGACTCGTTGGTCGGCGATCGGGCGCCGGTGTTCTGGGCGCTGGACCACGTGGTCGGCAACGTCGAGCTCGGCCGGATGGACGAGTGGGTGGACTTCTACCACCGGGTGATGGGCTTCACGAACATGGCCGAGTTCATCGGCGACGACATCGCCACCGACTACTCGGCGCTGATGAGCAAGGTGGTGGCCAGCGGCAACCACCGGGTCAAGTTCCCGTTGAACGAGCCCGCCATCGCGAAGAAGAAGAGCCAGATCGACGAGTTCCTGGAGTTCTACGACGGACCGGGCGCCCAGCACCTCGCGCTGGCCACCGACGACATCGTGGCCGCGGTCGACACCCTGCGGGCCGCCGGGGTGGAGTTCCTGGCCACCCCCGACTCCTACTACACCGACCCTGCGCTGCGGGCCCGGATCGGTGAGGTGCGGGTGCCGATCGAGACCCTGCAGGAGCGGGGGATCCTGGTCGACCGGGACGAGGACGGTTATCTGCTGCAGATCTTCACCCGACCCATCGGGGACCGGCCCACGGTGTTCTTCGAGCTGATCGAGCGCCACGGCTCGCTCGGCTTCGGCAAGGGCAACTTCAAGGCCCTGTTCCAGGCCATCGAGCGGGAGCAGGAACGTCGCGGCAATCTCTGACTCCCCTCCACACCCACTAAATTGGGGACGTGTCCGAGATCCCCGTAGGTTCGCCCCCGGTTCCCCCGGGCCGCCACGCCGCCCCCAGCGGCTGGTACCCCGATCCGGTCAACCGGGCCAACGAGCGCTACTGGGACGGCTGGCAGTGGTCACGGACCACCCGCCCGAACGAGACCTCGGCGCCGCAGGCACCGCAGCAGAACCCGTACGGGCAGGCGCCTCAGCAGAACCCGTACGGGCAGGCGCCCCCGAACCCGTACGGGCAGGCGCCCCAGCAGAACCCGTACGGGCAGGCGCCGTACGGGCAACGGGCTCCCTATCCGGCGAACCCCTACCCGGCTGACCCGTACGGGGCCAAGCCCGTGCCGACCACCGAGGACGGGGTGCCACTCGCCGGCTGGTGGTGGCGGGCGCTCGCCGTCGTGATCGACGCCTTCATCGTGGGTGTGTCGACCTCGCTGCTGCTGCTGCCCATCTACCTCCGCCTCGCGGCCACCCTGGGTGACTACTTCCAGGCCACCGTCGACGCGGCCCAGCGGGGGCAGCCGATGCCGCCGCAGCCGGACCTGACCGCCCTGCTGACCGGCCAGGACCAGCTGATCCTGCTGCTGGTGAGCCTGGGCGTGCACACGCTGTACATCACGCTGTTCGTCCACTGGCGCTCCGCCACGCCCGGCAAGATGGTGGTCGGGCTACGGGTCGTGCCGGTCGACCACGGTCGCAGCACCGAGCAGCTGGGCTGGTCCACCTGCCTCATCCGGGCCCTGATCTGGACCGTGCCGAACGTGCAGGCGGTGCTCTACGTCATCCGGATCGTCGACGTGCTGATGCCCCTGTGGAACCCGAAGCGCCAGGCCTTGCACGACGTCGCCGCGAAGACGCAGGTGGTCAAGATCCGCTAGCTGCGGATCTGCCACCGACAACGGTGACGAATCCGCAGCTAGGGTGCCGGTTCGACGATGCCGGACACCTCACCCAGCGAGATCGTCCCCCCGTCCAGCCCGGGGGCGACGCCGCGGAGCACGACCTCGTCCCCGTCGGCCAGGAACGTCCGCTCCTGATCGCCGAGCACCAGCGGTTCCGAGCCGTTCCAGGTCAGCTCCAACAGCGATCCCCGCTGGTCGTGCGACGGCCCGGAGATGGTCCCCGACCCCAAGAGGTCCCCGGTCCGCAGCGCGGCGCCGTTGCTGGTCAGGTGCGCGACCATCTGGGCGGGGGAGTAGTACATGGCGGCGTACGGGCAGGTGCTGATCAGGTAGCCGTTCAGCCAGACCTCGACGTCGATGGCATAGCCGTACAGGTCACCGCGGAGGTAGTCCAGCAGTGGCGGATTCTGTGCCGGCAGCGGGCGGCGGGCCGACTCCAGGGCCGCCAGCGGCAGCACCCAGGCCGAGATGGACGTGGCGAAGCTCTTGCCCAGGAACGGGCCCAAGGGGACGTACTCCCAGGCCTGCAGATCACGGGCCGACCAGTCGTTGAGCACGACCACGCCGAACACGTGCTCTTCGAAGGCATCCACCTCGACCGGCACCCCCGGCTCCGAGCCCACCCCGACCACGAAACCGAGCTCGGCCTCGAGGTCCAGCCGCCGGCTCGGACCGAAGGTCGGGGCGTCCTCGTCGGGTGCCTTGCGCTGCCCGTTGGGTCGGATCACCGGTGTGCCACTCGGTACCACCGTGCCCGCCCGCCCGTGGTAGCCGATCGGCTGGTGCTTCCAGTTGGGGGTCAGCGGCGGTCCACCCGGGCGGAAGATCGCCCCCACGTTGGCGGCGTGGTGCTCGCTGGCGTAGAAGTCGACGTAGTCGGCCACCTCGATCGGCAGGTGCATCATCACCGAGTCGAGCGGATGCAGATGCGGCTCGACCACGTCGCGACCCGACTCGTCGTCCTCCAGCAGCGACTGCAGCAGCTCCCGACCTTCCGCCCAGGCGTCGGGTCCGAGGCTGAGCAAGGCATTGAGGCTGGGCTGCTCGAACACCTCACCATCCAGCCCGGCCGCCTCGGCCACCGCCGCGAGATCGAGCACCCGATCACCGATGGCGACACCCACCCGGGGCGTGGAGTCGGCGGTGGAGAAGATCCCGTACGGCAGCTCCTCGGTCCCGAAGGGCGCGCCGGCCGCCACCTCGAACCAGCTCACCGAGCGTCCTCGGGGCCACGCAGCAAGCCGAGGCTGACCAGATCGGCCACCGGCTCGGTGACGCCGCAGCAGCCGAACCCACGGAACCGGCGGCGGACCCGGGCCGCGGCGGGCTCGTCCCACCCCTGCAGGGCGGTGAACATCCGGCCGGGGTCGTCCAGCTGGAGCAGGTCGACCGCCGCGTCGGTGCCGGCGCCGTCGATCAGCGCCTCGATCGCCATCAGCAGGGTGACGAAGCCGTGCTGGTGCAGGGTCTCGCCGCGCTCGCCGACGACCGTGTTCGGCCAGGCCCGGTGCAGACCGGCGGTGGCCTTGAACGGCAGGTCGGCCTCGATCAGCACCGACAGCTGCTGGGCGAGCCGGTCGGCCGTCGGGAAGGCATCGGCCTCCAGCCCGCCGGTGCGGATCTTGCCGAACAGACCCGACGCCTCGATCACCTCGACCGCACCGATCCAGCCGTGGCCGAACGGCACCTCGACGAACACGCTGACCTGGTCCGGATCGAGCTCCTCGGCGGCCGCCACCACCCGACCCGCGTTCCCGGCCAGGTCGTCGAGGTCGCGGAGAGCGACCTCCGCCGCGACGATCTCGACCCCGGGGAGGTCGCGGCGGGCCAGGGCGACCAGGCCGCCGGCCCCGCTGCTGATCACCGCGCTGACCGCCAGCTGCTCCCCGTCGGCCCCGGCGTTGTCGAGCACGGCCCGGGACACCTGGGCCAGCTCCGCGTCCGGCACCACCAGCGGCCCGATCACCGGCGCGAACCAGGCGGTTCGGTGTTCCCGGTGTCGACGTACGGCCTCGGGCACGCTCGCGTTGCCGGGCGGGAACACCGCGGCGTCGTCGATCAGGCCGGCGAACAGTGCATCCATGGCGTCCACGCCTGCACAATAGGCCCGTGCCACCGCAGGTTCCCAGGGATGCAGTCGACTACACCGCCGCCGACGTCGAGGCGCAGCTGGCCCGGCTCCGGGCGGCCTGCCTGGCGTTGCCGCAGACCTCGGAGCGACCCAGCCACGGCGGGCCGGCCTTCTTCATCCGCGACAAGAAGTGCTTCGTCATGTTCGTCGACGATCACCACGAGGACGGCCGGCTGGCCATCTGGTGCGCCGCCCCCGACGGCGTCCAGCTCGAGCAGGTGGAAACCGACCCGGAGCGGTTCTTCCGGCCGCCCTACGTCGGCCACCGGGGCTGGCTCGGTGTCCACCTGCGCACCGTCGACGACGACGAGCTGACCGCGATCGTCGCCGAGGCCTTCCGGACGGTGGCACCGCCGACGGTGCTGCGGGAGCTGGACGCCGACTGACCGACCGGGTTCAGATGACCCGACCCAGGACCGGGATCAGGACCACCAGCACTCCCACCGCCACCCAGCGCGGCACCCAGTGCCGTGCGGCGGACGGCGGTTCCCCGGCGGGAGCCGGCGGACCGGCCGGGACGGGATCGCGCGGTTCGCTCACCCAGGCAGCCAGACCCGGCCCGAGGAACGCGGTGCCGGCGTTCAGGCTGCCGTCGCCGAGGACGAGAGGTGCGGCCACGAAGGCGATCGTCAGCAGCGCGCACCAGATCCCGAGCCGGAACCGGCGGGCCAGGAACGGCAGCACGACCACGGCGACCAGGACGGCCGCCAGCATCGCGTACACGACCCAGCCGAGGCACCGGAAGCCCTCGCCCGAGCAGCGGGAGGCGGCGAACCACCCGACCAGCAGCACCGGCAGCCCGCAGAGCAGCGCGATCGCACTGGTGAGGTAGGCCAGCAGCACCCGCTGCAGATCCCGCGGGGTGGTCGCGACGGCGGCTTCCGGGCGAGATTCCGGCGAGGACATGATCACCATCCTGCGTCATCGCCTGGTCGGTCGGTGATCTCTCGTCGCCCGCGCCGGCCGCCGCTACTGTGAGGTATGGCCTTCTACCGCAGCGTCGGGGAGATCCCGCCGAAGCGTCACACCGTCTTCCGCCAGCTGGACGGCACGCTGTACGCCGAGGAGCTGATGGGGGAGGAGGGCTTCTCGTCGGACTCGTCCCTGCTGTACCACCGGGGCATCCCGTCGGCCATGAGCGACGCCCACGACTGGGGTCTGCCGGACCTGACCACCGTGCCCAACCACCCGCTGCGGCCCCTGCACCTGCGGCTGCCGGACCTGTTCGCCGGGCACCGCCCGCCGGAGTACGACCTGGTCACCGGACGCATCCTGGTGCTCGGCAACGCCGACGTCCGGATCAGCTACGTCGTGGGGTCCAAGGCCTCACCGCTCTACCGCAACGCCACCGGTGACGAGTGCGTCTACATCGAGTCCGGCTCGGGCACCGTGGAGACGGTCTTCGGCGCCCTGGCCTTCCGCGACCGCGACTACGTGATCCTGCCCCGGGCCACCGTGCACCGCTGGTTGCCGGACGGGGTCGTCAAGGCGTACGCGATCGAGGCCAGCTCCCACATCGGACCGCCGAAGCGCTACCTGTCGAAGTACGGGCAGCTGCTGGAGCACAGCCCCTACTGCGAGCGAGACCTGCACGGGCCGACCGAGCCGCTGCTGGCCGAGGGCACGGACGTGCCGATCTACACCAAGCACCGCGGCCACGGTCCGAGCGGCATCGTCGGGTCGATCGTGGTGGCCAGCACCCACCCGTTCGACGTGGTCGGCTGGGACGGCTGCCTCTACCCGTACACGTTCAACGTCGACGACTTCGAGCCGATCACCGGTCGGGTCCACCAGCCGCCGCCGGTGCACCAGGTGTTCGAAGGCAGCAACTTCGTGGTCTGCAACTTCGTCCCGCGCAAGGTCGACTACCACCCGCTGGCCGTCCCGGTGCCCTACTACCACTCCAACGTCGACTCCGACGAGGTGATGTTCTACTGCGGCGGCGACTACGAGGCCCGCAAGGGTTCCGGCATCGCGATCGGCTCCATCACCCTGCACCCCGGTGGCCACAGCCACGGGCCGCAGCCGGGCGCGGCCGAGGCGGCCATCGGCAAGCACTTCTTCGACGAGCTCGCCGTCATGGTGGACACCTTCCGGCCGCTGGAGCTGGGGCCTGGGGCGCGGGCCAGCGACGACGGGCGGTATGCCGGCTCCTGGGACCGCGCCCTGCGGCGCTGACCCACCGAGTTGTCAGATGCGGTGGTCGTCGGAGCGACCACAGCGTCTGACAAGTCGGGATCTCAGAGCGGGAAGCTGACCCCGGTCAGTTCCTCCGACGCCGTCCAGAGCCGCTTGGCCAGCTCGGGATCGCTGGCCTCGGGTGTGCGGCCGACCAGATGCGGGAGCCCCCGCGTCTCGGCGAAGCCGCCAGGTCCCACGTACGAGCCGCCGGGCAGGTCCTGGGTGGCGGCGAACAAGGTCGGCCAGGCACCCTGGGTCGCGCTCTGTCCGATCACCTTGGTCACCACCAGGGTCGCGCGGTCGGCGAAGGCGTTCCCGCTGTGACCCTGCAGGTTGGTGCGGGCGAAGCCGGGGTGCGCGGCCAAGGCGCGAACGTGCGAGCGCGCCGCGGTCAGCCGCCGCTCCAGCTCCAGCACGAACAGCAGGTTGGCCAGCTTCGACTGGCCGTACGCCGGCCACTGCTTGTAGGGCCGACGTTCCCAGTTGGGGTCGGCGAGGTCGATGTGCCCCATCCGGTGCGCGCTCGAGCTGACGCAGACGACCCGATCGGTCAGGTGCGGCAGCAACAGGTTGGTGAGCGCGAAGTGGCCGAGGTGGTTGGTGCCGAACTGGAGCTCGAAGCCCTCGGCAGTCCGGCCCAGGGGCACGGCCATCACCCCGGCGTTGTTGATCAGCAGGTCGATCGGTCCCTCCCAGTCGTCCGCGAAGGTCCGTACGGAGCCCAGATCGGCCAGGTCGAGGGACCGGACCTCGGCCAGACCCCCGAGCCGTTGCACGGCGTCGGCTCCCTTGGCCTCGTTGCGGACCGCCAGCACGACCCGGGCGCCCTTGTCGGTGAGCACCTTCGCGGCGGCGAAGCCGATGCCGCTGGTGGCCCCGGTGATGATCACCGTGCGGCCGGACTGCGAGGGAATGCCGTCGGTCGACCAACGCATCGGTCGACTATCCGTTGTCGTCATGGGTCAACCGTAGGTGGCGGGCGGTAGCCGCCGTTCTCGCACGGCTCTCGCCCGGTGGTCGGGCGGCGCTCGGCCGGCTCTCGCCAGGGATCAGGCGGCCGTGGCCAGGATCAGCACGGGGGCGAGCAGCCCCGCTCGGGTGGCGGCGATGTTGTTGCCGATCCGCTCGCCGAAGGCTGGTCCGAAGACCGCCATCGGACTGAGTCGCGGCGGCCCGCCGGCACCGGGCGGAGCGGGTGGGCCGGCCGTCTGCGCGGTGCGGTCCTCGGTCTGAATCACGGCGAAGCCCGCCGCCTCGAGATCGCGGGTGTAGTCGTCGGGCGTGGCGACGAAGGACGTGCGATCGTCCTCGGCCCACGGCAGCGGATAGGGCAGATCGCCGTCGCCCACCCGCATCTGCTCGAACACCGCGAACGTGCCGCCCGGCCGCAGCGCACGCCGGACCTCGGTGAAGACGGCGGCCTTGTCGGGGATGTTCATCCCCACGTGCACCATCATCGCCGCGTCGAAGGTGCCGCTGTCGACCCCCAGGTCGTCCCCGCTGGCGACCTGGAACTGCACCCGCTCGCTCAGGTCGACCAACGCCGTCAGCGACGTCGCCGTGGCGACGAAGTCGGGGGACAGATCCACTCCGGTCACCGTGCAGCCGTGGTCGGCCGCAGCCATCCGGGCCGGACCGCCGATGCCGCAGCCCACGTCCAGCAGTCGGGTGCCCGGGCCCAACCCGAGCCGGCTCTGCAGGTACCGGGTGGCGTCGGAGAAGCCCGCGTGCAGCTGATCGACCGCGCTCAGGTCGTCGACCGTGAGGTGGTCGACGTCAACCCCCACGGCGGCCATCCCGGCCAGGATCCCGGCCTGCAGGTCCACCCCGCCGTAGTGCTGTCTGACCAGATCTGCGACGTCCACGACCAGCCCCCTCGCCCCTCGGTCGATCCCTGCGGCGGACTCTACGCCGGTGTGGTCACCGTCACACCCGCTGCGGTCAGCTCGTCGATCACCTCGGCGGTCGAGGCCGGGTCGACGGCGGCGGTCAGGTCGAGCAGGACGGTGGTCGCGAACCCTCGGCGGGCGGCGTCCAGCGCGGTCGCCTTCACGCAGTAGTCGGTGGCGAGGCCGCACACGTCGACCCGATCGACGCCTCGGGTCCGGAGCCAACCCGCCAAGGGCTCGCCCCCGGGTGACACCCCCTCGAAGCCGGAGTAGGCGGCCGCGTACTCGCCCTTGTCGAAGATCGCCGCGAAGGGTGCGTCGACCAGGCTCGGATGGTGCAGGGCGCCGTCGGTGTGGGCAACGCAGTGGGCCGGCCAGGAGTCCACGAAGTCCGGCTGCTCGGCGAAGTGCGCACCCGGATCGACGTGGTGGTCCCGGGTGGCGACGACCTGGTCGTACCCGTGCTCGGCGGCCACCAGCGCCGCGATCCGCTGCGCGACCTCGCCGCCGCCGGCGACCGCCAACGACCCGCCCTCACAGAAGTCGTTCTGCACGTCGACCACGATCAGTGCTCTCGCCATGTCGCCCACCTCACACCTTCGGCGCGTACGGGTTGTCGAGCTGCCCGTGGCTGTCCAGGTAGGCGGTTTCGATCACCGGCTCGCCCCGGGACATCTTCAGCGCCTCCAACGGCAGCTCGGCGCGCGAGCGGACGTGACGCTCTCGGGCTGCCTCGAGGGGCTCCTCACCGACGATCTCGCCGCCGGTCACCAGCGGCACCAGCAGATCGCGGTCGTTGTGGTCGCCGCTCGGTGGGGCCCCGATGCCGATCAGCTCGAGCTCGGCGATCCCGTCGTCGTTCAGCCGCCGGAGGGCGAACTTGCGACCGCCGACGCTGACCTTGTCGGTGCTCTTCTTGGCCACCGACACCAACTGGGCGTCCGGCTCGTCGGTGTCGGCCCGCGCGACCAGCTTGTAGACGAACCCGCAGGTGGGGTGCCCGCTGCCGGTGACCAGCGCGGTGCCGACCCCGTAGCCGTCGACCGGGGCTCCGGACAGAGCAGCGATGTTCCACTCGTCCAGGTCGGAGGTGACGATGATCCTGGTGTGGGTTGCCCCCAGGGAGTCCAGCAGCTCGCGGACCTGGGTGGCCAGCAGCGCGAGGTCGCCGGAGTCGAGCCGGACCGCCCCCAGGCGGCCGCCGGTCAGCTCGACCCCCAGGCGCACGGCATTCATCACGTCGTAGGTGTCGACCAGCAGCGTGGTGTCCTCGCCGAGGGCGGCGATCTGCGCCCGGAAGGCCTCGGACTCGTCGCCGTGCAGCAGGGTGAAGGAGTGCGCCGAGGTGCCACGGGTGGGTACGTGATACCGCCGACCCGCCTCCAGGTTCGAGGTCGCCTCGAAGCCGGCGATGTAGGCGGCCCGGGCCGCGGCGACCGCCGACAGCTCCTGGGTGCGCCGCGAACCCATCTCGATGCATGGACGGTCGCCGGCCATCGCCGTCATCCGGGACGCGGCCGAGGCGATCGCCGAGTCGTGGTTGTAGATGCTGAGCAGCACGGTCTCCAGCACCACCCCCTCGGCGAAGGTGCTGTCCACGATCAGCAGCGGCGAACCCGGGACGTACACCTCACCCTCGGGATAGCCCCAGATGTCGCCGGAGAAGCGGAAGTCGGCCAGCCAGTCGGCGGTGGGCTGGTCGACCACGTCGGTGTCGAGCAGGAACCGCAGCGACTCCTCGTCGAACCGGAACGCCCGCAGCGCGCGCAGGGCGCGCCCGACCCCACAGACCACGCCGTAGCGGCGACCCGGCGGCAGCCGACGACCGAACAGCTCGAAGACGCTGTGCCGGTTCGCCGTACCCGCTAGCAGCGCTGCGCGCAGCATGGTCAGCTCGTAGTGGTCGGTCAGCAGGGCAGTGGTGGGGATCTCACTCGGACCCCACTGGCTGGAGAGACTCACAGAGGTGAACCTAGACCCGTGCGCCGGACGCACACCGGTGGCGGGTCGGTCCGGCGTCGGGAGTTTGCGACAATGGCGGGTATGCCCGAGACAGAGGGCGGGCAGGTGACGCCCGCCGGAAGCACCGCGATCGCGGAGCGTCCCCTCGAGGACACCCTGCTGGTCACCCCCTGGGTGACGATCGTCTGGGACGACCCGGTCAACCTGATGTCGTACGTGACCCACGTGTTCGTGACCTACTTCCACTACAGCAAGTCCAAGGCTCACAAGCTGATGCTGCAGGTGCACAATGACGGCCGGGCCACGGTCTCCACCGGGTCCCGCGAGGAGATGGAACGCGACGTGACCGCGATGCACGAGTTCGGCCTCTGGGCGACCCTCGACAAGGCCGATCAGTGAGTGCGCAGGCCCGACGCGTCAGCGGGTCCGGGTGAAGAAGTTCCGTCGCAAGAGCGGCGCCGCGGTCACCCATCTCAGCTCGTACGAGGTCGAGCTGCTGTCGTCCCTGGTCAGCCAGCTGGTCGAGATGATCAGCGACGGCGAGCCCGAGTCGTACGCGCCGCCGTTGTCCGACGACCCCTTCGAGCTGTGGGCGCAGGACCTGGCCAGTGACCCCGACCAGCCCGAGGCCCACGAGGATCCCGTCCTGCAGCGCCTGTTCCCGAACGCCTACCCCCACGACGCCGCCGCCTCCTCGGACTTCCGCCGGTTCACCGAGCGCGAGCTGAAGACCAAGAAGGTGGCCGACGCCCAGGTGGTGCTCGATCGGCTGGCCGGCACCGACCTCGGCGGTGGCGACCTGAGGATCCCGGCGGACGAGGTGCAGGCCTGGCTGCGCACCCTGACCAGCGTCCGGATCGCCGTCGCCACCCGTCTGGGCATCACCGACGCGGAATCCGCTGAGGAGCTCTCCGACCTTCCCGACGACGACCCGCGGATCTTCATGGTCAGCGTCTACGACTGGCTGGGCTTCGCCCAGGAGACTCTGATCAGCGCTCTGTAACACGGTCGCGCTGGCGTCGCGCCTTTGGGTCCTGCCCTTCCTCGCTCGCCCGCGCCGCTCCTTCGAGAACGCCGTTTCCGGGCAGGTGCGGGCAAACGGGCTGTTCCGGTCAGGCGAGGG
The DNA here is from genome assembly GCA_963707005.1 of uncultured Actinomycetota bacterium. Taxonomy (GTDB): domain Bacteria; phylum Actinomycetota; class Actinomycetes; order Propionibacteriales; family Propionibacteriaceae; genus Microlunatus. The sequence goes on from CAVPPP010000023.1 coordinate 310,347, forward strand.
TGCCGTTTGCGGGCAGGTGCGGGCAAACGGGCTGTTCCGGTCAGGCGAGGGTGCCGTTTCCGGGCAGGTGCGGGCAAACGGGCCACTCCGGTCAGGCGAGGGTGCCGTTTCCGGGCAGGTGCGGGCAAACGGGCCACGGTCGGCGAGGGGCCGTCGCTCCGAGTGACGACAGCAGCGTTTCGGAGTGCGGGCGGGCGTCTCAGTCCTTGGTTGGTCGCCCTACGCTGGCGGGCGTGTTGCGGATCTCCCGGGCGTACGTGGACGCCATCGTCGCTCACGCTCGGCGTGACTTCCCGGACGAGGCGTGTGGGATCGTCGCCGGGCCGGAGGGTTCCGACCGGGCTGCGCGCCTGATCCCGATGACCAACGCCGACCGGTCGCCGACGTTCTTCCGGTTCGATCCGGCCGAGCAGCTGGCGCTCTACAAGGAGATGGACAGCAACGACGAGGAGGTCGTGGTCGTCTACCACTCGCACACCTCGACCGAGGCGTACCCGTCGCGGACCGACATCTCCTACGCCGCGGAGCCGCAGGCCCACTACCTGCTGGTGTCGGTGGCCGAGACCGGTGCCGAGGACGGCCCGGCCGAGGTGCGCTCGTACCGGATCCTGGACGGTGTGGTCACCGAGGAGGAGATCGAGATCACCAGCGCCGACCCGGCCGGATCGGAATAACGACCGCCGCTGCGGCGGTTGTCACACGAGTAACGCGACAGATCGACCCACCGGCTTCCAGACCAGCGCCGGGGGACTACCGAGGAGACGACGAACGTGGCCGTTGAAGTGAGGATCCCGACGATCCTGCGGACCTACACCCAGGGTGAGAAGGCCGTCCAGGGCGACGGAACCACGCTCGCGCAGGTGATCGACGACGTCGAGGGTCGCTACCCGGGCCTGAAGGCACGGCTCGTCGACGAGTCGGCCCTGCGCCGCTTCGTCAACGTGTACGTCAACGACGAGGACGTCCGGTTCACCGGTGGCCTCGAGGCCCCGACCGCCGACGGTGACGTCGTGGTCGTGCTGCCGGCCGTCGCCGGCGGCTGAGGCCAACCGCCACCGCCCGACACCGTGCGCTACGACTCCCTGGCCGACTCGGTCGGCCACACCCCGTTGGTGGGGCTGCCCCGGCTCTCACCGGCCGAGGGCGTACGACTGTGGGCCAAGCTGGAGGACCGCAACCCGACCGGTTCGATCAAGGACCGCGCGGCGCTGAGCATGATCAAGAAGGCCGAGGCCGACGGGACCCTCCGTCCCGGCGCGACGATCCTGGAGCCGACCAGCGGCAACACCGGCATCTCACTGGCCATGGCCGCGAAGCTCGCCGGCTACCGGCTGATCTGCGTGATGCCGGAGAACACCTCGATCGAGCGCAAGCAGATCCTGGCCATGTGGGGCGCCGAGATCGTGTCCTCGCGAGCCGCCGGCGGCTCCAACGAGGCCGTCGCGGTGGCCAAGAAGCTGGCCGCCGAGCACCCCGACTGGGTGATGCTCTACCAGTACGGCAACCCGGCGAACGCCGAGGCGCACTACCTGACCACCGGTCCCGAGATCGCCGCCGACCTGCCCGAGGTGACCCACGTGGTCGCTGGACTGGGCACCACCGGCACCCTGATGGGCATCGGCCGCTACTTCCGCGAGACCAAGCCCGAGGTCAAGATCATCGCCGCCGAGCCCCGCTACGGCGAGCTGGTCTACGGGCTGCGCAACATCGACGAGGGCTTCGTGCCCGAGCTGTACGACCCGCAGTACGTCGACTCCCGTTTCTCCGTCGGCTCCCGCGACGCCGTCCGCCGGGTCCGCGAGCTGCTCGACCGGGAAGGCATCTTCGCGGGTCTCTCCAGCGGCGCCATCGTGCACGCCGCGCTGGCCCAGGGAGTTCGCGCCGCCAAGGCCGGTCAGACCGCCGACATCGTGCTGATCATCTGCGACGGCGGTTGGAAGTACCTGTCGACCGGCGCGTACACCGCCGACCTGGACTCCGCCGAGGACTTCCTCGACGGCCAGGTCTGGGCCTAGCCACCAGAACCGACGCCGGTCGTCAGCCGGCGAAGATCACCAGGTCCTGGTCGGCGTCGAACTCCGAGCCGGGGACCTTCGGCAAGCCCAGGACATCAGTGGACAGGTTGGCGATCTCTCCGTTGCGGATCGGCTGCGGACCCTCGTACGTGGTCCGAGTCGTGCCGGGGTCGCGGCGGTCCTCGTTGAGGCTGTACAGGTCTCGGCCGGCGGGCACTCCCGGTCCCCAGGCCATGAACGGGATCTGGTAGTTCGCGATCCTCCTCTGGTTCGAGTGGGACTCGCCGTCGCCGCCGTGGTCGGCGGTCAGCAGGACGACGGTGTCCCGGCGCAGGGCAGGCCGGGTGGAGATCGTGTCCAGCACGGTACCGAGGAGCTCGTCGGTCGTCCGGACCCCGGCCAGGTACCGATCGCTCATGAACCCGTCCTTGTGGCCGACCTCGTCGGGCAGGGCGATGTGCAGGAACACGAACTCCCCGGGCCGGCCCTCCAGGTAGGTGTTCAGCTTCGCGACCAGCTGGGCGTCATCGGTGTCGACGACGAACCGATCGATCTTCTCCCGGCCGTCATCCGCACCGACGCGGTCGCGCCCGCCGTTGGTGTTCCAGGTGCGTTGGTAGAGAGCGAACTTCGTCTTGGTGGCGAACAGCGCGGTCTGACCGCCGTGGTCGTGGACGACGTCGAACACGCTCGAGACGTACTCGCCGGCGGAGCTGTGCACGGTGCGGCGGCGGCCGATGTCGGTGTTGTACGTGACGCCGTGTCCACCTTCGCCGGCGTCGATGCGGCGTCCGGTGAGCATCCCGGTGTGGTTGGGCAGGGTCCGCGTCTGCTCACGTTCGGTCCGGGCGTCCAGCGTGGAGGCGCCCTCCCGCAGGAGTCGGTGGAAGGTCGGAGCACCGGCGGGACCGAGCTCGGTGATCGCGCGGGGGTTCAGTCCGTCGACGGAGATGGCGAGCACGTGGGTGATCGGCTCGGACGGTGGGTCGGTCGAGCTCGGGGTGGCTGGACCCGAGCCGGTCGCACTCGGGGTGGTCGCACTCTGGGTGGTCGCACTCGGGGCCGGGCTGGACTGGGTGGTCGGGGTCGCTGCGGACTCGACGGGCGTGCGGGAGGGGGTGCCGGCTGCGGGTGGCCCCGACGTCGTCTCGGGCCCGGTGGGATCCGGGGCCGACGGAGTGCAGCCCGTGACCAGGAGCAGCATCGCGGTCGCGACGAGGGCGATCCTGGTGGCGCTCATGGTCCCGACCGGAACGGCCTAGGCCTCCGGCGACCAGTACGGATCGCGTCCGGCCCCGGCCAGGACCCGATCCAGCAGGGGCGCACCCTCGGCGACCGGCAGGCGAGGTCCGAACAGCCCACCGCGAGCGGCCGGGTCGTCGGGGGTGTTGAAGACCATCACCCAGGAGGCGTCCAGATTCGGCTCGGACACCTCGAACGGCTGATCCGTCGCCGCCGACAGGTCCCAACCGTGTAGCACCAGCTCGTTGTTGGCCACGTAGCCGATGTCGGTGGCCGGCATCGTCACGCCGCCGGCGGTGGTCTCGCCCTCCCAGGCCTCCGGCTGCTGCCAGGCCTCGACCAAGGCGCTCAGCCGGTCCGGGATCACCACCCGCCAGTCGTCGGGGAGCACCGGCGCGGCGGCGGTCGGGGGGGTGTTGGTGGTCGGCCCGGACACCTTCGCGGCCGCATCGGTGAAGGCCTGCGCCAGGGCGGCGAGATGGGCCAGCAGCGTGCCGACCGACATCTCCGGACACGGTGTCCGCGCGTCCAGCTGGTCGTCGGACACACCGGCGACCAAGGTCGCGACCTGCTCGGCAGGGTGGGTGAGATCCAGGGTCATGGACAGTGCCTCCTCGTCGACGGCAGTGCCAGCCTGCCATCCCCGTCCGACAGGTGCGTAGGCTGGCCCGCCGTGACCCAGGTAGACACGGGACGCGCGGCCGCGCCGATCGGCATCTTCGACTCCGGGTTCGGTGGGCTGACCGTCGCGCGCGCGGTGATCGACCAGCTGCCGTACGAGGACGTCGTCTACCTCGGCGACACGGCCCGGGCGCCGTATGGGGACCAGTCGATCGCCGACGTGCGCGAGTTCGCCCTGGAGTGCCTGGACCACCTGGTGGACCAGGGCGTCAAGATGCTCGTCATCGCCTGCAACTCGGCCAGTGCGGCCGTGCTCCGGGACGCCCGGGAACGCTACGACGTGCCCGTCGTCGAGGTGATCATGCCGGCGGTACGGCGGGCGGTCGCGGCCACCCGCACCGGCCGGGTCGGCGTCATCTGCACCACGGCGACGGCGACGTCGCAGGCGTACGACGACGCCTTCACCGCCGCCCCCCAGGTCGACCTGCGCACCCGGGCGTGTCCGCGCTTCGTCGGCTTCGTCGAGGCGGGCATCACGGGTGGTGCCGAGCTGCTGGCCTGTGCCGAGGAGTACCTGCAGCCGTTGCAGCGAGGCCGGCATCGACACCCTGATCCTGGGCTGCACCCACTACCCGCTGCTGGCCGGCGTGCTGTCCTACGTCCTGGGTGACGAGGTCACCCTGGTGTCCAGTGCCGACGAGTGCGCCAAGGACGTGTACGCCACCCTCATCCGGCGCGGACTCGGCCACGACCGGCCGCGCGAAGCGACGCACCGGTTCTGGACGACAGGTCACCCGGAGGCCTTCGCCGGTATCGGCCACCGGCTGATGGGTGGGGAATTGATTTCCACGGTGGACCAGTTCGCCGCCACCCCGCGACCCTGACCGGGCCCGGACCCTGCCCCGCCTAGAGTCGGCAGGGTGCAGCTCACGATCGTCGGAGCCAGCGGCTCGGTCTCGGGCCCGGTCTCCCCGGCCTCCAGCTACCTGGTGCAGGCACCCCACGAGGGCCGCATGTTCTCCCTCCTGCTCGACCTCGGACCGGGCTCCTTCGGTGCGCTCTACCGCTATCTCGATCCGTCCGACGTGGACGCGGTCGCCCTCAGCCACCTGCACCCGGACCACTGCGTCGACCTGTGCGGTCTGTACGTCGCCGGCCGCTACGCGCCGAGCGCACCGTGGCGGCGGATCCCGGTCTACGGGCCGGTCGGCACCCCCGAACGGCTGCAGCGGGCGTACGAGGTCGGCGGGGTGTGCGAGCCCGGACTGTCCATCGCTGAGTGGTTCGAGCACAAGGTGTTGGCTGCGGAGCAGACGGTCGGGCCTTTCACCGTCCGCGCGGTCCGGGTGGCCCACCCGGTGGAGGCGTACGCGCTCCGGGTCACCGAGAACTCGGCCGGTGGAGGCAGCCTGGTCTACACCGGCGACACCGGACCCACCCCGGTGCTCGCCGAGCTCGCCCGCGGGGCCGACCTGCTGTTGTCGGAGGCCGCCTTCCTGACCGGACCGGACAACCCGCCCGATCTGCACCTGACCGGCACCCAGGCCGCCGAGGTCGCCGAGGCGGCGGGCGTCGGAGTCCTGGTGCTGACCCACATCCCGCCGTGGCACGACCCGGAGCAGGTGCGCGCCGAGGCCCGAGGCGTGACCAGCCGGCCGGTCGAGCTCGCCGCCTCCGGAGTGCGCTGGGCGGTGGGCCCCCGTCGCGAGCGGCCGTGAGCAGAGCGACGGCTCCGTCTGGAGCGACGAGAGAGCAACACGCTCTCCGTGTGCGAACGAGGAGTGAAGTCGGGGTCTGTGGCGCGCAGCGAACAGCAAGTGACGACAGCACTGTCGGCGCGAGCGCCTAAGGTTCTGACCTGTGAGCACAGCAGATCAAGCGAGCACAGCAGAACCAGCGACCGGACGGGCCGACGGCCGGCAGGACGACCAGCTCCGACCAGTCCGGTTCACCCGGGGGTGGCTCGAGCAGGCCGAGGGTTCGGTCCTGGTGGAGTTCGGCTCCACCCGCGTGCTGGTCGCCGCCAGCGTCACCGAGGGAGTGCCGCGCTGGCGCAAGGGGTCCGGTCTGGGCTGGGTGACCAGCGAGTACGCCATGCTGCCCCGGGCCACGAACACCCGCTCGGACCGGGAGTCGGTCAAGGGTCGCATCGGTGGCCGCACCCACGAGATCAGCCGGCTGATCGGTCGGAGCCTGCGCGCCGTGATCGACTACCGGGCCCTGGGGGAGAACACGATCGTGCTCGACTGCGACGTGCTGCAGGCCGACGGCGGCACCCGCACCGCGTCGATCACCGGGGCCTACGTGGCCCTGCACGACGCCGTCGAGTGGCTCCGCCGGCGCAACCTGCTGGCGGGTGAGCCGCTGACAGACTCGGTGGCGGCCATCTCGGTCGGCGTCGTGAGCGGTACGCCGATGCTGGACCTCTGCTACACCGAGGACTCCGGGGCCGACACCGACATGAACGTCGTGATGAGTGGGACGGGCGACTTCATCGAGGTGCAGGGCACGGCCGAGGGTCGACCGTTCGATCGGGCGACGCTGGGTCGGCTGCTGGATCTGGGGACCGCCGGTTGTGCCGAGCTGACCCGCCTGCAGCAGGCCGCCCTCTCCTCGTGATCCGCCTCGTCTCGTGACCAGGACCGAGGTGGTGCTGGCCACCCACAACGCGAAGAAGCTCGCCGAGCTCCGGCGACTGGTCGTGGCCGCCGGTCTGGACGTGGCCGTGCTCGGGTTGGGCGACCTGCCCTCCTATCCCGAGCCGGCCGAGACGGAGACCACCTTCGAGGGCAACGCGCTGATCAAGGCCCGGGCCGCCGTCGCGCGGACGGGGCGGATCGCGTTGGCCGACGACTCCGGGATCGCGGTGGATCGCCTCAACGGCATGCCCGGCGTGCGGTCGGCGCGGTGGGCCGGGCCGGGCTCGACCGACGCCGCGAACAACGAGCTGCTGCTGCGTCAGCTCGACGACGTCCCCGACCCGTACCGTACGGCCCGCTTCGTCTGCGCGATGGCCATGGCGACCCCGGACGGCACCGAGGTCGTCCGACACGGGGTGGTGGAAGGTCGCCTGCTGACCGAACCCAGGGGAGAGAATGGGTTCGGCTACGACCCGCTGTTCGTGCCCGACGGGCACCAGCAGACCACCGCCGAGCTCGACCCGGCCGCCAAGGACGCGATCAGCCACCGGGGCCGCGCGGTGCGGGCGATCCTGATCGACCTGCAGGGCCGGCTGGCTGCCGGCGACACCTCCGGAGGGACCCACCCGTGAAGAGCTACCTCGATCTGCTGCAGCACGTCATCGACCACGGGGTGGAGAAGTCCGACCGGACCGGCACCGGCACGCTGAGCGTGTTCGGCTACCAGCTCCGCTTCGACCTGACCCAGGGTTTCCCGCTGCTCACCACCAAGAAGGTGCACGTGCGCTCGGTGGTGGCGGAGCTGCTCTGGTTCCTGCAGGGGGCGACCAACGTGAAGTGGCTGCACGAGCAGGGCGTGACCATCTGGGACGAGTGGGCCGACGAGTCGGGTGAGCTGGGTCCGATCTACGGCTACCAGTGGCGATCCTGGCCGACCCCGGACGAACGTCACCTCGACCAGATCGCCGCGGTCATCTCCGGCCTGAAGACCAACCCGGACTCCCGGCGCCACCTGGTCAGTGCCTGGAACGTCGGCGACCTCGACCGGATGGCGCTGCCGCCCTGCCACACCATGTTCCAGTTCTACGTCGCTCCGGCGCCGGCCGGCAGCGCCGATCCGCGCGGACGGCTGTCCTGCCAGCTCTATCAGCGCTCGGCCGACATCTTCCTCGGCGTCCCCTTCAACATCGCCTCGTACGCGCTGCTGACCCACCTGGTCGCGCAGGTCTGTGATCTCGCGGTGGGCGACTTCGTGCACACCCTCGGCGACGCCCATCTCTATCTGAACCACCTCGACCAGGCCCGACGGCAGCTGGCCCGCGAGCCCCGGCCGCTGCCCACCCTTCGTCTCGACCCGGCCATCACCGACATCGACGACTTCGGTCTCGACCACATCGTGATCGAGGGCTACGACCCCCACCCGGGCATCAAGGCCCCGATCGCGGTCTGAGCCGCATGAGCGAGGGGACGACACCGAGGGTCGGTCGCGCGGCCGATGGTCCGGCGGAGGTGATCGGGATCGCCGCGGTCGCCCGCAACGGGGTGATCGGGGCGGGCAACGACATCCCCTGGCGGATCCCGGAGGACTGGGCCCGGTTCAAGGCGCTCACCATGGGCCACGTGCTGATCATGGGTCGGAAGACGTACGACTCGATCGGTCGACCGCTGCCGGGTCGGACCACCATCGTGGTCACCCGCGACCGGACCTGGCGAGGCCGACGGGGTGGTCGTCGCCACCGACCTGGACGCCGCCTTCGACCGGGCGTACGCGCTGACGCCGGCCAAGGTCTTCGTGGCCGGCGGGGGACAGGTCTACGCCGCGGCCTGGGACCGCCTGGACACCCTGGAGATCACGGAGGTGGACGCCGAGCCCGTCGGTGACGTGATGTTTCCGGCCATCGGCTCCGACTGGCACGAATCCGGTCGGGACGAGCGGGGCGGTTTCGCGTTTATCACGTTTAGGCGACATTCAGAATAGTGCGGTCCACTGCGGTGTGTGCGATGGGTTAGTGCGGGAGCCGGACCGTAGCCTGCTGCCGAACGGTCCGCGGTGGGTGGACCTGCTCAAGGAGATAAGTCCCCATGAATGAGATCCCGCTGAGCGCCAAGCTCGGCGCCGAGGCTCTCGGCACCTTCTGGCTGGTCCTCGGCGGTTGTGGATCCGCCGTGCTGGCCGCCACGTTCCTCAGCGGTGACGCCGACCCGATCCAGCTCGGCATCGGTTTCCTCGGTGTCGCCCTGGCCTTCGGTCTCACCGTCCTGACCGGCGCCTTCGCCTTCGGTCACGTGTCCGGCGGTCATTTCAACCCGGCCGTCTCGATCGGCCTGGCCATCGCCAAGCGGTTCGACCCGAAGCTGCTGCTGCCCTACATCGTCACCCAGATCGTGGCTGCCACGGCCGCTGGTGCGGTGCTGCTGGTGATCGCCAACGGCAAGCCCGGCTTCAACGCGGTGGAGAGCGGGTTCGCCTCCAACGGCTACGGCGATCGCTCGCCGGGCGGCTACTCGCTGCTGGCCTGCTTCGTGATCGAGGTCGTGCTGACCGCGGTCTTCCTCTACATCATCCTGGGCGCCACCGACGACCGGGCTCCGAAGGGTTTCGCCCCGATCGCCATCGGCCTGGGCCTGACCCTGATCCACCTGGTGTCCATCCCGGTCACCAACACCTCGGTCAACCCGGCCCGCTCCCTCGGGGTGGCCTGGTTCGCCGGACCTGCCGCCCTGGGCCAGGTGTGGCTGTTCTTCGTCGCGCCGATCATCGGTGCCGCGATCGCCGGTGCGACGTACGCACTGATCACCGCCTCGAAGGTGGCGCTCGACGAGGGCGTCGGCAACAACCCCAACATCGGCACCGCGAAGCCTGCGAACGACTGATCGCTGCGGCCGTCGGCCGTTCGAGAACGCCTCGAGAGCACAGCAGCCCACCGGCTCCTGTGCTCTCGTCGCGTCCACCCGGGGATCGCCACCGCTCCGGGTCTATAGGGTGGTGATCATGACCGATCGACTGGCTCCCGGCGATGCCGCTCCCGCCTTCACCCTGACCGACGCCGACGGTCACCAGATCTCGCTGGCCGACTACGCCGGCGGGAAGGTGATCGTCTACTTCTATCCCGCGGCCATGACCCCGGGCTGCACCACGCAGGCCGTCGACTTCACGGCTGCGGTCGAGGATCTCGATTCCGCCGGCCTCGCCGTCGTCGGCATCTCCCCGGACACCCCGGAGAAGCTCGCCCAGTTCAAGGCCGCCCAGTCGGTGACCTTCCCGCTGCTGGCCGACCCGGACAAGGAGACCCTGACGGCGTACGCGGCGTACGGCAGCAAGATGCTCTACGGCAAGCTCGTCGAGGGCGTCATCCGCTCCACCTTCGTGGTCGACGTCGCCGAGGACGGCACGGGCACGGTGGACGTCGCGCAGTACAACGTGAAGGCCAGTGGTCACGTCGACAAGCTGAAGCGCGACCTCAAGATCTGAGCGGAAGCCAGCCGGAGTGGTGGAATTGGCAGACACGCAGGATTTAGGTTCCTGTGCCTTCGGGTGTGAGGGTTCGAGTCCCTCCTTCGGCACTGACAAGCAACGACCCGTCGCGAGCAGCGAGTGACGACAGCACGACCACACTGGCCTACGCTGAGACGACTTCCAGATCACGAGGAGTGACGTGGCCCCGAACGACAGCATTCAGCCCACCAGGACGCCCGAGCAGATCGAGGCCGACCTGGCCGCGGGTCGGCTGCGGTTGTCCCACGCCGCCGAGGAGTTCGTGGACCTGGTCCATCCGACGCGGTTCAAGCAGCGGCAGATCGACGGCGTGAAGGAGTTCGTCGGCAACGAGGTGGACGCCGGCAAGGCCCTGATCTTCAACGCACGTGGCGATCTGCGTACCAACCGCGTGCTGGCGGTCGCCGGTGCCGTGGTGGGTGGGCTGGTCTTCCTGACGATCGCGCGTGCGCTGGTTCGTGGCGGAGGGAGCTGAACGTGGCCCCGACGTCCGACGCCTCCGACGCGCTCCCGATCCGGATGCTGCACGATCGGGTCCTGGTCTCGACCGACGGGGAGAGCGGCGAGCGCCGCAGCGGCGGCGGCATCGTGATCCCCGCGACGGTGGCGATCGGTAAGCGACTCGGGTGGGCGTCGGTGGTGGCGGCCGGGAGCAACGTCCGCAGCGTCACTGTGGGCGACCGGGTGCTCTTCGACCCCGATGATCGCGCCGAGGTCGAGGTCCGCGGCAAGGACTACGTGCTGCTCCGGGAGCGGGACCTGCACGCCGTGGCGACCGAAGGTCTGCCCGATGGGCAGACCGGACTGTATCTCTGACCTCCGTGCCCGACGCCGCTACCGGTCCCCGCCCGAGAAACCGCTGACGCCCCTTGTCACTGCGCCACGTCCCCTCCGCAGAGGGGGCGTGACCGCGTGAAAGGGGGCGTCAGCGGGGTGGATCAGGCCTCGCGGCTCTTCGGCGAGCTCTCCAGGGTCTTCGCCGGATCACGCTCGATCACCGGATCGAGCACCTCGTCGATCTTGGCCAGCAGCTCGGACGGCAGAGTGACCCCGGCCGCGGCGACGTTGTCGTGGACCTGCTCCGGGCGGGACGCGCCGATGATCGCGGTGGCCACGTTGTCGTTCTGCAGCACCCAGGCCACAGCCAGGGCGGCCATCGAGAGACCGGAGTCGGCCGCCAGCGGCTTCAGCTGCTGCACCCGCTCCAGCACGTCGTCGCGCAGCCAGCGGGCGATCATGTTCGCGCCACCCTTGTCGTCGGTCGCCCGCGAGCCGGCGGGCAGATCCTGACCGGGGACGTACTTGCCGGTGAGGACGCCCTGGGCGATGGGAGACCAGACGACCTGGGAGATGCCGAGCTCGCGGCTGGTGGGCACCACGTCGGCTTCGATCACCCGCCAGAGCGCCGAGTACTGGGGCTGGTTGGAGATCAGCTGGAAGCCGAGGTCCTTGGCCAGCGCGGCGCCGTCCCGAAGCTGCTCCGCGGTCCACTCGCTGACGCCGACGTAGAGGACCTTGCCCTGGCGGACCAGGTCCGCGAACGCCTGCATGGTCTCTTCCAGCGGTGTCTCGTAGTCGTACCGGTGGGCCTGGTAGAGGTCGATGTAGTCGGTCTGCAGCCGGCGGAGGGAGGCGTTGGCCGACTCCTGGATGTGCTTGCGGGACAGACCGACGTCGTTGTGACCCTTCGGGCCGGTCGGACCGAAGACCTTGGTGAAGATCTCCAGCGACTCGCGACGCTGACCCTGCAGGGCCTCGCCCAGGACCGTCTCGGCCTTGGTGTTGGCGTACACGTCGGCGGTGTCGAAGGTGCTGATGCCCGCGTCCAGCGCGGCGTGGACGCAGGCCGTCGCCTGCTCGTTCTCCAGCTGCGAACCGTGGGTCAGCCAGTTGCCGTAGGTGATCTCCGAGATCTTGAGTCCGGAATTGCCGAGATAACGAAAGTGCATCGTTTCAACCTACTCGGTGAACGTTCTCACGCAACCGGGTGAGGGTCCGGGCGATCGCCGGAGACCGTCGGACCGACCACCACATGGCCCTCGGTGTGTACGTTGTAAACCATGACAGACGACACCTCCATCACCGTACGGCGCAGCATCGACGTCGCTCCCGCGCAGGTCTTCGACCTGCTGACCAACCCGGACCGGCACGTCGAGTTCGACGGTTCGGGCTTCCTGCGGTCGGCCGATCACCCCCAGCGGATCAAGGCCGTCGGCGACACGTTCCGGATGAACATGGCCGGCGATCACATGGGTGGCGAGTACCAGACCGACAACCACGTGACCGGCTACCAGCCCCATCAGCTGCTGGCCTGGAAGACCGCGCCGGCCGGCGAGGAGCCCCCTGGTTGGGAGTGGGTCTACGAGCTGACCCCCGCCGGGCCGGAGCAGACGGACGTGACCCTCACCTACGACTGGTCAGCGGTGACCGACAAGCAGCTGCTGAGGAAGCTCAGCTTCCCGCTGGTGGGCAGGGACGAGCTCGAGACCTCGCTGGCGCAGCTCGCCGCGGCCGTCAGTGGCTGAGCCGCGGCGGCTGAGGTCGTAGCTCGGGTTCTCAGGGTGTGACGATCGGGAACCCACGATCCGGTGTGTCCAGCAGCGCGAGCAGTCGCCCGAGGACGCCGGCGTCTCCCTGATGGTCGATGTCGTCGAGGCCCTGACCGGCCAGCAAGCCCAGTAGCTGGTGCTTGGTCAGGGTCAGCTCGAGATCCGGGTCGATGGTGGTCTTCGGGTTGGGGGTCTGGATGAGGGCGCCGTTGGACAGGGTGAGCCTGAAGGTGTCGCCGGTGTCGGTGAAGTTCCAGACGATGGCAAAGGACTCGCTCGCCGCGCGCGGGCCGTCCACTCGGATGGCGAGCGTGTCGAACAGCTGCTCGACGGACAAAGCTGCCGCCATGCCGGCACCGGCGTCGAGCGCCGGCGCCGCGGGCCCGTTGCGCAGCTCGTGGGCCCCGCTGAGGTAGAAGGAGCGCCAGGTGGCGTTCTCCGCCCCGAAGCCCAGCTGCTCGAACACGTCGGCGAGCGCTTCCTTGGCCCCCGGATGGTCGGGCTCGGCGTACACGGCGTGCTTGAGCAGCTCGGCGGCGAACCGGAGATCTCCTCGGGCGGCGAAGTCCTGCCCCTTCTGCAGCAGCTGGTCGACCCCACCGAACGCTTCGGCGTACCGCTGGGCCGCGGCGACCGGGGGGTGCGCCCAGAGCGAGCTGGGGTGACCGTCGAACCAGCCGAGGTAGCGCTGGTAGATGGCCTTGACGTTGTGACTGACCGATCCGTAGTAGCCGCGGGCGTGCCAGGCGTCGTCCAGGGCCGGGGGGAGCTCGAAGTCCTCGGCGATCTCGACGCCGGTCGAGCCCGAGTTGAGCATGCGCAGCGTCTGGTCGTGCAGGTAGGCGTACAGGTCGCGCTGCTCGGTCAGGAACCGGACGATGTTCTCGGCGCCCCAGGTCGGCCAGTGGTGGGAGGCGAAGGCGACGTCGTAGTCGCCGCTGAACAGCTCGATCGCCTCGTCCAGGTAGCGCGACCAGATCCGCGGGTCGCGCACCTGGGCGCCGCGGAGGGTGAGGAGGTTGTGCAGGTTGTGGGTCGCGTTCTCGGCCATGCAGAGGGCACGGTGGTCGGGGAACAGGAAGTTCATCTCGGCCGGTGCTTCCGTGCCGGGGGTGACCTGGAAGAGGATCCGCACGCCGTCGACCGTCTCCTCCTGACCTGTGTGGGTGATGTCCACGGTCGGGGGGATCACGCCCAGCGCACCTTCCGAGGTCCGGATGCCCAGCCCCGTGCTGACCTGGCCGCGCGGGCCGGGACCGACGACATCGCCGTACATGTAGCTGGCACGCCTGGTCATGGCCGTGCCGGCGTACACGTTCTCGGACACCGCATGCTCCATGAAACCCTCGGGGGCGAGGATCGGTACGTCTCCACCACCGTCTGGGAGCACGCCCAGAACCCCACCGAAGTGGTCGGCGTGGGAGTGGGTGTAGATCACTCCGGTGACGGGTTTGTCTCCGCGGTGCTCGCGGTAGAGCTGGATGGCGGCGGCGGCGCACTCGGCCGAGATGAGTGGGTCGATCACGATGACCCCGGTGTCACCCTCGACGATGGTCATGTTCGAGAGGTCGAAGCCGCGAACCTGGTAGATGCCGTCGGTGACCTCGAACAAGCCGTTCGTCACGCACAGCTGGGCCTGTCGCCACAGACTGGGGTTGACCGTCTCGACCCGGTCTCCCTTCAAGAAGTCGTAAGGCACGAGATCGAAGACGACCCGTCCCTCCGCGTTGCTGAAGGTCACCGGATCGAGCGTGGCCACGAAGCCTCGCGCCGCGTTCTCGAAGTCGGTCCGGTCCTCGAAATCCAATGACATCCTGTTTCTTCTTCCGCCTGGTGATCCGCTCGCGCAGCCTCGGTCGTGATCGACCTCGGCCCACGGTATGCCCCGGCCGGGAAGGGCTCCCCAGGCCCCACGGCCTTGACCTGTGGCCGTCCGGTCCAGGAGGGTGGCGCCGTGAGCGTGCAGCAGGGCCTGTTCGATCTGGCCATCGTGAGCTTGGTCGCGGCGCTCACCCCGATCGTGGTCGGGCTCCTGTCGCGGTTGCGGGTGCCCCAGGTCGTGGTCCTGATCGTGGGCGGCATCCTGATCGGGCCGCAGGTGCTGGGCTGGGCCGATCCCGAGACCATCGAGCTGATCGCCAACCTGGGGCTCGGGTTCTTGTTCCTGCTGGCCGGCTACGAGCTCGATCTCGGACTCTTCCGCCAGCGCGCGGGACGCCTGGCCGTCACGTCGTGGCTGGTGACCGCGGTGATCGCGATCGCCGTGACCGGAGCGCTGGCGGCCGTCGGCTTCGTGCACGCGTTCGTGCCGATCGCCATCGGGTTGACCACCACGGCGCTCGGCACGCTGTTGCCCATCCTGCGGGACAACAAGATGCTGGAGGGACGATTCGGGGCCTTCATCATGGCGGCGGGTGCGGTGGGTGAGTTCCTGCCGATCGTGGCGGTGGCGATCTTCCTCAGTGCCAAGGGGGCGTTCCTCGGCCTGATCTCGCTGACGGTCGTGGCCTTGGTCGCTCTGCTGTTCGTCTTCGTTCCCCAGCTCGTGCGTCAGCAGAAGATCAGGGGGATCATCGCCCGGGGCGAGCACGCGACCTCGCAGACGACGCTGCGGTGGACGATGTTCCTGCTCTTCGCGCTGCTGCTCGTCGCTTCGGACTTCGGGTTGGATGTGGTGCTGGGCGCCTTCTTGGCCGGGGTGGTGCTGCGCCGATGGGCGCCCGGGGACACCGAGGCCCTCGAGTCGAAGCTGGACGCGGTCGGCTACGGCTTCTTCATCCCGGTGTTCTTCGTGGCCTCGGGGATGAGTCTCGACCTCCGCTCGATCATCGAGGCTCCGGCGCGAATGATCGTCTTCTTCCTCTTGTTCCTGGTCGTCCGTGGGCTGCCGGCGCTGCTGTTCTACCGTCACCAGCTGCCGCTGCGTGGGCGGTTCCAGATGATGTTGCTGACCGCCACCGCGCTGCCGCTGCTGGTGGCCTTGGCCAAGATCGGTCTGGAGTCGGGCACGATGCTGCCGGAGAACGCCGCCGCCCTGGTCGGGGCCGGCGTGCTGTCGGTCGTCGTGTACCCCGCCGTCGCTGTCGGCCTCGGACGCCCGACCGGCCTGCCGATCCTCGAACCCACGGTCGGCGGCACCCGCTGACGCCACGCCGCCGGGTGGGACGACGCCTGGATCCTTCACCTGAATGGGCCAGAATCATCCCCAGCACGTGAAGCCGACGGATCCACCCTCGGCCAGACCGGACGTCAGATCGACTGGGGAGGTGAGCCTTGTGCGGATGCGGCCGCAGCGGTTGAACGCGGCGATCGCCACCCTGTTCATGGTGGGTTCGGCCTGTTTCGTGCTGGCCTCGGTCCCGGTCTTCGTCAGCGCCGTTTCGGGTGTCGTCGACGGCGTCACGTACTTCGTCGGCTCCCTCTTCTTCACGTCCGCGTCGTGGCTGCAGCTGCTGCAGGCGCAGAACCCTTCGACCACCGACCTCGAGCGAGCTCGCGTCAACCGGCCGGAACAGCTCACCTGGTGGCATCCGCTGCCGCAGGATCGGGCGTGGCTCGCCGCGATCACCCAGTTCCCGGGCACGCTGTTCTTCAACCTGAGCACGGCGGCGGCTCTGGTGCGCAACACCACCGTGCAGGAGCAGGAGCGGCACGTGTGGCGGCCCGACCTTCTCGGGTCGATCCTGTTCCTGGTGGCCAGCACGCTCGGGATTCTCGCGCTCGGCCGCTTCCGGAGTTTCCGGCCTCGATCGTTGCCCTGGCAGATCGCCTGGTTCAACATGGCCGGATCGATCTTCTTCATGGCCTCCGCCGTGGCCAGCTTCATCCTGCCGAGCTCGGGTCAGGTGATCGACACCCGGGTGACAGTGGCCGGGACGTTCTTGGGCGCGGTGTGCTTCCTGATCGGAGCCGCTCTGATGTTTCCCGCCTGGCGCCGCTTCGTGCACGAACCCAGCCCCGCTGTCCGGGACACCTGACTCGTCATCCAGGAGGTCCGCTGTCAGGCGGTGGGCCGATCGACCTCGGCCACGGGCGGAGGTCGGGCCGACGCGGCTAGTGGTCGCTGATCTGGCGGCGTGCGGCGAAGACCACGATGCGCACCACGGCGCCGAGAACGACGAGGTCGAGCATCATCTGGATGGAGGTGATCACTCGAGCCAGGGAGGTCACCGGGACGATGTCGCCGAAGCCGACGGTCGCGAAGACGGTCACGGTGTAGTAGAGCGAGCCTGTGTGGTCCAGCTGCTGGGAGAAGCTGCCGTCGAACGTGGCTTCCAGCGACAGGTAGAACGAGGCGAACAGCAGCAGGAAGAACGGGATCACCATCCCGAGGGTGACGACAGCACGGACGACGGGAACTCGGGCCCGTTCGATGCTACGGACCTGCCAGACGACCACCAGAGCGAACAACACCGATCCGGCGATGAGGATGAAGGGAACGTGAAGTCCCTCGAACGTCGACACGGGCGCCAGATAGTAGGCGCCGAACAGCGTGGCCCAGACCAGACACACTCGTCCGATGGCCAGGGCCACCACCCGCCGCTGCTCAGCCGGGTTCAGATCGGCCAGTCGCTGCGACATCAGCTGACTCCTTCGGGACTCCGGTCGGGAGGATGGTGATGAGGACGAACGAGACGGCGACGGCGATGATCACCTGGGGTGTCACGGTCACCCCGTCGGTGCCCATCAAGATCGTGGCCAGCAGGGTCGCGGTCAAGGGGAGCCGCAGCATGCTGGCACACATCGCCCCGATGCCCATGCCGATGGCGGGCGCCAGACTCATGCCGGGCAACGCGCTGGCGGCGATCCCGAGGGCCGCGCCGATGAACATCGACGGGAAGACGGGACCGCCGCGGAACGCGCTGAGCGACAGTCCGTAGGCGAGTGCTTTGCCGACCATGAGCAGGATCAGCGCACCGATCGAGTACTCGGCGGCGTGCTCCACCAGGTTGGGCAGAGCGCTTTGGCCGGAGAAGAGGACCTCGCTGAAAGGTCGGCCGGTGAGGAGCTGGTAGGCCATCGCGGTGAGGCCGATCACCAAGCCGAGGGCGGCGGTGACCGCGATGCGGTTCAGGTGGACGACCGGCCGGAGCGAGAGCCCGATCCAGCGAATCGTCCAGCCCAGGAGTGCGCCGACGACGCCCATCACGAGCGCCCAGCCCATGGTGGCCAAGGTCGGTGCGACGGCGGGCGGGACCGAGGTGAGCGCCAGGGAGAAGTCGCCGAGTCCCGTCCAGTGGTCCAGCCCGACGAAGACGAGCGCCCCGACACCGGAGGCCAGGAGACCGGGGAGGGCGACGAGGCTCAGCGTCATCCCCCCGATGCCGGCCGCCTCCATGATCAGGAAGGCGCCGAGCACCGGCGAGCCGAGAAGGGTGCTGATGGCGGCGAAGCTGCCTGCGGCAGCCAGGATCGTCTGGGCCATCGGCGGCGCGTCTTTCCGGGCCAGCCTCACGGTCAACGCACCCAGTCCGCCGCCGATGGCGATCAGGGGCGCCTCTGGCCCGAGAACCGCACCCAGGCTGAGTGTCGTCAGGGCGGCGAGGACAACGCCAGGAAGCTCTCGGCTTTTCGGAGGGCCGCCGCCGGTCTTGAAGCCGAATGCGGGCGAGTGCCCGGCGTTTCCGGGCAGATAGCGGATGGTCAGCGCCGTCAACAGACCGCAGAGCACCAGCCAGGGGACCGGCCACCACGCCGGTGCCGGGCCACCGAGCACCTGCTCTGGAAGTGCGGTGTAGATGAAGGTCTGGATCTCACCGACGAGAGCGAGGAAGCCGTACGCGATGACCGACACCGGTATGCCCAAGATCCCCGCGAGAACCAACGCGGCCAGATAGGGCTTCGACCGCATGACGGCCACGGGGTCGACCACCTGGGCTCCGGGCGACGACGTGGGCGTGCCGGGTGCCGTCATCGCGTCACCTGGTCGGACGGTGGGTTCTGCATCGAGACGTCCGGATAGTCGGCTCCGACGACCAGCGATCTCGACGAGGCCAGCAGGGCGAACACCAGGGTCGGGAAGATCACCGTGTACAGCCCCGTGACGATCGGGACCTGCGCGATGGACGTGTAACCCATGGTCTCGGGGATGGCCACGGCCGGGAGCGTGACGCCGGCCAGGATGTCGGTACGCAACCACGACCGCTGATAGCCCCGCAACGAGGCCGGCAGGATCCGAGCCGTACCGACGGCGGTCACTGGACGGCCGAGGTGAGTCGCATGACGTTGTCCAGCCAGCGTTGGGTGATGGGGCGTTTGTTCCACTCGTCCAGGGTCAGCTCCTTCGACACCGCCCGATACCCGTCCTCGACCTGACGCATCGCGTCCACGAACGAACGACCCGTACACATCATCGACACCTCGAAGTCCAGGTTGAACGAACGAATGTCCATGTTCGACGACCCGATCACCGCCGTATGGTCATCGACGGAGAAATGCTTCGCATGCAACACCGCCGGATACGGATACTGGAACACCCGCACCCCCGCCTCCAACAAGAACCGGTAGTACGAGTTCTGCGCATGCGACACCATGAACTGCTCACCCCGCTCACTGACGAACAGCTCCACCGCCACCCCCCGCTGCGCCGCCGTGGTGACCGCATACAACAACGAATCATCCGGCACGAAATACGGGCTGGTGATCGACAACCGACGCTGCGCCCCATAGATCAACGTGTTGAACAACCGCAGATTGTTCTCATCCGGGAACCCCGGACCACTCGGCACGATCTGACACGTCAACGCACCGAAATCATCGCCGAACGGCACCGGCCGCACCCAGTCCCCCAACCGCTCCCCGGTCTCGATGAACCAGTCCGAGGCGAACACCAGATTGATCGTCTGCACCACCGGACCCTCCACCCGCGTGGTCAGCTCATGCCAATGCCGACCCGCCGCCTCATGCTTCTTGTTGTGATAGCTGGAATCGATCATGTTCTGCGACCCCACGAACCCGGCCCGACCATCCACCACCACGATCTTGCGGTGATTCCGCAGATCCGGCCGCCGCCACTCACCCTTCAACGGCTGGATCGGCAACATCGGCCGCCACTCGATCCCCGCCCGGTCGAACGTCGCCAACAGCTCCTTGTGACCCGGCAACCCGAACGTCGACATGTGATCGAACAACACCCGCACCTTCACCCCCCGCCCCGCCACCTCCAACAACGCCGCGAAGAACGGCTCCGACGTCGCATCGCGACACATCATGAAGTACTCCACATGCACGAACCGCTCAGCGGTCAACACCAGATCCGCCTTCGCCCGGATCGACTCCGCATAGTCACCGAACAACACCGCCGTGTTGTTCTGCGTGCTCGGCAACCACCCCAGATGCCGGTTCAACGCCATCGCCGAGTCCAAGAACTCCGGCCGATCCGGCGACGCCGCCAACGCCGGCACCGTCGCCAAACCCGACCGGATCAACTCCCCGGCCACCCGCTGCTCCTCCCGCCGCTTCTTCGGCACATACGGACTACCCAACAACAAGAACAACAACAACCCGATCCCCGGCAGAAAGAAGATCAACAACAACCACGCCATCGCCGACGACGGCCGCCGCCGCTCCGGCACCAACCCCAACGCCACGATGTTGATCACAAAAATCACGATCACACCCGCGATCGGGAAAAAGTCAGGTCTCAACATAGGTGTCGCCTCGGCCTTCGGGTTCGGATGTCATGTCGCTGATGGGTCGTACGACCGGTCTGGACTGCTCACGCCGCTATGAGTCCTTCGCGGGGGGATGATGACGCCCACGGTGAATCTCGTAGGCCCGGGCATGGTGGGGGGAGCCCGGGTCGGGAACGATGGGCTTGTCGGCCATGAAGAGTCGGATGATGTGCGCCAGCTCCTCGGCGTGACTGAAGTTGATGGCATGGGCTGCCCCCTCCATCACCACCAGGAGGACGTGGCTGTCGGCCTGGCCGGCGACTTCCTGGACCCGGGCCGGATTCGGCATCAGTGGGTCCCGGTCACCCAGCACGACCAGGGTCGGGATCTTCAGCTCGAGCAAGCGGGCGAGAGAGGGGTACTGGGTCAGCGCACGAAACAGACGGAAGGTGCTCGGAACTCCGAACCGCACGTAGTCAGGGACCGCCACCGGCATCAGCCGAGTGGGCTCCCGGACGCCGTCATGGGCGATCTGTCGTGCGGCGCGGTGGAACGGCTGATTGTGCAGACCGCCTGCCGGCGAGACGAGCACGGCCCGGTCGATGCGGTCGGGATAGTGATGGGCGAACTCGCAGATCACCGGACAGCCCATCGAGTTGCCGACCAGGGTCGCCGTCGTGAGCTGACGGTCGTCGAGGAACCGCGCGGCCGCGTGGGCGAGGTCGGGAACGTCGAGCGGGCGCAGGGGCTTTCCGCTGCGTCCGAACCCGGGCAGGTCGGGCACGAGGGTGTGGAAGTCATCGGCCAGGCGTTCGGCTGTCGGTAGCAGGTACCGGCCGGAGAGCCCGAAACCGTGCAGGTGCATCATCACCGGGACGTCGGGCGGCGGATGCGGCGATTCACGATAGAAGACGTCGACGCCGTCGACCCGGGTCCAGTGCTCGGCCAACGACGATGCCGGTCGCCTCGGGAGGCGTGGTGATCGGCTCCCAGCCGTGCCGTCCGCACTCGTCGCCGCGGGCGTGCGTCGACCTGGCCGGAGGATCGCGAATCGCCGCGGAGCGGGTGCGAGCGAGGCCCCTGCGGCGCCCGGGTCGTCGTCGGGTGCGACGTTGGTGACCTGGTCCATCTGGACCTCCTGTTGGAGTGGGTGCGAAGAGCCGTGACTCGGCAGCCTGGGCTGCGGAGTTCAGAGCCCCGAGACGGCCTCGATGCGGCGGGAGGTCACGGCTGCGGCCAGCTCGGCGTGGTCGCGTTCGTTCTGGTCGGCGTAGGTTTCGGCGAAGTCGGCGATCGCCTGGTCGAACTTGTCCGATTTGCCGAGGTAGGCGGCGATGGCGACCCGGTCCCCGGAGCAGGCGTGTGCCCGGGCGAGGGTCCACGCGCACATGCCCGCATACAGCACCATGCCGACCGGCTGCATCTGGTCGATGGGGACGGAGAACTTCCAGTCCCGTAGCTGTCGCACGTAGTAGTCGCGGGAGACTCCGTCCGGGCCGGTGGTCTCCTGCCAGCCGAGGAAGATGTCGCTGCTGGCCTGCATCAGGTGCTGACCCGCGACCACCCGCTCACCCTGGTTGCCGTACGCGGTGGGACCGGCGAAGTCGCTGAGCACCGACGTCTGCGCCTCCTTGGCCTGCAGGATCAGCGGCTCGTCCCCACCACCGGCGTGCAGCAGCAGGATCCAGGCCCGGGTTCCGACGCTGCCGACCCCGACGACCTTGCGGGCGACCTGGGTGAGGCTGAACTGCTGCAGCAGGTACTGGCGGTCGGTCTGCAGGGTGCTCCGGTACCTGTCGATCAGCTCCCCGATCTGCCCGTAGATCTCCTCCGCCTGATGGTCGGTGAAGAGCTCCTTGACCGGGACGATCAGCGGCGGGTTGCTGATGATCCGGTGTTCGCCGTCGACCACCGTGGTCAGCTTGCTCAGAGCCTGCTGGCTGTCCCGGGTGCGCGCCTTGGCCACCAACGCCTCGGTCAGCGCGTAGCGCTCGGCCTTGAGCCGTGACTTGAATCCGGCGAGGGCTTCCTCGACGTCGAGATGGGCGTACCACACAGCCATCAACGACTCGGCGGCGAACTCCCGCATGGCCCGCCGGTACTCGGACGCGGCGGCCAGCACGGACTTGCGAATGTCTTTGCGGCTGAACCCGTTGTCCCGCCCGGCGACGACCAGACTGGCCGCCAATCGCTTGACGTCCCATTCGAACGGTCCCGGCAGGGTCTCGTCGAAGTCGTTGATGTCGAAGACGAGCTTGCGTTCGGGTGAGGCGTAGGCGCCGAAGTTGGCCAGGTGCGCGTCGCCGCAGAGCTGGACCCGCAGGCCGGTCGTCGGGGTGGTCGCCAGGTCGGCGGCCATCGGGAGTGCGGCACCGCGGTAGTAGGTGAAGGGGGAGACGAGCATGCGGCCGTGGCGTACCGGCACCAGCTCGGGCACCCGCGTCACGGACTGCGACACCAACAGGCCGACCGGATCTCGGGACGCGCCAGGAGTGAACTCGGCGTGAGCCTCCAGGGGCACCTGCGACCTGACCGCCTTGCCGGCCGCGACCCGCTCGGCTCGGGTCGCGTCCCGGGCCGTGACGTCGCTGGTCGGGGGCGTCACCGATCCGCTCGACGTGGCAGTGGGGCTTGTTCTACTGCTCGTGGCCATCGGGGACTACTTCCTGGTTGGTGAACCATCGGTCGGCGGGTCGAACACTCTGACCGTCACGGCCCGCGGGGATGATGGTGGCGACGTCGAGGAGCACGAGCCCGAGGTCTTCGATCCGTCGGATGAGTCCGAACAAGACTGTCTGGTCCACGACATCCGTCCGCAGGTACGTGCTGGTGCTGTCCACGCGCACCTGGACGTCGTCGAATTCGATCCGCACCAGCTCGCTGGCCACGCCACGGATGGTGATCTCGTAGATGCGTGCACCGTTGGTCACCACCCACCCACCCTCATGTCCGCTCAGGCGCGAATCGTCTGGTGCCACTGTCGCGGTTGGGTGGGGGCAACCGGATCACCCGGGTCTCACCCCGACCGGGGTGATCTTTGCGTGACGTCCCGTTAGTCTGCAAGGGGTCGACCGCGGCGGGCGGGTGGCCACAGGAGGTCGTGGATGGTCGTGATGACCCGCTTTGACGACGCTGGATCTCGAGACGCCATCCCGGCACCCACCGGCAGGAGAGTGCGGCGTCCTCAGCTGGTGAGCCGGATCGAGCAGTCCGACACGCCCTTGCTGCTGATGGTGGCTCCCTCGGGTTTCGGCAAGACCCACCTGCTGAGTCAATGGGCTGCGTCCACCGCGGCCGACGTCGCATGGGTGACGTGTCGGGAGCGGGACCGCGACCCTGCGTACTTCTGGCCACACCTGGTGGCGGTCTGCGCTGATCGCTGGCCCGCCATGGGAACCGGCTCCTCGCTGCTCCTGCGCCGGCCGTCCTGGGAGGAGGCTGACCTCGATGCCGCCCTGGCCAGGGATCTGGCTGACGTCCACACCAGGGGAGTGATCGTTCTCGATGACAGCCAGTTCGTGGAGCCGCTCCACCGGTCCCTGGCCTCCCTCGCTCGACGGCTCCCCGACACCGTTCGAGTCATCATGGCCAGCCAGCACAACCCCGTCCTCTCCACCTCGAGACTCCGCCTCGACGGAGTGGTCGACGAGCTGCGAACCGACGAGCTCGCGTTCTCCGAGGCGGAGGTCGCCGAGCTGCTCCGGATGACGGAGGTGGAACTGGCACCAGCGGACCGCCGTGAGCTTCATCGGCTGACCGAGGGTTGGCCAGCCGGAATCCAGATGGCGATCCTGGCGATGAGGCGTTCGCGCGATCCGAAGGGTGTGGTGGACGCCTTTGCGTCCACCACGGCGGAGACCAGCGACTATCTCGCCAACGAGGTCATCTCGTGGCTGTCGCCGGACCTGACGGACTTTCTGGCCAAGATCAGCATCCTGCAGGAGTTCGATGCCGACCTGTGCGAAGCGGTGACCGGTGAAGGCCGAGCCCGGCAGCTCCTTGACCGGGTCGTCGCCAATGACCTGTTCGTCTATCGCGTCGACCTGACGGGTGTCCGCTTCCGGTTCCACCAGATGTTCGCGGCTTATCTGCGGAACCTGCTCAAGAGCCGAGGCCACGCTGCGTACCGGGACGCCCATCTTCGCGCCGCTGATGCGTTGTCGGCGCGGGGCGACCGTGTGGGTGCCCTGCGCCACGCGATGGGTGTGGGCGACGTGCAGCGAGCGGCCGACATCGTCACCGATTCCATCGCCACCGTCCTCGAGGTGGACGACGCCCGGCAGGCCCGCGAAGTGGCTCGCGCCTGGCTGGCTCGCTTCGGGGCCGAGGAGCTTCCCGAACATCCCAAGCAGTACCTTCAGTGCGTCTTCCTGTTGGCGACCTGCGGGCAGCGGGAGGCGGGAGGGTGGCTGATCGCCTTCGACCGGGCCCATCCCTCCCCCTCACCACCGATCTCAGCCTTCGCGCACGCCACCTGGGGCGCTCTGCACCTCAACCGGGGAGACACCGACGCGGCCCTGATCGAGAACGGCCTGGCCTCGACGGCGGCCGACGTGGCCGCCGTCGACGGTACGTGGTTCCCGAAGCTGGCCGAGCTTCCGCTCCAGGCAGCGGGGGCCCACATCCTGACGGGAGACCTCGTCGCCGCCGAGGACGCGCTCAGTCGCCGCACACCGCTGCTCACCTCGCCGATCGTCGACGAGGTCCGGTCGCCCGCGGTGCACCAGTGGATCCTGTTCCAGCAGGGCGATCTGCTGGCTGCCGAACAACTCACCCGACGGCTACGTCGGGCCGGGGCCGAGCACCATGCGGTCAGCCACGGTGTCGGGCTCATCCTCGCCGATCTGGTCGAAGCAGGCCTGCACCTCGAGCGGGATGAGCTGCCACAGGCGGCGCTGCTCCTGGCCTCGGCGCGCACCTCCGCCGAGATCAACGGTCGACCGCTCCTGCAGACCATCGTGGAGCGCTGGATCGCTCGACTCGCGACTGCCCGACGCGACCGGACCGGGGCCTCGGCGGCCATCGCTCAGGCCCGAGTCGTCCTCGGCGCGCCGTCCCAGCGGGTCCGCGCTCAGCTGGCAGTCGACGAGCTCCGGATCTTGGTCGCCCTGGACCCCGATCACGCCGACGTGCTCATTCCGCAGCTGCCGGACGAGCCGACCAGCCGACTCCTGCTGGCCCGTCTGGCAGTGGTACGCGGAGACTGGGCCACAGCGACGCAGCTCCTGGAACGCGTCGGACCGGTCACCGTGCGCGACCAGGTCGAGTGGGGAACCCTCTCCAGTCTCGTCCAGCGTGAACGCGACCTACGCCGTGCCCACCGGCAGCTGGCCGACGTCGTGACCCTCGCGAAGCCCCACGGGTATCTCACCACGATCATCGGTGCGGGGTCCGGCATCATCGATCTGTTGCGATCGATGCCGGCGGACACCCCGATCAAGGGCTATGTCGACACGCTCGTACGCGCCGCGGACGGCACGGCGACCGCAGCTGCCGGACCGGAAGTGACAGCTGTTGGCGGCAGCATGTTGACCAGCCGTGAGATCGATGTGCTCCGTCTGTTGTCGAGCCGCCTGACCTCCCACGAGATCGCCCAGACGCTGTTCATCTCGATGAACACCCTCAAGTCGCACATGAAGAGCATCTACCTCAAGCTGGGGGTGAACTCCCGGGCCCGAGCGGTGAGTGTGGCCAGCACCCGAGGTCTCCTGCACGCCGAAGCCAGCTGACCTGCAATCTCACCCCCTGCGGGGTGATCGCAGGGTGATGTGGCCATTGCGGTCCGTCGCCACACTGAGTGTCGACTGACCCGCCGGCTCGCCGCGATCCCTCACGCGCAGTGGTCGCGGATCCACAGGGGATCGCGCCGCCGGTTGCACGGCCCCTACCGATCTCGCACCGACGACGACAAACGAAACGGACATCCGATGGGCACTCTGAACGCAACCTTCGGCAACGGCAGCTTCCTGCTGTGGATGCTGGAGTTCTTCCTCTTCGTCATCTGGTTCTACCTGCTGATCATGATCTTCGGCGACCTCTTCCGCGATCCCGACACGTCCGGCGCGAAGAAGGTGCTGTGGACCATCTTCGTCATCGTGATCCCCTACGTCGGGATCTTCGTCTACCTGATCGCCCGCGGCAAGGGGATGGCCGCCCGATCGGCCAAGCAGATGCAGGCGGCGCAGGACCACGTCGATGCGCGGATCCGGGCCACGGCAGGCGCAGCGACGTCGCCGGCCGACCAGATCGGCCAGGCCAAGGCTCTTCTCGATGCCGGCACCATCGACCAGACCGAGTTCGACCACCTCAAGGCCAAGGCGCTCGCCTGAGCGCTCGGCAGCTTCGTACCTGAATTCTGATCGACGACGAAAGGCACCTGAACGTGAGCACAGACGCACTGTCCGACTCCAGCACCGACCTCGACGAGACCGGCCCCATCGACTACCTGGTGGTCGAGTTCCCCGGCAACAAGATGACCGGCGAGGGATTCCCGCTGCTGGTCGACCTGGTCGACGCCGGCATCATCCGCATCCTCGATCTCGTCTTCGCCACCCGCGAGACCGACGGCTCGATCACCGTCATCGACATCTCCGACATCGACGGAGACGGACAGCTCGACCTGGCCATCTTCCAGGGCGCCTCCTCCGGGCTGCTGGGTTCGGACGACATCGACGAGGCCACCTCGATCCTGGAGCCGGGCAGCTCGGCCGGCATCCTGGTCTACGAGAACGTGTGGGCCGCGCCCTTCGCCGCCGCCCTGCGCCGAGGCGGCGCCCAGCTCGTGGCCAGCGGCCGCATTCCCGTGCAAGCCATCCTGGCGTCTCTCGACGCCGCTGAAGCCGACCTCTCGGCATGAGCTGCTACCCCTCACCCACACTCGAAAGGTTCGTCCCATGCCAGGTCTGATCCGCGGCGTCGCCCGCACCGCCGCCGTCGTAGGAACCGCCACCGCTGTCTCCGGCCGCGTGTCCCGGCGACAGCAGGGCCGCTGGGCCGCCAAGGAGGAAGCTGCGGCTCCCGCACCCGAGGCCGCGCCGGCTCCCGTTGCCCCGGCACCGGTCGCCGCCCCCGCGCCGCCCGCTGCCGGCGGCCTCACGGACGACAAGCTCGCCCAGCTCAAGCAGCTCGGCGAGCTCAAGGACGCAGGCGTGCTCACTGAGGCCGAGTTCGAAGCGCAGAAGGGCAAGATCCTCTACGCCTGACGGGTGGATGCTGACGTGACGTTCCACGAGTGGATGGAACTCGTCGCCATGGTCTTCGAGGGGCTAGGAGCTGCGGTGCTCCTTGCTGGCCTGTTCGTGTCGGTGATCCTGGCCGCCCGCACGTTTCGTTCGTCGCACGACGGACGCACGGCCTACAAGGTGCTGCGCGAGTCCTTCGGCGGAATGATCTTGTTCGGTCTGGAGATCCTCGTGGCCGCAGATCTCGTCCGCACCGTCGCTGTCGCTTCCACCGTCGAGAACGTGGTCATCCTCGGCATCATCGTGCTGATCCGAACCGTGCTCAGTTTCTCGCTCGAGATCGAGATCGAGGGTGTCGTGCCCTGGCGGCGAGCGGCAACTCCTGGCCTCAGCCATGTCGCGAGGGCCGCTGCGCGGAGCGGCGACGGCGCCTGAACGACGGTTCGGTCGGTCGGCCACGACGACGCCGAACGGGTACCGGCCGAACGGCTTCCCGTCGGGGTTGCCCCACCGCTGGATGACCAGGTCGATCAGCTGCCCGGACGGGCCGAGGCGCAGCTCGACGCGCTGTTCCTCCTCCCCGTCGCGCCAGGTGGCGACGGCCGTGTCGGAGCCGACGGCGGTCCACGTTGCGCTGGAGAACGCGGTCGGGATCAGGACGATCTCCGAGGCGAGGCGGCCGGCGGCACTCCGCACCAGGTCGGGGCCGCTGGCGGTCATCACCGGTATCAGGTCGAGCAGTCGCCAGCGCATTTCCGCGGTACCTGCGCTGAGCCGGTCATATCCGACCACTGGAACACCTGATCAGGTGCAGGCCGAGTAACCCGTATGCGTCAGTGGGTGAAGGAGGACCTGAGGCCCTCAGTCGGCATCGGCGATTCGAGGAGGTCGAGGTACTCGACGGCCTCCTTGATGTCTGAGATCAGCGATTCGGCGAGGTTGCGGCTCAGTCCGTTGCGCACGACGATGCGCTGCACGGTGAGGTCGGAGATGTCGTCCGGCATCGGATAGGCCGGAATCAACCATCCCTTCAGTCGGAGCCGCTCGGACAGGTGGTAGAGGTTCCACTTGTCGGTGTGGCCCTTGGTCAGCTGCCACGCGAAGACGGGTATGTCGCTGCCGTCGTTCCAGAGCTCGAACGCATCCATCTTCCCGATCTCACCGGAGAGGTAGAGCGCGACATCCTGCGACGCCTTCTGGACCTTGTAGTAGCCGTCCCAGCCGAGACGGAGGAACAGGTAGTACTGCAACAACACCTGCGCGCCCGGGCGCGAGAAGTTCAGGGCGAAGGACGGCATGTGCCCGCCGAGATAGGTCACGTCGAACACCAGCTCCGCCGGCAGGTCGGCCACGGTGCGCCACACCACCCAGCCGAGGCCCGGGTAGACGAGTCCGTACTTGTGCGCCGACGTGCTGATCGACGCGACCCGCTCGACGCGGAAGTCCCACTCGAGTTCCGGCTGCAGGAACGGCGCGATCATGCCGCCCGAAGCGCCGTCGACATGGATCGGGATGTCGAGGCCTGTGTCTGCCTGGATCTTGTCGAGCGCCTTGGCGATCTCGGTGACCGGCTCGTACATGCCGGTGTAGGTGACGCCCATGATCGCCACGACGCCGATGGTGTTCTCGTCGACGTACTTCTCGAGCTCGAACCCGTCGAGCACCTTGTGCTCCAGCGAGATCGGCACGTAGCGGGCTTCGACGTCCCAGTAGTTGCAGAACTTCTCCCAGCACACCTGAACCGCGCTGGAGAGGATGAGGTTCGGCTTCTCGGTCGACTTGCCGGCGGCGCGCCGTGCCAGCTGCCAACGGCGCTTCAGGGCGAGGCCGCCGAGCATGCAGGCCTCGGAGGACCCGATCGTCGACGTGCCGATGGATCCGTCGGCGTCGGGGGAGTTCCACAGCGACGCCATCATCTTCCAGCAGCGGGTCTCGATGGCGGCCGTCTGGGGGTACTCGTCCTTGTCGACCATGTTCTTGTCGGCGGTCTCGGAATACAGCTTGTCGGCGTACGGGTCCATCCACGTGCCCACGAAAGTCGCGAGGTTGAGGCGTGAGTTCCCGTCGAGCATCGCCTCGTCATGAACGACCTGGTACGCGGTCTCGGGAAGCGACTCTCCCGGTGGCAGGACATTCAGCGGGAAATCAGTCGCCTCGCCGGCGCGAGCGAAGAGCGGGTTGAGCTGGTTCTGATCGCCGATGCCGGTGAAACCGTTGGGCGATTCGCCCGGCTTCAGCGTCTTGGTCTTCTGCTGCGAAACAGTCATCTTCTCGGGCTCCTACCGCTCATGGATGATTCGGCCCGGTGATGACCGGACGATGGCTCACGAACGGCAGCGTGAACACCCACATCCTTGCCCGCGCAACGAGCGAGCGGCAATGCGCGAGGACGAAGATCACCCAGAAAGAATGAGGAAGATCACCCCGAGGGGATGAGGGTGAATCGCAGTGGGCGTGAGTTGGACGACGGGGTGAGTCCGGGTGATGGGCGCGGTCGTGTAGAACTCGACCATGACCGCTCGACGGATGCCGCGATGGTCGGAGCTGAGACCTCTGCTCCGGCGGCGGCGTACAGCGCTGAACACCACCGATCGGCGGCTGGCCGGCGTCGCGTCCATCGCCGATCTGCAGGTCTTGGGTCGTCGCAGGGCTCCTCGCGCCGTCGCCGACTATGTCGACGGTGGCGCCGGCGACGAACTTGCGCTGCGTCGGTCCCGAGAGGCTTTTCACCGGCTGGAGTTCATCCCGCAGGTGCTCCAGGACGTGTCCGTTCTGGACACCTCGACAGTCATCTTGGGGAAACGAGCGGCTGTCCCGTTCGTGTTCGCGCCCACCGGCTTCACCCGGATGATGCACACGGACGGCGAGTCGGCCGTGGCGCGCGTCGCCGAACGGGTGGGCATCCCGTACGCGTTGTCGACGATGGGCACGACGTCGATCGAGGGCATGGCCGCAGCAGCCCCGGCCGGCCGACACTGGTTCCAGCTCTATCTGTGGCGCGACCGCGCGGCGAGCCGGGACTTCGTGACCCGCGCCGCGGCCGCCGGCTACGAGGCGCTGGTCTTGACGGTCGACACCCCGATCGCCGGGCCTCGGCTGCGGGACGTGCGTAACGGCTTGACCATCCCGCCGTCCCTGTCGCTGAAGACCTTCGCCGAAGGCGCGCTGCATCCCGCGTGGTGGGTCGACCTGCTCACCACCGAGCCGCTCGAGTTCGCATCGCTCACCCGCTTCGATGGGACCGTCGCCGAGCTGTCCGGCCGCCTGTTCGACCCGGCTGCCACGATCGCCGACCTGGCGTGGCTCCGCTCCGTCTGGGACGGACCGCTCCTGGTCAAGGGCATCCTCACCGCGGCTGATGCCCGGGCCGTCGTCGACGCCGGAGCCGATGGCGTCGTGGTCTCGAATCATGGGGGACGTCAGCTCGACCGGGCCCTCACGCCGCTGGAGGCGCTGCCCGCCGTGGTCGACGCCGTGGCTGACCGGGCCGAGGTGTACGTCGACGGAGGCATCAGGTCGGGCAGCGATGTCGTCGCCGCTGTGGCGCTCGGGGCGACGGCGGCACTGGTGGGACGCGCCTACCTGTACGGGCTGATGGCCGGAGGCGAGCGCGGAGTGGCGCGGGCCGCGGACATCCTGGTGGACGAGGTCGCGTCGACGCTCACGCTTCTCGGCGTGCCGAAGGTGTCGGATCTTCGCAGCGATCACGTGCGACTGCGTCCGAGTCTGCAGTAGGTTCGACCATGGACGTCATCGAGTACACGCCCACCCGTGAGCAGTACGCCTACACCTTCGGCGGAGTCGCCCCCGTCCTGCGGGTCAGGCCCGGCACCGCGCTCCGGCTCTGGTCGGAGGACGCGTTCAACGGGGTGCTGCGCAGCGTCGACGACCTCTCGAGCGCCAAGGTGGACCTCCGTTTCGTCAACCCGCAGACGGGACCGTTCTACGTCGAGGGCGCGGAACCCGGCGACACGCTCGTGCTGCACCTCGTCAGCCTGGAGCCGGCACGCGACTGGGGCGCCTCGGCGGCCATTCCCTTCTTCGGCGGCATGACGAGCACCGACCGGGTCGTCACTCTGCAAGAGCCGCTTCCCGACACCACCTGGATCTACGAGCTCGACCGCGACCGCGGGACAGTCGGCTTCGTGGCACGGCACAGTGATCACCGGATCGAGCTGCCGATCGAGCCGATGCTCGGCACGGTCGGCGTAGCACCGGCAGGGGGAGAGGTGCGCTCGTCGCTGGTGCCCGATCGATTCGGGGGCAACATGGACACCCCTCAGATGCGGTCGGGCTCGACGGTCTACCTGGGCGTCAACGTCGAGGGGGCGATGTTCTCGATCGGCGACGGGCACTACCGGCAGGGTGAGGGCGAGGCGTGCGGCACGGCCGTGGAGGGCGCGATGACCACCACCCTCATCGTCGAGCTCATCAAGGGCGGCGGCCCGGGCTGGCCGCGGATCGAAGACAACACCCACTGGATGACCGTCGGCTCCAGCCGCCCGATGGAGGATTCGTGGCGGATAGCAAACGCCGAGCTCGTGCACTGGGTCGGCCAGCTCCAGGGACTGCACCCGATGGACGCCTACCAGCTCTGCTCCCAGATCGCCGAAGTGCCCGTCGCCAACGTCGTGGACGCCAACTACAGCGTCGTCGTCAAGGCCGCGAAGGCGCTTCTCCCCCCGGCCGATGCCTTCGGCGGGATCCACGCCGAACTCTCCGCGCGGGCCCTCTCACTCTGAGCTGACGTCGTCGCAGCGCCGCAGCGACACATCCCTTCGGCACAACGAAAGGCCATCAGATGGATCTTCAGCTCACCGGCAAACGAGTTCTGGTGACGGGCGGGACGCGCGGCATCGGGCGCGCCATCGTCGGCGCCTTCCTCGACGAAGGGGCCGTCGTGGGCTTCTGCGCCCGAGACTCCAGCGAGGTGACGGGGACGGACGAGGAGCTGCGCAACCGTGGTGACGTACGGGGGTCCGTCGTCGACGTGGGCGACGGCGACGCCCTCGCCGCGTGGGTCAACGAGTCGGCGGAGGCCTTCGGTGGACTCGACGTCGTCGTGGCCAACGTCAGCGCTCTCGCGATCCCGGACACGGAGGAGAACTGGCAGGCCAGCTTCACCATCGACGTGATGCACACCGTCCGCCTGGTCCGGGCCGCGCTGCCATATCTCGAGCGCAGCGACGCCGCCTCGATCATCGCGATCTCGAGCGTCTCCGGACGAGAGTCCGACTTCGCCTCCGGTCCCTACGGCACCGCGAAGACCGCAATCGTCGGGTACATCCACGGTCTTGCCCTCCAGCTGGCGGGCAGGCACATTCGCGCCAACACCGTCTCGCCCGGCAACACCTACTTCGAGGGCGGCGTCTGGCAGAACATCGAGACGGGCGACCCGACCCTCTTCCAGACTGCGGTGACCCTGAATCCCACCGGCCACATGGGCAGTCCGGAAGAGATCGCGGCACCGGTCGTCTTTCTCGCCAGCCCCTTGGCCAGCCGGGTCAGCGGCACCAACCTCGTCGTCGACGGCGCGCTGACGAGGGGCGTGCAGCTCTGACGTCAGAGGGTCGGTGTCGGCGTTGAGGCGGATGCCTTCTCCAGGGCCTCGAGCCGTAGCGTCCATCCGGTGCGGCCCTGCGGTCCGACCCTGGCCAGATCGGCGTCAGCGGCGGTCTGTAGGTCAGCGGACCGGCCCAGCATCGGCTCGATCCCGATCGACCGGTACGGGTTCGCTTCGGGCCAGCCGCGGAGGTTCCGCCACAGCAGCAGACTGCTGTGTTCGGGCTGCTCGGACGAGTGCCAGCTGAGCCGCAGGGCGTGCAATCCGTCCACCACGGTGACGCTGGACGTGCCGGGTAGCAGCGCGCAGACAGCGGTGCCGTCGTCCGGCCCGAGCCGGTCGAGACCGTCGGGCCAAACCCGGTCCGGTCGGTCGCTGTCCAGCACCCGCATGGGCGGCGTCCCGGCAGCCAGCAGCCGGGCCGTGGGTCCGACGTCGACGAGCAGATGGGCGGCGTGCAGGAAGCCGGTGCCCGATGTCCCGGCGATCTCGTAGCTGACCTCGACCGTCTCCGCGCCGGTGATCCGCCGGTGCAGCGATCCCACGCCGGGCGCCGTGACGGTGGCGTCCGCCGGTTGTCCGGACCACGCCCGGGACCAGGCCGCGCCATGGTCGGGTTCCCCGCGCACCGTCGGCCAGCACTCTTCGCCGCCGCCCGCGTCCACGAACGTCGGCTCCTGATTCTCGGCCGGATCGGCCGACACCGTCGCCCGCGCAGTCACGATCGCCGGGTCCGGATTGGTCCACAGCCACTCTCGCTCCGCCGTGGCCAACGAGGTCCACCGACCACCGCGGTCCAGGTCGACCGACCAGTGCAGCGGTACCCGACGCCAGTCCGTGCCCAACTCGACCACTGTCAGCCGACCGCGTCGAGCACGAGCACGTCGGCGTCGACGGCCAGCGCGAACGGCACGCGCACTCCGGCCGCCCACTCGGCCCCGGTGGCCGTCAGGTCGCCTCCGCCCAGCCGGTAACGACGCTCCGGGCGCAGCGTCCGGGGCGTGACGGTGACCTCGCTCGGCCGGTCAGTGCGGGCGTAGACCAGCACGACCACCTGGTCGTCGGTGCCGTACTCGACGGCGTAGACGGAGTCCTGGGGCCGGCCGTGCAGCTCGACCCGACCGGTGTGCACGGTGGAACGGATCTCCCGGTAGAGCTCGATCAGCTCCCGACCACGGGCCAGGTCCGCCTCGGACCAGTGCGTCAGGTCGGCTCCGATGCCGAGCACACCCGCCATGCCGACCAGGAACCGGAACTCGAGGCCGGCCGGCTCCAGGTCGAGCCGGTCGTGCTCGTCGGTCACCCAGGAGCTCATCACGTGCGGTCCGTACGCGGACAGGAAGCCGTGCTGGATGGCCACCCGATCACGCGGGCCGGTCTCGTCGCTCGGCCACACCACGTCGCTGACCTCGAGGACGGCCAGGTCGATGCGGCCCCCACCCCCGCTGCAGGCCTCCACCGTGACGTGCGGGAACTCCTTCCGCAGCATCCGCATGATCTCCAGATAACCCTCGGCGTGCTGCACCGACCAGGCCCGGCCGTGCGGGTCGCCGGGGCGGCCTCCATCGCTGACCGGGCGGTTCATGTCCCACTTGAGGTAGCTGATCCGCTCGTCGCCGAGCAGCCGGCGCAGCCAGTCCTTGGTCCAGGCCCGCACGTCGGCCCGGCCCAGGTCCAGCACGTACTGGTTCCGGCTGGTCACCAGCGGCCTTTCGCCGGCCCGGTAGATCCAGTCGGGATGCTGCTCCAGCACCTCCGCACCCGGGTTCACCGCCTCCGGCTCCACCCAGATGCCGAACCGCAGACCGAGGTCGAGCACCCCGGAGATGAGCGGGTCGAGGCCGTCCGGGAAGGCGACCGGGTCCGGCCACCAGTTGCCCAGACCGTGCCGATCGTCGTCGCGTCCGGCGAACCAGCCGTCGTCGACCACGAAGGCCTCGACCCCGAGCGCGGCCGCCCGGCGGGCCAGCTGCAGCTGGTGCTCGGGACGGACGTCGAAGGTGGTTGCGTACCAGGAGTTGTAGAGGACGGGACGATGGGCGGGGGACAGGTCCCGCGCCAGCCGATCACGCTGCAGGTCGTGCCAGCGGCGACGGAGACCGTCCGAGCCGTCCGGCGCGGCGATCCCGACCGTGTCGGGAGTCCGGAACTCCTCGCCCGGCTCGAGCCGGATCCGCCCGGACTCGTCGTCGACACCGCCCGCCACCCGGACCCGTCGCCGGTGCGGGATGGCGTCCACCAGCATCCGCCACGAGCCCGGCCAGGCCAGCGCGACGCCGTACGTGACGTCGGACCCGTCGGCGGTGCCCGGTTCCAGAGCGGAGACCGCCAGCACCGGGGAGTACGTGTGCGAGGTGACACCCTGCCGGCTGCCGATCGACAGCTCACCGGCCGGCAGCGGGACCCGGAACTCCCCGAACTCGCGGGCCCAGTGTCCGCCCAGCAGGTCGACAGTCGCTCCCGGACCGACCGGCAGCTCCCAGGCCGGCGCGAACGCACGGTCCAGGACCAGCGGGCTGTCGCCGGCATTGGCGATGACCGCGTGCTTGCGGACCGCGTCGTGCTCGGTCGAGGTCTCGATCACCAGCGTGATGTGGAGGTGCCCGGTGGTGTCGGTGGCCCGGGCACGCAGGGTGTGCTCGGTGCCCTCGACGCTCACCTCGAGGTCGTCGGACCAGACCAACCGGGCGCCGACCAACCCGTCCCCGTGGTCGACGATCAGATCCGTGCCGCGGGTGTGCCGGGTTCCGAGTGCGGTCAGCTCCGACGGCAGCCGGTCCACCTCCGTCTCGAAGCCGTGACCGTCGGCCGGTGACCAGTCGCGGACCGGCTCCGGCCCCCAGTGCTGGAGAACCGGACCACCGGCCGGGTCGGAGAAGGCGACCACGTAGCACCCGGTCGCCGTGGGCAACGACCAGTGGCGCGGCTGGTCTCCGGGGGCGGCGGTCAGATCGGTCACGACAGGCTCCTGGCGGTTTCGAGGTGGTGACGGAGATCGAGGGCGAGCTCGTGGCTGGGGTCGGCGGCCAACACACCGGCGAGCTCGGTGTCGGCGCGATCGTGATCGTCGTCCAACAGGGCGAGCTGGGCGCGGAGCACCCCCACGAGCAGGTCACGGCGACGCTGCGGGTCGTCGTCGAACAGCAGCAGCGACGGCAGCGAGGTGGCGAAGTAGTCGATCATCGCCGGTGTCCGGGCAAGCTCCTCGACGTGGGACCGGAGGCCGGTCGTGAGTCGGTCGGCGAACGACGCGTCGCCGCGACGCCGGGCCGCCAGCACCGAGGGATAGGTGTTCTCCGAGTACGCCAGCGGCGACATCTCCGAGAAGTCGCCGGTCGCCTCCGCGGCCTCCCGCCAGGCCGCGGCGGCTTCGTCGTCCCGTCTCGCGGCGCCCGCGGCATCGCCCAGCGCCAGCAGCAGAGCGGCCGGGTTGGCCAGCGGGTGGCGGCTCTCGCCCAACGTCGCGGGCGGGTCCAGGGCCGCGCGGACGTGGTCGACCGCGGCCTCGGGGTCACCCGCGTTCAGAGCCTGCCGGGCGAGCGCCAGTCGGGTCCGTTCCCAGGCCCGCAGCACCAGACCTTCGCCGCCTTCCCAGGGCTGGAAGCGCCGTCCGTCGAGGACGGCCAGGGCCTCGCCGGCGCGGTCCGCGGCGAGCAGCAGCTGCGCGTGCTCGACCGCGAGGTCGTCACGAGCCCCGAGCGCGGAGGAGTGCGCAGCCAACCGTCTCAGGCGGACGTCGGTGCTCTCTCCGATCCGCTTCAGCAGCTGGTCGCTCTCGAACAGCAGCCGCGGGTCGCCGGGTGCGGCCACCAGCGAACGCTCGTACGCGGTCGTCGCTGCGGCCGGATCGTGCTCGACGTTGTAGGCGGCCACAGCGATGTTGCGCCAGACCACCGGGTCATCGGGCGCGAGCTCGGCCGAGTGCCGCCAGAGGGTGAGCGCCTCGGAGGGCCGGCCGTGCGCGTAGCACCAGTGACCGAGCAGGGCGGCCGCGGTCGGGTCGGCCGGATCCGCCCGCAGCGCCGCCTGGAGGGCGTCGACGTCGTCGAGCCGGGAGGCGAAGTTCCAGCTCCGGTCGCCCCCGCGCGCCCGTTCGCGGGCGGTGGCAGCACCGGCCTGGTCGCCGAGGCGGTCCAGCCAGGTGGCCGCGAGGTAGTCGGCGAGCACGGCGCAGGCGGTCTGACCCAAGGGCCGGTGGGCATCCGCCCGACGGGCCCGGTCGGCCAGCTCGACGGCCACCGCCAGGTTCCCGGCACGGGCGTTCTCCTGGGCGACGTCGAGCAGGGTCTGCGCCTCGATCTGACCGCGCTGGTCGTCGAGGGTGCCGGCGAGCTGGCGGGCCCAGACATCCAGCGGGTCGAGGGCCAGGGTCGCGTTCAGCCGACGGCGGGCCTCGTCGTCGCGACCCAGTCGTCGGAGCAGTACCACGGCGAGGTCACGCAGCTGGAGCTGCTCGGGGCGGGCGCGCAGACCGGCTTCGACCCGCTGCAGGGCGAGCTCGTCGCGGCCGTGGCGCGCGTCGATGAGGGCGAGCTGGTGGTTCCCCGGACCGACGTACGCGTCCAGCCAGGTGGCCTTGGCGAAGACCTCGTACGCCTCGTCGTCGCGACCGAGCCGGGTCAGGCTCAGACCCAGCAGGTAGTGGGCGTCGCCGACCTCTGGGTTCGGGTTGAGCCGGGTGAGCCGCTCGACCGCGGCCCGGGCGTGTTGCTCGGCCTCGGCATAACGGGCCTCGCGGTAGCGCCGGGTGCCCAGCGCCACGTGGGACGCGACATGGCCCGGATCGCGGCTCAGCGCCTCGGTCCAGTAGGGCTCGGGCGAGCGGGTGGCGTGCCGGTACTGCTCCAGGTGACGCCCGACCAGATAAAGCTCCTCGACCGAAGGGATCTCGGCCGGCGGTGACGGCTCGACGGCGGGCTGCAGGTCGGCGGCGGCGGTCACGGCGGTCGGATCCCAGCGGAGCAGCGGACGGTCGGCGGAGCCGACGAGCACCCGGACCGACTCCGTGGTGCGCAGACTGATGTGGGCTCGCTGGTCGGGATGCAGATCGTGCTCCGCGTCGTACAGGGAAGCGCCGGTGGTGTCGGTGACCGACACCCGCGTCGGACCCAGCGGGCGGGTCGCGTCGAGGACCAGCTCGGTTCCGTCCTCGACGAGCCGGCGACCGAGGGCCAGGTCGAGTGTGCTGGCCACGACGACGCCGGTGCCGGCCACCGGGTACCAGTGCTGGGAGAACGTCTTCGTCTCGCCGGGCGCCAGATGGGAGAAGTCGGGCTGGTTGTCGGTGAACACGCCCGCCATCAGCTCGATGTAGACCGCGTTCCCGTCGGCCAGGTTGCGGTTCCAGGTGCGACCGAAGTCGTCGTCGCCCCAGGTCCACTGCTTCTTCCCGACGGCGTAGTGCCGGTCGGCCCAGTGCACGAAGCCGGCGCCGGCCCGGTGGTCGTAGCCGCCGAAGAAGTCCCCGCGCGATCCGACGCACATGTACGACGTCGGCACCGGGATGTTCCGCGGCCAGTCCAGTCGGTCACCCGGCACCACGAACGGGCTGTCGGCGCGGTGGTCGGCGGTCCGCCGCACGCTGTAGTCGACCCCGTAGTAGGGGGTGGTGGCAGCCGGGAAGGTGGTCACGGCCCGCTTCGCGTGGTCGGCCACCATGCTCACGTCGGCGGGGAAGAACGACTGGTAGTCGTCGTGCACCTCGGCGGCGACGTTGGCCCACCACAGGAAGGTCTGGGTCAGCTCGTCCCGGTTGAACAACCGGGCCCGGAGCTCGATCACGGTCGAGTCGGGTCGCAGCCGGACCCCGTGCATGCCCTTCATCCGGGCGAACGGGTCGTGGTCGGAGCACCACACGGTGCCGTCGGACTCGTCGATCTCCCAGGCCATCGGCAGGTACGTCGCCGGGCGGTGGTGCTGGGGCCAGTTGAACTCCACGCCGCCGGCCAGCCACGGTCCGGCCAGACCCACCAGGGCGGGTTTGATCACCGGGTTGGCGTAGAACAGCGGGTAGCCGGTGCGCTTGTCCACGGCCAGCTGGATCCGGCCACCGAGCTCGGGCAGCACCAGCACGCGGACGTACGCGTTCTCCAGGTGCAGCCCGGTCCAGCTGTGTTCGGTGGGGGTCTCGCTGATCCGGTCGTGGAACGGCAGCGGGAACACCCGGCCGGAGGACCCCTGGTACACGCGGCGGTCCAGGTAGGCCGGGTAGCGGTCAGGCTCGGTCGGTCGGTAGGTCGGCAGCACGATCGGGGCCGACCAGGCGGCCACCTCGGCGTCCGCCAGGTGAGCGGGTCGCGGCGACAGGTCGAAGCCGGGGACGAGCACGTCGTCGCGTTCTGTGGGCACGCCGTCACGCTACGCGGACGAGCGCGGCGCCGGAATGCAGAATCCGACGACCGACCTGGACGATTCGACGATCTCCGCTAACCTGACCGGAATGTTGCTGCCGGAGGGTTTCCCGGGCCAGCGGATGTACGTGCTGCCGGCCCCTCTGGTGGCCGAGGCGTCCAGTCGGCCGCCGACCTCGATGCTGCTGGTGACCGACGCCGGCTACTTCCCGCACGCCGCCCGGCACGGGCGGATCCGCCGGGCGGGAGTGGATCAGGCCATTGTCATCGCCTGTGTCGACGGGGCCGGATGGTGCGAGCTGGCCGGTCGTCGGCACCGGGTCGGGCCGCACCAGGTGCTGGTCATCCCACCCGGGATACCGCATCGCTACCAGTCCGACCCCGACCAGCCGTGGTCCATCTGGTGGCTACACGTGCGGGGGAGCGACCTGGAGAACCTGCTGGCCGCGATCGGGCTGAGCGTCGAGGCCCCGGTGGCGACGCTCGACGACCCGTACGGGGCTTTCTCGTTGCTGGAGAGCGCCTGCGACGACCTGGCCCGGGACGAGACGTCGGCCAGCCTGACCGCTGCGGCGGGTGTGGCCTGGCATCTGCTGGCCCAGCTGGCCGCCGAGCGGGCGGGACGGTCACGTGACCGAAAGCCGATCGCCCGGGCGCAGGCCCACCTGCGGACACACCTGGCGGCGCCCGTGAGCGTCCCCGCGCTGGCCGCACTGGTCGGTTTCAGTCCGTCGCACTTCTCCGCCCAGTTCAAGGTCGTCACCGGCTTCTCGGTGCTCGACTACGTGAAGCGGTT